>NZ_JBANLZ010000001.1:0-1199560 GCF_037046485.1 Pseudoxanthomonas sp. F11 | reverse complement strand
CGCCACTTCGGTGACGGCATTGCCGCACCTTCGGCCAATCGCTATGGCCGCGTCAGTCCGACCCGGGCCAGCCATGTGGCCGAGGCGCTCGGAAGCGCGGTGGATCTGATCCTGGATGGTGGACCGTGCGAGATAGGCCTGGAGTCGACCATCGTCGATCTCTCGGATGGAACGCCACGGTTGCTGCGCCCTGGCGCGATCACTCGTGCCATGCTCGAACATGTCCTGGGATCATCCCTCTCCCATGCGAATCCCCATGGCACGCCTTCCTCGGGCCAGAAGCCTTCGCACTACGCACCCGAAGCCCGCGTCGTGCTGGCCGCTGCCGAACAGGCGGAAGCGACCGCGGCCTGCCTGGCGGCGAGGGGGGCCCGGGTAGGACATCTGGCTGTTGCACCGCCGCGCCATCCGGGGGTGTGGTGGCTACCGCTTCCGCCGACATTGGACCAGCAGGCCGCAAGTCTCTATCAGCGACTGCACGAGGCCGACGCCCTGCAGCTCGATATTGTGGTTGCATCGCTGCCGCCCGGCCACGACATCGCCGAGGCGCTCGCCGATCGCCTCATCAGGGCTGCAGGGCTAGGGGCCGGTCGCAAGACAGGTCATCAGTCGCCGAAAAGATCGGAACAAGCGCAATGCGTGGACCGCATCGGTTCCGACATCTGCCGCTCGCAGGATGCGCAGCGGAGTCGCTGACGCATCGGGACGTCCAAAGCAGTGCTGGAGCATCCTGAGTCGGCCTCTGACCGGGTAGACGCCCTGTCGCCGCTCTGGGTGGCCGGGACAGGGGAACCCGCGGCCGTTTTGTTGACCAGGATCAACACCGCACCGCCACGGCGGACGCATCTTCCCTGCGCGGCCCGGACATGGGGCCGATGACATGAGGAGGTAGACCACGCCCCACGCCACGTCCAGCGGATCACCCAGCCTGCCCAGCGGATGCAGCTGGCCCAGTTTCTCCAGGGCGGCCTCGAGGTCTTCGGCGCCGCCCGCAAGCACGTGTCCTTCGACCATGGGCGTGCGGATGTAGCCGGGATGGACGGAGTTCACCCGGATGCGATCCGGGGCGTAGAACAGGGCGTCGGTCTTGCTCATGAGCCTGACGGCGCCCTTGGAGGCATGGTACGGCGGTACGTCCGCGGCACCCACCAGGCCGTAGATGGAGGAGAGGTTGATGACGCTGCCCCCGCCCGCGCGGCGCATCGCGGGGATCGCATGCTTCGTGCAGAAGAACACCCCCTTCACGTTGATCGCCTGCACCCTGTCCCACTCGGCCTCGGAGAGTTCGTGCGTAGGCTTGTCGACCCCTGCGATGCCGGCATTGTTGACCAGCACATCGACGCGGCCGAACGTGGCGACGACGTCGTGGATGGCGCGGCGTACGTCGGACTCGCGGGCGACGTCCACATGCCAGTAGCGGGCCGCGTGTCCGGCAGAGGAAAGCTGGTGGGCGAGCGTGCGACCTTCTTCGTCCAGCACGTCGAAGAGGGCGACGCGCGCACCTTCCTGCGCCATGCAGGTCGCACAGGCGCGGCCGATGCCGCGCGACGCTCCGGTGATGATGCAGGTCTTGCCGAGCAGTCTGTCCATGGCGATCCGGGCCTCCCGCAACGGGGTCGTCGAACAACTCGGTCGCCAGCGTGCCTCCGCCCCTGTGCGCCGGGGTTGACCGCGATCAATGATCGGTCCGAAAGGGCGATCAACCCTGCGCCATCTCCGAGGCCGCCGGATGCCAGGCCGTCGCGCAGAGGACGGTACGGTAGCCGTCCATGTCCACGAAGGTCCGCCCGCACGCATCCCAGTAGGGATTGAATGACGCCGTACGTTCGAAGCCGGTGCGCTGCATGCGCTCGCACGCCGCAGACCATGTCGCTGGCTCGGGCAGATAGAGCACCAGCAGATCGTCCACGGTGGGCGTCGGAGCGACGGCGTGGTGCCGGCAACGGGTGAATTCCAGGTGCCAGGGCAACTCCGGCCTGCCCAGCATCACGCCGTCGAATCCGGCGTGGTCGTCGAAGCTTCCCAGGCGGACCAGTCCGAGGCCCGCGCTGTACATCCGGGTCGCGCGGTCCAGATCGGAAACGGGCCGCGCAATGCGCAGCGTCGTCATGGTTCTCCTCCTTGGGCAGGGACTGCGACTGAGGTCCTTCGTGCCTTTCCGATGACGCCGAGATGGGTGTGGTGGAAGCTCGCAGCGTGCTTGAGTCCGTAGCCCAGCATGCGGTCGAAGCCCACGTGTCCCAACCAGATAGCGGCCAGGCCCAGGAACAGCGGATTGCCGAGGAGTGCGCCGCCCATCGCCAGGCTCAGGCCGCCCACGGTGGAATGGGCGGCGTTGTAGGCCAGCACGCCGGCACGCGGACCCCAGAGGAACGCCAGCAGGCTGAGGTCCGGGACGAGGAACAGCGCCGCCGCCATGCCCCAGCTCCCCCCGGCATGGACATGCAGGAGGATCGCCGCGGCAAGCAGTGCGACGCCCTCCAGCCGCAACAGGATCAGGATGCTTGAAGGGGTGTTCAAGGAGGTGCTCCGTCGATCGGCGGGTGATTCAACGCCAGAGCCCGCGGGGTATGCCCTGCAGGATTCCGGGGCGGTGGAGTCGCTTGGCATAGAGTCCTTCATAGAGTTCGGAGAGCTCGACACTGCAGTGGACCGTCCCCCGATGCGCCGGGGGAAGCTGTTCTTTCAGCACGCCCAGCAGCCGCATCGGCAGGTGGCGGAGAAACGTATTCTCCCGGCCCTCCATGACACGCAGGTCCACGTGCACGAACGCATCCTGCGGTGACCCCAGACCGATGCACACCGTGTCGCAGGGAAGCGCGCGGCTCTTGATGTCGACGGCATGGAAGCGGCCGGTATCGACCAGGGTGGTGTTCAGCGCCAGCAGCGCATCGGTGGCCTGGAAGCCTTCCAGCGAGGAGGAGTACTGCAGCATGACGTGCGGCATCGGCGTCTGTCCGGATCAGGCGTGGGTAGGGGCGGTCGCGGCCGGAGTGCGCGCTGGCGTGCGGAGCGGCTTCAGGCCGAACAGGGGCCGCAGGACCGGCGAGCGGCGGATCAGCGCGTGATGCAGCAGGCCGCATCCCACCACCGTGCCCAGCAGGACCAGCAGAGGTTCGGCGACAGGCCCCAGCTCCATCGGCGCCAGCACGAACACCAGGACGACGATCAGGCTCTGGTGCAGCATGTACCAGGGAAACACGGCTTCGGTGGCATACGGCAGCCAGCGCCAGGGACGGTTGAGCAAGGCGCGTGCCCAGGCCAGTGCCGCCAGCATCGCCGCCGCGGTGTACAGCGCGCGGGACAGCCGCAGCGTCGCGAGCGGAACGCCCTGCAGGCCATCGGGCGCGGCCATTGCGAACGCCACGTGGATCGCACCCAGCACCACGGCCACCCACAGCAGCGGGCGGCGTGCGCGCGCCAGGCGGTCCGGATCGCTGCCGCCGCGCGCCATCGCATAGCCGCTCAGGAACACCACGAAGAACACCGCATGCTGGTACCAGTCGGCGAACAGGTTGTTGGCCTGCGGCCAGTCGCGTGCCAGCAGCATCATGGCGCCCCAGATCCACAGGGCGAGCAGCAGGAGCTTGGACGGCCAGGCCAGGGACGCCACGCGGGCCATCACGGCGCGGCCGGCCCGCGATTCCAGCAGGGGCAGCAGGCCACCCAGCAGCAGGGTGTAGACCCACAGATAGGGCAGGTACCACAGGTGGTTCCAGGTGATGCCCACGTCCGAACCATCGAAGGCGCCCGCAGGCCAGGGCTGGAAGCTGAAGTAGTCCGCCAGGAACGCGACGAAGCCGGGCGCCACCTTGCCGTTCGACACTCCCTGGCAGTACGCCTGGACGGGGACGATCACCGCCATGCCGAACGCCAGCGGCAGCAGCAGTCGCACCGTCCGGTCCTTCAGGAACCGCCAGGGGTTCCTCGCCGGCTGGAACAGGCCGATGGCCAGGCCCGACAGCAGGAACAGCAGCGGCATGCGCCAGCGGTTGATGGCCATCATCGGCACCTGCAGCCATTCGGCCTGGTAGGCACTCTTCACGTGCCAGCCCCAGTCGGCCACATAGGCCATGGCCAGGTGGTAGGCGATCAGGCCGCCGAAGACGATGACGCGCAGGGCATCGACGTCGTAGCGACGAAGGGAGGAAGGCGAGGCAACAGTGTTCATGGGCATGACCTCATCGGGGTGCCGTGCATGCTCGCGGCGACCCCGGCGGCCTTCCAGCACAAGGGGATGACGGGCGGGCTCCGTCCGCGACCGGTGGAGCGAGCGGAGGCGGATGGCGGACATCGGGGACGACTGGAGGGGTCCCGCGCGCATGCCTAGACTGTGCGCATGACCCTGTCCCCGCCCGCCACCGCCAGCAACACCCCGGGCTTCTGGGCGAAGGGGACGGCCTGGTTCCAGCGCCACACGACGGTGGTCTTGTGGCTGGGCCTGGGTGTGGTGTTCATCGCCAACGCCCTGATCAATACCGCCGTGATCCAGCTGGAGCACCTGCGCCAGGGACGGGAAACGGCGCCCTGGCAGATCGCCACGTGGGAGTGGAGCAGCGCGCTCCTGTTCGTCCTGCTCCTGCCGGGCGTGGCGTGGATGGAACGGCGGGTACCGCTGGCCTGGGGCCATGTGGGGCGCAGGCTGGGCCTCCATGCCGTGGCCAGCGTGCTGTTCTCGCTGGCGCACGTGGCGGGCATGGTCCTGCTGAGGGAGTTCGTCTACGCCCTGCACGGGCGCGACTACCGCTTCGGCGACTGGCCGCGCGAACTGCTCTACGAATACCTCAAGGACGGCCGCGTCTACCTGCTGTTGCTGCTGGCCTTCCATTTCGCCGGCGTCTGGTCCCGGCGCAGTCGGGGCGAAGCGCATCTGCTGGCGCCACGGGAGGATGTGCCGGCCAGCGATCCCGCCCCCATGCCGGCCTCGGCGCCGTTCCTGGTGCGCAAGCTGGGCCGCGAGTTCCTGGTGCCGGCCGGCGAGATCGAGCATGCCGTGGCGGCAGGCAACTACGTGAACCTGCATGTGCGGGGCAAGGAGTACCCGCTGCGCACCACGATCGCCCTGCTGGAGCAGCAACTCGACCCGGCCGTGTTCATGCGCGTGCATCGCGGCGTCATCGTCAACGTGGGATGCATCGAGCGCATCGAGTCGCTCGATGCCGGCGAGGCGCGGCTGCACCTCCGGGCCGGCGCGGTGATCCCCTGCAGCCGGCGCTACAGGAAGGCGCTGAAAGAACGGCTGCGCGAAGCGCCGCGCTGATCCGCCGGGAGCCCGGTGCGGTGCGCTACTCCAGCGGCATGCGCGCCAAGTAGCGGTCCACCAGCCGCTGCGCCACGGGCGGGTCGACGTTCGCAAGGCTGATCACCACCCGGTCCAGCGTCGGGAACACGCGGAATTCGGTGTTCATTCCGGCGGCGCCGCCCCCATGGCCGTACCACGGCAGGCCTTCGAGTTCGTCTGCGGTGAATCCCAGACCATAACCGGCATCGTCCGGGCGCGTGGCGATGGCCAGCAGGGTCGGGTCCACCAGGCGTCCGCCCTGCAGTGCGCGCGCGAAGCGCAGCAGGTCGCCGACCGTGCTGTAGCCGCCGCCGGCGGCGGTTCCGCGCCACGGCAGCGTGTGCGCCGCGTCCCGCCATTGGCCGCGGGTGCGCATGTAGGCGCGCGCGCGCCGGGGCATGTCGTCGGACTCGGGCAGCGAACCGGTGTCGCGCATGCCGGCCGGGATCAGGATGTGTTCCTCGACGTATGCGTAGTAGTCCTGACCCGACACCGCTTCGATGATCGCACCCAGCAGCACGAAACCGTAGTTGGCGTAGTCGTGGCGCGACCCGGGGGGATGGGCGGGCGCACGCGTGCCAAACAGTGCCAGGTAATCCGCATGCGTGCGCAGGCGCTCGCGTTCGCGATCGAACTCCGGACCGAAGATGTCGCCCGCGCCGGCACGATGCGATAGCAGCTGCCGCACCGTCGCCCGGCGCATGTCGGCGTTGGGGTAGGCCGTCAGATAGTCGCCCAGCGTGCCGTCCAGCGACACCTTCCCGGCCTGCACCAGCTGCAGGATCGCCACCGAAGTGAGCATCTTGTTCATCGACCCCAGCCGGAAGCGGGTGTCGAGCGTGTTGCGGGCTCCCGTGGTGCGGTCTGCCAGGCCCCAGGCGCCCTGCAGCAGGACCTGGTCGCCCTGCGCGATCAACAGGGCGCCGGCGAAGGCGTCCTTGGTCGACGCGGCATCGGCGAAGGCGGCCACGTCGTCGAGCGCCGCTTGCGCATCCAGGCGGGCAGGCTTCAGGTCCGGTGGGGTGGGCACGCCGGCAAGATCGATGCGCGCCGTCGGCCCCGGCGCCAGCGTGACCCGCAGCCGTGCATGCTGGTCGGATTCCCTTTCGCGCAGCAGCGCCGCCGCGGTGTCGCCCTCGGCGGGCTCACGCCGTGCCAGCACGAAGCCGCCGATACTGTCGCGGAACTCGAGCAGGTTGTCGATGTTCATCGCCGACCCGTAGCGCTGGCGGAACGCCTCCCATGTCGCGCGATCGCCTTTGTTGAAGGCCGCGAGCCACGCGTCCAGCGCCTGGCGGGCGTCGGTCGCCGTCGCTGGCGCGGCTGTCGCTGTGGACCGGGCGGACAGCGTGGGGCATGCGCAGAGGCAGGCCAGCAGCAGGAGCGGTCGGATCATGGCGATACTCGGGGGAGGGCGTTGCTGCAGATGCCGGCGGGTGCCGAAAGGTTGCAGTCGTGTCCCGGATGGCGGTCGACCCTCCCGCGACGCGGGATGCAGGGGATATGCGAATCATATATGATTCGTATATTCCCCGACACGAGGCACCCATGGGCATAGTGAACATCGACGACGATCTGCACGATCAGATCCGGCGCGCCTGTACCGTCTCCAGCCGATCGATCAACGCGCAGGCCAACTTCTGGATCAAGGTCGGCATGCTGTGCGAGATGAATCCCGACCTGAGCTTCCAACAGATCGTCGCCAACGAGTTGCGGGCGGCGGGAGTGCGGCCACATCCCTTGCGGCCGGGGCGCGCGTGATCAAGAGCGCCGCCGAAATCGCCCTGATGGCCCGGGCCGGCGCGCTTCTGGCCCAGGTGTTCGATGCGCTGGGAGGCCTCCGGCTGGAGGGCCGGAGCACGCTGGAGATCAACGACCTGGTGGAACGCATGATCGTGGACGACCTGCATGCGCGGCCCGCCAGCAAGGGCCAGTACGGCTTCCCCTACGTGCTGAACGCCTCCATCGACAACGTCGTCTGCCACGGGGTGCCGTCATCGGACGATGTGCTCCGCAGCGGCCAGATCGTCAATCTCGACATCACGCTCGAAAAGGACGGCTATATCGCCGACTCAAGCACGACCTACCTGGTGGGCGAGGTGGCTTACCCCGCACGCCGGCTGGTGGAGGCGACGTACCGGGCGATGTGGAAGGGGATTGCGGCAGTCCGCCCGGGCGCGCGACTGGGCGACATCGGCCATGCGATCGCGCACTACGCCCATGCCCAGGGCTACAGCGTGGTGAAGGAGTACTGCGGGCACGGCATCGGTCGGGACATGCACGAAGCGCCCCAGGTGCTCCATTACGGCCGTCCCGGCACCGGCCTGGTGCTGGAGGAAGGCATGGTGTTCACCATCGAGCCGATGCTCAACCAGGGGAAGGCCGCGATCCGCGCGCATCCGGACGCGTGGCCGGTGTACACCCGCGACGGCAAGCTGTCGGCCCAGTTCGAGCACACCATCGCGGTCACCCGCACCGGCGTGCGTGTGTTGACCCTGCGGTCCGGTGAAACGCCACTTTGCGGCGTGGACTGAGCGCACCGCCACGAAGGCGCCGGATGAGCGTTCGCCGCCACCGGAGCGGTCGGAATGCCGTCGCGCAGGACTCGCCGGCTGAGGGGATGGCGGAATCCGCGCGTGGTATATGCTGCCGGCCACGTTCCACTTCTTCCTTTCGGGCTCAACGTCGGCGCCCGGCGACAACCGACCGGTGCGATGCGACGTCGTCGCATGTGCGCGGTCGCGGGTTGCGCAGGCGTCCCGGCGACCGGTTATCTGCATGCATGCGATCTCGCGATTCTGTTGGATGGTGAGTGGCGCCATGCTGGCGCCTCCGGCCCTGGCCGAAGAAGCCGGCACATCCCGCGCGGCCGAGACCCTGGACCGCGTGGTGGTGACCGCGACGCGGCTGGAAGCGGTCACCGCGTTCGATACGCCCGCCTCGATCAGCGTGATCCCGATGGGGGACGGGGGTGCACGCACGCAGGCGGCGCTGTCGGAGGTGCTGGACGGCGTGCCGGGCGTGCAGGCGCGCGAACGGCAGAACTTCGCGCAGGACACCCAGTTGTCGATCCGCGGCTTCGGCGCACGGTCCACCTTCGGCGTGCGGGGTGTGCGGCTGTACGCCGACGGCGTGCCGGCGACCATGCCCGACGGTCAGGGACAGGTATCGCACTTCAGCATGCTGGGCGCGGACCGCGTGGAGGTGTTGCGGGGCCCGTTCTCGGCCCTGCATGGCAATTCCTCCGGTGGCGTGATCCAGGCATGGAGCGATATCCCGGACGAAGGCCAAGACGCCCGGCTGCAAGCGAGCCTCGCCAGTCACGACACGTTCGTGCTGGGCGCGCGCCTGCGTGGCGCCGGCGATGGGGTGGGTTACAACGTCGCGGCGTCCGTGTTCGATACGCGGGGCTATCGCGACCATGCGGCCGCGCGGCGCGAGTCGTTGAACATCCTGCTGCGCGTTCGCCCAGGGGCCGGCACGCTGGACCTGGTCGCCAATCATTTCGATGCGCCCGATGCGCAGGATCCGCTTGGCCTGACGCGGGCGCAGGCCTGGCCGTCGCCCCGCCAGGCTTCGCCGGTGGCCACGACATTCAACACGCGCAAGTCGGTGGGCCAGGACCAGATGGGTGCGGTGTATGCGCTGCCATTCGGCGACGGGCACCAGATGCGGGTGATGGGCTATGGTGGCCGGCGCGATGTCGAGCAGTTCCTTGCGCTGCCTGTCGGTGCGCAGGCCAATCCTCTCAACGCGGGCGGCGTGATCGACCTGGACAACACCTATGGCGGCGCCGACCTGCGCTGGTCGTGGACGGGACGCCTCGGTGAGCGGCCTGTCGAACTCGCGGCCGGCCTGAATGCGGATCGGCAGCGGCAGCATCGCCGCGGTTACGAGAACTTCGTCGGTCCTGCACTGGGCGTGCGCGGCAGTTTGCGGCGCGACGAGCGCAACACGGTGCAGAACGGGGACCAGTACCTGCAGGCATGGTGGCGGTTCGCGCCGCGCTGGTCGCTGCTGGCGGGTGCGCGCCGCAGCCGCATCACCTTCGCGTCGCGGGATGCGTACATCACCGCGACCAATCCCGACGACAGTGGACGCGTCACCTACGATCGCAGCCTGCCGGTCGCAGGACTGGTGTTCTCGCCGAGCGAGGCGTGGCGCCTGTACGCTTCCTGGGGGCGTGGCTTCGAGACGCCGACCTTCAACGAACTGGGTTACCGCGCCGATGGCGCCGCCGGCCTGGCGTTCGACCTGCGTCCGGCCGTCAGCCGCAATGTCGAGCTGGGTACGAAGTGGCGGGTTTCGGACGGGACGGGACTGGAGGCGGCCGTGTTCCGTGCCGATACCGATGACGAACTCGCCGTGGCGCGCAATGTCGGCGGACGCAGCAGCTACCGCAACGTCGGCGCCGCGCGCCGGCAGGGCTTCGAGCTGCAATCCGATGTGCCGCTCGGCGAGGCGTGGCGCGTGCAGTTCGCGTACACCTGGCTGGACGCGATGTTCCGCGACAGCTTCCCCATCTGCACCGCCGCCGGTTGCACCACGCCCGGCGTGCGGGTCGCCGCGGGTACGCGCATTCCCGGCATCGCGCGCCAGCAAGCGTCACTGCGGCTGCGTTGGCAGGGCGAGCGGTGGCACGCGGCGGCGCACCTGGTGGGCGTGGGCGATGTCACCGTCAACGACACCGGCAGCGAGCGTGCGCCTGGCTACGGGCTGCTGCACCTGGAAGCAGGCCGTGACTGGTCGTGGGCGAGCGGCCGCCTGCAGGCGTTCGCCCGCATCGACAACGCGCTGGACCGGTTCCACATCGGCTCGGTGATCGTCAACGAAGGCAATGGGCGGTTCTACGAACCCGGCGCAGGGCGCGCTTTCACCGTGGGCGCCCGTTGGCTCTGGGAGGCGCCCTAAGTCGACGCCTGACGCCACGTTTCCAGGCGGGAACGACGCGCCCCCCGGCTCAGTTCACCAGCGTCTGGATCGCGCGCGCCGGGATGGTGACCACGGCCGAGGCCTGGCCCACGTAGAAGTTGTAGGCGATCTCCTTGTCGGTGGGATTCATCACCACCGTCGCCAGGCGTCCGTCCGGATTGACGAAGGACGTGGCCAGCAGGGTGCTGCGGCTGGTGGCGGTACTGACGCGGCGCGCCTGGGGCCGGATGAACTTCGAGAAGTGGCCGATGTAGTAGTAGCTGGGCGTGTAGATCAGCTCGCCGGTGCGCGTGTCGGCATGCAGCGGCGCGAAGCAGTAGTTGCCCACATGGTTGGGGCCGCCCTTCTCGTCCAGCAGCATGTTCCAGTCGGTCCAGCCCACGGCGCCATTGTTGAGGTCGTGGATCATCGAGGTGCCGTAGCGTTCGGCGTTGGGCCAGTGCTGGTAGCGCGCCGGGTCGAACTTCTCCACCGCCGCCTCGGTCAGCAGCACGGGCTTGTCGGGAAAGGCCTCGGTCACGGCCGCGACGTTGCGGAACATGGGGTCGAAGCCGGCCCAGGTTTCGTACCAGTGGAAGCCCAGTCCCCATGCGTACTTGGCGGCTTCCGGGTCGCCCAGGATCACCTGCGCGCGGTACAGCATCATGTCGCGGTTGTGGTCCCACACGATGATCTTCTTGTCGGCGTAGCCGGCGGCATGCATCGTCGGGCCGAGGTAGTCCTTGAGGAAGTCGCGTTCCTCCTCGGCCGTGTACAGCATCGACTCCCAGGTCTGGGTGGCCATCGGTTCGTTCTGCACGGTGATGCCCCAGATCGGCACGCCTTCCTTTTCGTAGGCCTGGATGAACCTGACGAAGTAGTTCGCCCATGCCTGCCGGTACTCGGGCAGCAGCGCGCCACCGCGCAGCATGTTGCCCGTGGTCTTCATGAAGGCCGGCGCGCTCCACGGGCTGGCGAACAATGGCAGCTCGCCACCCGCGGCCGCGATGGCCTGCTTGATCATCGGCAGGCGGGCCCGCCGGTCGTGGTCGATGGAGAACGAGGCCAGCGCCTTGTCGCCCTCCTTCACGTAGGTGTAGCTGGCCGAGCTGAAGTCGGAACTGTGGATCGTGGTGCGGGCCAGTGAATACCCGATGCCGGCCTCCCTGTCGTAATAGGCGCGCATGAACTCGGCGCGCTTGTCCGGTGCGAGTGTGGTGTAGACCTCCGCGGTGGAGTCGGTGATCGCGCCGCCGATGCCCAGCAGCGACTGGAAGCGCCGCGTGGGATCGATGAACACCGAGTTCTCCACTTCGGTGAGCGCGTGGCCGCCTTTCAGGGTGACGGTCCCGGCCTGGCTGAGGCGTTGCCCGGTGTCCTGCGCGGTGGTGTAGATCGTCACGGTGGCCGATGTCGGCATGGGGCGCTCCTGGGGTGGTGCGGCCTCTGCGTGCGTCAGGCCGGCGGCCATCGTCGCGCCCAGCGCGACGGCGGTGAACAAGCGGTGGGAATGCATCGATGTGCCTCGTGAGCAAGTGCGCGGAGCGGCCAGGAAAGCCGGGTGCGCCACGTTATGGTTGACAGCGCTGTCATACCGCTGCTACTTGTGGCTGTCAATGGAGCGCGCGCCCGGTGGCGCGACAGTGTGACGCCCTGCCTGCCCAGGGCGGACAGGAAGCGCGGGCGTGTTGCCCTGCAGCAGGATCGGCATGACGTCGCGGAGCGCCCGATCGCGGTATCCAAGGGGCGGCCGGGGCTGTCAGAATCCGGCGTCGTGCCGGGAGAGTGGTCGGGAATGGAGCGGGAGCGCATGCGTAGTCGGATCGAAGATGTCGCCGCTGCCGCTGGCGTGTCGATGAAGACCGTGTCGCGGGTGCTGAACAACGAGCCCAACGTGCGGGACGAAATGCGGCAGCGGGTGATGGCGGCCGTGGAGAAGCTGCAGTACCGCCCCAACCTGTCCGCGCGCAGCCTGGCGGGGCAGCGCTCCTACGTGATCGCGCTGGTCTACAACAACCCGTCGCGCAACTACCTGATGGAAATCCAGAACGGCATGCTGGAAGCCTGCCGCGACAACCACTACAACCTGGTGCTGGCGCCGGTAGGCGCCTCGCGCCAGCGCAAGGTGGACGACCTGAAGGTGGTGTTCGAGCACTTCGCGCCTGACGGCGTGGTGCTGATCCCGCCTCTGACGGACGATCCGGTGGTGCTGGAGTTCCTCGAAGCGCACGACGTGGCCTTCGCCTGCATCGCACCCAAGCATCCGGGCGGCCGCATCGGCGTGATGATGGACGAAACCGCGGCCGTGCGTGAGCTGATCGCGGGCCTGGTGGCGCAGGGCCACCGCCGCATCGGCCACATCAAGGGCCCGCCCGCGCACGGCGCATGCCAATGGCGCTTCAAGGGCTATCGCGAAGCGCTGCGCGGGGCCGGGATCGAGTACGACGAGGACCTGGTTGTGCAGGGCGCGTTCTCGTTCGAGTCCGGCATCGAGTCCGGCAATCGCCTGCTGGACCTGGAGCGGCCGCCCACCGCGATCTTCGCCGCCAACGACGACATGGCGGCCGGCGTCATCCGCGCCGCGTGCGAGCGCGGCTTGGCGGTGCCACGCGACATCTCCGTCTGCGGGTTCGACGACACGCCGATCGCGCGCCACATCTATCCGGCGCTGACCACGGTGCGCCAGCCCACCTCCGACATGGGGCGCCTGGCCACGCTGCAGCTGCTGGCGCGCATCCGCGCGGCGGACGCCGGCGGCATGGTGCATGTCGAACACGAGGTGCTGTTCCGGGAATCGACGCAGCCGCCCGTCAGGCACTGAAGCCCCCGACGACGGCGCAGGCCGCGGCCACGCCGGGGCCGGCATGGCCTATGCTGCGGTCATGAGCGACTCCCGGCTCGAGAACTTCATCGCGGCGCACAGGCGCCTGTTCGTGCTGACCGGTGCCGGCTGCAGCACGGGGTCGGGCATCCCCGACTACCGGGACGAGCATGGGGCGTGGAAGCGCACGCCGCCGGTGACCTACCAGGCCTTCGTCGGCGACGGGATCACCCGTCGGCGCTACTGGGCACGCAGCCTGGTCGGCTGGCCGCGCATCGCCCAGGCGCAGCCGAATGCGGCGCATCGCGCATTGGCGGCGTTGGAAGCACAGGGGCGCTGCAGCCAATTGCTGACGCAGAATGTCGATGGCCTGCACCAGGCCGCGGGAAGCCGTGCCGTGATCGACCTGCACGGCCGTCTGGATGCGGTGGTCTGCCTCGGGTGCGGTGCATCGTCGTCGCGCGCGGACGTCCAGCGGCGGCTGGTGGAAGCGAACCCGGCCTGGGCCGGGCTGGCGGCAGGTGCCGCACCCGACGGCGATGCGGACCTGGACGATCGCGATTTCGCCACGTTCCAGGTTCCTGCGTGCGACGCCTGCGGCGGCATGCTGAAGCCGGACGTGGTGTTCTTCGGCGAGAACGTGCCGCGCATCCGGGTCGACGCCGCGATGGCGCAACTCGCGCAGGCCGACGCCATGCTGGTGGTGGGTTCCTCGCTGATGGTCTATTCCGGCCTGCGGTTCGTGCACGCGGCGGTGCGTGCGCAGATCCCGGTGGCCGCCGTCAACCTGGGCCGCACCCGGGCAGAGGACCTGCTGCGGTTCCGGATGGCGGCGCCGTGCGGGGACGCGCTGCGCTTTCTGCTCGGTGCCGACGTGCCGGCGCCCGTCACGCCGCCGGCGGCGGCTGCAGGCTGATCCAGCGTTCCAGCGAGTGCGGCGACAGCGGGCGCGAGACGTAGTAGCCCTGCAGCAGGTCGCAGTCCAGCGAGGCCAGCACGGCGCGCTGCGCCGCGTTCTCCACGCCTTCGGCCACCACCTTCAGCGACAGGCTCTCGCCGATGCGCAGGATGGAGGTGGTCAGTGCGCGCGCCGATTCGCTGTGCTCCAGGTCGCGGACGAAGCTCATGTCCAGTTTCAGTTCGCTGATCGGCAGGCGGTGCAGGTGGCTCAGGCTGGAGTAGCCGGTGCCGAAGTCGTCGATCGAGAGACTGACGCCCATCCGGTGGATCGCGTCGATGTTGGCCAGCACCTCCGGCTTCTGCGCCAGCATCACGCTCTCGGTCACCTCCACCATCAGCTCGTGCGGCGCCAGCCCGCACTTGCCCAGCACGTTGCCGATGAAGGCGGGCAGGTCCTGCTGCTCGAAGTTGATCGCCGACAGGTTCACCGACACCCGCGGCACCGGCACGCCGCGACGGCGCCAGTCGGCCATCTGCGTGCAGGCCTCCTCCAGCGTCCAGCGGCCCAGCTCGTCGATCAGGCCGCACTCCTCGGCCATCGGTACGAAGGTGGCGGGCGAGATCTCCCCGATTTCCGGATGCCGCCAGCGCAGCAGCGCCTCCACGCCATGCAGGCGGGCGTCGTCGTCCAGCACCACCTGCGGCTGGTAATGCAGGCGCAGCTGCCCGCTGCGCACGGCCTCGCGCAGGGCATTCTCCAGCGCCAGGCGCTCCTGCATGGCCTGGTTCATCTCCAGGCTGTAGAACACGATGCGCGCGCCGCCCTCGGACTTGGCGCGGTACATCGCGATGTCGGCGTGGCGCACCAGCGAGTCGACGTCCCAGCCGTCGGCCGGAAACATGGCCACGCCGATGCTGGCCTGCGGCGCCAGCATCATCCGGCCGGCGATGACCGGTTCGGCCAGCCGCGCCATCAGCCGGTCGGCGAGGTTGGCGGCTTCTTCCGCGCTGCGGTCCGGCACGGCCAGCACGAACTCGTCGCCGGCCAGCCGCGCCACCACGTCGCCTTCGCGCAGCTCGCCGCCGAGCCGCTTGGCCAGTTCGCGCAGCAGCGTGTCGCCGGCGGAGTGGCCTTGGGTGTCGTTGACGATCTTGAAGCGGTCGATATCCACGAACAGCAGGGCCACCGCGCTGTCGCGGCGCGCGGCGCCCAGCAGCATCTGTTCCACCTTGCTGTTGAACAGCGCCCGATTGGGCAGGCCGGTCAGGGTGTCGAAGAACGACAACTGGTGCATGCGCGCGCGTGCGCGGTCGCGCTCGATGGCCAGGGCGCACAGGTGCAGGCAGACATCGACCACGCGCTGGTGGAACTCGTCCGGCGCGCGGTTCTCCCAGTAGTAGAGGGCGAACGTGCCCAGCACGCGCCCGTCGTGGCCCTTCACCGGATTGGACCAGCAGGCGCGGATCCCCAACGCCAGGAAAGGCGCGTTGTAGGCCTGCCAGCGCGGGTCGCGTTCGATGTCGCTGCATTCGACCGGTTGCCCGCTCCAGGCCGCCGATCCGCATGCGCCGACCATGGGGCCGGCCAGCTCGCCGTCGATGATGGCGGCGATCTGGTCGGGCAGGCTGGGGGCCGCCAGCGGACGCAGGCGACCGTAGTCGTCCAGCCCGATCACCGAGGCCACCGCCTCGGGCATCACCTTCTCCACTTCGCGGCAGACCAGGGTCAGCACGTCCTGCAGCGGCTGTTCGCGGATGATCGCGCCCAGGACCTTGCGGTGCAGCTCTTCGTGCAGCTTGCTATGGGTGATGTCGGTATAGACGCCCAGCAGGTAGCGGACATTGCGGTCGGGGTCGTACACCGGGTTGACCACCGCCGAGATCCACAGCGGTACCCCGTTCTTGGCGTAGACCAGCAGCTCGGTCCGGTAGCCCTGCCGCGTGTCCAGCTGCCCGCGCACCCATTCGACCGTTTCCGGGTCGGTATGCGGGCCGGCCAGGAAGTCGCTGGGCCTGCGGCCGGCAGCCTCCTCCAGCGTATAGCCCAGCATGCGCGTGAAGCCCTGGTTGATCCAAGTGACGCGGGCCGCATCGTCGCAGACGACGACCGCATTGTCGCTGTGGTCGATGACCCAGGACACGTCGCGGCCGCCATCGACGAGATGCGACGGCGTGGCGATCGCAGTCGGCCTCACAGTCGGTTCTTCCCCAAGAACGGTTTCTGTCGGATGGTCCGGGTTCGCCACGGCGTTCTCTGCTCGGCCGCCCCCGAAACGGGGCTGTATGGGACGCTATCGGCCCCCGATCGCCGCACTTTACCTGAAGCTGCCGCCCGCGCGAGGAGACGCCGTTGGCTGCAAACGTTTCCATTGCGGCGGCCGCACGTCGCCGCCCGGGCCTGGCCGCCAGCACCTGCAATGGGCGGGATACGCGTGCGCGTCGTGTCGCCGCATCCCTGACGCACCGTCGTCATGAAGGCGTCCTAGCCTTGCCGCCGCATCAAAGGGGTGGCCATGAAAGCGAGGTGGAAGGTTGGGGGGGTCGGTGTGGTGTTCGGCCTGGTGGCGTGCGGGGAGGCGCCCCGTCCTGCCGGGGTGGAGGGGGACATGTCGCCTGTGGATGGAACGGCGTACGCCGTCGCCCCGGGCACGCCCTACATGCGTGCCGAGCGCGCGCTGGCAGAGGGCCGGATGGTGGCACCGGCCGGCGACAATGCCATCGACCACTATCTGGATGCGCGCGCCCAGGCTTCCGAACGTGTCCGCGCCCAGGCGGCGCTGACCGAACTGCAGCCGTACGTGCTGATCGCCGCCGAGCAGGCGATCGCGCGGGGCGACGGTCGTGAAGCGGCGCGCCTACAGGCGCTGATCGCCCGCATCGATCCCGGCGCCCCCGCGCTGCCGCGGCTGCGCGCCGGCCTGCACTCACTCGTGCGCAAACAGGAGGTGCGTGATGCGGAAGGGGCCGCCGCCATGCCGTCGCCCGCTGGGCGCTCATCGGCCGCCGTGGCGGAGCGCATCGTCGCCGCGACGACCGCGACCGAGTCGGTGATATCGCCCGCACGTGTGCCGGAGCCGCCGCCTGCGGCCGCCGCCGCCGTCGTGCAGGCGCCGCCCCGTTCCTCTCTGCCCCCGCCACCGGCCTCCCCCGAGGCGGAGGCGCGCGCGCCCCGTCTGCTGCAGGACGCACAACCGCGATATCCATTGCCGGCGCTGCGCGCGCGCATCGAGGGGGAAGCGCAGGTGGCCTTCACCATCCAGCCCGACGGCAGCGTGCGCAACGCACGGTTGCTGTCGTCGACGCCGCCCGGCATGTTCGAGGCCTCGGCGCTGGCCGTGGCGCAGCGCTGGCGGTTCGAGGCCACGGGGCGCGCGCATGACTCCAGCCGCACGGTGCGCTTCCGCCTGCCGTCCGCGGGCGCCCGCGATGGCTGATTGGTGTCCATCGGCGTCTGCGGCGACAATGGCCGCATGACCCTCACGACCGACACTCCGCTCCTCGACACCGTCGAACACGAAACCGGCGCATCGCCGCAATGGTCCGTGCTGTGGCTGCACGGGCTGGGCGCCGACGGCCATGACTTCGCACCGCTCGTCCCGGAACTGGTGCGTCCGGACTGGCCCGCGCTGCGGTTCGTGTTCCCGCACGCGCCCGTGCGCGCAGTGACGATCAACAACGGCGTGCGCATGCGCGCGTGGTACGACATCGTGGGCATGGACTTCCCCACCCGGGCGGACAGCGCCGGGATAGAGGAGTCGCTGGCGCAGGTGGATGCGCTGATCGCGCGCGAGCAGGCGCGCGGCATCGCGCCGGAGCGGCTGCTGCTGGCCGGATTCTCGCAGGGCGGCGCCATCACGCTGGCGGCCGGCCTGCGCCGGCAGGTCCCGCTCGCCGGCCTGATCGCCTTGTCGACCTACCTGCCGGGCGCGGCACAGGCGGCCCAGTTTCGGGTCGCGGCAGCGACTGCGCAGCCGGTGTTCATGGCCCACGGCACGGGCGACCCGGTGATTCCGTTGGTCCACGCCGAACGGAGCGCGCAAGCGCTCGGCGAACTGGGCTTCGATGTCGAATGGCACCGCTATCCGATGGCCCACCAGGTCTGTGCGGAGGAAATCCGTGACCTGGGTGACTGGATGGGCCGGCGGTTTGCGTTGTAATGGCCGTGCGTCCCCGACGGGTGACGCAGGGCGCTGCCATCGGTAACCTAGGCAGCGGGGGATCACGCCAACGTTCATCGAGGACGCCTTTGCCGTGAAAGTGGTCATCGCCGACGACGAACCCCTCGCACGCGAACGCCTGCGCGCGCTGCTCGCCGAACATCCCGGCATCGACGTGGTCGCCGAGGCCGAAAACGGGCTGGATGCGCTGCAGGCCTGTTCGCAGCACCGTCCCGACATGGTGCTGCTGGACATCGCCATGCCCGGCGTGGATGGCCTGGAGGCCGCCCGCCACCTGGCAGCCTTCGATCCGCGGCCCGCCGTGGTGTTCTGCACGGCGTACGACGAACACGCGCTGTCTGCGTTCGAGGCCGCCGCGATCGACTACCTGATGAAGCCGATCCGTTCCGAGCGCCTGGCCGCCGCGCTGGAACGCGCGCGCACCTTCATCGCCGGGCGCGAGACGCACGCGCCGGCGACGTCGAGCCACCAGCCGCGCACGCACCTGTGCGCGCGCCTGCGCGGCAGCCTGCGTCTGATTCCGGTCGACGAGGTGCATTACCTGCAGGCCGAGGAGAAGTACGTGGTCGTGCATCATGCGCGCGGCGAGGACCTGATCGAGGAGTCGCTGAAGTCGCTGGAGGAGGAATTCGGCGGGCGCTTCGTGCGCATCCACCGCAACTGCCTGGTGGCGCGACACGAACTGGTCGAGATCAAGCGCGTCGGGGACGGCCACGTGCAGGCCATCCTGCGCCACGGTAAAGCCCCGCTGGAAGTCAGCCGGCGCTGCGTGGCGGGCCTGCGCGAGACGGTCAAGGCGCTCTGACCTGCGCGGGAGTCGTGGCATGCGGGATAATGCCCGCATGACCACGCTGCGCATCGCCACCCGCAAGAGCCCGCTCGCCCTCTGGCAGAGCGAACACGTCGCTGCACGCCTGCGCGAGGCGCATCCCGGCCTGGCCGTGGAACTGGTGCCGATGAGCACGCGCGGCGACGAAGTGCTGGACCGCTCACTGGCCGCGATCGGCGGCAAGGGCCTGTTCCTCAAGGAGCTGGAACTGGCCATGCTGCGCGGCGAGGCCGATTGCGCGGTGCATTCGCTGAAGGACGTGCCGATGGAACTGGAGGGCCCGTTCGCGCTGCCGGCCATCCTGACCCGCGCCGATCCCGCCGACGCTTTCGTGTCCAATCACTACGACGGCATCGCCTCGCTGCCGCATGGCGCGCGGGTGGGCACGTCCTCGCTGCGCCGTCAGGCGCAGCTGCGCGCACTGCGCCCGGACCTGCAGCTGCTGGACCTGCGCGGCAACGTCAATACGCGTCTGGCCAAGCTGGATGCCGGCGACTACGACGCCATCGTCCTGGCCTGCGCGGGCCTGCAGCGGCTGGGTTTCGCGGCCCGCATCCGCGCGCGCCTGGATGCACCTCACTGGTTGCCGGCGCCGGCGCAGGGCGCGGTGGCGGTGGAATGCCGTGCGGAGGATCCCGCCATGCACGCATTGTTCGCGGCGCTGGACGATGCCGCCACCCGCATCTGCGTGGAGGCCGAGCGTGCGATGAACCGGGCGCTGCACGGCAGCTGCCACGTACCGGTGGCGGCGTTCGCGCAACGCCACGCCGATGCGCTGGTGCTGTCGGGCCTGGTGGGCTCGGCGGCGGAGGGGCAGGTGATCCGGGCCGATGGCAGGGGCCCGCTGGACGATCCCGAGGGTCTGGGCCGTTCGGTCGCCGCGCGCCTGCTGGAACAGGGCGCGGGCGCGTTCCTCGCCTGAGCGGCGCGCGAGCCTACTTGAAGCGGTAAACCACGTTCATGGTGGTCAGGGTGTCGGTCTTCTTGATGTCGGGCGCCACGTCGCTGTTGTGGCGCGCCTGCCAGCCGGCCTTCAGGGCCAGGTGCGAGTTCATCGTCACCGACACGCCCAGGTCGTTCTGCGCGAACGTGTTGTATTCGCCCGACTCCACCAGCAGTTTGTTGACGATCTCGGTGTTCTCGCTCAGCGCGTAACGCAGGTCGATCAGCCCGCGGCCGATCAGGCTGGCTTCGGTGCGGCCATCGAGCGTGTCGTAGGCGCGCCGATAGCCGGGCCCCACCTGCAGGTCCAGGTGCGCGCGCTCGTTCTCGATCACCCGGTTGCCGTAGCTCAGGCTGAGCGACTGCTGGCGGCTGTAGGTGCCGAAATCGTCCTCCTCGTGGCGCAGCGACGTGTTCAAGGTGCCGCGATCGTCCATCAGGTAGGCGCTGTTGGCGGTGACGGTGTAGCGGTTGGCGGTGGTGCGCGTATCGCGCACCTTGCTGCCGTCATCGTGGGTCCGCAGGTACTCCGAACGCGAATGCAGGCCGAACAGGCTGGCGCTGTGCCGCCAGGCGCCGCCGTCGGTGTAGGTCAGGTCCAGGCGCCCGTTGAAACTTTCGGTATTGCTGTTGCCGCTGGCCGCGGCGAAACCCAGTTCGCCGCCTCCGGTGAACGTGGGGGCAGGCGGCGTGGGTTCGGGGGCGGGTTCCGGCACGGGTCGCACGGCCATCGCCACCACCGGCAAGGCGGTACTGCCTTCCTTGCCGAAGCCCTTGCCTGCGTGCGGGGCCTCCACCTTGTCGTTGCGTGGCAGCAGCACCTCGGTGGCCTGGGTGGAGCCCAAGCCGGCCGCCAGCAAAGCGGGTGCGAGCAGGAAAGCGGTGGTCGGGCGGGGCATGGTCGGTCTCGGGGGGTGTAAGCGATTACATGGTAGACAGCGGCCGTCGCCGCAACAACCCAAGTGCTTGTTCCGATTCAGGTTTGCGCCATGCATTCTGCCATGGGTGAGCCGGCGATTCAGGAACGTCGTCACGGTCGGCCGCGCCGTAGGGTGGCTGCAACGCCCCGCAGGCCCCGATCGGCCATGCCGGCCTGGTCTTGTGGAGCGGAGCGATGCCTCGCGTGCCGGTGGGTGCGGCAGCACAGGATCGCCCCCACGGCCGTCGTGCCTGGGTGCGAGGTCCGGCAGATGCAGGTCAGCGCCTCGGGTCCGTGCGTTGAGGGCGTTGCGGCGGCGTGGACACGCCGTGACGCCGGGCACCGCACGGGCCCCAGGCGCCGCCGATGCAGCGCCCCCTGTAATGCCTCCAACGGCGGGCAGCCGGTGAAAACGGCCATGCCTCGGCGATAATCCGGACACGCCCCCTGCCGTGCCGCCCATGGACAAGATCGAACGCATCACCGCCCTGCACCGCATCCTGAAGGCCGCTCGCTATCCGGTCACCGTGAAGCGGCTGCAGGAGGAACTGGGTTGTTCGCGCGCGACGGTCTACCGCGACCTGGCCTATCTGCGCGATGCGCTGATGGCGCCCATCGAGGGCGATGGCGAAGCCGGCTTCCGCTACCACGCCATGGAGAGCGAGCGTTTCGAACTGCCCGGCCTGTGGCTGAGTTCGGAAGAACTCTATGCGCTGCTCGCTGCGCAGCAGCTGCTGGTGCGCACCGGCGGTGGCGTGCTGTCGGGCGCGCTGGCACCGTTGCAGAAGCGGATCGAGGGCCTGCTGGCCGACCACGCCGGCGTGTCGCAGTGGCCGGTCGACCGGGTGCGTGTCATCCCGCATCGCGGCCGCAAGCTGGACGAGGCCAGCTTCCGCACCGTCGCCTCGGCCGTGCTGGAACGCAAGCAGCTGCAGTTCGAATACCGGGCGCGTTCCACCGACGAGCGGACGCGCCGCACGGTGTCGCCGCAGCGCATCACCCACTATCGCGACAACTGGTACCTGGACGCGTGGGACCACGAGCGCAACGCCCTGCGCAGCTTCGCCGTGGACCGCATCGGCAATGCACGGCTGAGCGAGGAGCCTGCGCGCGACCTGCCCAACGAGGAGCTCAACCAGCACCTGGCCTCGAGTTACGGCATCTTCTCCGGCGAGCCCAAGGGCTGGGCGACGATCGTCTTCAGCGCCAAGGCCGCGCGCTGGGTCGCCGACGAACAGTGGCATTCCAAACAGCAGGGCCGCCACCTGCCCGATGGCCGCTACGAGCTGAAGATCCCGTACAGCGTCTCGCGCGAGCTGCTGATGGATATCCTGCACTACGGCGCCGACGCGGAAATCGTCGAGCCGGCCGTGCTGCGCGAACAGGCCAAGGCGCTGCTGGAGCTGGCGCTGTCGAACTACGAGAAGAAGTGAAGTGATGCCAGTGCGGTGGTGGGAACGACGTGAGTCGCGAAGTTTCGCGGTTCGCCTCTGCTGCCAGCGCGACTGACGTCGCTCCCACACGCTCCCCGCCTGTGTCGATGGCCTGTCACGGCGCCTTCGTCTCCCCGAACCCCGGCTTCCCCACCTGTTCCGGCGCCTGCGGTATCCGCACGAGCTGGCGGGCATTGATGCCATGGTCGCGCGCGCGCTTCACCAAGTCCTGGTAAAGCGAGTCGTCCATGATGGGGTCGCGGGCCAGGATCCAGCCCATGTCGCGGCCCGGATAGTCGGCCAGCGCCCAGGAATAGTCGGGGGCCACCTCGACGATGCGCCACTTGGCCGGCACCACGCCGACGAACCACAAGGTCCATTCACGGTTGCCGGATGCTTCCTTCACCGATGCGCGCGCTTCGCGCACCTGTTCGGGCTGGTCGAACCCTTCGCGATAGTGGTACGCAACGCCGACCTTGTCGCGGTCGCGGAAGGCGTATTCGTAACGTGCCGCCACGTGCCCGCGTTCGGCGAAGTAGGGAATGTGCGCCACCACGTGCCAGGTGCCCATGAAGCGGGGCAGGTCCACGGCCGCCGGACCTTGCGGCACCTCGCCGCGGCTGGCGCAGCCGGCAGCGGCCACCAGCAGGCAGGCAAAGAGGGCGAAACGGACCGCGCGGTGGATCAACGCCATGGGCATGTCGGATTTTTCCTTCCCTTCATACGGACACGCTCGTCATCAGGATGCGACGGCGATGTTAACCGGGGATGTCGCAATCCGTGAGATGCGCGTGCGCGAGTGTGACGGCGTACCGCCATCAACCCACGGGAGTCCGCCGCCATGTCCGCCGCATCGTTCGACTTTTCGTCCCCCGCTTCCCAGGATCGTCCCGACGCCGGCCTGGACCGTGCGTTGCGCAGGGTCGTACTTGCGGGCCTGGCACTGGTGTTGCTGGTGCCGCTGGCCCGGGCCAGCACCGACGCCCTCGGATGGCTGCCGCTGTGGCTGGTGGGCATGCCGGTGGCGGCCTGGTGGGCGCTGCACCGGTTCCGCCTGCCGACGGTATTGCGCCGGATCCGCCCCGCGGCCGTCCGCCGTCGTGCGCCGCAGGCCCGGCGGTTGCGCGCCCGCGGCACAGGTCTCGCCCGGGCGGCCTGACCTTCGGCAGGGGGTGACCTCCGGGCCTTGTGCTAGCGTGGCATGTTCATGAACTGCACCTCCGGAGCCACTCCCGATGCCCAGACTTACCCACGCCTGCCTGGCCGCCGGCCTTGCCGTTGCGGGCGCCCTGTCCGTCCCTGTCCATGCGAAGGAGGCTGACGTGTCCAACGACCCGTACGCGTGGCTGGAGGAGGTCGAAGGCCAGAAGCAGCTGGACTGGGTGAGGGGCGTCAACGCCAAGGCCGAGGCCGAGATCGCGGCCACGCCGGCGTTCAAGCAGCTGGAGTCGGACATCCGCGCCATCCTCGATTCCGACGCCAAGATCCCGGGTGTGCAGAAGATCGGCGACTACTACTACAACTTCTGGAAGGACAAGCAGCACGAACGCGGTGTCTGGCGCCGCACCACGCTGGTCGAGTACCGCAAGGCACAGCCGCGGTGGGAGACCGTGCTGGACCTGGACGCGCTGAACAAGGCCGAGGGCAAGAACTGGGTCTGGCACGGCGCCGACTGCCGCAAGCCCGACTACACCCGCTGCCTGATCGCGCTGTCGCGCGGCGGCGCCGACGCCGACGAGACCCGCGAGTTCGACCTGGTCAACAAGAAGTTCCTCGCCGACGGGTTCTACCGCCCCGAGGCGAAGGGCGGCCTGGGCTGGAAGGACGCCGATACCGTCTACGTCTACACCGACTTCGGCGACGGCAGCATGACCAGCTCGGGCTATCCGCGCATCGCCAAGGAGTGGAAGCGCGGCACGCCGCTGGAGAGCGCCACCGTCGTCTACGAAGGCAAGCCCGACGACATGTACATCGCGGCGTTCCATGACGACACGCCGGGCTTCCAGCGCGATTTCGTCAGCCGCACGCTGGCGTTCTACAACGACGAGCTGTACCTGCGCCGCACCGACGGCACGCTGGCCAAGATCGATGCGCCCAACTCGGCCAACAAGGGCGTGCACAAGGAATGGCTGACCCTGGAGCTGCGCGAGCCGTGGACGGTCGGCGGCAAGACCTATGCGGCCGGCAGCCTGCTGGCGGCCAGGTTCGACGACTTCATGGCCGGCAAGCGCGACTTCGATGTGCTGTTCGCGCCGACCGCCAAGACCTCGCTGGCCGGCTTCACCTGGACGAAGAGCCATCTGGTGCTCAACGTGCTGGAGGACGTGAAGAACCGCCTGAGCGTGCTGACGCCGTCGGCCTCGGGCTGGACCACCAGCGCCTTTGTCGGCGCACCGTCCTTCGGCACGGTCGGCGTCAGCGACGTGGACAGCGACGACAGCGATGCGGTATGGCTGACCGTCACCGACTACCTGACCCCGACCACGCTGTCGCTGGCCGAGATCGGCCAGCCGCCTGAGCAGCTGAAGTCGATGCCGGCGTTCTTCGACGCTTCGGGCAAGAAGATCGAACAGCACTTCGCCACCTCCAAGGACGGCACCAAGGTGCCGTACTTCCTGGTCCGCCCCGAAGGCCTGAAGTACGACGGCCGCACGCCGACCCTGCTGTACGGCTACGGCGGCTTCGAAATCTCGCTGACCCCCGGCTATTCCGGCGGCGTGGGCAAGGGCTGGCTGGAGAAGGGGGGCGTCTATGCCGTCGCCAACATCCGCGGTGGCGGCGAGTACGGCCCGCGCTGGCACCAGGCGGCGCTGAAGGCCAACCGCCACAAGGCGTACGAGGACTTCGCCGCGGTCGCGCAGGACCTGATCGCCCGCAAGATCACCTCGCCGAAGCACCTGGGCATCCAGGGCGGCAGCAACGGCGGCCTGCTGACGGGCAACATGCTGACGCAGTACCCGGAGCTGTTCGGCGCCGTCGTCGTGCAGGTGCCGCTGCTGGACATGAAGCGCTACAGCCATCTGCTGGCGGGTGCCTCGTGGATGGCCGAGTACGGCAACCCCGATACCGCCGACTGGGAGTTCATCCAGACCTTCTCGCCGTACCACCTGTTCGATGCGGAGAAGGACTATCCGCCGACGCTGTTCATGACCTCCACGCGCGATGACCGTGTCCATCCGGGCCATGCCCGCAAGATGGCCGCGAAGATGCTGGAGGCGGGCAAGGACGTGCGCTACTACGAGAACATCGAAGGCGGCCACGGCGGTGCGGCCAACAACGCCCAGGCCGCACACATGAGCGCGCTGGCCTACACCTTCCTCTGGCAGCGACTGAGCAAGTAAGCGTCCGGCGCCCCTCTCCGGAGGGGCGTCGCCATTGCATCCCGCGTCCCCGGACCCCATCCATGAAGCCGACTTCCCTTCTGCTTGCCGCCACCGTCCTGATGAGCACTCCGATTTCCTCCGCCCTGGCCGCCAGTGCCACCCCGCCCGACGTGGCGAAGAAGCCGCACGTGGTGAAGGCGCCCCATGGCGCCGAACGCAACGACGAGTACTACTGGCTGCGCGACGACAAGCGCGAGAACAAGGAGATGCTGGCCTACCTCAACGCCGAGAACGCCTACACCGATGCGGTGATGGCGCCGCTGAAGCCGCTGGAGGACAAGCTGTACGAGGAAGTCGTCGCGCGCATCAAGCAGGACGACGCCAGCGTGCCGTACCGCGAGCGCGGCTGGTGGTACTACGCGCGCTTCGTCACCGGCAAGGACTATCCGGTGCATGCGCGCCGCAAGGACGGCCCGGGTGTGGATGCCGTGTCGATCCAGGCCGCTAATGCCGCCGGCGACTTCGCCGGCGAGCAGGTGCTTCTGGACGTCAATGCGCTGGGCGAGGGCAAGGACTACTACAACGTCGGCGACTATGAGGTCAGCCAGGACAACCGCCTGCTGGCCTATGCCGACGACACCAATGGCCGTCGCCAGTACACCATCCGTTTCAAGAACCTGGATACCGGCGAGATGCTGCCGGACACGGTGACCAATGCCGAGCCGAACCTGGTCTGGTCCGACGACGGCCGCACGCTGTTCTACGTGGACAAGGATCCGGAGACCCTGCTCAGCAAGCGGGTGAAGGCGCACGTGCTGGGCACGCCGGCCAGCCAGGACAGGCTGGTCTACGAAGAGGAAGACGACAGCTTCTACATGGGCATCGGCCGCAGCCGCGACGACAAGTTCATCTGCATCAGCGTCGAGAGCACCGTGTCCTCCGAAATGCGCTGCACGCCGGCCGCCAGTCCCGGCGTGTTCACCGTGCTGGCCCCGCGCGAGCGTGACGTGGAGTACCAGGCCGACCACCTGGGCGATCGCTGGGTGATCCGGACCAACGCCGATGGCGCCACCAACTTCAAGATCGTGACCGCGCCGACCGACTCGGTCTCGCGCAAGGACTGGAAGGACTGGGTGCCGCATCGCGACGACGTGTTCGTCGAGGGTTTCGAACTGTTCGACGGCTTCAGCGTGGTGGCCGAGCGCGCCAATGCGCTGGAAAGCCTGCGCGTGATCAAGGCCGACGGCAGCAGCGACTACGTCAATGCCGACGAGCCGGCGTACTCGATGGGCCTGTCGGCCAATCCGGAAACCGGTACCGACTGGCTGCGCTACAGCTACACCTCGATGACCACGCCGGCCACCACCTACGAGCTCAACACGAAGACGGGCGAACGCCGCCTGCTGAAGCAGCAGCCGGTGCCAGGCTACGACGCGTCGAAGTACGTCACCGAGCGCGTGTGGGCGCCGGCGCGGGATGGCAAGACGAAGATCCCGGTGACGCTGGTGTACCGCAAGGATGTGGCGCGGGACGGCAAGGCGCCGATGCTGCAGTACGCCTACGGCAGCTACGGTGCGTCGATGGATCCGAACTTCAGCATCACCAACGTCAGCCTGCTGGACCGCGGCGTGGTGTACGCACTGGCCCACATCCGCGGTGGCCAGGAAATGGGTCGCGCGTGGTACGACGACGGCAAGCTCTACAACAAGATCAACACCTTCACCGACTTCATCGACGTGACCGATTACCTGGTGAAGGAAGGCTACGCGGCCAAGGACCGCGTGGCGGCGATGGGCGGCAGCGCCGGTGGCCTGCTGATGGGCGCGGTGTCGAACATGGCGCCGGAGAAGTACAAGGTCATCCTGACCCTGGTGCCGTTCGTCGATGTCGTCACCACGATGCTCGACCCCACCATTCCGCTGACCACCAACGAGTACGACGAGTGGGGCAACCCGGAAGAGAAGGGCTACTACGACTACATCCTGACCTATTCGCCCTACGACAACCTGCAGGCCAAGGCCTATCCGGCGATGTTCGTCGGCACGGGCCTGTGGGACTCGCAGGTGCAGTACTGGGAGCCGGCCAAGTACGTCGCCCGCCTGCGCGACCTCAACACCGGCAAGGGCCCGGTGGTGTTCCGTACCAACATGGAAGCCGGCCACGGCGGCAAGTCCGGCCGGTTCCGCCAGTACCGCGAGCGCGCCGAGATGTTCGCCTTCATGCTGGACCAGCTGGGCGTCGCCTCGAAGTAGGCGGCACTGCGGGACAGGAAGAAAGCCGGGGAAACCCGGCTTTCTTCGTTCCAGGTGCCTGCCGAAGGGGTACTCCAGCGCCGCTGGCCTCCGCCGATAACCATGGGGGTGAGGTTGGCGACGGAGGCGGGACATGGCGGGGCGGGGTGCGGTGATCCGCGTCGGGCGTCGGCTGTTCGCGCCATCGGCTGTCGATTTGGGGTACAAGGTCGCCGTGCACGATACGTCGCCGCCACCGCGCGAAATTCCCGAGCCGAGGCCGGCGCGCTTCCGCTGGGCCTGGTGGCTGCTGGCTTACGCCAGCCTGGGGGTGGGCATCGTGGGGGTGTTCGTCCCCGGGCTGCCGACCACGGTGTTCATCCTGGTCGCCGCATATGCCGCGTCGCGCGGCTCGGAGCGGCTGCATCGCCACCTGGTCACGCATCCGCGCTTCGGCCCCATGATCCACGACTGGCATCTGCACCGCGCGGTGTCGCGGCGCGCGAAGTGGGCGGCTACGTGGACGATGCTCTTCAGCGCCGTGATCCTGCTCGCGGTGATGCGGTGGACCGGCTCGCACCGCTGGTGGATGGTCGCCTTGCCGATGGCCTGCATGACCGTGGTGGGTGCCTGGCTGTGGATGCGCCCGGAACCGCCGCGCAGCCACTGAGCGGCCGTCGCGTTCATCGGGCTGTGGCTATACTCTCGCCATGAACCGGAACGCACGTCTTTTCCTTGCCGCCGCTCTGATGGCGGCCCTGTCCGCCTGCGGTGCCAAGGGCCCGCTGTTCATGCCGGAGAAGCCGGTCGAAGAGGCGCCCGTGACGCCTGCCGATGCCGCGCCGCCTGCGGCCGACGCCGTGCCCGCCGAACCGCCGATCGATCCCGCCACGGTGCCCGCCACCGACGGGAATGGCTGAGTCCCCGTACCCGCGGGCCACGGCGATGCGTTTCACCAAGATGCATGGGGCCGGCAACGACTTCGTCGTGCTGGACCTGCGCGATGGCCTGCCGCCACCGGATGCCGCGCTGGCCGCGGCGCTGGCGGATCGCCACCGCGGCGTGGGCTGCGACCAGATCCTGACCATCGAAGCGCCGCGCAGCGCTGCTGCGGTAGCGGGCTACCGCATCTGGAACTCGGACGGCTCGCCCTCGCAACAGTGCGGCAACGGCGCACGCTGCGTCGCGGCGTGGCTGGTGAGGGACGGTGCCGCGAAGGGAAGCTCCTTCGAGGTGGACAGTCCGCTGGCGACGCACCTGGTGGAACGCCTGGGCGACGACCGCTATGCCGTCGCCATGGGCGTACCGGAGTTCATGCCCGCGCGCATCCCACTGCAGGGATTCGACGCGCCGCGCGCGGAGTACGACGCGGACGTGGACGAGGGCGTGAGGTTGCGGTTCGGTGCCGTATCGATGGGCAACCCGCATGCCGTGATCGAAGTGCCGTCGGTCGACGCCGCGCCCGTACAGCACTACGGTCCACTGTTGCAGCGGTCGCCGCACTTCCCGGAGTCGGTCAACGTCGGCTTCGCCGAGGTGATCGCGCGCGACCGCGTACGCTTGCGCGTCTACGAACGCGGCGTGGGCGAAACACTGGCCTGCGGCAGCGGCGCATGCGCGGCCGCTGCCGTGCTGATGCGGCGCGGCCGGGTGGACCGCGAGGTGGCCATCGCGCTGCCGGGCGGCGAACTGCGCATCCGCTGGCCGTCCGACGACGCGCCGGTCATCATGTCCGGGCCGGCGGCATTCGTATTCGAAGGGGAATGGAAAGCATGAGCGACACGCAAGAGAAGCTGGGCGCCCACGAAGTCGCGGCCTGGCTGCGGCGGCACCCGACGTTCCTGAAGCAGTTCCCCGACCTGGCCCTGAGCCTGGTGGTGCCGCGCGACGAAGGCCCCACAGCCTCGTTGGCCAGCTACCAGCTCGAGGTCCTGCGCGACAAGAACCGCGAGCTGTCCAAGCGGTTGGGCGACCTGTTCGCCAATGCGCAGGAGAACGAGCGCCTGGCGGTGCGCACCCACCAGCTGGCGCTCACCCTGATGAAGCAGGGCAGCGCCGCGGATACGGTGCGCGCGATGGCGGCGTCGCTGGCCGAGGATTTCAACGGCGACCGGGTCAGCATCGTCCTGCTGCAGCCGGTCCCCGGGCTGGAGGAGAACGACTGGCTGCAGGTGGTGCCGGCCGACAATCCGCACCTGGCCCCATTCCGCGACTGCCTGCGCGATGGCGAGCCGATCTGCGGCCGCCTGCAGCCGGAGAAGCATGTGCTGCTGTACGGCGCGCGCGCGGACGAGGTCGCCTCGTCGGCGCTGCTGCCGTTGCCTGGCATCGGCCTGGTGGCCGTGGGCAGCCGCGACGGCAACCGCTTCTATCCGGGCATGGGCACGCTGTTCCTGCGCATGATGGGCGAGACGTTGGCGACGGCGTTGAAGCGCTTCGATGGTTGAGGCGAGGCGCGCGCCTCATGCCGTCATTCCGGCGAATGCCGGAATCCATCGCGCTCTTGCCCTGGTGGGTGGCCTGAGGCAAGCGCACAGGCCGCCCGGAGTCCGGCGTTCGCCGGCATGACGGGGAGGGAAGGATCGTGTCCGTCACCGGCTTCCTCGCGTACCTCGAAGTCGAGCGCAGAGTCTCCGCACACACACTGGATGCCTACCGCCGCGATCTCGCCGCGCTGACGGAGTGGGCGCAGGCGCACGGCATCACCGAGCTGGCGGATGTGCAATCCGAAGCGTTGCGCGGCTTCGTCGCCGCCGAGCATCGCCGCGGCCTTTCGCCCAAGAGCCTGCAGCGGCGCCTGTCGGCCTGTCGCAGCTTCTACCAGTGGCTGCTCAAGCATGGCCGCATCGCGGCCAGTCCCGCAGCGGCGTTGCGTGCGCCCAAGGCCCCGCGCAAGCTGCCTCAGGTGCTGGATGCCGACGAGGCCGTCCGGCTCGTCGAGGTGCCGACCGATGCGCCATTGGGCAAGCGCGACCGCGCGCTGCTCGAGCTGTTCTATTCCTCCGGCCTGCGCCTTAGCGAGCTGTGCGCCTTGCGGTGGCGCGACCTGGACATGGCCGGTGGCATGGTCACGGTGCTGGGCAAGGGCAGCAAGGAGCGCAAGGTGCCGGTCGGCTCGCATGCACGCAACGCGCTGACCGAATGGCGGCAGGAGCGGCCTGCCGGCAACGAGGCCTTCGTGTTCCCGGGCCGCGGCGACGGGCCGATCTCGCAACGGGCGGTGCAGATCCGCATCAAGCAGCTGGCGCAGCGGCAGGGGCTGTTCAAGCACGTCCACCCGCACATGCTGCGGCACAGTTTCGCCAGCCACATCCTCGAATCCTCGGGCGACCTGCGTGGTGTGCAGGAGCTGCTGGGCCACGCCGACATCGCCACCACCCAGATCTACACGCACCTGGACTTCCAGCACCTGGCCAAGGTCTACGACGCGGCGCATCCGCGGGCGAAGCGGAAGAGCGAGAAGTGAGGGGGGGAGGAGTGAGGAGTGAGTAAGAACGGAGCGGCCTTGCGTTTGCTGTCACTCACTCCTCACTCCTCTCCCCTCACTCCTGACTCTTGAACTCGCCACCCCCATCCCCACCTCTGTGGGAACACCCCGGAGGCCTCCATGGACCCCAGCCAGAATCCCAACGTCTTCCATGCCACCACCATCCTGTCCGTGCGGCGCAACGGCCGCGTCGCCGTCGCCGGCGATGGCCAGGTGACGCTGGGCCACACGGTCATGAAGGGCAATGCCCGCAAGGTGCGCCGACTCGGCCGCGATGGCCAGGTGCTGGCCGGCTTCGCGGGCGCGGCGGCCGATGCGTTCACTCTGTTCGAACTGTTCGAAGCCAAGCTGGAGAAGCATGGCCAGCTGACGCGCGCCGCCGTTGAACTGGCCAAGGACTGGCGCACCGAGCGCCGCCTGGGCAAGCTCGAGGCGCTGCTCGCCGTCGCCGACAAGGAAACGTCGCTGATCATCAGCGGTACCGGCGACGTGATCGAGCCGGAGGACGGCATTATCGCCATTGGGTCCGGCGGCTCCTACGCGCTGTCCGCCGCGCGCGCACTGCTGGCGCATACCGAGCTGGATGCGAAGTCCATCGCCGTCGAGTCGCTGAACATCGCCGGCGACATCTGCATCTACACCAATCGCAACGTGGTGGTCGAAGAGCTGTGAGAGGAGCCGTGATTGGCGATTCGTGATTCGCAAAAGCGAACGCCAAGCCGAAACCTCCCAGCTTCCCTGAATCCGCTCTCACGAATCCCGAATCTCTTATGACGAATCCCGGCTCTTCCACCATGACCCCGCGCGAGATCGTGCAGGAACTGGACCGCCACATCGTCGGCCAGCAGGCCGCCAAGCGCGCGGTCGCCATCGCGCTGCGCAACCGCTGGCGCCGCATGCAGCTCGACGACGGCCTGCGCAACGAAGTGATGCCGAAGAACATCCTGCTGATCGGTCCGACCGGTGTGGGCAAGACCGAGATCGCACGCCGCCTGGCGACGCTGGCCAACGCGCCGTTCGTGAAGGTCGAGGCCACGCGGTTCACCGAGGTCGGCTACGTGGGCAAGGATGTCGAGCAGATCGTCCGCGACCTGGCCGACACCGCGGTGAAGATGTACCGCGAGCAGGCCAAGGCGCGCATGCGGACGCAGGCCGAGGAGCGTGCGGAAGACCGCATCCTCGACGCCCTGCTGCCGCGTCGCGAGGGTGCAGGCGGTGGGTTCGGCTTCGGCGCGAACACCACCACCGTCGACATCGGTGCGGAGCCCTCCTCGAAGGAATCCGAGACGCGGCAGAAGCTGCGCCGGCAGCTGCGCAACGGCGATCTGGATGACCGCGAGATCGAACTGGAGTTGTCGGCCAACGTCGGCGTGGACATCATGACGCCGCCCGGCATGGAGGAGATGGGCCAGCAGCTGCGGCAGATGTTCTCCAGCCTGGGCGGGCAGAAGACCCACAAGCGCACGGTGACCATCAAGGCCGCGCGCCCGCAGCTGATCGAGGAAGAGGCCGCGAAGCTGGTCAACGAGGACGACATCCGCGCCGCCGCCATCGAGGCGTGCGAGCAGCATGGCATCGTCTTCATCGACGAGATCGACAAGGTCGCCAAGCGCAGCGGCAACATGAGCGGTGCCGATGTCAGCCGCGAAGGCGTGCAGCGCGACCTGTTGCCGCTGGTGGAGGGCAGCAACGTGTCGACCAAGTACGGCACGGTGAAGACCGACCATATCCTGTTCATCGCGTCCGGCGCGTTCCACCTGGCCAAGCCCAGCGACCTGATCCCCGAGCTGCAGGGCCGCTTCCCGATCCGCGTCGAGCTGTCGGCGCTGAGCAAGGAGGACTTCATCCGCATCCTCACCGAGCCCAAGGCCGCATTGACCCGGCAGTACGTGGAGTTGATGAAGACCGAAGGCGTGGCGCTGCGTTTCGCCGACGATGCCGTGGATCGCGTTGCCGAAATCGCCGCGCTGGTCAACGAACGGCAGGAGAACATCGGTGCGCGCCGGCTGCATACGGTGCTCGAGCGCCTGCTGGACACGCTGAGCTACGAAGCGCCCGACCGCGACGGACAGAGCGTCACCATCGACCGCGCCTACGTCGATGCGCACCTGGGCGAACTGGTCCAGGATCCGGATCTGAGCCGCTACATCCTCTGAGGTAACGAACCCGCTGCAAGGCGGGTTCTCCCTTCATGGGATGGAGAGGCAGGGGCGTCGGTTACAATTGAGGCCCGTTCCCGTTCCGCACGACCCCTCGTCCATGAGCACGCTGCCGCCCTGCCCGCAATGTCAGTCCGAGTACACTTACGAGGACGGCGAGCAGCTGGTCTGCCCGGAATGCGGGCACGAGTGGTCGGCCGAGGCCCCGGCTGCCACCGATGAGGGCCCGCGCGTGGTCAAGGACGCCAACGGCAACGTGTTGCAGGACGGCGACAGCGTCACCGTCATCAAGGACCTGAAGATCAAGGGCTCGTCACTGGTGGTCAAGGTCGGCACCAAGGTCCGCAACATCCGTCTGGTCGACGGCGACCACGACATCGACTGCAAGATCGACGGCATCGGCGCGATGGGCCTGAAGTCGGAGTTCGTGCGCAAGGCCTGAACCGCGAGATCGTGGCTCAATCCTCGCCGATATCCTCGTTCCACACCTCGGGATTGGCGCGGATGTAGTCGCCGAGCATCGTGATGCATTCCTCGCTCTGCAGATCGATGACCTCCACGCCGGATTCGCGCAGCCAGTCGATGCCGCCCTGGAACGTCACCGATTCGCCCACCACCACCGTGCCGATGTTGAACTGGCGCACCAGTCCGCTGCAGTACCAGCAGGGCGCCAGCGTGGTGACCATGATCGTGTCGCGATAACGACGTTGCCGGCCGGCCTTGCGGAAGGCATCGGTTTCGCCGTGTACGGACGGATCGCCTTCCTGCACGCGGCGATTGTGGCCACAGCCCAGCAGGCGTCCATCCTGGTGATAGAGCGCCGCGCCGATGGGGATGCCACCTTCGGCCAGGCCTTGGCGCGCTTCGGCAATGGCGGTCTCAAGCAGGGCGCGATAGTCAGGAAGATTCACTGTGCGTCGCCGGCAACGTGACGTGGCTCAAGGAACCGATTATCACATTCTTCCGAGTGTGATGTCATTCACGACAACACCTTCATCCCTTCTCTACAACGCACGTGGCGCAGGCCGAGCGCATCCCACGATGAAGGGGCGAGGTGTCGCATGGAGACGAGGGCGAACAGGCTGCATGCGCCGGCATTGCTCGCATGCGCTGCGTTTGGATGGGCCGATGCCGGGGCAGCGCAGGCGCAAAGCATCGAACAGGGCATCCTGCAACTGGAATGGGGCGACCCCGCGCGGCCGGCCCCGGGTCGCGCCCGGCTGGCACCGCGCTTCAATGCATACCTGGTGAAGGACGATGGTTCCCGCACGGTGCTGGATCCGGTGCAGGCCCGACGCGCGGCGGGCGATCTGTACATGCTCGCCCATCGACGCGTGGCCGTGGCTTTTGCGGCACCGGATGCGGCCAAGTCGACGGCGCGGGGGATCGACGCCATCGTGCCGGTCGACCCGACCACGCGCTCGGCGCCCGTGCAGGCGCCGGGCGCGCGCGTGATGGCGGGAGCGCCGGTAGGGGGCTCGACGCGCTGGGTCACGCTGATGTGCAAGTTCAGCGACATCGGGACGGAGCAGAAGACCCAGGCGTTCTTCCAGTCGCAGTACGGCGACAGTGTCGGCCAGCTCGGTCACTACTGGCGCGAGGTGTCCTACAACAAGATCAACCTGACCGGCAGCAGCGCGCACGGCTGGTTCACCCTGCCGCAGCCGCGCAGCTACTACATCAGCCAGAAGGACGGCGGGGACAAGGCGGATCTGAAGAAGCTGTTCGCCGACTGCGCAGGCGCGGCCGATGCCACGGTCGACTTCACCACGGTGGAGGGCGTCAACATGATGTTCAACGGCGACCTGGACGGTTATGCGTGGGGCGGCGGTACCTGCGCGCCGCTGGAAGGGCAGAACAACTTCTGCACGCGTGCGACCTGGAATCCTCCCTGGTCGTTCAACAACCTGGCGCCGCTCGCGCACGAGATGGGACACGGCTACGGGTTGCCGCATTCGGACAACTCCGATGGCGATGGCGACACCTACGACAACCCCTGGGACGTGATGAGCGATGCCTGGTACAACGCGGTGTCCGACGCCGCCTACGGCGTCCGCCCCAAGCACATCAACATCTTCCAGCGATACCGGCTCGGCTGGGTGGACGGCGCGCGCCAGCAGGTCATCGTGCTCGGCGACCTGACCACGCGCGAGATCGCGCTCGACTATGCGCACCTGGCCTCATCCGGCAATGTGCAGATGCTGGTGCTGTCGCTCTCGCCGCAGGCCGACCCCTATGCCACCGTGGTGTATACGCTGGAAGCCCGCAAGCGGGAGGGCGCCTACGAAGGCGCGCTGGCCGGCGACGCGGTGATCATCCACAGGGTGCAAACCTCGGGCGCCGCCTACAGCATGGATGCCGACGTGCCGCCGGCCAATCGCGCGAACAACGAGGGCTCCATGTTCAAGGTCGGCGAGCGCTGGCTTACCCCGGAGGGCTCGCACGCCGTCACCGTGAACGCGCAGACGGCGAGCGGATTCGTGTTGACCGTCGGACCGGCGCGCGCGATGAGCCGCCCGCTGCCGGCCTTGGTGCGGCCCGCGCAGGTGTCTGCGTCTTCGTCCTCCTCATCTTCGATACGCTCCGCGCCGACGATCCCCGTGGGTGCGCGCCCGCCACCGCCGCGATGCGGCGATCCCCGTGGCGGAGCATCGGCACGGTGCACCGTGCGCGAGCGCTGACGCGTAGGGGTTCTCCCGACGGCGTGAGGGTGGCCCCGATCCTCTGCGCGGGTCGTGCACTTGCGGGAGACGTGACGGGATCGGCGGCGAATCCCGACCTGCATCGCAGTTCGGAACATCCGCAACGCGAATGCGGCTTCTGACGCCCGAATCCGCTCAAGACGCGCGCGTGCCGGCCGACACGAAGGGCGAGGCGATGTCATCCCGACCCGCCACCTGGAGTGGGGTGTTGCGTGTTCGAGCAACGAACATTCGGTGCGTGGCGCATGGACGTCCGGACGTTCTTCGTCGGTTGTCTGTTCGTGCTGGCGTGCATGATCCCGGTCCTGCCTTCGAAGGCGGAGACCGTGGTCCAGGGCGTGCTGCAGCTGCAGTGGGCGGATCCCCCGCGCGCGCTGCCGGGTCGCGTGCAGAAGGCGCCGCAGCTCGATGCCTGGCTGGAGATCGGGCCGGGCCGGCGCATCGCGCTGGACGTCAACCAGGCACGGCGTGCCGCTGGCGATCTGTATGCACTGGCGAACCGGCGCGTGGCGGTCTCTTACGGCGCGCAGGCCAACGTGGCGTCGTCCTCCAAGGTGATGGCCGCATCGCAGCCCGCGCAGGTCATCCAGGCCATCGTGCCCACCGATCGGCTGCCGCAGCGCGCGCTGGCTGCCGGTGCGGACGGTCGCGTGATGGCGTCGGCGCCGGTATTGGGTGCCACGCGCTGGATCACCCTGATGTGCAAGTTCGCCGATATCGCGACCGAGCAGAAGCCGCGCGAGTACTTCCAGGCGCAGTACGGCAATGCGCCCGGCCAACTGGGCCACTACTGGTCGGAAGTGTCCTACGGCCAGGTCAGTCTGGCCGGAAGTTCCGCGCACGGCTGGTACACCTTGCCGCAGCCTCGCGCCGCGTACATGGCCACGGTCAACGGCAAGGAGAAGGCGCAGCTGTCGACGCTCTTCGCCGACTGCGCGGCCGCCGCCGATGCCGAGGTCGACTTCAGCGGCATCCAGGGCGTCAATCTGATGTTCAATGGCGAACTGGACGGCAATGCCTGGGGCGGCGGTGCCTGCGCCACGCTCGACGGCAGCTATGCCTGCACGCGGGTGACATGGAGCCCGCCGTGGTCGTTCATCAACCTGGCGCCGCTCGCCCATGAAATGGGGCACGGCTACGGGCTGCCGCATTCCAACAACAGCGATGGCGACGGCGACACCTACGACAATCCCTGGGACCTGATGAGCGACGCCTGGCGCAACGCCGCCAGCGATGCCGCGCTCGGCACGCTGCCCAAGCACCTCAACATGTACCAGCGCGAACGCCTGGGCTGGCTGCCCGCTGCGCGCAAGCGCGTGATCGCGGCCGACAACCGCGACACGCAGGAATTCGTCCTCGACGCCGGCAGCCTGGTGGGCAGCACGCAGGTGCAGCTGGCGGTACTGGCGATGCCGGCGCAGGCCGATCCCTACAAGACCGTCATCTACACGCTGGAGGCGCGGCGACGCACGGGAACGTACGAGGCCAAGCTCGCCGGCGACGCGGTGATCATCCACAAGCTGGAGGATTACGGCATCGCCTACAGCGTCGACCGGGATGTGCCGGCCGCCAACGTGTCCAACAATGAGGGCTCGATGTTGAAGGTGGGCGGACGCTGGAACACCCCCGACGAGCGGCACTGGGTGGAAGTGGTATCCGCCACCGCGACCGGCTTCGTGGTGCGCGTGGGGCCGCGGCCGCGCTCGATGAGTTCGCCGGCCCCGGTCCTGGAGCGCCCGGCCACGGTCGCGGCTTCCTCGTCCTCCGCGCCGGCGCCGCGCGTGCCGGCGCCGCGGACGGCGCCGCAGGCCGCGGCAAGGACGGGCTGCCGCGTGCTGCCCGAGATCCTGCGTGTCCGTGCACTGTGCATGTTGATGGAGCGCTGACCGCCGGCAGACGCGTTCGGCCCCGGCATGCGACCGGGGCGCCGGGAGTGCGATAATCCGGCCATGAGCGAATCCCCCTACGAACGCGGTACCACCCACTTCGGCTTCCGCGACGTCGCCGCCAAGGACAAGCAGAAGCTGGTCGGCGAGGTCTTCACCTCGGTAGCCGGCAAGTACGACCTGATGAACGACCTGATGAGCCTGGGCATCCATCGGGTCTGGAAGCGCTATTTCGTCGGCACCTGCCAGGTGAAGCGCGGCGACCGCGTACTGGATCTCGCAGGCGGCACCGGCGATATCGCCGCGCTGCTGAAGGACCGCGTGGGCGACGCCGGGCAGATCGTGCTGGGCGACATCAACGCCGGCATGCTGTCGGTGGGCCGCGACCGCATGACCGACCGCGGGCTGGTGCAGGGGCTGGAGTACGTGCAGTGCAACGCCGAGGCGCTGCCTTTCCCGGACGCCAGTTTCGACCTGGTCACCATCGCCTTCGGCCTGCGCAACGTCACCGACAAGGACGCCGCGCTGCGCGAGATGCATCGCGTGCTGAAGGTCGGTGGCCAGGCGCGGGTGCTGGAATTCTCGGAAGTGACCGTGGACTGGTTCAAGCCGGTCTACGATTTCCATTCGTTCAAGGTGCTGCCGAAGCTGGGCCAGCTGTTCGCCCAGGACGCCGGCAGCTACCAGTACCTGGCCGAAAGCATCCGCAAGCACCCGCCGCAGGCCGAACTGCAGGGGATGATGGATGCCGCCGGCTTCGCCCGCACCGGTTTCCGCAACCTGTCCGCGGGCATCGTGGCCATCCACACCGGCTACAAGGTCTGAAAAGGGCGTCCAGCGCCCTGTAGGAGCGCCCCATGGGCGCGATGCTTTTCCTCACGACCGGCACGAGCATCGCGGGCATGGCCCGCTCCTGCAGGCGCACCTGGAACGCGCAGCGGACGGACGCGGGCAAGGCAGCCTCCGCCCGGCGGGGTAAACTGTGCGCTTCCCCCGATCGCTGGAAGTCCCCTGATGCGTTCACTGGCTTTGCTGTTGTCCTGCGCCGCCGTGCTGGCGGCGGGGTGCTCCAAGGAACCCGAGTCCACCCCCGTGGCCGCGCCCAAGAAACCCGCCGTCGCCCAGGTCGCCGACCACGACGAGCATTCCTACGCCGAGCCGCAGAAAGTCGCCATCGCCGACCTGGCGCTGGACATCGCGGTCGATTTCGACGCCAAGACCATCGGCGGCACCGCGACCTACGCCCTGGACTGGAAGGACAAGGCCGCCACCCAGCTGGTGCTGGACACCCGCGACCTGACCATCTCCAAGGTGGAAGGCGAGGCCAACGGCGCCTGGGCGCCGCTGCAGTACGCGCTGGCCACCAAAGACCCGGTGCTGGGCAGCAAGCTGACCATCGAGACGCCTGCCCGCAACGCCAAGGTTCGCGTCACCTACACGAGTTCGCCGGAGGCCTCGGGCCTGCAGTGGCTGACGCCGGAGATGACCGAAGGCAAGCAGCTGCCCTTCATGTTCAGCCAGTCGCAGCAGATCCACGCGCGCAGCTGGGTGCCGCTGCAGGACACGCCGCAGGTGCGCTACACCTACACCGCGCACGTGACCTCGCGCCCGGACGTGATGGTGCTGATGAGCGCCGACAACGACCCGGCCGCGGCGCGCGACGGCGACTACAGCTTCAAGATGCCGCAGAAGATCCCGTCGTATCTGATGGCGATCGCCGCCGGCGACCTGGTCTTCAAGCCGATCTCCGCGCGCAGCGGCGTATGGGCCGAGCCGGCGATGGTCGACAGGGCCACCAAGGAGTTCGAAGACACCGAGAAGATGATCGCCACCACCGAGCAGCTGTACGGCCCCTACCGCTGGGACCGCTACGACATGCTGGTGCTGCCGCCGTCGTTCCCGTACGGCGGCATGGAGAACCCGCGCCTGAGCTTCATCACGCCCACCGTGATCGTCGGCGACAAGACGCTGGTCTCGCTGATCGCGCATGAGCTGGCGCACAGCTGGTCGGGCAACCTGGTGACCTTCTCCAGCGCCAAGCACGGCTGGCTCAATGAAGGCTTCACCAGCTACGTCGAGAACCGCATCGTCGAATCCCTGTATGGCAAGGAACAGGCCAGCATGGAGTACGCGATCGCGCGCAACGCGCTGAAGAAGGAAATCGCCACCATGCCGGAGGCCACCCAGGCCCTGGCGGTGAAGCCGGGCACGAAGCTGGATGCCGACGACGCGCTCAGCGCCGTGTCCTACGACAAGGGCGCCTGGTTCCTGCAGATGCTGGAGGAACGCTTCGGCCGGCAGGAGTTCGACGCCTTCCTGCGCGGGTACTTCGACCACTTCGCCTTCCAGAGCATCACCACCGAGCAGTTCCTGGCGTACGCCAAGAAAAACCTGTTCGACAAGCACCCCAACCTGGTCAGCGACGCGGAGATCCAGGAATGGATCTACGCGCCGGGTATTCCCGCCGGTGCGCCGCAGGTACAGTCGCGCGGTTTCTCCAACACCGATACCGCACGCATCGCGTGGCAGGGCAGCGGCCAGCTGCCCAACCCGCAGCTGACCGATGCCTGGATCACCCAGCAGTGGGTGCATTTCATCGAAGGCATGGGCGACAAGCTGACCGTCGAACAGGTCAAGCAGCTGGATGACGCCTACCACTTCACCGGCACCGCCAATGGCGAGATCGCCATGCGCTGGTATCCGCTGACCATCCGCAGCGGTTACGTGGACGCGCGGCCGGAGATCGCGAAGTTCATCGAGCGCGTCGGCCGTCGCAAGCTGATCATGCCGATCTACGAGGAACTGGTGAAGACGCCGGACGGCCTGGCCTTCGCGCAGGAAACCTTCGCCCGCGCCAAGCCCGGTTACCACCCGATCACGACCGGTTCGGTCGAGGCCGTGCTGGCCAAGGCGTCGGCGGGCCAGTAAGGCATGGCGGTCCGCCTGACCCGCGCAAGGACGGTCGCCCTGGTGGCGGCCGTTCTTGTCTGCGCGATCGCCGCGTGGATCTGGCGCGAGCCGATGGCGCCGGTGCGCGCGGGCATGGCGCTGCAGGGATGGTGGATCGGGCTGTGGGAGCAACGCCTGGTGGTCGGAGACCACCGATGGGTCTACGACGAGCGCGAGGCCGCCGATCCCGCGGCGCCCACCGTGGTGATGGTGCACGGCTTCACCGGCAGCAAGGAGAACTGGTACCCGCTGGCCGAGCGGCTGGGGGGGCATTACCGGCTGGTGATCCCCGACCTGCCGGGCTGGGGCGAAAGCGAGCGCATCGAGGGCGCCGACTACGGCTTCGGCGCACAGGCCGACCGCCTGGCGCAGTTCCTGCAGCGCGTCCGCCGCGAGGGCAGCCCCATCGTCCTGCTGGGCCATTCGATGGGAGGCGGCATCGCCGCGGTCGCGGCGGCGCGGCATCCCCACCTGGTGGCGCGCGTGGGCCTGATCGATGCCGCGGGCGTGCGCTTCCGCGACAACCGTTTCGGCATCGACGTGCTGGCCGGGAAGAACCCGTTCGCGGTGAACGACGCGGCTTCGCTGCAGCGGTATCTGGATACCGTCTTCCACGACCGCAGCGTGCAGCCCGCCATCCCCTGGCCCGCCTCGCGGGCGGTGATCGACTGGCGCATCGCGCAGGCGCCGTTCGAGCAGCAGGTGCTGGACCGCATCGGTCGTGGCGGGGAGCGTTTCCTACCCGGCGAGATGGCCGCCGCGATCCGGCAGCCGGCACTGCTGCTGTGGTGCCGGCAGGACCGCGTGATCGATCCCAGTGCGATGGCGCTGTACGCCCGGCAGATGCCGCAGTCGATCCAGGTTTCACTGGAGGGATGCGGCCACATGTCCATCATGGAAAAACCCGACGACGTGGCGGCCGCGGTCGCCCTGTTGATCCAGCGAGGCACATCCCGATGAAGCACACGATCAAGCCCCTACTGCTCGCCTTCGCCTGCGCCGTGGCGGTCGCCGCCTGCGGCGACCGCGAGGCCGAGCGCGCGGCGCAGGCCGCCGCCGAGGCCGCTGCCATCGAGCAGCAGGCCGACGAAGTGGCGAAGAAGTACGACAGTGCGCTGGCCTCCCACGACTGGGACCTGGCGCGCATCCACGGCGTCGCCCTGCTCGACCAGTACCCGGACAGTACCGCCGCCCGACGCATCGGGCCCGGGCTGCAGGAGGTCAAGGCCAAGGCCGAGGCGGCGCGCGAGCAGCGCCGGATGGAATCGCTGTGGGACTATGCCCAGGTTTCCGCCGACGGCGGCACGCAGCGCTCGGCCGCGATCCTCAGCAAGGACCCCGTGGACGTGGACGGCACCGGCGCCAAGCCGGTGCAGCTGGTGTTCCGCGATCATCCCAGGTGGAAGCGCAGCAGCTATCTGGTGCTGCAGGCCAGCGACTTCGCGAAGGCGTGCTACCGCCGCTGCCAGGTGACGGTGATCGCCGATGGCGGTACGCCGAAGCGGATGTCGGCCAACCGGCCGGATACCGACGAGGCTACCGCGATGTTCATCGACGACCACAAGTCGCTCTGGCGCCTGGCGCGCGAGAGCAAGGTGCTGGAGATCGAGTTCCCGGTGAAGGACGGCAGCATGCGCAAGGCCGTGTTCGAGACGGGCGGGTTGGATGGCAAGCAGATGGCCGGGTGGTGACCCGGCCACGGTGAGGGTGCGACGCGTCGGGATCAGCGCATGGCGGCACGCTGCACCGGCGCGCGCAGGACGCGCGTGCCGAGCAGGGCGAAGCTGCCCACCACCACCGCCTGCACCAGCAGGAAGGCCCATCCCAGGGCATTCGGCGCGATCCAGCCCAGCAGCGGCAACAGCACGCATTCGATCGCGTAGAGCGCATTGATCGCCACCATCGTCCAGGCTGCGCCACGCGTGACGGGCGGCCTGCGCGCCAGCCAGAGCAGCCACGCCACGTAAGGCAGCAACGCCAGGCCGACGCTGCGCAGCAGCATCTCGGGTACGCCGGTGACGGCGGCCAGCGGCGCCGCCAGCAGGGCCATCGCAAGGCCGACGGGCAGGGTCATGGCGGCATCCCAGCGGATGAGCGTACGCAGGCGGGTGTCGGGGGCTGGATGCGGGTTCATGGTGGTGCCTCGTGTCGTCAGGGTGGGCGTCATGGTCGGCATGCATCTGCATGCCGTCGATTACCCGGTGGGTAAAGCAGGCAGTAAAGGGCGGGTGCTAAGGTCGCTGCATGGACCCCGCCACGCCCTTCGGCCACCTGCTGCGCGACTGGCGCCAGCGCCGCCGCCTGACGCAGCTCGACCTCGCCGATGCGGCAGGCGTCTCAACGCGGCACCTGAGCTTTCTGGAAACCCATCGTTCGCTGCCAAGCCGCGCGCTGCTGATGCGGCTGGGAGCCGTGCTGGACATGCCGCTGCGCGAGCGCAACCGCATGCTGGTGTCGGCGGGTTTCGCGCCGATGTACCGCGAGCACCGCTGGGACGAGCAGGCACTCCAGGTCGCGCGCGAGGCCATCGAGCGCCTGCTGGCGGCACACGAGCCGTACCCGGCGCTGGCGATCGACCGCCATTGGAACCTGGTGACGGCCAACGCCGCCGCGCAGCGGCTGATGGCAGGCCTGCCGGAGGCGCTGCTCGCGCCTGTACCGAACGTCCTGCGTGCGAGCCTGCATCCGGATGGCTTGTCCCCGCGCATCGCCAACCTGCCGCAGTGGCGCGCGCACATCCTCGAGCGTCTGCGGCACCAGCACGAGGCAACCCAGGATCCCGTGCTGCAAGCCCTGCGCGAGGAACTGGCGGGGTACCCGGGTGGCGAGGCCGAGGACCCCGGCGCGGCGGAGGCGATCATCGTGCCCTTGCAGTTGCGCGGTCCCGGAGGCCAGGTGCTCTCGCTGCTGGGTACGACCACGGTATTCGGCACGCCCAACGACGTGACCCTGTCCGAACTGGCGATCGAATCCTTCTTCCCGGCCGACCCGGTCACTGCGGCGCTGCTGCGTGCGATGGCGCAGCCCTGAGCGCGCACGGCGCCGGTCAGCTCATCCGCCGATCACCCGGTTCCGCCCCATCGCCTTCGCGCGGTACAGCGCCACATCGGCCTGGCTGAGCAACTGCTCCAGCCCCACCACCCGGGCGGGTGCCGACGCCACGCCGACGCTGACGGTGATGTCCAACGGGCGGCCCTCGTCGCGGGGGATGGGTGCGCTGGCCAGCAGGCGCAACCGTTCCGCGACGGCAAGGGCGGCCGCGGCATCCACGCCTGGCAGCAGCACGGCGAACTCTTCGCCGCCGAATCGCCCGAACAGGCCGTCCTCACGCAGGTGATCGCGCATCCGGGCGGCGAACGTCGTCAGCACCTCATCCCCTGCGGCGTGGCCGTGACGGTCGTTGACCGATTTGAAGTGGTCGATGTCCAGCATCATCGCCACCACCGTGCCGCCGGTCCGCTGCATGTGTTCCGCCAGCTGCAGCCCTCGCCGCAGGAACGCGCTGCGGTTGAGGACGCCGGTCAGTGCGTCGTGGTCGGCGGCATGGTTGAGCGTGGCCAGCAGCTGGTTGCGCGCGGCGTTCACGCTGGCCACGGTAAGCGGCGCCACGGCCAGCAGCGCCATGCCGATCCGCAGGGAGATCACCGGATGCGCGCTCTGATCCGGCAACTGCAGGTCGATGATGCCGTGCGCGATGGCGATCAGCGTCCACATGCACAGCAGCGCCGACACCACCGCCGTGGTGAACAGCCGATAGGCCAGTGCGCACCACAGCAGGGCCGGTACCGGGAACGCGATCGCGCCCGGCCCGCCGATGGCCACGCCCAGCAGGGCCGCCAGCACGAGCGCCAGCAACGGCGCCAGCAGCATGGGCCGCTGGCGGATGCGCCCCAACCGGTGCCGCAGCGCGCGTGCGGCCCGGGTGGGCGACGGCGCCAGCAGTACCACGGGCAACAGGGTCACGTAACTGACCAGTTCGGCGGAGAACCAGAAACCGCTGGCGGTCAGCCAGTCCATCCCCATCAACGCATGCGCGGTCAGGCTGCCGACCGCGCTGGCGCAGACCGCCGCGGCGGCCGATGCCGCCAGGACCCACAGCATCGACAGCGGGTGCAGCAGGCGGCGATCTTCCTCGCGCAGCCGCCGGAACACCAGGTAGCCGGCCAGCACGCCGGCCAGGTTGGCGGCCGTCAGCCGCAGCGTGGTGGGGAGCGAGGTGCCTGTCAGCAGGTCGGCGGCAACGTAGCCCAGCGCGGCCGCGGCCCAGCCGGCCGGTGAGGCCAGGGCGGGGCGGCGCGCGAACAGGCCCAGCAGCAGCGCATTGGTGGGCCAGAACGTGGCCAGCTGGGATTCGGGACGGGTCAGGATGCCCAGCCCGCTGGCCAGGAACACCACGCCCGCCACGAACAGCGTCTGCAGGAGGAGTTGGCGTGCGGTCGCGAGGCTGGACGCGCGGATGTCCGGTGGAGTGTATTGCGGATGCTGCGCGACCATGTTGCCCCTGCCCGTTGCCGACTGCGCGGGGCAGGCCTCCGGGCCGATCCCCCGGAGCTACCTTACGTCACAAAGAGGAACGGAGGGCGCTCGCCAAACGGCGGCCGGACAGGACATCGCCGGCCGCACCTTTCGACTCACATTTACAGTGCGTAGCCGAACTGCTGCTTGAACTGTTCGTTGAACTCGTCGAAATCGAAGCGCTGGTTCTGCGTGCCCGGATGCTCGACCTTCAGCGCGCCCATCAGGTTGCCCATGCGGCCGATGGTCAGCCAGTCGTAGCCCTTCTCGATGCCGTAGATCAGGCCTGCGCGGAAGGCGTCGCCGCAGCCGGTGGGGTCGGTCACGCGGCGCTCGTGCGCCGGCGGGATGTCGTAGGTCTTCTCGGGGGTGTGGATCTGCGAGCCGTGCGGGCCGCGCGTGGTGATGTAGGCCTTCACCCGCTCGACGATGTCGGCCTCGCTCCAGCCGGTGCGCTCCTGCAGCAGGTTCGACTCGTAGTCGTTGACCGTCACGTAGTCGGTCAGCTCGATGAAGTGGCGCAGCTCCTCGCCGTTGAACAGCGGCATGGCCTGGCCCGGATCGAAGATGAAGGGGATCCCCGCCTCGGCGAACTCGGCCGCGTTCTGCAGCATGCCCTCGCGCCCGTCGGGGCTGACGATGCCGAAGGTGACGCCGGGCACGTCCTTCACGTGGTTTTCGTAGCTGCGCATCATCGCGCCCGGGTGGAAGGCGGTGATCTGGTTGTTGTCGTGGTCGGTGGTGATGAAGGCCTGGGGGGTGAACAGTTCGTCGATCACCTTCACCTGGGACAGGTTGATGCCCTGTTCGACGAAGTGCTCGCGGTAGGGGCCGAAATCCTGGCCCACCGTGGCCATCGGGACCGGGTCGCCGCCCAGCAGCTTGAGGTTGTAGGCGATGTTGCCGGCGCAGCCGCCGAACTCGCGGCGCATGCGCGGCACCAGGAACGACACGTTCAGGATGTGCACCTTGTCCGGCAGGATGTGGTTCTTGAACTGGTCCGGGAACACCATGATGGTGTCGTAGGCAAGGGAACCACAGATCAGTGCGGACATCGGCAGACTCGGCTGGAGGCGGGTGCGGCCGCCCCGGGCCGCAGGAAAATCGGGACGTGCGCCCCATTCCCGGCGCGCCGGTGCGAAGGTTACCGGCTGGGGCCGATGCCGACCAGCCTTGTCCGGGCGGTGGCGGTCGCGGGATCGCCGGGGGCATGCGCGCGGACACGCGAGGTGGACAGCGGTTTTTGCCCGGGATTCACGAGATTTTTCCTTGCCCGCACCATGCCGGATTGTTAGGCTAGCCGACTTCGTTTTTTGCCCAAAAAATCGCCACTCCGCGCGATTTCCGCCCCCAGCAGGAACCCGTCCCCCGATGTTCAAGAAGCTCCGCGGCATGTTCTCCAACGACCTGTCCATCGACCTGGGCACGGCCAATACCCTGATCTACGTGCGCGGGCAGGGGATCGTGCTGAACGAGCCCTCGGTGGTGGCGGTGCGCCAGGATCGCGCCATCGGCGGTTCGCGCTCGGTCGCGGCGGTCGGCGCGGAGGCCAAGCAGATGCTGGGCCGCACCCCGGGCCACATCACCACCATCCGCCCGATGAAGGACGGTGTGATCGCCGACTTCACCTACACCGAGGCGATGCTGAAGTACTTCATCAAGAAGGTGCACAAGTCGCGCTTCCTGCGTCCCAGCCCGCGCGTGCTGGTGTGCGTGCCGGCCGGCTCCACCCAAGTCGAGCGCCGCGCCATCAAGGAATCGGCCGAGGAGGCCGGCGCCCGCGACGTCTACCTGATCGAGGAGCCCATGGCGGCCGCCATCGGCGCCGGCATGCCGGTGACGGAGGCGCGCGGTTCGATGGTCATCGACATCGGCGGCGGCACGACCGAGGTGGCGGTGATCTCGCTGAACGGCATCGTCTACTCGCAGTCGGTCCGCATCGGCGGCGACCGCTTCGACGAGTTCATCACCAACTACGTGCGCCGCAACCACGGCATGCTGATCGGCGAGGCCACCGCCGAGCGCATCAAGCTGGAGATCGGCTGCGCCTACCCGCAGGCCGAGGTGCAGGAGATGGAAATCTCCGGTCGCAACCTCGCCGAGGGCGTGCCGAAGATGATCAAGATCAATTCCAATGAAGTGCTGGAAGCCCTGCACGAACCGCTGTCCGGCATCGTCAGCGCAGTCAAGCTGGCCCTGGAACAGACCCCGCCGGAGCTGTGCGCCGACGTCGCCGAGCGCGGCATCGTGCTGACCGGCGGCGGCGCGCTGCTGCGCGACCTGGACCGACTGATCAGCGAGGAAACCGGCCTGCACGTGCAGGTCGCCGACGATCCGCTGACCTGCGTGGCGCGTGGTGGTGGCCGTGCGCTGGAACTGGTCGACATGCACGGCAACGAGTTCTTCGCGCCGGAATGACGAGGCAGGGACGAGTGGGGAGGAGTGAGAAGTGAGTCGGAGCGACTCCCCTGCCATGGCCTGTGTCGCACCCCTCACGCCCCACTTCTCGTTCCTCTCCACGCGCTCCTAGCCCTCCGTGCCCTCCTACGCCGGCCCTCCCGTTGCCTCCCGCCCCGGCGAAGTCGCCAGCACCTTGCGGCTGCTGGCCTATCTGGCGCTGACCATCGCCCTGGTGATCCTGGATCATCGCGGTGGCTGGCTCTCGCAGGTGCGTGCGCAGGCCAACGTGGTGGCGCAGCCCCTGTGGTGGCTGGCCGGCCTGCCCGGACGGCTGACCACGCGCGTGCAGGATGATGCCGCCACCCGCACCGGGCTGATCGAGGAAAACAGGCGCCTGCGCAACGAGATGCTGGTGGCCAATGCGCGGCTGGCCCGTCTGCAGACCGCGGCGGCGGATAATGCCCAGCTCCGCGCCCTGCTGGGGGTGAAGACCGCGCGCGGCCTGGACGTGCAGCTTGCGCCCATCCTGGACATCGACCTGGCGCCGGGCCGCCAGCGCCTGGTGCTGGATGCGGGCAGCCGCGCCGGCGCCACGATCGGACAGGCGGTGATCGATGCCGGTGGCCTGATGGGCCAGATCATCGAGACCACTCCGGCCCATGCCACTGTCCTGCTGCTCACCGACCCCGACCATGCCGTGCCCGTGGTGGTGGCGCGCAACGGCGTGCGCCTGATCGTCTATGGGCGCGGGCGCAGCGACCTGCTGGAGCTGGCCGACGTGCCGCTCAACAGTGGTGTGCAGGTCGGCGACATGCTGGTGACCTCGGGCCTGGGCGGGCGGTTTCCGGCCGGCTTCCCGGTCGGCAAGGTGGCCGCGCTGCGGCCCGACGACAGCCATGCCTTCCTCGTCGGCGACGTGACCCCGGCCGCGCGCCTGGACCGCGGCCGCGACGTCCTGCTGCTGAAGTCCGCGCCGCCGCAGCCGCTCCCGCCGGCGGATCCGTCGCGCTTTTTGCCTGAGACGGCTTCGCCAGCGGCAGGCTCCGTCGGGCCGTCGGAAACGGGACCGGCCGCGTCCGCGACCCAAAGCCCCTCTCCCACCGGCGACCGAAGGAAGTCCCCGTGGGAGAGAGGGGTTGGGGTGAGGGGCAACGAAGGCAGTAATGCTGGTGCGACCAACGCCGTGTCCGCGCCCGCGACAGCTGCTCCGCAAGCCTCGCGCCCCGCGAACGCCCCGACCCCTCTCCCGGCGGGAGATAGGCTCAGCGGGCGCCCGCGAAGCAATGAACCCCCGCCGCAGGAGCCCCAGCGATGAGCCGCGCTCGCACCGGCTGGCTGATGCCGCTCAGCTTCATCGTCGCGCTGCTGCTGGGGCTGCTGCCGTTGCCCGACCTGCTGCAGCCGCTGCGCCCTTACTGGCTGGCGCTAGTGCTGGCGTACTGGGTGATCGAGGCGCCGGACAACGCCGGGCTGGGCCTGGCGGTGATCGTGGGGCTGGTGGCCGACCTGATGTTCGGCACGCTGCTGGGCGAACAGGCGCTGCGGCTGCTGATCATGGCCTTCATCGTGCAGCGCTTCCGCGCACGCCTGCGCTTCTTTCCGATCTCGCAGCAGGCACTGGCCATCGGCGGCCTGCTGCTCAACGACCGCATCGTGACCACGGTGGTGCATCTGGCGCTGGGCGAGCCGACGCTGCCCTGGCCTTACTGGTGGGCGCCGGTGCTGGGCATGCTGTTCTGGCCCCCGCTGTTCGTGTTGATGGATGCGCTGCGGCTCGGCCGCCGCAAGCGGAGCTGAGCGATGGCGGGCCTGCGCCGGCGCGGCAAGAATCCACATGCGGAGGCGGACCAGTTCCGTCGTCGCGCGGTGATCGGCTTCGCCGTGGTCGGCGCCTGCCTGGTCGCACTGGCGGCCTGGTACTTCAAGCTGCAGGTGATCGACCACGACGACTACGCCACGCGTTCGGAAGCCAATCGCATCCGGCCACGCCCGGTGGTGCCGGGCCGCGGCACGATCTACGACCGCAACGGCAGGCTGCTGGCGGAGAACGTGCCCGCGTTCCGGCTGGACGTCACCCCCGACAAGGTGAAGGACCCGGCGAAGCTGGTCGCCGACCTGGGCAGGATCATCGCGCTCTCGCCCGAGGACATCGAGCGCTTCGAGGCCACGCGCAAGACCTCGCGGGGTTTCCGCCCGATCACGCTGAAGCTGCGCGTGTCCGAGGAGGAAATGGCGCGCTTCGCGGTGGACCGCTGGCGCTATCCTGGCGTGGAACTGGTGCCCTACCTGACCCGGCGCTATCCCTACGGCGACCTGTTCGCGCACATCGTCGGCTACGTGGGCCGCGTGGACGAAAAGGACCTGGAGCAGCTGGGCGAGATCAACAGCGCCCTGACCCACATCGGCAAGACGGGGCTGGAGCGCTACTACGACGAACAGCTGCGCGGCAGGATCGGCTACGAGAAGGTCGAGACCAACGTGGAAGGCCGCGCGCTGCGCGTGGTCGGCCGAGTGCCCGCCCAGGCCGGCACCGACCTGCGGCTGAGCGTGGACGCCACGCTGCAGCAGGCCATCGTCGACGCCTTCGGCGAGCTGGAAGGCTCGGCGATCGCGGTGGATCCGCGTACCGGCGAAATCCTCGCGATGGTCAGCCTGCCCAGCTACGACCCCAACCTGTTCGTCAACGGCATCTCCAGCAGGGATTTCCGGATACTCAACGAAAACCCCTCGCGGCCGCAGTTCAACCGGCTGGTGCTGGGCGGCGTGGCGCCGGGGTCGACGCTGAAGCCGCTGATCGCGCTGGCGGGCCTGGACAGCGGCAAGCGCAGGCCCGAGGACACGGTGGTGTCCACCGGCATGTTCTACCTGCCCGGCACCCGCCGCGGCTGGGGCGATGCCAGCCGGCGTGGCCACGGCGTGACCGACCTGCGCAAGTCGATCTCGCAGTCGGTGAACACCTATTACTACCGACTGGCGCTGGACCTGGGCATCGCGCAGTTCGACGAGTACATGGCGCACTACGGTTTCGGCCAGCCCACCGGCATCGACCTGCGTGGCGAGATCGGCGGCATCCTGCCCTCACCGCAGGCCAAGCTGAAGTCCCGCAAGGAGCGCTGGTATCCCGGCGACACCGTCAACGCCGCCATCGGCCAGGGCGATTGGAAGGTCACGCCCTTGCAGCTGGTGCGCGCCACGGCCGGCCTGGCTGACGGGCAGCTGCGCCGCCCGCACCTGGTGGCGCAGACGCGCGTGGGCTTCGATCGCCCGTGGGAGCCGGTACCGCAGCCGCCACCGGTTCCCATCAGTCCCAACCCGGCGAACGTCGAAGTGGTGCGCCAGGGCATGCAGGACACCATGCGGCCGGGCGGCACCGGCTGGCGCGTGGCGCTGGGCGCGCCCTACCAGATGGCGGGCAAGACCGGCACCGCGCAGGTGATCAGCCGGCGCGGCACCGCCGCCGTCGATCCGCGCAGCCTGCCGATGCACCTGCGCCACCGTTCGCTGTTCGTCGGCTTCGCCCCGGCAGACAACCCGACCATCGCCATCGCCATCGCGGTGGAAGGCGGCGGTTACGGAGGCAGCACCGCCGGCCCGATGGCGCGCAAGATCTTCGATGCGTATCTGCTGGGGAAGATGCCGGAGAAGGAGGGCGAAGAAGGGGTTCCTTCGGGCACGGCGCCCGCGATACCGCCGGCATCGCCCACACCGGCGCCGGCGCAGCCGACGAATGCGAATCCGAGCCCGGGCCAGGTTCCGAACCAGGTTCCGAGCCGCTCTCCTGCCGGGAGAGCGGTTGGGGTGAGGGGCGACGGAGAGGGGATGGGCGGAGGCGTTCATGGCGTGGCCGCGCTCGTGCCTTTTCGCTCGAACATGCCGGCGATCGTGCCTGTCCCGACCCTCACCCCCACCCCCACCCCTCTCTCCCACGGGGACTTCCTTCGGTCGCCGCAGGGAGAGGGGCTTGAAGCCGCCTCTGCGTCGAGGGGGTCGGCATGACCGAACTCCTGCGCTGGGGCGTCGATCTGCTGCGCCACCTGCTGCGCACGCTGGACTGGCCGTTGCTGGGTGCGCTGCTGGCGCTGATGGCGATCGGGCTGGCCGTGCTGTACAGCGCCGGTGGCGAGGCGCTGGGCTCGCGGCTGGTGCTCGCGCAGGGCGTGCGCTTCGGCGTGGGGCTGGTGGCGATGTGGGCGCTGTCGCGGGTCACCCCGGTGCGCCTGCGGGCATGGACGCCCGGCGTGTTCGCCGTGGCGCTGGTGCCGCTGGTGCTGGTGCTGTTCATCGGCACCGGCAAGCACGGCGCGCACTGGATCGACCTGAAGTTCTTCTACCTGCAGCCCTCGGAACTGCTGAAGATCGCGCTGCCGATGATGCTGGCCTGGTACCTGCACCGCGAGCCGCTGCCACCGGGCTGGCGCACGACGATCGTGGCGGCGCTGCTGATCGGCCTGCCGACCGGGCTGATCCTGCTGCAGCCGGATTTCGGTACCGCCATGCTGGTGGCGGCCAGCGGCGTGTTCGGCCTGTATCTGGCCGGCCTGTCGTGGTGGTGGTTCATCACCGCCGGCGTGCTCGGCGGCACGGCGGTGGGCCTGGTGATGTTCGCGCCGATCTCGTGGTTCTCGTTCCTGCGGGAATACCAGCAGAATCGCATCCTGACCTTCCGCGATCCGGAGAACGATCCGCTCGGCGCCGGCTGGAACATCCTGCAATCGAAGATCGCCATCGGCGGCGGCGGCTGGACCGGCAAGGGCTGGGGACAGGGCTCGCAGTCGCACCTGGACTACCTGCCCGAACACACCACCGACTTCATCTTCTCGGTGCTGTCGGAGGAGTTCGGCTGGGTAGGCGTGGCCGTCGTGTTGCTGCTGTACCTGTTCGTGGTGGGACGCTGCCTGTGGATCGCGATGGATGCGCGCGACACCTACTCGCGCCTGCTTGCGGGCACATTGGGGATGGCGCTGTTCGTCTACGTGATCGTCAACGGCGGCATGGTGTCCGGCCTGCTGCCGGTGGTGGGCGTGCCGATGCCGCTGCTCAGCTACGGCGGCACGTCCGCGGTGTCGCTGCTGGCGGGCCTGGGCCTGGTGATGGCGGTGCGTGCGCACCGGCCGGTGCATGGGTATTGAGGAGTGAGGGGAGAGGAGTGAGGAGTGAGGAGTGAGGAGTGAGGAGTGAGGAAGAGCGACGCCCGCTTCCGCTCACTCCTCACTCCTCTTCATTCACTCCTGCCCCTATGTTCACGATTTCCCATAGCCTGCGTGCTACCCTCGCGCCGATGATGCGACGCGTACTTCCCTGTCTGCTGGTGCTGGCCCTTGCGTCCTGCGCCACTCCGCAACCGCCGCCGGCTTCCTCGGCGACGCCTTCCGCCGCCGCAACGACAACGCCCGCCGAGACCTCGGTGGAGCGTGTCGCCGAGGTGCCGCCCGAGGCGCTGGCGCCGGTCGACTTCCCCACGGCGCGTGCGCAGTTCGTGCGCGACACCGCGGCGAAGTACGGCATCGCCCCGGCCGAGATCGAAGCGACGCTGGCCAAGGCGCAGTTCCTCGACAGCGTGGTGGCGGCGATGTCGCGCCCGGCCGAGCGCGTGAAGCCCTGGAGCGAGTACCGCGTGGGCTTCCTCACCCAGGCGCGCATCGAGGGTGGCCGCAAGTTCATCGCCGAGCACCGCGACGAACTCGCCCGCGTCGAGCAGCAGTACGGCGTGCCCGCCGAAGTGATCGTGTCGATCATCGGCGTGGAGACCAACTACGGCGGCTTCACGGGTCGGCACAAGGTGCTGGACGCGCTGTATACGCTGGCCTTCCGCTATCCGCGCAGCGGCAATCCCGAGCGCGCCGCCTACGAGTACCGCCGGGAGCAGTTCTTCCGCGATGAACTGGCGCAGCTGTTCGCATTGGGTCGCGAAGAGAAGCTCGACATCGCGACCCTGACCGGCAGCTATGCCGGGGCGATGGGGTTGGGCCAGTTCATGCCCTCGAGCTACCGCGAGTTCGCGGTGGATGGCAACGGCGACGGCCGCCGCGATCTGTTCGCCACGTACCCGGACATCTTCGCCTCGATCGCCAACTACTTCCGCAAGAAGGGCGGCGAGCGCGGCGGCTGGGTGCCGGGCGGTGCGGTGGTCGCGCGCGCGCAACTGCAGGACGGCTTCGCCGAATTCAATCCGGAAACGTGGACGCCCGACTACACGCTGGCGCAGCTGGCCGAGAAGGGCTATCGCCCGCTCGAGCCGGTGGCGCCCGATGCCACGGCCACGCTGGTGCAGCTGGACGGCGCCGACGGCAAACAGTACTGGCTGGGCTTCCAGAACTACTACGCCATCACCCGTTACAACAATTCGAAGATGTACGCGATGGCGGTGCACCAGCTGTCGCAGGCCATCGCCGGCCGCGAGATCCCGCCGGCATGAAGCGGCTGGCCCTGCCGCTGCTGGCGATGGCGCTGGCCGCATGCAGCACGGCGCCGAAGAAATCTCCGCCGCCACCGACCGGCGGCCCCGCTTCGTCGCCGACCGCATCCTCCGGCGCGACACCCGGCAAGGACTGTTCGCGCTACGCGCCGGCACAGGAAGACCCGAGCACGCGCGGCCATTACACCGCTGGCGGCCTGTACAAGCCCGGCGTGTCGGACAGCACGCCCGACCACGTGCCGGACCTGGACTGCATCCGCGAGCCCCAGGTCACCGCCGAGCCGCGCTCGCGCGTGGGCAACAAGTCGCCGTACTCGGTGCTGGGCAAACAGTACCGCGTACTGGACCGCGTCGACGGTTACGTAGAGCAGGGTACCGCGTCGTACTACGGCAACAAGTTCCATGGCCGTCGCACGTCCAACCAGGAGGTGTACGACATGTACGCCTACAGCGCGGCGCACAAGTCGCTGCCGCTGCCCAGCTTCGCGCGGGTCACCAATCTGGACAACGGCAAGTCGGTCGTGGTGCGCGTGAACGACCGCGGTCCTTTCCACGAGGGGCGCGTGATCGACCTCAGTTACGCCGCCGCGGTCAAGCTGGGCATCACCCAGCGCGGTACCGGCCGGGTGGAAGTGCGCGCGCTGACCCCTGACGGCGCCTCGCTGGCGGCGGCGCCGGCCCCCGTATCCGCGCCCGTCGCGCCGTCGGCAATGGATCAGCTGGTCGGCGCGTTGCCGAAGGATGCGGCGCGGTACCACGTGCCGGCCAAGGCGGGCGACACGCCCAGCGCAGACGGGTTCGAGGCCTGGATGAAGGCCAACGGCGTGCGCGTGGCGTCGGGCAGGCCGGCAACGCCCATGGCGTCCTCCACCGCCAGTGCCGTCCCGCCCGCACCGGTCACGCCGGTACGGGAGACCGCGCCAGCCCCGGCGTCCCTGCCCCTGCCGTCGGCCCTGCAGCTGCAGGTCGCCAGCTTCTCCAGCCGCGACAACGCCGATCGCGCGCTTGCGCGACTGGTCGCCGCGGGCATCGCCGAAGCTCGCCTCAGCGATGTGCCCGGCGCGGCGCGTCCGCTGTGGCGCCTGCGGGTGGGCGCGGCCGATGCGGCCTCGGCGGAAGCACTGGCAGGCAGGATCGCCAGCCTGGGCTTCGGTCGTCCGCAGATCGTCCGCGAATAAGCCGATCGCAGCATATTCCCGGCCTTTTTTACGTCTTTCCAACCCCAGCCACGGCCGGCCTCCCTACAATATCCGCCTTGAACCGTCAGGCCCACACGGCCTTGCCAGGAGTTTTCCGCCGATGAAGTTCCGTTTCGCTCTCGCCGCGCTCGCGACCACCGCCATGGGCCTGGCCATTGCCCAGACGCCCGCGCCGACCCCCGCGCCCGCCGCGCCGGCGGCCCCCGCCGTCGAGATCCCGCCCCCGCCCAAGCCCACCGCCACGGCGTGGGTGCTGATGGACTACATCACCGGCCAGGTGCTGGCGGGCGAGAACTACACCCAGCGCGTCGAGCCGGCCAGCATCACCAAGGTCATGACCTCGTACGTACTGGCGGCCGAGCAGAAGAACGGCAAGATCAAGCCCGACGACCAGGTGATGATGAGCGAGCGCGCCTGGCGCGAGGGCGGCGCCGGCACCGACGGCAGCTACAGCGGCTTCGCCGTCAACAAGACCGCGCCGTTGATCGACATGGAAAAGGGCATGGCCGTGCAGTCGGGCAACGACGCCGCCATCGCGCTGGCGGAACATGCCGCGGGCAGCCAGGAAGCCTTCGCGTCGCTTATGAACAACTACGCCGCGCAGATCGGCATGAAGGGCTCGCACTTCGTCAACGCGCACGGCTTGTCCGCGCCGGAGCATTACTCCACGGCGTACGACCTGGCGCTGCTGGGCCGGGCTTTCATCCGCGACTATCCCGAGCAGTACGCCTACAACAAGATCAAGGAATTCACGGTCGGCGCCATCACCCAGCCCAACCGCAACCTCCTGCTGTGGCGCGACGCCAGCGTGGATGGCATCAAGACCGGCCACCACTCCGCCGCGGGCTACTGCCTGATGAGCTCGGCCAAGCGTGGCGACCAGCGCCTGATCGCGGTGGTGATGGGCTCCACCTCCGAGAAGCAGCGCGCCGACGACAGCCTGGCGCTGCTCAACTGGGGCTTCCGCTTCTACGAAACGCACCGCCTGTACGAACCGGGCAAGGCCATCGCCGCCCAGCGCGTGTGGAAGGGCAAGGCCAAGGAAGTCCAACTGGGCGTCGCGCAGCCGATGCTGGTCAGCGTGCCGCGCGGCCGCTACGACGACCTGAAGCCGACCATGGACGTGCCCAAGACGCTGGTGGCGCCGATCACTGCCGGCCAGGCCATCGGCACGGTGAAGGTCACGCTGGACGGCAAGGTCGTGGCGGAGTCGCCGCTGGTGGCGATCACCGCCATCGAGGAGGCCGGCTTCTTCAAGCGCCTGTGGGATGCGTTCTGGATGTGGTGGGAGTCGGAGTGATCCGCCCTGTTCCATGAGGGTGCAGACGAGGAAGCCGGCGCATGCCGGCTTCTTCGTTTCGCGCGTCAGCCGATGCCGGCGGCGATCAGGCCGATGGCGATGATGGCCAGCGGAATGGCCAGCAGGTTGAGCCGGCCCAGACGCTCGCCGAAACCGAGCACGCCCACCAGCGTGCCCAGCACCACCACCCCGATGTTCATCATCGAGAACACCACCGCCGGATGGTCCGGCAATGCACGATGGGCTTTCACGTAGAACAGGATGTTGGCGAAGTTCAGCGTGCCCAGCAGCAGGCCGGCGCCGAGCGCGGCGCCCGTGAACGCGACCCGCCTGTGCCAGGCGCGCGCGCCCTGCAAGCACAGCATCACCGTGAACGCGGCCACGAACGCCACCTGCAGCGAGGCGGCGAAGGGCGTGCCGGCGGCGGCCAGCCGCTTGAGGAGTATGTCCACGCTCGCGTAGCCGACCAGCACCACCAGCGGCAGCGCCCAGGCCTGCCAGCCGTCACGGCGTGGTCCGCGCTCAGGTCGCGTCACCAGACAGGCGATCGCGATGACGCCAAGCACCAGTCCGGCGATGCGCAGTGCGTTTGCCTGTTCGCCGAACCACAGGAAGGCGGCCAGCAGCGACAGCACCAGCGACATCCGTTGCGCGATGTCGGTGCGCACGATGCCGGCGGCGCGCACCGAGGCCGACAGCGCCAGGAAGATGCCCGGCAGCAGCATGGCCAGCAGCACCAGTTCGGCCCAGGGCGTGCGGGCGTGGCCGAGGGACGCCAGGGGCGGGTCCAGCAGGCCGAAGCACAGCAGCGAGGCGGCCAGATAGTTCCAGGTGATGCCCTGGGCTGTGTCGATCCCGCGCCGCTGCATCAGTTTGAGCAGCACGGAGACCATCACGCTGCAGGCGACGCTGATGAGCAGGTAGGCCACGGCACGGCTCGACACGGGAGCGGGCAATTATCGCGCAACCGGCGGTGGCCTTATTGCCAGGAGGACGCGGCTGATGGCCTGTTGGTTTCAAATTTCCCGTGCTTGCCAGCATGGCCGCCGCCATGGCCTATCATCCGCACGGGGACACCGGCATCTGCGCCGCGGTCGCCCGTGCCGATGGAACGCTTCCGCTTCGGGAGCGACAACCTTTCAAGGAGTGACTTCAGTGAGCAGGGGAATGAACAAGACCGTACGTATCACCGCTGGCATGCTGGCGCTCGTGGCCACGTTGCCCGCGTTTGCCCAGCGCCAGAGCGCGCAGGACCAGCGCAAGCAGCAGATGGCCGAAATCCCGACCTGCAGCAAGCCGCTGGGCACGATCTCGGTGATCGAGCCGGAGGACGGCGTGAACTGGTGGAGCGGCCAGCAGTTGCCGGCACCGTCGAAGCTGATCAAGGTCTTCGTCAACAAGTCGCGCTGCTTCACGCTGGTGGACCGTGGCGTGGGCATGGGTGCGGCAATGGCCGAGCGCGACCTGGCCGCCAGCGGCGAGCTGCGCAACCGCTCCAACATCGGCAAAGGCCAGATCCGTGCGGCGGACTACGTGCTGGTGCCCGACCTGATCTCGCAGAACAGCAACGCGGGCGGCAACGCCATCAGCGGCCTGCTGGGCGGGCTGATGGGCGGCAACGTCGGTCGCGTGGTCGGCGGGCTGGACTTCAAGAAGAAGACCGCTGACGTGGTGCTGACGGTCACCGACGTGCGTTCGTCCGAACAGGTCGCCATGGCCGAAGGCAGCGCCAAGAAGACCGACATCGGCTGGGGTGCGAGCGGCAGCCTGTTCACCGGCAGCCACTGGGGCGGCGGCGGCGCCAGCGGCTATGCCAACACCGAGATCGGCCAGGTCATCACGCTGGCCTATCTGCAGGCCTACACCAACCTGGTGAGCGAACTGGGCGGCCTGTCCGGCAATGCGTCGGCCTCCAACGCTCAGCAGGCGGTGGAGATGACCAAGCCCGGCCGCCTGTTCGCCAACCCCAAGGGCACCGGCAAGGCCGTGCGCGACCTGGACCCCGGCATGATGCTGTACCCCACCGGCAACAAGGAGGGCGTCATGTGGGAGGTCGAGGACGAACTGGGCAACAAGGGCTGGGTCTCGTCCAACCTGGTGCAGCTGGCGCGCTGAGCCACCTGTCGCAAGGACACGAAGGGCCGCGAAAGCGGCCCTTCGTCGTTCCGGGATGCCCGCGGCTTGGCTTTCGCGCCGGGCGTCCCAATAATTCCCGCATGGAAATCAAATCCGACAACCCCGAACACGGCTTCCAGTTCCCCGGCACCTTCGAGCTCAGCGCGATGGGCACCGCCGGCACCGGACTGGAGACCGAACTGCCGCGCTTGCTGGAATCGTCCGGCGTGGAGGTCCTGCACGAGGACATCACCTGGAAGCACTCGGCCAACGGCAAGTACGTGTCGGTGCGCATCCGCTTCCGCGCCGACGACCGTGCCCAGTACGACGCCGCCCACCAGTCGCTGCGCGACCACCCGGAAGTGAAGTGGACGCTGTGAGCGCGCCCTGCATCGTCCGCGAACTCGGTCGCCAGCCGTATGAGCCGGTGTGGCGCGCCATGCAGCGCTTCACCGACGCGCGCACCGACGCCACCGTCGACGAGCTGTGGCTGGTCGAGCACGATCCGGTGTTCACCCTGGGCCAGGCCGGCAAGGACGAGCACGTGCTGGCGCCGGGCGACATCCCGGTGGTGCACGTCGACCGCGGCGGGCAGGTGACCTATCACGGCCCGGGCCAGATCGTGGCGTACCCGCTGTTCGACCTGAAGCGCCTGAAGGTGGGCGTGCGCGACTACGTCTGCAGGATCGAGCAGGCGATGATCGACACGCTGGACGAGTGGAACATCCATGCCGAACGCAAGGACGGCGCCCCCGGTGTGTACGTGGCCGGTGCCAAGATCGGCGCGCTGGGCATCCGCGTGCGTCGCGGCTGCACGTTCCATGGGCTGGCCTTCAACATCGCCATGGACCTGGAGCCCTTCCATCGCATCAACCCCTGCGGCTACCAGGGCCTGCAGGTGGTCTCGCTGGCAGACCTCGGCGGCCCCACCGGCATGGACCAGGTGAAGCCGGTATTGCTGAAGCACATGGCCGAGCAGTTCGGGCTGTCGTTGCGGCACGAGGCCGCATTGCCGGACCTATCGAAGGCGGCGTGATCCAGCGTGTCGTAGGAGCGACGTCAGTCGCGACCGCACGGCCGGCCTGCTAGCGCGTGTGGAGGGAATGCAAATGCATGCACCCTGACAACAGCGTCCTGACCACGGTTCAATGCCGAGTCGTGGTCCGCGGTCGCGACTGACGTCGCTCCTACAAAAGCCGTTGGCCCATGCCACAATCGGCCGCGATGAACGACGCGACCCTCTCCCTCGATGCAGAGTTTGAAGCACTGACCGAACGCGGATTGGCGCGCTTGCGAGCCGCGTCGGTGGACGTGGATGCGATGCTGGCCGACGCGCACGCCATCGAACGTGTTTCGCGCGTGATCGCCACCAGCGATTTCGCGCTGGAAACATTGCGCCGGCAGCCCGAACTTCTCGCAGCCCTGCTCCACGACGATGGCGCTGCGCCCTGGCCAATGCCCGCGTTTGTCGCGGACAACGCCGCGCAATGGCCTGAGCTGCTTCGTCGCTATCGCGCGGCCGAATCCACGCGCCTGGTATGGCGCGACGTGCATGGCCTGGACACGGTCGACGACACGCTGGCGGGCACCACGCGCCTGGCGGAAGTCTGCCTGCAGACCGCACTCGACGCGCTGGAAGCCGAGTTCGCGCAACGCCATGGCGTGGTGCGCGCGACCGATGGCAGTGTGCAGCGCCTGGTGGTGTTCGGCCTGGGCAAGCTGGGCGGCGGCGAACTGAACTTCTCCTCCGACATCGACCTGGTCTACGCGTATCCGCAGGGCGGAGAGTCGGACGGCGCGCGATCGCTCGCCGCCGAGGACTACTTCATGCGGCTGGGCCAGCGGCTGGCGAAGCTGCTGGACGAGCCCACCGTCGATGGCTTCTGCCATCGTGTCGACCTGCGCCTGCGCCCGTTCGGCAACGCCGGACGGGTGGCGCTTTCGTTCGCCGGCATGGACCAGTACTTCCAGCGTGAAGGACGCGACTGGGAACGTTATGCCTGGCTGAAGGCACGTGCCGTGGCCGGCGACATCGACGCGGGCGAGCGCTGGCTGGAGTCGCTGCGGCCGTTCGTCTACCGCCGCTACCTGGACTACACCGCGCTGGACGGCCTGCGCGAGATGAAGGCCGCCATCGCCGCGGAGGTCGCGCGCCGCGAGCTGGCCGACGACATCAAGCGCGGGCCCGGCGGCATCCGCGAAATCGAATTCCTGGTGCAGGCCCTGCAGCTGATCCGCGGCGGGCGCGAAGCCGCGCTGCGCGAGCGGAGGCTGCGCATGGCCTTGCCCGCGCTGGTCGCTGCGCGGCAGATGTCGGAAGAGGAGGGCGATGCGCTGGCGCAGGCCTACCGGTTCCTGCGCCGGCTGGAGAACCGCCTGCAGATGTTGCGCGACGCGCAGACGCATGCGCTGCCGGAAGACGCGCTGGACCGCCATCGCATCGCGCGCGGCCTGGATCATCCCGACTGGGACAGCCTTCGCGTGGCATTGGACCTGCAGCGCGCGCGGGTGTCGGCCGAGTTCGCCGAACTGCTCGCGCCTCGCCAGCGCGATGCCGCGCCGGATGCGTTGGCGCTGTACTGGCGGGCGCTGCCCGATGGCGGCGATGTGGAAACGCTGGCCGCGTCAGGATTCGCCGATGCGGGCGGCGCCGATGGTGCGCTGCGCGAGTTCGCCCAGTTCAGCGGCGTGCGCGCGCTGTCGGATGCGTCGCGTGCGCGGCTCGACCGCGTGCTGCCGGCCCTGCTCGATGCCTGCGCACGGTCGTCGCAACCGGATGCGGCATTGCGGCGCGTACTGTCGCTGCTGCAGGCGATCCTGCGCCGCGCCAGCTACCTGGCGCTGCTGGACGAACAACCCAGTGCGCTGGGGCGGCTGGTCGACGTGCTGGCGCGTAGTGCGCTGCTGTCCGAGCGGTTGGCGCAGTATCCCTTGCTGCTGGACGAGCTGCTGGACACCCGCGTCTCCGGCCCGATGCCCGACCGCGACGAGCTGCGCATCGAATGCGAGGCGGCGCTGGTGGAAGACGACCCGGAAACCTGCCTGCGGGTACTGAACGAACGGCGGCTCGCGCTGAGCTTCCGCGTGGCGCTGGCCGCGCTCGACGGTCGCCAGGCGGCGCGCGACAGCGTGCGCCAGTTGGCGTGGCTGGCCGACGAAGTGGTCCGCGTGGTCGTGCAGGTCGCCACGCGCGATGTCGCGTCTGTCCATGGCCTTGTCGCCGGCGGGCGGTTCGCGGTGATCGGCTACGGCAGCCTGGGCGGCGAGGAACTCGGCTTCGGTTCGGACCTGGATCTCGTCTTCCTGTTCGATGCACCGCCGGGGGCGGAATCCGACGGCGCACGCCCGATGGAAGCCGGTCGCTGGTATGCGCGGCTGGCGCAGAAGATCGTCGCGCTGCTCGGCGCGGTAACCGCGGCGGGCCGGCTGTACGACGTGGACGTGCGCCTGCGCCCGGATGGCGCCAAGGGTCTGCTGGTCTCGTCGCTGGCCAGCTTCAGCGAGTACCAGCGCGAGCGCGCATGGACATGGGAACACCAGGCGCTGGTGCGCGCGCGCGGCGTGGCCGGCGACGCCACGCTGCTGCAGGCGTTCGAGGACATCCGCACGGCGACGCTGGCGCGTTCGCGCGAGGGCGGTGTGTTGCGCGACGAGGTGGTGAAGATGCGGATGCGCATGCGTACCGAGCTCGACCGCAGCGACGTCGCGCGCTTCGACTTGAAGCAGGGCGCGGGTGGCCTGGTCGACCTGGAGTTCCTGCTGCAGTACCTGGTGCTGCGCGATGCGGGAGCGCAGCCGGCGCTGCTGCAGCCACGCGCCACGCCGGGCCTGATCGCCGCGCTGGCGACCGAAGGCGCATTGTCCGCGGAGGAAGCAAGCGCGCTGGATGCGGTCCATGCCACGTTCGTTGCCGAGGGCCTGGCCTGCACGCTGGACCGGCGCCCGCGGCTGGTGATGGAGAACGCAGCGCTGGCCACGGCGCGCGCGGTGGTGATGAGGACGACCCTCGCGCACGGACTTCCGTTCGACACGCCCTAGGCGCGGGTGGGTGCTGCTCGCTGTCATCTCCTACAAACGAGCGTTTCGCAGCCTTGCGGGGGCGCCCATGCTAGCGGTCAGGAAGGTGCAGGCGCGCGCGTACGTCGGCAGCGATGCGCGCGGTCTCGCGCAGGGGTTCGCCACCGAACGGTGCCTGCCCGTCGGCGAGATCGCGGACGCGACCACGTCGCAGCAGCGCATCGATGAAGCGGCGGGGGCGTCCGCTGACGCGGTCGGGTTCGAATACCTGCACGGGCACGCGCGTACCGCAGGCTTCGGACAGCATGTTGACCGAGTCCGGCGTGCAGACGATGCGGTCGGCCCAGGCCAACAGGCCCGCATAGGGATTCGGGCCGTCGGGGGCGCCGCACCAGAGCAGGGTGTTTGCGCGTGCCGACCATCGCTGGCGCAGCGCATCGACCACCCCGGGCGGCGTGCGACGCGACGTGGTGACCATCAGGCTCTGCGTGGCAGATGCGGTGTCGAGAAGGCTCGCCAGTCGCCCCAACGCCGCGGCATCGAACCGGTAGTGCGCGCTGTCGCCGCCCAGCAGCACCGCGATGCGCGGCGAGGGCAGGGCAGCGAACGAGGCAAACGCGGCGCGCGCGTCCGCCAGCCAGGCGTCGTCGACCGGATTCAGGCTCCCCAGCAGGGTGAGGACGTTCGGTCCGATGAGGCCATCGTGCTCGGGTGCGATGACGAGATCCCAGTGTGACGGGTCGATTCGCGGATCGAGGATCTGGATGGCGCGGCTGCCGCGTAGGCGCAGCAGGCGCGTCGCCAGCGCTGCCTGCCGGCCGCAGCCGATTGCCAGCGCGGGTGGCTGCATCTGCAGGTGATGGAAGGCCGTACCGAAGGCATGCGCTGCGCCCGGCAGCAGGCGGGGCGCGACCCAACGCCACGGCGCACGTGGCGCGAGCACCGCCTCGCGCGCCTCGCCGCCGAGTGCACGCGCCAACGACTGCGCCTGGCGTACGTTGCCGGCGTGGCCATCTGTCAGTGTGCAGAGGCCGCGGGAATCGGCCATGGCGAGGTCTGTTCGTTCCACTGGTTAAAACAATCCGTTCCGGGGCGGTTGGATGTTGCCATAGTCAGGACACTCTACACTGCCGTTTCGCGCCGCCGGCCCTGCACCGCGGCTGTTTTCCACCTCGCGACAGGTAACCCATGCACCACGCACTCGACGCCGCCTCGCTCGATCAGTTGTTCCGCACCGCCCGCACCTACAACGCCTTCACCGGCGAGGTCAGCGACGACACCCTGCGCCAGCTGTACGACCTGCTGAAGTTCGGCCCCACCCAGGCCAACACCACCCCGGCACGCTTCGTGTTCGTGAAGTCGGCCGAGGCCAAGGCCAAGCTGGGTCCGGCGCTGGACGAGGGCAACTACGCCAAGACGATGGCGGCGCCGGTCACCGTGATCATCGGCCGCGACGAGGACTTCCACGAGAAGCTGCCGTTCCTGTTCCCGCATACCGACGCCAAGGCCTGGTTCGAGGGGCCGCGCGAGAACCGCTTCAAGCCCGCGCTGCGCAATGCCAGCCTGCAGGCCGCCTACCTGATCATCGCCGCGCGCGCGCTGGGCCTGGATGCCGGCCCGATGACCGGCTTCAACGCCGCCAAGGTCGATGAGGCCTTCTTCGCCGGCACCGCCATCAAGTCGGACATCCTGGTCAACCTGGGCCATGGCGACCCGGCCAGCATCTTCCCGCGTTCCCCGCGACTGGGCTTCGACGAAGCCGCACGCATCCTCTGATATCCCCACCACCCGGAGATTCCCCATGCGCAAGACCCTGATCGCTGCCGCCCTGTTCGCCTTTGCCGGCGCCGCCTTCGCCGCGCCGGTGACCTACAAGATCGATCCTGGCCACACCAACGTGCTGGCCAGCTGGAACCACTTCGGCTTCTCCAACCCGAGCGCCAACTTCGGCCAGGCCGACGGCACCTTGGTGTACGACGCCGACCAGGTCTCTGCCTCCAGCGTGCAGGTCACCCTGCCGCTCACCGGTCTGAGCGCGCTGGCCGACCAGTTCTACGACCATCTGACCAGCGACAAGTGGTTCGACGCCGCCAAGTACCCCGCCGCCACCTTCAAGAGCACCAAGGTCGAGGCCGTGGGCGCGGGCAAGCTGAAGGTCACCGGCGACCTGACCATCAAGGGCATCACCAAGCCGGTGGTGCTGGACGTGACCCTGAACAAGGCCGGCGAGCATCCGATGAAGAAGGTGCCGGCGATCGGCTTCGACGCCACCGCCACCGTCAAGCGCAGCGACTTCGGCGTGGGAGCCTACGCCCCCATGGTCAGCGACGAGGTGACGCTGAAGATCACCACCGAAGCGACCGCCGACGCCGCGAAGTGATTCCTTGCGGTCCGGCGCGCCTCCCTCCGCCGGCATCGCCATGAAGGACGCGCCGCCCCGCTGATGCCGGGCGGCGTTTTTTTGCCCGCCCGTTCGTTGGGCGCCGGTGGCCCCGGCTGGTAGACTGGCGACCTTGTTCCACCACCGCCCGCACCGCCATGAGCCAGACCGCCACCGCGCCCGCCAACGCCGAGAAGCGCTACACCGTGAGTCGCGCGGACCTGCCGCTGAGCTGCCCGCTGCCGTCGATGGCGCTGTGGAATTCGCACCCGCGCGTCTACCTGCCCATCGAGGATGCCCCGGGTGGCGAGGTGCAGTGCCCCTACTGCGGTTCGCACTTCGTCCTGGCCGACTGACCGGCGGATGCGGTCACGCCGCATCGACGATCGACCATGCGCCGGCTGACCGTCGTCCAGCTGCTGCCGGCGCTGGAATCCGGCGGCGTCGAACGCTCCACTCTCGAGATCGCCGACGCGCTTGTGCGCGCCGGGCATCGCGCCGTCGTGGTCTCGGCCGGCGGTCGCCTCGTGCCGACACTGCAGGCATCGGGCGCAGAACACATCACGCTGGACATCGGTCGCAAGTCGCTGCTGACGCTGCGCCACGTGCCCGCGCTGCGGCGGCTGTTGGCCGACGTCGGGGCCGACATCGTGCATGCGCGTTCGCGGCTTCCTGCATGGATCGGACTGAGGGCGCTGCGCGGCATGCCGGCACCATCGCGCCCGCGTTTCGTCACCACCATGCATGGGTTGAACTCGCCCGGGCGCTACAGCGCGGTGATGACGCGCGGCGAACGGGTGATCTGCGTGTCGGACACCGTGCGCCGCTACCTGCTGCAGCACTATCCGCGCACGGATCCGGACAGGCTGGTGGTGATCCCGCGCGGCATCGATCCGGCGCAGTTCCCGCGTGCGCCGTTGCCCGATCCCGCCGCGCGGGCGTGGGCGGCCGCGCAACATCCCGCGCTCGCCGGTGCGGGCCCGCTGTTGCTGTTGCCCGGGCGCGGTACGCGCCTGAAGGGCCATCACGATGCCATCGCCCTGCTCGTGCGCCTGCGCGGGGCCGGCATCGAGGCATGCCTGTGGATGCCGGGTACGCGCGAACCGGGGCGCGAGCCATACGTTCTGGAGCTCGAAGCCGAAGCGCGACGCGCGGGCTGCGCGCATGCGATCGCGATCACGCCACCCACCGCGGACATCGCGCGCGCCTATGCCGCCAGCGACCTGGTACTGCAGCTGTCGCGCAAGCCTGAAGCCTTCGGGCGTACCGTCATCGAAAGCTTGTCGGTGGGCCGCCCGGTGGTCGGTTGGGCGCATGGCGGCGTGGGCGAGTTGCTGGCGGAACTGCAACCGCAGGGTGTCGTACCGGCGTTCGACGAAACCCACCTGTTCGACACGACGCGGACGATGCTCGCCCATCCGCCGCCGCCATTGGCTACGATGCACGCCTACACCCTGCGCGCCATGCAGGACGCCACGCTCGCCCTTTACCACGATCTCGCCGATGACCGCCGACACGCCATCGCTCCCTGACACGCAAGGCCAGCGGCGCACCCACGGATGGCGCTGGGCGCCCGCGTGGGTGCTGACGTTCGTCGCGCTGTGGCCGGCGCCCGGCTATGCCGAGGCCGTGATGGTGCTGGGTGCGCTGGCCGCCATCGTGCGCCTGCTGCTGGACCGGTTCCGCGGGGGCACGCGGCTGCTGAGCGGGCCCGCCTGGGCGCTGACCAGCGCGCTGTTCGCGGCCTACTGGCTGCCGCAAGCCATCTCGGCCGTCGATGCCGTCGATGTGGGCCGCGCGCTGCGCGAGGCGGCGGTGGATCTTCGCTACCTGCCGTTCCTGTGGCTGGTGGCCGCGGCTGTGGCCAACCGCGACGCGCGGCGCACCACGTTCAACGGCCTGGCCCTCATCGTGGCGATATGGACGCTGGATGCGCTGGCGCAGGTCGTGTTCGGCACCAGTCCGTTGTTCTGGGGCCTGGACCAGCTGAAGCAGCTCATCAGCGGGCGGTCGATGTGTACGATGGAAGAGGTGGCCAGCGTCGACCGGCTCAGTGGTTTCCTCGGCCCCTGCAATCTCAAGCTGGGCCTGGTGATGGCCAGTCTGTCCCCATTCCTGTTGTTCGCGGCGGCGCGCCGGCTGGATACGCTGGGATGGTGCCTGGCGGCCGGTGCGATCGGCCTGGTCGTGCTGCTGGCCGGCGCCCGGGCGGGCTGGATCACCTACGCGCTCGTGCTGCTGGCGTCCGGCTGGCGGCTGCTGGGTCCGCGTCGGCTGTTGGGCGTGTTTGCGGCCGGCGGCCTGGTCCTGGGCCTGCTGGCCGTATCGTCCGTGCAGTTCCGCGACCGCATCGTGCGCACCACCCAGGCCCTCACCGCGAATGAAGCCGGCGTGGATACCGCGCTGTCCGGCCGCGCGCAGATCTGGTCCGCCGCGGCCTGCATGATCGCGGCGCATCCGGTCAACGGCGTCGGCGCGCGCGGTTTTCGCGAGGCTTACCCGGAGTGCGATGCGAACCCGGGGGAACGTCCCGCCTGGGGCGAAGGACCTGCACTGCACGCACACCAACTGGTGCTGGAGGTGCTCAGCGAGACCGGCATCATCGGGCTGCTGCTGTGGCTGGCAGGCGCCGCGCTGGCATGGCGGGCGTGGCGTTATGCCACGCCGCAGGCGAAGGAGCGTGCGCGGCCGGCGATGCTGGCGCTGGCGGTGACCGTCTTCCCGTTCAACACCCACCTGGCGTTCTACTCCACGTTCTGGGGCGGGCTGACGCTGATGCTGGCGGCGCTGTACGCCGGCAGCCTGCTGGCGCGCGATGACGACTGAGCCGCGGCGTGTGCCGCGCTGCGCGTTCGTCGCGCCCGCGAACCTGCTAGGGAGCGTGATCGCGGCCCTGCCGCAGCGCCTGCTGCTGGCGCTGGGCGCGATGGCGACCTGGCTGCTGTGGCCGGCGCTGGGCAAGCGGCGTCGCTACGCGGCCACCAACATCGCCCTGTGCTTTCCCGAACTGGACGCCGCGGCGCAGGGGCGGTTGCTGCGCGCCAATCTGCGTGCGACGGTGACGGGCCTGCTGGAGCTCGTGCGCGGCTGGTTCGCCTCGTCGCACCGGCTGCAGGGGCTGGCCGAGGTGGAGGGCCTTGAACACCTGCGCGCCGCGCGCGCGCGCGGGCAGGGCGTCCTGCTGTTCGGCGGCCACTTCCCGCACTCGGAACTGTGCGCCCGCCTGTTGGGCGAAGCGCTGGGCGAGCGCCTGGCCATCGTGGCGCGCCACAACAACGATCCCTGCGTCGAGCGCTGGCTGGATGGCGCGCGGCGTCGCGCGTTTGCCGACGTGATCGGCAAGAAGGACGTGCGCGGGCTGCTGCGCACGCTCTCGCGCGGCGGCATCGTGGCGTACTCCGCCGACCAGGACTTCAACTACCAGAATGCTTTCGTGCCGTTCTTCGGCATCCCCGCCGCCACGCTGACGGCCACGCCCGACCTGGCACGGCGCGGCAACGCCGCGGTGCTGCCGTTCTGGTTCCATCGCGACGCGGCCGGACGGTACCGGCTGCGCGTGGAGCCCACCTGGGACGGCTGGCCCAGCGGCGATCCTGCGCAGGACGCTGCGCGCTACATGGCCGAGCTCGAGGCGGTGGTGCGCCAGCATCCCGAGCAGTACCTGTGGGTGCACCGGCGCTTCAAGACACGGCCGCCGGGCGAGCCGGACCTCTACCGGTAGAGCTCGCCGCGCCCGTCCGGCTGCCGCTTGAAGCGGCGATGGATCCAGAGGTACTGCGCGGGCGCTTCGCGCACCATGGCTTCGATCGCGGCGATCACGCGCGCGGTGTCCGCAGTGGCGTCGCTCGAGGGGAAGTCCTCGAACGCCGGCGACAGCTTCAGCGTGTAGCCACCATCCGCGCGCCGCACGTGCGAAAACGCGATCACCGCCGCGCCGGACAGGCGCGCCAGCTGGTGGGTGGAGGTCAGGCTGTAGGCGGGATGGCCGAAGAACGGCACGAACACGCTTTCGCCGCGGCGCGTGTCCTGGTCGGGCGCGAACCACAGCAGCCCGCCCTGCTTGAGGTGCTTCAGCGCCGGGCGCAGCTCGTCGCGGGTGAACATGGCGCTGGCGTAGCGCTGGCGGCCGCGCTTCACCGCCCACTCCATCGCGCCCTGGTCGTGCGGGCGGTACATGCCGGCCAGCGGCGCGTAGTCGCACATCAGGCGGGCCGAGATCTCCAGCGTGGTGAAGTGGCCCGACACGACGATCACGCCGCGCCCGCCGGCCTGCGCCGCCTTCAGGTGTTCCAGTCCCTCCACCCGGACGCCGCCGCGCATCGGCGCCACGCTGCCCCACCAGGCGCGTGCGAACTCGAACAGGCCGATGCCGAGTTCGCCGAAGTTGGCGCGCGCCAGCGCCTCCTGGCGCGACGCGTCCAGCTCGGGGAAGCACAGGGCGATGTTGCGCCGGGCCACGTGCCGGCGGTCGCGCAGCAGCCGGTACAGCAGGGCGCCGATGGCGCGGCCCAGCGGGCGCTGCAGGCGCCACGGGATGCGCGCGGCCAGCCAGGCCAAGCCGATGCCCAGCCACGCGGGCCATTGCCGCGGCGCCATGGGCGGACGCTCACCGGCGTCGGAGGATCGCTTCTCGGGTTCGGCCATGGCCCATTGTAGCGGCGCCCCCGGTTATCCTTGTGGCCCATGTCCGACCGCACCGCCGAACGCCTGCTGCGCGCCCTGTATTCGGCGGTGCTTTACGTACTGACGCCGATCACCGTCTACCACCTGATCTGGCGCGGTTTCCGCTATCCGGAATACTTCCAGCGCTGGAACGAACGCTACGGCAGCTACGGCACGCCCGGCGGCGCGGTCGATGTCTGGCTGCACGCGGTGTCGGTGGGCGAAGTCAATGCGGCCGCACCGGTGGTCGATGCGCTGTTGAAGCGGCATCGCGGCCTGCGCGTGCTCGTCACCACCATCACGCCGACCGGGTCGCAGCGCGTCCAGGCGCTGTGGGGCGAGCGCGTGCTGCACGTGTATTCGCCCTACGACCTGCCCGGCGCGGTGGCGCGCTTCCTCGACCACTACCCGCCGCGCCTGGCGCTGATCATGGAAACCGAGCTGTGGCCCAGCCTGCTGTTCGGCTGTCACGACCGCAAGGTGCCGGTCTACATCCTCAATGCGCGGCTGTCGGCGCGCTCGCTGCGGGGCTACAGCGTGCTGCGCCCACTGATCGCGCGCACCCTGCGCACGGTGCGCAAGGTCGCGGCGCAGTCCGGCGACGACGCCGCCCGCTTCGTGCAGCTCGGCGCGCGGCCGACCCAGGTGCGTGATGTCGGCAACCTCAAGTTCGACATCCCGGTGCCGGACAACGTGCGCGAGGTGATGCAGGGGTTCCGCCAGCATCTGAGCGGTGGCCGGCGCGTGTGGATCGCCGCCAGCACGCATGAGGACGAAGAAGCGCCGGTGCTGGCCCTGCACGCGCGCCTGCGCCGCCGCTGGCCCGACCTGCTGCTGCTGTGGGCGCCGCGCCACCCGGAACGGTTCCCGCGTGCGGCGGCTGCCGCGCGCGAGACGGGCTGGACGGTCGGCACGCGGCGCGCCGATCGCTGGCCTTCCGCGGGCGATGATGTGTTCGTGCTCGACACCCTGGGCGAACTGATGGCGTTCTACGCCTGCGCGGACGTAGCCTTCGTCGGTGGCAGCCTGCAGGCGATCGGCGGCCACAACATGCTGGAGCCGGCCGCGGTGGGGACGCCTGCGGTCACGGGTCCGCATCTGCACAACTTCAGCGAGATATCCCGCCGCCTGAAGGAGGCCGATGCGCTGGTGATCGCACCCGACGCGGCGGGTGTGGGCGATGCGATCGAGACCCTGCTGGCCGACGATGCGCGCCGGCAGCAGATGGCCGACCGCGGCCGCGCGCTGGTCGAGCACGGGCGTGGCGCGCTGGCCCGCACCCTGGCGATGATCGCGCCGCACCTGCCGGCGCCGGTGGCATGAGCGGGAGGGGGCCGCAGTCGCTGGCCGGCGTGCGTGTGCTGGACCTGACGCGCGTGCTGGCCGGTCCGTGGTGCACGCAGGTGCTCGCCGATCTGGGCGCGGACGTGATCAAGGTGGAGCGGCCGGGCAGCGGCGACGATACGCGCGGCTGGGGACCGCCCTTCCTGAAGGATGGCGAGGGCAACGAAACCCCGGAATCGGCGTATTACCTGTGCGCGAACCGCAACAAGCGCTCGCTGACGGTGGATCTCTCCACCGCCGAGGGCCAGGCCGTCATCCGGCGGCTGGCGATGCGCAGCGACGTGCTGGTGGAGAACTTCAAGGTCGGCGACATGGCCCGCCACGGCCTGGACGCCGCCACGCTGCGGGCCGCCCATCCGCGGCTGGTGTACTGCTCGATCACCGGTTTCGGCCAGGACGGCCCGTATGCGCAACGCGCCGGCTACGACTTCGCGGTGCAGGGGCTGGGCGGCCTGATGAGCGTCACCGGGGCCGCCGACGGCGAGCCACAGAAAGTCGGCGTGGCGGTGGCCGACCTGTTCACCGGCATGTACGCCACCGTGGCGATCCTTGCCGCGCTGCGCCATCGCGATGCGACCGGCGAGGGGCAGGCGATCGACATGGCGCTGCTGGATGCGCAGGTCGCGATGCTGGCCAATCTGGGCAGCCATTACCTGGTGGGTGGCGAAGTTCCTGCGCGCCAGGGCAACGCGCACGCCAACATCGTGCCGTATCAGGTCTTCGCGGTCGCCGATGGCCACATCATCGTCGCGGTCGGCAACGACCGGCAGTTCGCCCGGCTGTGCGAACTGCTCGGTCTCGCAGCGCTCGGGCAGGACGCACGCTTTGCGACGAACGCGGGACGCGTACGTCACCGCGATGCGTTGATCCCGGTCCTGCAACAGGCGTTCCGCGCGCGCGACCGGCATGCGTGCCTGGCCTCGCTGGAGGCGGCGGGCATTCCATGCGGGCCGGTCAACGATCTGGCCGAGGTGTTCGCCGATCCGCAGGTGCGGGCGCGCGGCATGATCGTCGACGCTTCCCATCCGCATGCCGGCGCGTTGCCGCTGGTGGGTAGTCCGATCAAGCTGTCGGTCACACCGGTACAACCGCCATGCGCGCCGCCGATGCTGGGCGAGCACACCGATGAGGTATTGCGTGAGGCGGGATACGGGGGTGACGAAATCGCGGTGCTGCGTGCGCGCGGCGCGATCTGAGTACTGACTGTAGGAACGACGTAAGTCGCGACCGGAAACCTTCCGTCTCCAGCCAGATAACGGAATCGTTCGGGTGTGCGGTCGCGACTCACGTCGCTCCTACAGGACGCCCGAGTCCAGAAACGACAACGGCGGGCCGAAGCCCGCCGTCGTGATCGCTCGCGATGCGCGAAGGCTTACTGCGAAACCGGCTGCGACGACAGGCGCGACTCGGCGTCGGCGGTCAGCAGGCGGTTGATGTCCTGCACGTCGGTGCCGTCCAGCGTGCCCGCGGCCTGTTCCAGCAGCAGGCGGTTCTGCAGGAAGCGATACTTCGCCTCCGAATAGTCGACCTGCGCCTGGAACAGCGTGCGCTGGTTCTGCAGCACGTCCAGCACGGTGCGGGTACCCACTTCCAGGCCGACCTGCGAGGCGTCCAGCGCGCTCTGCGCGGAGACCACGGCCAGGCGGCGGGCCTCCACTTCGCTGACGCCGGCCACCAGCGCCTGGTAGGCGTTGCTGGTGTTGCGGATCAGCGCGCGGCGCGTCTGTTCCAGACCGTCCGAGGCGCGGTCGCGCTGGGCCAGCGCCTGACGCACGCCCGACTGGGTGGCGCCACCGGAGAAGATCGGCACGGTCAGGGTCACGCCCCAGTTGTAGCCCTCGCCGTCGCGCGACAGCGTGCCGGGCACGCTGTCCCAGCTGGTGCCGTTGGAGTAGCCGCCGCTGAAGTCGAGCGTGGGGTAGTGGCCGGCGCGCGCGCTGGAGACGCCATGCTGCGCCGATTCCAGCGTGTACTGGGCGGCCTTCAGGTCCGGGTTCTGCTCCAGCGCACGATCCACCCACGCCTGCGCGTTCTGCTCCGGCGGCAGTTCCGGGCGGAAGTCGTCCGGCAGGCCCTTCAGGCCGCTGATGGGCTGGCCGGTGAGCTCGGCCAGCGCGCGGTAGCTGTCGTCCAGCGCATTACGGGCCAGGATGGTGTTGGCGCGCGCGCTGTCGTACTGCGCACGGGCTTCGTGCACGTCGGTGATCGGGGCCAGGCCCACGTCCAGGCGCTTCTGCGCGTAGTCGAACTGCTTCTTGGACGCCGCCTCGTTGGTCTCGGCCGCGGCCAGCGACTCGATGCCGATCAGCACGTTGAAGTAGGCGGCCGAGGTGCGGGTGATCAGGTCGTTGTTCGCCGAGGCCAGGTCGTAGTCGGCCGCCTGGCTGAGCGCCTTCTGGCCGCGCAGGTTGGCGATGCGGCTCCAGTCGAAGATCGTCTGGCTCACCCTGGCGCCGTAGCTGCGGCTCTTGCCGTCGCCCAGCGGGTCGCCCGGCCGGCTGTTGTGCTCCAGGTCGTAACCAACGCTGCCGGTGATCTGCGGCAGCAGCGCGGCGCGGGCCTGCACGGCGCCTTCCTTGTCGATCAGCCGGGTGGATTCGGCGATGGACAAGGTGGTGTCGCCGGCGCGCGCCAGCTCATAGGTCTGCATCAGGTCGGTGGCATTGGCCGCGGACGGCAGGGCCAGGGCGAGCGCAAGTGCGAGGGGGCGACGGCTCATGCGGGTTCCTTTTTTGAATCTTCAGAAGACGAACTGGGGCGCCGGCGCGGCGCCGACCAGGTAGGGGAGGTCGGTCTCGAACAACGATTCGATGCGCGGACCGTTGACATCGTTGACCTGCAGCACGGCTTCCATCACGGGCGAAGCGCCGCGCACCACGAACAGGCGGCCACCGGGACGCAGCCACTGCAGGAAACGGGCCGGCACGACAGCGACGGCGCCGGTCACGCACACCACGTCGAAGCGGCGGTCGGTGTCCCAGGCCAGCGCGTCGGCGGTGTCGATGCGGACATTGCTGCCCAGGCCGGTCGCGTCCAGGCGCGCGCGCGCGGCGGCGGCAAGTTCGGGATGGATCTCCAGGCTGACCACCTCGCGTGCCAGGTTGCCCAGGCAGGCGGTCAGGTAGCCGCTGCCGGTGCCGATCTCCAGCACGTCCTCGCCTGCCTGCGGCTTCAGCGCCTGCAGGGTGCGGCCTTCGACGACGGGCTTCATCATCGACTGGCCATGGCCCAGCGGCAGTTCCAAGTCCGCGTATGCCAGGGCACGGTGCGTCTCGGCTACGAAGGCTTCGCGCGGCAAGGTAGCCAGCGTCTCCAGCACGCGCGCATCCAGCACGTCCCAGGGACGTACCTGCTGCTCGACCATGTTTTCGCGGGCCTGGGTGTAGTTGATCGTCATGGGGGTGGTCATCCGACGCGGGAGGCTGGGCCGGGCATTTTACCGGGCCGGCTGCCTCCGCGCTGGGCAAGGATCGGGGCAGCCACGCCGACGGGCGCAGTGCCGGAAGTCACCGCGACCTCCGTCGCCGGGGGACACGCTTCAGTTTCAACGGCGGCCATACGCCCTCAGGAACATGTCCACCGTGGCGTCGATGTGCCGGCGTCGGTCGAGCGGACCGGGCTGGCTGCACAGGCCGCAGGTCATGCGCGCATGCACTTCGCCCTTGATCAGGGTGAAGAACTGCACCGAGGCGATGGCCACGTCGGGAACGTCCAGTTCGCCCTTGGCCACCAGGGCCTGCAGCAGCGCGGCGAACGCATCGTGGGTGCGCTGCGGGCCGGCTTCCCAGAAGGTCTGCTTAAGCCTGTCGTCGATGTTGCCCGGCACCATCATCATGCGGTGCGTGCTGATGGCTTCCTCGCTGGTGATCAGTGCGAAGAAGGCCTCGCCGATCGCCTTGAGCTGGTCGCGCACGCTGCCGGTCAGTTCGATCTCGAACAGGGCATCGGGCAGCATTTCCGCACACTTGGCCTGCACGGCCGCCGCGAACAGCGCGTCCTTGTCGCCGAAGTGGCTGTAGACCGTCAGCTTGGACACCCCCGCCTCGGCGGCGATCTGGTCCATGCTGACGCCGTTGAAGCCCTCGCGGGCGAACAGCTGCTTGGCGGCCTCCAGGATGGCGGCACGCTTGCCCAGGTCCTTGGGCCGGCCGGGGCCGCTGGCGGCGGGCTTGGCGGGGGACTTGCGACGGGACGGAGAAGGAGGCGGACTGGCCATGGCGCAATACTAGACTACCCGGTTCGATATTTATACTATACCGCCAAGTCCATTAATTGATGCCGCAACGGGAGCTGTCATGCGCCAGACGCGCTGGAACGGAGTGTTCGTCGTCCTGATGGCCGGCCTGACCGCCTGCAGTGCGGACAAGCCTGCCGAATCGCCGAGGCCGGCTCTGGTGGTGCAGCCCGGCGGTGGCGCGGACGCGGCGTTGTCGGCGTACGCGGGCGAGGTGCGCGCCCGTGAGGAGAGCCCGCTGTCCTTCCGCGTGGGCGGCAACCTGATCCGCCGCAACGTGGACGCCGGTGCCCGCGTGCAGAAGGGCGAGGTGCTGGCGCTGCTGGACCCGGGCGACTTCGCGCTGCAGGCGCAGGCCGCGCAGGCCCAGCTGGCCGCGGCCGAAGCCGACCTGGCCCGCGCGCGCGGCGACCGCGACCGCTACGCCAAGCTGGTCGGCGACCAACTGATCAGCCGGTCCGCCTACGACGCGCAGGTCGCCGCCTACAAGGCGGCCGAGGGCCAGGCGCGCGCCGCGCGCGCGCAGATGGACGTCATGCGCAACCAGGAAGGCTATTCGCAGCTGCGCGCGCCGCGCGACGGCGTCATCGCCAGTCGCCAGGCCGAAGCGGGGCAGGTGGTCGCCGCCGGCCAGACCATCTTCACCCTGGCCGCCGATGGCGGCCGCGAAGTGGCCATCGGCCTGCCGGAAAACCGCATCCGCGAGTTCAGCGTGGGCCAGCCGGTGATGATCGAGCTATGGAACGCGCCGGGGCAGCGCCTGCCCGGCACGATCCGGGAAATCGCGCCGGCGGCCGACGCACAGACGCGCACCTATGCCGCGCGCGTCAGCCTGGTCGGCGAGGCGCAGCAACAGGTCGAATTGGGCCAGAGCGCGCGCGTCTACGTGCAGGAAAGCGGAACCAAGGCGGCCCTGAAGCTGCCATTGTCCGCCGTGCAGCGCGGCGAGGACGGCAAGACCTCCGTCTGGATCGTCGATCCGGCCACCGGCAAGGTGCGCGCCCAGTCCGTGCAGCTGGGCCGCTATGGCGAATCCTCGGTGCCCGTACTCGGTGGCCTGAAGGCCAGCGACTGGGTGGTCGCCGCCGGCGGCCACCTGCTGCGCGAGGGCCAGGTCGTGGCGCCGGTGGACCGCAACAACCGGCCGCTGAAGCCCGCGGCCGGCGGTGGCGCGGCCAACATCGCCTCGCGGGCGGAGTAACGGCATGCGCCGCTTCAACCTCTCCGAGTGGGCGCTGACCAACCGCAGCCTGGTGCTGTTCGCGATGATCCTGCTGGGCATCATCGGCGCATGGTCGTACCGGCATCTGGGCCAGTCCGAGGATCCGCCCTTCACCTTCAAGGCGATGGTCGTGCGCACGGTGTGGCCGGGCGCGACGGCCGACGAGGTCGCGCAGCAGGTCACCGAGCGGATCGAGAAGGCGGTGATGACCACCGGCAACTACGAATACATCCGCTCGTACTCGCGGCCGGGCGAGTCGCAGGTGATCTTCGCCGCGCGCGACAGCCTGCGCTCGCGCGACATGCCGCAGCTCTGGTACCAGGTGCGCAAGAAGGTCGGCGACATCCGGGCGACCCTGCCGGCCGGCGTGGTCGGTCCGTTCTTCAACGACGAGTTCGGCGACACGTTCGGCAACATCTACGCGCTGACCGGCGAAGGCTTCGACTACGCGGTGATGAAGGACTACGCCGACCGCATCCAGCTGGAACTGCAGCGGGTGGACGATGTCGGCAAGGTGGAACTGGTCGGCCTGCAGGACGAGAAGGTCTGGATCGAGCTGTCCAACACCAAGTTGGCCACGCTCGGGATTCCGCTGAATGCCGTGCAGCAGGCGCTGGAGGAACAGAACGCGGTGACGCCGGCCGGTTTCTTCGAGACCGCCAGCGACCGCGTGCAGCTGCGGGTGAGCGGCGAGTTCACCTCGGTGGACGAGATCCGCGAGTTCCCGATCCGTGCCGGCGGGCGCACGGTCAAGCTGGGCGACATCGCGCAGATCAAGCGCGGGTTTGCCGATCCGGCCGCGCCGCGCATGCGCTTCATGGGCCAGCCCGGCATCGGCATCGCGGTGGCGATGAAGGACGGCGGCGACATCCTCAAGCTGGGCTCGACGCTGGAGGCGGAGTTCCACCGGCTGCAGAAGACCCTGCCGCTGGGCATGGAGCTGCGCAAGGTATCCGACCAGCCGGCCGCGGTGGAGGCGTCGGTGGGCGAGTTCGTGCGCGTGCTGGCCGAAGCCGTGGTCATCGTGCTGCTGGTCAGCTTCTTCTCGCTGGGACTGCGCACGGGACTGGTGGTGGCGGTGTCGATCCCGCTGGTGCTGGCGATGACGTTCGCGGTGATGCACTACTTCGGCATCGGCCTGCACAAGATATCGCTGGGCGCGCTGGTGCTGGCGCTGGGCCTGCTGGTCGACGACGCGATCATCGCGGTGGAGATGATGGCCATCAAGATGGAGCAGGGCTTCGACCGCTTGAAGGCGGCCAGCTTCGCCTACGAATCCACGGCGTTCCCCATGCTCACCGGCACGCTGGTGACGGCGGCGGGCTTCCTGCCGATCGCGACCGCGGCCTCCAGCACCGGTGAATACACGCGCTCGCTGTTCCAGGTGGTGACCATCGCGCTGGTGGTGTCGTGGATCGCCGCAGTGCTGTTCATTCCCTATCTGGGCGACAAGATGCTGCCCGACCTCGGCAATCCGCAACCGCCGAAAGCGGGATCGCTCGCTGCGCGCTGGCAGGGTGTCCGCGCCCGGCTGGCGGATCGTTGGCCGCAGTACGCCGGCATGCTCGCGCCGAAGGCGCACGACGCGGACGACCACAATCCCTACCACACGCCGTTCTACAACCGCTTCCGTCGCTGGCTGGCGTTCTGCCTGCGGCGTCGCTGGCTGGTGATCGGCGTGACCGCGGCGGCCTTCGTCGCCTCGATCGCGCTGTTCCGCTTCGTGCCGCAGCAGTTCTTCCCGGACTCGGTGCGCCCCGAGCTGATGGTGGATCTGGAACTGGCCGAAGGCAGTTCGCTGAAGTCCACCGATGCGCAGGCGCGCAAGCTGGAGAAGCTGCTGGCCACGCGCAAAGGCATCCAGAACTACGTGGCCTACATCGGTACCGGCTCGCCGCGGTTCTACCTGCCGCTGGACCAGCAGCTGCCGCAGGCGCACTTCTCGCAGTTCGTGGTGCTGACCGACGATACCCGGGCGCGCGAGGCCACCCGCCGCTGGCTGATCGAGGAGGTCGCGCCGCAGTTCCCCGAACTGCAGTTCCGCGTGACCCGGCTGGAGAACGGGCCGCCGGTCGGCTATCCGCTGCAGTTCCGCGTGTCCGGCGAGCACACCGACCGGGTCCAGGCGATCGCGCGCCAGGTGGCGGAGAAGGTGCGCGCCAATCCGCATGTCGCCAACGTCAACCTGGACTGGAGCGAGCCCAGCAAGATCGTGCGCCTGCAGATCGACCAGGATCGCGCGCGTGCGCTCGGCGTCAGCACGGCGCAGGTGTCGCACTTCCTCTCCGGCTCGCTGTCCGGCCTGAGCGTCAGCACCTACCGCGAAGGCAACGAACTGATCGAGATCCTGCTGCGCGGACCGGAAGAGGAACGCACGCGACTGGACCTGCTGGGCAGCCTGGCGGTACCTACCAGCAACGGCGGCAGCGTGCCGCTGTCGCAGATCGCGGACCTGGAGTACGCCTTCGAGGACGGCATCATCTGGCACCGCGACCGCCTGCCGACGGTGACTGTGCGCGCCGACCTCAACAGCGACGAGGTGACCGCGCCGACCGTGGTGGCGCAGATCCTGCCCACGCTGGAGGAGATCCGCTCCGCGCTGCCGCAGGGATACCTGCTGGAGACGGGCGGCACCGTGGAGGATTCGGCGCGCGGTCAGAAGTCCATCGCCGCCGGCATGCCGCTGTTCCTGCTGGCCGTGACCACGCTGCTGATGCTTCAGCTGCGCAGCTTCTCGCGGATGGCGCTGGTGCTGCTGACCGCACCGCTGGGGCTGATCGGGGTGACGCTGGCGCTGCTGGTGTTCCGGGTGCCGTTCGGCTTCGTCGCCATGCTGGGCACCATCGCGCTGGCCGGCATGATCATGCGCAATTCGGTGATCCTGGTGGACCAGATCGACCAGGACATCCGGGCCGGCCACGATCGCTGGCACGCCATCATCGACGCGACCGTACGGCGCTTCCGTCCCATCGTGCTGACCGCGCTCGCCGCCGTGCTGGCGATGATCCCGCTGTCGCGCAGCGCGTTCTTCGGACCCATGGCCGTCGCCATCATGGGCGGACTGACCGTGGCCACGGTGTTGACCCTGTTCTTCCTGCCGGCGCTCTACGCGGCGTGGTTCAAGGTCAAGCCTGAGCCGGACGCAGGTGCCCGCAGCTAGTCCCCATACGCGGCGGGGGATTCAAGAAGGCCCCCGCCGCAGCCGATACTGGGAGGGTTGAAGCCCTCCGGACTCCGTTCCCCCGTGCGCCGCCTGTCGATCCCCGGCCTTTGCCTGCTGGCGCTGCTCGCCGCGATGCCCGCGTGGGCGCTCGATCCTGCGCGCAGGGTGGACGAGTACACGCTCGCGCACTGGACGATGGAAGACGGCCTGCCGCACAACCTGGTGCATACGATCAGCCAGGACGCCGAGGGCTATCTGTGGGCGGGCACCTGGGAAGGCGCCGCGCGTTTCGATGGCCGCCGTTTCACGCCTTACGACGCTGGCACCGTGCGGGGGCTGGAGGTGGAGGGCGTGCGCGCCATCGTGCCCGACCCGCGCGGCGGCATGGTGCTGAGCCTGGGTCGCATCGGGCCGGGGCTGGTGCGTGTCCATGAAGGTCGCTGGGAGCGCCTGCCCGGAGAGGCGGGCACGCTGCCGGACGTGTCCGTGCTCAGGTTCGGGCCGGACGGTACGTTGTGGATCGGCACGGACCACTCCCTCTTCAGCCTGCAGCGTGATGGCCGGCTGCGCGACGTCGGCGGCACGCATGCCGGATTGGCGAACGAACGCGTGCAGGCCATCCTGCCGTTGCCGGACGGGCAGGCTCTGGTGGGCAACCGGCATGGCCTGTTCCGGATCGCCGGAGGCCGCGTCGAGGACTGGGGACGCGCGCAGGGCCTGCCGGCCACGTCCGTGCTGGCGATCCAGGCCTCGCGCTGGGGCGGTGTGCTGGTGGGTGGCAGCGCCGGCGTATGGCGGCTGGAGCATGGGCGCGCCCGGCAGATCACCGCCGAGCGCGCCGAAGCCATGCTGGAAGACCGCAACGGCAACCTGTGGATCTCCACCCTCGACGGCCTGCGCCGATACGTCCAGGGGCGCTACGAGACGCTGGGCGAACGCAACGGCCTGATGGGGCGCCTGGCGCCGGCGCTGTTCGAGGACCGCGACGGCCTGCTGTGGGTGGGGACCACCAACGGCCTGTTCCGGTTGTCGGACGGTCCCGTCTTCGGGCTGGGCCGCAGCAGCGGCCTGCGCGACATCTACGTGCGCAGCATCATCGAACGGCCCGGGCAGGGTGTCTGGATCGGTCATCCCATGGGGGTCGATGTCTGGGATGGCGGAACGGCCAGGGCGGTATCGCTGGCGTTCGATGGCAAGGCCGACCCCTCCGTGCTGTCGCTGGCCAATGCGCGCGACGGCGGGCTGTGGGTGGGGACGTACGACCAGGGCGTGATCCACCTGCCGGCAGCGGCCGGCGCGGCGCAGGCCGTTCCGTGGCGCATCGACGAGGCGCGCGGCCTGCCCTCCAACCATGTGCGGGCCCTGCTGGAACGTGCGGACGGTTCCTTGTGGATCGGCAGCAACGAAGGCGTCACTGTCTATCGGGAGGGCCGCATTGCGCGCCATTACGCCGCAGGCGAAGCGTTGCCGGACGGCAACGTGTACGTGCTCCACGAAAGCGGCCTCGGCGAGCTGTGGGTCGGCACCAGCAACGGCATGGCGGTGATGCGCCGGGACGGGACGGTGCGGACGTGGAAGCCGAAGACGGGGTTCCCGGCGGTGGCGGCGTTCGATTTCCTGTCCGACCCGGACGGCAGCCTGTGGATCGCCACCGACCGCGGCCTGCTGCACTGGCGCGAGGGGCGTTTTGTGCAGTTCGACCACCGCCAGGGTCTGCCGAACAACCGCCTGTTCCGGCTGCTGGAGGACGACAACGGCGACTTCTGGGCGTCCAGCAATCGCGGCGTGTTCCGCATCTCACGGCCGGCGCTGACCGCGGTGGAGAATGGCCACCTGGCGCGGCTGCCGGTGGAAGCCTTCACCCACGCCGACGGCCTGCCCAGCAGCCAGGCCAATGGAGCCAGTGCGCCGGCTGGCTGGCGCATGCGTGATGGCAAGCTGTGGTTCGCCACTGCCAATGGCGTGGGCGTGATCGATCCGGACGATGCCCGCCGCCAGCGCGCCAAGGGCATCACCCTGGTGGTGGAGGCCGTCGAGGCCGATGGCCGCGTGCTGGCCCTGCAGCCGCACCATGCCCTGCCGGCCGACACGCGGCGCGTGGTCATTCGGTTCACCGGCCTCAACCAGCGCGCCCCCGAGCGCCTGCGCTACCGCTACCGCATGGTGGGCTTCGACCGCGATTGGATCGAGACCGACAATGGCATCGCCCACGACGCGGTGTACACCAACCTGCCCTCGGGCCAGCTGCACTTCGAGGTGCAGGCGATGAACGCACCCGCGGACTGGACCCGCAAGGAGGGCGTGGCGACGCAGACGGTGGCTTTCGACAAGGCCGCACCGTGGTGGATGCGCGCCTGGGCGATGGCCGCCTATCTGGGGCTGCTCGGGCTGGCGGGATGGGGCGTGCTGATGCTGCTGATGCGCCGCCAGCGCCAGCGCCAGCGCCGCCTGGAAGCGCTGGTGGACGCGCGCACGTCCGAGCTGAGCGAGAAGAACGCGCAACTGGAGCAGGCCGGCGAGGCGCACGCGCGCCTGCTGGAGCAGTTGGCCTATCAGGCCCGCCACGATCCGCTCACCCGCCTGGCGAACCGCCGTGCCGGCGACGCGTTCCTGGCCGAGGCGCGCGAGGCCAGCCTCCGCGAGGGCCGTCCACTGTGCGTGGCGCTGCTGGACATCGACCACTTCAAGTCGGTCAACGACCGCTACGGCCATGCCTTCGGCGATGAGGTGCTGTCGCAGGTGGCGGCCGTGGCCGAACGGCTGGCCGGCGGCCACGACGACGTACTGATCGCGCGCTACGGTGGAGAGGAATTCCTGGTCTGCCAGCAACTCCCATGGACGGTTGCGCGCGCGCGGCTGGAAGTGCTGCGCGAGGGCATCGCGCAAACCCCCATCGACGCGCCCGATGGCAGCCAGCTGCACTGCACCGTCAGCATCGGCATGGCCGACCTGCAGCCGGGCCAGGCGCTGCGCGACCTGCTGCGCGAGGCCGACGAGCGCCTGTACCGCGCCAAGCAGCAGGGACGCAACCGGCTGGTATCGAGCTGAGCGCGCCCTCCGCGGCGGGCGATCAGTCGCGCAGTTCGGCCACGTAGCAGTGCGCCTGCATCTGTTCGATCACCGCCTGTGCTGCGACCTGCGTGGACACGCCGCGGCCGCCGGTCGCCAGGTCGTTGGTGAACACCTGCGCGTTCAGTGCGGCGTCCACCGCGCGTTCGATGCAGTCGGCTTCTTCGTGCAAGCCCAGCGAGTGGCGCAGCAGCAGCGCGCAGCTGAGGATGGTGGCGTACGGGTTGGCGATGCCCTTGCCGGCGATGTCCGGCGCGGAGCCGTGGATGGGCTCGTACAACCCGACCTTGCCGTCGCCCAGCGAAGCGGACGGCAGCAGGCCCAGCGAGCCGGCCAGCATCGAGGCCTCGTCGGTGAGGATGTCGCCGAACATGTTCTCGGTGACGATCACGTCGTACTCGCGCGGCTTGGCCAGCAGGTGCATTGCCATCGAATCGACCAGCTGGTGCTCCAGCTTCACGTCCGGGAATTCCTCGCGGCCGATGCGCGTGGCCACGTCGCGCCACAGGCGTGAGGTTTCCAGCACGTTGGCCTTGTCCACCGACACCAGATAGCTGCGGCGCTGGCGTGCCAGCCTGAAGGCGCTGCGCACCACGCGCTCGATCTCGGTGACCGAATAGCTGCACAGGTCGCTGGCGCCGCGCGCATCGCGGGTCTTCTCGCCGAAGTAGATGCCGCCGGTCAGTTCGCGTACCACTACGATGTCCACGCCGGTCAGCAGGTGCGGCTTGATCGGCGAGGCGTTCAGCGCGGCCGGGTGCGGACGCACCGGACGCAGGTTGGCGAACAGGCCCAGGCCCTTGCGCAGCGCCAGCAGGCCCTGCTCGGGGCGCACCTTCGCGTTCGGATCCGACCATTTCGGTCCGCCGACCGCGCCCAGCAGCACGGCGTGCGCCTGCTGGCAGCCCTGCAGCGTCGCCTGCGGCAGCGGTTCGCCGTGGCGGTCGATGGCGATACCGCCGATGTCGTATTCGTGGAAGTCGAAGCGGTGGCCGTGGCGGCGCGCCAGTGTGCGCAGGACGGTGACGGCGGCGGCGGTCACTTCGGGACCGATGCCGTCCCCGGGCAGTACGGCGATGTCAGCGTGCATGGCGGGTGGCCTCGTAGGTTTCGATGTCGGTGTGGCGGGCCAGCAGGTAGCCCAGTTCGTCCACGCCCTCCAGCAGGCAGGTCTGCGCGAAGGCGTCCAGCGGGAAGCCGAAGACCGAACCGTCGGGCGCACGCAGTTCGCGCGCGGCGACGTCGATGGTCAGTTCGTCGTCCGGCCGTTCCATCAACGACTGCACGATCTCTTCCGGCAGCACGATGGGCAGCAGCCCGTTCTTCAGGCTGTTGCTGCGGAAGATGTCGGCGATCTCGCTGCTGACGATGGCGCGCAGGCCCAGATCGGTCAACGCCCAGGGCGCGTGCTCGCGCGAGGAGCCGCAGCCGAAGTTGCGTCCGGCCAGCAGGATGCGGCGACCCTGGTTCTCCGGCTGGTTGAAGGGGAACGCCGGGTTCGGCGAACCGTCGGCCTGCCAGCGCCAGTCGTTGAAGGCGTTGCGTCCCAGGCCCGCGCGCTCGGTCGTGGACAGGAAGCGCGCGGGGATGATCTGGTCGGTGTCGATGTTGGTCTGCGCCAACACCACGCTCTTGGAGCGCAGTTCGCGGAACCCGGCCATCACGCCACCTCCTTCTGTGCGTCGAACAGTTCGCGCGGATCGCCGACGCACCCGTTCACCGCGGCCCACGCCGCCGTCAGCGGCGAGGCCAGCAGGGTACGGGCGCCGGGTCCCTGGCGGCCTTCGAAATTGCGGTTGCTGGTGCTCACGGCCAGTTGGCCGGGCGCGACCAGGTCGCCGTTCATGGCGATGCACATCGAACAGCCGGGCTCGCGCCATTCGGCGCCGGCCTCGCGCACGACGCGGTCGATGCCTTCGGCCTCGGCTTCGCGCTTGACGATCTCCGAACCTGGCACCACCAGCATGCGTACGCCCGCAGCGACCTTGCGGCCACGCAGCACCTGCGCCACTTCGCGCATGTCGCGCAGGCGGCCGTTGGTGCACGAGCCGACGAACACCACGTCCACCGGCGTGCCCGCTATCGCCTGGCCGGCGCTCAGGCGCATGTAATCCAGCCCCTTCTGGTCGGCGGCATTGGCGGGCACCGGAATCGGCGCATCCACCGCGATCGCGGTGCCCGGATGCGTGCCCCAGGTCAGGGTGGGGCGGATGTCGGCGGCATCGATGCGCACTTCGGCGTCGAACGCGGCGCCGTCGTCGCTGCGCAGCGTCTTCCAGTAGGCGACGGCCGCGTCGAACGCCTCGCCCTTCGGGCCGCGGGGCGTCTTCGCCACCCAGTCGAACGTGGTCCGGTCCGGCGCCACCATGCCGGCGCGCGCGCCCGCTTCGATGGACATGTTGCACAGGGTCATGCGCTGTTCCATGTCCAGCGCCTCGATGGCGCTGCCGCGGAACTCGATGACATGGCCGGTACCGCCGTTGACGCCGATCGCGCCGATCACGTGCAGCACGATGTCCTTGGCGCCCACGCCGGGGGCGAGCGTGCCATCGACGGTGATGGCCATCGTCTTGGGCCGGCGCTGCAGCAAGCACTGCGTGGCCAGCACATGGCCGACTTCGCTGGTACCGATGCCGAAGGCCAGCGCACCGAACGCACCGTGCGTGCTGGTGTGGCTGTCGCCGCAGACGATGGTCATGCCCGGCAGGGTGAAGCCCTGCTCCGGCGCGATCACATGGACGATGCCGCGGTTCGGCGACGCCATGTCGAACAGCTCGATGCCGTAGTCGGCGCAGTTGCGCGCCAGCGTGTCCACCTGCGTTTCGGCCGCCTTTGTGTAGTACGGCAGCTTGCCGTCGGCGCCGGCGGGCAACGTGGGCGTGGAATGGTCCATCGTCGCCTTGGTGCGGTCCGGACGGCGCGGCGACAGGCCGCGTGCCTTCAGCTCGGTGAAGGCCTGCGGCGAGGTGACCTCGTGGATCAGGTGCAGGTCGATGTACAGCACGGCGGGGGCGGCGTCGGTTTCGGGGACGACTACGTGGGCGTCCCAGAGTTTGTCGAACAGGGTGCGGGGTGGAGTCATGCGGGGGGTCCGGTGATGCGTTGGAGATGAGGAGTGAGCGGAGAGAAGTGAGGAGTGAGCGAGGGCAGTGCTTCTACTCACTCCTCACTTCTCTCCCCTCACTCCTGCCCGTCACGCGGCGGCGGCTTCCTGCTGCTCGACACGGCGTTGGCGGAGCAAGCGGTTCGCCACGTCCAGCCACGCCAGCGCGCTGGCTTCGATGATGTCCTTGCTGGTGCCGGTACCTTCGTATTCCTCGCCGTCGCAGCGCACCGACAGGCTGGCTTCGCCGCGCGCATCGGCACCGATGCCCACGCTGTGCACCTGGTAGCTCTCCAGCTGCAGCTGCACGCCGGTGGCGGCGGCCAGTGCGCTGAACAACGCATCGACCGGGCCGTTGCCCTGTGCGGTTTCCGAAATGCGGTTGCCGTCCGGATCCGACAGTTCCACCAGCGCGTTGGCACGGCTGCCGACGTCGCTGATCGTCATCGACGACAGCCGGTAACCATCGCTGACCGGTGCATCCTGCATCAGCGCCTGCAGGTCGGCGTCGCCGATCACACGCTGCTTCTCGCACAGCGTCTTGAACTGCTCGAACACCAGCTTCAGCTCGTCCTCTTCCAGCCAGTAGCCCAGCGCACGCAGGCGCTGCTCCACCGCGGCGCGCCCGCTGTGGCGGCCCAGCACCATCTGCGACGACGGCCAGCCCACATCCTGAGGCTGCATGATCTCGTAGGTGCCGCGGTGGCGCAGCATGCCGTGCTGGTGGATGCCGGATTCGTGGGCGAACGCGTTGGCGCCGACGATCGCCTTGTTGCGCTGGACAGGCATGCCGACCAGGCGCGACAGCAGCTGCGAGGTCGGTACGATCCTGCGCGTGTCGATGCGTGTGTCCAGGTTGTAGAAGGCGTTACGGACCTTCAGCGCCATCACCAGCTCCTCGATGGCGCAGTTGCCGGCGCGCTCGCCGATGCCGTTGATCGAGCCTTCCACCTGGCGCGCACCGCCTTCGATGGCGGCCAGCGAGTTCGCCACCGCCAGGCCCAGGTCGTTGTGGCAGTGCGTGCTGAACACCACCTTGTCGGCGCCCGGTACGCGGGCGATCGCGCGCTCGAACATGCCGCGGATCTCTTCCGGCGTGGTGAAGCCCACCGTGTCCGGCAGGTTGATGGTGGTCGCGCCGGCCGCGATGGCGGCGGCGATCGCCTGGTGCAGGAAGTCCTCCTCAGTGCGGGTGGCATCCTCGGCGGAGAACTCGATTTCGTCGATGTGGCCCCGGGCCAGGCGCACGTGCCTGTCGATGGACTCCAGCACCTGCTCGCGGCTCATGCGCAGCTTGTGTTCGCGGTGCAGCGGGCTGGTGGACAGGAACAGGTGCAGGCGGGGCTTGGCGGCCGCGGTCACGGTGCGCAGCGACGTCTCGATGTCCGCCGCCAGGCAGCGCGACAGCACGACCAGGGTGGTCTCGCGCAGTTCGCGCGCGATCATCGCGTGCGCTTCGCGGTCGGAATGCGAGCTGGCGGGGAAGCCGGTTTCGATGGCATCCACGCCCAGCTCTGCCAGGCCCCGCGCCATGACCAGCTTCTGTTGCGGCGTCATGCTGCAGCCGGGGGATTGCTCGCCATCGCGCAGGGTGGTGTCGAAGATGCGGATATGCGTGGGGGACGGATGGGTGGGCGTGTTCACCAGATGGGTTCCTCGTGTACTTCTGTTTCCATGGCGGGGGCCTCGTATCGGCGCGCACCGGTCTTTGCGGGGGAGGGGAGGACGGCCGCGCGCGGCGCGCGGCCCTTGGCAAGCGAGGGCTCGCCCTCGGCGTTGCGGCGGCGTGGCTTGCGCGGCGGACGCGGGCGCACGTCGGACAGCAGCTGCGCCAGCACGGTGGCGTCGATGTTGCCTCCGGATACCACCGCACACTTGCGCCTGCCGGCCACGCGCCGGCCCGCGGCCAGCGCCAGCGCCCCGGCGCCCTCGGCGATCAGGTGCTCTTCCAGCGCCAGCCGCACCAAGGTCTCGCGCAGCTCGGCTTCGCGCACGGTCACCACGTCGTCCAGCAGCTGCGTGCACAGGCGGCGGGTGATGAAGCCGGGCACCTTTACCCGCACGCCGTCGGCCAGCGAAGCGACCGGGTTGACCGGCGTGACGTCGCCCTTCATTGCGCGGATCATCGAATCCACGCCCTCTACCTGGGCGCCGACCACGCGCACGCCCTGCGACTTCAGCGCCAGCGCGACGCCCGAGGCCAGGCCGCCGCCGCCGATGGGCACGATGACGACATCGGGCGTGTAGGGCGCGATCTCGATGCCCACGGTGCCCTGGCCGGCGATCACGTCCGGATCGTCGAAGGCAGACAGGAAGCGGTAGCCGTTCTGTTCGGCCAGTTCCCTGGCGAAGGCGAAGGCTTCGTCGTAGCTGTCGCCGTGCTGGCGCACGGTGGCACCCCAGTGCGCCACCCCGGCGATCTTGGTCGCCGGTGCGCCGTGCGGCATCACGGTGATGGCCTGTACGCCCAGCCGGTAAGCGGCCCAGGCCAGGCCCTGCGCATGGTTGCCCGCCGAGGCCGCGATCACCGGGCGGCGATCGCCGCGCTCGCGCGCGGCCAGCAAGGCATTCAGTGCACCCCGCACCTTGTACGAACCGGTGCGCTGCAGGTTTTCCAGTTTCAGCATCACGCCAAAGCGTTCGGCGTGGTGCATCGGCGTGGGCGGCAGGTAACGGCGCAACCGCGCCTGCGCCGCCAGCACGTCGGCCACGGTGACGACGACGTCGCCTACGTCCGGTTCGTTGCTGGCGGGGGCGCGGCCGGCATCAGGCATCGCGGCACGCGAACGGCTGATCTCGAAGAAGACGCCTCCGGACCGCAACGTCCGCGTTGGCGGGTGCGGCGTTCATGCAGCGCGGTCCTGGTGGCGACGATCCCGGCTCAGCTCCTGCACGGCGCTGAAGGACAGTTCCTCCACATCGTAGATTTTCAGCAGTTGCTGGCGCAGTGTCTCCGGCGCGCGGGTGCTGTCGATCACCAGCGCCAGCGCCCAATACCCTTCGCCGTCGTGGGTGGCATGGACCGCGTGGGGCGGAAAGCCTCGACGCTCGATCATGCCCAGCACGCGCAGCAAGGCGCCCTCGGCAGGTTTGAGCCTGAGTTCAAGCCGGTAACGCATTCTTCTTCTCCGCGCCGTCGGCCGCGACGGCAGGCTCGGCGGATGGTGTTGCGGGACTGGCATCCAGCATGGAGCTGTTGGCATGGTTCGGCGGCACCAGCGGCCAGACGTTGGCTTTGATGTCGATGGTGACGTGCAGCAGCGCCGGGCCCGGCTGGGCCAGCAGGTCGGCCAGGCCATCCTCGACTTCGTCGCGCCGGCTGATGTGGCGGGCCGGTATGCCGAACACGCGCGCCAGCGCGGCGAAGTCCGGATTGTCGGACAGGTCGATCTCGCTGTAGCGCTCGGCGAAGAACAGTTCCTGCCACTGCCGCACCATGCCCAGCGCGCTGTTGTCGATCAGCACGATCTTCACCGGCAGCTTGCAGCGGGCGATGGTGGCCAGCTCCTGGACGTTCATCATGAAGCCGCCGTCGCCGTTGACCAGGACGACGGTGCGGTCGGGGCAGGCGAACTGCGCACCCATCGCCGCCGGCAGGCCGAAGCCCATCGTGCCCAGCGCGCCGCTGGTCAGGTGGTTGCGCGGGTGGGTGAACCGGCAGTGCTGCGCCACCCACATCTGGTGCTGGCCCACGTCGCAGGCGACGATGGCGTCTGCCGGCGCCACTTCGCTGAGCCGCTTCAGCAGGCCGGGCGCGTAGATGTCGGTACCGGGCGCGTCGTAGCGGAAGCCGAAGCGCTCGCGGTTGCCCACGCAGCGCTTGCGCCACTCGTCGCAGGTGCTGCGCGCCGCCGTCAGCGCCTTCAGGCTGGTGGCGACGTCGCCGGGCACCGCGATGTCCGCCGTGCGCAGTTTGCCGATCTCGTAGGCGTCGGCGTCCACGTGCAGCACACGGGCGAATGGCGCGAACTCGGCCAGCTTGCCGGTGGCGCGGTCGTCGAAGCGCGCGCCCACCACGATCAGCAGGTCGCATTCCTGCACCGCCATGTTGGCCGCGCGCGTGCCGTGCATGCCCAGCATGCCCAGGTAGTGCGGGTGGCCGGCGGGCAGGGCGCCCAGGCCGCGCAGGGTCAGCACGGTGGGGATCTTGGTCGCGTCGACGAACTGGCGGAAGGCATCCACCGCATCGGCGATGCCGATGCCGCCGCCGCCGTAGATCACCGGCTTCTCGGCGCCGGCGATGGCGGCCAGTGCCTCGGCCAGCTTCGCATCTTCCGGTGCGGGTACCGGATCGACGCTCGCCGGCACGTGGTCGGGCAGGTGCGAGGCATCCGACATCTGCACGTCCTTGGGCAGATCGATCAGTACGGGACCGGGGCGGCCTTCGCGCGCGATGCGGAAGGCTTCGCGCACCATGGTCGGCAGGTCTTCCACGCGCCGCGCGACGAAGCTGTGCTTCACGATCGGCAGGGTCAGGCCGAACACGTCCAGTTCCTGGAACGCATCGGTGCCCATCAGCGTGGTGGCGACCTGGCCGGTCAGGCAGACCATCGGCACCGAATCCAGCATCGCGTCGGCGATGCCGGTCACCAGGTTCGACGCGCCGGGGCCGGAGGTGGCCACGCACACGCCGACCTTGCCGCTGGCGCGCGCATAGCCGTTCGCCGCCAACGCCGCGCCCTGCTCGTGGCGCACCAGGATGTGCTTCAGGTGGGAATCCACCAGCGCGTCGTAGAACGGCATGATGGTGCCGCCCGGGTAGCCGAACAGCGTGTCCACGCCCTCGGCTTCCAGGGCGTGGGCCAGCCAGCGGGCGCCATTGCGTGGGGCAGTGGCCGCGGCGGCGTTCATGCGGCGGCCTGCTCGTCTGTATCGGGTTGCGCGGCGTTGGCCTGCAGCCACACCATCTTCGCGCGCAGCTCCTTGCCGACCTTCTCGATCGGGTGGTCTTTGTCGGCCTGCTGGAACTTCTTGTAGTTCGGCAGGCCGGCGTCGTACTCGGCCTGCCAGTTGCGGGTGAAGGTGCCGTTCTGGATGTCGGTCAGCACGTCCTTCATGCGCGCCTTCACCGACGCGTCGATGACGCGCGGGCCGCTGACGAAGTCGCCGTACTGCGCGGTCTCGGAGATGAACTCCAGCATGCGGGTGATGCCGCCTTCGTAGAACAGGTCGACGATCAGCTTCAGTTCGTGCAGGACTTCGTAATACGCGATTTCGGGCTGGTAGCCGGCTTCCACCAGCGTCTCGAAGCCGGCCTGCACCAGCGAGGACGCGCCGCCGCACAGCACGGCCTGTTCGCCGAACAGGTCGGTCTCGGTCTCTTCCTTGAAGGTGGTCTTGATGATGTTGGCGCGCGCGCCGCCCAGACCACCGGCGTAGGCCAGCGCGAACTGCTCGGCCTGGCCGCTCTTGTCCTGGTACACGGCGTAGATGCACGGCACGCCACGGCCGATCTCGTACTCGCGGCGCACCAGCGCGCCCGGGCCCTTGGGCGCGACCAGCACCACGTCCAGGTCGGCGCGCGGTTCGATCATGCCGAAGTGGACGTTCAGGCCGTGCGCGAACAGCAGCACCGCGCCCTGCTTCATGTTCGGCGCCAGCACCTCGTTGTAGAGCTTCTTCTGCACCATGTCCGGCGTCAGCACGGCGACCAGGTCGGCGTCCTTCACCGCGTCGGCGACCGCCTTCACCGCGAAGCCGTCGGCCTGCGCCTTCGCTTCGGTCGGGCCACCCGGACGCAGGCCCACCGTGACGTCGAAGCCGGAATCGCGCAGGTTCAGCGCGTGCGCGCGGCCCTGGCTGCCGTAGCCGACGACGGTGATCTTGGGGTGCGGGAGAGCGTTGGCGGTGGTCATGGCGCGGTTTTCCTGAGGTTGAGGGGAAATCGAAGGGGCTTAAACAAAAAACCCCGCACTTCTCAGTGCGGGGTTTTGCGAATCTGGCGTCTCTGCTGCTTACACGCCGGTCCGTCCCGCACTTGTGGGCGAGGTAATAAGAACGAGTACGAGGACGGACGCCGCAGCGGGTGCGGTGAGATCGGTCGTCGTGGGCGTGTGGCGCTGCAACATGCGGCAAGAGAAACATGCCGCTCCAAACCGTGTCAAGCGCTTTTGCGCCGATTGCGACGATCGGATGATTTCAGTCGATATGGTTGCAACTGAAACCGTGGAAACGCAGCAGAATCAAGGCTTCCCACGTCATCGACGCACTGCTGGTTTTCATGCCCGAGTACCGTTCCAGGACCTCCACCCACGGCCGCAACATGGCCGGCGCCCGCGCGCTGTGGCGCGCCACCGGCATGAAGGACGCCGACTTCCACAAGCCCATCGTGGCGGTGGCCAACTCCTTCACCCAGTTCGTCCCCGGCCATGTGCACCTCAAGGACCTCGGCCAGCTGGTGGCGCGCGAGATCGAGCGGGTCGGCGGCGTCGCCAAGGAATTCGACACCATCGCCGTGGACGACGGCATCGCGATGGGCCACGACGGCATGCTGTATTCGCTGCCGTCGCGGGAGGTCATCGCCGATTCCGTCGAATACATGGTCAACGCGCACTGCGCCGACGCTCTGGTGTGCATTTCCAACTGCGACAAGATCACGCCCGGCATGCTGATGGCCGCATTGCGGCTCAACATCCCTACCGTGTTCGTGTCGGGCGGACCGATGGAAGCCGGCAAGACGCGCCTGGCCGATCGCAAGCTCGACCTGGTCGATGCGATGGTGATGGCGGCCGACCCGAACGTGTCCGACGAAGAGGTCGCGGCGGTCGAGCGCAGCGCCTGCCCGACCTGCGGGTCGTGCAGCGGCATGTTCACCGCCAATTCGATGAACTGCCTGACCGAAGCGCTCGGCTTGTCGCTGCCGGGCAACGGCACGGTGGTGGCCACGCATGCCGATCGCGAGCAGCTGTTCAGGCGTGCCGGCGTCTTGGCCGTCGAGTTGTGCCATCGGTGGTACGGCGGCGAGGACGCGACCGCATTGCCGCGCGGCATCGCCACGTTCCAGGCGTTCGAGAACGCGATGACGCTGGACATCGCGATGGGCGGTTCCACCAACACCATCCTGCATCTGCTGGCTGCGGCGCAGGAGGCGGAGGTGGCGTTCGACATGCGCGACATCGACCGCCTGTCGCGGCGCGTGCCCCAGCTGTGCAAGGTGGCGCCCAACACGCAGAAGTACCACATCGAGGACGTGCACCGGGCCGGCGGCATCATGGCCATCCTCGGGGAACTGGCGCGCGGTGGCCTGCTGCACACCGACGTCCCCACCGTGCATGCGAAGACGCTGGGTGAGGCGATCGCGAAGTGGGATGTCGCGACCAACCACGACGATGCGGTCACGACCTTCTACAAGGCAGGTCCTGCCGGCATCCCCACCCAGGTCGCCTTCAGCCAGGCCACACGCTGGCCATCGCTGGATACCGATCGCGCCGAGGGCTGCATCCGCAGCGTCGAGCATGCGTACTCGCAGGAAGGCGGGCTGGCCGTGCTGTACGGCAACCTCGCCGTCGACGGTTGTGTGGTGAAGACGGCCGGCGTGGACGAGTCGATCCATGTGTTCGAAGGCACGGCGCGCGTCTTCGAAAGCCAGGACGCGGCGGTGGCCGGCATCCTCGGCGACGAGGTGAGGGTGGGCGACGTGGTGGTGATCCGCTACGAGGGTCCCAAGGGCGGGCCCGGCATGCAGGAAATGCTGTACCCGACCAGCTACCTGAAATCGAAGGGACTGGGGAAGCAGTGTGCGCTGCTGACCGACGGGCGTTTCTCCGGCGGCACCTCGGGCCTGTCGATCGGCCACGCATCACCGGAAGCGGCCGCGGGCGGCGCCATCGGCCTGGTGCGCGACGGCGACCGCATCCGCATCGATATCCCGCAACGTTCGATCAGCCTGCTCGTGCCCGACGATGAACTGGCATCGCGCCGTGCCGCGCAGGATGCGAAGGGGTGGAAGCCCGCACAGCCGCGCGCGCGCAAGGTCAGCACCGCGCTCAAGGCGTACGCCCTGCTCGCGACCAGCGCCGACAAAGGTGCGGTACGCGACAAGCAACTGCTGGATGGTGTCTGATAGCAGGATGATCCGCACCCTGCTCGTCGTCGTCCTGATCTGGTTGACCGTCCTGCCGGCCGGCGCGCAGCAGGCGTCGCCGCGCCCCTGGGTGATCGCCACCTACGCGTATCCGCAGCGCGACCGCGTCGCCGCCATCCAGCCGCTGGCGGACTATCTGGGACTACGTGCCCGGCATCCGGTGCATGTCCGTCTGTTCGACTCGCCCACCGCGCTGGTCGACGCGTTGCGTCGTGGCGAAGTGGACGTCGCCGTACCCAACCTGCACGGCTACCTGCAGGCGCGCCGCGCCAGCGAACCGCTGACGACCCTGCCCGTGCCGCAGGTACCGGCACTGCAGGCGGACCGTTACCGCGCCGTACTGGTCGGCCGACAGGGGCTGGAAGCCCCGGGCGAACTGGAACGGCAGGCCCGGACATTGCGTCTGGCCCTGGTCGGTCGCGATTCGGCCTCGGGCGGCTTCGTGCCGGTGCGTGAACTGCGCCGCCGGGGCCTGGAACCGACGACCGCCTTCGCCCATCTGGTTTACGCCGGCTCGCATGCGGCGGCCCTGGAGGCCGTCGCGAGCGGTCGCGCCGACGTGGCCGCGCTGGCGGCCGATGTCTACGACGCCTCGCGACCGACCGGCGTGGTGGAAGTGTGGCGCTCGCAGCCGATCCCGCCCGGGCCGCTCCTGTGCCGTCCTGCCGCCGACGTACCCTGCCAGCAGTTCACCGCCTGGCTGCTCGAAGCGCACGACGAGGCTCCGGCCGTGATGGCCGCACTGCGGGCGGGCTGGCCGGAGTTCGGCGATGCGCAACGCTTCACGGTGCCGGAGCGGCCCCTCCTGGACGCCTCGACGATGCAGGTGGAACCCTAGGCGAGGATCGCGGGCGGCCGGGGGTCATCGCGCGGCCGGACCGATGTGCCGTGCCAGGAACGCCTCGAGCTTCCGATAGAACGCGATGTTGTTCGCATCGGCATGGAATCCGTGGCCTTCGCCCGGCACCGCCATCCACTCCGGCGCGTGGCCGGCACGTTCCAGCGCCGCTTGCATGGCCTTGGCCTGGGCGATGGGTGCGCGCTCGTCCAGTTCGCCGTGTACCAGCAGCACGGGCGCCGTGATCCGCGTGGCCAGCGTGGTCGGCGAAGCCGACGTCAAGGCGGCTTCGTCGCGGCCGATGGCGCGGGCAAGGTAATTGCTGCCCGCCTGCGTGGTGCGGATATCGCCCTTGGCGTACAGCATCTTCAGGTCGTAGACGCCAGCCAGGCCGGCCGTGCACTTGATCAGGTCGGGCGCCCGCGCCGCGAGCATCATGGCCGAATAGGCGCCGAAGCTGGCGCCATAGGCGCAGACGCGGCGTCCATCGGCGTATCCCTGGGCGATGGTCCAGCGCAGTCCGTCGAGCAAGTCGTCCTGTACCCGCGTACCCCACTTCAGGTACCCGGCTTCTTCGAATGCACGGCCACGGCCGCCCGAGCCGCGGTAGTTCACCTGCAGCACCAGGTAGCCGCGGCTGGCGAGGAACTGGGCGTCCTGGTCGAAAGCCCAATCGTCGCGGACCGCATGGGGACCGCCGTGCGGCACGATCACCGTCGGCAGGCCGGCAGGCGTGGTGACCCCCGCCGGCAGGGTCATGAAACCTTCCAGCTCCATGCCGTCGCTCGCGCGGAAGCGGATCGCGCGGCGCTCGCCCATCCGGGCGGCATCCAGGCCTTCGCGACTCGAAAGCAGCAGTGAGGCCTTGCCCTGCGCACGATCGAACAGGTACCAGCTCCCCGGGTCGCGATCGCTGAAGGCGTACAGCAGCGACCGGTTGCCGTCGCGGCTGTGGTCCACGTAGGCGACATAGTGGTCGGGGAAGCTGTTCGACAGTGCATCGTGCAGTTGCGTATCCGGCGACTGGGGGTCGAAGTAGATCGCGCGCGGTTTTCCATCGGCGATCACGGCGGCGAAGGGCTGAAGGAGCCCCGCGCCCCATTCGATGTCGGAGACGCTGCGCACCGGGTGCTGGGCCAGCACCCGGTGATCGCGGCCGTCCGGCGAAGACGCCACCAGTCTCGAAGGCCCGCCGTTCACCGACTGCAGTGCGTATACCTGCGTGCCATCGACGCTGAATGCGTAGGGCGTCCATACGGTGCCCGCGGCATCGGCGGCGACGGGTGTCCAATGGCGGCCCTGCGCATCGGCGACGAACAGGACCTGCCGGTCGTTGTCGTCGACGCCCGTAGCGAACCGGGGCACACCCTGCCGGTCCAGCGTGAAACGGAGATCCTTGACGTCGATGTCGGCGACCAGCCTTCCGGTGGCGTTGCCGGCGTCCACGTCGTACAGCTGGGATCGTTGCGTGTCGCGCGACAGCCTGCGCATGTAGAAGCGCCCGTTGGGCGTCGCGGGCAGGCCCTCGATGTAGCCGAAGCCGGCTTCGATGCCGGCAGTCCGCAGCGATTGCTGGTAGCCGAACAGGTACTTCTGGTTCTTGCCGTCGGCGTCGGTGGCGATGATGTCGCCCGTCGGGAGGGGCGCCTCCCGCGATCCCACCTGTCGTCCTTTCGCCAGCACCAGCCGGGTGTCGCTGACCCATGCGACCTGGGTGGGAAGTTCGTAGCGCGGCAGCCGCAGCAGGGCGGTGCGCTGCATGTCGTCGGTACGGTGCACCGCCAGCGCATGGTGGCCGTCGCCCAGGTCGGCGGTGATCGCGAGATGGGCGCCGTCCGGAGAGAGCCGCGGCGAATGGAGCCTGTTGGCGGCGGCGAACGCTTCGACCGGCACGGGGGCCTCGGCGTCTGCAGGTGCGATATGTACGATCAGCAGGGCCGCTGCGAAGGCCCACGTCCTGAGTCCCATCATCCCCTTGTCCCTGTTCCGTCCCGTGGCCCCGACGCCAAGAATATCCCGGTCGTCGCCCGGACGTGTGGCATGGGCGGCACCCGGTGCGGGGTTGTGGTCTAATTCGCACCGAAGCGGGGGTATCGCCGGCCAGGCCGGTGATTGAGATAGACCCTTCGAACCTGATCCGGTTGAGACCGGCGTAGGGAAGCTTCGCAGGCTGCGCCGTGTTGCCGTGTCGTCCCTCGTGGGCCCGCCATCCGTCCGCTGCCGCGCCGCCGCTTCGTCCCCGTGATGCGAATCCCTCGCAAGAGCCCGCACATCCCCGTGCGGGGATTCAGAAAGGACGATGCCGATGAATGCCATTCCCAAGCCCGCCGCCGATCTGCTGCAGCAGACCGGGCAGCTATCCGAATCCGTGACGCGCCCGATTCCGGGTTCGCGGAAGATCTTCGTCGAGGGCTCGCGGGCGGACATCCAGGTGCCCATGCGCGAGATCGCGCTGACGCAGACGCCGACCGTCTTCGGCGGCGAGGAAAATCCGCCCGTCACCGTGTACGACACGTCCGGTCCCTACACCGATCCGGAAGCGCGCATCGATCTGGCCGCGGGCCTGCCCGCGTTACGCGCGAAGTGGATCGAGGAGCGCGGCGATACCGAGCCGTTGCAAGGACTGAGCTCGGCCTTCGGCCGCGCGCGCGAGCACGATCCGAAGCTGGATGCCGTGCGCTTCCCCAACCGCGTGCTGCCGCGCCGTGCCAAGGCCGGCGCCAACGTCAGCCAGATGCACTACGCCAGGCGCGGCATCGTCACGCCGGAGATGGAATACGTCGCCATACGCGAGAACCAGCGGCTGGACGCGGTGCGCGATGCGATGCTGCTGAAGCAGCACCCGGGCGAAGCCTTCGGCGCCAGCATCCAGACGTTCATCACCCCGGAGTTCGTCCGCGACGAAATCGCGCGCGGTCGCGCCATCCTGCCGAACAACATCAACCACCCGGAAAGCGAGCCGATGATCATCGGCCGCAATTTCCTGACCAAGATCAACGCCAACATCGGCAACAGCGCCGTGTCCTCCGGCATCGCCGAGGAGGTGGAAAAGCTGGTGTGGGCGATCCGCTGGGGCGGCGATACGGTGATGGACCTGTCTACGGGCAAGCACATCCACGAGACCCGCGAGTGGATCATCCGCAACTCGCCGGTGCCGATCGGCACGGTGCCGATCTACCAGGCGCTGGAGAAGGTCGATGGCCGCGCCGAGGCGCTGACCTGGGAGATCTTCCGCGACACGCTGATCGAACAGGCCGAGCAGGGCGTGGACTACTTCACCATCCATGCCGGCGTGCTGCTGCGCCACGTGCCGCTGACGGCCAAGCGGGTGACCGGCATCGTCTCGCGCGGAGGCTCGATCATGGCCAAGTGGTGCCTGGCGCACCACAAGGAGAACTTCCTCTACACCCACTTCGAGGACATCTGCGAGATCATGAAGGCCTACGACGTGGCCTTCAGCCTCGGCGATGGCCTGCGCCCGGGCTGCATCGCCGACGCCAACGACGCGGCGCAGTTCGGCGAGCTGGAGGCGCTGGGCGAGCTGACCAAGATCGCATGGAAGCACGACGTGCAGTGCATGATCGAAGGTCCCGGCCACGTGCCGATGCAGCTGATCAAGGAGAACATGGACAAGCAGCTGCGCGAGTGCGGCGAGGCGCCGTTCTACACGCTGGGGCCGCTGACCACCGACATCGCGCCGGGCTACGACCACATCACCAGTGCGATCGGCGCGGCGATGATCGGCTGGTACGGCACGGCCATGCTCTGCTACGTCACGCCGAAGGAACACCTGGGCCTGCCCAACCGCCAGGACGTGCGCGACGGCATCATGGCGTACAAGATCGCGGCCCACGCCGCCGACCTGGCCAAGGGCCATCCCGGTGCGCAGGTGCGCGACAATGCACTCAGCAAGGCGAGATTCGAGTTCCGCTGGGAGGACCAGTTCCACCTTGGCCTGGATCCGGAGAAGGCCAGGGAATTCCACGACGAGACCCTGCCCAAGGAGGCGCACAAGCTGGCGCATTTCTGCAGCATGTGCGGCCCGCACTTCTGCAGCATGAAGATCACCCAGGACGTGCGCGACTACGCGGCCGAGCACGGGGTGGACGAGGTGCGGGCGCTGGAGGCCGGTATGGCCGAGAAGTCGGCGGAGTTCCTGGCGCAGGGGGCGCGGGTGTATCGTCAGAGCTGAACCTGGATGCGGGTCCGTGCAACGGAATCCCCCGGGACTGCGTAGAAGAAGACAGCGGGTTGCCATCGGTGGCGGCCCGCGCCGACTTGCCGGAGAGCTGCCATGACCTTGATCGCCCGCCTGATCCGCCGCAGTTTGTTGCTGGCCGCCATGCTCGTGCTGGCGGCCTGCGCCACCGGCCCGCGCGTCACCAGTGATGTCGACCCGTCCGCCGACTTCGCCCGGTACCGCACGTTCGCGTTCTACTCGCCGCTGGCGATCGAGAGCCAGGGCTATGCCACCCTCACCAGCGGGCGTACCAAGGACGCGGCGCGTCGGCAGATGGAGGCGCGCGGCTACGTGTACGACGAGAAGTCCCCGGACCTGTGGGTCAACCTGAACGCCTACATGCAGGAGAAGACCGACGTCGTCAGCACCCCGGAAGTGGACTACGACTATTACTACAGCTACCGCGCGCGGCGTTACGTCGCCGTGCCTTACTGGCGCGACCGCACCGACGTGTACAAGTACACCGAAGGTACCCTCAACGTGGACCTGGTGGATGCGAAGCAGAACCGGCTGGTGTGGACCGGCGTTGCCGTGGGCCGCGTCGGGCGGACCAAGCCCGAGGAGCGCGGCGCGAAGATCGATGCCGCCATCGCGGACATCTTCCTGCGCTACCCGTATCGCGCGGGGGGCGGCACGCCGGCGGTGGCGCCGTGAAGGGTAGCGGCAGCGGCATCGCGAAGGCGGGCATCGGGTTCGGGACCGCCCTGGCGATCACCATCTCCTGGAGCGCCAACAAGTCGCTGCTGTGGGCGGTGATCCATGGCGTGCTGTCATGGGTCTACGTGGTGTATTACGCGCTGGTCTACCACTTCAAGTGATGCGCGCCGCATGACGATGCCGATCGCCTGGCTGCGCTGGCTGGTGACGATGCGCCGCCATCCTTCCGCGTTCCTGCTCATCGTGCAGCTGGCGGGCATCCTGCTGTATCCGGTGATGGAGGACACCCAGGCCGGCCGCGCGCTGTTCGGCGCGTTCGGCATCCTGGTGCTGTCGCTGGCGCTGTGGGTGGTCAACCGAAGCGCGGCCGTCAACTGGATCGCGTGGTCGCTGGCAGTGCCTTCCGTGCTGCTGTCGCTGTCGGCGGCGCTGTTCGACCAGCCCTCCCTGGGCATCTACGCCCACCTGCTGGAAAGCGCGCTGTACTTCTACACGGCCGGCAGCCTGATCGCCTACATGCTGCAGGACCATGCCGTCACCAGCGACGAACTGTTCGCTGCCGGGGCCACCTTCACGCTGCTGGCCTGGGCGTTCGCGTTCGCCTTCTCGGTGTGCCAGCAGTGGTATCCGGGCAGCTTCACCGCCGCGGTCGACCCGACTTCGGCGCGCAGCTGGATGGAGCTGCTGTTCCTGAGTTTCAGCCTGCTCTCCGGCGTGGGCCTGAGCGACGTGGTGCCGATCCTGCCGCAGGCGCGCGCGCTGGTGATGCTGGAGCAGTTCGCAGGGGTCATGTACATCGCCGTCGTGGTATCGCGGCTGATCGGGCTGACCATCCTCAGGGTCAAGCCGGCGCCGCCTCGCGACTGAGCCGGTGCCGGTATCATTCCAGGGCAGCGGTCATGCTGCTTCGATCCTGGACACCCTCCCATGAAATTGCAGGTCCCGTTCATCCAGCTCCCCATCATGTTCGACGCCGCGGCGTTGCTGGCCGAGGTGTCCGCGATCGAGGAAAGCGCTTGGCGGGGGCGGACGTCGAGGGACGACGGTAACAGCGCCCTGACGCTGATCACGACGGAAGGCGACCCTGCCAGCGACGCGCTGTCCGGCCGGATGCGGCCGACGCCGTGGCTCGAGCGGTGCCCCTACCTGGGCCAGGTGCTTGAAACGATCGGGGCCACCTGGGGTCGGGCGCGCCTGATGCGGCTCAACGGCCAGGCGGAAGTGAGGGCGCACGTGGACATCAATTACTACTGGCGCGAGCGCATGCGCGTTCATGTCCCCATCGTCACCACGCCGGGCGTGCGCTTCCAGTGTGGGGATGCCGAAATCAACATGGGCGCGGGCGAATGCTGGATCTTCGATACGTGGCGCAGGCACAGGGTGCTCAACGAAGGGAGTGCCCAGCGCATCCACCTGGTCGCAGACACCGTAGGTGGCGAGCGCTTCTGGGATCTGCTGTCCGAAGGCCGTGCGCCGGGCCAGGCGTATCACGGCGAGTGGCGCCCACGTCTGCATCCACCTGTGGCCGGAAAGCGGGCGCAGCTCGACTTCGAACAGGTCAACGCCCCCGCAGTCATGTCGCCCTGGGAAGTGCGTGAGCACATGGTGTTCCTGCTGGGAGAGTGCGTGGCGGATCCCCGGCTTGGCGCGATCCAGGCCGCGCTGCTGCGCTTTTCGCGCCGTTGGCAGGCGCTCTGGGCCTGCCATGGCGAGGATGCCGCCGGCCGCCCCCGCTACCAGGCGTTGCTCGATGCGACCAGGCGCGAGCTGCTCGGGCTCGGTGCGGACCGCATCGACCTGCGCAACGACGTGGGGTTCTGGCATGCGTTGAATTCGCATGTCTTCGACATGGCGCTGTCCGACGAGAGCCGACCAGCCCAGACCGATGTCCATGGCCAACCCGATGTGCATGCGGGCGCCGTGGTGGTGCCGGAACCCACCGCGCCCACACGCAGCGGGATCTCGTCCTCACGTGTCGGACCGGCGCTGGAGCGTCCGGTCTTCATCGTCAGCCCGCCCCGATCCGGGTCCACCCTGCTGTTCGAAACGCTCGCGGGAGCGCCGCAGGTCTACACGATCGGCGACGAGAGCCACCAACTGATCGAGGGCGTGGACGGGCTTTCGCCCGCGCAGCGCGACTACCATTCCAACCAGCTGGGTGCGGACGACGCGAGGTTTGCGGTTGTACAGGAACTGCAGAGTCGTTTCCGAAATGCGCTGCGCGATCGCGAAGGCCGCGTGCCGGAGCGCGAGTCCGCGGTCCGCATGCTTGAGAAGACCCCCAAGAATGCACTGCGCATCCCGTTCCTCAAGGCGGTGTTCCCGGATGCGAAGTTCATCTACCTGCACCGCGACCCGCGGCAGGTCTGGGGCAGCATGATCGACGGATGGATGTCGGGCCGGTTCCGGATGTATTCGCTGCCGGGATGGCAGGGGCCGACCTGGTCGTTCCTGCTGACGCCGGGCTGGCAGGCGCTGAACGGGCAACCGCTCGGCGAGATCGTGGCGCGGCAATGGGAAACCGCCACGCGCATCATGCTGGATGACCTGCAGACGCTGCCCGCGGACGACTGGGCGTCCGTCGACTATGGGCGCTTCCTCGCCGATCCCCAGGGCGAAGCCCTCCGCCTCAGCGCATGGGCCGGTTGGGCCTGGGACCGGGAACTGGGGACTGAGCTGCCGCTGTCGCGCTACACGCTGTCGCAGCCCGATGCCGACAAATGGCGCCGACATGCGGCCGAGATCGAGCCGCGCCTGGCGCAGTGGCGCGCTACGATCGATCGCGCGGCACGCGCCGCCGGCCTCTGACGACGCAACAAAAGAAAGGCCGCCCCTTGGGCGGCCTTCGGCACTGATGCGCAGGCGCGCTCAGAACTTGTGCTTCTCGTCTTCCGGCTGCGCGGCCTGACGGGCGATGGCGTCGACCAGGACGGCCTTGGCTTCGGCCGCGTTGCCCCAGCCGTCCAGCTTGACCCACTTGCCCTTCTCCAGGTCCTTGTAGTGCTCGAAGAAGTGGCCGATGCGCTCCAGCCAGTGCGGGCTGACCTGGTCGATGTCGCTGATGTGGCTGTAACCGGCGAACACCTTGTCCACCGGCACGGCCAGCAGCTTTTCGTCGCTGCCAGCTTCGTCGCTCATGCGCAGCACACCGACCGGGCGGCAGCGGATCACCGAGCCGGGGATCAGCGGCAGCGGCAGCACCACCAGCACGTCGGCAGGATCGCCGTCGCCGCACAGGGTGTGGGGCACGTAGCCGTAGTTGCAGGGATAGCGCATGGGGGTGGAGAGGATGCGGTCGACGAAGATCGCGCCGCTGGCCTTGTCCACTTCGTACTTCACCGGCTCGGCGTCCTTCGGGATCTCGATGATGACGTTGATTTCGTCCGGCGGGTTCTTGCCGGCGGTGACCAGATCCAGGCCCATTGCGTGCTCCGAAGGGGGTGCGGTGAGTGAGGGCCGGCATTTTACGCGCTTGGCTGCTGCGGCGCAGCAGGGCCGGGCCAGGACTGGCCGGCCGTCGGCGCCCGGCACGTGATTCAGGCTGTCTTACAGCTTCCGGGCTCTAGAATCCGCCGCCCATGCATCCTCTCCGACGCGCCGCCGGCTTCTTCCTGGCGGTGCTGGCCCTGGCCAGCGCCGACGCCGGCGCGCGCACGGTGTATCGCTGCGTGCAGGGTGGGACGGTCAGCCTGGCCACCGCGCCGGAGCCCGGCTCGAAATGCACGGCCAAGGAGATCGATGACAACGCCGTCAGCACGCCGAACCTGTGGGGCTCGATGGGCGTGTTCAGCGGCACGCTGTACGAGCGCGAGCAGGACGGCCAGAAGGTCTATTCCACCCGCAACCTGCCGGGATCCACGCCTTACCTGAAATTCACGGTGCAGACGCCGCCCGGCGAACCCGCGCACCCGGGCCTGGGCAAGGTGGGCAAACCCCGGCTGGACCGCTACCCGTCCGAGTTCAAGGCCGCCGCGCGCCAGACCGGCGTCGACGATGCCTGGCTGCGCGCCGTGGCGCACGCCGAGAGCGATTTCGATGCGAAGGCGCTGTCGCCCAAGGGCGCCATGGGGGTGATGCAGCTGATGCCGGAGGTGGCGAAGGAATACGGCGTCGCGGACCCTTACTCCTCCGCGGAATCGATCAATGCCGGCGCGCGCCACCTGCGGGCGCTGATGCGTCGCTACAAGGGCGACCTGACGCTGGTCGCGGCCGCCTACAACGCCGGCATCGGCACCGTGTCGCGCTATGGCGGGGTGCCCCCGTACGCGGAAACGCAGGAATACGTGTCTAAGGTCACTGCCTTGTACGAGCTCTACCTGCGCGCACTGGGACGCAAGCAGGCGCCCGAGCGGCCCGCCCTCTAGGTGTGTAAACCCAGTACGTTGTTCAGCGGTATGCGGGAGATGGGCGGTTTGTGACCCAGGCTGGCGTGAGGTCGATGCCAGTTGTACTGGTGTAGCCAGCCCTTGAAGGCGCACGCACGCTGTTCCGAGCAGGTGTAGGCGCGTGCGTAGGCCCATTCGCGCAAGCTGGTCTGCACCAAGCGTTCGGCCTTGCCATTGGTGCGCGGGGTGTAGGGGCGTGTGCGCAGGTGACACATGCCGAGCCGGCGAACCAGGCGGCGGAAGCGACGTGATCTGTAGCACGCGCCGTTGTCGGTCAGGACGCGCTCGAAGCGGACGCCGAGGCTGCGGTAATAGCGCACGGCCTGCATCAAGGCACGGCAGGCGCTGGCCCCCCGCTCGTCGGGCTCGATGCAGCCGAACGCGACACGCGAGTGGTCGTCGATGGCCAGGTGCACGTATTCGCAGCCGGCGCCATCGGAGTTGATCTGGCGATTGCCGGTGACCCGATGGCCGGGTTGCCGGAATCGGGCCAGCTTCTTGATGTCCAGATGCAGCAGTTGGCCGGGCTGGGCGTATTCGTAGCGATGCTGCGGCGCTGCAGGCTCCAGTTCCGCCAGCCTGTGCAGGCCGGCGCGACGCAGCAGCCGGGCGATGGTGCTCGGGGCAACAGGCAGTTGCCCGGCGATCTGCCGATACGTCTGACGTGAGCGGCGCCGCTCGATGATGTGCTGCACCATCTCCTGTGGCGTGGCATGCGGGCAGGAACGTGGCCGAGAGGACCGGTCGACCAAGCCTTACGGACCTTCCTCCTTAAACCGCCTGAGCCACTTGTAGGCCGTGCGGACGCTGACACCGGCCGCATGCGCTGCTTCTTCGATGCGAAGGCCCTGAACAAGGATGCGGTCCACGAGCAGGGCTCGACCGCGCGGGCTCAAACGGGCATGTTTATGTAGGTTCATCCGGGGCTCCTGGGGGCTGGGTTGGCTTCGCAACCTCCATCTTCCAGAGATGCCCCGGATGAACAACCTACTGAGAGATCACATCTAGGGCAGCATCACCGCGCTTTCTTCACCCCGTGCTCCCACGCGCGGGCCTATCGTGTTTCCACGGTCGGACCCACGCGCCGGCCAGGAGACCGCCATGAAGACGCGACGCGTATTCAGCGCCCCGGACCTGCAGGCCGCCGAAGCGGCGCTGCACAGGGCCCTGCACTTGGGCATACAGCCGGGCCACGCCGCCCTGGTGGGACGGCCGGAGATCGAGATGACGCAGATGCCGGACGACGAGAAGGAAGGCTCTCCTACCGACTTTCTGCCGGCCGCCATGCGCGGCCTGATCGGTGGTGGCGTGGTGGGCCTGGTGATCGGCCTCCTCGCGATGGCCATCCCTGCGGTGGACGTTCCGCTGGCCGCCGTCGCGCTGTGCGCGCTGGTAGGCGCGCTGGTGGGTGGTTGGGCCGCGGCGTTGGCCGGTTCGTCCGTACCCAGTGAGGTCCGCCGCGATTACCGCAGCGAGATCGAAGCGGGCAAGGTGCTGGTCGTGATCGACGACGAGGACGAGCGCCTGCTGGAGCGGGCGAGCGATGCCATCACCGCTACCGGTACCCAGCGTCTCCATCCGGTCCATCACGGGTTGCTGCACTGAACCACGCTGCCGGCGCAGGGCTATGATGCGGGTTTTCCTGGAAGGAGCGCGTGCGATGCGTCGTGGACTGGTGATGGCGGGCCTGATGGTGTGCACGGCTGCCGTGGGCGCACAGGACGATGCCTGGGAAAAGTTCGGCGCCGACGTGCCTGCCGGGCCCGTAGTGCCGCTCTCACAGGCGTTGGCCGATCCCGCAGCGCACGAGGGGCAGCCTCGCGTCTTCAGCGGCCGCGTGGTCGATGTCTGCCAGAAGAAGGGGTGCTGGGTGATGCTGGAGGACGCGGGGCAGGGCGCGCGCGTGTTGCTGGGCGACCACGACTTCTACGTACCGAAGGATGTACGCGGCCCCGCCCAGGTGCACGGCGTGCTGGCACGCAAGAACTTGTCGCCTGCCGCGCGTGCGCACACCGCCGAAGAAGCCTCCACGCCCACCCCGGTGCCGGACGTCGAGTACCGCATCCTCGCCGACGGGGTACAGGTGCTGGCCGACGATCCGGGCGCCTGAGCGGGCGCTCAGCCGAGCAGCTGTTCCGACGGCACGATGTGGAGCCCCGGGCGCGCTGTCACCACCGCCTCCAGCAGGGCCGCCGCGACGCACTCCGGCGGAACCACACGGTAGCGGCCCGGCAGCGCGGGCCCGAAGACGCCCAGAAACCGTTGCGCCCAGCGTTCGCCCGTACGGTGCTGCTTGCGCCGGCCTCCCAGCAGGCCCGGTCGCAGGAGGGTGAGCGAATCGAATCCGATCCGCCCCAGCGCCTGCTCCACTTCACCCTTGGTGCGCGAATAGAACACGCGTGATGCCGGATCCGCGCCCAGCGCCGACACCAGGGCGAAGGCCTGCGCGCCATGCGCATGGGCATGGCGCGCGATCGCCAGGCAGAAATCGTGGTCCACGCGCCGGAACGCCTCCCGCGAGCCTGCATCGCGGATCGTCGTCCCCAGCGCGCAGGCCACCGCGTCCACCTGCCACCACGCGGCATCGCCCGGCAAGGCGTCGAAATCGACCACCGGGTTGAGCAGCTTCGGATGCGTTGGCAGTGGACGCCGTGTCGGCGCCACGACCTCACTGACGGCCGTCGAAGCGAGCGCCCGTTGCAGCGTCGCCTGTCCCACCAGTCCGGTCGCACCGGCCAGCAACACACGTTTCATGAGGGGCTCCGGATACGTCGGTCGGTGCATGATGCCAGCCGGACCCCCGATACCATCGGTTACGCTGTACCGGCAGGCGCCGCCATGGTGCCTTGGAGCCCCCTCCATGCCCTGCCGCAGGCAATCCTTCACGGTCATCGCGCGATGAACCTTCCGCTCCACTACGGCGTGCTGGGCGCGCTCGAAGCCGGCCTGATCGCGCTGCTCATCGGCGTGCTGTGCTTCTGGCTGTGGAACGCGGTCTGCCACAGGGCGAACGCCGCGATGGGCCATGCCATCGGCTGGGCCTGCGTATCGGCCGTGATCCTCGGTGCCGGCGTGGACCTCTGGAACATGTTCTACCTGGGCATTTCCCGGCTGGAGTCGCCCCTGTATGCGCGCCTGGCCCTGAAAGGCATCCACGATCCCGATGGTTTGGGCGCACGGGTGGTGCTGGAAGTCGCCGGTGCACTGGCGGGTGTCGTGATCGGTTGGCAATGGTTCAGGAAAAAATCGGCGGAGGGACCCACGCGCAGTGGGGCTGAAAAAACGGATCCCTAACGCCGAAGCCTGCGCGCCGTCACGCATTCCACGCGCGGCCCACATCGCGATCACGAGCCGCTAACACCGGGCTAGCCGAAGCCGGTGCCGGCGTGGTTAAGCATGCGTGCACGTTCATTTCGCCGCGCAAATTTCGTTCAGAAGCCAGGTTGCAAGGTGGGGCCGTGCGCAATCGGACGCACTCCCTACGGAACGGAGCACACCCATGAAGAACAACACCCGCAAGCCGCTGATCGCCCTGGCCGCACTGAGCGCCGCGCTGGCCATGCCGCTGGCATTCGCCCAGGAGAAGACCGAGGACGCCGCTGCACAGGCGCAGACCCAGCAGAGCGAACCGACCGCCGAGCAGGCGACCGGTTCCACCACGCAGAGCCCGACCCAGAGCACCCAGTCGGCCACGCAGGGCAAGCAGGGGTGGGCCGACGTCGATACCGATGGCGATGGCGCGATCAGCAAGCAGGAAGCCGCCGCCAACGCCGGCCTCAGCCAGGTGTTCGACCAGGCCGATGCCAACGCCGACGGTTCGCTGAGCGCCGATGAGTACAAGGCGTTCGTCAGCAAGAACTACGGCGAGCAGAAGTAAGCATCGCCGCCCGGTGGCGTGACGGCGCGATCCGGCACCCCACGCAAGCCGAAGAGGCGGCCGCGCGCCGCCTCTTCATTTTCAGGTCCGGTCTCACTGAGAACGTTGCCGTGCCGGATCAAGGAGGTTCCATGACGCACACGACACCACGCAGTATCCTGCCGTTGGCCACCGCCTGCATGTTGATGGCTATCGCGGCACCGTCTTACGCACAGGCGCAGCGCACCCCCCAGGTCACTGACGGTGGGCAGGCCACGTCACCGCGTACCGCACCCGCGCCCTCTTCCCCCAAACCGTTCGAAGACCTGGACACGAACGGAGACGGAGCGATCAGCAAGGATGAGGCCGCCGTCGATCCGCCCCTCGCGCAGGCCTTCGGTACGCTGGATACCGATGCCGATGGTCGCCTGACCCCCGAGGAATATGCGGTCTACGCGCAGGGCCGGTCCTGATTCCTTCCTTTCTGGAGAACACTATGAACACGCGCATTCATCGACTGCTCGACAAACCGCTGCTGCTTCTGGGCACGGCCGTGCTTGGCGCGGGCCTGCTGACCGCCTGTGGTCCCAAGCCGGAAGAGATGCCCGCCGCTGCGGCGCCGGAACCGGTCGAAACCACTCCGCCGACCGACGTTGCGCCGCCACCCCCGGCACCGACCGATCCGACCATGCCCACGGATCCCAATGCTCCGCCCAGCGATCCGAACCTGCCGCCGCCCGCGAATCCCAACGCACCGGAAACCACCCCGCCGCCGACCGACGACAGCACCACGCAGCCCGCCAGCGGCGGGTAAGCCCGCATCGCACGGCGATTGCAAACGTCGACCACGATGGCCGCTTTCGGGCGGCCATCGTCGTGAGGCGTCGAAAAGTCCGGGCTGCTATCCTGCGCGCCCCTCCAGCAACGACGACAGGCTTCCGCATGGCGCGCATCCAATGGGTCGGCTTCGACGGCGACGACACGCTGTGGAAGAGCGAGGATTACTACCGCCAGGCAGAAGCGGACTTCGAAGCGATCCTCGCCGCATACATCGACCTGGCCGATCCCCGCACGCATGGCCACCTGCTGGAGGTGGAGCGTCGCAACCTGAAGATCTTTGGTTACGGCGTGAAGGGCATGACCCTGTCGATGCTGGAAACGGCGATCCAGCTGACCGACGAACGCATCAGCGCCCGCGACCTGCATCGCGTCATCGAGATCGGGCGGGCCACGCTGCAGCATCCCGTCGAACTGCTGCCGGGCATCCGCGAAGCGGTGGCGCAGATCGCCTCCGATCACGAGATCGTGTTGATCACTAAGGGCGATCTGTTCCACCAGGAAGCCAAGATCGCCCAGTCCGGTCTTGCCGACCTGTTCCACCGCATCGAGGTGGTGTCGGAAAAGGATGAGGCCACCTACGCGCGCGTGCTGCGTGAACTCGACGTTGCGCCGGGCGCGTTCGCGATGGTCGGCAACTCGCTGCGTTCGGACATCGAGCCCGTGCTCGGCCTGGGCGGGTGGGGCATCCACATGCCGTACCACGTGACGTGGGCGCTGGAGGCCGAACACGGTGTCGCCCACGACGCGCCACGACTGCGCGTGGTGGAGAGCGCCGGCCAGCTGGCCGGCGCGCTGGCCGCGATCGAAGCCACCCCCGTCGCCTGACGACGATGAAGCGTGCGCGACGGCGCTGCGGCACAATGGCGGCATGAAGCGCGCGCTGCCCGTCCTGATCTTGCTGGCCTGTCTGGTCGCCATCGTGCCCACTGGTGCGCAGGACGCGGTGGCCTACGCGCCTGCGACAGGCGACGCCGCGCTGGATCGGCATCTCGCCGACATCAACGAGTACGCCGCGCGCTACCCCGCCGCCTTCGCCGACGAGATGGCGCGCTACTACGCCGTACCGCGTGCGTACGTGGAAGCGATGCAGCAGCAGCCCGACTGGACCGCCGGCGACATCTTCATGGCCTGCGCGCTGGCGCAGATCGTCGGCCAGCCGTGCCGTGCCGTTGTGCGCGAATGGTCGCGCGACCATGAGGGCGGCTGGAAGGCGGTAGCGGGTCGTCTTCAGGCCGAGCCGGGCAGTCCCCAGTACCGGCGACTGCGCAGCGCGCTGGATGCGACCTACCGTCGGTGGGACCGGCCGGCGCCTGAGGACGAGGAGTGAGTGGAGAGGAGTGAGGAGTGAGGAGTGAGGAGTCGCGTTTCTGCTCACTCCTCACTTCTCTCTACTCATTCCTGCTTCTTCCCGTACATGATCAGCAGCACCAGATCCTCTTCGCCGTCCTGGCGGATGGCGTGGGTGCTGCCGGGACGGGTCAGCATGGCGTCGCCGGCCTGCACTGCTTGCGCGGTGCCATCCAGCTCATACACGCCGCGTCCGGCGAGCACATAGTAGATCTCGTCCTTGTGGTGCTGGTGCAGGCCAATGCCGGCGCCCTTGTGCAGCACCCGCTTGCGGAACTCGAAGCCGAGCGCCGGCGCATCGCGGAAGAACGGGTAGGCCGTGGTGGTTCCCGCGCCGCCGTGCGGGCCGGGCTGCTGCACGGCGATGTCGTGTTCGTGCACGACCAGGGATGGATTCGGCTGCGCCTTGCGGTCGGCCAGCGCGGTGGCCGGTGCACCACAATCCGCATCGCGGACCACGTGCGCCGCGAGCGCAGGATCGATCTGCTTCCAGCCTCGCATCACCAGGCACGCCACCATCACCGCGCCACGTCGCTGGAAATGGGTGTCGTCCTGCTGGCCCTGTTCCGGCACATGCATGAAGTACGCCTTGCTGGCCTCGTCGCCGGCCGCGCGCAACCAGTCCATGCTCAACGCCGTGAGGTCGATCAGACCCACGTTCTCCTGCGACGCAAGATCACGCACGGCCTGCGCGTACAGCCCGTGCGTGTCGAGCAGCTGCCCATGGTCGAACTTGCGGCGCGCGACCGGCGTTACCAGGATCGGTGTGGCGCCCTTTGCTCGGGCGAGCTCCACGTAACGCATCAGCCATTCGGGAAACGCGCGCTGCGGTTCGCTGTAGCGGCTGGGGTCTTCGATCTTCTCGTCGTTGTGGCCGAACTGGATCAGCAGCACATCGCCGGAACGCATGTCCTTCGCCATGCCGTCGAACCAGCCCTCGGCGATGAAGCTGCGTGAGCTGCGTCCGCTCTGGGCATGGTTGCGGACCACGTAGGCGTCGTCGTCGAGGAAGCCTTGAAGCTGCTGGCCCCAGCCCTCGCGGGGCGCGCGCTCGGGGCCATAGTGGCTGGCCGTGGAATCGCCAGCGATGAAGACCTGGCGCGGCGGCGTTCCGGCCGCCATCGGCGCACAGCAGGCGAAAATCGCCACGAAGATGAACATGCGCACCATCGGCAGTCTTCTCCATGCCCCTGCGGGAGCGACGTCAGTCGCGACGACGGATCGGGATGCTCATTTCGCGACTGACGTCGCTCCTGCGTCATCCCGTGCGCAGGCGCGCGTCAGCGCGCCAGCCATCCGCCATCGACGGGGATGACCGCGCCATTGACGTAGTCCGACGCGCGCGAAGCCAGAAACACCGCCGTGCCGCCGAGATCGGACGGCTCGCCCCAACGACCGGCGGGGATGCGGTCCAGGATGGCCTTGTTGCGGTCTTCGTCCGCGCGCAGCTGCGCGGTGTTGTCGGTCGCCATGTAGCCCGGCGCGATGGCGTTGATGTTCACGCCCTTGGCGCCCCATTCGTTGGCGAGCAGGCGGGTGATGCCGGCGATGCCGGACTTGCTGGCCGTGTATGACGGCACGCGGATGCCGCCCTGGAACGACAGCATCGAGGCGATGTTGATGATCTTGCCGCTGCCCTGCGCGATGAAGTGGCGGCCCGCGGCCTGCGACATGAAGAACGCGGACTTGATGTTGACGTTCATCACGTCGTCCCAGTCCTTCTCGCTGAAGTCCACCGCATCGGCACGGCGGATCAGGCCCGCGTTGTTGACCAGGATGTCCAGTCCGCCCAGGCCGGCGACGGTTTCCTTCACCAGGCGCTCGACTGGGTCGATGCTGATGAGGTTGGCTTCCAGGTTGAGGAAACGGCGGCCGAGCGCACGTACTTTCTCGCCCGTCTCCGCCGCTTCGACGATGCCGGCCGCGGCGATGTCGGCGCCCGCTTCCGCCAATGCCACGGCGATGCCCTGGCCCAAACCGGTATTGGCGCCAGTGACCAGCGCGATCTTGCCTTCGAGACTGAACGGATTGCTTGCCATCGTGGATTCCCTCGGTGTGGTGCGCTGCGGGTGGAGCGGAGCGTGCTCCGCTGCGCGTGGTGTCGAATTCGGTTGGCGGTGCAGCCGAGCAAGCTCGGCTCTACACGACGTCGCTTACTTCAGCTGGCAGATGTCCAGCACGTGCATGTCGGTGTAGTCCAGGTTCTCGCCACCCATCGCCCAGATGAAGGCGTAGTTGCTGGTGCCCGAGCCCATGTGGATCGACCACGGCGGCGAGACCACGGCCTCGTCGTTCTGCACGACGATGTGGCGCTGCGCGTCCGGTTCGCCCATGAAGTGGTAGACGCGGTCGTTCTCGCCCAGGTCGAAGTAGAAATAGACCTCGCTGCGGCGGTCGTGCAGGTGCGGCGGCATGGTGTTCCACACGCTGCCGGTCTTCAGCACGGTCAGACCCAGCAGCAGCTGCGAGGACTGGCAGGTGGCCGGCACGATGAACTGGTAGATGGTGCGCTCGTTGCTGGTTTCCAGCGCGCCGCGCTCCAGTGCGACGGCGTCCTTGATCGAGAGCTGCTTGGTCTCGAAGCGCGCGTGCGCCGGGGTGGAGGTCAGGTAGAACTTGGCGGGGTTGGCCGCGTCATCGGATTCGAACGCCACGTCGGTGCTGCCCATCGCCACGTACAGGCCATCCTTCGGGCCCAGCGCGTAGGTCGTGCCGTCGACGGTGACCTTGCCGGCGCCGCCGCCGACGTTGATGACGCCCAGCTCGCGGCGTTCCAGGAACGGCTTGCCGGCGGCCGAGGCGGGCTCGGTCTGGCGCGGCAGGTCGACCTTCTTCGACACCGGGGCGGCGCCGCCGATCACGAAGCGTTCGTTGTGCGAGTAGTTCAGCTGCACCGTGTCGGCGACGAACAGGTTGCCGATCAGGTAGCGGTCGCGCAGCTGGTCGTTGCTCGCGCCGTCCATCATGTCCGGGTGGGTGGCGTGGTAGGTCTTGCAGAACATGGGCGGGGCTCCGTCGGTGCGGACGCCCGTGGAGCGGGGCGTCGGGATAGGTCGTGGGCGATTCTACGGCCTTTTGGTAACCGGTGTCATTTTGCGGTGCGGCAGGGGGTGGAGGGGGAACAGGGAGTGCGGAATCGGGGGATGTGGGGCGGGGAGGGCGTCGCGCGCTGGGACTCTCCGGGCACCGTAGGTCTCAGGGAGCGATCATTCCCTATTCACTGTTCCCCGCCTTCTATCCGCGCTACTCCGGCGGCTGCGAAGAATCCCGGATGACCAGATGCGGCCGGATGCTGGCGGCGGCCAGCATCGGTGTGCCCTCGGGCTGGATCAGCATGGCGGCCGCGGTGCGGCCGGTGTCGCGGGTGTTGCGGCGGACAGAGGTCAGCGACGGCCACAGGCGCGAGGCCAGCGGGCTGTCGTCGAAGCCCACCACCGACAGCTGGCGCGGGATGTTGATGCCCGCGCGCATGGCGACCTTGTACACGCCGGCGGCCATCTCGTCGTTGCCGGTGAAGATGGCGGTGGGGCGGTTCTTGCCGGACAGCAGCTTCTCGGCCGCGACCACACCGGATTCGAAGGTGTAGCCCGCTTCGATGATGCGCGACTTCGGTATCTCCAGCCCCCGCTTGGCCAGTGCCTGGATGAAGCCGTCCGTGCGCTCGATCGAAGAGCGGTACGCGCTGGGGCCGGTGATCAGTGCGATGTCGGTATGGCCGAGCGAGAGCAGGTACTCGGCCGCTTCGGCCGCGCCGTCGCGGTCGTGGGTGACCACCATGCGCGAGGGCTCGTCCATCGAAACCGACGCAATGCGCGAGTAGCGGCAGCCGATCTCCGCCAGCATGTCGGCCAGCGCCTGGTCTTCCGAGGCGCGCGGCACCAGCATCACGCCGTGCAGCTTCTGCTGCTGCACGAAACGGCGCACACCGTCGATGTAGCCGGGGCTGCGGCTGTCGCAGGGATGCACCACCAGCTCGAAGCCGGAGTCGCGCAGGGCATCCAGCGCGCCGTACTGCATGTTCACGATGTACTGCGCGGTGGGGTTGTCGTAGACCATGCCGATCAGGAACGAGCGCCGGAACGCCAGGCCGCGCGCCATCGGATCGGGGGAATAGCCGACCTCGCGCATCAGCGCCTCGACCTTCTCGCGCGTGTCCTTACGCACCAGCGGCGAGTGGTTGATGATCCGCGATACCGTCTTCTTCGAGACGCCGGAGAGCCGTGCGATGTCGTTGATGGTCGCAGCCTTGCCACCGGTGGGCAGGGAGGCGGGGCTTTCGGGCTTCTTGCGCGCGGGCATGGCGTGGGTACGGGTCCGTTCGTCGGTCGGTGGGATTCTAGCGGCTGGGGGTCAGTCCAGCGCGCGGTAGCGGAAATTACGGAAGTGCACCTTGCCCTGCCCGGCGGCGTACAGGGATGGCTTGAGGGCCAGGAAGCCGCCCGCCACGTTGTGGTGGTAGCCGGAGACCTCCATCTGGACGGGGTACTTGGTCCAGGCCTTGCCGTCTGCGCTGGTATGGATCGTGAGAATGTGGCGATCATGCTTGACCCGCAGCCACAGCCTGCCGCCCTTGGCGCTCGGCGCCAGTGTGCCGGGACGCTCCAGGCCGTAGCGGTGCATCACGAATCGCTCGCCATTGCTGCCTACGCCGGCATACAGACGATCGTTGTAGAACAGTAGCGCGCCGCCTTGGGCACCGGGCTCCACCTCCATCTCGACCTCGAACTGGTAGGCCAGGTCGCCGGCGATGATGCCCAGCGGCGAGCTGTCGCGCGGCGAGGTGCCCTTGCCCTGCAGTGACATCACGCCATCCCCGAAGCCAAGGCGGGCGAACTCCCCCGGTGCGGGGTCGTAGAACGCCCATTGCGGCCCCAGCCTGCCGCCGCGGAAATCGTCCGACAGTGCCATCCCGTGCGGTGACAGCGCCTTGCCCGCGGGCTTGCGCAACGGCCGGCTCAGGTCGCCGCCCCTGGCGACGAACCAGCCGTCGTCCGTCCATTCGATGGGATCGAGCAGCGCCTGCCGGCCCAGCGTCCAGAAGTCGCGCTCGTAGCCGTGGTACATCATCCACCACTGTCCGGCGGCGTCTTCCACCAGCGTGGCATGCCCGCGCGACCACCAGTACTGCTCGCGCGAGGTGGTACGCACCACAGGATTGTTCGGCGCGTTCTGCCACGGTCCGTGGATGGAGCGCGAGCGAGCGACGATCACCATGTGTCCGGTGGGCGGCCCCGCCGTGCCGCCGACCGCGGTGATCATGTAGTACCAGCCGTTGCGGAAGGTGATCTTCGGACCTTCCTGCGCATAGCCCTCCACGTCCCACGATTCCGGATAACGCCAGCCGTCGTAGACATGCTTCACCTCGCCCACGGTGCTCAGCCCATCGTCGGCCAGCTGCACGTAGTCGCCGGCGCTGAGGAACAGGTAGCGCTTGCCGTCCTCACCCACCGCATGGCCGGGGTCGATGTGGCCCGGCAGTCCGATGTCGATGGGTTCGCTCCACGGTCCGCGGATGTCGTCCGCCCACACCACGAAGTTGCTGCGTCGTGGCGACTCGGTGCCACCGACGCGTGCGGGGAAGTAGATGTAGTAGCGCCCCGCGTGCTTGACCAGGTCGGGCGCCCAGATCGAGCCGACGTTCTTGGTGATGGCATGGCCGATCGGCTGCCAGTTGACCAGGTCGCGCGAATGCCACAGCGGCAGTCCCGGATACGCGGTGAACGAGGACAGCGTCAGGTAGTAATCCTCGCCATCCTTCAGCACCGACGGATCGGGACGATCGCCCGCCAGCACCGGATTGAGGAAGGTACCATCGCCGAGATCGGCCTGGCGCTGGTGCTCGATGCCGCGCTTCCAGGCCGGGGGCGCGGCATCGGCCGCAAGCGCATCGAAGGCGACGCACAGGGACAGGGCAGCGGCGAAGAATCGGGTGAACGACATGCGGGAGTTCCTCAGGGCGTGGCCGGGCGCGACGCCTTCCATTGCGGGTATTCCTGCGACAGCAGCCGCCTCGGCCAGCTGCCGTACCACTCGTAGCCGGTGCGGCGCTCGCGAGGGATGTCTTCATAGCGTGCGACGCGCCGACTGTCCCGCGTCGCGAGCACCACGCTGTTGTCCTTCACGTCGTAGAAGCGCGCCCACAGGCCGGTAGCGGACGGATCAGCGACCAGGCGACGATCCTGGGTACTGCGGTGGTACTGGAACTGTTCCGCCGGCGCCTGGAAGGTCTCGATGCGCCAACCGGTGATCTCCACGCGGCGCAGCCAGTCCACTGCGCCGTCCACGGCCGCCACGACGGCGGGGGACGGATCCGGGATCGACATCAGGTAGCGGACCACGCCGACGGTTTCCTGGGCGGCGATCGACGGAAGCTCGAACCTGCGGCCCTGCGCGGGTTGCAGGGTTCGGGCGTCGTACTGGCCCGCCCAGCCGGCGGGCGTGTCGCCCTGCCGTACCTGCAGGCGCAACAGGCAGGCATCGCCGGCATCGATGGCCGCCTGCACGCGGGCGCGCAGGGCCGTATCGACGAACGCATAGCGGCGGGTATCGGACACGATCTTGCGCAACGTTCCCAGCACGCCAGCGGTCACGTCGTCGGCGATGGTGATGTGCGGGTGGTAGGACTGCGTGGCCGGCACCGTATGCGGCCAGCCGCCGCAGGCGGGGATCTGCTGGGTCAGTGTGAACGCAATGCCCTTGAGGCTGCCGTCGCGATAGCGGGCGTCGCCGGTGATCGCATACGCGGTGGCCAGATAGTCGAGCTGCGTGTAGATGTTGCGGTTGTCGAAACTGCCGCCCGACTTCGTCGCTTCGGCCTGGACACGCGCCTTTTCCGCATCGTCGAGGATGCGGGCGGGATCCTGGTTCTCGACCCACCCGCCATCGGTCCGCTGGTAGCGCAGGATGTTGTCGGCGATCGACGCCACCTGGTCCGGTGCGTAACGTGGATAGGCATCGCCGTGCACGTTGCGCCAATGATGGATGGCGTCCTCGAAACCGGCGAGCGAGGGCACCGGTACGGCTCCGGCACCCGCCACCGGCGCCAGCACGCAGGCCAGACCTGCCACGAGCAGGCGCACGCATCTCATCCCTTCAGCGCCTTCGGCAGCCACAGCGACAGTTCGGGGAACAGGGCCACCACCAGCAGCACCGCCAGCCCTGCCAGCCAGAACGGCCAGATCGTGCGCATGCTCTGTGCGATGCTGATCTTGCCGATCGCGGTGCCGATGAACAGCACCGATCCCACCGGTGGTGTCACCAGGCCGATGCCACCCGTCAGCACCAGGACCAGGCCGAAGTGGATCGGGTCGATGCCGTAGGCCCGCGCCACCGGCAGGAAGATCGGCGTGCAGATCAGGATCATTGGCGCCAGGTCCATGAACGTACCCAACACCAGCAGCACCAATACGATCAGCAGCAGCACCGTGTACTTGCTGTGGGCGATCGACTGCAACGCCTCGACCGCGGCCGCGGGCACCTGCAGATAGGCCAGCAGCCAGCCGAACACCGCGGCGGTGGCGATGACGAACAGGATCACGCCGGTGGTGCGTGCCGCATGCGTCACGGTGGCGAAGAACTCCTTGAGCGACAGCTGGCGGTACAGCACGCCGGTGACGAGGAGCGCGTACACCACCGCGATGGCCGCACTCTCCACCGCCGTGAAGATGCCGGCGCGGATGCCGAAGAAGATCAGGCCCACCAGACCGAGACCGGGCAGCGCCGCCACCAGCCGCAGCAAGACCGCCCGCATGCCGGGAAACGGCTCCGTGCCGTAACCGCGCCTGCGGGCGACGGCCCAGCCGGTGAACATCAGTACCACCGTCATCAGCAGCGCCGGCACGATACCTGCCGCGAACAGGTCGGCGATGGAGAGGCCACCGCCGGCCGCCGCCGAGAACAGGATCAGGTTGTGCGAAGGCGGCACCAGCAGCGCCACCAATGCGGCGGTGATGCTGACGTTGACGGCGAAGTCGCGGTCGTAGCCGCGCTTGACCATCTGCGGGATCATCGTCCCGCCCACCGCCGACACGTCGGCGATGGCCGAGCCCGATACGCCACCGAAGAACAGCGAAGACAGGATGCTCACTTGGCCAAGGCCGCCGCGCAGGCGCCCCACCAGCGAGGCCGCCAGGCTGATCAGGCGCTCGGAGATTCCCCCGCGCAGCATGATCTCGCCGGCGAAGATGAAAAGCGGAATGGCGATCAGCGACGCGGACCCGGTACCCGACGAAATCTGTTGCACCAGCACGATGCTGGGCAGGTCCAGGTAGAGCAGCGTAGCCAATGAAGCGGCGGCCAGCGCGTAGGCCACGGGTACGCCAATCAGCAGCAGGATCGCGAAGATCGAGAAAAGCAGAGTGATCGCCATGGGTCAGCGGGCCTCGTCGGTCGGCGGCGCGCGCAGCACCAGGAGCAGTCGATACAGGGCGAATACCACCATCAGCAGCCCGCCGATCGACAGCGGCAGGTAACCGATGCTCTGCGGCATCGGCGCACCGGCGATGCGGATGTCCAGACCGTCCAGCAGCAGCACCCCGCCCCAGTAGGCCATCACCGCGCCGATCACGGCGATCACCAGCGGCGAAGCCGCATGCAACGCCTTCTTCAGGCGAGGACCGGCCGCATCGGCCAGCAGAAAGAAGCCGAAGTGGCGGTGGGTATGCACACCGGCGGCGGCACCCAGGCTCATGGCCGTCGTGAGCAGCAGGACAGTCACCGGCTCGGTCCAGCTGGGCGAGTCGTTGATCACGTAGCGGGCGACGACCTGCCAGCCTTGTACGACCACCAGGCCAAGCAGGGCGGCCACCGCCACGCCGATGGCGATGTTGGACAGCAGGTCCATGCCGCGTTGCAGCGGCGTTTGGGGGGAGGCGTTGTCTGCTTCGGACATCATCGGGTCTCAGGCCAGGTCGCGGATGCGGCGGTACAGGGCGTCGATCGCCGGGTCCTTGCGGTATTCGGACAGCAGCGGCTGCGAGGCGCGCGCGAAGGCGGAAAGCTCCGCTTCGTTGTGCTGCACGCCCGCGGAGAAGACCGCTTCACGCGCCTTCGCTTCGGATGCATCCCACAGTGTGCGCATCACTCCGACCGACTGGCGGGCGGTTTCGATCAGCAGTTCGCGGTCGCGAGGCAGCAGTCCATCCAGCGTGCGCTGCGACACCAGCAGCACGTCCGGTGCGTAGGAATGGTTGGTCTGCGACCAGTACTGCGCGGCCTCGAAATGCCGGCTGGAATGGAAGCTGCGGATGTTGTTCTCGGCGCCATCGATCATGCGCGTCTCCAGCCCCGAAAACACTTCGCCCAGCGACAGCGGCGTCGGATTGGCGCCGAACAGGCGCAGCATGCGGATGAAGATGTCCGACACCGGTACGCGGATCTTCAGTCCATGCAGGTCCGCCGGGACGCGGATGGCGTGCTTGGTGTTGTAGAAGCAGCGCGCACCCGAGTCGTAGATGGCCAAGCCGACCAGGCCGCGCTTGGCGAAGCCTTGCATCACCGCTTTCCCGACGCCCTCGTCCATCGCCCGGCGCATGTGCGGTACCGAGTCGAACACGTAGGGCAGGCACAGGGCCTGGGTCAGCGGGAAGGCGTTGTTCAGTGCGCCGGCATACACGCGGGTCATGTCGATGGCGCCGAAGCGTGCCATGTCGATGGCCTCGGACTCGCGGCCCAGCTGGCCGGAGTGGTACTGGCGCAGCGTCACCCGTCCACCGGTCTCGCGCGCCATCGTCTCGCCGATCCAGCGTACCGCTTCGACGGTTGGGTAGTCCTTCACGTGCACGTCGGTTGCCGTCAGCACGTGCCGGCCACCGTCGGCGAAGGCGCGGCCGCCCGCCAGCGGCAAGGCGACTGCAGCACCCAGACCGGTGCCCAGAAAGCGACGACGATTCATCATGCGCGCCAGTCTCCTTCGTCCTTCGGGGTCGCCGCCACGGCAAGTGCCTCGATGCTGCCATGCCCGTCGAATTCGATGCGCGCACGCTGCCCCGGCAGGATGTCGTGAATACCGGTCGCGTTGCCGGTGGCGATCAGGTCGCCGGCCTTGAGCGGACGGCCGCGGCGGGCAGAGCGCGCCAGTGCGAAGGCGAAAGCCGCACGCAGGCCGCCGGGCAGCGTGTTAGCGCCGCCTTGGCCGACTTGGCGGCCGTCGATCGAGGTGGTGCAGGTCAGGGATGCATCGCTGCGACTCGCCCAGCCCGGGATCTCGGCGCCCATCACAAGGCCGTTGTTGTTGCCGAAGTCCGACACGACCACGCGCGGGCCGAGCTGGTTGATCGTCGCCAGCGGGCTGCTGGCCACCTCCATGCCGATGAATAGCGTAGAAGGCACGGCGGCGGCTTCCTCGGGCGTCCAGTCGTGTTTTTCCGTCGACACATCCGTGTCCAGACGCAGGACGTATTCGGCTTCGACCGCGCCGAACCCGCCGGAGAACACTTCGAACGCAGCCTGGCCACCGGTAGTCATCTGCAACTGGCGCGCGAAGATCGGGCCCAGCAGGCGTTCGTCGCCGGACCTGTCGCGTCGCTCCGGTGCGATGAAGCCCACCTTCCACCCGACCACGCGGTCGGGCCACTGCGCGATGGCCAGATCCTGCACGCGATACGCGGTGACCAGGTCGTCGGGTACGTCGCCGGGAAATCCCGACAACGCCCGGCCCTGGCGGCGCGCGCCAACGAAACCGTCCGCGATGGCAGCCAGTGCGGGCGCCGCGGAACGCGCGTCGGCGAGGGCGTTTGGGTCGTTACTCAAGTGGGCTCTCCCCGCTGGGTTTTGTTGCACTGCCGAGTGACAGCGCAGGTTGACGGCCTGTATATGGTAAACCGGTGTCATTGACAATGTGCACTGCCGCAAAATCCATCCCGATGCCACGATGCGTCGATCCACTCCTGGGAGGGAGCCAATGCTTCACAACCGTTTCCCCAAGCGGGCACGTGCCCGCGGGCTGAGCCGCGGGCTGGCCCTGTTGCTGGCACTGGCCATGGCGCCGGTGCAGGCCGCCGATACCCGCCCGGTCGCGTTTCCCGGCGCCCAGGGCGCGGCGGCGCATACGCCGGGTGGACGCGGCGGGAAGATCGTGCGCGTGACCACGCTGGCGGCTGACGGCCCGGGCTCGTTCAAGGAAGCGGTCAGCACCCAAGGGCCGCGCATCGTGGTATTCGAGGTGGGTGGCGTGATCGACCTGGGCATGAAGGAGCTGCGCATCGACCAGCCGTTCCTGACCATCGCCGGCCAGACCGCGCCGCATCCCGGCGTGACGATCATCAAGGGGGGCCTGACCATCGCCACCCACGACGTCGTCATCCGCCACCTGCGCATCCGGCCGGGCGACGGCGGCATGCCCAAGCGCTCCGGCGACATCGACGCGATCACCACCGTGCGCGGCGCGCACGACGTGATCGTCGACCACTGCTCGCTCACCTGGGCCACGGATGAGAACCTGAGCGCTTCCAGCACGCGTTTCCACGGCGAGGACGAGGCCGAATGGATGGCCAATGCGTCGCGCCGGATCACCTACAGCAACAACATCGTCAGCGAAGGCCTGGCCAACGCCACCCATCCCAAGGGCGAGCACTCCAAAGGCTCGCTGATCCATGACCACGTCAACGACGTGCTGATCGTCGGCAACCTGTACGCGCACAACTATGAGCGCAGCCCGTTGTTCAAGGGCGGGGCGCGCGGCCAGGTGATCAACAACCTGATCTACAACCCCGGCCAGCGCGCCATCCACTACAACCTGATCGCGGAAGAATGGTTGGGCCATCCCTATTCGAAAGGCCAGATGGTGGTGCGGGGCAATGTCATGCGCGCCGGAAGATCGACCGAGCCGCTCGCTTTCCTGATGATCGGGGGCTCGGGCGACCTCGACCTGTATGCGCAGGACAACCTGGTGGTGGATCGCATCGGCAACAAGAGCATCCAGGAAACCGGCCGCTACACAACGGCGCCGGTGAAGATCAATCTCGCGAAGACCGCGCCGGCGCTGCCGTTCGGCGTCACGCTGCTGCCGTCCGCGCAGGTACAGGACGCCGTAATCGAGAATGTGGGCGCCACGCCCTGGAACCGCGACCTGATCGACCGACGCATCGTCGCCGACGTCATCGAAGGGCGGGGCGAGATCATCGACAGCCAGGAGCAGGTGGGCGGGTATCCCCAGTACAAAGAGGCGCGCAAGCCGTTCGTGGAGAGCGAATGGAATCTCGACACCATGGAGCCGACCTCCGGCCACTATCCGCGGGGAGAGCCGCTCCGCTGAGGGGCACGGTTCCGGCGCAGGCCACAGGCTGCCAGAGAGGCCTGCCTGTCGGCGGGCCTTCTGTTTGCCGGTTCGCGTGCGTGGCGGGCGTGGGGTCGCGTCAAAGCGTCGGGTCATGCGCCGCGGTCGCGCGTTTCCGCAGGAGCCAGGCCATCGCGGGGCCGCCGAGGCGCGGCGGACGTCCCCTCGGACGTCCGCCCGCGCGCTTCAGAAGCTGAACCGCGCTCCCACGTAGTACTGCCGGCCCGTGTGGTGGTATACCGAGGCGCGATCGCCTACGGAATCCACGTACTGGTCGTTGAACTCATCCGTCAGGTTGAGACCTTCGAAGGTGAGCGTGAACCGCTTGTTCCACTTGTACGACATCGAGACGTCCACGCTGCGCGCGCTTCGCTTGCCTTCCACGTCGTTGTTGTTCTGCCCGGGCACGCGCTGCAGGTAGTCGTCGCGGAACGAGGTCGACACACGCGCGCTGAACGTGTTGTTGTCGTAGTAGATCGTCGCGTTGTAGGAGTCGGGCGACAAGTTGACCAGGTCGTTGGCGATGTAGGTCACAGGGAAGGAGCCCGGCACCGCATAGTCGATGTCCGATTCCACGTGCGTGTAGTTGAGTAGCACGCCGAAGTGGCGAAATCCGCCCGGCAAGAACGAGAACGGCTGCTGGTAGTTCAGTTCGAAGCCTTTCAGTGGCCCGCCGGGAGTGTTGATCGGCGTGCGCACGTCGAACTGCACGTCCCAGAATGTCGAAGGCACCCACTCCAGCGGCAGGCCGGTATCGCGGTAGGCGATGTTTTCGCGCAGTTCCTGGATGTAGGTTTCGATGTCCTTATAGAACACGGCCAGCGATAACACCGAATCCTCGGCGAAATACCACTCCGCGCTGATGTCGTACGTCTTCGCGCGGAAGGGGTCCAGGTAGGGGTTGCCTACGCGGATGTTCGGCGTGCCGGTCGTGGTGACACCGGCGCCGGGCGACAGATTGCCCAACTGCGGCCGCGCCATCACCTTGGCGGCGCCGAAGCGCAGCACGAGTTCGTCGGTGACGTCCCAGGCGAGGTTCAGCGAGGGCAGCCAGTCCTCGTAGTCGTTGCTCACGGTGACCGGACTGCCGCCACCGACGGACGTATAACCACTGGCATCGATGTCGGTGGTTGCATAGCGCACGCCAACGTTTCCGCGCAGCGGGCGGCCGATCAGGTCCGTGTTGAAGTCCAGTTGCAGGTAGCCGCCACCGTCTTCTTCGCCGATGCTGCGGTTGTTGCCGCGCGCATTGCCATTGGTGATGCTGCTGAGCGTGAAGTCGCCGCCGGGTACGCCGGTGTTGCAGTTGCAGTAGATGTCGAACAGGCCGGCGATCGCGCGCAGGTCCGGAATGAGCCAGGCGCCCGGGCCGCGACCGTCCAGGCCGCGGCCGAACCCGGTGACCAGCGTGGACAGATCGGTCAGTGTCGTGCCGGCGGGCAGCGCAGGCACGGAAGTCTCGCTGGCGCGACGGAACTCCCAGGTGTCCATCTGGAACTTCTTGTACGACAGGCCGCCACGCAGCGTGAAGGTCTCGTTGATGGCGAAGTCCAGGTCGAGCTTGCCGGTGTCGAAGCTGTTGTCCACGCCCTGCGGGCGGATGCGGATCTCCGATCCGGTGGTATTCGCGGCGGGGCTGCTGATCCAGCGCCAGGCCGAGGGACTGGTCACGTCCAGGTTGCCGTAGGTGATCACCGGCAGGCGGCTGTTGCCGCGATAGTCCCAGCTGTAGCCATCGAGGTTCTGGATATCGAAGGTCACCGTGGTCTGCACGGGATTCCTGAACTCGGACGTCGAGGTGCCGACCATCGCATTGAGCGTCAGCCGATCGGTGATGTCCTGTTCCAGGCTCAGGCTGTACTGGCTGAACTCCGTGGACAGTTCGTCGAACCGCGATTCCGAACGCACGTCCACATTGTCGAACACGCCATAGACCAGGTTGCCCCGCGCATCGACTTCCGCCTGCAGCACGTGCGTCTCGTACTTGCCGCCCTGCGCGTTCGAGCGGCTGAACGAAATCGTCTCCAGGAAGTCCTCCTGGCGCGTTGCATCCAGCTTGGAGTACAGCGCATCGAAGCTCAGCAGGGTGCTGTCGCTGGGCTTGAACTGCAGTGCGGCGGTGACGCCGAGGCGCTCCTGCTCATGCGTCAGGCGGCCGTATCGCGGCAGGCGCGGATGGAAGGTGGTCGTCGCAGAGGCCAGTCGGTAGGCATCGTTGTTGGCCTGGGTGTTGGCCGGACGCGGGTTGCCGGTGGAGCAGTTCAGCGCGGTGGTGCCGCGTCCGCTGTTGTTGGTGTTGTTCTGCGGCGTGTAGCCGACCGGGCTGCAGAAGCCGTTGGACGAGGCGCCGTTGTCCCAGCGGACCGCGCTGTAGCCCTCCTCCAGCAGGTTCCGCTCGCTGTAAGCGGCGGAGAGCAGGGCGCCGAACCTGCCGTCGGCCCATGTATTGCTGATCAGCGCGGAGAAGCGCGGGTCCCATTGCTTCGACAGGTCGTTGTAACCCACCTGGCTGGTCACGGTGCTGGTGAAGCCCTCGTAGTCGAACGGACGTGCGCCGCGCAGGTCGACGGTCGCACCCAGCGACCCCTCGTCCACCTGCGCCGACTGCGTCTTGCGCACCGTCAGCTTGCTGAAGAGTTCCGATGCGAACACGTTGAAGTCGAAGCCCCGGCCGCGGTTGGCGCCGCCCGAACTGTCGGTACCCCCTGTGGTTGCCAGCGCTTCGAGGCCGTTGATCCGCACGCGGGTGAAGTCCTGGCCCAGCCCGCGCACGGTGATCGAACGGCCTTCGCCGGCGTCGCGATCGATCGCCACGCCGGGAATGCGCTGCAGCGCTTCGGCGAGGTTGAGGTCCGGGAACTTCCCGATGTCTTCGGCGACTACGGCATCGATCTGTTCGGCGCTGTAGCGCTTCTCCTCCAGTGCCTTTTCCAGGCTGGCGCGGAACGTGCCGACCACTTCGATGCGATCGAGCTCGGTAGGGGCGGGCATGGCGGTGGCGGGAGTGTCCTGCGTCTGCGCAAACGAAGGCGCGTGCAGTGCGACGGCGATCGAGAACGCGAGTGCGGTAACCGGTGTCTTCCGACGATTCGGACAGTGGGTCATGACATCCCCTCCCAAGGGCGGTCGATGATTTGCGTGATGGGCCGTCGCATTGCGGACGGCGTGGAATTCCCCAGATATTCCTGTGCGGCACCCGTAGATGACACCGCTAGTCAAAAACGCTAACAGAGAGTGCGCTGCAACAACAAGCGGTTGATTCGATTGAAAAAATGTCCTGCGGACAGGCCGGTGATGAAATCGCTTCCGCGCCGTGATCGCGGTTGCGGCCATAAAAAAGCCCGGCCGGGAGAGGCGGCCGGGCTTCAGTGCACCTCCTGGCGAGGTGCAGGATCGTCAACGCATCAGAACTTGTAGCGCAGGCCCAGCAGGTACTGGCGGCCGGTCTGGCTGTAGTCCAGCGGGAGCTGGCCGTTGGCGTTTTCTACCCAAGACTCCTGCGCTTCGTCAGTCAGGTTGATGCCTTCCAGGCTCAACTCCAAGTGGTCGTTGAGCTTGTAGCGCAGTGCGGCGTCGATGGTGGTGGTGCCGGTCTGTCCGTGCACGCCAGTGAAGTTGTAGCCAGCTTCGGTGCCCGGGACCTGCAGCAGGTAATCATCGCGGTTGGTGGCCGAGACGCGACCGGAGAAACGCTCGCCTTCGTAGTAGAGCGTCGCGTTCCACGAGTGCTTGGACATGCCTGTCCATGGCGCCTGCAGGACATTGACGCCGGCACTGTTGACGTATTGGATCTCGGTGTCGACATACGTGTAGTTCAACTGCGTGCCGAAGTTGGCCCACTTGCCCGGCAGGAACGTGAACGGCTGGATGAACGTGGCCTCCAGGCCCTTCACCTTGCCGCCGGGCGTATTCACCGGCACGCTGAACACGAAGTCATCGTTGACAGTCGCCCCTGTTCCATCGAGCAGGCTGGCGGGCAGCCCGCTGGAGGCGTAGCTGCGCACCTCGCGCGTGGTCTGCACGAAACCGTCGATGTCCTTGTAGAAAAGGCCAAGACCCAACATCGCCCCTTCGTCGAAGTACCACTCGAAGCCCAGATCGACGGTCTCGGCGCGCACGGGATCCAGGTTGGGGTTGCCGCCGCTGACCGTGCGGGCACCACCGCTGACGTTGACCGTCACACCGGGCGTCAGCGACCCCAGACCAGGGCGCGACATCACCTTCGCTGCACCCAGGCGGATCAGGAAGTCCGGCGTTATCTCCGCCACCAGGTTCATCGACGGCAGGGTGTCGCTGTACTCGCGGCTCACGGTCGTGGCGACGGGCGTTCCGCTGGCGGTCGCGATGCCGGTTGAGCTCTGCTTCGTACGCACGTAGCGGACACCGAAGTTGCCCGACAGCGGGATGGTGCCCAGATCGGCGGAGAACTCGCCCATCAGGTAGACACCCCGGTCCTTTTCTTCGACGCTTCGCGTGTTGACCGCACGTTCGCTGACCGCGAACGGGCCGCTGTTGCTGTAGATGTCGTAGAAGTCGGCGATGCCGCGGTAGTCGGGGATCACCCACGTGCCAGGAGAGCCGTTCACGCCGCTCAGGCTGGCCTGTTCGGTCAGGTCTGCAGGCACGATACGCGTGCCGTCGGGGAAGAACGGCACAGCGTTCACGTTTTCGGTCGAGCGGCGCAGTTCGCGGGTGGAGAAGCTGTAGTCCTTCGCCTGCACGCCACCCTTCAGGCGGAAGCCCGGGCTGATGTTCCAGTTGAAGTCCAGTTGCGCATTGTCGAACTCGTTGGTCACATACTGCGGACGGATGCGGATCTCGGCGAGTGTCCAGCCGTTCGGATCGGTCGGGTCGATGCCGTAGTTGAGGACGGGCTTGTAGGGATCGTTGCGGTAATCGTAGCTGTAGTTGTCGACGTTCAGCTTGTCCATGATGATCGTCGTCTGGATCGGGTTCTCGTGCTCCGACTTGGAGGTGCCGATCTTGCCGGTGACCTTGAAATTGTCGGTGAACTCGTGCTCGCCTTCGAAGTTGAGCTGGGTGTACACCGTGTTCCACTCGTCGTGACGGCTTTCGGAGCGAATATCGACGTCATCGAACAGGCCGTAGACCAGTGCGCCGTTCTCGATGACACCGTCACGGACGACGGTCTCCGGCTTGCCCGTCCCGCTGCGGCTGAACGAGATCGCTTCGATGTACTTCTCGTCGCGCACCGCATCGATCTTGGAATACAGCGCATCCAGGGCGAACTGGGTGCGATCGCTCGGCTTGAACTGCAGCGATGCCGCCACGCCTGTGCGCTTCTGGTCGTGTTCCATCAACGTGTAGCGGGGGAAGCGGGGATGGTAGACATCGGCGCTTCGCGCTGCCGCGAACGGTGAAGCGGCACTGAAGTTGCCATTGCTGGTGCCTTGCGCCCAGCGGCCGGTGCCGGAGCCCTCTTCCAGCGCCTGACGCTCGGAGTAGGCGACCGACAGCAGGGCACCGAACGTGCCGTCCGCCCAGGTATTGGCCATCAGCGCGCCTATCCGTGGGTCGGTCTTGCCGCCTAGGTCGTTATGGCTGGCCTGGCCGCTGGCGGTGAAGGTGAAGCCGTCATAGTCGAACGGTCGCGCGGTACGCAGGTCTACGGTAGCGCCCAGCGAGCCTTCTTCCACGTCGGCCGACGGCGTCTTGCGCACGATCAGCTGCGAGAACAGATCGGAGGCGAAGACGTTGAAGTCGAAGCCCCGGCTGCGGTTGGTGCCGCCGTTCTGGTCGGTGGCGCCGACGGTCGTCAACGCCTCCATGCCGTTGATGCGCACGCGGGTCAGGTCGGGCGGCAGGCCGCGCACAGAGATCTGCCGGCCTTCGCCGCCTTCGCGGGTGATCACCACGCCCGGGATGCGCTGCAACGACTCGGCCAGGTTGAGGTCGGGGAACTTGCCGATGTCCTCGGCGACGATGGCATCGACCACGCCGGCCTCGCCGCGCTTGATGTCGAGGGCCTTCTCCACGCTGGCGCGGTAGCCGGTGACGCTGACGGTATCGAGCGTGTCGACGGTTCCTTCCGCCGGAGTGGCCTGACCGGAGCCCGTGGTCTGCGCCGCGTCCTGGGCATGGGCGACTGCGCTCATCTGCAACGCCAGGCCGATGGAGACGGCAAGCAAGGTAACCGGTGTCTTCCGGTTCTGGTGACTGACTGGCATGTTCTCCCCTCCTCAAGGGACCATGGCCGCGTGCTGCGACTGTTTTGTTGGCAAAAACCGCTGTTTCTTCCCTTCCAGACCGTGCCGGCTGATAAAATGACACCGCTGGTCAAAAACAACGCTAACAGAGTGTGCGCTGCAACAACAACTGTCAGGTGAGCAGGTTTATCTTGTCCCATGGACAAGGCCGGACGACGGGCGCACGCGGCATCCACGTACGGGAGGAGAGGGGAAATGGGAACGATCGTCTGTTTTGGTGAGCTGTTGCTGCGGCTGGGCGCACCCGGCCGCCAGATGCTGTTGCAGTCGCCGGTGCTGGATGTCCACGTCGGTGGCGCGGAAGCGAACGTGGCCGTGTCGTTGGCGCGCTTGGGCCATGACGCGCGCATGGTCGGCGTGGTCGCCGACAACGCACTGGGCGAAGCCGCGCTCGGCGAACTGCGCCGGCATCGTGTCGATACGCGCGCCGTGCAGCTGGCCGCGGGACGCATGGGGTTGTACTTCCTCACGCCCGGGGCGATCCAGCGCCCGAGCGAGGTGCTCTACGACCGCGCGGACTCGGCGTTCGCGCGCGTGGGCGGCGGCACACACGACTGGCCTGCACGGCTGGCGGACGCGGACTGGCTGCATGTCTCCGGCGTGACGCCCGCGCTGGGCCAGCGGGCGGCGGACGGCGTGTTGACGGCGGTCAGGGCGGCCCGCGCTGCCGGAGCGAAGGTCTCGTTCGACGGCAATTTCAGGCCGAAGTTGTGGGAGGCCTGGGGGGGCGACGCGCCCACGATCCTGCGCGGTCTGATGGCCGAGGCCGACCTGCTGTTCGCCAGCCATCGCGACCTGCAGGTGGTGTTGGGCCTGGAGTTCCCGCAGGCGACCCCGCAGGAGCGCTTCGCTGCCGGCGCGGCCGCGGCCTTCCAGGCATTTCCGCACCTGCGCCAGATGGCGGCCACCGTGCGCGTGCAGCGCAGCGTGGACCACCATGTCATCTCCGCCATCACGGCCGTGCGCGATGGTGCGCTGTATTCCACGGCCGCGCGCGACGTCTCGCCGATCGTCGACCGCATCGGCACCGGCGATGCCTTCGCAGCGGGTGTGCTGCACGGCGGCCTGACGGGCCTGTCGGCGCAGGAAGCCCTGAACTTCGGCGTGGCGGCGGCCTGCCTCAAGCACTCGCTGCCGGGCGACTTCAACCTGGTGGGTGCGGACGACGTGCATGCGCTGCTGGGCGAGAACGCGCTGGACGTGAAGCGCTGATCGGTCCGGAATGCAGGGAATGCTGCGTTGCGACATCTTCGGACGCAGGAAAAACTATCGTTTGAAAATGCCCGCACGGGCTTTGCCCTCCGCACGATTCCCGCAGACTGCGCGGCATGAAGAGTGCCGTCCATGCGTAGCAAGCTGTTCGTCCCCGGGAACCGGCCCGCGTTGTTCGCCAAGGCACTGGCGAGCGCGGCCGAGATGCTGTCCTTCGACCTGGAAGATGCCGTGGCCGGCGACGACAAGGGCGCGGCGCGCACGCAGGTCGCCGCCTTCCTGCGCGGCGTACCGCACCGCGCTGCGGACAAGCAGGTCGTGGTGCGGGTGAATGCCTGGCACACCTCGGGCTGGGAAGACGATCTGCGCGCGATCCTGCCGCTGGAGATCGACCTGCTGAACCTGCCCAAGATCGAATCGGTGGAACAGCTTCGCCAGGCGATCGGCGAGATCGAAGCGGTCGAGCTGCAGCTGGGCCTGCGCCGCGCCGTCGGCCTGCTGGTCAACATCGAGACACCGCGCGCCCTGCGTCATGCCGCGCAGATCGGCCGGGCGCATCCGCGCGTGCGCGGCCTGCAACTGGGCCTGGGCGACCTGTTCGAACCGCACGGCATCCGTCGTGCCGACCTGCGCAATGTGCACGCCGCACAGTACGCGCTGCGAATGGCGGCCGCGGAAGCCGGCGTGTTCGCCTACGACGCCGCGTTCCCCGGGCTGGACGACGAAGCGGGCTTCATGGCCGAGGCCCACTCGGCGCGTGCGCTGGGCTTCGCCGGCAAGAGTTGCGTGCATCCGCGCCAGGTCGCCTGGGCCAATGCGGCCTTCTCGCCGTCGGAAGAGGAGATCGAAGCCGCCCGTCGCATCGTCGGCGCGGCGACGGCGGACGGCAGCGCGTTCGCCGTCGATGGCCGGATGGTGGATGCGCCCTTCCTGGCGCGCGCGCGGGCGATCCTGGCCACACTGGACCGGGAGCAGCATTGATGCAGGGCGCAACGGCCCGATCCCGGGAGCGAGGACATGGGTGGCGCGCGTCGCATGCGGTGTGCCTGCTGATGCTGGTCGTGCTGGCGACGGCATGCAATCCCGCGATCGCCGAGAGCCTGACGCGGCTGACCGCGTCCACATTGCCCGCGCCATCGGAACCGGTGCAGGGCCTGTATACGCTTGACGGCACCCTCCTGGCGGCGGGCGGTGCCGGCGTATCGCGGTGGGACCCCTCAAGCGCGCGCTGGCGTCCGCTGCGGGTGCCGCCCGTGTCCGCGGGCGAGGGCGCGTGGCGCAACGCCGCGCAGGGACGCCTCTATCGACTGCAGCGCACGCGCGACGGTACGGACATGGCCGGCCTGGAGCGCGCATCGCGGACCGGCGATACGCTGGTCTGGCGCGCGCTGCCTCCTTTCCCGCGGCACCTGCGGCACGTGCAGGTCGCCGAAGGCGGAGACACGCTGTATGTGTCCGGCCAGGATGGTGCCGGGCATGTGCTGTTCCTGCGTCGTGCGGTGACCACGGACTCGGCGCCCTGGGAGGTATTGCCGCCTTGGCCCGGCACGGGCGTGCCCGCTTCGCTGGTCGCGCAGCGTGGCGAACTGATGACCACCGTGTCCGGCGCGGTGGCTGATGTCCTGTGGCGGTGGTCGCGCGACGGCGGCTGGCGGATGTTGCCGCCGGTGCCGGGCAAGTTGGTCGCCGACGGCCCCGCGCGCGCGGTGGGCCAGGCGCACGTGCTGTATGCGTTGCAGTCCCGCGACGATCCGGCGGCGGCCCGCCTCGCCACCTTCCACACCATCACCGGCGCGTGGGCCGAGCTGGATCCGCCCGATGGGGGACTGCCCGCTTCGATGACGGCGTGGGGCGACGGTGTGGCCGGCGTGGACGCCCGCACCGGCGCCCTGCGCACGGTGGCGCTGGTCGGCAGCACCTACCTGCTCAAGTGGCTGGACTGGCTGGTCATCGTGGTCTACCTGGCGGCCATGGTCGGCATCGGCCTGTACTTCTACCTGCAGGAGAAGCGGGCCTCCACGGCGGACTTCTTCGTCGGCGGACGCAGCATCCCGTTCTGGGCCGCAGGCGTCAGCCTGTACGCCACCAACACCAGTTCCATCAGTTTCATCGCCATTCCGGCCAAGGCGTTCGAGACCAACTGGCAGTACCTCACCAACAACCTGATCGCGGTGCTCGGCCTGATGTTCGTCGCGGTGTGGATCGTGCCGCTGCTGCGCCGGCTGGACCTGATGTCGGTGTTCTCCTACCTGGAGAAACGCTTCCATCCGGCCATCCGCATGCTGGCCAGCGCGCTGTGCATTGCCATGCAGATCGGTAGCCGGATGAGTGTGATCCTGTTCCTGCCGGCGCTGGCCATCGCCACCATCACCGGCATCGACGTGGTGTGGAGCATCCTCATCATGGGAGTGTTCACCATCCTCTACACCACGCTGGGCGGCATGAAGGCGGTGATCTGGACCGACTTCGTGCAGGTCTTCGTGATGTTCGGCGGCGCGATCTTCGCCATCGGCTTCATCATCTACCACCTCAACGGCGGCGTACCGGAGTTCGTCCAGGTGGCGATGGCCGAGGACAAGACCCGGCTTTTCGATTTCAGCTTCGACCTGACCAAGGCGACCGTCTGGGGGTTCATCTTCCTGGTGCTGTTCGACGTGGTGCTGACGTTCCCGAAGGACCAGGTGCTGATGCAGCGGGTGCTGTCCACCAAGTCCGACAAGGAGGCCGGCCGTTCCATCTGGACCTTCGCGGCCATCATGATTCCCGGCGGGTTCTTCTTCTACGCCATCGGCACCGCGCTGTACGTGTACTACCAGTCGCACCCGGAGCGGATGAATCCGCTGCTGCCGATCGACGCCACGTTCCCGCTGTTCATCGCGGCGGAACTGCCGATGGGCGTCACCGGCCTGATCATCGCCGGCATCTTCGCCGCCGCCATGTCCACGCTGTCCAGCATCATCAACAGCGTGTCGACGCTGGCTTCGGTCGACTTCTACGAGAAGCTGGCCCGCAACCCGACGCCGAAGAAGAGCGTGCTGTTCGCGGAAATCATGGGCGTGCTGGTCGGTCTGGCGGGCATCGGCATCGCGCTGCTGCTGTCGCGCTACGACATCCATTCCCTGTTCGACGTGTCGATCGAGCTGGCGGGCCTGCTGGGCGGCGGCTTCGCCGGCGCGTACACGCTCGGCATGTTCACCCGCCGTGCGAACGCGCAGGGTGTGGCCATCGGCATCGGCGGCAGCATCACGCTGACCCTGCTGGTCTGGTCGATGGACCTGGTGCACCCGTACTTCTACCTGGGCATCTCCATCCTGCTGTGCATCGTCATCGGCTACGCCGCCAGCTGGCTGTTTCCGCCGCCCGCGCAATCGCTGCAGGGCCTGACCATCCATCGCCAGGATGCGGTGGCCGCCTTGGAGTGAGCGCATGGGCCATCGGTCCTGTCGCCGCCACCGGTCGGCTCGTGTAGCCTGAGGGCGACAGGGGAGACGCGTGGATACCCAGTTCCTGAATACCTTCGTGGTGGTGGCCGACCGCGGCTCGATGGCCGCGGCCGCGCGCGTGCTGAACATCACGCCGGCCGCGGTGGCGCAGCAGATCCGTACGCTGGAGCGCGAACTCGGCGCCCCGCTGATCGCGCGCGCCGGCCGTACCGTCAGCCTGACCGAAGAGGGTTCGCGCATCCTGCAGCGCGCCCGCGACCTGCTGCGCGACGTCGCCGACATGCGCAGCGTCGCCAACGACAGCGAAGTCTCCGGCGAACTCCGCCTGGGTGCCTGCCCCACCGCGCTGGCGGGCATGCTGCCGGACATCCTGGCGCGGATGGTGGATGCCTTCCCGCAGATCAACGTCTACATCCGGCCGGGCTACTCGGCCGAGCTCAACCGCGCGGTGGAAACGGGCGAACTGGATGCCGCCGTGGTGCTGCAGGCGCCGTACAACCTGCCCAAGACCTGCGACTGGCAGCTGCTGCGCGAGGAGCCGCTGGTGATGATCGCGCCGGCGCGCCTGGCCGGGCGCGACCCGCACGAACTGCTGCGCACCGAACCCCTGATCCGCTACGACCGCAACCAGTGGGGCGGGCGCGTGGCGGACGACTACCTGCGCCGCGCCGGCATCGTGCCGCGCGAGCGGTTCGAACTGAACGGACTCAACGCCATCGCGGTGATGGTGGACCGTGGGCTGGGCGTATCGCTGGTGCCCGACTGGGCCAAGCCCTGGCCGGAAGGCCTGGACCTGGTGCGCATCCCGCTGCCGCTGCCCAGCGAACCACGCCGGATCGGCATGGTGTGGTCGCGTTCGACCGTGCGCATCCGCCTGGTCACCGTGCTGCTGCAGGAGAGCCGCGCCGCCACCGGCCACGCGTGAGTCTTCGTCGCGGTCGCGATGTTGCAGTGCACGCTACAAAAACTAGCCTGTGAACATATCCGCGGGCGATTCCTCCGCGACGCGCGCTTGCCTAGGCTGTGGCCATCGTCGGGTTCGAGCGTCTGGGAGGAACGCTGGGCACGCCGGCCGTCGTCGCGGCCTTCTCGCACACACATCCTTGTCAACGGAGCGGGCGCCTGGTGCGTGGCCGCACCGTCCACCGAAGCATTCCGAGAATCGATCATGAAACAGGTACCCGCCGCGTTCGGCGTTTTCCTGCTGGCCGCCGCCGTGAGCGCCAGCGTCAAGGCCCAACAGAACACTCCACCGCCGCCGCAGGACGCAGCGAATGAAGAAGAACGGGCGAAGGACGCCGTCGACCTGGACCAGGTGATCGTCACCGGTGTGCGCGCGCCGAAGGCCGTGGACAGGATCCCGGGCGCGGTGTCGCTGGTCAGCAAGGAAGAGATCGCGCATACGCTGCTGGTCACCGAGGATGCCACCGCCGTGCTGGCGCGCACCGTGCCGGGTTATGCGGAGGCTTCGCAGGCCATGAGCAACAGCGGCGAGACGCTGCGCGGCCGCGTGGCGCTGCGCCTGTTCGACGGCGTGCCGCAGGGCTCGCCGCTGCGCGACGGCAGCCGCAACGCGACCTTCACCGACATGGGCATCGTGGGTCGCGTGGAAGTGATCAACGGCCCGTCCGCGTCCGAGGGCATCGGCGCGGCGGGCGGCATCATCAACTACATCTCCGCCGTGCCGACCAAGGAGGGCAGCGAGTTCCGCTTCCTGTCGCGCTACTCCACCCAGTTCAAGGACGACAGCGCCGGCTGGAAGCTGGGCCTGAACTACGCCTACAAGCAGGACAACTACGACCTCATCGCCGGCGTGGCGCAGATCGACCGCGGCATGGGCTACGACGCCGATGGCGTGCGCCTGGGCATGAATACCAGCGGTTCGGTCAACGATTCGGTGGCACGCAATGTCTTCGTCAAGGGTGGCTTCAATTTCGGCGAGGATCTGGAAAAGCGCCTGCAGCTGAGCTACAGCCATTTCAAGATCGAAGGCAACGGCAACTACATCCAGGTCGACGGCTGCCGCTACGAGCCGGGCTGGTGCGAGGACCCGCGCCCGAACACCTCCGAACGCGGCCAGATCTTCGGCAGCAAGGCCGAGTTCAACGACTTCCGCCAGGTCAACCTGCAGTACACCGATGGCGACTTCCTCGGCGGCACGCTGAACCTCAACGCCTACTGGGCCGACCAGGCCATGCGCTATCCGCCGGAGAACGGCAGCGACCGCCAGGATCCGCTGATCCCGCCGAACGGCCCCGACGGCCTGATCTGGGACCAGTCGGAGATCAATTCCGACAAGGTCGGCTTCCGTCCTTCGTGGGTGCGCGGCGAGCTGTTCGGCGTGCCCGGCCTGGAACTGCGCACCGGCGTGGACTGGGTGCGCGACAAGGCGGACCAGCGCCTGGCGTTGACCAACCGGGTGTGGGTACCGCCGATGGAGTACGAAAGCATCGCGCCCTACGCGCAACTGAGCTGGGACATCGGCCCGGTGACGCTGAGCGGCGGCCTGCGCCGTGAAGACGGCGAGCTGAGCGTGGACGACTACACCACCACCTGGTTCCGCGACCGCCGTTTCGTCGAGGGCGGCAAGCTGAGCTACCAGGAGAACCTGGTGAACTTCGGCGCCATCTGGCGCATCACCGACCAGTGGTCCGTGTTCGGCGCCTACGGCGAGGGCTTCGGCCTGCCCAACGTGGGCATTCCGCTGCGCAACATCTCCTGCCCGGACGACCCCAACGACACCAAGCCGGATGGCTGCCCCGGCGATCCGCCGGTCTCGGTCGATTCGACGTTCCGCGAGCTGTCCGCGGTCGTGGTCGACAACCGCGAGGTCGGCGTCAACTGGCGTGGCGATACCACCTCCTTCAGCGCGTCTTACTACGACTCGCGTTCCGACTACGGCACCTCCTTCGCCATAGATCCTGCCACGAACGACTATGTGCTGTTCCGTGCGCCGACCCGGATCAAGGGGTTCGAGTTCTCCGGCGACTGGAACATCAACGAGGCCTGGAAACTCAGTGGCCTGTACTCGCGCATTCGGGGCAAGACCGCGTTCTGGACGGAGGATCCCGCCGGCCGGTTCGGCGCGGGTGGACTCAACAAGCCGATGGGCGCGCTGGACATCAATCCGGACAAGATTGGCCTGTCCGTGCGCTGGAAGTTCAACGAGGCCGGCGATGTCACCCTGGGCTCGACCACGCTGCTTTCCCGCGACCTGTCCGGTAGCGACGTGCGCGAATTCGACAACCGTACCTTCAGCTACGAAGAGCATACGACGGGTTACACGCTGTTCGATCTAGGCATGAACTATCGGGTGGAGAAGTGGGGACGCTTCTCGCTGGGCATCGAGAACCTGACCAACAAGCAGTACATCCTGACCTGGTCGCAGGTGCCGGGGTTCCGCAACTACTGGGCCGGCCGTGGCCGCATGTACTCCTTCACCTACGAGTACACGTTCTGATCCACCATCCGCGGATGCCCGCACTCTCCCACGTTGCATCCACCCGCGCCGTCCCCTCTCCAGGGCGGCGCGGGCTCTGGATGGTCCTGATGCTCTCGCTCGCCGCCTGCGCGACCGCCGCTCCGACCCCGAAGGCGCTGCCGCCTGCGCCGATGGATGCGGTGCTGGCGGATGCCGTGGGCCCTGAGGGCTACCTGGGCACCGTTGCCGTGGTCGCCGAGCGCGGCACCGTGGTGTACCGCGGTGTGTTCGGCCATGCCGACCTGCAAGGCCGGCAGCCGCTGCGCGAAGACGCGATCTTCCGCCTCTATTCGATGAGCAAGCCCGTCACCTCCGTGGCGGCGCTGATGCTGGCGGAGGAGGGCAGGCTGCAGCTCGATGCTCCGGTCGCCACTTACCTGCCGGCATTCGCCGGCCTGCAGCGCGTCGCCGGCGGCAGCGTCGAGGCGCCTGAACTCGTCCCGGTGCAGCACGTGCTCACCGTGCGGCACCTGCTGACCCACACCGCCGGGTTCGCCACCGGTGGCGACGATATCCGTGTGGCCTCGGCCCTGCTGCAAGCCGAGGCGCCGGAAGATGCCACGGACCTGGCCGGCTACGCGCAGCGTGTCGCACGCGCGACGCTGGCGACCGAACCGGGCACGCGCTTCCGCTACGACGGCGTCAACACCGAAGTCCTCGCCCGCGTGGTCGAAGTCGCCAGCGGGCAGCCGTTCGATGTCTTCCTGCGTACACGCATCTTCCGGCCGCTGGGGATGCACGACACCGGATTCGAAGTGCCTCTCGCGCAACGTGGCCGCGTCATGGCGCTGACCACGCGCGATGGCGAAGGTCGGCGCGTGCTGGCCGATACGCCGTCCGCACGCGAACCCGGCATCCGGCTGCGCGCCTACACCAGCGGAGCGGGCGGTCTGTACTCCACCGCCGCCGACTACCTGCGCTTCGCGCGCATGCTCGCGGAAGGGGGCGCGCTCGAGGGCGTCCGCCTGCTGCGCGAGGACACCGTGGCGATGATGATGTCCGACCAGCTGGGCCGCTTCGATCCGCCCGTGCCCGCGTCCGAGCCGGGCGAGGGCTTCGGTCTGGGCGGTTACGTCGTCACGGATCCGGCCGTCGCCACGCGGCCGGGATCGCATGGGCAGTTCGGCTGGTCCGGCGCGGCCTCCACCTATTTCACCATCGATCGGGAGCGGGGCCTGGTGATCCTGTTGATGTCGCAGCACCTGCCCACCGAGGCTGCTCCGGCCCTGCCCAAGCTGGCCGCGCCGTTCTATCGCGCCGTCTATTCGGCGGTGACGCGATGAGCCGCGGGCAGGAAGGCGTGTTGGTGGCGGGATCGGCCAACCTCGACTTCGTCGTTCGCGCCGGCCATGTACCGGCGCCGGGCGAGACCGTACTCGGGCGCGACTTCGCCACGTTCCCGGGCGGCAAGGGCGCCAACCAGGCCGTGGCCAGCGCGCGCGCCGGCGGCGTGCCCACGCGCATGCTGCTGGCCCTGGGCGACGATCCTTACGCCGTGGTGCTGGAAGCCGCGCTGGCCGATGCCGGTGTCGCGCTGCATATCGTGCGCGTGCCGGATGCCGCCAGTGGCACCGCCTTCATCTGCCTGTCCGACGACGCGGAGAACGCGATCACGGTGGCACCCGGCGCCAACACGGGCCTGAGGCCGCACCACCTGCCGTCGTTGCGCGGCATCGCTTATCTGCTGCTGCAACTGGAGACAACCCTGGACAGCGTAGCCAGCTATGCGCGACTGGCCCGCGAGGCCGGCGTGCGCGTGGTGCTGAATGCTGCGCCCGCCACCGCGCTGCCGCCGGGCCTGCTGGACAGCGTCGACGTGCTGGTCGTCAACGAAGGCGAACTGGCCACGCTGGCGGGCGAGGGCGGCGTGGCGGCGCAGGCGGCGCGCCTGCCGGTGCCCTGCGTGGTCGTCACCCTGGGCGCGCGCGGTTGCTTCGCGCGGCGCGGCGCGGAAATCTTCCTGCAGCCGGCGTTTCCCATCGAGGCCGTCGACACCACCGCGGCCGGCGACACCTTCTGTGGCGCGCTGGCGGCGCGGCTGGCCGAGCATGCGGGGCTGGAGGACGCGCTACGCTTCGCCAGTGCGGCGTCCGCGCTGGCCTGCACCCGCCTGGGCGCGCAGGCCAGCATCCCGATGCGCGCAGAGGTCGAGGCCTGGCTGGCCGGGCATGCCGATGAACCCGCGCGGCGGGCCGCCCTGGCGGCCTACTGCGGCCTTTCCTGATCCCGATCAAGATCCTCACTCATGAACACCCCCGTTCCCCCCGGTTCCCACGCAGCGCCCGAGCGCGACGACACGCCGCACGTGGTGAAGACCGAATACAAGTTCTCGCACGTCACCACCCAGCGCTATCTGCCCACGCCGGGCAAGGCGCCGGGCTGGCCGTTCGCCGACATCGGCCAATGGAAGATCGACGCCAACGCCTCGGCCGACGACTGGGTCGCCGAGTTGAAGGACTGGCGACGCGAGCACCTCACCCGCATCGGCTACGACGACGCCAACTACCGCCGGCCGGAACTGCAGTGGGCGCAGCGCAACTTCGTGCATGCACAGGTCATGGTCGAAGACCGCTATCTCTACGATCCCGCCGCCGGCCGCTACACCGTTGATCGCTACCTCGATGATCTGGAAGCGCGCTACGGCGGCCTGGACAGCGTGCTGCTGTGGTGCGTGTACCCCAACATCGGCGTGGACGACCGCAACCAGTTCGACCTGGCCCGCAGCCTGCCGGGCGGGCTGGAGGGCCTTCGCGGCGCGATCGACGATTTCCACCGCCGCGGCGTGCGCGTGTTCCTCACCACCATGCCGTGGGACAACGGCACCCGCGACGAAGGCGAGCCCGACTGGCAGGCCATCGCGAAGATCGTCAAGGCGGTCGGCGCGGACGGCATCAACGGCGACACCTACAACGGCGTGCCGCGCGCGTTCTTCGATGCCTGCGATGCGCTGGGCCATCCCGTGGTGGTGCAGCCCGAGTCCACGATCAGCGCCGAGGAGCACCTGATCTGGAACGTGCAAAGCTGGGGCAAGAAGGCGCCGAACGAAGTCGTGCCGCCGGTGGCGAAGTTCAAGTGGCTGGAACCGCGCCACATGATCAACTACGAGAACCGCTGGGGCCGCGACCGCATCCACGACCTGCAGTACATCTTCTTCAACGGCGTGGGCTACAACGCGTGGGAGAACGTGTGGGGCCTGTGGAACCAGCTGACCCCGCGCGATGCCGAGTCGCTGCGCCGCATCGCCACGATCTACCGCCGGTTTCCTTCGCTGTTTGTCAGCCTGGACTGGCGCCCCTACGAGCGCACGTTACAGGCCGGCATCTTCGCCAGTCGTTTCCCGGGCGAGGGCCGCACGCTGTGGACGCTGGTCAACCGTCACGAGTACGTGATCGGTGGCGAGCAGCTTGCCGTGCCGCATGTCGAGGGCACGCGCTATTTCGACCTGTGGAACGGCACCGTGCTGGAGCCACGCATCCTCGACGGCCGGGCGATCCTGGAGACGACGCTGGAAGGCCGTGGCTTCGGCGCATTGCTGGCGCTGCGCGAAGGCGTGGAGGAAGCCGACCTGGAGGCATTGCTGGCGAAGATGGCGGAGTACGCGGCCACGCCGCTGGCCTCGTTGTCGGCGCACTGGAAAGCCCTGCCGCAGACGCTGCAAGCGATCGCGCCGACCGCGCCGCAGGCCGTTGCGCCCGACGGCATGGTGACGATCCCGGCGGGCGAATTCCTGTTCGCCGTGCAGGGCATCGAGATCGAAGGGCAGGTGTGGGAAGGCGTCGACGTGCAGTTCCCGTGGGAGCCGACCGCGCGCCGCCACCATCGCCACCGCATGCAGGTGGCAGCCTTCCACATCGATCGCCATCCGGTGACGAACGCGCAGTTCAAGGCGTTCGTCGACGCCACCGGGTATGCGCCACGCGATGCGCTGAACTTCCTCCGCGACTGGCGCGACGGTGCGCCGCAGACCGGCTGGGAGAACAAGCCGGTCACCTGGGTGTCGCTGGAGGACGCGCGCGCCTACGCTGCCTGGGCGGGCAAGCGCCTGCCGCATGGATGGGAATGGCAGTATGCCGCGCAGGGGACCGACGGCCGCCTGTATCCCTGGGGCGATACGTGGCGGGAGGATGCCGCGCCACCGGTGTTCCGCGGCCGCACGTTGCCGCCGCCGGCCGATGTGGGCATGCATCCCGCAGGGGCCAGCCCGTTCGGGGTGCAGGATCTTGTCGGCCATGTCTGGCAATGGACGGACGAATTCCACGACGAGCACACGCGTGCGGCCATCGTGCGCGGCGGCAGCGATTACGAGCCGCGCACCTCGCACTGGTATTTCCCGCAGGCCCGGCGGCTGGACCAGCACGGCAAGCTGCTGCTGATGGCGCCGGGCAAGGACCGCTCCGGTCGCATCGGCTTCCGCTGCGTGGTGGATGCCGCATGACGACGGTCGCCGCCACTGCGTCGTCGTCGGTCGTGCTTGGCGGCCTCCTCGGCGCTGCGCTCGACGCCAACCTGCGCGGCCGCCTGTCGCACTTCATCACCGCGCCAGACAGCCCCGCCATCGCGCTGTTCTCGCCGGAACACCGTGCGCGCAACACCGAAGGCGACTGGTACGGCGAGCACGCCGGCAAGTGGCTGTCGGCCGCGGCCCGCGCGTTCGTCCGCAGCGGCGATGCCACGCTGGGCGACCACCTGCGGAAGGTCGCCGATTACCTGCTCTCCGTGCAGGAAGCCGACGGCTACCTGGGCACGTACGCGGAAGCACGCCGCTTCACCCATCCACAACCGCCGAAGCCGCCGAGCTGGGACGGCGCCCCGGCGCTGCGCACGTGGGACATCTGGGTGCATGCCTACCTGATCCTCGGCCTGGTCGAAACCGCGCGCGCATTGCAGGACGTGCGCTACACGCGGGCCGCCGGACGCATCGCCGACCTGTGCGCGCAGGCACTGGCGTCGGGCATCGACATCACCACGCTGGGCAACCACCACGGCATGTCGGCCACCGTGCTGATGGATGCCGCGCTGGAGCTGCATGAGGAGACCGGCGAGCCGCGCTTCCTCGCCCTCGCGCAACGCGTGCTGGAGCAGGCCAACGCGCATCCCGCACTGCGCCTGCTGCCCGCGCTGGAAGCCGGCGCCGACGCCTCCGAGATCGCCACCGGCAAGGCTTATCAACTGCTGTGGAACCTGGTGGCGCTGGTGAAGTTGTGCCGCGTCACCGGCGACGTCGGCCTGCGCGACACGCTGGAGCGCATCTGGCAGAACATCCGCGATCATCATCTGACGCTGGGTGGTGGTCCCTGGGGCGGCGTGGCGCACCGCTCGCGCGAAGTGTTCAACGCGCGTGGCAGCTTCAGTCCGAACGCCTACGTGGAGACGTGCTCGCTGCTGTCGTGGATCCAGTTCAACCGCGAGCTGCTGCGGCTGACCGGTGAGGCGCGCTTTGCCGAAGAGATCGAGCGCACCGCCTACAACGACCTGCTCGGCGCGCAGGCGCCGGATGGCGAGGACTGGTGCTACTACTCGTTCCCGAACGGGCGGCGCGTGCATACCACCTATTGGCGCTGCTGCAAGTCCAGTGGCGCGATGGCGCTCGAGGAACTGCCGGCGCTGGCCTACGCCGTGGAGGGCGAAGCGGTCCGCGTGCAGCTGTACGGCCCCGGCGAAGCCCGGCTGGCGCATCCGCAGGCGGGCACACTGGTGGTGCGCCAGCGTACCGGCTATCCGTTCGACGGCGAGGTGTCGCTGGACGTGCGTCCTGAACACGCAGCGACCTTCGACCTGTCCCTGCGCATCCCGTCCTGGGCCGAAGGCGCCGTGGTATCGGTCAACGGCGAGCCCGTGGATGCCGCGATCGTCCCCGGCCGCTTTCTTGTCCTGCGCCGCCTGTGGCGTTCCGACGACCATGTGCAGCTGGCGTTCCCGCTGCGGCCGGTGCTGCACCGGCAGGTGTTGCGCAACGTGCAGGAATCGCGCGCGCCGGACGGTTCGGAGGTCCAGCAGCAGGTACTGGACCTGCACTACGTCGGCCTCACGCGTGGCCCGCTGGCCTATGCCACCGGCCTGATCGACGGCTTCAAGACCGACGAGACCATCCGTCTGCCGGACGGTCCGCAGGACGACTGGCTGCAGGTGCTGCCGGTGACCGACGATGAAGAGGGCCCGGCCATCTCGCTGCAGCCCGCCAGCCGGCCCCCGCTGATGTTCTGGCCGTACTACCGCGCAGGTGGGCGGCATGATGGCGCGTGGCGCCTGACCTGGCTGTCGCTGCCGCCGGCATGACCGCCCGCGCGCTCGCAAGAATTTGTGGCAGCAGAAGTTACGGCCGCGGGCTGTATCGCGCCCGCCACGTGGCACAGACTGGCCACCGCCCTTGCGGCGACGGCTGAAGGAGCCTCTTTCCCATGGACAATCCGTCTCCCTTCCGTTCCCGTCTGCGCACCGGCCCTGCCGGTCCGCTGACCGGGGTCAAGGTGCTGGACCTGAGCGCCTACATCGCCGGGCCGTACGGCTGCACGCTGCTGGCCGACCAGGGCGCCGACGTCATCAAGGTCGAGCCGCCCGATGGCGACAACCTGCGCCAGTACCCGTCCACGCTGGAGCGCGAGAGCCGGGCGTTCCTGGGCGTGAACCGCAGCAAGCAGGGCATCGCGCTGGATCTCAAGCAGCCGGCCGATCATGCGGCGCTGCTGCGTCTGGTGCGCGAGGCCGACGTGCTGGTGCACAACTTCCGTCCCAGCGTGCCGAAGCGGCTGGGCATCGACTTCGACCGCCTGTCGATGATCAATCCGCGCCTGATCTACTGCGCGGTGACCGGCTACGGCGAAACCGGGCCGATGAAGGACAAGGCCGGTTACGATCAGGTGCTGCAGGCCATGACCGGCATGTGCACACTGCAGGGCAAGCGTGGCGGCGCGCCGGAAATCATCTATGGCTCGGTGGTGGACTACTACGCCGCCGCGCTGCTGGCCGCAGGCGTGTCCTCGGCGCTGTACGAACGCGAGCGCAGCGGGTGCGGGCAGTTCGTGGGCATCTCGCTGCTGCGCAGCGCGCTGACCATGCAGTCGGCGCGGATGATCTGGGCCGAGGGCGAGGCGCTCGACATCGGCCGCGACATGCGTTCCGGTGGCGTCACCGGCATCCATCCGGCGCGCGAGGGCTACCTGTACCTGTCCGCCAACACGCCGCGCTTCTGGAAGGCGCTGTGCCGCCTGACCGGCCTGGATGTGCTGGCCGACGATCCGCGCTACGACAGCGTGCGCAAGCGGGCCGAGCGTGCGGCCGAAATCGTGCCCCAACTGCACGCCGCGCTGCAGGCCCGCACGGCCATGGAGTGGGAAACCCACTTCGGCGACGAGGTGCCCTGCGCGGCCGCGCGACGCGTCGAGGACATGTTCGAGCATCCGCAGGTGCTGGCCGAGGACATGGTGGCGGAGATCGCGCATCCCGTGGTCGGCAGTTACCGCGGCGTCACCCGGCCGATCGCCTTCGGGCGCACCCCCGGGCCGGTGCCGTTCGCGGCGCCCACGTTCGATCAGGATGCCGAGCACGTACTGGGCACGCCGTCACCGCAGGCGCGCACGGCCGGCTGACGCGGGGCGCGCGGCGGCTTTACGCCGAATTTACGGCGGTGCGCGGGAAGCGCATGGCGGCTTTACGCGGTGCAGGACCAGACTTTCGCGGTCGGCGGAACGTCTTCCGCCTGGATCGCACGCATGTCTTTCATTTCCTCGGCTTCACGCAGGCGCGTGCCTGCATTCGTCGTTTCTTCCCTCGCCGCCGGTCTGCTGGTGGCCGCCGCCTCATCCGCCACGGCGGCCACCTTCACCGGTTCCGGCGCCATCACCACCGACTACGTCTGGCGCGGCACCACGCAGACGCAGGGCGATCCCGCGGTGCAGGCGGGCTTCAAGGCCACGGCCGACAACGGTCTGTACGGCGCGATCTGGGGCTCGAACGTCGAGTTCGCCCCGGAAGCGAAGGCCAGCAGTGAGATCGACGTCACCGTCGGCTGGGGCGGTGCGCTGTCCGAGGACTGGGCGCTCGACGTCAACCTGACCCACTACCGGTATCCGTCCACGACGGTCGACCTCAACTGGACCGAGGCCATCGGCACGCTGACCTGGAAGCAGAACTACTGGGCACAGCTGGGCTACTCCACCGAAGCGCTCGCCACCGACGAAGCGGGTGCCTACGCGCAGCTGGGCGCCAAGCTGCCGCTGAGCGGCCAGGTCCGCCTGGAAGCCGCCGCCGGTTACTACTGGCTGGACGACGCCTACGACGACCGCTACGCACATGCACAGCTGGGCGCCGTGTGGGCGTTCAAGGCGCCGTTCGAGCTACGCGTTACTGCGCACGCCACCGACAGCAGCGCGAAGACGCTGTTCCCGGCCCTGGCCGGCTCGCGCGTCGAAGCGGCGCTGCAAGCGTCGTTCTGACGGCGGCCGTGCTCGCGTCCTTTCTCTGCATGTTGCTGGCGCTGGCGGGCTTGCTCGCCGGCGCCGGCCTTCTGTTCCTGCTGATCACGCGGCGCGCACGCACGCCGATGGATGACTCCCATGACTGAATTCCTCCTTGTTTTCGCGCTTGCGATCGCACTGGGCTGGCCTTTGGGCCGCTACCTGGCCGCGGTGATGCGCGGTGCCCCGATGCGGGGCGACCGGCTGTTCGGCCTGATCGAACGCCCCGTCTACGCGCTGCTCGGCGTCGATCCTTCGCGCGGCATGGGCTGGAAGGGCTACGCCAAGGCCTTCCTGCTCAGCAACCTGGTGCTGGGCGTGATCGTATGGGTCGTCCTGATGACCCAGGCCTGGCTGCCGCTCAATCCCAACGACATCCCCAACATGCGCTGGGACCTGGCGCTGCACACGATGGTGTCGTTCCTCACCAACACCAACCAGCAGCACTACTCCGGGCAAGCGCAGCTGTCATACCTGGCACACGCCAGTGCGATCGTCGGCCTGCAGGTGGTCACGCCGATGATGGGCCTGGCGCTGGTGGCGGCGACGCTGCGTGGGCTGTTCGGTGGGCGAGCGGGCGCAAGCTCGTCCGATGCCCTGTCGGCATCGGACGCGACCGTGAGCGCCCGGCCAGGGATGGCCGGGCAGGACGCTCCGGAACACGCACTGTCTCGCCACGGACGGCAGTCGCGCGACATGCCGAAGCAGGGCCGCGGCGACGCCGATGTCGGCAACTACTGGGCCGACGTGATCCGTCCTGCTGTGCGCTTCCTGCTGCCGCTGTGCCTGGTCTGGTCGCTGGCGCTGACCAGCCAGGGCGTGCCGGCCACGCTGCAGGGAGGTCCGGTGGCGACGCCGATCGATGCTTCGGCGCAGATGGCGGAGCAGAAGATCCCGCTGGGTCCGGTCGCGCCGATGGTGGCCATCAAGCAGCTGGGCACCAATGGCGGCGGCTGGTATGGCCCGAACAGCGCCGTACCGCTGGAGAACCCCACGCCATTCTCCAACCTGCTGGAAACGCTGGCCCTGATCCTGATCCCCGTCAGCATCGCCTTCATGGTGGGCCGCTTCACCGGGCGCAGGAAATTCACCGCCCTGGTGTTCGGCACCATGCTGACGATGTCGCTGGTCTCCGCCGGCACGGCCGTGTGGTCCGAAAGCCTGTCCGGCACGTCCAGCGACATCGCGCGGATGGAGGGCAAGGAAGTGCGATTCGGCGCCGCGCCGTCCGCGCTGTGGGCGGCCTTCACGACGCAGACGTCGAACGGCTCGGTCAATGCGATGCACGACTCGCTGGCGCCGCTGACGGGCCTGGTGACGATCGGCAACATGCTGGTGAACGCGATCTGGGGCGGCATCGGCTGCGGCCTGCAGCAGTTCCTGGTCTATCTGCTGCTCAGCGTATTCCTCGCCGGCCTGATGATCGGCCGCACGCCGGAACTGTTCGGGCGCAAGATCGAGGCGCATGAGGTGAAGCTGCTCGCCGCACTGGTGCTGCTGCAGCCGCTGGCGCTGCTGGCCTTCACCGCCATCACGCTGGCGGTGCCGTCGATCACCGGCAACTCGAACCCCGGCTTCCACGGCATCAGCCAGGTGTTCTACGAGTACGTCTCGGCGTTCGCCAACAACGGTTCCGGCTTCGAAGGCCTGGGCGACGCGACGTACTGGTGGAACCTCAGCGCCTCGCTGATGCTGGCGCTGGGTCGTTACCCTGCACTGATCATCCCGCTGGCCATCGCCGGTTCGCTGGCGCGCAAGCGCGCCACCCCCGAAGGCCCCGGCACCCTCCAGGTGGAAACCCCGACCTTCGCGCTCACCCTGGTCGCCGTGGTCGTCATCCTGACCCTGCTGCAGTTCATGCCCGTGCTGGTCCTCGGCCCCGTCGCCGACCACCTGGCCCTGAGCGCGCTCTGAGAACACCGACATGACCCATTCCACATCTTCCGCACGCCACGCCGGCCGGGCGCCGGCCCTGCTCGACAGCGCGGGCTTCCGCGCCGCCGTGATCGGTTCCTTCACCAAGCTGGCCCCGCAGCACGCCTTCCAGAACCCGGTCATGGCCGTGGTCTGGCTGGGCACGCTGCTGACCGCCGGCCTCACCCTGGCCGGCACCACCACGCCGGGCATCGGCGGGTCGGTGACCGCGCTGCTGTTCGTCACCGTACTGTTCGCCAACTTCGCCGAAGCCGTCGCCGAAGCGCGCGGCCGCGGCCAGGCGGCGTCGCTGCGCCGCGCCCGCAAGGACCTCGTCGCGCGGCGCATCGACACGCCGCTGGGCGGCGCCGAACGCCGACTGCCGGCTGCCGAACTGAAGCCGGGCGACTACGTCATCGTCTCCGCGGGCGAGCAGATCCCGGCCGATGGCGAAATCGTCAAGGGCCTGGCCACGATCAACGAATCCGCCGTCACCGGCGAATCCGCCCCCGTGCTGCGCGAAGCCGGCACCGACCGCAGTGGCGTGATCGGCGGCACCAAGGTGCTGTCCGACGAGATCGTGGTGAAGATCACCGCCGAGCCCGGGCACAGTTTCCTGGATCGGATGATCTCGCTGGTCGAAGGCGCCAACCGGCAGAAGACGCCGAACGAGATCGCCCTGGGCCTGCTGCTGCTGACGATGACGCTGACGTTCCTGATCGTCGTCGTCACGCTGCCCTTCATTGCCGGCTTCGTCGGCGCCAGGCTCGATCCGCTGCTGCTGGTCGCGCTGCTGGTCTGCTTGATCCCCACCACCATCGGTGGCCTGCTGCCCGCCATCGGCATCGCCGGCATGAACCGTGCGCTGGCCGCCAACGTGCTGGCCAAGTCGGGCAAGGCGGTCGAAGTCGCGGGCGACGTCGATGTACTGCTGCTCGACAAGACCGGCACCATCACCCACGGCGACCGCCAGGCCACGCTGTTCCATCCGCTGGCCGGCATCGACCGCGAGCAGCTGCGCGACGCCGCCATGCTGTCCTCGCTGGCCGACCCCACGCCGGAAGGCAAGTCGATCGTGAAGCTGGCGCGCGAGCAGGGCGCCACACTCGTGGAACCGGCGCACGCGAACTTCGTCGCTTTCACCGCGCAGACCCGCATGTCCGGCGTGGACCTGGCGGGTGACGGCCCCGGCCGCGCACGCCGCATCCGCAAGGGCGCAGCCGACGCCATCCTCAAGCACGTGCAGGCCCATGGTGGCGCTGCCCCGGCCGAACTCGCCGCACGTGTCGAGCAGGTCGCCCGCAACGGCGCCACGCCGCTTGTCGTCAGCGACGGCAGCCACGTGCTCGGCGTGGTCGAACTGTCCGACGTGGTCAAGCACGGCATCAAGGAGAAGTTCGCCCACATGCGCGCCATGGGCATCCGCACGGTGATGATCACCGGCGACAACCCGTTGACCGCCGCCGCGATCGCCGCCGAAGCCGGCGTGGACGATTACATCGCCGAGGCGCGCCCCGAGGACAAGCTGGCGCGCATCCGCCAGGAACAGGCCGGTGGCCGCCTGGTCGCCATGGTCGGCGACGGCACCAACGACGCGCCCGCGCTGGCGCAGGCCGACGTCGGCCTGGCGATGAACTCCGGCACGCAGGCGGCGAAGGAGGCCGGCAACATGGTCGACCTCGATTCCGACCCGGCCAAGTTGCTGGAAGTCGTCGAAGTCGGCAAGCAGCAGCTGATCACGCGCGGCGCGCTGACCACGTTCTCGCTGGCCAACGATGTGTCGAAGTACTTCGCCATCCTGCCGGCGCTGTTCGCCGGGGCGATCCCGTCGATGGCCGCGTTGAACGTCATGCAGCTGTCCAGCCCGACCAATGCCGTGCTGGCGGCGCTGATCTTCAACGCCCTCATCATCCCGCTGCTGATCCCGCTGGCGCTGCGCGGCGTGCGCTTCCGACCGTCCGGCGCCACCGTGCTGCTGCGCCGGAACATGCTGGTCTACGGTGTGGGCGGCGTGCTGCTGCCGTTCGCCGCGATCAAGCTCATCGACCTGTTGCTGGCTGCCGTCATCGGCGCCTGAGGACTTCCCATGACAATATCTTCCCCTTCTTCCACCGCCGCCGCGCCGGTCTGGCGCCCGGCTCTCGCGCTGGCGGGCGTGTCGCTGCTCGGGTTCGGTCTGCTGTACTCGCTGGCCGGCGTCGGCCTGGGTTCGGTGCTGTTCCCGCACCAGGCCGGCGGCAGCCTGATCGAGCGCGACGGCAAGGTCATCGGCTCCTCGCTGGTCGCCCAGCCGTTCGCCGACGACCGCTATTTCCAGTCTCGCCCGTCCGCAGCCCGCTACGATGTGATGGCACTGGCCGGCAGCAACCAGGCCCGTACCAACCCCGACCTGCGCAGTCGCATCGATGAAGCGCGGGCCGCGGTCGCTGCACGCGAGGGCGTGGCGCCCGACGCCGTGCCCAGCGACCTGGTGACCCAGTCCGGCGGGGGCATCGACCCGCATCTCTCCCCAGCCGCCGTGCGGATCCAGATCGCCCGTGTCGCCCGCGCGCGCGGGCTGCAGGTGGACGAGGTCGAGCGCCTGGTCGCCGAGCACACCGCGGCGCCTCAGTTCGGCCTGCTCGGCGCGCCGCGTGTCAACGTGCTGGAACTCAACCTGGCCCTGGATGGGACCGGAAAGCCGGAGTAATGCACCATGGACCACGACCGATGTCCCAAGGGCCTGGCCGGCCATAAACGACGCCTCGGCGCCTGGCGCCGCGAGGTGGCGTTCCGGACCGTTCTCTTGATGGTCGCCATCGGCTATGCCGCGGCGATCGTGGCGCTGGCTCACCATGTGCCACTGCGCTGACCGCATACCGGATGCGGCGCGCGGTGGACGCTTGACGACAACAGGCAGAATAGGCCCATGACCGACGCCCGCGAACGCCAGGCCGATGCCCTGATCGACCACCTGCAGCGGGAACAGGGCGGGCGGCTGACGATCTTCCTCGGTGCCGCGCCGGGCGTGGGCAAGACCTACACCATGCTCTCGCGTGCCCGCGAATTGCGTCGCCAGGGCCGCGACGTGGTGGTGGGCATCGTGGAAACGCACGGCCGGGGCGAGACCGCCGCCCTGACCGAGGGACTGGAGATCCTGCCGCGCAGGCGCATCGCCTACCAGGGCCGCTGGCTGGAGGAAATGGACCTGGATGCGCTGCTCGCCCGCCGCCCGCAGATCGCGCTGGTGGACGAGCTGGCCCACCGCAATGCGCCCGGCAGTCGTCACGAGCGGCGCTGGCAGGACGTGATCGAACTGCTGGACGCCGGCATCGACGTCCACACCACCATCAACATCCAGCACCTGGAGAGCCTCAACGACGTCGTACACCGCATCACCGGCGTGCGCGTCAGCGAGACCGTGCCGGATGCCGTGTTCGACCGCCTGCGCGACATCGTGCTGGTGGACTTGCCGCCGCGTGAGCTGATCGAGCGGCTGCACCAGGGCAAGGTCTACCTGCCGGAACAGGCATCGCAGGCGCTGCAGGCGTTCTTCTCGCCGTCCAACCTGATCGCGTTGCGCGAGTTGGCCATGCAGACCGCGGCCGACCGCGTCGACGCCGACCTGCGCGAGGACCAGGCGGCGCGCGGACTGCCAGGCATGCCGCTGCGCCGGCGCGTGCTGGTGGCGATCGACGGTCTAGGCCAGTCCGAGTACCTGGTGCGCGCGGCACGCCGCATCGCCGAGCGTCGCGACGCACCGTGGAGCGTGGTGACGGTCCAGGTGTCCGATACGGTGGACGAGGTACGCCAGCGCGAAATCGACCAGGCGTTCGCGCTCGCGCGCCGGCTGGGCGCGGAGACCGACGTGCTGCGCGGCACGCGTATCGCCGACGCACTGCTCGACCACGCCACCCAGAACGGCGCCTCCACGCTGGTGCTGGGGCGCACGCGCGAGCGGCCCGTGGCGCGCATGTTCAACCGCACCCTGACCCAGCAACTGCTGCAGCGTGGCGCGCACTACGAACTGGTCATCATCAGCACGCCGGAGGCCCGGGCCCGCGCGCGCCGCGGAGGCCTGCGGCCCTGGGACCTGTTGGGCCGGCACGATCTGGCCTTCGCCTTGATGGCGTCGATGCTGGCGGTCGGCGTGGCGGCGGTCGCGGAGCGCTGGGTCGGCCTGGACGATCTGTCGATGGTGTTCATCGTCGCGGTGGTGCTGGTGGCGGCGCGCACGCGCATGACGGCGGCGGTGGTGGCCGCGCTTCTGAGCTTCCTGGCGTACAACTTCTTCTTCATCGAGCCGCGCTTCACTTTCAACATCGGCGCGCGGCAGGGCGTGACCACGGTGTTCCTGTTCCTGGTGGCGGCGCTGGTCGCCGGGCGCCTGGCCTCGCGCCTGCGCATGCAGGTGGTGGCGTTGCGCGCGGCCAATGCGCAGGCCACTGCGTTGCAAGCGCTGGGCCGCGACCTGGCCGGTGCAGCGGATCTGGGGCAGGTGTTGGCAGCGGGTCGCAAGGCGCTGGCGCGCGCGTTGTCGGCCGAGGCGTGGCTGCGGGTGCAGGGGCGGGAGGAACCGGACGGCGTCGCGTTGAGCGAGATCGATCGCGCCGCCGCCGACTGGGCGCAGCAGCATGGCCAGCCTACCGGGCGCCATACCGACACGCTGGCTGGCGCGGGGCGCTGGTTCCTGCCGCTGCGCGGCGATCGCGGCAGCCTGGGCGTGCTGGGACTGCGCTTCGACGACGAGGCGCGCCTTCTGCCGGAACAGCGCCGCCTGGCCGAGGCGATGGCCGAGGACATTGCGCAGGCGGTCGTGCGCACGCGCCTGGTGGCCGAACTGGAAGACGCGCGCGTCGGTGGCGAGACCGAACGCCTGCGTTCGGCGCTGCTGTCGTCGGTCTCGCACGACCTGCGTTCGCCCTTGGCCTCGATGATCGGCTCGGCCAGCAGCCTGGCCAGTTATTGGGACGCGATGGGCGGAGACGACCGGCGCGCTCTGCTGGAGACCATCCAGCAGGAAGGCGAGCGGCTGGACCGCTACATCCAGAACCTGCTCGACATGACGCGACTCGGCCATAGCGGGTTGACGCTCAACCGCGACTGGATCGGCGTGGACGAACTGCTGGGCTCGGCGGTGCAGCGCCTGCAGCGCTACCAGCCGGAGGTGCGCGTGCAGACCACGGTGGCGCCGGACCTGCCGGCGATCTGGGTGCATCCGGCGCTGATCGAGCAGGCGGTGTTCAACGTGCTGGAGAACGCCGCCAAGTTCTCGCCGCCGGATGAACCGGTGCGGATCGATGCGAAGCTCATCGACGGCGTGCTGCGCATCGACGTGAGCGACCGTGGGCCAGGCATTCCGGAAGACGAACGCGCGCGCATCTTCGACATGTTCTACAGCGTGGAGCGCGGCGACCGCGGTCGTCAGGGCACCGGCCTGGGGCTCGCGATCTGCCAGGGCATGGTGGGCGCACACGGCGGCAGCGTGCAGGCGTTGCCGGGGCCCGATGGTCGCGGCACGGTGATCCGGATTACCCTGCCGTTGCTCACCCCCGCCTAGGAACCGGCTTGACGTACACCGCGCCACCGCCCGCATCCGCACCGCCGCCCCGCATCCTGGTGATCGACGACGAGCCGCAGATCCGGCGCTTCCTCGACATCAGCCTGCGTGCGCAGGGTTACGTGGTGGCGACGGCCGAAAGCGGGCGCGCCGGCCTGGCCGAGCTGGCGGCGCACGGCGCCGACCTGGTCGTTCTCGACATCGGCCTGCCGGACCTCGACGGCCACGAGGTGCTGGGCGAGTTGCGCCAGTGGTCGCAGGTGCCGGTCATCATGCTGACGGTGCGCGATGGCGAAGCCGAGAAGGTCGCCGCACTCGACGGTGGCGCCAACGACTACGTCACCAAGCCTTTCGGCGTGCAGGAACTGATGGCGCGCATCCGCGGCCTGCTGCGCGCGCGCATCGTCCCGGCGGATACGGCGATGCCGCTGTTCGACGACGGCCACCTGCACGTCGACCTCGGCCGCCGCGAAGTGACGCTGGACGGCGAGCCGGTGGCGCTGAGTCGCAAGGAGTTCGCCCTGCTCGCGCTGCTGCTGCAGCACGCCGGCCGCGTGGTCACCCAACCGCAACTGCTGCGCGAACTCTGGGGTCCGGACCATCAGGACGACACGCATTACCTCCGCATCCTGGTGGGCAAGTTGCGCCAGAAGCTGGGTGATGACGCGACGGCGCCAAGGTATATCGCGACGGAGCCGGGGGTGGGATTGAGGTTTGTTGTGCGGGAGTGAGCGTGGATCACGTTGCAATGGCGGCGTATCGCCATTCCCACTGATCCTTTCGGGTGAGTTGAGCGCGAAGACCACCATGCAGTACGGCAAGTTGCGGTTGGTCCGATCGATGCGGATAACGCGGCCAGTGCGGTTGGCCTACGCGGAGTGTTTTCGCTTCATGCATTTACCTGCGCGCAGGACTTCACGCGGCGCGAGCAAACGCGTAACGTCGGACGCCGTAGGGGACCACCATCGGCTCTGTATCGAAGCCGGGCGAAACCTGGCCGGGAATTTGGGGACTTGGGGCTTGCTTCTCCGGCTCAGCCGGATGCGCGTGTGTGGACCGCTGCTCAACTCACTTTAAGGACTGGATCATGAGACGGATCTTCGTCGCGACCCTACTGCTGGTGGCCGCCCATCCGATAGTCGTATATGCGCAGTCCAGTGGACGGTTCTCATGGCAGACGGTCGAAGACCGACTGAAGTCGTCCCAGAGTGTCGCGGGCTTGGGACCCAACTTCGCCGGGGACGCGGTCAGCCTGTCCAATGGCGCGCTGTCGTTCAATGCGACTGACCTTAGTCTGCCGGGTAACAACGGCCTCGAAGTCGCGTTCTCCCGAAGCTATTCCGTCAAGAACAGGAAGGACACCGCGACGGATGAGATGTTGGCCGACTGGGAGGTCAACCTGCCCAACATTTCGGGAGTGTTCACGACGGATTGGGTCGTTCCGGGTGCAGCGCCTGGGAACCGGTGTTCCAGCACCGCCCTTCCTCCCCTTCCTCCCAACGGCTACATCTATTCCGACTACTGGCAGGGCCTGAGCATTGCACTCCCGGGCGGAGGAGGGGGCGACCTGCTCGCTGCACGAGACGGCATAACCCGGCCAACGACGGGAGGCCCCTATCCGTGGGTCACCGAGAGCGGCACCGTCCACCTGAGTTGCCTGACCAGCATCAAGAACGGCACGGGGCAGGGGTTCCTCGCCATCCTGCCGGACGGCACCCGAGTCTGGTACGACTGGATGGCCCAATTCTTCGAAACCTCGATGAAGGGCAACCAGGTCAACATCTCGGGTGGGAGCCCGATGTATGCGATACAGCAGCGCAGGCGGAATGCGCTGTACGCGACGCGCGTGGAAGACCGCTTCGGCAACTATGTCACCTACACATACGGCAACGCGTGGAATGCGCCCGCCAAGCTTACCGGTATCACGGGCAGCGATGGCCGCCAGATCGTCGTGACGTATTCGGGTAGCACGATTTCAAGCATCACGGACGGTGCTCGGACATGGAGCTACAGCTATGTGACCGTACCCAGTGGGAGACGCTCTCTCAGCGCGGTCACCTTGCCTGATGGGAGCGCCTGGAGCATCCAGTTCGCGCCCTTCACCGACGCGGAAATCAAGTACAACGAAGCCGCGTTTGACGAGCCGCTCAGGTCCTGTCGCGCTGTAGAGACACCTCTCAACTACACGCAGACCTTCACAGGAACCATCATCCACCCTTCAGGTGCAACGGGTGAATTCAGTGTCAACATTCAGGAACATGGGCGTAGCCATGTTCCCTTGGCATGCCATCGAGTGACGACGACGCCGGTGGGGGCGCCGCTCGGAAGTGGCAACAATACGAACGACGATCTGAACCTTTTTGCCATTTCGGCGAACAGTCTGACGCTTGTCCAGAAGCAGGTGTCTGGTCCGGGGATCGATACCGCCGTCTGGAACTATGCCTACTCCCCCAACGTCAGCGTGTATCGCTATCCAGGGACGACCCGGATGTACCCGGTCTGCGACTGGGACAACTACGATTGCTCGCTGCCGCCGTGTACATCGGACAGCTGTGCGACGCCAAGCGTCACCGTGGTCACCGGACCCAATGGCGAATGGCACCGTTACTATTTCGGCAATACCTATCTCTACAACGAAGGAAAGCTGCTGCGCGAGGAGTCCGGCACGTCGCCGGAGAACGTCCTGAGACGCGTCGCCTATACGTACGATCTCAGCGGCACCGACCAGGCATACCCTGCCTGGCACGGTTCAAGCAGGAGGATGAACGGGGACGGATACCAGGGGGCGTTCCCTCGTCCGCTGATCAAGAAGACCATCGACCAGCAAGCCACCCGTTTCACCTATCAGGTCAATGCGTTCGATGCCTTCGCACGGCCTACGAACGTATCGCGCTTCACGGGGCCCGAAACGCCGCTGCCGCCGTTCCCGGAGCCGCCTCCGCCGCCAGTCCCGCCCACGCCACCCGCCATCCCCGTCCTGTCGGGCCCATCCATCGCTCAGAAAGGAACTTCCTTCGTGATGAGCTGGACGGCGGTCGCAGGGGCGACGACTTACGTGCTGGAGCGCAGATGGGGCACGGCATCGATCAACATCAACTACAACGGCCCGAATCTGAGCACGAACGTGCTCGCCCATACTGCGGGCACGCATCGTTTCAGGATCGCGGCCTGCACACCTGAGGTCTGCAGTGCCTACTCCGCAGAGAAGGTCGTGAGCATCTCCGGATCCGGGGGCGGCGGGTTCGAACCTTGATCTGCTCGAGCGGGGCGTTTCGACGCATCCGTTCCCGCGCGATGAAACGCTCATCCCGTCCGTTGGCGTCTTCACAAGGACAATGCAGTGAAGCTGATCTTTACCAGGAATTCCGCAACCACGCCGAGAGCAGTAGGTGGTGCGATGGTGCTGGCGATTGCCGCCTCGACCTCGTATCCGGCGCTGGCACAGACCTACACCCGTACCGATCAGATCGTCTACCACGACAATCTGAGCAGCTGGGTACTGGGCCAACAGGTGTCCAGTACGAATATCAATACGGGTGTCGTTGAGTTCAGGACGGACTACGACACGACGACCGCCCTGCCACTACGGAGGTATGGGCCGGGAACTGCGGCGACACCGGGCAAACTTGCCCAGAGCGCGACCTACTACGCCGATGGCACATTGGCGACGGTCAAGGACGGCAACAACAATGTCACCACGCTGGCGGACTGGTATCGCGGCATTCCCCGCACCATTCAGTATGCCGACGGCGCAGTCGAGAGCGCGGCAGTCAATGCCCAGGGCTGGGTTATTTCGGTCACCAGCGCAGCGGGCGGCAAGACCTGCTACGGCTACGACACGATGGGACGCGTGAATCTGGTCACCCAAACATCGGAGACGAACCCCGGCGTCTGCGATACATCGGCGTGGAATCAGACCGTGTTGTCGTTCGTAAAGGTCGGGGCGGCCGAATACGGCATCCCCGCAGGGCATTGGCGGCAGACGGTTACCACCGGCAACCATCAGAAGATCACATACTTTGATGCGCTGTGGCGACCGTCGGTAACGAAAGAGTTGGACGCCACGAACGGCACGACCGAGACGCTGACTAAACGCTTCCAGCGCTTCACGTACGACCACGAGGGTCGGGTGACGTTCGCCTCGTATCCGGGCACGACCGACGCGCTGACCACGGGGATCTGGACCGCGTACGACGCGCTGGGCCGCGTAAAGGTGTCGTCGCAAGACAGCGAACTCGGCTTGCTCAACACGACCACGACCTACGCGCCAGGGTTCCAGACCCACGTCACCAATCCGCGCAACTACACCACGATCACCGAATACCAAGCTTACGATCAGCCGAGCTACGACAGCCCGACGGGTGTCACTCAATCCGCGGGAGCGGACACCAGCGTTACTGAAATTCATCGGGATGTGTTCGGAAAGCCGCTGCGCATCCGCAAGCGCAATGCAGATGGCAGCCTGTTCGTCGACCGGCACTATGGCTACAACGACTACCAGGAGCTGTGCCGTTCCGAAGAGCCTGAGACCGGCACCACGCTGATGGGGTACGACACGGCGGGCAACCTGAAGTGGTCCTCCTCCGGTCTCCCCACAGGTCAGGCTTGCGAGCCGAATGGCACGACGACGGCCGTGGCTGCCAGACGGAGTGATCGAGTCTACAACAATCGCAATCGCTTGCAGGATCTGGCATTCCCCGGTGGAAGCGGCAACCAGACGTGGCAGTACTGGCCGGACGGCTTGCCTTACAAGATCACCACACACAATGATGGGCTGAATGCCGGCATCGTGGAGAACACCTACGCTTACAACAAGCGCAGGATGCTTACCGGGGAAAGTTCAACCCAGTTGGGCTGGTATACGTGGGGAATAGGCTACGGCTACGACAGCAATGGCAGTCTGTCCACGCAGACCTACCCCACAGGTCTGGTGATCAGCTACGGCCCCAACGCGTTGGGGCAGGCGACTCGTGCCAGTGATCAGACTGGCTATAGCTATGTGCACGGTGCCACGTACTACCCGAATGGGGCACTCAAGCAGTTCACTTACGCGAACGGTCTGATCCATTCGATGGCGCAAAATGCGCGGCAACTTCCGGACCGGGTCACGGCGAGCGGTCTGGCGATGGACTTCAGCTATCGCTATGACGCCAACGGCAACGTGAACCAGATCTACGATCACGTGCCCGACATGATTCCGGGCAGTGCTCCCAAGTATCGGCTGATGGAATATGACGGTCTGGATCGCCTTGCCGCCGCAGGTTCTGCCATGTTTGGTGGCGACCACTGGCACCGATTCACGTACAACGCCCTGGACAACATGACATCCTGGAAGCTGGGCGGCGTGAAGGATTACGCGCAGTACGTGTACAACACGCAGAACCGTCTGACCAACATCAAGAATAGTGCTGGCGCCAGCATTGTTGGCTTGGAGTACGACCCCCAGGGCAATCTAGCAACCAAGAACAGCCAGGCCTACCAGTTCGACTACGGCAACCGCCTGCGTTCGGTCGTCAACAAGGAGAACTACCGCTATGACGGCCATGGTCGGCGGGTGCTTGCCTGGGAAGTGGCAAGCACGCAGAGCATCCTCTCGATGTACTCCAACGCAGGGCAGGTGATGTATGAGGAGAACTATCGCCCGAATGTTCAGAAGGCGACCGAACACATCTATCTTGCCGGCAGCATTGTCGCGAGTCGGGACCGTCACATCGTCACCAACGTGTACTCGACAAAGTTCCATCACACCGACGCACTAGGCAGCCCGGTCGCGGTCACCAACCAGGCCGGCACGGTCATCGAGCGCAACGATTACGAGCCTTACGGCGCCATCATAGGCAAGCCGACCTATCAGGGCATCGGCTACACGGGGCATGTGCAGGATGGGGCTACCGGCCTGACGTACATGCAGCAGCGGTATTACGATCCGCAGGTGGGGGCCTTTCTAAGTGTAGACCCGGTAACTGCTTATGGCGCACCTGTTGGACAGTTCAATCGTTACCGTTACGCCAATGACAATCCGTACAAGTTTGTGGATCCGGATGGTCGTCAATCCAAGAACTCGGGTTCGCTGTGTGACAAACATCGGGCGAGATGCAAGGCAGTCATTCCAGTCAATGATCAACCGTCCGGCAGTGATGATGGTAAGGAAGGGCAGCAGCCGTCGCGCCAGCAGATGATGAATCGACCTAGAGCCTCTCCAGATATAAATGACTATGATAAGAATGACCCCACATTCCACGAGTATGAAATTACCTCAACACCTTGTTTGGCAGGCCCTGGTTGCAATGTGGCGAGCCTTGCATCCATAGCGGAGCCTGGTTCCGCTCCGAGAATTGGCGGGGTTGAGCAGGGGTACTCCGTGTTGCTATTTAATAACCCAATTTATCACTCGTCCTTCTACGCTAAAGACGGCTCCTACTACATGATCAACGTCACAACATCTGACCATTGGCTACACTCAGGGGCCGTAGTGAATCGGCTATGGCAGGATGGGAGTGCGGTCAGGTTAACTACGCATGGGTTTGGATACAGCCGAAGCAAAGGGTGGGAGGTTTTCAACTACATATCAGGATGGGGCTACTTCTCTCTGTGGCATTCTAATGTCGTTGGGGCGTCGCACATCCAGAATGGAAATATTGATCCGAGAGCCCTAAAATGAGAAAACGAGGATTCATGTTGTTAGCGGCTGCGGCTTTCATGTGTGTATTCTTGTATATGCTGCTTGCCTCTGCAAACATCCCGGCTACGCTATATACAGTGAGCGACGTAGAAGAAAGTGAGCTTTCTATCACCAACAGAAAGGTCGTTGATGCGGCCAAAGCTGAGAAGATCGCTGGGTTGAAGTTCTTTGTGGCCGATGATCTCACTGGGCCCATGGAAGTGTACTGCGGGGACATTCCGATCAGCGTTGTAAACAGCATTGGGTCGAATGCACAGCTAATGGTCTTCGAGACGCTCGATGAGCAGCCTTCAGAACTAAAGAAACTTGTGGGAATCCAGATCAAGAGTTTTGTCGAGCGCGGCGCAAAGGTCGAGGAGGCAGCCACGAAGTTGACGGCACAGGATAGGCTGCTGCTCAGATACAGGAATGGCATGAATATGGATAGTAGATGCGGCTCTCGTGGCTCACTGGCGAACTCAAGTCGATAGGTTTCGGGTAAAGAGGGCCATAGGTTGGGGTGAGCTTGCGCACCCCAACACGCTGGACTGCATGTAGAAGCATCAGGTGAGGCTGTGTTTCTAACGGGGTGAGACGACCGACGACAACGTGGCCCGGGTGTGGGCGTCGGCTCGGTCATGGGCGCGCCACCGACTGGTCGAACGGCAGCTCACGCTCAATGCCGCGCAGCAGTGGCGCCCTGTTCAACCAAATACGCGCCTATCGCCGGATCCATCGCCTGATTCAACGGCGGGCGCCAGCGCCCCAGCCAGCCGTCCGCCTCCACACCCAGATTGACGTTGGCGCCGTGCTGTACGAGATAGTGGGCCGTTGGCAGATGATCAGCCCGCGCGGCATTGATCAGCGGTGTTTCGTCGTAGGTCACGACGCGATTCACGTCCGCGCCGGCCGCGACCAGCCGTTCAACCTCCGGCTGCAGCCCCAGCCGGGGTGCGACGATCAGGGGATTACCCTCGCCGAGGGATGCCCTATCGGGATCAGCGCCGAGCTTGAGTAAGACGTCGACCGTGTCCAGGTTGCGCGAACGCACCGCCTGGATCAGCGGCGTGCCTTCATCGAGCACCCGCGCGGCCACGTCCACGCTGCCTTGGATCGTGTTTGGCCTAGCCAGGGATGGCATGGAGATCCATTGGGCGGGAGTAGGGGTCGAGAGCCCCACGCTACAATGCGCACATGACGTCCCCCCCGATTCCCCACGACGCCCTGCGCCTGTCCGTCGCCCCGATGATGGACTGGACGGACACGCATTGCCGCGTGTTCCACCGGCTGCTGGCGCCGAACGCGCGCCTGTATACCGAGATGGTGCACGCGCAGGCGGTGATCCATGGCGACCGTGATCGGCTGCTGGCCTTCGATACCGTGGAGCACCCCGTCGCCGTGCAGCTGGGCGGCAGCGAGCCGGCGCACCTGGCGCAGGCCGCGCGCATCGCCCAGGACTGGGGCTACGATGAGGTGAACCTCAATGTCGGCTGTCCGTCCGACCGCGTGCAGGCGGGGCGTTTCGGTGCCTGCCTGATGAAGGAGCCCGCGCTGGTGGCCGAGTGCGTGGCGGCGATGATCGATGCCGTCGACATCCCTGTCACCGTGAAGTGCCGCTTGGGCGTGGACGAGCAGGAGGACTACGACCTCTTCCTCGCCTTCATCGATACCGTGGCGGCCACCGGCTGCAACGTCTTCTTCGTGCACGCGCGCAAGGCCTGGTTGCAGGGCCTGTCACCGAAGGAGAACCGCGAGATCCCGCCGCTGCGCTACGACTGGGCCTACCGGCTCAAGCGCGAACGACCGGAACTGACGGTGGCGATCAACGGCGGCATCACCACGACCGCGCAGGTGCACGAGCACCTCCAGCACAGCGATGGCGTGATGATCGGCCGCGCGGCGTACCACGAGCCCTACGTGCTGCACGCGATGCAGGCTTCGCTGTTCGGTGGCGAGCCCGCGCCGCGCGCGGACCTGCTGCGCGCATGGCGCCCCTACGTCGAAACCCAACTCGCGAAGGGTGTGGCACTGAAGCACCTGACCCGTCATGTGCTGGGCCTGTTCCATGCACAACCGGGCGGTCGCGCGTTCCGGCAGATCCTCAGCGAAGGCGCACACAAGCCTGGTGCGGACTGGTCGCTGGTGGAGCAGGCGCTGGCGGCGACCCAACGCGAACTGCGGCCTGCGGCCTGAGCGATGATCACGCGCGACATCGACGCTTTCATCGCCGTTGCGTGCACGTTGAAGCCGGACTTTGGCCCCGCGACGGCGCGGGCGGCGTTCCTCGTGTCGCCGGACGGTTTCGTCCGGGCGGAGCAGTCGGCGCAGGACAACCGCTACATGGCCGACCCGGGGGCGTTCGACGCGGACGCCGCGTTGCGCGAGCACCATGCGCTGCATCGCGCGCTGTCGCAGGAACTGCCCGTGGTCTGCTTCCCGGGCAGCGAGGCCACGCCGGATGCGGTGTTCCCCAACAACGTGTTCGCCACCGCGCGCGTCGATGGCGAGCCACGGCTGATCGTCGGCCGCATGCGCCATCCCGTACGCCAGCGGGAAGCGGTACGGCCGGACATCCGGGGTTACTTCCGCGACCTGCTGGGCTATGCGGAGACCGACCTGTCCGGCCAGCCGCACCCCTGCGAGCTGACCGGTGCGCTGGTCATCGACCGCGCGCGCGGCATCGGCTTCTGCGGCCTGTCCGAGCGCTGCGACGAAGCCGGTGCGGCGCTGATGCATGCGGCGTTCGGGCTGCGTGTCACGCTGATGTTCGACCTGGCGCCCGGCGAGTACCACACCAACGTGCTGCTCGCCGTGCTGGCCGGCCGGGCGGCCCTGGTGTGTCCGCACGCGCTGCAGGGCGATGTCTCCCGCGCCCTGCATGCGCTGTACGGGCCGCATGTCGTGGCGTTGTCGCCGGCCGAGCAGGCGGCCTTCGCCGGTAATGCGATCGCCCTGACGGACCGGTCGGTGTGGATGAGCCGGCGGGCCCACCACCGCCTCGCGGAGGCGTCCCGCCGCCAGCTGGAAGAGGGCGCGGGCTTCGCGGTCCGCAGCGTACCGCTGGAGGCGATCGAGGCCGGCGGCGGGTCGCTAAGGTGTTGTGTGGCCGAGATTTTCTGACCATTCAGCTGCCTGAATGGGGCCCTCCGGGCTGTGGATAAATTCAGAACGGATTCACCGCCGGGCGCCAAGACTCTGCCTCCATATCCACAGAGGCGGTTTCGGGCTTCGTTCAGTTTCGCGATCCCAGTTCCGTTACGATTCCGTTATGCGCTTTCGTACTCCCGTTCTTGCCGCTGTCGCCCTGGCCGCCCTGGTTTCCGTCGCTGGAGCCGCGAGTGCGTGGGCGCAGGATGAGCAGGGTGGCCCGCCCTCGCGCGAGCGGGCGTTCCCGCGGGCCGAAGAGCGCGCGCATCGTTCGTCGATGTCCGACTCGGTGCGGCGCGTACGCAACGAAACCGGGGGGCAGGTGCTGAGCGTCGAACGCATGCAGTACGACGGTCGCGAGATCAACCGGGTGAAGTACGTGGACGACCGCGGACGGGTACGTGTCATGGACGATGCCGGCCCCGCCCGACGCGGTGCCGATGCGCCGACGCATCCGCGGCGTGACATGACCCCGCCTCCACGCGGCGATAACCCCCCGCGCCCGTAGTCTTACGTAGAATCACGGCTCACACGAGCACGTCCCGCGCGGCCTGGCGCCGCGCCGCATTCCAAGGAGAGTCCATGCGTATCCTGCTGGTCGAAGACGAAGCCCCCCTGCGTGAAACCCTTGCCGCGCGCCTGAAGCGCGAAGGCTTCGCGGTGGACGCGGCCCAGGACGGCGAGGAAGGTCTGTACATGGGTCGCGAAGTGCCGTTCGACGTGGGCATCATCGACCTCGGCCTGCCGAAGATGTCGGGCATGGAGCTGATCAAGGCCCTGCGCGACGAGGGCAAGAAATTCCCGGTGCTCATCCTGACCGCGCGCAGCAGCTGGCAGGACAAGGTGGAAGGCTTGAAGCAGGGCGCCGACGACTATCTGGTGAAGCCGTTCCATGTCGAGGAACTGCTGGCCCGCGTCAACGCGCTGTTGCGGCGCGCTGCCGGTTGGAGCAAGCCCACCCTGGAATGCGGTCCGGTCGCCCTCGATCTGGCGGCGCAGACCGTCAGCGTCAACGGCAGCAACGTGGACCTGACCAGCTACGAGTACAAGGTGCTCGAATACCTGATGATGCATGCGGGCGAACTGGTCTCGAAAGCCGACCTGACCGAGCACATCTACCAGCAGGACTTCGACCGCGATTCCAACGTGCTGGAAGTCTTCATCGGCCGCCTGCGCAAGAAGCTGGACCCGGACGGCGAACTGAAGCCGATCGAGACCGTGCGCGGCCGCGGCTACCGCTTCGCCATCCCGCGCAGCGGCGAAGGCTGATGCACCGCGCCGGCATCGCCTGCACTTGATGCCCGCGCCCCCCTCCGGCGCCGCAGCTTCCGCCCCCGTCGGCCGTGACCGGTTCGACGGGTGGCGGCCGCGCTCGTTGCGTGCACGCCAGTTGCTGGCGGCCAGTCTGGCGCTGCTGGCGTTCCTCGCCCTCGCCGGTTACGCGCTGGACCGCGCCTTCGTGGACACCGCCGAAGACAACCTGCGCCAGCGCCTGAAGAGTTACGCGCTGTACTACACCGACAAGGTGGAGTTCGGCCGCAACGGCACGCTGATCCCGCCGTACAACACGCCCGATCCGCGTTTCGACATGCCCGACAGCGGCATGTATGCGCAGGTGGTGCTGCAGGGCGTGCCGCCGTGGGGATCCAATTCCACGCTCGGCCCCGAGCTGCCGGTGCCGCAGCTGTTGGGCGCGCTGGAGGAATCGTTCGAGGGGCCGTTGCCGATCCGCCGCGCCGACGGCAGCGAGAGCCAGGCCTACCGGTACGGCGTGGGTTACGCATGGCCGGCGACCCACCAGCACGCCGAAATCCCCTACAGCATCTACATCCTGGAGGACGCACAGGCGCTGAGCGCGCAGATCCGCGTGTTCCGCGGCTCGCTGTGGGTCTATCTGGGCGGCGCAGGCGTCATCCTGCTGCTGCTGCAGATGCTGGTGCTGCGCTGGAGCCTGCGTCCGCTGCGGCGCGTGATCTTCGAACTCAGCCGCGTGCAGCGCGGCGAACTGTCCGGGATGACCGAAAGCCATCCGCGCGAGCTGGAGCCGCTGACCGACAGCATCAACGCCTTCATCGAGAGCGAGCGCGAGAACCTGGAGCGCCAGCGCAACACCCTGGCCGACCTGGCGCACAGCCTGAAGACGCCCATCGCGGTGCTGCGCACGCAGCTGGACAACACCACCGATCCGGAGGCGTTGCGGCAGGAGCTGGATGTGCAGCTCAAGCGGATGAACAACCTGGTGTCGTACCAGCTGGCGCGCGCGGCTTCCAGTGGCCACAAACTGTTCTCGGCGGCGGTCGAGATCGAGCCCCACGCCGAAGAGATCGTGCGCGGCCTGGAGAAGGTCTACGCGTCCAAGGGCGTGATCTGCGAGTTCGAGATCGACCCGCGCGCGCGCTTCCACGGCGAGACCGGCGACCTGCAGGAGCTGATCGGCAACCTGCTGGAGAATGCCTTCAAGTGGGCGCGCTCGCGGGTGCTGCTGACGGTGGAGGTGGGTGCTACCGCGCCGCAACGGCGTGCGGGCCTGTTCCTGGCGGTGGACGACGACGGCCCCGGCATCGCCGAGGAGGACGTGGCCAAGGTGCTTCAGCGTGGCGTGCGCGGCGACGAACGCGTGCAGGGGCACGGCATCGGCCTATCGATCGTGCAGGACCTGATCCGAGACTACCGCGGCGAACTGCAGGTGAAGCGTTCGGACGAACTGGGCGGCGCCCGCTTCGAGGTCCGGCTGCCGCCGGGCCTGTAGTCGATCGCCCGAGCGGTGCCGTCGATCAGCGGGCGAACGGCGAAGGGCCGTAGAACCTGCGCAGGTGTGCGGCTACGTCCGGCATCGATGCGGCCAGCACGTCCGGGGCCGAGAAGTGGTACTCGGTGACCACCGCGAAGAACTCCTCGGGCGCTTCGGCGGCATACGGATCGATCGCGGTCTCGCGTCCCAGGTCCACCTGCATGCAGAAGTCGTCGTAGGCGCGCTGGAAGTCGCGTGCCCATCGGCCGTGCCAGGCGTCGGGAAGCGGCGGCGTGCCATCGAGTTCGCCGTCCAGCACGTCCAGCTTGTGCGCCATCTCGTGCACGGCCACGCAGAAGCCCGCATCGGGCTCGGCCAGATCGGCCTGCACGTCGGCCCAGGACAGGATCAGCGGCCCCTGGTCCCAGGCTTCGCCCGCCAGGTCGTCCTCCCATTCGTGCAGGACGCCGGCCGCATCGGTGTGCGTGCGCCGTACGCGGAAGGCGTCCGGGTAGACGATCAGTTGCGACCAGCCGCGCAGTCCCGCTTCGCCGAACTCCAGCAGGGGCAGGCAGCACAGCGCCGCCAGTTGCAGCCGCTGCGCGTCGTCCAGGTCCAGCCCGGCCAGTGGCGTGATCGTCTTCTGGTGGAGGAAGCGTGCGGCCAGCCCGCGCAGGCGATCGGCGCGGGCGTCGTCGAGCGCCGACACCCAGGGCGTTCCGGCGCGCAGGGCGCGCCAGAGGGTTTCGTCAACGGACGGGGCGGGGCGCCGCAGGCGGCGCAGCAGGCCGATCACCGGGTGTTGCCGTCCGCGTCAGCGGAACATGCCCGGCAGGAAGCTGTGCCACTTCGAACCACGACTGCGTGGCAGCGGCGTCTCGTCGTCGCCGCCTCCGCGCGGGGACGGGGACAGCACGGCGGCAGGGGCGGCGTATTTGTTGCGGACCGCCGCGGCACGCGCCCGGCGCGCATCCGGCGCGGCCGGCATGGCGTCTGCCGTGCGCTCGGCGACCGCGCGGTCGCTGAGGTCCTGGCAACTGGTGGATGCATCGTTGGCGATGCCGCGGCCGTTCTGGGCGAGCACGGCCGCCGAGGCACCGAGAAGCATCAGGGCAAGGCTGGCGCGAAGCATCGGAGGGACTCCTGTCGGTCGGGGACAGCGGCCAGAGAACACCGCCGACTATAGCCTGAATGGTACCCGCCGGCACCCATCGGCCCGTGCCGTGCGACGAAACGCGGGCCTGCGGCGACGGATCGAGGAAAAGCCGGTATCGGCTGCTGCGACGCAGCAGCCGAGTCGGACCGCTTGCGGCAGACTGCGCGCATGCCCGAACCCCAGAACCGCCCCCTCACCGCACCTGCCCTGCGCTTGGCGCTGATCGCCGGCGCCAGGCGGGTCATCGCCGCGCGCGACGGACTGAACCGCATCAACGTGTTCCCCGTGGCCGACGGCGACACCGGCAACAACCTCGCATCGACCCTGGGCAGCGTGCTGAACGGGGCGCTCAGCCGACCCAGCCAGCACGCCGGCGACCTGCTCAGCCGCGTCGGCAACGACGCCATCGACGGTGCGCGCGGCAACTCCGGCGCGATCCTGGCGCAGTTCCTGTATGGGGTGGCCGAGCGCGTGCGGACCCTGCCGGAGCTGGACAGCCGCTCGCTCGCCGCGGCCGTCCGCCAGGGCGCGCAGAGCGCCCGTCAGGCCCTGGCGCAGCCGGTGGAAGGCACCATCCTCAGCGTCATCTCGGCGTTCGCCGACGAACTGGAGGCCGCCGCGGGCGAGGTCGATGCCCCGGCCGATACGCGCAGCGGCTTCGCACGCGCGCTGGACCGTGCGCGCCGCGCGCTGGCCGACACCCCACGGCAGATGGCGCTGCTGCAGAAGGCGGGCGTGGTGGACGCGGGTGCGCAGGGATTCGTCGACCTGCTGGAAGGCATCGCCGAGTTCGTCGAGGGAGGGCCCCGCGCCGTGCGCATGCGTGGCAGCGCTCCGCCGGCCGCGAACGATGCCACCGATCCGCTCGGTCATGACCACGACATCGATCCGGCGCGTCGCTGGTGCACCGAATGCCTGCTGCTGGGCGAAAGCCTGGACCGGGAACGTCTTCGCACCTCACTGGAAGCGGTGGGCGCGGACTCCATCGTGATCGCAGGCGGCGCATCCCGGTTGCGCGTGCATGCGCACACGGGATCGCCGCAGGCATTGTTCGACGCCTGCGCGGCGCAGGGCCGGGTCGAAGGCATGAAGGCCGACGACATGGTCCGCCAGCAGGCCGCCGCGGCATTGCGCCAGTCGCTGGTGATCGTCACCGACAGCGCGGCCGACCTGCCGGAGGACATCGCCGAGCGCTACGCCATCGGCGTGGTGCCCGCGCGCGTGGACCTGGACGGACGCGACTACCTGGACAAGGTGGGGCTCTCCACGGCGGATTTCTACCGGCGCATGGCGCAGTCGCGCCAACTGCCCCGGACCAGCCAGCCGCCGCCCGGCGACTTCCGCCGGCAGTTCGAACTCGCGCTCGCGCACCACCCGCGCGTGTTGTACGTGGGCCTGTCGCGCGCGCTGTCCGGCACGCTGCAGTCGGGCGAGCATGCGGCCGGCCGCGATCCGGCCGGCCGGGTACGTGTCTTCGATACCGTCAATGCCGCGTGCGGGCAGGCGTTGCTGGTCTGGCGCGCGGCGGAACTCGCCGCACAGGGGCAGGGCGAGAGCGAGGTGGTGGCCGAACTGGAGCGCCTGCGCCCGCTGACGCGGATGTGGGCGATCGCGCCGGACATCTCGCACGCGGTGCGTGGCGGCCGCATCCCGCGCTGGGCCGCGCCGATCGCACGCCTGACGGCGCTGACCCCGATGGCGAAGATGAGTACGGACGGCCGCATGGTCGTGGCCGGCCTGCTGCCGACGCGAGCGAACGCGCCGGAAGCGTTCGCTCGGCGCGTCGCACGGGCATTGCCAGGCGGCCGGCGCTGGCGACTGATCGTGGGCCATTGCGATGCGCGAGCGGAGGCGGAGCGCCTGCTGGTCGCACTGCGCACGCGTCTGGATATCCGCGAGGATCGCCTGGTGGAGACCGGCGCGGCCATCGGCGCACATGCCGGTCGGGGGGCCCTGATCGTGGCCGTCCAGCCTGCGCCCGCCGACTGAGCCATCCGTCCCGCGTAGCCCATAATGGAGGTCATGCTCGTCGTCGCCCTCCTGATCCTCTTCGCCTACCTGCTCGGTTCGGTATCCGGCAGCCTCACGCTGGGCCGCCTGCGTGGCGTGGACATCCGCACGCAGGGCAGCGGCAACGCGGGTGGCACCAATGCATTCCGTACCCAGGGCGCGAAGTTCGCCCTGGGTGTGGTGCTGATCGACATCGGCAAGGGGGCGCTGGCGGCGTGGCTCGCGCTGCGGTTCGCGCCGGTGGATGGCGTGCTGCCCGTGCGCGCGGTCGCGTGGCTGGCCGTTCTGGCGGCCGCGCTGGGCCACGTGTGGCCGATCTGGCACGGCTTCCGCGGCGGCAAGGGCGTGGGCACGGTGCTGGGCGGTGTGGCGGTCCTCTGGCCGGTCGCGTTATTGCCGTTGTTCCTGGTGTGGGTGTGCGTGCTGGTCGCCAGCGGTTACGTCGGGCTTGCCTCCATCATCGCCACGGCCTGCCTGCTGCCGCTGGCCGTGTGGCTGAGAGCGGATGGCGCCACGCAGGCCTTCGCGGCAGTGGCGGCGCTGCTGGTGCTGTTCACCCATCGCGCCAACGTGCAGCGTCTGCGTGCGGGCACCGAGTCGCGCTTCGAGCGCGTGCGCTTCTGGCGCCGTCGCGCATGAGCGGCGAGCGCGACCTGCTGGTGCGTCTTGCAGAAGGACCGGTCTCCGGCGATGCGCTCGCACGTGCCGTCGGGCAGACGCGCGCAGCGGTATGGAAGCGCATCGAAACCCTGCGCGAGGGTGGCGTACGCATCGATGCGCGGCCGGGTCGGGGCTACGCCCTCGCGGCGCCGGTCGAACTGCTGGAATCGGAACGCATTCTTGCGCGGATGCGGCAGGCAGGTTCGTTGTCGGCCCTCGAAGTGGCATGGTCGCTGGACTCCACCAACAGCGAACTCCTGCGCCGCAAGGCGCCCGCGCAGGGCGCGGCGGTGTTGCTGGCCGAACAGCAGACCGGCGGGCGCGGACGCCGCGGCCGCCACTGGGCATCGCCGATCGCGGCGAACCTGTACCTCTCGGTGTCCCGGCAGTTTTCCGGCGGCCTCGCACGGTTGGGCGGCCTGAGTCTGGTGGTCGGTGTGGCCGTCGCCGAAGCGCTCCGGCAGGCGGGCTACGACGGCGTCGGCGTGAAGTGGCCCAACGATCTGCTGGCCGGTGGCGCCAAGCTGGGCGGCATCCTGGTGGAAGGCGGGGGCGAGCATGCCGGGCCGGCGCGCGCGGTGATCGGCGTCGGCCTGAATGTGCGCATGCCTCCCGACTTCGCCGCCACGATCGACCAGGCCTGGACCGATCTCGCGCGCCTGGGCGTGGATGCGCCATCGCGCAACGCGCTGGCCGCCTGCCTGCTGGATGCCTTGCTGCCGGCGCTGGACCTGTTCGACGACGCGGGTCTGTCGCCCTTCCTGGCGCGGTACGCCGCGCTCGATGTGCTGGCGGGGCGCACCGTGACCGTGCATGGCGCGCAGGGCGACGAGCACGGTATCGCCGACGGCATCGGCGAGGATGGCGCGCTGTGTGTGCGCATGGGGCAGGCCTTGCGCCGGGTGCATGCGGGCGATGTCAGCGTGAGGGCCTCATGACGCAGTGGGTATTCGACCTGGGCAACTCCCGGGTGAAATGCGCGCCGCTGCAGGCGGGCGGTCGGCTGGGCCAGGTGCGGGCGTTCGGTTATGGCGACGATGTCGCCGCCGCACTCGATGACGCCGTTCCCGCCGCGGTCACCGGCGAAGCGGCCTCCGCGATCCTGGCCAGCGTCGCGTCGCCAGCGCGCACGGCGGCGGCGGTGGACTGGCTGACCCGCCGTTTCGGCTGCATCTCCCTCGTGCGTACGCAGCCGACGCTGGCGGGGGTGCGTATCGCCTATGCCGATCCCGCGCGCTTGGGTGTAGACCGGTTCCTGGCCTTGCTGGCTGCGCGTGCGCGCGGCACGCGTGCCTGGCTGGTGGTCGGCGTGGGCACCGCGGTGACCATCGACCTGCTGGACGCGCAGGGTCTTCATCACGGGGGGCGCATCGCGCCCTCGCCCCGGCTGATGCGCGAGGCGCTGCAGCAGGCGGCGGCGCAGCTGCCGGCCCACGGGGGCGACTATCTGGAATTCGCCGCCGACACCCGCGATGCGTTAGCGTCCGGCTGCGAGGGGGCGGCGCTGGGATTGATCGAACGTAGCCTGGCGCAGGCCGAACAGCGGCTGGGCGAGCGCCCCGCGTTGCTGCTGCATGGCGGCGGCGCAGGGGAGCTGGCCTCGCGCCTGGACCACGCCCTGCTTGCGCCTTCGCTGGTGCTGGAAGGCGTGGCCCTCTGGGCACGGCTCGGTGCCGACGGCTGAGCGCGGCTAGAATCGCGGCATGCTGATCCGCGCCCTGATCGTCCTGTTGGTGGTGTTGAACCTGGGAGCCGCCGCCTGGTGGCTGACCCGTCCCGCGCCCACGCCGCCAGCAGAGCCCGCACTGCCCGCCGGTGTGGCCCGCCTGCAACTGGTGCATGAGGCCCCGTCGATGTCGACGCAGGCGCCGGTGTCGCAAGCGCGCGATGCGGTATCGCCCGTCGCCCTGGGCACGTGCTTCAGCCTGGGGCCCTACACCAGCGAGGCTGCGGCCAACCAGGCGCGCCAAACGCTCGGCGCCCAGCTGCTGCGTGCGCAACTGCGCGAAGCGCCGGCTACGAGCGCCAACGGCTACCAGGTGGTGATGCCGCCTGCCGCTTCGCTTGAAGAGGCGCAGGCCATCGCCGCCCGTATCGGCGCGGCGGGATTCGACGACTTCCTGGTCGTGCGGCAGGGGGAACAAGCCAACGGCATCGCGCTCGGCCGTTATCGCAGTCGTGAAGCGGCCGAGCGTCGCGTCGCCGACCTGCAGGCCGGCGGTTTCGCGGCCCTGCTGCAGCCGGTCGGGCGTGCAGGCACCAGCCTCTGGTGGCTCGATGCCGGTGCGGCCGAGGGCGCGGACGGCGCCGCAATGGCGCGGCGCGCGTCCAGCGGCGCGCCCCAGCCGCTCGACTGCGCCGCGCTGCGCTAGAATTGGCACCCATGCCGCTTTAGCTCAGCTGGTAGAGCAACCGCCTTGTAAGCGGTAGGTCATCCGTTCGATTCGGATAAGCGGCACCATTCCCTGCCCATCACGCTCTGCGTGCTGCGATGCCACAGGGCCGTCATCGCCTACCGCTTAGACTATGCGCCTGTTTTCCGCAGGACGTGTCCATGAGTCGAGCCTTCCCTCCCGTGTCCCTGATCGGCGTGCCCACCGATGTCGGTGCCGGTCATCGCGGTGCGCGCATGGGACCTGACGCGCTGCGCATCGCCGGTCTGGGCGAGGCGCTGGCGGCGCGCGGCGTGGACGTGATCGACACCGGCAACGTGCAGGGGCCGGCCAATCCGTGGACCGGGCCGGTGGACGGCTATCGCCATCTGGATGAAGTCGTGGCCTGGAACCGCGCCGTCATGGACGCGACGGCGGCCGAACTGGCACGTGGACGCCTGCCGATCATGATGGGCGGCGACCACTGCCTGGCGATGGGGTCGATCACCGCCGTGGCCCGGCACTGCCGCCAGGCCGGCAGGAAGCTGCGCGTGCTTTGGCTGGACGCGCACTCGGACTTCAACACCAGCGAAGTGACCCCGTCGGGCAACATCCACGGGATGCCCGTGGCCTGTCTGTGCGGCATAGGCCCGGATGCGTTGACGAAACTCGGCGGCGACGCCCCGGCCATCACCCCGTCCATGGTCCGGCAGATCGGTATCCGTTCGGTCGATCCGGAAGAAAAGAAGCTGATCAAGGACCACAGGGTCGACGTGTACGACATGCGCTACATCGACGAGGTCGGCATGAAGCGCACCGTGGAAGCGGCGCTGGAAGGTGTGGACGCCGACACCCACCTGCACGTCAGCTTCGACGTGGATTTCCTGGACCCCAGCATCGCGCCGGGCGTGGGCACCACGGTACCCGGCGGTCCTAACTACCGCGAGGCGCAGCTGGTGATGGAGATGATCGCCGACACCGGCCTGATGGGCTCGCTGGACATCGTCGAGCTCAATCCCGTCCTGGACCGGCGCAACCGCACGGCCAAGCTCACGGTGGACCTGGTGGAAAGCCTGTTTGGCAAATCCACGCTGATGCGCGACTGACGCGGGCGGGGCAGGAAAACTGCGACTGAACGGGTCGCTTCGGGCTTCACGCGCCCTATACGGCGCCGCGTCGAAGGTGGACGCACACGCCGCCGCGGAGTGGGACGCACCCGCGACGGCACCGCTATCCACCAAGGAGAAGACCCATGAAGCGTGCGATGACCCTGCTGATGCTGGCCCTGTTCTCGACGGCCGTCCTATCCGGTTGCAACACCGTGGCCGGCGCCGGCAAGGACGTGCAGAAGGTCGGCGAGAAGGTCGAAGACAAGGCGCAGGACTGCAAGGACGGCAAGTGCTGATCCGGCCGGCCTGACGCTTCATCCGCGCCAGCCTCAGGAAGGGCCGGGGGTGACCCCGGCCCTTCCTCGTTCCTGCATGGTCAGGCGCCAGCCAGTATGGTTGAATCAGACTGCGCGGCCGGTCCGGTGCGGACCGCCGGCCGCAGGCCGTGAATACCGTCCACAGGAGTCGCCCATGAAGCGTTTGGTCGCGTTGATGATGTTGTCCCTGTTCTCCATCGCCGTGCTGTCCGGCTGCAACACCGTCAAGGGGTTCGGCAAGGACGTGCAGAAGGTCGGCGAGAAGGTCGAGGAATCTTCGGGCAAGTGACCCGCGGCTTCCCGCGAATCGACGGGCCGCATCGCGGCCCGTTTTTTTTCAGCGCGCGTCCATCGTCCCGCGCGTCGTCATGCTGCTGAACCGTTCAGCGTCTTCTAATGGCGCGTTGACGCGCACTTGATCGGATGGGAACGCATGGCCTGCGACTCTGCACATGCGGCAACCCCCTGCCGCGAAACACGAAGAGGAAACGCCATGAACCAGGACATCATCGCCGGCAATTGGAAGCAGCTGAAGGGCAGGATCCAGGCCAAGTGGGGCGATCTGACCGACGACGATTTCAAGGTGGCCCAAGGCAATGCCGAATATCTGGAGGGCCGCTTGCAGGAGCGCTACGGCTACGACCGTGATCGCGCGCATACGGAAGTCGAGGATTTCCAGCGCTCCCTGCGGTCCGACAACACGTTCAAGCACTAAGCCGCAAGCGGATGCTTGCGGCTCGGACCGAGCCCGACGGGCCGCCTTTGGGCGGCCCGTCTTCGTGCGGATCAGTGCCGGCCTGGCGGATCGGCCACGAAGCCGCCGGGGAATGCGCGCGGCGCACCACTGCGCCAGGCGGGGCTGTTTCGATGTGGCAGGATGCCCATCGCCACCAGGCGGCGGCGTTCGTCGTAGCGCAGTTCGCTGATCTGCTCCGGCTGGTGGGTTGCGCGTTCGAATCCGGTGCGCGATGTCGGGGACCACTCGCGGCTTCCGTGACCCGTGCCGATGCTCTGCTGGTGCACGGACTCGTCCGCGACGATGCTCCCTGCAGACGCGGCGGGCGCAGCGGATTCCGCGCGCTTCTCCCTGCTGCCACGGGCAATGGGGGGCGCTCCATGGGACGGATACTGGTAGGTGCGGGCCTCGCGGAAGGCGGCCACGCCGATGACGCCCACATTCCGCGGCCGTCCCGTGCGCGTGGCGTAGCTGTCGCGGAGATCGGTGAACACGAACTGCGCCACATCGTCCAATGACTTGCGCCAGCCGGTGATCTCCGCGGTCTGCCAGGGTTCCAGCACGTAGCCGGCCTGCGACGGGTGCGCTGTCTGGCCGGTGATCGTGTTGACGCCATCGACCGACAGCACCACCAGCACGCGTTCGCCGGTGGTATTGGTCAGGCGGACACCGTAGCGGTGGCCCGGCGTACCCGCGACCCAGAGGTCGCCCCGGTGCGGATACTGCTGCAGCCATTGGCCGCTGTCGCGATCGACCACGGCGACATCGACCAGCGGGCGCGCGTGGGCGGGAGCGCACGCGGCGAGCAACGCCAGCGTGGCCAGGGAAGCAAGGAAACGATGCAGCATGTCCGTTCTCCAGGTGGGGACGATGCTGGGAACGGATCGTCGGTGGCAGTGGGGTTGCCTGGAACGGCGATGCCTGCGCCGGTTAAGCCGCCAGTGGGCCGCGCCTGCGACGCCTTGTCGCAGGGCCGCTCCCGGCATCGCCTGGCCTCAGCCGGTAAACTGGCCGCTTTCCCGCATTCCCCCGCTTCGCACATGACCACCCGCGTTCTTACCGGCATCACCACCTCGGGCACCCCGCATCTGGGCAACTACGTGGGTGCGGTGCGCCCCGCCGTGGCCGCCAGCCGTGCCGCGGACACGGAGAGCTTCTACTTCCTGGCCGACCTGCACAGCCTGATCAAGGCCCAGGACCCGGCGCGCACCCAGCGCTCCACGCTGGAGATCGCGGCGACCTGGCTGGCCTGTGGCCTGGAGCCGGACAAGGTCTGGTTCTACCGCCAGAGCGACGTGCCCGAAATCACCGAGTTGACCTGGTTCCTGACCTGCGTGGCGGGCAAGGGCATCCTCAACCGCGCGCATGCCTACAAGGCGGCGGTGGACAAGAACCGCGCCGAGGGCGAGGACGACGATGCCGGCGTGACCGCCGGGCTGTTCATGTACCCGGTGTTGATGGCCGCGGACATCCTGATCTTCAACGCGCACCAGGTGCCGGTGGGTCGCGACCAGATCCAGCACATCGAGATGGCGCGCGACTTCGGCCAGCGCTTCAACCATGTGTACGGCAAGGCGTACTTCACCCTGCCGGAGGCGCTGGTGGACGACAACGTGGCCACGCTGCCCGGCCTGGACGGGCGCAAGATGAGCAAGAGCTACCACAACACCATCCCGCTGTTCGCGCCGCGCGAGGAACTGAAGAAGCTGGTGTTCTCCATCCTGACCGACTCGCGCGGCCCCGGCGAGCCGAAGGATACCGAGGGTTCGGCGCTGTTCCAGCTGTACCAGGCCTTCGGCAGCGCCGAGGAAACGCGCGCGTTCGCGCAGAAGTTCGCCGACGGCATCAGCTGGGGCGACGCCAAGCAGCAGCTGTTCGAGCGCATCGATGCGGAAATCGCCCCGCTGCGCGAGAAGTACGAAGCGCTGATGGCCAAGCCGGCCGACATCGAAGCCATCCTGCGCGATGGCGCCCGTCGCCTGCGCGAGCGCTATGCCACGCCGCTGTTGGCCGAGCTGCGCCATGCGGTGGGCCTGCGCGACCTCTCGCAGCAACCGGTGGTCGAGGCGAAGGCCACGGCATCGAAAGCCGCGCTGCCGGCGTTCAAGCAGTATCGCGATACCGACGGCCGCTTCTACTTCAAGCTCACGGACGCCGAGGGCAACGTGCTGGTGCAGAGCAACGGCTTCGATTCGCCGAAGGATGCCGGCAAGCTGATCGGCGTGCTGAAGCAGGCCGAGCAGGCCGATGCGATGGAGACGCCGGAGATCGTGCTGCAGGTCCCCGCCGGCGACGTGCTTGCGGCGTTGGCCGCGTTGCGCGCCGCGGAGGCCTGAGTCATGCCGTACCTGGCGGTCGTCCTGTTCCTGCCGTGGTTCCTGTTGCTGGGATCGTTGTACTGGCTGTTCCCGCGCCAGCCGCGCACCGCACGCCGCAAGGGCTTCGATCTCGCGGCGCTGGCGGTGGCCTTCGTGCTCAGCTTCATCGGCATGCAGTGGGGTTATGCGCTGGGCGCGTCCGACGTCGGCACGGGCGCGATCTGGAAACAGGTGCTGGCCACGCTGGTGGCGTACGGTGCTTTCCTGTTCGTGCTGACACTGGCGGTACCGCTACGCGGCTGGTGGCTGTCGCGCGGCTGAGCCGCGAGGACGGCGTGTTCCACCAAAGGCGGGTCGTGCCAGCGCGACGCCGGGACTAGAATCGGTCCATCCGTCCCCACACAGGCCCGCGGATGAGCCTCCACGGCATCCACACCATCGACACCGCGTTCCAGCGGGACCATTTCGACGCCGCCTACCTGATCGTCGAGGACGGGCGGGGTGCATTCGTCGATTGCGGCACGAATCATTCGGTCCCGCACCTGTTGGCGGCCGTGCAGCACGCGGGCATCACGCCCGCGGACGTCGACCTGCTCATCGTCACCCATGTGCACCTGGACCATGCGGGCGGGGCCGGCTTGCTGATGCAGCAGCTGCCGAACGCCACCCTGGTCGCGCATCCGCGCGCCGCGCCGCACCTCATCGATCCGGAAAAGCTCATCGCCGGCGCCACCGCCGTCTATGGCGAAGAGGAGATGCAGCGCAGCTACGGCACCCTCCAACCCGTGTCGGAGGCGCGCGTGCGCGTGGTGGAGGACGGGGAGACGGTGATGCTGGCGGGTCGCGCGCTGGAGTGCATCGATACGCCGGGCCATGCGCGCCACCATCACTGCATCTGGGACGCGCGCAGCCGCAGCTGGTTCACCGGGGACACGTTCGGGCTCTCGTATCGCGAGCTGGACGGACCGCAAGGTGCCTTCATCCTGCCCACGACCACACCGGTGCAGTTCGAACCCGAGGCGCTGAAGGCCAGCATTGCGCGCATGGTCGATCGAGCGCCCGAGGCCATGTACCTGACCCATTACGGGCCCGTATCCGATGTGCCGCGCCTGGCGCAGTCGCTGTACGAACAGATCGATGCGATGGTGGCCATTGCCGATGCCTGCGACGGGCGCGCGGATCGCCATCGCTGCATCGCCGCCGCGTTGTCGGCGCTGTACCTCGAGCGCGCCCATGCCCAGCAGGTGCCGCTGGCAGACGAGGACGTACTGCGCCTGCTTGCGATGGACATCGAACTCAATGCCCAAGGCCTGGGCGTGTGGCTGGATCGTGGGCGGCCGTGAGGCGCTGGGTCTACAGCGATCCTTTAGACTCGGGGCGCTGATAGAATGAGGTGGAGTCCATGAAACGCGCCGTTCCTTTTCTGCTCCTGCCGCTGGGCTTCCTTCCCGCCTTCGCCGCCGACATCCCGGGTGGAGGCATCAACCCCGACCATCTCTCGCGGCATGTGCGCGTGCTGGCCTCGGACGCGTTCGAAGGCCGGGCACCGGCCACGCCCGGTGAAGAGAAGACGATCGCCTACGTGGTGGACGAGCTGAAGAAGGCCGGGGTTCAGCCCGGTGGCGAACGGGGCACCTGGACCCAGGACGTGCCGCTGGTGCGTGCGCAGGTGGAGGGCGCGGTAAACGCATCGCTGCGCATCGGTGGCGAAACGCAGACGCTGACCAACGGTGATGACGTGGTGCTGCAGAGCCTGAGCCCGGTCGATCGTGTCGCGCTGGTGGACGCGCCCCTGGTGTTCGTCGGCTATGGCATCACCGCACCCGAACGCGGTTGGGACGATTACAAGGGCGCCGACCTGAAAGGCAAGGTCGCCGTGGTGCTGGTCAACGATCCCGATTTCGAGGCCGACGCACCGGGCGCGTTCGAAGGGCGCGCCGTGACCTACTACGGACGCTGGACCTACAAGTACGAGGAGCTCGCGCGCCAGGGCGCCGCGGGCGTGCTGATCGTGCACGAGACCGCGCCCGCCGCCTACGGGTGGGCGACGGTGCGCGCCTCGGGGCTGTCGCCGGTGTTCGACATCCCGCGTCCCGACGCGGCGACGTACCACACGTTGCTGCGGGGCTGGATGCAGCGCGATCTGGCCGTGTCGCTGTTCAAGCGTGCGGGGCTGGACTTCGAAGTGGAGAAGCGTCGCGCGCAGACCAAAGCGTTCACCCCTGTGCCGCTCGGCGACGCCACATTGTCCGCCGCGTTCGACGTCGGGCGCGATCAGGTGGTCACCCGGAACGTCATCGGCCGGCTGGAGGGGGCGCGGCGCCCCGATGAGGCCGTCATCTATTCCGCGCACTGGGATGCGTTCGGCGTCGGCGAGCCCGACGGGTCAGGCGATACGGTCCGCCACGGCGCCGTCGACAACGCCACCGGTGTCGCGGCGGTGATGGAACTGGCCCGCGTGTTCGCCGCCGGGCCGCGGCCGCGGCGGACCGTACTGTTCATGGCGCTGACGGCCGAAGAGAAGGGTCTGCAGGGCGCGACGTTCTACGCGGCGAATCCACTCGTGCCACTGGCCAAGACCGCGGCCGTGCTGAACATCGAAATGCTCAGCCCCGATGGTCCTACGCGTGATATCGCCTCCTGGGGCCACGGTCGCGTGTCGCTGGAAAACGACCTGAAACGCGTGGCGGAAGCCCACGGGCGCACGTACTCACCGGATCCCAACCTGGAAGCCGGCTTCTTCTACCGCGCGGACCACTTCGCCTTCGCGCGCGCCGGTGTTCCCGCGATCACCGTGGGCGCGGGACTCGACCGAATCGATGGCGGTGTCGCGGGCGGAAAGGCGCTGCGCGATGCCTACTTCGCCCGCTGTTATCACCAGCCGTGCGATGCCTGGACATCGTCGTGGGACGCCCGCGGCCAGGCGCAGGATGTGGCGCTGCTGTACGCGCTTGGCCGTGAGATCGCGGACAGCGATGCATGGCCCCGCTGGCTGAACGGTTCAGAATTCAAGGCCGTGCGCGAGCGCAGCGAGACTGAACGAAAATAGCGGCGCGGGCGCACGCCGTTCATGTGATCCGCTGCGCTATGCTTCGCTTCCTTTCGCGACAACGGAACGTCTGTGGCCCCTCTTCACGCCCTGGTCTATCAGAGCCAGGCCACGCGTCCGCTGGATGCGCATGATCTCGACCGGTTGCTGCTGGATGCGCGCGTGGCGAACGAGCTGGCCCACGTGACCGGCGCACTCCTGCAGGGCGGTCAGCGCTTCGTGCAGTACCTGGAAGGAACGCGCGCGGACGTGGAGCAGATCTACGTCCGCATCGAGCGCGCCAGCCAGCACCATCGGCTGGAGATCCTTGAGCAGGGCAGGGTGGAAAAGCGCCTGTTCCAGCGCTGGCACATGGGCTTCGCCACCGCACCGCAGACGCTGGTGCAGCAGCTCAGCCAATCGCATTGGCGTCGCGAGATTCCGTGGCTGGAAGACGAGTCCGCTGCATCCTCGGGTCTGACGCGCCTGCTGGCCTTCTGGAAAGAAGAAGCCGTGCTCGCGCACTGAAGGTGGTCAGGGCCAGCGGTTGGGCTCGCTTCGCGTGCTGTCCTCATCCATCGGCACCACGCAGAACCGATGCCCGGTGGGGGCTTCCATCACCCACCAGCGGTTGCGCACATGCTGCACGCGCTTGGCGCCCAGTGCCTCCAGCCTCGCGACTTCGGCGTCGATGTCGTCGGTCTCGATGTCCAGATGCACGCGCGCCTCGTGCTTCACCTTCTGCACTTCGATGTGCAGGCCGCCCGGGCCGGGTTCGAACTTGTCGTAGATGCCAAGATCGCCGTCATCCGGGTGCGTGACCTTCAGTCCGAGCGCGGCGCTCCAGAACGCGGAGGCGGCGGGCAGGTCGTCGACCTGGCTGTCGATGATGAATCCGGCCAGACGGCTGCGGTGGCTCATGCGAAGTCTCCATCGTCATGGTTCGTTTGTAGGAGCGCCCCATGGGGGCGACGCTTCTACCCTTGGCGCAGCGACGAAAGCCTCGCGCCCATGGGGCGCTCCTACAAGGGAGGTGGATCCTGCACCCTCGCCGAAGGTCAGCTGGGCAAGGCCAGGTCGTCGATCAGCGCCTTCAGGAAGCGCGCGGCTTCGCCGCCCGTGCAGGCGCGGTGGTCGAAGGTCACCGACAGCGGGATGACCTTGTGCGATTCGAAGCCGCCCATCACCGGGGTGACCTGGTGGCGGGCGCGGCCGGCGGCGACGATGGCCACGCACGGCGGTACCACCACCGGAGTCGCGTAGCGGCCGGCGAACATGCCGAAGTTGCTCAGCGAGATCGTGTAGCCGGTCAGCTCGGACGGCGGAATGCTGCGGTCTTCCACCTGCGCGCGCAGCCGGTTGATGCTTTCGCGCACGCTGCCCGCGTCCAGCAGGTCCGCATTGCGCAGCGCGGGCACGAACAGGCCGTCGTCGGTGTCCACGGCGATGCCGATGTCCACGTGCGGATGCAGCGTGCGGGTCAGCTTGTCGCCGTCGAACCACGCATTCATCGCCGGCACTGTCTTGCAGGCGCGCACGATGGCGCGGACCAGGCGGGCGGTCATGTCGTTGCCGGGCGTCCAGGCGTGGATGTCGGCGTCGTCGCTGAGCGTGGTCGGCACGACCTTGGCGTGCGCATCGGCCATCACGCGCGCCATGTTCCGGCGCACGCCCTTGAGCTGTTCGGGCTGGCCGCTGACGGACACGCCCGGCGGCTGCGTGCGCATCGGCTTGCCGGTGGCGGACAGTGTAGTGCGCTGCGGGTTCGCGACCGGTGCCGCCGCGGCGACCGGCGCGGTGGTGCGTGCGGGTGCGGCGGCCGTGGCGCCGCGCGCGGACCCGTCTGCGGCGGCCTGTTTCACGTCCTGCATCGTCACTGCGCCGTCGGCGCCGCTGGCGCGCACGCGCGACAGATCCACGCCCAGCTTCTTCGCCATCGCGCGCACGGCCGGCATGGCCTTGACGCCGCCGACGGCGATCGCCTGTTCGGTGTGCACGGCATTGGACGACTGCATGGCACCGACCACGGTGCCGGCGTCGGCTTCGGCATCCGTGGGAGCGACGTCAGTCGCGATAGAGGCTGCATCGGGCGTAGGGTTCGCGACTGACGTCGCTCCCACGGTGGACTTCGGCGGACCGTGGTGATGGCCGGTGTCCTGGCCTTCCGCGCGTTGCGGCAAGTTGGCGTCGGGCTCGAATACGGCCAGCATGCTGCCGGTGACGACGACATCGCCCGCGGCACCGGCCAGCTTTACCACCCTGCCGGAGACCGGGGACGGCACTTCGACCACGGCCTTGGCGGTCTCCATCGACACCAGCGGTTCGTCCAGGCGGATCACGTCGCCTTCCTTGACGAACCACTCGACGATGGTCGCGTCCGGGAGGCCTTCGCCCAGGTCGGGAAGGTGGAAGGTCTTGCTCTCGCTCATTCGGATGTCTCTTCGGTAATCGTATCGTTGATCAGGTCAAGGTCGCGCGCCGGCAGCCAGCCGCTGCGGCCGTCCGCATGCGTGCACCACCACCAGTCGCCCAGTTCGTGTTGGAGGGCGACGGTGTCGCCGGCCCGCATCAGCCGGCCGCCATCGCCCGCTTGGCCGCGGCGACGATCTTGTCGACGCTGGGCAGGTACTTCATTTCCAGGCGGAACAGCGGAATGTGGGTGTCGTAGCCGGTGACGCGCTCGACCGGGGCCAGCAGGTCGTACATGGAGTGCTCGGCCAGGCGGGCGGCGATCTCGGCGCCGAAGCCGGCGGTGCGCGGCGCTTCGTGCACGATCACGCAGCGGCCGGTCTTGGCCACCGATTCGGCGATGGTGTCGAAGTCGAGCGGACGCAGCGTGGCCACGTCGATGACTTCTGCGCTGATGCCTTCGCCGGCCAGCTTGTCGGCGGCTTCCAGCGCCTCCTTGACCTGAGCGCCCCAGGTCACCAGGGTCACGTCGGTGCCGTCGCGCAGCACGAAGCACACGTCCAGCGGCAGCGCTTCGCCGTCGTCGGCGACCACTTCCTTGTACTGGCGGTAGATGCGCTTGGGCTCCATGTAGATGACCGGGTCCGGGTCGCGGATCGCCGCCAGCAGCAGGCCGTAGGCGCGCTGCGGCGAGGACGGCATCACCACGCGCAGCCCGGGGACGTTGGTGAAGATGGCCTCGTTGGCCTCGCTGTGGTGCTCCGGCGCGCGGATGCCGCCGCCCCATGGCACGCGCAGCACCATCGGGCAGTGCAGGCGGCCGCGCGTGCGGGTGCGCAGGCGGGCGGCGTGGCAGATGATGTGGTCGACCATCGGGTAGACGAAGCCGTCGAACTGCGCTTCGGCCACGGGCTTCATGCCTTGCGCGGCGAGGCCGATGGTCAGGCCGGCGATGGTGGTCTCGTCCAGCGGCGTGTCGAGCACGCGTTCGGGGCCGAACTTCTGCTGCAGGCCGGCGGTGGCGCGGAACACGCCGCCGTTCACGCCCACATCCTCGCCCAGCACCAGCACGGACTCATCGTGGGCGATCTCCCAGGCCAGCGCCTGGGTAATGGCTTCGATCAGGGTGATGGCGGTGGGGGTGGCCACGGCGTCGTGTTTCGCGACCGACGTCGCTCCCACAGTCTTGTTATCAGGCTTCATCACAGTGCTCATGGGCGGCCCTCCGCGGCGATCGCGGCGGCGCGTTGCTGCAACAGTTCCGGCGGCGGATCGGCGTACAGGTAGTCGAACATCGCCTCGACCGGCTGCACCGGCGTGTTGAGGTAGGCGTTGACCTCCTCGTCCACGCGCGCACCGCACTCGTCCTTCCACGCGGCCTCGTCGGCCTCGCTCCAGGCCCCCTGCGCGGTCAGCCAGGTGCGCAGGCGCGTCATCGGTTCGCGTTCCCAGCCGGCCTTCACTTCGGCGTCGTCACGGTAGCGGCGCGCATCATCGGCCGTGGTGTGGTCGGACAGGCGGTAGGTGACGAACTCGATCACCGTGCCGCCCTGGCCCTTGCGGGCGCGCTCGCTGGCACGGCGCATGCCTTCGAGCACGGCGATCAGGTCGTTGCCGTCCACCTGCAGGCAGTGCAGGCCGCCGGCCAGGCCTTTCTGCGCCAGCGTCTGCGCACCGGTCTGCGCGCTGCGCGGCACGGAGATCGCCCAGCCGTTGTTGATCACGCCCAGCACCAGCGGCAGTTCGTAGGCGCCGGCGGAATTCAGGGCGGCGTAGAAGTCGGTCTTCGACGAACCGCCATCGCCGCAGGTCGCCACCGCGATGTGCGGCTGCTTGCGCAGCTTGAACGACAGCGCCGCACCGGCGGCATGCAGGCATTGCGTGGAAATCGGCACGCAGAAGGGGAAATCGTTGCGTGCATCGCTGTCGCGGTCGAAATCGCTGCCGCGCTCGTCGCCGCCCCAGTACATCAGCACGTCGCGCGGCTTCACCCCGCGCATGAACATGGCGCCGTACTCGCGGTAGCTGGGTGCGTAGACATCGCCCGGGCGCATCGAGGCGCCGATGCCGACGTGGGTGGCCTCGTGGCCCAGGCAGGCGGCGTAGGTGCCCAGCTTGCCGGTGCGCTGCAGGGCGATGGCCTTGGTGTCGAAGGTGCGCACGAACAGCATCTGCTTGAACAGCTCGCGCAGGCGGGCGACGTCGCGCCCGGCCTCGGGCAGGTCGTTGCGTACCAGGGTGCCGTCGGGGCCCAGGTACTGGAGGTATTCGATCTCGAAGCTTGCGGCGATGCTCATCTGGACGGTGTTCTCGTCGGCCGGCGGAATTGGTTTCAAATGTAATTTTAGGAGCTGGGCGTCCAGCAGCTGTCGTGCAATGCAACAAGACGGGGGTGGATGGCGCGGGCCCCGTGGTGAAACCGGTGCTGAAACAGCGGCTTGGGCGACTGTCGTGCGGCGGCAGACCGCCTGCGCACGGACGTGATGCACGTCGCGGCCTGCGCAAACGACAAAGGGCGCGGTTGCCCGCGCCCCTGTCGACCCTCCTGATGGCGGGAAAGTTCAGCGGATGCGCTGGACCAGCCGATCGTGGTTGTTGGCCGGGTTCGGGTCCGTCGTCGTGCTGCTGACGGTGGCGTCGAACTCCAGCGCGGTACCGCGCTTGGGCTTGCCCGGCACCACCAGCGCGAAGGCCAGCGTCTGCACGCCGCGCGGCATGGCACCGCTGCGGCTGCAGTCGGCGGCGGCGCCTTCCGGAGTGTCCTGCACGCGGGTGCAGGACCAGCCGCGGGGCGCGGCGACGGCAGCGTAGCGGGCATCGACGTTGCTGCTCAGTCGCACCGTCACCTGCTCGGCCGCATCCGGCCCGGCGTTGCGCACCGGCACCAGCAGCGTGGCGATGGTGCCGCGACGCAGCGGCAGGGCGGCACCGAGCAGCTGCACCGACAGGTCGGCGCGGGTCTGCGGCAGCGTGGCCACGGCCACCGAGACGGCAGCGGTGTTGTCGCCGTTGGCCGGGTCGAGCACGGTGGAGTTGGCCGACACGCCCAGGCCGAGCGTGGCGCCCGCGGCGCTGGCAGGCACGATGGCATCGACCACGAACGTCGCTTCGTCACCGACCGCCAGCGACGGCACGGTGCAGGCCACGCGGGTGGTGCCCGCGGAGACTTCCGGTGCCGCACAGCTCCAGCCGGCCGGCAGCGTAGCCAGCGACGGCGACAGCTCGGCCGAGAACACGAACGCGAACGCCGCCGGCGATGCCGCACCCGGGCCCGCATTGCGGACGGTGGCGGTGTAGCGCACGGTGTCGCCGACGTTGGCGTCGGCGCGGTCGGCCGACACCGTCGCCGACAGGTCGGCGCGGGCGAAGGACGGCACGCGGATGCTCAGGCGCACCGGATCGTGGTCGGACGAACGCACGGCCAGCGTGGCATCACCGAAGTTGTCCACGCCGAAGTCCGCATTGATGCGCGCGTGGTCCACGCGCAGCGCGGCATCCATCACCAGCGACTCGTTGACCAGCACGTGGTCCAGCGTCTGGGCGTTGCCCTCGAACGAATACGAGTAGCGCTGCGCCGGATCGGCGATCAGCTGCGACCCATCCACCAGCGGCACGGTCAGCGGGCTGGGCATCCAGGTCAGCACCTGGTCCTCCGGCGCGGCGTCGCCCCGGATGATGCCCATCACGTCCACGTAGCCGTCGTTGAACTCGAACGCGTTGAAGTCGCCGACCAGCACGATCTTCTCGTCCGGGTTGGCCTGCTGCATCTCCTCGACCAGCTGCGCCAGGTAGACCGCCTGGGCGCCGCGCTTCACCCGCACGCGCTCGCCGCCGGTGGCCCAGCCGCTGCTGCCGGGCAGGGTGTCGTTGATGTCGTTGAGCGAACGCAGGTGGTTGACGATCACCGTCAGCGGATAGCTCGACGTCGCGTCCTGGTGTACGCGGGCGCGCAGGCGCAGCGGCGGACGGTCGTTGAGCAGGCTGGTGGTGCCGTTCGGGTTGGCAAGGGTGGTCTCCTTGCCGAACTGCGCCACGTCCAGCACCTCGACGCGGGCCACACCGTCGGCGGTCAGGCGCGAGCTAACCAGGAAGCCGACGTTGATGCCGCCCACATCGTTGCCCGGCTGCAGGTACGGCACATAGCCCGGGCGCGCGGCGCAGGTGGCGTCGATGCGTTCGGACAGCAGCTGCAGCACGCGCAGGTTCTCCACTTCCACCGCGCCCAGGATGTCCGGGGCTTTCAGGTAGTCGCAGATCGCCAGTGCCGCCTTGGCCAGCCGCTTGTCCAGCGCTTCCGGGGTCAGCGTCACTGCGCCGTTGCTGTCGTTGACCTCGTCGAACAGGCGCAGCAGGTTGAAACTGCCGACGGTGACTTCGTCGTAGCGGGGGTCGTTGACGGCTTCCGGCAGGCGGCCACCGCTGACGGCCGGCGGCGCGGCCACGTCGGGCAGGAGCGCCCAGGTGCCGGCGAAGTAGTCCAGTACGCCGAGAAGTCCGGCGACCTCCGCCCCGGTGTCGACCGACAGCGGCTGCGCGCCGACCTGGCCGCGGCTGCGCACCATCAGGCGTTCCTGGTTGGTGTCGAAGCGCGGCGGATTCTTGCCGGCCGGCAGGGTGACGGCATCCATCACCGCGATGCCGGGCTCGCGGAACGGCCGCGCCACGCCGGGCAGGGCCACATGGAACACGCCATCGCTGAAGGACAGCGCGTCGTTCTCGTCGATGCTGCCACCGGACGGGGCGATCACCACCGACTGCGTCACGCTGACGCGCATGCCTTCCAGCCGCTCCAGCGTTCCGGGTAGCGCGTCGGGGCCCAGCTCGGCGGCGGTCAGTTCGATCGCGGCGGGCAGGGCGACGCCGGTTTCCAGCACCTCCACCGTCGGCGTGACGATCTCGGTGATCGCCAGTTGATGCGGATTGGACGACGGGGTGTATTCCTCGACCGTGCCGGTCACGCGCACGCGGTTGCCGACCGCGGCGGTGGCGGGCGGTGCGCTGCTGGTGAATACGAACACGGCGTCGGACGTGGCCGGGTCGCCATCGTCGTTGGCGGCCTGCAGGAAGAAGCCGTTGTTGAACTTGAGCGCGGTGACGATGCCCTCGGTTACCACGCGCTTACCGTTGTGCGGCGACAGCAGGCCGTTGCCCTGGATCTGGGCGATGGTCAGCGCCAGCGGCGGATCCGGCGGTTCCGGCGGCTCGGCGCCGCTGTTGCGCGGATTCGGCGCGCCGACCGCGAAGTCGGCGCCGTTGTTGTTGGTGTCGATGCTGCCATCGCCGCCACGCAGCGCGGCGGTGGTGTTGCTCAGCGTGCCGGTGGGTGCGCTGCCTTCGAAGCAGTTGGCGGCGCTGCCGAAGCCGACGAAGTCGACCACGTTCGCATCGGCGGTCGGGCAGGCGCCCGTCAGCGCCGTGGTGCTGCGGCTCAGCGCCACCTTGCCGGCGGTACCGCTCATGGCGATGGTGCCGGTGGCATCGGGCGTGGGCAGGTCCACCGTGCCGCCGGCGCCCTGCGCCTGCTGGATCAGGTAGAAGCCGCCGGCGGGGATCGTGCCGCTGAGGGGGGTGCGGCTACCCCAGCTGGTGCCGGCCGAGGACGTGTACTGGACGCTCCAGCCGGTCAGATCGACCGCCGTGGGCCCGTTGTTGCGCAGCTCGATGAAATCGTTCTTCAGCGTGGCGCCGCTGTTGCCGCCGCCGCCGTAGACCTGGCTGATGACCACCTGCGCCTGCACCGACGACGCGGCGAAGAGCAGGGCCAAAGACGCGAACACGGCCGCAAGGCGGCCCCGTGGCATTTCCATGTAACGGGTTCTCCCTCAGTGGATTGGATGCCGCCCCCTGTCGGGGGCGGATCCGCCCCCGGCCGGCGCAATGTAGCCCAAGCCTGTGGTACACGCATTGCATGGGCATGACATAAGTGCCGGTTTTCCATCGCCTTGCCGGGGTCGCACGCCGGCATCGGTTACGCTGGCGCCCCCGCCGCCCCCAGGGCGGTGCCCCGGTTGATCGACGGATGGCCGTAGAAAAGAACGAGCGCCCGCTGGAAGCGGGCATCCACACCGACCTCTCGGGCCGCATGAGCTACGGCGGCTATCTGCAGCTGGACCGCCTGTTGTCCGCGCAGCACCCGGTCTCCGACCCGCCGCACCACGACGAGATGCTGTTCATCGTGCAGCACCAGGTCTCGGAGCTGTGGATGAAGCTGATGATCCACGAGCTGCGCGCCGCCATCGGTTTCCTCCAGCAAAACCAGGTCTGGCAGTGCCGCAAGGTGCTGGCGCGCGCCAAGCAGGTGATGCGCCAGCTGACCGAACAGTGGTCGGTGCTGGAGACGCTGACGCCCTCGGAATACATGGGTTTCCGCGACCTGCTGGGGCCGTCGTCGGGCTTCCAGTCGCTGCAGTACCGCACCATCGAGTTCCTGCTGGGCAACAAGAACGCGGCGATGCTGAAGGTGTTCGCGCACGACCCCGAGGGGCATGCCGGCCTGGAGGCCGTGCTGGATGCGCCCAGCCTGTACGACGAGTTCCTGATGTACCTCGCGCGCTGGAACCACGCCATCCCCGCGCGGCACCTGCAACGCGACTGGCGGCAGTCGCACGCCGCCGACACCGCCCTGCTGCCGGTGTTCGAAGCGATCTACGAGGACACCGACCGCTACTGGCGCGAGTATTCGCTGTGCGAGGATCTGGTGGACCTGGAGAGCCAGTTCCAGCTCTGGCGCTTCCGCCACATGCGCACGGTGATGCGCATCATCGGCTTCAAGCGCGGCACTGGCGGTTCCAGTGGCGTGGGTTTCCTGCGCCAGGCGCTGGAGCTGACGTTCTTCCCGGAGCTGTTCGACGTGCGCACCTCGATCGGACCCGGCCGCTGACCGATGGACGTGATGGCCGCGCTGCAGTGGCTGTCGGGCGCGTCAGCGCTGGCGGTCCTGGCGCTGGCCGCGCTCCGGCTGCCCTGGCACAAGCTGCAGGGCGACGCCGAAGCCCAGCGCGTGCTGGGCATGGCGACGATGGCGCTGGTGCTGTTGCGCGTGTTCAACACCCATGGCCTGGCCGGCGTGCAGCTGAACTTCACCGGCGCGATGGTGGCGGTGCTGATGTTCGGCCCGGCGTTCGCCCTGTGGGCGCTGGCGGTCGCCTCGCTGGTGGCCTGGCCGTTCGGTTACGCGTGGCTGGGACCTGGCCCGGATTTCCTGGCCACGGCGGCATTGCCGGTGGCGCTGGGCTGGGCGTGGTCGCGGTTCTGCGAACGCCGTCTGCCGCCCCACCTGTTCGTGTACGTGCTGGTGCAGGGCTTCCTGGGCGGTGCGCTGGTCATCGCGGCCTGCAACCTGGTCAAGCATCTCGCCGCGGTCTGGCTGGGGCTGCCGGGCGCCGGGTTCTACCTGCTGGCAACGCCGCTGATGATGTTCGGCGAGGCGTTCCTGTCCGGCGGGGCGATGGCGCTGATCGTGGTCTACCGTCCCCACTGGTGCAGCACGTTCGACGACGCGCGTTATCTGAAGCCGCATTGAAAGCGCCGTGCGTCGGGCTGGTAGGATGCGGTCGACCCACTCCGCAGGAATACGCCCGACGATGACGCCGCCCGCCCAGGACGCCCGCCGCTCCGTTCCCGTCCGCCTGCTCGATCTGATCGAACGCACCGGCAACCGTCTGCCCGATCCGGCGGCGTTGTTCCTGATCCTGATGGTGGTGGTGTGGCTGGTGTCGTGGTGGCTGTCGGGCGTGTCGTTCAGTGCGATCGATCCGCGCTCGGGCGAGCCCATCCGTATCGTCGACCAGTTGTCGGGGACCTCGCTTACCGGGTTCATGGCCGGCCTGGTACGCACCTTCGTGAACTTTCCACCCTTGGGCGTGGTGCTGGTGGCGATGCTGGGGCTGGGTGTGGCCGAGCACACCGGGTTCATCAACGCGGTGCTGCGCAAGATCCTGTCGGTCACGCCGCGCATGCTGCTGACTCCCATGCTGATCCTGGTCGGCATCCTCAGCCATGTGGCGGTCGATGCGGGCTACGTGCTGGTGATCCCGTTGGGCGCGGTGATCTTCTATGCCGCCGGCCGCCATCCGCTCGCCGGCATCGCGGCGGCCTTCGCGGGCGTGTCCGGCGGCTTCTCGGCCACGGTAGGCATCCCGTCCTCGCTGGATCCGATGCTTGCGGGACTGACCCAGACCGCAGCCCAGGTGGTCGCGCCGACGCTGGAGATCAACCCGCTCAACAACTTCTACTTCACCACCGCCTCCACGCTGCTGATCGTGCTGGTGGGCTGGTTCCTGACCGACCGGGTGATCGAGCCACGCCTGCGCGCCGCGCCGATCGACGGCGATCCGGCGGGGCTGCCGCAGATGGAGGCGGTGGCGCCGGCGGAGAACCGCGGCCTGGCCTGGGCGTTGGGTGCGATGGCGCTGGCGCTCGCCCTCTTCGCCTGGAGCCTGGCGGGCGACGATTCCCCGTGGCGCGCCGCGGCCGACCAGGTGCCGCCGCAGACGCATCCGCTGCTGGCGCCCGCTGCGCCCCTGATGCAGTCCATCGTGGCGCTGATCTTCGTGTTCTTCCTGCTGCCGGGGATCGTCTACGGCTATGCCGCCGGCACGGTGAAGACACACCGGGACGTTGTCCAGGGCATGGCCAAGGCGATGAACGGCATGGGGTACTACATCGTCATGGCGTTCTTCTGCGCGCAGTTCATCGCCGCCTTCGGCAACTCCAACCTGGGCGCGCTGGTGGCGGTGGAGGGCGCGGACCTGCTGCGTTCGCTGGGGCTGCCGATGGCCATCACGCTGGCCGGCATCATCGTGCTCACCGGCGCCGTGAATCTGCTGATCGGTTCGGCGTCGGCCAAGTGGGGGTTGATCGGCCCGATCCTGGTGCCGATGCTGATGCAGTTGGGCGTATCGCCCGACCTGACCCAGGCGGCCTACCGCGTGGGCGATTCGACCACCAACATCATCACGCCGCTGATGCCGTACTTCCCGCTGATCGTCGTCTACTGCCGGCGTTACGTCACCGGTACCGGCATCGGCACCCTGATCGCCATGATGCTGCCTTACTCGCTGGCCCTGCTGGGCACGTGGACGCTGTTCCTGCTGGGTTATTGGGCGCTGGGGCTGCCACTGGGCGTGGGGGCGAGCTACGAGTACGCGCCGGGCTGAGCGTATCGCGGGCGCAGCAAATCCTTTCTGCCGCAACCACTTAGCTCGCTGAACAGCGGGAGGCCGGCGTGCGCGCCGGCGCCGGCCCGTTTGACGCCCGCCGCCCGCGTCGGTAATCCTCGCGCGTCCTGCGCCGAAGGCGCGGGCCATTGGAGTCCTGAACCACTTTCTTCTAGGGGGAGCCCGCATGAGCGGAGCCGTCGACACGTCAACGCCGGAAAGGATACCGGAATTCAAGCAGCTCCTGGGGCATCCGCGCCCCTTGTGGATGCTGTTCATGACCGAGTTCTGGGAACGCTTCGCGTTCTATGGCATGCGCTGGGCCCTGGCCCTGTACATCGTCGCGCAGTTCTACGGCGGCGATAGCGCCGGCGAAGCGCCGGCCAGCCGCCTGTACGGCGCATACCTGGCGCTGGTCTATGCGGCGGCCCTGTTCGGCGGCTACGTAGCCGACAAGGTCATCGGCTACCAGCGTTCGATCCTGCTGGGTGCGGTGGTCATGGCGGCGGGTCTGTTCATGATCATGTGGCCGGACGAGAACATCTTCAAACTCGGCCTGGCCACGGTGATCGCGGGCAACGGCCTGTTCAAGCCGAACATCTCGACCATGGTCGGCAAGCTGTACCTGCAGGGCGACGATCGCCGCGACTCCGGTTTCACCCTGTTCTACATGGGCATCAACTTGGGCGCGATGATCGCGCCATGGCTGACCGGCCTGCTGGCCGAGCGGATCATGGGCGGCTCGCCGGACATGCCGGTCTACAAGGTCGTGTTCCTGGTCTCTGGCATCGGCATGCTGATCTCGCTGGTGTGGTTCTGGTTCGGGCGCAAGCAGCTCGAAGGCATCGGCCGGCCGATGCCGGGCACCGAGGGAGCCGGCCGCGTGCTGGTGACGGCGATCTGCACGCTGCTCGCCATCCCGGCCATCTACTTTCTGCTGTCGATCGGTGCCGGTGCCCTCCAGTGGATCCTCACCGCGCTGTTCGTGGCGCTGTGCGTGCTGATCCTGCGCGAAGGCTTCAAGGATGGGCCGGTGCGTCGCGACATGGCCATCGCCATGTTGATCATCTTCGCGTTCAACGTGCTGTTCTGGTGCTTCTTCGAGCAGGCCGGCAGTTCGTTCAACTTCCTCGCCCAGAACATCGTCAATCGCGATTTCGGTGGCTGGACCTTCCCCGTGGGCTGGTTCCAGTCGGTGAACTCGATCGCCATCATCACGATGGCACCGCTGCTCGCCTGGCTGTGGGTGAAGCTGGGTAGCAACAACCCGTCGATTCCGCGCAAGTTCGGCCTGGGCCTGCTGTTCAACAGCCTGGCCTTCCTGCTGCTGATGTTTGCGCTGTCCAGCCTGGTGGATCCGCAGAGCCTGAAGATCCCGTTCTGGACCCTGTTTGCGGTCTACTGGATCCAGTCGATCGGCGAGCTATGCCTGTCGCCCATCGGCCTGTCGATGGTGACCAAGCTGGCGCCCGTGCGCCTGGTCGGCTTCGGCATGGGTGGCTGGTTCCTGTCCACCGCGATTGGCAACAATCTCTCCGGCATCTTCGCCAGCCACGTCAGTGGCGAGAGCGGGATGAGCGTGGAATCCGCGTTGAGCGGTTATACCTTCGGCTTCTGGGCATTGTTGATCCCGGGCGTGCTGCTGTTCCTGATCGCGCCGCTGATCCAGCGCCTGATGCACGGCGTGAAGTGACGCATCGGCGCGTGCCCCAAGGGCGCGCCTTTGCCGATGCATCATCCCCGCGCAAGCGGGAGTCCAGTGAAAACGGCGGCCATGGGCCGCCGTTTTTTCCTGGAGCGGAGCTTGCTCCGCTGCTGTCGGGTTCGTACATCGCGCAGCCGAGCAAGCTCGGCTCTACGGAAACGGGCCGCTCAGCCCTCGATGCGCTTGACGCCTTCCCCGGCCAGCTTGTCGATCAGCCGGTCCAGCATCGTCCGCTCCTCTTCGGTCAGCGGTTCCAGCATGCGCTGGTGGTACTCGATGACCATCGGTGCGACCTCGTCGTAGACCCGGAAGCCTTCGTCGGTCAGCGCCAGCACCGAGCGGCGGCGATCGTCGCCGTGGATCTCGCGCTGGATCAGCGCCCGCTCCAGCAGGCGGGCCACCGCCCGGCTGACCGCCACCTTGTCCATCGCGGTCCGGGCGGCCACCTCGCCGGCCGACAGGCCCGGGAAGCGCCCCAGCACCGCCATGACCCGCCATTCGGTGATCGCCAGGCCGAAACGGCGGTGGTACTCGCGGGAAATCGCCCCGCTGATCCGGTTGGACAGCACGCTCAGCCGGTATGAAAACAGGCGGTCGAGGTCGAAATCGGCGTGAACGACGGGATCGGCGGGTTGGCTCATGCTGCGCTGCTACTTGTGGGTGGTTTCAGCTGAAACTATATTGAAGCTTATTCCTGCAAGCCTAGCGAGGTGCCCCATGAACGCACAACCCAACCTGGGCATGCAGCCCACGACGTTCGACAATCCGATGGGCATCGACGGCTTCGAGTTCGTCGAGTTCGCCGCCCCCGCCGGACAAGCCCATCACCTGCACGACTACTTCCGCAAGCTGGGCTTCGTCCAGGTCGCGCGCCACAGGACGCGGCCGATCAGCACCTACCGCCAGGGCGACTGTACGTTCCTGATCAACGAGGATCCGGACTCCTTCGCCGCCCGCTTCGCGGCCCAGCACGGCCCCAGTGCCTGCGGTTTCGCGATCCGGGTGAAAAAGCTGGCCGAGTGGGCGCGCGTGCAGGCGCTGAAGAACGGCGCCGAGTCGTTCGACGCCGCCGACGAACTGACCAAGGCCGTCGCCGCGCCGGTCATCAAGGGCATCGGCGACTGCATGCTCTACATCGTCGACCGTTACGACGACAAGGGCACCATCCACGACCCGGACTACGAATACCTGCCCGGCGTGGACCTGATGCCGAAGGGCTTCGGGCTGACCTTCATCGACCACCTGACCCATAACCTCTACCACGGCAACATGGCCAAGTGGGCGGACTACTACGAGCGGTTGTTCAACTTCCGCGAAATCCGCTACTTCGACATCAAGGGCGCCAAGACCGGCCTGCTGTCCAAGGCGATGACCGCACCGGACGGCATGGTGCGCATCCCGCTCAACGAGTCCAGCGACCCGAAGAGCCAGATCAACGAGTACCTGGACGCCTACAAGGGCGAGGGCATCCAGCACATCGCCTGCTTCACCGACGACATCTACACGACGGTGGAGAGGATGCGCGAGGCGGGGGTGGAGTTCCTGGATACGCCGGACACGTACTTCGAGGTGATCGACCAGCGCATCCCCAACCACGGCGAGGACGTTGCGCGGCTGGCGCGCAACAAGATCCTGATCGACGCCGACGTGGAGACCAAGCAGCGCAAGCTGTTGCAGATCTTCACCCAGAACGCGCTGGGGCCGATCTTCTTCGAGATCATCCAGCGCAAGGGCAACGAGGGCTTCGGCGAGGGCAATTTCCAGGCGCTGTTCGAGAGCATCGAGCGGGACCAGATGAAGCGCGGGGTGCTGTAGGCTCCCGCTCCAAGCCCCTCTCCCTGCGGGAGAGGGGTTGGGGTGAGGGGCAGGAGAACCACGATGAAGATCCACCGCAGACCTCCCATGGCGACCCGATCCCTCGAGCGTGCGCGGGAACTGCGTAGTGGTTCGACGGATGCGGAGCGTAAGCTGTGCTCGGTCTTGCGTGGAGGCAACATCGACGGGCTGAAATTCTGCCGACAGCATTCCATTCCCCCCTATACGGTCGACTTCTGCTGCTTGTCGGCTGATCTGGTGGTTGAAGTCGATGGATCGCAGCACTCGGAAGAATCGGATCGCGCGCGAACCCGGTTTCTGGAGTCGAAAGGTTTCACTGTCCTGCGCTTCTGGGACAACGACGTACTGACGCAGATGGAAGCGGTGGTCGAGGCGATCTGCCGGACCCTCTCACCATCGCCCCTCACCCCAACCCCTCTCCCGTCGGGAGAGGGGCTTTGAAGGCATCGAAAATGAAGATGTGCACTGACGGCGATTACCAGACCGGCTTCGGCAACCACTTCGCCACCGAAGCGATTCCCGGCACGCTGCCGGAAGGCCGCAACTCGCCGCAGCGGGTGGCGCACGGGCTGTACGCCGAACAGCTCAGCGGCACCGCCTTCACCGCGCCGCGGGCGGAGAACCGGCGCAGCTGGCTGTACCGCATCCGCCCGGCGGCGATGCACGGGCCGTTCCAGCCCTACGCGCAGCACCGCCTGCACAGCGATTTCAGCGCCGGACCGGTGTCGCCGGACCAGATGCGCTGGTCGCCGCTGCCCATGCCGGAGGCGCCGACGGACTTCGTCGACGGCCTGTACACGATGGCGGGGAACGGCGGGCCGGAAGGCCAGCACGGCGTCGGCATTCACCTCTACGCCGCCAACCGGTCGATGCAGGGGCGCTACTTCTACGACGCCGATGGCGAGTTGCTGATCGTCCCGCAGCAGGGGCGGCTGCGCATCGCCACCGAATTCGGCGTGATCGATATCGAACCGCAGCAGATCGCCGTGATGCCGCGCGGCGTACGCTTCCTGGTCGAACTGCCCGACGGCGAGGCGCGCGGCTATGTCTGCGAGAACTTCGGTGCCGCGCTGCGGCTGCCCGATCTCGGCCCGATCGGCTCCAACGGCCTGGCCAATCCTCGCGATTTCGAAACGCCGGTGGCCGCCTACGAGGACATGGAAGGCGAGTTCGAACTGATCGCCAAGTTCCAGGGCCACCTGTGGCGCGCGGACATCGGCCATTCGCCGCTCGACGTGGTGGGCTGGCACGGCAACTACGCGCCGTACCGCTACGACCTGCGCCGCTTCAACACCATCGGCTCGATCAGCTACGACCACCCGGATCCGTCGATCTTCCTGGTGCTCACCTCGCCCAGCGACACGGCGGGCGTGGGCAACATGGACTTCGTGATCTTCCCGCCGCGCTGGCTGGTGGCGCAGGACACGTTCCGTCCGCCGTGGTTCCACCGCAACATCGCCAGCGAGTTCATGGGCCTGATCCATGGCGTGTACGACGCCAAGGCCGAGGGCTTCGCGCCGGGCGGTGCGTCGCTGCACAACTGTATGACGGGTCATGGCCCCGATGCGGCGACCTTCGAGAAGGCGTCGAACGCCGACCTGTCGAAGCCGGATGTCATCCTCGACACGATGGCGTTCATGTTCGAGACGCGCGCGGTGATCCGTCCCACCCGGCAGGCGGTCGAAGCCGCGCATCGCCAGCGCGACTACCAGGCCTGCTGGGCCGGCCTGCGCAGGCATTTCGCGCCGTCGCAGGCCTGAGATCCGTCAGCACACGGTCGCGTTGGCGCGGGCGTCCAGCAGGGCCCGCATGCGCTGCAGCGGCTCGTGTGGCAGTGCTTCGAAGAGACGTTCGCGGATGCGGTCGGCCAGCGTCGACGCGACGTGGCCCTCGAGGAAGCGATAGGCATCGGCCAGCGCCTCGAGCAGGGCCTCATCATCCAGTCGTGCCTGCAGTCGGCCGCGATGATGCGCGGCCTCCGGGTCGCGCTGCAGTTCCAGCATGCCCGACAGGTAGACCTTGGCCGCCACCAGCGAGCGACGCGTACCCGTCGAAGGCATCACGGGTACCGCGCCCGAGGGCGGCGGCTGCACCGCCCGCTGCGTGGAGGGCGTCGCCAGATACCCCGCCGAGACCAGGCGCTGCACCAGCAGCGGCGCATCCTGCCCCAACAGCCGCACCAGTTCGGCCAGGTCGCGTTGCCCGTCGCAGAGGATCAGGGCGCGCCGCTCGCGCATGCCCAGCGCGCCCGTGTGGGTCTGCAGCGTCTGGCGGGCGAGGTCGGTCTTGGTCGGGCGCATGGCGAGCGGAAGGCGAGCGGAAGACGAGTGCGCGCGCAGGCTAGGCCGCGGTGATGTAGTGCGGATGACAGCGACGTTCGCGATGACTTAACGCCGCGACGCTACGATTCACGTTTGTGCAATGGAGAGAACCGATGAAGTCGTTGTTGCCCCTCGTGATGGCGATCACGCTGTTGTCCGCGTGCCAGCGCGACCCCGCCGCTGCGCCCGCGACCGCCGAGCCGCAGACCACCGCGACCGCCACGCCGATGGCCGAAGCTCCTGCGCCTACGCCCGCCGCCGACGACACCGCGGCACCGGCCGGACCGGTCAGCCAGGCGAGTTTCCTCGGTTACGGCGACATGAAACTGGGCAGCAGCGTCGAGGAAGCGCGCGCGGCCTGGGGCGGCGAGCTCAACGGCGCGCCGATGGAGGGCACGACCTGCCACTACCTGTGGCCGAAGTGGATCACGCGGCCTGCCGACTTCGCCTTCATGATGGAAGACGGCAAGTTCGTTCGCTACGACGTGGGCACGGACAAGGAAACCGCACCAGGTGGCGGCAAGGTCGGCCTGAGCGTGGAGGAACTGCAGAAACTCTACGGTGGCGCGCTGAAGGCGTCGCCGCACAAGTACACGCAGGGCGGGCAGTACCTGTCCATGGACGCCGGCGATGTGGCGCCGACCCGGCTGGTGTTCGAGGTCGACGCAGCTGGCAAGGTCACCTCGTGGCGCGTGGGCCTGTCGCCGCAGGTGGAGTACGTCGAAGGCTGTTCCTGAGCAAGCGGGGCGGCATAGAATCCCCGCTATCCACGAGGGGAGTGCGGGGCGATGACGGAAGCCTGGGGATATTTCGCGCTGGGCCTGCTGCTGCTGGCGCTGGGCGGCGACTCCATCGTCAAGGGCGCATCGGGCCTGGCGCAGCGCATCGGGGCGTCGCCGTTCGTGGCGGGCCTGCTGCTGATCGCCTTCGGCACCTCGCTGCCAGAACTGGCGGTCAACGCCCGCGCGGTGTGGGTGGGTTCCCAGGAACTGGCCCTCGGCAATGCCGTCGGCAGCAACATCGTCAACCTGGGGCTGACGCTGGGTCTGGCCGCTCTGGTCGCGCCGATCCTCGTGCGGATGCGGGTGCTTTCGCCCCTGCTGGTGCTGCTCGCGCTGGCCTCGCTGGCGCTCATCGTGTTCGGCCTGGATGGCGTGGTGGGTCGGGGCGAGGGCGTGGCGCTGCTGCTGGGATTCGTGGCGGCGCTGGCGTTCCTGCTGGCGCGCGCATCGCGCGAGGACGCGGGCGTGCGCGCGGAACTCGAGGCCTTCGCCGCCACGCGCACGGTGCTGTGGATGAACCTGCTGCGCTTCGGGGCGGCCGCCGTGCTGCTTTACTACGGCGCGCGCTTTGTCGTGCAGGGCGCGCCGGTGATCGGCGCCCACTGGGGCCTTTCGCCGCTGCTGACCGGCCTGCTGCCGGTGGCCATCGGTACCGCGCTGCCGGAAATCGCCGCTGCCGCGATGGCGGCGCGGCGCGGGCAGGGGGACATGGTGGCCGGGCACGTCATCGGTTCGAGCCTGTTCAACCTGCTGGTGGTGGTGGGCGGCATGGCGGCCTTCCGCCCCATGGCGCTGCCCGAATCGTTCGTCCGGCTGGAACTGCCCGCCGCCATCGCCTTCGTACTGGTGCTGTACCCGATGCTGCGCGGCGACCTGCGCTTCAGCCGCCGGGAAGGCGGCTTGTTGCTGGCCGCCTTCGCGGGATGGGTGGTGCTGGAGATCGCGCTGCTCGCCTGACTGAATGACGGCTCAGGCAGCCGTGAACGGGTTTGTTAAACTCGGGGCGATTGCTCGCGAATGACGCATTCCCTGCAACGCAAGGCGGTTGATGATCCCTTTCCTCGAAATCCTGCTGGCGCTGCCGTTCGTGCTCGCGTTGGTGGTGGCGCTGGCGCGCGGTCTCCCGCGCGGCGCCACCGCATGGCTCGCGGGCCTGGCGCCGCTGCTGGGCCTGGTGCTGCTGGCATGGATGACGCCCAGTGTGTTGAACGGCTGGGACCTGCGTGCCGACCACGCCTGGATTCCCCAGATCGGCCTGTCGTTCACCCTGCGGCTGGACGGCCTGGCCTGGCTGTTCGCCGGGCTGGTACTGGCGATCGGCGGGCTGGTGGTGATGTACGCCCACTACTACCTCAGCCAGCAGGACAGCGCGCCGCGCTTCTTCGCCTCCCTGTTGCTGTTCATGGGTTCGATGCTGGGCGTGGTGCTGGCCGGCAACCTGCTGCTGCTGGTGGTGTTCTGGGAACTGACGAGCATCAGCTCGTTCCTGCTGATCGGGTTCTGGTCGCATCGGCAGGATGCGCGTGAGGGCGCGCGCATGGCGCTGGCCATCACGGGCGCCGGTGGACTGGCGCTGCTCGGCGGGGTGCTGCTGATCGGGCGCATCGTCGGCAGCTACGACTTGGACGTGGTGCTGGCCTCGGGCGACCTGATACGCGGCAGTGCGCTGTATCCGTGGGCGCTGGCGCTGGTGCTGGCGGGCGTGTTCACCAAGAGTGCGCAGTTTCCGCTGCACTTCTGGCTGCCCCACGCGATGGCTGCGCCCACGCCGGTATCGGCCTACCTGCACTCGGCCACGATGGTGAAGGCCGGCGTGTTCCTGCTGGCGCGCCTGCACCCTGCGCTGGCGGGCACCGACCTGTTCTTCTACGTGGTCAGTACCGTCGGCGCGTTGACCTTGCTGGTCGGCGCCTGGTACGCGATCTTCCAGCACGACCTGAAGGGCCTGCTGGCCTACTCGACCATCTCGCACCTGGGGCTGATCACGCTGCTGTTCGGCATCTCCACGCCGATGGCGGTGGTGGCCGGCGTGTTCCACATCCTCAACCACGCCACGTTCAAGGCCTCGCTGTTCATGGCCGCGGGCATCATCGACCACGAGACCGGCACCCGCGACATGCGCCGGCTGGGCAACCTGCGCCATTACATGCCGTGGACCAGCGCGCTGGCGATCGTCGCGTCGCTGGCGATGGCGGGCATCCCGCTGCTCAATGGTTTCCTGTCCAAGGAGATGTTCTTCGCCGAAGCGCTGGACATCCCCGGACATCGCGCGATGCGCGACGGCATCGCGGTGGCGGCGCTGCTGTACGGCATGTTCGGTGTGGCCTACAGCCTGCGCTTCGTCTACGAGACGTTCTTCGGCCGCGGGCCGCGCGCATTGGACGTGACCCCGCACGAGCCGCCGCGCTGGATGAAGATCCCGGTGGAAGTGCTGGTGGTGCTGTGCGTGGCGGTGGGCATGTTCCCGGCGTGGACGGTGGCGCCGGCGCTGCACGCGGGCGCCGCCGCGATCCTCGGCGAGGCCATGCCCGACTACAGCCTGGCGGTGTGGCACGGAATCAATACGCCGCTGCTGATGAGCCTGGCCGGCATCGCGGGCGGCATCGCGCTGTACTTCGGGTTGCGGCGCCTGTTCGACCTGCATGCCATCGTGAGGCGCTCGCTGGGGCGCAAGGTGTTCCGATGGAACATGGAAGCGTTGTACGCGCTGGCCGGCCGGTTCACCGACACCCTGGCCAACGGCAGCCTGCAGCGTAGCCTGCTGTGCCTGGTGCTGGCCGCGGCGGTGGCCGGTGCCGCCCCCTTTATCGGAGGCGATACGTCGCCGCTGCAGTGGCGCGCGTCGCAGCCGATGCCGCTGCTGGGCTGGCTGCTGTGGCTGGTGCTGGTGGTCTGTGCAGTGTGGACGATCCGGCTGTACCGGCAGCGGCTGCTGGCGGTGGTCGTGCTGGGGGGGGCCGGCCTGATGGTGAGCCTGGCGTTCGTGTTCCTGTCCGCGCCGGATCTGGCGCTGACCCAGCTGATGGTGGAAATGGTCAGCCTGGTCCTGCTGCTGCTTGGCCTGCACTACCTGCCGCCGCGCTCGCCGCCGGAGCGCACACCGCGACGGCGCCTGCGCGACATCACGGTGGCGCTGGTCGCGGGTACCGGCGTGGGCCTGCTGGCGTACCAGATGATGACGCGGCCGGGCGATACGATCAGCGGCGAACTGCTGGCGCGTTCGCTGCCTGAAGCCTATGGCGCCAACGTGGTGAACGTGATCCTGGTGGACTTCCGAGGCTTCGATACTTTCGGCGAGATCACCGTGTTCGGCATCGCCGCGTTGATCGTGCACGCGCTGCTGCGACGTGCGCGCATGGCGCCGGAAAAGGTGATGTCGGGTCCGCCGATCAAGCTGCCTGTTCCCGCGGATCTTGCGCAGATCATGTTTCCGCTGACGCTGACCGTGTCGGTGTTCCTGTTCCTGCGCGGTCACAACGCGCCGGGCGGCGGCTTCATCGCGGGACTGGTGCTGGCGGTGCCGCTGCTGGTGCAGTACGTCATCCAGGGCGCGGCCTCGGTGGAATCGCGCTTCGGCTTCGACTATGTGCGCTGCGTCGGTGCGGGCCTGATCGTGGCCGGCGTGAGCGGCGTGGCCTCGATGGTCTTCGGCGTGCCATTCCTGACCAGCGGACACCTGGACCTGGAACTCCCGCTGATCGGCACGGTGCCGCTGGCCAGCGCCATCGGCTTCGATACCGGCGTGTACCTGGTGGTGTTCGGCGGCGCCATGCTGATCCTGTCGATGATGGGCACCATCCGCCCGTCGCGTACGCGCATATCGCATCTGGGCGTGATGGAACCCGGTGAGCGCTCCACCCGCACCGGAGAGCTGCGCTGATGGAACTGGCGATGGCAAGCGCGATCGGCATTCTCACCGCTGCGGGCGTGTACCTGCTGCTGCGTGCGCGCAGCTTCGACGTGATCCTCGGGCTGACGCTGCTGTCGTATGCGACCAACCTGCTGATCTTTTCCGGCGGACGGTTGGTGCCGGGAAAGCCGCCGGTGCTCCGCGACGGCGTGCCGGCCGACCTGGCGCATTACACCGATCCGTTGCCGCAGGCGCTGGTGCTGACCGCCATCGTGATCGCCTTCGCGATGACCGCGGTGACCGTGGTGCTGGCGATCCGCAGCCGTGGCGACAACGACAGCGACCACGTGGACGGCTCCAAGGCCGAGCGCGAATTCCTTGCCAGCGAACAGCGCCGGCATGAGGAAGCCCGCGATGCCGCGAAGGCGGAAGAAACGGAGCCGCGCGCATGAACCACCTGCCGGCCCTGCCCATCCTGATCCCGCTGTTCGCCGCGTCGATCGCGCTGTTCTTCGAGCATCGCCGGTTCGGCATGGTGCCGCAGCGCATCGTGGCGTGGACCTCGATCGCGGCGATGCTGGCCGTGGCCTGCATGCTGGTCGCCTCGGCAGCGTCCGGCGAAGTCTCGGTCTACCTGCTGGGCGACTGGCCGGCGCGCCTGGGCATCGTGCTGATGGTGGACCGCCTGTCCGCGCTGATGCTGCTGGTCGGGCTGCTGCTCGGCGCGGCGTGCCTGCTGCACGCCTGTGCGGGCTGGGACCGCCGCGCGCCGCACTTCCATGCGTTCTTCCAGTTCCAGCTGATGGGTTTGAACGGGGCGTTCCTGACGGGCGACATCTTCAACCTGTTCGTGTTCTTCGAAGTGCTGCTGATCTCATCGTACGGGTTGATGCTGAGCGGCGGCCGCGGCGAGCGCATGCGTGCCGGCCTGCATTACGTCGCCTTCAACATCGCGGCATCGACACTGTTCCTGATCGCGCTGGGCCTGCTGTATGGCCTGCTGGGTTCATTGAACATGGCCGAGCTGTCGGTGCGCGTGGCCCAGCTGCCACCGCACGACGTGGCGCTGGTGCAGGCGGCGGCCGGCCTGCTGTTCGTGGTGTTCTGCGCCAAGGCCGCGCTGCTGCCGATGTATTTCTGGCTGCCGGAAACCTACACGCACGCACCGGCCGCGGTGGCGGGCCTGTTCGCGATCATGACCAAGGTCGGGCTGTACGCGGTGTTGCGGCTGGGCACGCTGAGCTTCGGTGCGATGGGGCCGCTGGAGGGCTTCGCCTGGCCGGCGCTGCTGGTGCTGGGTGCGGCCACGCTCGTGCTGGCGTCGCTGGGGGTGCTGGCGGCCACGCGGCTGCGCGCGCTGGCGGCCTACCTGGTACTGGGGTCGGCGGCCACGCTGTTCGTTGCGTTTTCGCTGGGAACAGAGGGCACGGTGGGCGCGGGGTTGTACTACCTGGTGCACAGCAGTTTCGCCGGTGCGGCGCTGTTCCTGCTGGCCGACCTGATCCGCCGTCGTCGCGGACGCGCCGGCGACCGCAAGGACGTGATCGCGGCGTTGCCGGACAAGACCGTGCCCGGCCTGCTGTTCCTGGTGGCGGCGGTGTCGCTGGCAGGGCTGCCGCCGCTGTCCGGCTTCATCGGCAAGCTGTTGCTGTTGGAAGCCGTGCCGGCCGGTCCGCGCACGTTCTGGGTGTGGCTGCTGGTGCTGGGTACCAGTTTCATGATGCTGGTCGGGTTGGCGCGCGCAGGCACGCGGCTGTTCTGGCGCGTGGCGCCGTGGCCGGACGCCGGGCAGCATCGGCTGGAAGCCTATACGCCCGAGCACGAGATGGCCCACGTGCCGTCGCGCCCGCTGGAGACGGCGGCCATCGTGCTGCTGCTCGCCTATGGCGTGGCATTGGTGATCGCGGCCGCTCCGGTGCTGGACTACGCGCGCGCCACGGCCACGCAACTGCTCTCGCCCGGCGACTACGTGGAGCACGTGCGGGCCGCGCTGCCGATCCTGAGGGAGCCCTGAGCATGGCCGCGACGTGGCGCAAGCGCTGGTTGCCGTCGTTGCCGTTGAGCGTGACGGTGTTCTGCTTCTGGCTGCTGATGAATGACGAGATCAGTGTCGGCCAGGTGGTGATGGCGCTGGTGCTGGCGCTGGTGATCCCGCCGTTCGCGGCGCGGCTGGACCGCGAGTTCGCCCGCATCGGCCGGCTGCGCAGCGTGCCGCGCATGCTGGGCGTGCTGCTGTGGGACATCGTGCAGGCCAACGTCACCGTCGCCCTGCAGGTGCTGGGGCCGGAACGGAAGATCCGCCCGGGCTTCATCTGGGTGCCGCTGGACATCGGCAACATCCACGGCATCGCGGCGCTGACCAGCATCATCACGCTGACGCCGGGCACGGTGTCGGCGGCCCTGTCCGACGACCGGCGCCACCTGCTGGTGCACGTGCTCAACCTGGACGATGCCGACGACGTGATCCGGCAGATCAAGACGCGCTACGAGGCGCCGCTGATGGAGATCTTCCCATGACCCCGCAGGCCCTGGTGATGTACGCGGTGATCGGCGCGATGCACGTGGTCGGCGTGGCCATGCTGCTGGCGCTGTACCGGCTGGTGCGCGGTCCCAGCGTGCCGGACCGCATCCTCGCCCTGGATACCTTGTATGTCTGCGCGATCGCACAGCTGATGCTGTTCGGCATGTACCTGGGCACGGCGGTGTACTTCGAAGCGGCGCTGATCATCGCCATGCTGGGCTTCGTGGGCACGGTGGTGCTGAGCAAGTACGTGCTGCGCCGGGACATCGTCGAATGAGCTGGGTCTTCGCCATCCTGCTGGTGCTCCTGCTCGCAGTGGGCAGCTTCTTCATCCTCGTGGGCTCCTTCAGCCTGGTGAAGCTGTCGGACTTCTTCAAGCGGCTGCACGGACCGACCAAGGCCAGCACGCTGGGCGTGGGCTGCGTGCTGATCGCCTCGGTGGGATACCACGCGCTGGGCGGCACGGATCCGCAGCCGCGCGAGCTGCTGATCACCGCGTTCCTTTTCATCACCGCGCCGATCAGTGCGCACCTGATGGCAAAGGCGGCGCTGTCGCTGCACATGGCCGAGCGGCCGCCGATGCCGGATGGCGAACCGCCGCAGCCTATCGATGCGGTCGACGAAGACGCCCGCCCGGATGCCTGACGCGTCGGCGCGGACCGCGCTGGTGTTCGGTGCCAGCGGCCAGATCGGCGAGGCGCTGCTGGCGCGGCTGGCGGGCGCGGGATGGCAGGTGTTCGCGGTGTCGCGTGGGCCGCGTCCACCGGCAGGCGGGGTGACCTGGCTGACCGGCGAGTTCGCCAACGTCGGCGGACTTCCCGAGGCTGTCGACGTGGTCTTCAGCACCGGGCCGCTGGACGGCTTCGCGCAGTGGTATGCGCGCGGGCAGGTCGCCACGCGACGCGTGGTCGCGTTCGGTTCCACCAGCCTGGATACGAAGCAGGCGTCGGCCGACGCCTACGAACGCGACATCGTTGCGCGCTTGCAGGCGGCCGAGCGCATCGTCTTCGATACCGCCTCGGCCAACGGGGCGGCGGCGACATTGCTGCGTCCGACACTGGTCTATGGGGCGGGACGCGACCAGACGCTGGCACGCATCGCGGCGATGGGACGACGCATGGGTTTTTTCGTGCTGCCGCGTGGCGCGAACGGAAAGCGTCAGCCGGTGCACGTGGACGATCTGGCGCACGCAGCGCTCGCGGTGGTGGACGTGCCTGCCACGCATGGCAAGGCGTATGCGCTGCCGGGCGGTGAGACGCTCGCCTATCGCCACATGGTCACGCGTACGCTGGCGGCGCTGGACCCGCCCGCAAAACTGTGGGAAGTGCCGATGCCGGTGTTCAGGGCCGTACTGGGGTTGGCCCGCATGACCGGCCTGATGCGGGGTCTGACCGACGATGCGGTGGCCCGCATGCGTGAGGACCTCGTCTTCGATGCGACGCCGGCACTCCGCGACTTCGGTTATGCGCCACGGGCCTTCGTTCTTGACGCGCGGGCGGTGGGTTCGTAGAGCGGAGCTTGGTCCGCTGCTCCTCGAGAAATCGATGCGATCCAGTCCGTGCATAAGCCGGGCGAGCCCGGCTCTACGCTCAATATTTCCAGCCCATCTTCCGATAGAACTTGCTGAGCACCCACACCGGCCCGATCAGCAGGTAGGTGAGGTCGGTCAGGAAGCTGGGCTTCTTGCCTTCTATCTTGTGGCCGATGAACTGCGCGATCCAGGCCAGCACGAAGACGGCGATGGCGAGGTAGAGCAGGTTCTGCAGGCCCAGCAGCGCTTCCAGCCAGCGCGTCAGCCAGGCCATCGCAATGAAGATGGCCAGCATGCCGAAGCCCAGTGGGCGGGACAGTTTGTAGTAGTACATCCAGGCGGCGAACATCGCCAGGGCCGCCCACGCACCCGACTTCACCCAGGTGCCGAACACCGGAATGCACCACAGCAGCGCCACCACCGTCCACAGGATGGTGGGCACGGCGAAGACATGGATCAGCTGGTTGGTGTCGTTCTGGTGGTCGCCGGAATAGCTGGCGAACCAGCGGTCCACCGGACGTTGCGCGGTCGCGTTCATTCATCCCTCCCGAGGATGGCAGTGCGGCAGGGTATGGAGCATACCGCAGCCCGGACAGGACGGGCGGGCCGGCCATCGCAACATCGTAGGAGCGGGCCATGCCCGCGATGCCCTTCGACCAGTGTGCGTAAAAGCATCGCGGGCATGGCCCGCTCCTGCAGGGCCGCGTGCGCTCAGTCGACCGTGATGCCGGCCAGCTTCTGCAGCGCTTCGGCGTACTTGGCGCGCGTGCGCTCGATGACCTCGGCGGGCAACGATGGGCCTGGGGCCGTTTTGTTCCAGTCCAGCGTCTCCAGGTAGTCGCGCACGAACTGCTTGTCGTAGCTCGGCGGGCTGGTGCCGACCTCGTACTGGTCCGCGGGCCAGTAGCGCGAGGAGTCCGGCGTCAGCATCTCGTCCATGATGTACAGCCGGCCGTCCTGGTCCGTGCCGAACTCGAACTTGGTGTCGGCCAGCAGGATGCCGCGTTCGGCCGCGAAATCGGCGGCAAAGCGGTAGATGCGCAGGGTGGCATCGCGCACGCGCTCGGCCAGCTCGGCGCCCACGGTCTTCACCATGGCGTCGAAGTCGATGTTCTCGTCGTGGTCGCCCACGGCGGCTTTCGTCGACGGCGTGAAGATGGGCTCGGCCAGCTTCTCGGCCTGGCGCAGCCCGTCGGGCAGCACGATCCCACTGACCTTGCCGGTGCGCTGGTAGTCCTTCCAGCCGCTGCCGATCAGGTAACCGCGGGCGATGGCCTCCACCGGCACGGGCTTGAGTTTCTTCGTCACCACCGCGCGCCTGGCGTACAGCGACGCATCCACGCCGGCCGGCAGCACCGACGCGACATCGATGCCGGTCAGGTGGTTGGGCATCAGGTGCGCGGTCTTGGCGAACCAGAAATTGGAGATCTGGCAGAGCATCTCGCCCTTGCCGGGAATGGGATCGGGCAGCACCACGTCGAATGCGGACAGGCGGTCGGTGGCCACCATCAGCAGGCAATCGCCCTCGGGCGCATCGGCGGGCAGGCGGTCGCGGGGCAGGTCGAACACGTCGCGGACCTTGCCGCGATGGCGCAGGGTGAGGCCGGGCAGATCGGATTGGAGCAACGTCGTGGGCACAAACACTCCTTGGGGAGTTCCGGAAACCAGCGAGGCGACAGCGTCGTGGGGGCGTGCGGCAGGCCGTGCGCCCGTGCCCCGGGGAGGCCCTTCACCCGCGGCTGCGGGGCCAGGTACCGGACCGGGCCGCGTAGTGTACGGCGCTTGAGGCCCGTGTGTGCCGTAAAATGCCCGCTTGCTGAAGAAGGCGGGCCGGATGAAGCGCTGGTACGGGAAACTGCTGGGATTCGTGGCCGGCTGGCTGCTGATGCGCCACCCCCTGGGCGGCCTGGTGGGGCTGATCATCGGCCATGCCTTCGACGAGGACTGGTTCAGGCTCAGTCGCGACAATCCGTACCGGGTGTTCGACCTGACGAGCGACGCCAGCGATGCGGAGATCGACCAGGCGTACCGCCGCCTGATCTCCCAGTACCACCCCGACAAGATGGCCGGTGCGGCGGAAGACCTGCGCCGCCAGGCCGAACGCAAGGCCGGCGAGATCAACGCCGCCTACGACCGCATCAAGACCCTGCGCAAGCGCAAGTGAGCCCCTCCATGTCGAACTGCATCATCGCCCCGTCCATCCTGTCCGCCGACTTCGCCCGCCTGGGCGAGGAAGTCGACAACGTGCTGAAGGCCGGCGCCGACTGGGTGCACTTCGACGTGATGGACAACCACTACGTGCCCAACCTGACCATCGGGCCGATGGTGTGCAGCGCGCTGCGCAAGCACGGCGTCACCGCGCCGATCGACGTGCACCTGATGGTGGAGCCGGTGGACCGGATCGTGCCCGACTTCGCCGAGGCCGGCGCCAGCATCATCAGCTTCCACCCGGAAGCCTCGAAGCACGTGCACCGCACCATCCAGCTGATCAAGTCGCTCGGCTGCCAGGCCGGCCTGGTGCTCAACCCCGGCACGCCGGTCGAGGTACTGGACTGGGTGCTGCCGGAACTGGACCTGGTGCTGCTGATGTCGGTGAACCCCGGCTTCGGCGGACAGGCCTTCATCCCGTCGGCGCTGGACAAGCTGCGCGCCGTGCGCGCGATGATCGACAAGACCGGCAAGGACATCCGCCTGGAGATCGACGGCGGGGTGAAGGCCGACAACATCGGCCAGATCGCGGCGGCCGGCGCGGATGCCTTCGTCGCCGGCTCGGCGATCTTCAATGCCCCGGACTATGCGGATGTCATCGCCCGCATGCGCGCCGCGGTCGCCGAGGCGCGCGGCGCCTGACAAAGCAGTAGGGCGATGGCCTGCGCCACCGCCCCGGAAGAATTGGAGGCTGATCCTGCCTCCGCCCATCGTCCCTGCTATGGCCTTCCACACTACGGATGGTGTGTGACGGGAAGATGACGATGGGAAGGCTGTTGTAGGAGCGACGTGAGTCGCGACCGCGGATCATCAGTCCCAGGGTTCTCGGGTAGACAGGTTCGCTGGCGGCGACAGCATGCAGTCGCGACTCACGTCGCTCCTACAGGAGAGCGGCTATCCTCGTGCGTCCCCGAAGGAACCTCCTATGCCCCCACCGCACTGGCGCCTGATCCTCAACGGTAAATCCGCCGGTGACGATGACCTGCGCGCGGCCGTGCAGACCCTGCGCGAGACGGGCATCGCCCTGGACGTGCGCGTCACCTGGGAAGACGGCGATGCCGAGCGCTATGTCGCCGAGGCCATCGCCGACGGCGTCGATACGGTGATTGCGGCCGGCGGGGACGGCACCTTGAGCGAGGTCGCCACCACGCTGGCGCATCGCGACGCGACCGCCGACGCGCTGCCCTCGCTGGGACTGGTGCCGCTGGGCACCGCCAACGATTTCGCCACGGCAGCCGGCATCCCCGACGGACCACTGGCGGCGTTGCAGCTGGTTCGCGAGGTGGTGGCCGCGCCGCTCGACCTGTTGCGCATCGACGCCGACGATGGCACCCACTGGTGCGCGAACCTGGCCAGTGGCGGCTTCGGTACCGAAGTGACGGTGGAAACGGACGAGGGGCTGAAGAAGATGCTCGGCGGCCTGGCGTACCTGATCACCGGCATCGCCCGGCTCGGCCGCATCGATCCCCTGCAGGCCAAGCTGCGCGGACCGGATTTCGCGTGGGAAGGCGACCTGATCGCCCTCGGGATCGGCAACGGCCGGCAGGCCGGGGGAGGCCAGGCGCTGTGCCCCGATGCGCTGGTCGACGACGGCCAGCTGGACCTGACGATCGTTCCCGACCTCTCCGGCGATGTCGCGGCCACCGTGGGCACCCTGATCAAGGAGGGCAAGCATGCGGCACTGGACCGGGTGGCGACCCGCGTCCGCCTGCCTTGGGTGGAGCTGGCCTCAGACGAACCGCTGACGCTCAACCTGGATGGCGAGCCGGTGGCCTCCCGCCGCTTCCGCGTCGACTGCGTGGCCGGGCGCGTGCGGATGCACCTGCCCCTGGCGTGCCCGTTGCGCCTGAAACCATGCGCATAGTGGTCGGTCGGCGGTCGCATCGGGTAGAGTAGGGGCGTGTCCCACCCCACGCGCCCGCTTTCCCAATTTTCCGCACGCCGCAGCTGGCGATGGTGGCCCGTAGCCGTCGCCCGCCCCGCCATCGCGTCCCGGAAGGAAAGCCCGCTTGATCCCGCACGACCCGTTCCAGCAGTTCGCTGCTGAAGGCTTCAATCGCATCCCCGTTGTCCGTGAAGTGCTGTCCGACCTGGACACGCCGCTCTCGGTCTACCTGAAGCTCGCCGACGCGCCGCACACCTACCTGTTCGAATCGGTGGAAGGCGGCGAACGCTTCGGTCGCTACTCCATCATCGGCCTGCCGGTGCGGCGCGTGGTCACCTTCCATGGCCACCGCCTGGAAATCCGCGACCACGGCCAACTGGTCGAGGCGCGCGAGGTCGAAGACCCGTTCGCCGAAGTCGAGGCGCTGCGCGCCGCGTACTCGGTGCCGCGCCTGCCGGACCTGCCAGGGTTCACTGGCGGCCTGGTGGGCTGGTTCGGCTTCGAGTGCATCGGCTACATCGAGCCGCGCCTGGCCACGGGCGACAAACCGGACGAACTCGGTACGCCCGATATCCTGCTGATGCTGTCGGAGGAAGTCGCGGTCTTCGACAACCTCAAGGGCCGTCTCTATCTGATCGTGCACGCCGATCCACGCGAACCGGGTGCGTGGGAACGGGCGCAGGCGCGGCTGGATACGCTGACCGCCAAGCTGCGCCAGCCCGGCTCCTATCCCGCGCCGATCACCCGCGACGTACTGGACGAAAGCCACTTCGTTTCCGGCTTCACCCATGACGGCTTCATCGCCGCGGTGGAGCAGTCGAAGGAATACATCCGCGCCGGCGACATCTTCCAGGTGGTGCTGAGCCAGCGCCTGAGCGTGCCGTTCAACGCGCGTCCCGTCGATGTGTACCGTGCGCTGCGCGCGCTGAATCCGTCGCCGTACATGTACTTCCTCGATGTCGGCGACGTGCAGGTGGTGGGTTCGTCGCCTGAGATCCTGGTGCGCCTGGAGCAGGGCGAAGTCACCGTGCGGCCGATCGCCGGCACCCGTCCGCGCGGGAAGACGCACGACGAGGATCTCGCGCTGGAAGCCGAACTGCTGGCCGACCCGAAGGAACGCGCCGAGCACCTGATGCTGATCGACCTGGGCCGCAACGACACCGGCCGGGTGTCGGAAGCCGGCACCGTGCAGGTGGGCGAGCAGTTCGTCATCGAGCGCTACAGCCACGTCATGCACATCGTCAGCGAAGTCACCGGCAGGCTGCTGCCCGGACTGAGCTATGCCGACGTGCTGCGTGCGACGTTCCCGGCCGGTACGGTCAGCGGCGCGCCGAAGATCCGCGCGCTGGAAGTGATCCGCGAACTGGAGCCGATCAAGCGCAACGTCTACGCCGGCAGCATCGGCTACATCGGCTGGCACGGCGATGCCGACACCGCCATCGCCATCCGCACCGCCGTCATCAAGGACGGCCGCCTGCACGTGCAGGCCGGCGCCGGCATCGTCTACGACTCCGATCCCGAGAAGGAATGGGACGAGACGATGAACAAGGGCCGCGCGCTGTTCCGTGCGGTCGCGGAAGCGGCGAAGGGCCTGTGATGGAGATCGCCACTGACAATGCCAGGATCAGCCTGCGCAACGACTACAGTGAGGGTGCACATCCACGCCTGCTGCAGGCGTTGGCCGTCGCGAGCGCCGAGGTCAACCGGGGCTATGGTCTCGATGTCCACAGCGCACGCGCCGCCGCGCTGATCCGTGACCGCCTGGGTCGTGACGCCGACGTCCATTTCCTGGCAGGCGGCACCCAGACCAACCTCGTCGCGCTGGCGGCTTTCCTCCGCCCGCACGAAGCGGTGATTGCGCCGGCCAGCGGCCATATCGCCACGCACGAGACCGGCGCCATCGAAGCCAGCGGCCACAAGGTGCTGACGGTCGCCACGCCGGACGGCAAGCTGAGTCCGGTGCTGGTCCGGCCATGCCTCGACGGCCACCACGGCGAGCACATGGTGAAGCCGCGGCTGGTCTACATCTCCAACAGCACGGAATGGGGAACCGTCTACAGCGCCGAGGAACTGCAGGCGCTGGGCGGCTTCTGTCGCGATCATGGCCTGCTGCTCTACGTCGACGGCGCGCGCCTTGCCTCGGCGTTGACGACCGAAGGCAATGACGTCGACCTGGCCTTGCTGGCCGGGCAGGCCGATGCGTTCTACATCGGCGGCACCAAGAACGGCGCCCTGCTGGGCGAGGCGCTGGTCATCGTCAATCCGATCCTGCGCACGGAGTTCCGCCACATCATCAAGCAGCGCGGTGCGATGCTGGCCAAGGGCATGGTGGTGGGGGCGCAGTTCGAAGCGCTGTTCGAGGACGGCCTGTACTTCGTGCTGGCCACGCATGCGAACGCCATGGCGGCACGGCTGCGCGAGATCCTGCAGCGGTCCGGCGTACCGCTGGCCGTCGAATCGCCCAGCAACCAGGTGTTTCCGGTGCTGCCGGACGCGGTGGTGGAGCGCCTGCAGTCGTTCGTCGAGTTCGAAACCTGGGAGCGGCGTGGCGACGGGACCACGGTCATCCGCCTGATGACGTCGTGGGCGACGCCGGAGTCCGAGATCGAAGCGTTCGCGGCGACCTTCTCCGCGCTGTATACAGAGGGCCAGGCCGTTGGTGCCGCCCAGCAGGCACAAGGAGCCTGACCGATGCTGTTGATGATCGACAACTACGACAGCTTCACCTACAACCTCGTGCAGTACCTGCAGTCGCTGGGTGCCGAGGTGAAGGTGGTGCGCAACGATGCGATGACCGTGGACGAGATCGCGAAGCTCGCGCCCGAGCGTATCGTCATTTCGCCCGGCCCTTGCACGCCGAATGAGGCAGGCGTCTCGCTGGAGATCATCGAACGGCTGGGTGCGAACACGCCCATCCTGGGTGTCTGTCTGGGACACCAGAGCATCGGGCAGGCCTATGGCGGCCACGTCATCCGCGCGGGCCGCATCATGCATGGCAAGACCTCGCGTATCCGTCACGAAGGCAAGGGCGTGTTCGCCGGCCTGCCGGATGCCTACGAGGCCACGCGCTACCACTCGCTGGTGGTGGAGCGCAGCAGCCTGCCGGAGGCGCTGGAAGTCACCGCCTGGACCGAGAACGAGGACGGCAGCTTCGAGGAGATCATGGGTCTGCGCCATCGCGAATATCCCGTGGAAGGCGTGCAGTTCCACCCCGAGTCGATCCTGACCGAGCACGGGCACGCGCTGCTGAAGAACTTCCTGGAGAGATGATCTCCGACACCTGCCTTTGTAGGAGCGGGCCATGCCCGCGATGCGGTTCCTGCCGGGCACCCAGCGTATCGCGGGCATGGCCCGCTCCTACAGGCCATCCAAGATGCCACTGACCCCACAAGAAGCCCTCCAGCGCACCATCGAGCACCGCGAGATCTTCCACGACGAGATGGTCGACCTGATGCGCCAGATCATGCGCGGCGACGTCTCGCCGACCATGACGGCTGCCATCCTGACCGGGTTGCGCGTGAAGAAGGAGACCGTGGGCGAGATCGCCGGCGCCGCCGCGGTGATGCGCGAGTTCTCGCGCACCGTCGAAGTTGCCGACCGCACGCATCTGGTCGACATCGTCGGCACCGGCGGCGACGGTTCCCACACCTTCAACATTTCCACGTGCTCGATGTTCGTCGCGGCCGCGGCCGGTGCACGCATCGCCAAGCATGGCAATCGCAGCGTGTCGTCGAAGTCCGGCAGCGCCGATGTGCTGGAAGCGCTGGGCGTCAGCATCGAACTGCAGCCCGAGCAGGTGGCGCAATCCATCGCGCAGACAGGAATCGGCTTCATGTTCGCGCCCATCCATCACCCCGCGATGAAGGTGGTCGCGCCGGTGCGGCGCGAAATGGGCGTGCGCACCATCTTCAACATCCTCGGTCCGCTGACCAATCCCGCGGGCGCGCCCAGCATCCTGATGGGCGTGTTCCATCCGGATCTGGTCGGCATCCAGGCCCGCGTGCTGCAGGAACTGGGTGCCGAGCGCGCGCTGGTGGTCTGGGGTCGCGACGGCATGGACGAACTGTCGCTGGGCGCAGGTACGCTGGTCGGCGAACTGCGCGATGGCGAAGTGCGGGAATACGAACTGCACCCGGAAGACTTCGGCATCGCGATGGCCGCCAGCCGCAACCTGCGCGTGGCCGACGCGGCCGAATCGAAGGCGATGCTGCTGGGCGTGCTGGACAACAAGCCCGGCCCCGCACGCGAGATCGTGGTGCTGAACGCGGGTGCGGCGCTGTACGTGGCCGGCGTGGCGGAGAGCATCGAAGATGGCATCGCCCGTTCACGCGATGCCATCGCCAGCGGCCGGGCCCTGGAGCGCCTGCAGCAGTTCGTTGCGACCACACAGGCCCTGGGCCTGTCGCATGGGGAGGCATGACATGGCCGCCAGCGGATTCGCCCGCCTGCCCAAACCCCCTTATTACGCGGTGATTTTCTCGTCGCTGCGCAACAGCCAGGATGAGGCCGGCTACGGTGCCATGGCTGAGCGGATGGTCGAACTGGCGCAGCAGCAGCCGGGGTTCCTCGGGATGGAATCCACCCGTGGGGCGGATGGCTTCGGCATCACCGTGGCGTACTTCGAAAGCGAGGCGGCGATCCTCGTCTGGCGCCAGCATGCCGAGCACACGGCCGCGCGTGAGCAGGGGCGGCGGGACTGGTACGACCACTTCGAGCTGCGCGTTGCCAAGGTCGAGCGCGCCTATGGCTGGGACCGCGAGGCCACCGGGCGCCGCGGATAGTGCGAAAATAGGGGCCCGCACAGGCGGGTGCCCGCCTGAGGACTGCATGAGCGACATCCTGACCACCATCCTTGCCCGCAAGGCGGACGAGATCGCCGAGCGCAGCGCCGGCGTCTCGCTGGCCGACCTGCGCGCGCGCGCCGCCGATGCGCCGCCGACGCGCGGCTTCGCCGACGCACTGAACGCGATGATCGCGCAGGGCGATCCGGCGGTGATCGCCGAGGTGAAGAAGGCCAGTCCCTCGAAGGGCGTGATCCGCCCGGACTTCCGTCCTGCCGATATCGCCGTCAGCTACGAGTTCGGCGGCGCGGCCTGCCTGTCGGTGCTGACGGACGTCGATTTCTTTCAGGGCGCGGACGACTACCTGCGGCAGGCGCGCGACGCATGCACGCTGCCCGTGCTGCGCAAGGACTTCACCGTCGATCCGTACCAGGTGTACGAAGCGCGTGCGTTGGGCGCGGACTGCATCCTGCTGATCGTGGCGGCGTTGGACGACGGTCAGCTGGTCGACCTGTCCGGCCTGGCCATGCAGCTGGGCATGGACGTGCTGGTGGAAGTGCACGACATCGACGAACTGGAGCGCGCCCTGCAGGTGCCGGTGCCGCTGGTCGGGATCAACAACCGCAATCTGCGCACCTTCGAGGTCAGCCTGGACACCACGCTGGCGATGAAGGACGCGGTGCCGAAGGACCGGCTGCTGGTCACCGAAAGCGGGATCGTGGTGCCGGAGGATGTCGCCACGATGCGCGATGCGGGCGTGAATGCGTTCCTGGTGGGCGAGACTTTCATGCGCGCCGAAGAACCCGGCGAGGCCCTGCGTCAGCTATTCTTCGCGACATGACGGACGCTCCTTATCCGACGCCGCGTGCCGATGCGCCGGTTGTCGTCTTCGACTTCGACCACACGCTTTACGACGGCGATTCCGGCGGCCATCTGGTCAAGTGGCTGATCCAGCGCAATCCGCTGCGCATGGTCGCGGCCTTGGCCGCATCCGTCGTGCTGGGCCCGATGGTGGCGTTCCTGCCGACGCGTCGTCGCGGCATCTCCGGGTACATCTGGATCGGCACGTTCGGCCTGCACGGCCGGCGCAGCTTCGATGCGCTGATCGACCAGTACGTGGCCATCCATCGCGAGGACGTGCAGCGGCGGCTATTGCCCCATGCGCTGGAGGTGTTCCGCGAGCATCGGGCCACCGGCGACCGCGTGGTCGTCGCGACCGGCGCACCGCCCGAGCTGGCGCGCGCGATCCTCAGTTTCGTCGCCCACGAGGATGTGCCAGTGATCGGCACGGCCGTCGGCCCGCGCCTGGGCGCGGTCGTGGCCACGCGCCACTGCCACAACGAAGAGAAGATGCGCATGCTGCGCGAGCGCGGCTATGGCGAAATCGCGGTGGCGTACTCCGACAGCAGCGCCGACCTGCCATTGCTGAAGTCGGCGCGCGCGCCCGTTGTGGTCAACCCGAAGCCGGCGCGCGTAGACATGTTCAGGCGGGTGCTGCCGCCGGGAACTCCCATCCTCAACTGGGGCTGCAGGGAGCGGGGCGGTGCAGCGACGTCCTAGGCGCGCGCCGCGTCAGAGGCGCTCGGGCGCGTTCCAGGCCTTGATCAGGTCGGCGAACCCGATCTCGGCGAAATCCTGGTACTCGCCCGCGTCGTAGAAGCGGCCGTAGCAGTTCTTGCAGCTCTCGAACCAGATATGCGGCTGCTGCGGGTCGACCATGCGGATGAGATCCCGGTTGCCGATGCAGACCGGGCAAGCAATCCGGTCGACCTTGTTGCAAGCCTCGCCCTGCGCCGGATCGCCGGTATCGATCTCCTCGGCACGATGCTTCAGCGTCTCATGCGCCATCATTTCGAACCACAGCCCCTTGCACTGCGTGCAGCGATGCGCACTGGCCTCCGGCTCCACGACCAGTTCCATCGCGCTGTGGCATTTCGGGCATTGCATGGCGGACCTCGGAGCGCGGGTTGGGCAACCTGCGGATTCTAGCCGGGGGTCCGCCCGCGCTGCGAGAGGTTCCATCTAGATCCGCAGGGGTTCCACCGCCACCTTCGGCAACAGCCGCCGGATGAAGTAGCTCTCTTTGTAGTAGCGCACCTTCCGGCACAGGATCGGATGGGCCAGACCTTCGTACAGCACGATTTCCTTCTCCGGCCCCATGGCCTTGAGTTCCTGGGGCAACATCAGGGCGCGCTTTTCCAGCACCTCGTTATCCGAGACATTGCGGCCCTGTCCATGCGAGCGGGTCCGTGCGCGGCGACGGATCGTCGTATAGCCCAGCATTTCCGAATAGTCGTTGGCGTCCTGCTGTTCGCGGGGCGCATAGATGATCTGCAGCGCGTGGTTGGTGATGATGGTGCGCGAAAGTTCCTTGCCGTAGACCGCATCCAGCTGCGCCATCGACTGGATGATGGGCAGCAGCCGCAGGTTGTAGCCGGCCATGTAGGCGACGGCCTTGGAGATGATGTCCACGCGTCCGATCGAGGTGAACTCATCCATCAGCAGCAGGCACTGGTGCTTCAGTGACGCGTCGTTCTGCGGCAACGTCTTGGTGTTGACGTTGATCAGCTGGCTGAAGAACAGGTTCACGATCAACCGACTCTCGGCAAGCTTGTTCGGCTGGATGCCGACGTAGATCGTCATCCGACGCCGACGCACGTCGTCAAGGCGGAAATCATCCTCGCTGGTGGCCGCGTCGAGCACCGGGTTTAGCCACGGATTCAGTGGCTCCCGGAACGAACCGATGATGGATGCGAACGTCACATCAGCCTGCGAGAGCAGGCCGGAGAACGCCGTACGGGCTTGCTGGCTGAGGAAGGGCGCTTCCACGAGCTTCTGCAGGTAGGGTTTCAGCTCTCCGCCGTCACCGGACGCGAGCCGCAGCACCGCGCCCAGGGTGGGCTTCTCAGTAGTGTGGTCGTGCTCGTGCCGCTCGCACAGATACAGCGCGAACGCCAGAAACGCATTGCGCGCCTGGCTGACCCAGAACTTGTCCTTGTCGTCGCCATCGGGGTAGAGCATCGCGGCGATGCTCTGCAGGTCGGAAACGCGGAAGGCAGGGTCCGGCGACACGTAGGTCATCGGATTCCATCGATGAGTCCGGCGATCTTCCGCGAACGGATTGAACAGGTACACCTCGTGCCCGATCGATTGCCGCCAACCCGAAGTGAGGTCGAAGTTCTCCTGCTTGATGTCGAGCACCACCGCGGATTCGCGATAGTCCAGGAGATTTGGTATCACGACGCCCACGCCCTTGCCCGAACGGGTGGGGGCGGCCAGGATCACGAACTGCTGACCGCGCAAGCGCAGCAGCGTGCCGTTCATCTGGCCCACGACGATGCCGTCGTCCCCGCCGCCGAGGAATCCCTTCCTGCCCAGATCGACCATACCGGCGAATCTGGCCCGACCGTGCAGATTACGGTGACTGCGCAACTTGTAGATCATCACCACCGAGGCAGCCCACGCCAGCAGCATCAGTCCGCCGCCGATCGCACCCGCAGTCTTGATGCGCCAGGCGTAAGCCTGTACGCGCGGGTGGTCCAGGTGCCTCAGATAGTCGAAATAGGTGCTCCATCCGACCTGCCCACCATCCAGGCCGAGGAACAGCAGCGAGAGATAGCCGGCCAGATAGATCGCCGCCAAGAGGGCGGCGATGCCGAGCACGACGCTTGCCAGAATACGCACGTTTCCCAAGAGTCCCTCTGTCACCGATTCCATTCACACGGCCGCGAGCCGCCTTTCGCCCGTCGTCAGCGCCGCCCTGCGGGTTCGCTGCCGCCCGCGGCTGCGCCATCGACCATCACATACTCCCCGTTCTTCTCCCACCGGCGCAGACCCTCCTCGAGCTTGATGCAGGGCGCCCCATCGCAGGCGGTGATCGTCACGTGACGCAGGGCTTCGAGCACCTCCGCATCCACGTGCGCGCGCTGAGCGCGCTGCACGTTGTGCCATGACGCATAGCCGGTCCCTGCCACCAACAGCAGGCATGCCACTGCGATGGCCCCCAGCGTACTCGCGCCAAGGAAGCGCAGACGCCTTTCGAGTGCGGCCTGTTCGTGTTGAAGACGGTCGGTCACCTGCTTCAGGCGCGCCGCGGTGTCGAGAATCGCCTGCGTCGCAGCGGGCACCTTCTCCGACAGCGCCGAGGAGACGGCAGAACCTGCGTGCTCGACAAGCTCGCGCTTCCCTTCCTCGATCGTCTTGCGTACCACGATCGCGGCGCCCTGAAGATCCTGCGCCGAGGCCTGCTGCAAAGCCGCTGCCTGCTCGCACTTCTCCTTGAGGTGCGCGGCGAGCAGTGCGGCATTGGCGACGAATTCATCCATCTTCGACGAGTCCATATCCATCCCTGTTCGATGTGAAGCGAGGCGATCGACCTTTTTCAGAATGCTGCACAACGTTGGGTACTTCAATATCCAGCTGATGCTGGTCGCGCGCGTGTCTCAGTCATCTAGGTGAATCCGATTTTCACATTGGATGTGACGCGGTGCGTACTTTCACAATCACCTTCACGTCCATGAGTGAAGTAATGATCGTCGCTTCACGAATCTGCAATAAACAGCTTGTTTTATGGGGTTTCGTGCGCGTGCGTCGGAGGCAGCGAATGTTCATACACATGTTTACTCGAGTAAGTGTCTTGACGGCACAAAATCGCGTGGATATGTTCGGCGCGAATGTCGTGATGCAGTACGCGGATCGGATGTGATTCGCGAATGCCACCGTTTCAACGGAGCGTCAACCACATGGATGCGTACAGGGGGTATGGCACGGGCCTTCAATCCGTGCGCGGTGAAGATCGCGGCTTGCCCGCGGATCCCGATGCGCGTTCGCGCACTGCCGCCCACACACAATCTTCAGTACCGCGGAGCGTCCAGCGATGGGGCGCAGCGGATGGGTGTTGCCGACGATTGCAGGGTGGTCTACACGTGAGTGGAAACGCTGTCTTTCGCGCGTCTCTGATGGCGGGCGTGATCTTTGCGGTGATGGGAATGGCGGGGTGCGCGACGCCCACGCCGAAAGACGTAGGTGGACGTTGGCGTCCGGTTAACCGTTTCGCCGAGGTGCCTCAGGCCATTCCACTCCAACAGGCCTACATCTATCAGGCGTCCCCGGCGGACTCCACCCTGAAAACCATGCTCGGCCGGTGGGCAAGGGATGCGCGCCTCACGCTGTCCTACCTGCACCCGAACGACTACACGCTGCATTCGCCAGTTGCGCAGATCCGGACCGGCAGTCTCGAGGATGCAGCGAGTGCGCTTTCGGCCGCTTATGCCGAACAGGGCGTCCGGGTGGTGGTCGAGCGTCCGCGGATCATCGTGAGCCAGTCGTTGCCGCCGCCCGCGGACGCAGCGCCTTCCGCGCCCACCGGTGACTGAGGGCGAACGTCCCATGTTCAAGAAGAAGACCTCGTCGCCGGACATCGATCGTGCAGTAGCACAGGGCGTCAGCTTCGAGTTGACTCTGGCCGAACGCGCGCGGAAGAGCGAGCGCAGGGCCTGGCTCGTCGCGTGGTCCGCGATCGTGATGTCGCTGATCCTCGCCGGCGGCTATTTCATCTTTCTGCCGTTGAAGGAGAAGGTGCCCTATCTGGTGATGGCCGATCCCTACACGGGAACGGCCAGTGTGGCGCGCCTGTCCGGCAACTTCCAAGACCGCGACGTCACCACGGAGGAAGCGATCAACAAGAGCAACGTGGCGCAGTTCGTGCTGGCACGGGAATCCTACGATTCCGGATTGATCGGCCAGCGCAATTGGAGGACCACGCTGTCGATGGCGGGGCCCGCGGTCGCGCCCGCCTATGTGGCACTGCACTCGGAAAGCAACCCCGAGCGACCGTTCCGGCTCTATGGCAGCGGTCGCGCGGTGCGCGTCCGGATACTCAGCATCGTGCTGATCGGCGGAACAGAGGGTCGGCGCCCCACCGGTGCGACCGTTCGTTTCCAACGCAGCGTCTACGAGAAGGGGCGGGGCATCTCTCAGGCGCTGGACAGCAAGATCGCCACGATGGAGTTCACCTACAGCCCCGATCTCCGTCTCAACGAAGAGGACAGGCTGCTCAATCCTCTGGGGTTCCGGGTCACCAACTATCGCGTGGACGAGGACTTCGCATCCGCGGCGCTGCCGGAGCGGGAGTTCCCCGCGCCTCCGTCCTCTGCCGACATGGCGCCTGACGTGCCCTCGGCCGCGGCAAGCGCGGACGGAGCGGTCGCGACGGCGCCTGGCCCGGCCCAGGTGACAAGTGAGAACGATGTGTCGACAGCGCCGCTGCCTGCGGAACAGTCGGAATCCGAGACCGGAAACGGAGTGCCCCAACGATGAGGTGGAAGGACGCCATGATGCGTTTGGCCACGCTAGGCGTGCTACTGATGGCAGCGCCCGCGTACGCGCAGGTGATCGAGCAGTACACTTACGCGCCGGACAAGGTCTATCCGGTACGCACGGGCTTGGGCATCACGACCCAGATCGAATTGTCGCCGCACGAGGAGATCCTGGACTTCAGCACCGGCTTCAGTGGCGGATGGGATATCAGTCGCCGCGGTAACGTGTTCTACCTGAAGCCGAAGAACGTCGATGTCGACACCAATCTGCTGGTGCGCACGGCGGCGCATTCCTACATCTTCGAGCTGAAGGTCGTCGCCACGGACTGGCGCGTGCTCGACCAGGCGAGGGCGGCTGGCGTGCAGTACCGCATCACTTTCGCCTATCCGGGCGATACCAGTTTCGCGGGTGCGGCGGACAAGCCGCAGGAAGTCGCGTCCGAACTGAACACCGGCGTCGAGCCGGGACGCGCATATCACTTCAACTACGAGTACGCGCAACGTAAGCGTGGCCCCGCGTGGCTTGTCCCAGCCACGGTCTACGACGATCGCCAGTTCACCTACATTCGCATGGGCGACCGCACGCGCTTTCCCAGCGGCAACTTCCCTGTGGTGTTCGCAAGAGAGAGCGAGCAGGGCGACGAGTTCGTCGTGAACTCCACGGTGCAGGACGACACGATCGTCGTGCATGGCACATACCCGTACCTGGTCATCCGCCATGGCGACAACGTGGTGGGCCTGCGCAGGAGCCCCGAGCAATGAACCAGACGCCCAACGACCATCCTGACAAGGGACCGGACCACGCCGGCCCTCAGAATCCCTACGAGACCGCGCGCCATGTGCCGGAGCCCGACCTCGACGCCAATGCGCCCTACCTGCGATCCGCCGATGTGCAGCGTCTCAATCGGAAGGCGCTGATGTTCCTGGCGGGCATCATCATACTGATGCTGCTCGTCGTGTTCTGGATATTCAGCGGCGGCCTCTCGTCGAAAACAGAGGATGCGCAGGCCCGGGCTGAGGGCGAGCAAGTGGTCATTCCCGCCGCACCGCGGGATCTGCCCGAACTCCCTGAGGAAGTCGCACCCGTCCCCGTAGAGCCAGACCTGCCGCCTCTCCCGGTCGTCGAAGACACCGCGTCCTCGGCCGCCTCCATGATGGCAATGCCCTCCGGCATCCCCGAGCGGCAGGAGCTGTCGTTGCGCGAGCGCCGCATGCTGGACATGGCGACGACCTTCGGCGAAGGAGGGAATCCCGACGCCATCACGCCTGCCGAAGCGGCAGACCCCGGCATGGCGCAGTACGCGGCTCTGATGGGACAAGGCCAGGCGCCGGTCGCGCCGCGCGAACCGCCCGATGGCGTGACCAGCGCAAAACCCCTTTACAACCCCAATACACTGCTGCTGCGCGGCACCTACATCCGGTGCGTTCTTGAGTCGCGCGTCATCACGGACGTGCCCGGGTATACCTCGTGCGTGGTGACTGAGCCGGTCTACTCGGTCAACGGCAAGCGCCTGCTGCTGCCGCGCGGCTCCAAGGTCATGGGGAGCTACAACTCCGAAGCGATCATCGGCGAGCGCGCCGCCATCGTGTGGGACCGCATCACCACGCCGACCGGCATGGACGTGAACATGCGCAGCCCCGGCACCGACATGCTCGGGTCGGCCGGCAATCCCGGGCACTACTCGGCCCACTGGGCGCAGCGCATTTCCTCGGCGCTGCTGATCAGTCTGCTCAGCGACGCCTTCAAGTACGCGGGCGCCAAGAACGGTCCCCAGGAAACGGCGGTCGTCAACGGCGCGATCTACCAGAATCCTTACGAGAGCAATACCGCCCGTACCATGGAGCGACTGGCGAACATGGCGCTGGACCGCAACATGGCGCGTCCGCCGACGGTGACGATCAACCAAGGCACCATCCTGAGCGTCTACGTGGCCCGCGACGTGGACTTCTCCGCGGTAATGCGCTGACGGCATGCCGGCATGGATACGCAGAACGAACCCCTTGCCCGCGTCTCCAACGAGTTCCTGGACTACCAGTACCAGGTGCTCGGCATCGGCGATCACATGCATTCCTCGGACGTCACCGAGATCTGCATCAATCGCCCGGGCGAGATCTACCTGGAGACAGCGCGCGAGGGTTGGCTGAAAGCCGACGTGCCCACCCTGACCTTCGATCGCGCCCGCCAGTTCTGCACCTCCGTCGTCAACGAGAGCAATACCGGCCAGCGCATCACGGACATCGATCCGATGGTGTCTCTGACGTTTCCCACCGGTCAGCGCGCGCAGTTCGTCATCCCGCCGGCCTGCGACGCGGGCAAGGTATCGATCACCATCCGCCTGCCCGCCAAGTTCAGCAAGACGCTGGAGCAGTACGAACAGGACGGGTTCTTCGACGAGATCCTGGAACAGCAGCAGTCGCTCGGCGATCATGATCAGGAACTGCTCGAACTACGCCGCAGCCGCAACTACGCCGAGTTCTTCCGCAAGGCGGTCCTGTATCACAAGAACATCGTCGTGGCCGGTGCCACGGGAAGCGGCAAGACCACCTTCATGAAGTCGCTGGTCAACCATATCCCCGATCAGGAGCGTCTGGTGACCATCGAGGATGCACGCGAGCTCTTCATCCGCCAGCCGAACGTGGTTCACCTGCTGTACTCCAAGGGCGGGCAAAGCGCCAGCAACGTCACCGCGAAGAACTGCATGGAGGCGTGCCTACGCATGAAGCCTGACCGCATCATCCTGGCCGAGCTGCGAGGCGATGAGTCCTTCTACTTCATCCGCAACTGCGCATCGGGCCATCCCGGTTCGATCACCAGTTGCCATGCCGGCAGTACGGCCCAGACCTGGGATCAGCTCGCGCTGATGGTCAAGGCATCGTCGGAAGGGGCGGGGCTGGAGTTCGAGGTGATCAAGCGGTTGCTGAAGATGACCATCGACATCGTGGTCCACATCAAGGCACATGCGGGCCGCCGCTACATCACCGGGATCGATTTCGACCCCGCCCGCGCACTGGCGTGAAAGGAGATTCCATGCGTCGCGTCTTCCTCAAGAACTCCATGTCCGCATCGACCGCTCGCGTCCGAGGCTTCCATCAAGCGGCTTGTGTGAACGATCGTGTCGTTGCCGGGGTCGGCAACTCTGATGTTCGTGGAAGGGGGTAATCGGATGCTGCCCGGCATGGAACTGATGGGATGCACGGGGCTGGCGGTTCCGCCGACCGTGATGGAGCACGTCGTGAAGGTCGAATCATCGTTCAACCCCTACGCGATCGGCGTCGTCGGGGGCCGGTTGGCGCGACAGCCGCGGAGCCTGGCTGAGGCGCTCTCGACAGCGCGCATGCTCGAAGAGCGCGGCTACAACTTCTCGCTGGGACTGGCCCAGGTCAACCGCTACAACCTGTCGCGCCAGGGCTTGGACAGTTACGAGAAGGCTTTCGACACCTGTCCGAACCTTCGCGCGGGCGCGCGAATCCTTGCCGAATGCTATGGCCGGTCGGGCAGGGACTGGGGCAAGGCGTTCAGCTGCTACTACTCGGGGAACTTTACCACCGGCTATCGGCACGGTTACGTGCAGAAGGTCTTTGCCTCCTGGCAGCGCAAGGCGGGGCAGGAGGCAGCACCGATTCCGGTGATCGACCGTCGTACCACGGCACCGTCGCGCCGCCCGGTGCCGGCGACCGCCCGCGCCAGTGGCAAACCCTCGCTAGTGGAACGTCGCATCGAGGATGCGCGGAACGGCCGCGCCGCGCCTCCGTCCACCGCCATCCCCGCCGCGAGCGGTGGCGCCGTCCCGGCGTCAACCGCCGCCAGCCCGCAGGCGCCCGCCGTTGTGCAGGCGCCGGATGCACCGGTCATGGTGCAGCCGTACTACCAGAACACCGCCGTGGTGCCCCAGACGCCGCCGGCCGTGCAGATATCCGGGAGGGATGACGCTTTCGTCTTCTAGCAGCAACCGCCACGGATGGCCTATGGCACGCGAAAGTGCCACCTATCGTCACCATCACTATTGGGGTACACCATGAACCACCAGCACATGATCCACGTAAAGCAGTTCTTCGCTACCTTGGCCATCGCATCCGTCGCCGTCGCGGCGCTGGCGTTCCCTGAGCTGGCGTTCGCGCAGGATGGCTCTGGAGCCGAGGGTCGCGTCACCACGTTCTTCAATAACATCAACAGCTTGTTGAACGTCGCCTCGATCGCGATCGTCACCATCGCGGTGATCTTCGCCGGCTATCAGATCGCCTTCAACCACAAGCGCGTCGGCGACGTGGCGCCAGTATTGATCGGCGGCTTCCTGATCGGTGCGGCAGCGCAGATCGCCAAGATGCTGTTGCCGGATGACGTGACCTCGACGGCCATGGTCGTCGGCCAGATGCTCATGCAGCATGCATAAGAACGTGCTGTTCCGGGGCTGCACGCGCCCGCCCATGTTCATGGGGGTACCTTACGTACCCTTCGCGATCGGGGCAGGCGGCTGCCTGCTGGCCACGTTCTATTTCAACATGTTCTTCCTGGCCCTGCTGCCGGTGGTCATCTTCATCATGCGGCAGATGGCGCGCCGCGACGAGATGATCTTCCGGCTGCTGGGCCTGCGCTGGCAGTTCCGGACCAAGGTCCGGAACCTGCGCCATCACGAAGGCATGTGGGTGTTCACGCCCAACGCCTACCGCAAGCGTTTCGACGATTCGATTCCGGACTGATCCCATGCTCGCGCCCGACCTGTCCATCGCCGAGTTCATCCCGCTGTCCGCCCACGTTTCGCCGCATGTGGTCAAGACAACGGGTGGCGATTTCCTGCTGACGTGGCGACTGGACGGGTTGCCCTTCGTCGGGCGCGAGGAGTGGGAACTGGAGCATCGCCACAACAGCTTCAACCGGATGCTGCAGACCTTGCGCGCGCCGGACTTCGTCAACGTGGCATTCTGGGTGCACGACCTGCGGCGTCGTGGTCGCGTAAGGTCCGACGCCCGATTCGCGCAGGCCTTCAACCAGGCGCTGTCCGACGAGTACTTCGATGCGCTTTCCGCGCAGAAGATCATGAACAACGAGCTGTACCTCACGATGATCTACCGGCCGGTCGTCATGGGGAAGAAATTCGTGGAGAAGTCCGCCGACGTCCCGCGCCTGCAGGCGGAGCAGGATCAGGCGGTCGCCAAGCTCACGGAGCTGGCCGGCAACGTGGAGGCCGTGCTGAAGGACTACGCGCCGGTACGCCTCGGCATGTACCAGTCCGACAGGGGCGGGGTGTTCTCGGAGACGCTGGAATTCTTCGGTTTCGTCCTGAACCGCATCTCGGAGCCCGTGCCGGTTCTTCGCGCGCCGGTTTATGACTATCTGCCGGTAAGCCGGCACATGTTCTCGTCGAAGTCGGGCGATTTCGTCGTGCGCACGCCCGATGGGCAGAACCACTTCGGGGCCGTCCTCAACATCAAGGAATACACCGACGGTACCTGGCCGGGGATTCTCAACGGCCTGAAATATCTGGACTTCGAGTACGTCATCACCCACTCGTTCAGTCCCATGGGGCGGCAGGATGCACTGAAAGTGCTGGACCGCACCAAGGGCATGATGATCTCCTCGGGCGACAAGGCGGTCAGCCAGATCGCCGAGCTGGATCATGCGATGGACCAGGTCGCATCCGGAAACTTCGTGCTGGGCGAATACCACTTCATCCTGACGTTGTATGCCGAGGATCAGCAGCGTCTCTCGCATAACATCGCTGTCGCGCGGGCAGAGCTGTCGAATGCGGGTTTCGTGTCGGCCAAGGAGGACCTGGCCGTCTGTTCGTCCTTCTATTCGCAGCTGCCCGGCAACTGGCGCTACCGGACGCGGCTGGCCAATGTCAGCTCGCTGAACTTCCTGGGACTGTCGCCCCTACACAACTTCGCCACCGGGAAGCGCGACAACAATCCCTGGGGCGAATGCGTCACGGTGCTGCAGACCACCAACGGCCAGCCGTACTACTTCAACTTCCATGCCACCCATCCGGCGGAGAACTCGCTGGGCGAGAAGGCCATCGCCAACACCATGGTCATCGGCAAGTCCGGTACCGGCAAGACGGCCCTGATCAACTTCCTGCTCAGCCAGGTGCAGAAGTTCGATCCGGTGCCGACCATTTTCTTCTTCGACAAGGACCGCGGTGCCGAGATCTTCGTGCGCGCGTGCGGTGGCAACTATCTGGCGCTGGAGAATGGACAGCCGACCGGGTTCAACCCGTTCCAGTGCGAACGCACCGACGCCAACGTGCAGTTCCTGGCAGGCCTGGTGAAGGTGCTCGCCGGCAAGACCCATTACACCGCACGCGAGGACGAGGACGTCTTCCGCGCGGTCGAAGCCATGCTCGACATGCCGCTTCACCTGCGGTCGATGACCAACTTCCAGAAGAGCCTGCCCAACATGGGCGATGACGGGCTCTACGCGCGCCTGCGCAAGTGGACGGCCGGCAATGCGCTGGGATGGGTGTTCGACAACCCGGTGGACACCATCGACCTGGGTCGAGCCAGCATCATCGGTTTCGACTACACCGACGTGATCGAGAACGCCGAGATCCGCGTGCCGGTGATCAATTACCTACTGCATCGGTTGGAAGAGCTGATCGATGGCAGGCCGCTTATCTACGTGATGGACGAGTTCTGGAAGATCCTCGATGGTGGCGGCGCACTGAAGGATTTCGCCAAGAACAAGCAGAAGACCATTCGCAAGCAGAATGGCCTGGGCATCTTCGCCACGCAGAGCCCGGAAGACGCATTGGCGAGCGATATCTCGGCCGCGCTGATCGAGCAGACGGCGACATTGATCCTGTTGCCGAATCCGAATGCCGCCCGAGAGGACTACATCGACGGCCTCAAGCTCACCGATGCGGAATTCGAAGTGATCAAGAGCCTGGACGAACGTTCGCGCTGCTTCCTGGTCAAGCAGGGCCATGCCTCGACCGTCTGCCAGCTCAACCTGCGAGGGATGGACGATGCGTTGGCGGTCATTTCGGCCAGCACGGACAACATCGAGATCATGCACCGGATCGTCGACGAAGAAGCACAGCGGCTTGGTATTGAGAAGGCCGACCTGTTGCCAGAACAGTGGCTGCCGCGTTTCCAGGAAGAGCGGAAAGGTTCGCGAAGCCGTCGCGATAAAACGGGGCCTTCATCATCTCCCGGTCGTGAAGACCATTCCAACGGTCCGCGTTCCCGCGGCCCACGTACTCCAGCACACAGCGCTGACGAAGCTCACAGGACATCCTCATGAAACCGCTGACATTGCACTCGACCGCCCGCGCTCTTGTCGCCTTCCTGCTCATCACCGGGCTGGGAGTAGCCGCCAGCGCCCATGCGCAATGGCGCGTCATCGACCGGGACGCGAATTCCAAGCTGAGGGATATGAACGGACGCATCGGCACCGCCAGTGCGACCGGCAACGGCGATGGCACGGTGAACGGCAACCTGCGCGAACTCTACCAGCAGCAGGTGTTCGAATCGTTCAACGGCAACAACGAGGATAGCAAGGCGGCGCCGGAACCCGAGGAGAAGCTGCAGCACGCGCAGCCTACGCAGAGCGGCGTCAACATGAACGCCGACAACCGCTGCAAGCAGGCCTCCAGCGGTATCGCTCAGCAGCAGTACCAACTGTGCCGCGAAATCGTCAACACGGAACTGGCGAAGTACAACTACTCGCTGAAGATGTACGAGGTCACCACCCAGCGCCAGCGGTACCTGGACGAACTGAAGCGGCAGCGCGCCAACATCCGCAGCCACGAGGTGGGCAAGCTGCAGGACAACACGAACCGCATCCTGCTGCTGATGTCGCAGATGGAGATCGACCGCCAGCAGCAGCAGACCTACATGGATGCCTATGTTGCGCGGATCGGCTACCTGCAGGAGGCCAGCAAGACACTGGCCCAGCAAGCATTGGATGGAAAAGGTGAATCAGGCGGGGGGCTGGGCAGCGCCATCGGCGGGGCGGTGGGCATCGCCACACTGAAAGCGGCGCTCGAGATCGCACAGTCCAAACGGCGCAACTGAACTTAGACCCGAACCTGCGCTGCGATGCAGGATGCGTCGCGGCGACACGAAGGAATGAACATGGCGTACCTGCCTTCACTGGACAACGGATTCGCCCTGCTGCTGCGCAGCATGGAGGCGGCGATCGGCGCCGTCGAGCGCTGGGCGTTCTTCCGGCTCGTCTTCGACTGGGTCGACGAGGAGATCAACATCTTCCGCGACAACCTGCTCGGCGCGATGGCCGAGTGGATCGGTGGCATCGCCTTCGTCCTGCTGACGCTCTGGGTGCTGCTGCAGGGCTACCGCATCGTCACCGGCCAGTCGCGCCAGTTCATGATGGAGCTGGTGGTCCATTCGCTGAAATGGGTGCTCATCATCACCGTGGCCACCACGTTCACCCTGGGCAGCAGCGATCTCCACCGGCTACTGACCGACGACATGCCGACCACGATCAACGAAATGGTGACCGGTGAGGAGGAGGGCCCCGAGGACACCATCGACGACAACCTGCAGGCCATGGAGGGCGCGATGGTCGCCATCGATGCGCTCTATACCAGCTTCGATGAGACGCTGCAGGCCGCGAAGACGCGGACGATGTGGTTTACCGGAGTAGGGGTGGCCGGTCCCTCGTTGATGGGAGGGGCGATCCTGCTGATGTACAAGATGGCCATGGCGCTATTTATCGGTCTGGGGCCTTTCTTCATCCTGTGTCTGGGGTTCGAGCAGACCAAGGGCATGTTCCAGAAGTGGGTCTGGTACGGCATCGGCACCATGTTCTCGCTGGCGGTGCTGAGCTTCACGGTGTCGATGATCTCGAAGTTGCTGGGAGCGGTGGCGGTCTCGTACGCCGCCCAGTATCTGACCATGCTGGCAGCCAGCGCTTCGCCCCAGGGCGTCAGCAGCATGGCGATGCAGCAGGGCGGCCTAGGACTGCTGATGACCCTGTTCCTGATCACCGTGCCGCCGATGGCGGCCACATTCTTCCAGGGCACCGTCGGACAGTTCATGGCGTACAACGCGTTTGGGCAGGGGCAGGTGATGCAGCCTGGTCAGGGCAGAGCGATGTATCCGTTAACGCCAGCGCCCGTTGATAAAGCGGATGCGGGCGCTTCGTCAGCCGCTGCGCAAACATCATCGAGGGCGTATTCATGAGGCTCCACGGTTTGACTGCATGGAGTTGTGCCTGGCTCGGAACTTTTGTGTGTGCGAGTTATGCGTCGGCCCAAATGGCGTGCCCGCAAGGGGTAACGCCAGGGAGTTCTCAATGTCTTCCAAGTGGTGTGTCAGCAGGGCACGCGCCACCACCACCTCGTTGGCGAACAACTTGGGGCGCGATGGTCGAAGACGAAGCGAACGGATACGTCGGTACGTCAGTAGGTCATTTCACCAAGGCAGCAGCAAGGCGCGAAGCAAAGAGAAAATGTGTTGCGATGGGCGGGAAGAATTGCAGGCTTGCGTATGAGTACAAGAACAGCTGCGCTGTCGTAGCGGAGCCTATTGATGCAGCAGGAAGGTCTATTGCGTACTATCAGAATGGGACGACTGTAGAAGAAGCTTCTAACCTTGCAATTCGAAAATGTGATGCGATAAACGGGCGGTCATGTAAGGTCAATTATTCGAACTGTTCCCGGCCGGTGCTGGTTGAGTAGCGTAGGACATGCTTCATTACTTTGGACATGCCTTGTGTGATGTGGTTGCCATGCTGCGCAAGTGCTTTGGCAGAAAGGCCATGCAACAGGGTGGCGAGGGGCTGGTGATACCCCTGTTGCTCCCTGCTATGCCGCCGATGCTGCCGCCTTCTTCTAGGGAGCGATCGGAAAGTCAATCGCGTACAACGCTTGAGTAGGGGCGAGCTGTGATGAGAGCCGCGCAATCCGAACCTCTTACTCGTGGATTGCAACATTCGCCACATCAGGCGCGTGGCGACATATCGCGGCGTGCAGGCAGCCTGCGAGCGTCGATTCCCATGTACTACGAAGGAGTGTAGCCATGAAACGAAGCATCAAGTTCGCTATCCCACTGAGTCTGCTGGTGCTGTTCGACCTCAGCGCCCAGTCCAGCGGCTATTACCAGCGCCTGTTCTACCGGATGGATGATCCGTTCGTGTTCTGCACGCAGGGGCAGGACATCAGACGGAATCCTGCGCCGTGCTGGAAGCCGATACCGCCCTTCACCGGCGCGTACACGCTGATGCCGTATTGCGATCCGCCGAATCCCTATGGAAAGCCATGGACGAAGGATGACACCCTGTCCTTGGCGCAATACAAGACGGTCTGCCCGAAAGCCATTTCCTCCGGGCGTTGGGAAGGCTCCGGGCGCCCGGAATACACGCCTATCCATCATTGAGGCATCACCTCCGCCGTGCGCTGGCGGAATCCGCACCCGAGGAATCGCCCACATGAGGTTGCCGCACATGAAACAGCTTTCCTCCCTGCTCCTGGTCGCCATCGCGATAGCCGCCGGCGGTTGCGATGCGCAGGCACCACAAAGTACGGACGCAGCGACCGGGACACCGCCCCCCAAAACGAAGGAAAAGGACATGTCGGAGCTGAAGCCGCCTTCCGCGGACAGCGTGTTGTATTTCATATACCAGCGCGACGGCGATGGCGCGGTCAGTTACAAAGTCGATGGCGGTGCCACCGTCAGCTACTGGTACGGCCACGCATTCGAATTGAACGGAAAGCACTACTTCACCGGCTTCGGCAGCAGGAGCGTGGGCGAAGGTCCAGAAGGCGACAACGGGATGATGGACCCCGAGCATGTCGCCATCTCCCAGGCGACGTTCACGCGCGTCGAGAAGGATGGCAAGGTGGAGTGGTCGAAGCCGGATACCGATGGCTACGTCGGTGAGTTCGGACGGTTGGGGCGCGCGGACGAGGTCGATACGTCGCGCAAGGCGCAGGGATACGCCACTGCCGATGGCCGCTACGTACTGGCCGTTCCGACGCGAGATTTCATGAATGGCGAGGAGGTGCAGTCGTTCGCCATGTTCCTCTTCGATCCCGACGGCAAGGATGCGTTGTCGTTCCGTCAGTGGGGCTACCTTGGCAGTGTGCGCGTTGGCGGAGACAATAAGGCGGCCTGCAGTGACGGTCATGTGATGCCCTGCACCGCCAGTACCGGCGAGCTGGCCTTCGAGCCGGGGTCGGACGGCGGACTGCCGGCGTTGAAAGTCACCCCCTCGGGAAACACGAATGCCGGCCCCGGCAAGGTACGTGCGCTCGGGCCCGCGGATGCGGTAACCTACCGCTTCGACGCGAATGCAGAGCGGTATACGCCCTGAACTTTTCGAGTTGACCGCCCATTACAAGGCTCACGGATCGAGCCCGGTTGACGTCCTGCGACCCACGGTCGCGAACATCAGCAAGAGGAGCCAGTGATGGCCAGTGGCTACACCCGTGAACAGATCCTCGATATCGTCGAGCGCCAAGCACAGGCGAGCGGCATTCCCCGCGAGGACTTCCTCCGGTTCGCCTACATCGAGACGGGCGGCCGCTTCAACCCGGATGCGAGCAACCCCAGTGGTGCGAAGGGGTTGTTCCAGTTCATGCCGCGCACGGCGGAGGATTACGGCATCGCGGGACAAGAATTCGATCCCGTGCAGAGTACGCGTGCGGCTGCAGCGCTGTACCAGGACAATCTTGCGGACATAAGCCGCAGGCAGCAGCGTAGTGGTCATGATTTTCTGTCAGGAAACGAGACGCCAAGCGGGCTCGATCTTTATCTTGCTCACCAGCAGGGAGCTGCTGGTTATGAGTCCGTGCAAAGCGCCATCGCGACGGGAGAGTTCTCGCTCACGAGTACCCGGCGGAACATATTGGGGAACATCAGCGCCAGTGATGTCGAGAGGTTGACAGGGCGCAAGCCTGAAGAACTTCGCGGACTCGATGACCGCGAACTGGCCACCACCTTTGCGCAGTACTGGAACGCCAAGTACGCCGCCATCAGCATTCCCGATCGTGGCATCCAGGCCACGCAGCCGGGCGCGGCTGCGCGCGAGCGCACGTCGCCGCTGGCCGATGGCGTGCTGCAGACCGGCGAGCGGGGCGAAGAGGTGCGCGCCTTGCAGACGTCGTTGAACCAGCTTGGATTTCGCGATGGCCAAGGCGCAGAGCTGGAAACGCGCTCGGGCATCTACGGCGGCAGGACGCAGGAGGCCATCCGCGCTTTCCAGACGGCGAATCAGCTGGAAGCCACCGGCAATGCCGACGCGCGGACGCGCGAGGCCATCGCGCAGCAGCTCGCGTTGCCGGAACGGGAGCGCAACCGCGCCCAACCTGTAGAAGCGCAACCGCGCGAAGGCGGACTGGCGTGGCCGACACCGGGCAATCGCGAGATCAACCAGGCCGACAAGCCACGCGAGGGCCGGGGTGAGTTCGGTACGCCACGCAGCGGTGGGCGGCGCCATGGCGGCATCGACATCGAGGGCAACGTCGGCGATCCGGTGGTGGCCGTCGCGGGCGGTACCGTGGTGGTGCGTCCGAACAACGAGGCGGCCGGCAATACCGTGCATGTGCGGCACGACGATGGCTCGCTCACCAAGTACTTCCACCTGGATGGGTTCAGCGTGCGCAATGGGCAGCGCGTGGAGGCCGGGCAGCAGATCGGCACCATGGGGCGTACCGGCAATACGCCGGCCCAGGGCGATACCCATCTGCATTTCGAGTTATGGCGCGATGGCCGTCAGGTCGATCCGTTGCCGCTGTTGCGCGGCGCCGATCGCGATGCTGCCGTGTCCTCACGCCCGCTCGCGGCCGAGGTGCTGCGCGACGGCGCATCGGGTGCCGCAGTGCGCGAACTGCAGCAGCAGCTCAACCAGCTGGGCTACCACGGCGCCGATGGCAGGCCGCTGGAGACGACCTCGGGCAAGTTCGGGCCGCAGACCGAACATGCCCTGCGTGCATTCCAGGCGGATCGCGGGCTGAAGATGGATGGCGAGTACGGCGATCGCTCCCGCGCGGCATTGACTGCGGCCACGCGCGAGGCCGCACGCGATCCCGACGCGGCCAGCGCCCTGCCGCAGGCCCGAAGCGAGGACGCGCAGCGTTCGTTCGTGGATCGCATGTTCGCGGCGATGCATGGCGGCGATGACCGCGCCATGCGCCAGGCGTTGGACGATTACCTCAAGACGCCAGCAGGCGAATCGTGGCGGAAGGAATCGCCAACGGTCGAACCCTCGGTCACGGGCCGCGACCCGACGGGTCCGGCCCGTTGAGTCGCGCGGAGCGCCGGCCAGCGTGGCTCTGCGCCCGTCGTTCAACGCGATCGTCAATCGTCAAGGCGTGCGGGTCGCGGCTCTTGTGCCGTGCCTCCGCGCCCCAGGAATTCCGAGGACGGCGTCAGTCGTCGATGCGAGTCGAGGAGAATGAAGATGGATCATCTACCGGATGGGCGAAGTAAGGCGTTGACGACAGCCTTCCTTCTCCTTCTTGTTTCCCCCACAGCCTGCAGCGGTGCCATGGACAGTCAGAACAGCCCCCCGACATTCACCGAGAATCCCGCTCCGCGCCAGACCTATCGTCTGACGCTGCGCATCGAGGGAGCCCCCGGTCCCTTGGAGGTCGTCTCCAGCGCGGCGCAGTACGACGTCGTCAATCCCGAATGCCTGCCGCCACCGAAGGACAATGCGGGAGGTCATACCTCTGCCGTACCGACCCACGACATCCCGCTGCGCCTGCAGCGCGTCTCCGACAACGAGTACGCCGGTGTCGTCCATGTCGACGGCATGGTCGATGCCGACTACCAGGGGCGCGGCGTGTGCCGCTGGCAGCTGATCCAGGCTCAGGTGCAGCTTCAGGCACCGGGTGCCGAGGGCGGAACGCGCTTCGTAGCCAAGCTCAACGGCGACGAGGTGTCGCAAGGCACCGCCAAGGCGATCCACTACTGGAAGGCGCGCTATCCGAGTGAGCCGGGTGCGGACAGCTATCGCGATTACGGGCAGCTGGATCTGCAGAAAGTGCCAGCCGACCAGCGCGAAGAATTCTTCAACATCGTGCTGACCGCCGGGGAGGCCTGACCATGGGACTCACCCCACAGCAGTATGCCTACCTTGCGGATCACAGCTACGACCGTGGCGGGCAGATGCAGGACCTGCTCAACAAGGATGTCGTCATCGGCGGCGAGCGCTACCGCGTGATCGACCATGTGGACCATCCGCGCACCGGCTACCAGGGCACCGTCTATCAGCATGAGGCCAGTGGCGCGGTAATCGCCGCCCATCGCGGCACCGAGTTCGGGCGGGAGGCGTTCCGTGACGGCATGGTCGCCGACGGTGGCATGGTGTTCGCGCGCACCAACAGCCAGGCCGCGGATGCGGTGGAGCTGACACGTCGCGCGGTCGAGTTCGCGGAACGCCAGGGACGCGAGCCGGGCAGAGCGGTGCCGGAAGTGACCGTGACCGGACACTCCCTCGGCGGCACGCTCGCACAGGTGTCGGCCCACCACTTCGACCTGCGGGGCGAGACGTTCAACGCCTATGGCGCGGCCAGCCTGGACCGGCGCATTCCGGAAGGCGGCAATCGCGTGACCAACCATGTGATGGCGGTCGACGCGGTCAGCTCCGCCAGTCCCCATTACGGGCACGTGCGCATCTACGCCACCGCGCAGGAGATCGAGACCCTTCACCGCACCGGTTATCACGACAACATGCTGCGGGACCTGCTGCAGCGGGACATGCCGCTGACGGCGTCGGTGGTGTCCGCCGACTCGCACAGCATGCACAACTTCCTGCCGGTGGATGGCGAAGGGCGAGCCGACCGTTCCGCGCTGGCCGATCCGCAGGCGCGGGGGCTCGCGGAAGATCACCGCGGCATCATCGCGGACTATCGGGACGATGTAAGCGACCTGCGCCGCAGCGTCACGGTCGCGGCGCGCGGCCCCTTGGGTCTGGTGCTCGACGGCATCGACCGCGCACGGGGGCCGCTGGCCCCCGGCGAGCCCGCGGCTCAGGAGGCGCGCGACCGTCCGGCCGGCACCCCGCAGGCGACACCTGCGCCTTCGGTCACGTCAGTCGCTCCCGCGGCATGGCAGCCGAGCCCGGAGATCGAACGTCTGTTCGCTGCCGCCCGCGATGGAAGCCCGGCCGCGCTGCAGGCGGCGCAACAGGGCCTGCAGGCATCGGCTGTCGGTCAGGCATGGCATGCCCGCGTCGACGCGCACCAGCAGGCGCTGGACGCGCAGCAACGCGTCGCAGGTCCAGCCGCGGAGCCACGGACGCAGGCGCCGCTGGATATCGCGCGCTAAAGAAGTCCTGTGGGGGGGGCAGGCAGGGCGCACGCGGATCGCCGCCGCGCGTGCCTGTCCGGGCACCTCGTGCCGGACGGCTGCGGCATGTGCGGATGCCGCCTGTCAGCGCGGCTCAAGCGCGCGGGAGGTGCACAAGGGCGAGATGGGTTCCTTCGAGCGGGAGGCCGTGCGAAACGGCCAGCAGACACATCACGGCTATCGGTGGGCAGGCGACTGTCCGGTGGCCTGCTCTTGCCAGGAGTGTCGCGTTCTCAGCGCGTGCCGTACAGGACGACGGTCTTGCCGCGCGCGTGCAGGGCGCCGTCGGCCTGCAGTTTCTTCAATACACGACCGGCCATCTCGCGCGAACAGCCGACCAGTCGGGCGAGTTCCTGGCGGGACACGCGCAGCTGGGTGCCCTGCGGGTGGCTCATGGCCTCCGGTTCGCGGGCCAGGTCGTGCAGGGTGCGCACGATGCGGTCGGTCACGTCCAGGAACGCCAGGCGGCTGGCCTTGCGGCTGGTGTCCAGCAGGCGGCGCGACAGCTGGGCGCCGATGGCGTACAGGATCTTGGGTGCGTCGGCGGACAGCGTGCCCAGGAACAGCTGGTGCAGACGCTCGTAGCTGATCTCGGCCAGCTCGCACTGGGTGCGCGTCCGCAGGATCACTTCGCGGCGGTCGGATTCGATGAACAGGCCCATCTCGCCGACGAACTCGCCGGCGCCGAAATAGCCCAGCACCAGTTCGCGGTCGTCGTCTTCCTCGGTGATGATGCTGACCGAGCCGCTGACCACGTAATACAAGGTGCCGGCCGGGTCGCCCGGGCGGAAGACATCGGCACGGGCTGGGTAGCGGCGACGATGGCTGTGGGCCAGGAAGCGCTCAAGCGTGGCGGTGTCCGGCGTCAGGGGACTGGCGGCGGGGCGAGCGGGGGCTGAAAGGGGGATGCCTAGGCTCATGGTGGTCGCAGCTCGTAATTCAGGAAGCTTAGTCCGAATACGTGGCCGACGGCAAACGCAGGCCATGCAAGGGCTGGGCCAGTCCCATGCCGACCGGCCGACGGGCGGACGCGGACATTTCGCTGTCACCCCATATGGCGCATAATCCGCCCCCTCATCCGATACCCCCCAGAGAGGGACCACCGCCGTGGTAAAACCCCTGCCTCGCCTGCGGCTGCAAGGCTTCAACAACCTCACCAAGGCGCTGAGCTTCAACATCTACGACGTGTGCTACGCCTCGTCCGAGGATGAGCGCCGCCGGTATATCGAGTACATCGACGAGGAGTACAACGCCGACCGTCTGACCCAGATCCTCACGGATGTGGCGGAGATCATCGGCGCCAACATCCTGAACGTGGCCCGCCAGGACTACGATCCGCAGGGGGCGTCGGTGACCATCCTCATTTCCGAGGAGCCGGTGATCGACAAGAAGGATGCGGGGAAGGAGATCATCTCCGACGCGGTGGTGGCCCACATGGACAAGTCGCACATCACGGTGCACACGTATCCGGAAACCCATCCGGACAACGGCATCGCGACCTTCCGCGCGGACATCGACGTGGCCACCTGCGGCGTGATCTCGCCGCTGAAGGCGCTGAACTACCTGATCGAGAGCCTCGAGTCGGACATCGTCATCATGGACTATCGCGTGCGCGGCTTCACCCGCGACGTGAAGGGCAAGAAGCACTACATCGACCACAAGATCAACTCGATCCAGGATTTCCTGGCCAAGAACATCAAGTCGCGCTACGAGATGCTCGACGTGAACGTCTATCAGGAGAACATCTTCCACACGAAGATGCACCTGAAGGACTTCGACCTGGACAACTACCTGTTCGAGGAGAAGGCCAAGAACCTCTCGTTCAAGGAGCGCATGAAGATCGAGGCGCGCCTGAAGCGGGAGATCGAGGAGCTGTACCACGGGCGCAACCTGTCGGAATGACGGCTTGGCGGCGGATGCGGGTTACATCCGGTTCGGGTGGCCTGCGCTAGTCTGCTCACACAACCGGCGGGACGACCCGCCCGCGGCGCGAGCCGCGTATCAGGACCGACGGCGGTCCGGAACGCGAGTTCCGGGCCGTTTCGCGTTATGGCCCGGGCGATCAACCTGAGGAGGTGACGTATGGCGTGGGTCTGGCTGGTATTGGCGGGATTGCTGGAAGTGGTGTGGGCCGTAGGTCTGAAGTATTCCGAGGGTTTTACCCGATTCGTGCCCAGCGTCGTCACGGCCGTGGCGGCGGCGGCCAGCTTCTGGCTGCTGGCGGTCGCGCTGAAGCACATCCCACTGGGTACGGGCTACGTGGTCTGGGTGGGCATCGGTGCCGTCGGTACGGCGTTCGTCGGCATGTGGCTGTTCCAGGAGCCGGCCACGGCGGCTCGCCTGGTGTGCATCGGGCTGATCGTGGCCGGCATCGTCGGGCTGAAGCTGACGTCCGGCGTGTAGGACGGGCCCGGGCCCGCCTCCAGATGATCCTGTTGACGCTGCCTTCCGGCGGGAAAGCGTCGTTGAAGGTTCGTCCTCCTAAAGGCGGTATGCCACCGCCTTCATCAGCTTGGAGGCGCCCGCCATCAGGGTCGGGATCGGCGCGGGCAGGGTGCGTGCGCCGGCCTGTTGCGCATGGTCGGCATGACGGGCTTCGTCGGCCTTCATGACGGTCAGGATTTCCCGGCTGCGCAGGTCGGCGGCGGGCAGGGTCTCGAGGTGTTCGTCCAGGTGCGCCTCCACCTGGCGCTCGGTTTCCACCACGAACCCCAGGCTCCAGCCATCCCCGCGCAGGCCGGCCAAGGCGCCCAGCGCGTAACTGCCGGCGTACCACAGCGGGTTGAACACGCTGGGCCGGCTGTCCAGTTCGCGCAGACGGTCGGCGCACCAGGCCAGGTGGTCGGTCTCTTCCTCGGCCGCGTCCAGCAGGTGGGCGCGGGTGGCGTTGTCGCGGGCGACGGCCGCCTGGCCGAAGTAAAGGCCCTGGGCGCAGACCTCGCCGACATGGTTGATGCGCATCAGGCCGGCGGCATGGCGTTGCTCGTCCGGTTCCAGCGCGACGTCGGGGGTATCGCCGGCGGGGTTGGCGCGATGGGCGGGCGGGTTGCCGAAAACGGTGTCCAGCCCTCGTTGGGCCTCCACCAGCCAGCCGTCGAGAAGGGAGAGGGTCCGCGTGTTCATGGGTTCCATTGTGCCGCCTCGGCGGACTCGCGTCTGCCCGGCGCCACGATGGGTCGGGCAGCCCCGGGTTGCGCACTGCGGCAAGGCCCCGTACAATCCCGCCTCTTCCGTTTCACCCTTCACAACGCGTGGCAAAGTTCCGCCCGGGAAACCGCGGAATCCGCCCGACCATCTACACGAGATCCACATGAGCACCTTCACCGCCAAGTCCGAGACCGTCCAGCGCGACTGGTACGTCGTCGACGCAGCAGGCAAGACCCTGGGTCGCCTGTCCACCGAGCTGGCCCGCCGCCTCCGCGGCAAGCACAAGCCCGTCTATACCCCTCACGTTGATACCGGCGACTACCTGGTCGTGATCAATGCCGAGAAGATCCACGTCACCGGCAACAAGCTGGCCGACAAGAAGTACCACCGCTTCACCGGCTACATCGGCAACCTGAAGACCGAGACGCTGGCCCAGGCGCTGGAGCGCCATCCGGAGCGCGTCATCGAGACCGCCGTGAAGGGCATGCTGCCGAAGGGCCCGCTGGGCCGCGACATGTATCGCAAGCTCAAGGTCTACGCCGGCCCGAATCATCCGCACGCCGCTCAGCAGCCGCAGGTCCTGGACATCTAATCATGGCTATCACTCAGAACTACGGCACCGGCCGTCGCAAGTCCTCCACCGCCCGCGTGTTCCTGCGCAAGGGCACCGGCAACATCACGGTTAATGGTCGTCCGCTGGACGAGTTCTTCGGCCGTGAGACCGGCCGCATGATCGTGCGCCAGCCGCTGGAGCTGACCAAGAACACCGAGAGCTTCGACATCACCGTGACCACCACCGGTGGCGGCATCACCGGCCAGGCCGGCGCCATCCGCCTGGGCATCGCCCGCGCACTGGTGGAGTACGACGAGTCGCTGAAGTCGGAACTGCGCAAGGCCGGCTTCATGACCCGCGACGCCCGCGAGGTCGAGCGCAAGAAGGTCGGTCTGCACAAGGCCCGTCGCGCCACCCAGTTCTCCAAGCGCTAACAGACGCGCTACACTACGCGTCACTGGTTACACAGCCCCGTCGCCAAGCGGTAAGGCACCTGACTCTGACTCAGGCATTCGGTGGTTCGAATCCATCCGGGGCTGCCAACTTGAAGTCCACTGGACATCCGCAAAAGCCCGCCTCTGGCGGGTTTTTGCGTTGAGGGATCTGCCGATGGTCGCGATGTTCCCACCTCCCTTCTGCCCGGTCGCCGACGCGCTGCCCCGCATGCGCGCGCGCGGCTATGCCGTGCTCGCGCCGACGGACATGGCGCAGGGTACCGGCACCGACTTGGCCGGTCTGGCGCTGCTGGTCCCCAGCTGGGACCGCCTGGAGGCCGACGGCTACCTGAAGGACGGCGGGCGTTACCGTCGCCGGCGGCACGCCTGCTTCGTGGTGGAGGGCGACGACGTCCGCCGGGCGCCGCACCGTGCGCATTGGCAGTCGCTGGACTACAACGCCCTGCACGGTGGCATGCAGCGCTGGTTCGAACCGATCGAGCCGGCCGTGGCCGAGGCGCCCGCCTGGCGCCAGTTGCTGGTCGGCCTGGCGCGCTGGTGCTCCGCACTGAAGGGTGAGCGTGCCTGGTACGTGGAAGCGCACCAGTTCCGCATCGACACCACCGACGGTATCGGCCGGCCGACGCCGGAGGGCGCCCACCGCGACGGCGTGGATTTCGTGGCCGTGCTGCTGGTGGGCCGGACCGGCATCAAGGGCGGCGAGACCCGGGTGTTCGAGGCGTCCGGACCGGACGGGCAGCGCTTCACCCTGGAGGTCCCGTGGTCGCTGCTGTTCCTGGACGATGAACGCGTCATTCACGAGTCCACGCCGATCCAGCCGCTGGACGCCACCGGCCACCGGGATACGCTGGTGCTGACATTCCGGTCCGGGGGCTTCCAGGGCGACGACGAAGTCGGCTGAATCCGGATCGGATTCGTTACAATTGAAACGAAGGCGCGCGTGCGCGGTTGACTGGAGTTCCGATGAAGCTGGGTTCCCTGAAGGAAGGCGGTCGTGACGGCACCCTGATCGTGGTGTCGCGGGACCTGACGCGGGCCGTGCGCGCCACCGGCATCGCGCCGACCCTGCAGCGCGCGCTGGAGGACTGGAGCAACACGGCGCCACGCCTCAACGCGTTGTACGAAGCGCTGAACGCCGGCGATGCCGATGGCGCCTTCGACATGGACGCCCAGGCCATGGCGGCGCCGTTGCCGCGCGCCTACGAATTCGTCGACGGCAGCGCCTACCTGCCGCATGTCGAGCGCGTGCGCCGTGCGCGCAATGCGGAAGTGCCGGCGAGCTTCTACACCGATCCGCTGATGTACCAGGCCACCAGCGCGGCCTTCCTGGGCCCGCGCGATCCGGTCAAGGTGGTCAGTGAGGACTACGGGATCGATCTGGAGGCGGAAATCGTGGTCGTCACCGACGACGTGCCGATGGCCGTCACCCCCGCACAGGCGGCCGCCCACATCCAGCTCATCGGCCTGGTCAACGACGTGTCGCTGCGCAACCTCATCCCGGCCGAGCTGGCCAAGGGGTTCGGTTTCCTGCAGTCCAAGCCGCGCTCGGCGCTGTCGCCGGTATTCGTGACGCCGGACGAGCTGGACGATGCGTGGAAGGATAACAAGGTGCACCTGCCTCTGGTGACGCACATCAACGGCGAGTGGTTCGGTGCGCCGGAAGCCGGCGTGGACATGCAGTTCGACTTCGCCCAGCTAGTGGCGCACGCGGCCAAGACCCGCCCGCTGTCGGCCGGCACGCTGGTCGGGTCCGGCACCATCGCCAACGAGGATGTGTCCAAGGGCGCCTCCTGCTTCGCCGAGAAGCGCACGGTGGAGACGCTGCGGGACGGCAAGCCGTCCACCCCCTTCATGAAATACGGCGATGTGGTCCACATCGAAATGAAGGATCGTGACGGTCGTTCCATTTTCGGCGTGATCGAGCAGCGGATCGAACCGCAGCCCTTGCCTTGATGACCCGCGCGGGCCCAGTGTGACTAGAGGACGGAGCGGAACCGGCATGGACGCGGATTTCTGGCACTGGAAGGGGCATTCCGCAAGGGGCGGTCTGCATGGCTGAGCAACTGCGGCTGTATTCCTACTGGCGCTCAAGCGCCGCTTACCGCGTGCGCATCGGGCTGAACCTCAAGGGTCTGGCGTTCGAGACGCTGCCCGTACACCTGGTCCGCGACGGCGGACAGCAGCACGCGGCCGGGTACGTGGCCAAGAACCCCCAGCACATGGTGCCCACGTTGCAGCATGGCGAGCGCGTGATCCGCCAGTCGCTGGCCATCCTGGAGTATCTGGACGAGGCTTGGCCGTCGCCGCGCCTGCTGCCCATGACGGCACGCGACCGTGCGCGCGTGCGCGCGCTGGCGCAGATGGTGGCGTGCGACATCCATCCGCTCAACAACCTGCGCGTGCTGCAGTATTTCGAAGGCACCTGGAACGTGCCCCAGGCCGAGCGCGAGGACTGGGTCAAGCACTGGATCGTCGAGGGCTTCACCGCCATCGAGACCCTGCTGGCCGAGGATGCGGCGACCGGCGTGTACTGTCACGGCCAGACGCCGGGATTGGCCGACTGCTGCCTGGTACCGCAGGTCTTCAACGCGCGCCGCTTCGGCGTGGACATGGCGGCGTTCCCCACGCTCCTGCGCATCGAGCAGGCCTGCCTGGCCTTGCCGGCCTTCGATCAGGCGCGTCCCGAGAACCAGCCCGACGCCAACGCCTGAGGGAACGGACGGACGACCGCCCACCGTGGTGCGTGAGCGCCGCGCTGTCAGCCGAAGCCGTGGGTGATGCGGGGCGAGGCGCTGCCGGTGTCGTAGTCGGCGTAGGGGTCGTGCTCGCCCTTGCTGCCCTCGGACAGGCGGAACTTCAAGGCCAGGCCGTCGCGCGAGTCGGCCGCGCGCAGCGCTTCCTCCTGCTCGATCAGTCCTTCCTTCACCATCCGGAACAGGCACTGGTCGAAGGACTCCATGCCTTCCTCCAGCGACTCCTCCATGGCGGCCTTGATCTCGTGCACCTGCCCGCGACGCAGCAGGTCGCGGATCATCGGCGTGTTGATCAGTACCTCGGCCGCGGGCAGGCGGCGGCCGTCGACGCCTTTCACCAGGCGCTGCGAGACCACCGCACGCAGGTTCAGCGCCAGGTTCATCAGTACGTTCTTGTGCGCGCTCTCGGGGAAGAAGTTGAGGATGCGCTCGATGGTCTGGTCGGCGTTGTTGGAGTGCAGCGTCGCCAGGCACAAATGGCCGGTCTCGGCGAAGGCGATGGCCGCTTCCATGGTGGTGGCGTCCAGGATCTCGCCGATCAGGATGACGTCCGGCGCCTCGCGCATCGCGTTCTTCAGCGCGTTGTGGAAGGCATGGGTGTCCAGGCCCACTTCGCGCTGATTGACGATGGACTGCTTGTGCCGGTGCAGGTACTCGATCGGATCCTCGATGGTGAGGATATGGCCGGTGCTGGTGGTGTTGCGGTAGTCGATCATCGAGGCCAGCGACGTCGACTTGCCCGAACCGGTGGACCCCACGATCAGCACCAGGCCGCGCGGCGTCATGATGATGTCCTTCAACACCGGCGGCAGGTTCAGCTCTTCGATGCTGGGAATCACGCTGCGGATGGCACGGATGACCATGCCCACCTCGCCGCGCTGCTTGAACACGTTGACGCGGAAGCGGCCGGCGTCCTGCAGGGCGATCGCCATGTTCAGCTCCAACTCGCGCTCGAACACGGGCACCTGGCCCTCGTCCATCAGCGAATAGGCGATCTTCTTGACCATGCCGGGTGGCAGGCCGGTATTGCCCAAGGGGTACAGCTTGCCCTCGATCTTGATGTAGACCGGCGCCCCGGTGGTCAGGAACATGTCCGAGGCGTTCTTCTCGGTCATCAGCTTCAGGAAATAGCCGATGTCCATGTGCAAAGCTCCCCATGTTGCGTGGCACGGCGTTGCAACCGCACCAAAGGCTTCCGACAATGGCCGCGCGCACCCCTCTGAGCGACGGCACCCCAATGACAGTTAGCTTCTCATACTTCCGACGACCCCCGCATGTGATGGCGGCCGCAGTAGTGGCACTGGCCCTGTCGGCGGCGCCTGCATTCGCGCAGGCGGCGTTGACGCCCGAGCTGGAAGCCGCCGTGCGGGCCGTGCAGCGCGCCACCCAGGCCGATGCCGACCAGTACGCGCCTGCCGAACTCGCGGTGGCCCGCCAGTCGCTGGCGCACGCGCAGGCGGCTCATGCGGCGCGCGAGAAGAAGGCGGCGCTGGATCTGGCTCTGCGTGCCGCCGTCGATGCCGATCTGGCGCGTGCGCGCAGCCAGGAAGCCGTGGCGACCGCCGAGGTCGCACAGCGCAAGGCCGAGATCGCCGACCTGCAGGCCCAGCTCGGCGCGGAGGGTCGGCGATGAAGGGCCGTCCCCAGATCGTGGCCGGCCTCTTGGGCCTGGCGCTGGCCGCACAGGGCGCTGTGGCGGCCGAAAATCCCGTGGTCGTGCAGCTGAACCAACGGCTGGCCGCCCTCCAGGCCGATCCCGACCTGGCCGAATTGGCCGCCTACGAAAAACTGCAGGCCCAGCACGCCGTGGCCGCGTTCGACAAGGCACGGCGCAGCCAACGTGAAACGGCGCAGTATGTGGCCGAACGCCGCGTGCAGATCGCCGAGATCGCGGCGCGCACGCAGTCGGCGCGCCGCGAAGCCGATCGCCTGGACCGCACGCGCAGCGAACTGCTGGTGGAAGCCAGCCGCCGCGAAGCCGAGCGGGCGCGTCGCGAAGCCGAGCGCTTGCGGGTGCAGGCCCAGATCCAGGCCGAGGAAGCCGAGCGCCTGCGTCTGGCCGCAGAAGCCGAGGCACTGGCGAGACAGGAAGCGGAAACCACGCTCGACACGGTCGCCGGCCAGCAGGCCAACCGCCTGAGCGCAGCGCGGCAGCGCGAACTCAAGCTGGCCCGGGAAGAGGCCGAGCTCGTGTCCGGCGCCAAGCTGCCGGCTTCCCGGTTCGAAGCCCGGGGCGAGGTGTTCACGCTGGGGGCGGATGCCTTCGCCGGCGACTCGGCCAAGCTGTCGGCCAGCGGCGCCTCCCGTGCGAGTGCTCTGGCCGCTTACCTGCAGGCCAACCCGAAGGCGCGTGCGCGCATCGACAGCTATGGCGACAAGCAGACCCCAGGCCAGCGCCGTGCCGACGCTCTGCGCGATGCGCTGACGGCGGCGGGGGTGGCGAAATCGAGGCTGCAGAGCAGCGGCAAGGGCACCGGCAGCAAGGCCCGCGCGCTGGATGTGATCGTCACGCACTGATTTTTCCTTGAAAATCAAAAGGATGAATGAAGCTCTGGCGCTTTGGGCGGGCCGAACTGAACGCCAGCGGTGTCAGGCACCCTCATAGGGGTCAACAGGTTGCGATGGGTCTTGCCCGCCCCGGAGGGGAGGAGTAGGGTCGTATATCCAAGCGGCCCCCGTCGCTTGGCTCACCGGAGAACCGACCCGATGACGCCTGTTCCCATTCCACCGGAGACCGCCGCTGGCAAGCAGATGGCCGCGGGCATTCCGGTGGAGGGTGCCCGCGCTGCTGGTCAGGTCCTCCGCTCCCAAGCCAACGCCCCGTGCCTGTAAAGGCCGGGGCGTTTGTATTTCCGCTGAAGGAGGTAAACGATCATGTTCGAAGGTCAACCGCAGGCCGAAATCGAAGCACTCATCAAGGCCGATCCGGAGTTCAAGCAGCTGTACCAGCGCCATCGCGAGCTCGACAAGAAGGTCACCGACGCCGAACTGGGCGTCCTGCCCATCGACGACAACCTGCTGGGCCAGATGAAGCGCGAGAAGCTGCACGCCAAGGAGCGACTGCTCCGGATCTACGACGCCAAGCCCCACTGACGCCTCCCCCGCGCTTTCTCGTCGCGGGCGGCGACGGCCTCCTCGTCGGCCGTCGCCGTCCGCGTCACCCAGATGCGATAATCCGGGTCACGTTCCGCACCGGATGCACGGCCGCATGGCGATCCACTCCTCCGTACTCGAGCTGATCGGCGATACGCCGATCGTCCAGGCCAGGCGCCTCGACACCGGGCTCTGCACCCTCTATCTGAAGCTCGAAAGCGCCAATCCAGGCGGTTCCATCAAGGACCGCATCGGCATGTCGATGATCGAGGCGGCCGAGAAGCGGGGCGACCTGAAGCCCGGTGCCACGCTGGTGGAGGGCACGGCCGGCAACACGGGCATCGGCCTGGCGCTGGTAGCCCAGCAGAAGGGCTACAAACTGATCCTCGTGGTCCCGGACAAGATGAGCCGGGAGAAGATCTTCAACCTGAAGGCCATGGGTGCCGAGGTCATCCTGACCCGCTCGGACGTGGCCAAGGGCCACCCCGAGTACTACCAGGACCTGGCCGAGCGCATCGCGCGTGAGACGCCCGGGGCCTACTTCATCAACCAGTTCGGCAACCCGGACAACCCGGCCGCGCATGAGTTCGGCACCGGGCCGGAAATCCTGCGCCAGATGGAAGGGCAGCTGGACGCCATCGTCTTCGGCTGCGGCAGCTCCGGCACCATGACCGGCCTGTCGCGCTGCTTCGCGCAGCACTCGCCGCAGACCGAGATGATCCTCGCCGACCCCGTGGGTTCCATCCTCACCCAGTACATCAATGAAGGCACGCTCAGCACGAAGTCGGGCAGCTGGCTGGTGGAAGGCATCGGCGAAGACTTCCTGCCGCAGATCTCGGACTTCAGTCGGGTCAAGAAGGCCTATGCGATCAGCGATCGCGAGAGCTTCCTGACGGCACGCGAGTTGCTGGCGAAGGAAGGCATCCTGGGTGGTTCGTCCACGGGTACGCTGCTGGCAGCGGCGTTGAAGTACTGCCGCGAGCAGACCGAGCCCAAGAAGGTGCTGGTATTCGTTTGCGACACCGGCAACAAGTACCTGTCGAAGATGTACAACGACTACTGGATGCTGGACAACGGCTTCATCGACCGGCCCCAGTACGGCGACCTGCGCGACCTCATCCTGCGCCCGTGCAGCCAGCGCGACACGGTGGTGGTCAGCCCCACCGACCTGCTGACCACGGCCTACCAGCGCATGAAACTGTACGACGTGTCGCAGCTGCCGGTGATGGAAGGCGACCGGCTGGTCGGCATCGTCGATGAGAGCGACGTGCTGCTGCACGTGTACGGCGACGAGACCCGCTTCCGCGATCCGGTCGCCACGGCCATGGTCAGCAAGCTGGACCGGCTGGACGTGCGCTCCCCGATCGAGGCCCTGCTGCCGGTCTTCGACCGCGGCCAAGTGGCCATCATCACCGACGGGGATGCCTTCCTGGGGCTGATCACGCGTATCGACCTGTTGAATTATCTGCGACGCCGCGCACAGTAGCCGGCAGACTCCGGCCGCCCACAGGGGAGGACCGCCGGACATGGACGATATGTTAAGACTCGGCCGGTAGAATGGCCGGCTGATTCAAGGAACCCGAACATGGCGACACATTCATCCCCTTCCGGTGGGGACGCGGGCGATCTCGCACTGGGTACGCTGGCCATCCATGGTGGCCAGGCGCCCGATCCCACCACGGGCGCAGTCATGCCCCCGATCTACGCCACGTCCACGTACGCCCAGAGCAGTCCGGGCGTTCACCAGGGCTTCGAGTACTCGCGCACGCACAATCCCACGCGTTTCGCCTACGAGCGTTGCGTGGCGGCGCTGGAAGGCGGCAGCCGCGGCTTCGCTTTCGCGTCCGGCATGGCGGCCACCTCGACGATCCTGGAGTTGCTGGACAGCGGCAGCCACGTCGTGGCGATGGACGACCTGTACGGCGGCAGCTATCGCCTGTTCGAGCGCGTGCGTCGACGCACGGCCGGGCTGGACTTCAGCTTCGTCGACATGACCGACCTTGCGGCGTTCGAGTCCTCCATCCGTCCGGAAACGCGACTGGTGTGGGTGGAGACGCCCACCAACCCCATGCTGAAGATCGTCGACATCGCCGCCATCTGCGATATCGCGCACAAGCGCGGCCTGCGCGTGGTCGTCGACAACACCTTCGCCTCGCCCATCCTGCAGCGCCCGCTGGCGCTGGGCGCCGACATCGTCATGCATTCGGCCACCAAGTACCTCAACGGCCACTCCGACATGGTCGGTGGCATGGTGGTGGTGGGTGACGACACGGAACTGGCCGAGCAGATGGCCTTCCTGCAGAACTCCATCGGCGCTGTCCAGGGACCCTTCGACAGCTTCCTCGCCCTGCGTGGGCTGAAGACCCTGCACCTGCGCATGAAGGCGCACTGCGAGAACGCGCTCGCCCTGGCGCAGTGGCTGGAAACGCACCCCGCAATCGAGAAGGTCATCTACCCCGGCCTGACATCGCACCCGCAGCACGCACTGGCGACCCGCCAGATGCAGGGCTACGGCGGCATCATCTCCATCGTGCTCAAGGGCGGCTTCGACGCCGCGCGCACGTTCTGCGAGAACACGAAGCTGTTCACCCTGGCCGAATCGCTGGGTGGGGTGGAGAGCCTGGTCAATCACCCGGCGGTGATGACGCATGCGTCGGTGCCGGTGGAGCGTAGGGAGAAGCTGGGGATTACCGACGGGCTGGTGCGGTTGAGCGTGGGGGTGGAGGTCATCGGTGACCTGCGCGCGGACGTGCTGGCGGCCCTCGCCGGATGAGCGATGAGCCCGCCAAGCCGAAGTACTGTCGCCCGCAATGAGGCCCATGCCTTCTTTCGCGACTCGGAGCTTCCTTCTCATGAACCTGTCCGCGTGGGGACGCAGGCAGGGATGGCTGCAGGCCGTGTACCGCTGGCTTCCCGGGTCATGGCGCGCGCGCGTGGCGTCGAGCATTGCGTCGTCGACGCGCGAACGCCTGCGCTTCCCGAATGCGGAAAGCTGGCCCCCGGTGCGGCCGTCGGTCGTTGCGGGCGCTGATCGCAGTGCCGGACCCAGGGATCCGGGACTGCCATCAGCCGGGGTCAACCTCTTTGGCTACATGCGGGGCCAGTTCGGGCTCGCCGAAAGCGCGCGGCTTTATGCGCGCGCATTGCTGGATAGCGGTGCAGACGTTTCCATTGTCGACATCGATCTGGGCCTCCCGCATGGATGGGAAGACAGGAGCCTGGAGCCCTTCATCGGCGACGAGGCCCCGCACCGCATCAGCATCATCTTCGTGAATCCGGATTATCTGGACGAAGCGTTCGCCAAGATCGGGCGAGCACGTCTGGCAGGACAGCACGTGATCGGCTGTTGGTTCTGGGAACTGGAGGACATTCCAGCCGAGTGGATCCCACATCTGGATGACGTGGACGAGATCATGGTGGCCTCGACCTTCGTCGAGCGGGCATTCCGCAAGGTCACCAGCAAGCCCGTCCTGCTGGTGCCCTTGCCGTTAGGTCCCCTCGCTCCGGCTAGCCTGGACCGCTCCCATTTCGGGTTGCCCGAGCATGCGTTCGTGTTCCTGTGTACTTTCGATTTCCACTCATGGCTGGAGCGCAAGAATCCCTTCGCGGTCTTAGAGGCCTTCAAGAAGGCGTTCCCGAAAGATCGCGAAGATGTCTTCCTGCTGGTGAAGACGAGCAACGGGCACCAGTACGGCGATACGCTCCTGAACCTGTTGAGCGCCGTAGCGGACGACCGCCGCATCCTCATACGCGACCAGATCATGGATGCCGGCCACCTGCAGGATCTGCAACGCTGCTGCGATGCGTACATCTCGCTTCATCGCGCGGAGGGATTCGGCCTTGGGCTGGCCGAATGCATGGCGTTGGGAAAGCCCGTCGTCGCGACGGGTTGGTCGGGCAACATGGAATTCATGACGACCGACAACAGCAGGCTGGTTGATTACACCTTGGTGCCCGTCCTGGAAGGCCAATATCCCCATGTCGCCGGAGCGATGTGGGCCGAGGCGGATGTGGGCATGGCCGCAGTGCACATGCGCGAACTGGCGAATGATCGGGGCGCCGCGGCGCAGTTGGGCGAGCGTGGGCGACAGGCCGTGCTCAGTGCGCTTGCGCCCCAGCGGGCGGCGGAACGAATCATGCGGCGCTGCGCAGAGATACTGGCGGTAGGCATGCCCCCGCCGCTTCCCGGCCCAACGCCCCGTCGAAACCAATGAATACGTGAGGCTCCAATGATTTCCCTGCTCGCCCCGGTCTGGCGGTACCGCGGATTCGTCGGCTCGTCTATCGTCAATGATCTGAAGCTGCGCGTCGCGCGCAGCCGACTCGGTTCGTTGTGGATCGTCCTGCAGCCGCTGGCCCAGGCGGTGGTATACGCCATCGTGTTGTCGAATGTGCTGGCGGCGAAGATTCCCGGCATCGACAACAAGTATTCCTTCGCGATCTATCTCTTGTCGGGAACGCTGTGCTGGTCGATCTTTGCCGAGATCGTCCAGCGATCCCTCACCGTATTCATCGACAACGGATCGTTGCTGAAGAAGATGCAGTTTCCGCGCATTTGTCTTCCTGTAATCGTGGTGGGTTCGGCGCTCGTCAATAACCTCGTGCTGCTCGCTGTCGTGATGGTCATCGTTCCCGTATTGGGAGTGACGCCGACCGTAAACCTGCTTTGGATCCCGGTGCTTCTTGCGATCGTGATAGCGTTGGCGAGCGGCATCGGCCTCCTGCTCGGCACCTTGAATGTGTTCGCGCGCGACGTCGGGCAGGTAATGGCGGTCGTCTTGCAGTTCTGGTTCTGGCTGACACCCATCGTGTATCCGGCCAACATCGTCCCGGAGGGTTTCAGGGCGGTGCTTTGGGCGAATCCGTTAACGGCTCTGGTAGAGGGCTATCACGCCGTGATCCTGTACGGGCAGCCGCCGGATATCCGCACGCTCCTGTTTCCTTTGGCTTCCGCCGTGGTGCTGCTTCTGGTGGCGCTGTTGGTGTTCCGCCGCGCTTCGCCTGAACTGGTGGATGCGTTATGAACCCATCGATCCTTTCCGTCGAGGACGTCAGCAAGTCCTACATCGTCTATTCCAGCGAACTGCAGCGATTTGCCCGTTGGTTCGGCATTCCCGTCAGGCCGACGGAGGAACACAGGATCCTGCAGCACGTTTCTTTCTGGGTGGGTGTCGGCGAGGCGGTAGGTATCGTCGGCCAGAATGGAGCCGGGAAGAGTACGTTGCTGAAGATCATCGCGGGCACAACCCGGCAGTCGTCCGGCCGCGTCGCGGCAACGGGACGCACTTCGGCCCTGTTGGAACTCGGGCTCGGGTTCAATCCCGAACTCAGCGGGCGGGAGAATGCCCGCCACGCTGCAGGGCTGATGGGCGCGTCGCAACACGAGATCGACCAGCTGATCAGCAGCATCGAGGAGTTCGCCGAGATCGGGGAGTACTTCGACCAGCCGCTCCGCACCTACTCTTCCGGCATGCAGATGCGCGTGGCTTTCAGCGTCGCGACCGCTGTGCGCCCCGACCTCCTCATCGTCGACGAGGCGCTCGCCGTCGGCGATGCTTACTTCGTCCACAAGTGCTTCAAGCGTATTCGCGAGTACCGGGCCCTCGGAACCGCGCTGCTCATAGTTTCCCACGATCCGGCTGCGATCCAGTCGTTGTGCGACCGGGCGATCCTGATCGACGGCGGACGCTTGGTTCGTGACGGCGCGCCCAGCGAGGTGCTCGATTACTACAACGCGTTGGTGGCGGCGAAGGAGAACGACAAGATCGAGACCGGACGAGACGGGGAGGGCAGGGCGGCGACTAAGTCCGGGACCGGCGAGGCTACCGTCGCAAGGTTGGAACTGCTGGATTCCGGTGCCCGGCCGGTGGAGTACATCGGGGTGGGGGATCGTGTCGCCCTTTCGGCGAGGGTTGAGGTCAGGTCCGACATCGAGCAGCTGGTCTTTGGCTACATGATCCGCGATCGCCTGGGGCAGGTGATGTTCGGTACGAACACTTTCCATACCGAGCAGGTCAGGTGCGGATTGAAGGCCGGTGACTGCATCCACTTCACGGCCAGATTCGACGCAAACCTGGGGCCGGGTACCTATTCGGTGTCCGTGGCGCTTTCCAGTACCGAGACCCATCTGGTGAAGAACTACGAGTGGCGGGACCTTGCTTTGGTGTTCACGGTCGCCAATGCCGACAGGCCCACGTTCGTCGGAAGCAACTGGCTACCGCCCGAGATCGAGATCCGGGAAGGGGCGCTGGACGGGGTTGGCCAGCTCTCCCGCGCGTAGCCCGCCCTGACGTATTGAAGTGCAGAGCCCCAAGCAGCCAGGACGAGAATGACTAGAGATAATGGACAAGCAGACCGCGGATCGATCGATGTCGATGCGCTCGTTGCCGGCATGCGCAGGGAGCTTGAGGAAGCCCCGCGCGTGGAAGCAGGGCCCGTGGATGGCAGGGACCTGCTCGCCCGCGTGCGGGCAGAACTGGCACGTCGCCGCTCCCAGGGCGAGACGGCGGTACGAGACGAGTCTAGCAGCGCGCCAGCTGTCGAGTGGGTGCCTTCACATCCCCGGATCCCGCCGAAACGCGAATATGCGCTGGCGGAGCTGACGGGCTTCGACGACGAGGACTTCGTCGCCAACGCGTACGTGGCGATCCTTCGCCGCCCGCCCGACCCGCAAGGGTTCGCGGGCGTGCTGCATGCCCTGCGGGAAGGCAAGAGCAAGGTGGAACTGCTTGGCAACATACGCTGGTCGGCGGAGGGCGTGAGCCGCGGTGTGCACGTCGACGGGCTTCTGCTGCCCTATACGCTGGTCCGTTGGGAGCAGAAGCGTTACATCGGGCCCGTCGTCGCATGGTTGCATGGACTGGCAAAGCTCGGAGTGACGGGGCGCCGGCAGAGGATCTCGGAGGCGAGGCAGGCGCGCGAAGCGCATGAACTCGGCCGCCTGTTGAACCGGTTGGCAGCGGCCGAGGCGCGGGCCAGGCGGGATGGCGCCCGCGAGATGAACCAGCTCGCCCAGCAGGTGCGCCGGGGCGAGCGTATGGCTTCGCGATACGAGGTGATTGCGAATCAGGTAACAGAGGATCTCCACAGTGCGAGGGAGGAGTCACGGCAGGAACTCCAACGTTTCGGTGAGGAGCTGTCCCAGATCAGGCGCGAGCTGGGTGAAGCAAAGACTGCCTTGGCCACCGTGCGTATGGACTTGGATGCTGCGTGTCAGCGCCTTGCCCAGGTGACCGAAATGGAACAGCAGTGGCGGGAGCAGCAAGGCATCGCCGAAGGCGCCAGGCGTTTCGCACGCGCATTGGATCCCCTGTACGCCGATTTCGAGGATGCCTTCCGCGGAGCTAGGGAAATGATCCGGTCGCGTGCCGCTCCCTATCTTGATTGGGTGCGCGAGGGCGGGGAGATCACCGCTGAAGCACCGATCCTGGATGTGGGGTGCGGGCGGGGCGAGTGGATGGAGCTGGCCCGCGACCATGGCATGCACGTCCGTGGCATCGACATCAACCGTGTGTTCATCGAGACCTGCCGCGCCGCGGGCATGGACGTCTCGGAGGGCGATGCCATCGAGGTGATGCGAGCGATGCCGGATGCCAGTATGGGGGCGGTCACATCCATGCATCTGGTGGAGCACCTGCCATTCGAATCCCTCATCCTCCTGATCGATGAGGCGTTTCGGGTCCTGCGCCCGGGCGGCGTGATCGTCCTGGAAACGCCGAACCCGGAGAATCTCTCGGTATCCAGCCATTGGTTCTTCCTCGATCCCACCCACCGCAATCCGCTGCCGCCGGTCACGCTGGCTTGGTTGGTGCGTGAGCGCGGATTCGTGGATCCACGGATCGAGCGCCTGACCGAGGCGCGCGATCTCAATGCTCCTCCGCTGTGGCCCGCGGACCAGCCTGGCGCTGAGACCGTCAACGCCGTGATCGAGCGCCTCCATGTCGCGGCGGATTACTCCATCGTAGCGAGGAAGCCCCATGCCTGAGCGTCTGCGGCTGCTGGTAACGGGCATGTCCGGGTTTGTGGGCGCTCACGTCGCCGAGGCCGTTTCACGCGGCGTTTTCGGCGGGAACGTCCAGCTCATCGGCACGCCCCCCCTCTGGGACGTGCGCGACAGCGAAGCGGTGCGTTCCTGGGTGGTCGATTCAAAGCCGGATGGGGTGATCCACCTTGCCGCGCAAAGCTTCGTGCCCCGATCCTTCGAAGCACCCGTAGAAACGTTCGACATAAATCTCGGGGGTACGCTGAACCTGCTGCAAGGCCTCAGCGCCGTGGGTTTCTGCGGACGCCTGCTCTACGTGAGTTCGGGCGACATCTATGGCCGGGTCCCGCTGGATGAGATGCCGGTAAGCGAGATCCGGATGCCCGAACCCCGTAGCCCCTACGCGGTCAGCAAATGGGCTGCCGAACAGCTGTGCCTGCAATGGCACCGCAGCGAGGGAGTCGACGTAGTCGTGGCTCGGCCGTTCAACCACGTGGGGCCCGGCCAGGACCATCGATTTGCCGTGCCTTCCATGGCGGCACAGATCATCGGATGTCTCGAGGGTCGGCAGGATGCCGTCCATGTCGGCAACATCGATGTCACCCGCGACTTCACCGACGTAAGGGACGTCGTTCGAGCGTATGCCAGCCTGCTGTCACGGGGGAAGGGCGGGCAGACCTATGTCGTGGGCAGCGGGGTGGAGCGGTCGTTGCGGTCCATCTTCAAGGACATGTGCAGGATCGCAGGCGTGGATCCGCCGCTGATCACCGATCCGGCGCGCGTCCGCTCCTCCGAACAAACCAGGATGTGCGCCGACCCCAGCCGCCTGCGGGCCGACACGGGATGGGAACCCATCATCCCGTTCGACAGGACTTTGTCCGAAATACTCAATGACGCAAGGAAAAAGCCATGAGCAAGAACGCCCTCATTACAGGTATAACAGGACAGGACGGCGCCTATTTGTCGCGGCTGCTGCTCGAAAAGGGGTACAAAGTCTACGGTCTGCTCGCCCGCCGCAGCACGAACACCTTGTGGCGCCTCCGGGAGTTGGGTATCGCGGACGAGGTCGTGCTGCTCGATGGCGACCTGGCCGACCTTTCTTCCCTGATACGGGCGATGGAAGTCTCCAAGGCCGACGAGGTATACAACCTGGGAGCCCAAAGCTTCGTGGGCTCTTCGTGGCAACAGCCGATCCTCACCGCGCAAGTGGATGGCGTGGGCGCACTGAACGTGTTGGAGGCTGTTCGCATCTGCAATCCGGCCGCGCACTTCTACCAGGCGTCAACCAGCGAGATGTTCGGCCTGATCCAGGCGGACAGGCAGGACGAGTCGACGCCGTTTTATCCTCGCAGTCCCTACGGGGTGGCCAAGTTGATGGCGCACTGGGCGACGGTCAACTACCGGGAGAGTTTCGGCATGCACGCGTCGAGCGGGATACTCTTCAACCATGAGTCGCCCCTGCGTGGAATCGAGTTCGTCACCAGGAAGGTGACCGACGCGGTGGCCCGGATCAAGCTGGGGAAGCAGAAGGAGTTGCGGATCGGCAACATCGACGCCAAGCGGGATTGGGGCTTCGCCGGAGATTACGTCGAGGCCATGTGGCTGATGATGCAGCAGGAAGGCGGTGCGGATTATGTCGTCGCGACCGGCGAGACCACCACGGTGCGCGACATGTGCGAGATCGCGTTCTCCCTCGTGGGCCTGAATGCACGCGACTACATCGTGATCGACGAGAAGTTCTTCCGGCCGGCCGAAGTGGACGTATTGCTGGGTAATCCCGCCAAGGCAAAGCGCGTCCTTGGCTGGAGTCCCAAGACCTCCCTTGTCGAGTTGATCTCGATGATGGTGGAGGCTGATCTGCGCCGCGTAGCCGCGTCATGAGCCGCTTGCGCATAGGGGTCGTCACCGCGCGTCCCGCCAGCGGGGAACAGGGCGGAGCCGAGCGCTTCTATGATGCGTTGGTCGCTGCACTGCGCGCTGCGGGGCATTCGGTTTCGGAGCTTCCGGTGCCGACAGACGAGGCGACGTTCGAGAACATCAAGCAAAGCTACGTGTACGCGTACGATCTGGATGTCTCGAATTACGACCTTGTGATTTCAACGAAGGCTCCCAGTTGGCTGGTGCGCCATCCGCGTCATGTCTGCTACCTGGTCCATACGATACGCGTGTTCTACGACATGTACGAAGATGCCTTCGGATCGGGGAGCGAGGACCAGTGCAAGCAGCGGAGCCTCGTTCATGCGCTGGACACGGGTGCGCTGTCGCCGCCGCGTTGCAAGGCGGTGTTCACCATTGGCGAGGAGGTAAGCGCGAGGTTGCGCGCCGCCAACTGCATCGAATCGGAGGTATTGCACCCACCTTTGTGGTCGGATGCGTTCTCCGCTGGCGACGCGCAGGGTTACATCCTCGTGCCGGGACGATTGCACCCGTGGAAGCGCGTGGATCTGCCGATCAGGGCAATGCGTTTGTTGCGCGATCGTGCGGTGCGCATGAAGGTCGTGGGAACCGGCGAAGCCGAGTCCGCGTTGCGCGAGATGGCGGAGGGAGACCCCAGGATCGAGTTCCTTGGCCGGGTTTCGGACGAAGAACTCCGTGCGCTCTATTCGGGAGCGAATCTCGTGGCATTCACCCCCAAGCGTGAGGATTACGGGTATATCACGCTCGAAGCATTTGCCAGCGCGAAGCCCGTCGTGACGTGCAACGATTCGGGGGAAGCCGCGAACCTGGTCAAGGATGGCCGCAATGGGCTTGTGAGCGCTCCCGGCCCGCAGGCGCTGTGCGATGCATTCGAGCGGCTGCTGGCCCAGCCACAGCAGGCTGCCGCCATGGGTAAGGCCGGCGAGGAGTGGGTCAGATCTCTTTCCTGGACACGGATTGCGGAACGGCTGGTATCCGCCGGCATGCAGTAAGAAAGAGGACCTTTATGAAGCAGCTCAGAGTCGCCATCGTCGACCTCCAGCCCATTACGCCTGCCATCGGGGGAGGGCGCCAGCGCCTGCTTGGCTTGTACCACGCTCTGGGTGACGCGATCCAAGCCACCTATGTGGGATCCTACGATTGGCCGGGCGAGCAGCCGCGGGACCATTTCTTGACCCCGGGGCTCCGCGAGATCTGCGTTCCGCTGAGCGCGGCACACCACGAGGCGGCCGCTGAATCCAGCGGCCGTATGGGCGGACGCGTGATGATCGACGTCGAGTTCGACCAGCAGGTGCACCTGAGTCCCGAGTATCTGAGGGTGGCGCGCGAGCACATCGGCGAGGCGGACATCGTCGTGTTCTCGCACCCCTGGGCGTATCCGGCGCTCCGCGACGCACTGAGGCCGCACCACCTGCTCGTCTACGATTCCCACAACGTGGAGTCCATCCTTAGGACCTCGCTCCATGACGATCTGCCTCAGGCGGACGCGCTGCTCCAGCATATTGCGGTCCTAGAGGCTAGGCTCGCCAACGAGGCCGACCTAACGCTGGCGTGTTCGCATGAGGATCGCGATACGTTCGCGCGGCTCTACGGAGCGGGGTGGGCGAAGCTGAGGGTCGTGCCGAATGGCATCTTTGCGTTCACCCATCAGGTGCCGGATGAATCCACGCGCCTGGAAACCAAGCGTGCGCTCGGCATCGAGGGCGATTGCGCGGTGTTCCTTGGGTCCAACTATGCGCCCAACAACGCGGCCGCGCAGTTCATCGTGGATGCACTCGCTCCCGCCCTGCCCGGGACGACGTTCGTGTTGATGGGGGGGTGTTGCGAGGGCTTGTATGGGGCGCCTCGGAACGTGCGGGCGCTCGGCGTCGTGGACGAAGAGGAGAAGAGCCGCTGGTTGCGCGCGGCGGATGTCGCGCTCAACCCGCTTGCCAGCGGCTCAGGTACCAGCATCAAGATGTTCGATTTCATGGCGGCGGGCATACCTGTCGTGACTACGGAGGTCGGCGCGCGTGGCATCGTGGCTACGGGCGAGCTGCCGTTCGAGGTCGCGGGAATGGACGATTTCTCCGCGGTCCTCTCCGCGCTCCTGGCGGACCCGGACGCACGCCGATCGCTGGGACATCGTGGGCGCCGGGCGGTGGAGTCCTTCTATGCCTGGGAGCGGATATCGCCGAGCCTGGGCACGGTGTTACGCAAGCGCTTCGAAGAGAAGCGGCGCACGCAGCCCGAGTTCTCCGTGGTGATACCTACGTACGAACGCCACGGGCTGCTCGATACCGTCCTGGAACGGCTCGCGGAGCAGAGCTTGGCGAACTTCGAAGTAATCGTGGTCGATCAATCCAGAGAGCGCTGGCCGCGGGCGGGTGCACCATTCGGCTTTCCGCTGACGTACATCCACACTGAAGTGCGGGGTGCGGTCAAGGCACGCAACCTCGGCGGGGCAATGGCGTCGGGTCGATACATCGCCTTCACGGACGATGATTGCGAGCCCGAGCCGGACTGGCTTGAGAAGGGAGCCTTGATACTGGCGACCCCCGGCGTCGTCGGTGTCGAGGGGCTGATCCGTTCCGACCATCTCGATGACCCCGATTGGCGACCGGTGACGAACATCGGGTTCGAAGGCATTGGCTTCATGACCGCCAACCTGATGGTCCGCAACGACTGCTTCCAGATGCTGGACGGCTTCGACCTGGCGTTCGACGAGCCTCACTTCCGCGAGGACACGGATTTCGGCTGGCGCCTGCAGGCGGTGGGTCAGGTTCCCTATGCGCATGATGTGGTCGTCTACCACCCGCCGCACCGCCGGGACGTCGCAAGAGAATCGCAAGCCGAGCGCAACCGGTTCTTCGAGAAGGATGCGCTGCTGGTGGCGAAACATCCGGAACGCTTCCAGGCGCTCTTCTTCGCGGAGCAGCACTATCGCCTGACACCGGGCTATTGGGAGAATCTGGAGCGGGGGATCGCGAAGTACCGTACCGGCATGCCCGATTGGTTGGCGCTCGCCAAGCCCTGAGCACGGCACGGTGAGGACGTCCGCGTCGCTGCACGACGCCCCGGCTGCTACGGGAGCGCTGGTGCCGGCCCTTGGGTCTTGTCGCACAGCCAAGCGACGTGTTCCTGGAGCAGGCAGACCTGGAATGCCTGTCCTGCCTGATCCGCCTCCAGGGTGATGGCAACGGTGACTTCGGCGCCGGCGCCCAGCGGATGGGGCAGGGTTATCCTGCCTTCACCGGCGCGGCTCCCTGGGCTGGCGGTGGTTCGCCGATAGCCGATCACCAATGGCTTCGAGCCAAGCCCATTGATGGGCAGCTTGCCGACGTTACGGATCGTCAGCGTGGACCGGCACGATGCACGCTTGGATTGAGCGCATGCAGAGAAACCCGGGCCCGTGAGGACCACGCCGACCAAGTCAGGATCCGCTGGCTGGTCCAGGGCCGTCGGTGGAACATCTCCATACGTCGTCCGCTCGCATAGCCATGCCACGTGTTCCTGCAGCACGCATACCTGGTAGTCCAGGCCAGCGTCGCCGGCCTCGAGCGTGATGGTGGCCGTGGCCTCGGCACCCGCGCCCAGCGGTTGCGGGAGCATGACGCGCCCCTCGGTGAGCCCGCCCCCGACGCTGTCGGGCTTTCGCGCGCGAAAACCGACTATCAATGGCCTTGAGCCCGGTCCATTCAATGCGAATCGCCCGGTGTTGCGGATGGTAAGGTGCGTGCGGCATTGCACGCCCGGACTGGCCTTGCATGCGGATGGGCCGGGCCCCGTGAGCACGACGCCGACGGATGCCGGATCGGCCGCTTGTTCTAGGGGAACTACCGAAGGATCATCCGCAGGCCCCGTCCGGTCGCAGAGCCACTGTACCTGCTCTTGCAGCAAGCAGGCCTGGATGCTGGCCACCTCGGGTGGAATCGTGCCTATCCGCGCAACAAGATCATCGGATTGGCCCGGTTGCAGGGGCACTTGGAAATCGACCCGCCCCAAGTCCGACAACAGCTGGCCATCCTTTCCCAGCCCCCGCAATCCGATCCGCATGGGCACCTTGCCTGCGGTCGCGAGAGGGAGCCGTCCCCTGTTCCGCACGTGCAATCGCACCGAGCAATGGTCCTCACCGCATGACGGAAGCGCGGGTGAGCTCTCGATGGCGACCATGTCGGGCGCCACTGGCGCGTCGAAGCGGTGGCCGACGGCAAATATCTTCGCCGCGGTGCCTGCCCCGTAGAGCCAGACGTTGAAGCTGCCGGATTTCAACTTCGCCCGGGGCTCTCCCAGCTGCTCGATGACGGCGTCGCCGCCGTCGGCGGAAAGCTCGGTATCGCTTAGGATCACGGCCTCCAGCGGGCCTGCGCTTCCATGCAGTGGCTCGTTGGGTACGTGGTGCGCGAACGGCGCGAGGCGCTCGCCGTAACCCACGGGATTGACCATCACCGTCCCGGAGGAGAGCACGGACAGTACATGGGAGTTCCAGTAGGTCGCCACGGCCGTGCCGACGCGTTGCTCTTGCAGCATGTCGACTAGGGCCATCCGCTGGCGCAGGTTGACGCCACGCACATCCGCCGTGACCGGCGTGGCGCTGTCCTGCCATGCGAAGGAGGTCGCCGTTGCGATGATGAGCAGGAAGCCTGCGGTCCAGCGATACGGTCCGCGACGAGGAGTCTGTCGCAGCTGGTAGGCCAGTGCGGGAAGCACTGTGACCCCCAGCAGAATTCCTAGCGTGGCGTAACGAACTTCCATCGTGCCCTGATAGAGTCCTTCCAGGACCACCAACGGAAGTAAACCGGAAGCCAGCAGGGCATAGGTCAGCCAAGCGGCGTGTTTCAGGGCCGGCGACGTACGCCTGGAAAGGATAGCGACGGCAGGCGCGACGGGTATCGCGCATGCGATCACCCACACGCCGAGTTGCAACAGCCGCATCGCGATCGAAAGCGATGACCAGGCACCCGCGATCTGGAAGTAGCCGAACCAGTCGCCCGGCAGTCGCGAGGCGACCTGGCGGATGTGTTCGACCGACGCAGGCGATATGCGGGCCGCTGCATCGAAGTTCTGCACCTCAGGCATGATGACGAGGGCGTACACAAGATGCCCTGCGGCGGCACCCGCGACCAGCGAGAGCACTGGCATCGGAACCAGACCCGCCAGTCCTGCTCGCCGGGTTTGGTCTTGGCCGGGGACCGGGACCAAGACGACGGCCATGTGAGCCAGGATGGCCGGCAACAACACAGCCACCCATGCGCGCATCGGGTTGCTGGCAGCCAGCAGAAAAGACAGCACGGCTGGCATCCAGCGGGCCAGGCCGGAGGCCGGGCGCAGCAGCAGCGAGAACAAGAGGAACGCCAACGCCGCGTAAAGCGAATACGCACCTTGGGCGGTGATGAACTCTAGGTTGGCGGAGGACATGGCGCAAGCGGCAAGCGCGCATGTGACGAACGCCTGCGAACGCGGTCCAGGCGAAATCGACCTGGCTAGTCCATAGAGAGCGCCCAGCATCGCGAGAAGGCAGATAATGACGGCCGCGGCATTGGTATCAAACGACATGCCGAACAAGTCCTGCAGAGGTATCAGGACGGCGTAAGGCGTCGTGGTGAGGATGTCCCCGTTGGCGAAGGTCCAGCTATGGGGGACCAGGCGGCCTTCCTGCAGCGCCACGGCCGCGAGCACCGACTTCAGCGCGGAATCGCTGTGCAGGCCGGCCCGCAGCTCGTCCGTCAGGTATTGGCAGGCGGACGCTGTGGCGATGAGGAGCGCGATGGGCGCCAATACGTCCACCCACGAGCGCGAGCCGGTGCGGGAGGCTGCGTCAGCCACTCAGAGGGTCGCCAATGCGGCATCCGCCGCGGTGAAAACCTCATCGAGGCGATCCTCCAGTCCGAGCCACAACGGCAGCCGCACCAACTGGCCGCTGACGCGGTCGGTGACTTCCATGCTGCCCGACGATCGGGCGCATCTCAGGCCATGTGGTGCCGAATGGAGAGGAATATAGTGGAACACAGTACCCACGCCCGCCACTCGCATGGCGTCGATGAAACGGCTCCTAGCATCCAGATCGGGCAGGAGCAGGTAGTACATGTGCGCGTTGTGCGATGCGTCCTTCGGTATGAACGGCCTGCGCACGCGCCCGTCGCGCTCATGTCCGGCCGCCCAGGCATGATAGCGGTCCCAAAGCGCGAGCCGGCGCGCGGTGATCGCCTCGCCCGCTTCCATTTGCGCTCGCAGGAATGCTGCCACGATCTCGCTGGGAAGATAGGACGAACCAACGTCCACCCACGTGTACTTGTCGACCTGACCGCGCAGGAACTTGCTCCGGTTCGTGCCTTTCTCCCGCAGTATCTCGGCACGCTGGACCTTGGCCTCATCGCGAACCAGCAGGGCGCCGCCTTCGCCGGAGATGATGTTCTTGGTCTCGTGGAAGCTTAGGCATCCGAAGTCGCCGATCGAGCCGAGTGGGCGTCCCTTGTAGGAGGAGTAGATGGCTTGCGCGGCATCCTCCACGACCATCAGCCCGTGCTTGGCCGCGATGCGCATGATCTCGTCCATCTCGCAGGCGACGCCGGCGTAGTGGACGACGCAGATCGCCTTTGTTCGGGGTGTGATCGCGGCTTCGATCAGTCTTTCGTCGATGTTCAGGGTGTCGGCGCGGATGTCGACAAATACCGGGACGGCACCCTGGAGCACGAATGCGTTCGCGGTAGATACGAAAGTGTAGGACGGCATAATCACTTCGTCGCCGGGCTGGAGCTCCAGCATCAGTGCACTCATCTCAAGCGCTGCCGTGCAGGAATGGGTCAGCAGCGCCTTCGTGGAGCCGATCTGTCGTTCAAGCCAGGCGTTACAGTAACGGGTGAACGGCCCATCGCCCGAAAGATGACCGTTGGCATGGGCTTCGGCGATGTAAGTCAGCTCGTTGCCCGTCATGTATGGTTTGTTGAAGGGGATTGTCATGATCCTTCCCTGCGGGGGTGTGATTCAGCGCGTGCACTCGAGGATGCAGTGCGTGTAGGGGACGAAAAGCATGTCTTCGCGTACCGTCGCCCGCACCGAGGAGAACTCCTGTTCGGCCAGCTCCCGGTAGCCCGTCGGCGTGCGGATATTCTGTCCACGATCCCGGAGGATGATGTGCCGGGCCATGCGGGATTGGGTGTCCGTGAGGGTGCCGTCCACGGTGACCAGCCGCCCGCCGGGCCTCAGTTTGTTCCATGCGGTGCGTATAAGCGCACGGGCGGGCTCGTCGTCGAGGTGGTGCAGGATGCCTATCGCCAGCACGATGTCGGCACCGTCCTTGATCAGTGTGTCGTTGAACTGGGCGATGTCCATGCATTTGAAGCGGGCGCGTGTGCCGTACCTGCGCCTCGCGGCTTCGATGTACTGCGGCGACAGATCGAACCCGACGTATTCGATATCCGAGGGCAGGTACGGGATGAGTTCGGCGGTCCCGCAGCCGATATCGAGCAATATGTCCCCAGGCTTGGCCCTTATGTAGTCCCGCACCAAATTCTTGCGTGAGCGGCCCGCACCGAGGACGCTTTGCGTGAAATCGTAGACAGAGGGATGCGAAAGGATGGAGCGGATGCCGTGCGTGATCTGGCTCATTCAAATCCCCGATCGTGACAGGAAGAGGACGCCGGCGACTATCAAGGCGGTGCCCAGCAGCTTGTTGAGGTCGAAGTGTTCGCGGAAGAGCCAGGTAGCGAGCAGTGCGATCAAGGGGAAGCTGAGCGCGGTGAACGGATAGGCCTTGCTGAGCGGCATCCTGCTCAGCGCGGCCATCCAGAACAGCGATGCGCCGAAGGCCGCGGCGAACGCGCTGATAATCCAGGGATTGAGGAGAAGCGAGACGATGCTCTTCGCGCTGAGGCCGTCTGCCGCTATGGCGGGGTGGAGGCCAACCTGCCACTTGATGACAACCTGGCCGTAGACGGTCAGGAAGATGGTGCACGCGATGAACAAGTAGCTCATGTAAGCCGTCAGCCTTTCGAGGGGATGCTTGGTTAGCGCAGGATGATGTCGGTATGGGCGTACACGCAGATGCGGGACTGCGCATCCCGTACCTCGAATACCGCATGCATCGGTCCGCCGGATCTCACTCCGCCCGGGATCTTCAATGCCGCCTCGTAAACTTCCCCTGCGAGCACCGGCTGAATGAACGCCATGTCCAGTCGTCCGAATATGGTCCCGGGTCCGGGCACCTTGGTCCCCAGGATGCGCGAAAGTTCCGCCGCGGCGAGTACCCCGTGGGAGATGCGGCCGGGGAAACCCGCCTCGCGGGCGGCATCGTCGTCGAGGTGGATGGGGTTCACGTCGCCGGACGCGGCGGCAAAGGCGGCCACCTGCTCCTTGGTGAACGTCAGCGAATCGGAGGAGACCTTGCTGCGGGGCGAAAGAAGGGCGTTTACGTGGTAGGTGTCCCATGCCTCAAAAAGGTAAAAGCCTTCGCGTGCCCATACCTTCTGCACAGCGAAGTTGTTGACCTGCGTCGAAACCAGCATCGTCGGGAATCCGCGCTGCGCGAAATCCGACTGCGTGTGCCGGATCAGGTCGCCGTAGACACCGCCGCCCGCCTCGCCTGGGGCGACGCCATACAGGACACCTTCGCCGGTCTGTCCGTTTGGCGTTTCCGAGCAGGCAGCGAAGGCCGTCAACCGACCGTTGCGTTCCGCGATCCATAGCGTCCGGTCGGGCGCCAGGGCATGGCTCTCCGCCCACTCCTGATAACCGGCGAGGATCTTCTCGCGCGGAAGTAGGGGGTTGGCGTGGTAATGGCTCTTGTAGTTCAGGAACGTCTCCGCGATCAGCGCACGCAGCGGTTCGATATCACCGGGTCCTGCCCTCCGGAAGGCGAGGTCGGCATTCCTCAATGGCTGCGGCACGTGCTTGCGCAGGTCGCACTTGTAGTAGACCAGGGTATCGGCGTGGATGCAGGGTAGCGCCCAGCGGGATATCCCGTGGATCTCGCCGGTCGCACTCGGAACCCGGATGATGGCCAGGTCGCATTCCGACTCGAATATGGCCTTCGCGATGGCCTTGCTGTCGCCAGCGCTCTGTTTTCCACGCATGACCGTAAGGCCGAAGCGAGCCGACTCCAGGGGCGAGGACGAGAGCAGCTCAGTTTGCACGATGTTCCTCCGGCGTCTGTTCGGAGACCAGGTAATAGGGGCGACGTTTTGCGTCGATGAACAGCCGGCCCAGGTACAGGCCGAGGATGCCCAAGCAGGAAATGATCACGCCGCCCACGAGCCAGATCGAGGCGATGATACTCGTGAAGCCTGCCACCTGAGTGTCGCCCTGGATGAAGCGGAACAGCGTCCAGGCAACCATGCCGAACGCGATGGCGGCAAACCCAAGCCCCACCTTGACGACCAGCCTCAAGGGCTTGTCAGAGTATGACAGCACGATCTCCGTGGCCAGGCGCAGCAGCTTGCTGAAACTGTAGCCGCTGCTGCCCTCCTTGCGGGTCGCGTGGCTAACCGGCAAGTAGCTGGTGGAGAACCCTGTCCATTTCACCATCAGGGGAAAGCAGCGGTCGCGTTCCGGCATGTCGTTGATGACGTCGATCACCTTGCGGCTGTATGCGCCGAAGTTCGCGGTCGTATGGTCCTGGGGAACGCCGGTCAGCCAGGACAGAAGGCGGAAGAAGGCCCAGGAGAAGAAGCGCTTAGAGGCAGAGTCCTGTCGTTCCGTGCGCTGGCCGAACACGACGTCCGTGTCGACGAGGCCGGCGACAAGTGCGGGAATGTCCTCGGGTGAATCCTGCAGGTCGCAATCCATCACGACGACTACGTTACCGCGCGATCCCTCAATACCCGCGGCGATGGCGTAGTGCTGACCGAAGTTCCTGGACAGTCTCAGGCCGCGAAGCCAGGGCCGGCTTTCGGCAAGCTCGGTGATGCGGGACCATGCCCCGTCGGGACTGCAGTCATCGACGAGGATGACCTCGAAGGTGCCCCCGAGGGGGGCGACCGCGGAGGCGATCCGGTCGACAAGCTCTTCCAGGCATCCCTTGCAGCCATAGACGGGTGAAACCACCGACAGCGAGACCGGCGCGACGCCGGATGTCCCAAGGGTGGAGGACTGGAGCGTGCGGGGATGCTCAGGCATTTACGCGTCCGTAGGCATCGTCAAAACGTACGATATCGTCCTCGCCGAGGTAGCTTCCGGACTGGACTTCGATAAGTTCGAGGGGAAGTTTTCCGGGGTTCCTCAATCGATGGATGATCCCGAGCGGAATATAGGTACTCTGGTTCTCGGCGAGCAGTATCACCTCATCTCCTCGCGTTACCTCGGCCGTACCGCTAACAACGATCCAGTGCTCGGCGCGGTGGTGGTGCATCTGCAGGCTCAGGCTCGCGCCCGGCTTGACCGTGATGCGCTTCACCTGGAAGCGCGCGCCATTGTCGATGGAGTCATAGGCGCCCCAAGGGCGGTACACCTTCCGATGCGCGAACGCCTCCGGCCGGCCTGTTGCCTTGATTCTGCCGACGATGTCCTTGACTTCCTGGATGCGGTCGCGGTGGCCGACCAGAACGGCATCATCGGTTTCAACGACCACAACATCCTCTAGGCCGATCATGGCAATCAGGCGCTTGCCGTGCGCATAGGTGTTCCTGCAGTTTATGGCGATCACGTCGCCATGATGGGCATTGCCGTTCTCGTCCTGGTGCGATGCCTCCCAAAGCGCGCCCCATGAACCTACATCGCTCCATCCGGCGTCGAGTGCGATCACGGCGGCGCGGCTTGTCCGCTCCATCACCGCGTAGTCGATCGAATTGCCGCGGATCGCGGAGAAGGCATCGTTGTCCAGACGAATGAAGTCCGAATCGCGGCTGCCCAGCGCGAGCGCTTGCCCACACGCGGCGAGCACGTCGGGGTCAAAGCGGCGCAGTTCGTCCAGATATCGGGATGCCTTGAACATGAACATCCCGCTGTTCCATAGATACTCCCCGCTTTCCAGATAGTACTTGGCGGTTTCCAGGTCGGGCTTTTCCACGAAACGTTCGACCGGCCTGGGGTTTTCGCCTTTGCCGGCCTTGATGTAGCCATAGCCGGTTTCCGGTCTTGCGGGCACGATGCCGAACGTCACGAGGGCGCCACGCTCGGCCGCATCCAGCGCGGAACCCACGGCGTCATGGAAAGCCTGCTCGTTGGCGATCACGTGATCCGAAGGAAGCACGAGCAGTACTGCGTCTTCATTCTGTGCCACGGCGAGCATGGCCGCCACTGCGATCGCCGGCGCGGTGTTCCGCCCCACAGGCTCAAGCACCACGGCCGCGGGCTCGATACCGATCTCGCGCATTTGTTCCGCCACCATGAACCGATGTTCATTGTTCGCAACGATGATCGGCCTGGCGTCACTGACGGGAGCAATGCGCCGCCAAGTGGCCTGCAGCATCGTCTGGTCGCCGATGAGAGGGAGGAACTGCTTGGGATAGGCCTCTCGCGACAGGGGCCAGAGTCGGGTCCCCGAGCCACCGGAGAGGATGACTGGAATCAGGTTCTTCATGCTGCGTTCCTTGTAGCGGTAGCGTCGTTGCGCGCGGGATTCCACGTTTACTCACAGGGTTGCGAGGTGCGGGGGTCTCGGCGCCAACCGAAGGGGGTATATTGGAGCTGCGCAGATCATGCCGCCAGTGACCTTAATCGGCGCCTTGTCAAACCCATAGTCTAGAGCTGGCGGGCGACGACCGATGTGCCCGGGGACACGTTGCGTCGAGACTGCGTCCGGTCAGGTACTCGACGCTCAGCCGGTCGAGCCGATCCGCTCGTCGCCCGCCCGTTTGCTGTGTGTGGCGGCATGGGCGGCACGCGTCTTAGGGATGTGCTGACTCAGGCCCGGAGGCGGCTTTCCGGTGCGTGGGATGCGTTCACGGCGACCGCTGCGGACCATCCGGGCGTGCTGCGGATGTCGGCAGAAGGTCTCTTGCCTGGCATGTACGCGTCACGGATTGGTCACCGACGCCGCAGGCAATCCGCCTTGTCCCTGCGGCGCGCATGCCCGAAGCGCCGGCTCGCGCGCGGCTTTCATCGAGAACGGTACCGCCACGTCCCGGATCGGGCGAGACGCCTCGGCACGGGTCGCCCGGAGGCTTCATTGCTTCCGGGCGTCGGCAAGTCGCGCACTGTCGTAAGCCGTCAGAGCTGCGCTTCCAGCTCTGGCAGCAACTGGAACAGATCCCCCACCAACCCGATGTCCGCAATCTCGAAGATCGGCGCTTCGGCGTCCTTGTTGATCGCCACGATGGTGCCGGCATCCTTGATGCCGGTCAGGTGCTGGATGGCGCCGGAGATGCCGACGGCCACGTACAGCTCGGGCGCGATGATCTTGCCGGTCTGGCCGACCTGCAGTTCGTTCGGCACATAGCCGGCGTCGACCGCGGCGCGGGAGGCGCCGACGGCGGCGCCCAGCTTGTCCGCCAGCGCATAGATGACCTTGAAATTCTCGGCTGAGCCGACGCCGCGACCGCCGGAGACGACGCGCTTGGCGCTCTGCAGGTCAGGGCGATCCGACTTGCCGGCGGCCAGGCCGATGTAACGGGTGTGCGTGGGCAGGGTGGCGTCCACGCTGACGGCTTCGACCGTCGCGCTGCCGCCCTTGGCCGCTTCCGGCCAGGAGGCGGTACGCACGGTGGCGACGACGGTCTGATCGGACGGGGCTTCGACGGTGATGATCGCGTTGCCGGCGTAGATCGGACGCTTGAAGGTATGCGGGCCTTCCACGGCCATCAGGTCGGAGACCTGGTTGACGCCCAACAGAGCGGCAACGCAGGGCAGCAGGTCCTTGCCGAAGGTGGTGGAGGGCGCGAACACGTGCGTATAGCCCGCGGCGAGCTTGGCGATCTGAGGCGCGAGCACCTGGGCGATCGCGTTCGCGTTGGCGGTGTTGGCGACGGTCAGCACCTTCGCAACGCCGGCGATCTGCGCGGCTTCGGCAGCGATGGCCGTCGGGTCGGCAGCCAGCACGACCACGTCGATCGCGTCGGCGTTCACGGCCGCAGCGGCGCTAACGGTCTTGGCGGTGGAGGCGTTGAGCTTGCCGTCCAGGTGTTCGGCGATGACGAGAACCTTGGCCATTACAGCAACCCCTTCTGCTTGAGTGCGGCGACCAGTTCGGCCGCGTCCTTCACCATGACGCCCTTGCTGCGTTTGGCTGGCGGGGCGTAGTGCGTGGTCTTGTGCGTATCGGCGGATTCGACGCCCAGGTCGGCCAGCTGCAGCGTTTCCAGCGGCTTGCTCTTGGCCTTCATGATGTCCGGCAGCTTGATGAAGCGCGGTTCGTTGAGGCGCAGGTCGGTGGTGACGACCGCAGGCAGGTCGACCTCCAGCGTTTCCAGGCCGGCGTCGACTTCGCGCACCACCGTAGCCTTGCCGTCGGCGATGTCGAGCTTGCCGGCGAAGGTGGCCTGCGGGCGGCCCCACAGGGTGGCCAGCATCTGGCCGGTCTGGTTGGCGTCGTCGTCGATGGCCTGCTTGCCGAGGATCACCAGATCGGGCGATTCCTTCTCGACCAGCTTCAGCAGGGTGCGGGCGGCGGTCAGCGGCTGGATGGCCTGATCGGTGACCACGTGGATGGCACGGTTGGCGCCCATGGCCAGGCCGTTGCGCAGGTGGGCCTGGGCGTCGGCGGGGGCGATGGTGGCGACCACCACCTCGGTGGCGATGCCCTTGTCGCGCAGGCGCAGGGCTTCTTCCAGCGCGATCTCGTCGAAGGGGTTGGGAGACAGCTTGACGCCGTCGGTGACCACGCCGGAGCCGTCCGGCTTGACCTGGATGCGGACGTTGTAGTCCACCACGCGCTTGTAGGCGACGAGAATCTTCATCCTGCGGGAATTCCTGTGTGCGACGGAGAGGCCCGGCCGCGGCGGTGGGCCGAGGGCAGAAGCCGGATTTTAGCCGTCAGGCCCGATCCATGCGAGTCCGTACGGTGGCGTCTGCCGGCGGCGCGGCGAGCAGGGCGGCGAGTCGGGCTGCGCTGCCGGGGGCCTGGTCGAAGAACAGGGAGGGCTCGGTCAGCTCCAGTTCGAGCAGGCAGGGCTGGCCGTTCGGGCCGGACAGCAGGTCGATGCGTGCGTAGGTCAGGGGCGCCTCCAGCTGACGCAGACGCGTGGTCGCGGCCAGGATGCGCTCGGCGAGGGTGAATTCCGAAGGCAGGGGATCGCGCGCGGTGATGTCGCCCGCTGCCATAGGCGCCTGGCGTGCCGCTTCTCCGGGAGGCAGCTGCGCGCCCTTGCGGAGCGCATGGCTGAAATGGCCGGCAAAGTAGACCAGGGCGGTTTCGCCAGCGGCATCCACCGTGGACAGGTAGGGCTGCAGCATAACGCTGCGGTCCTGGTCGAGCAGCCGGGCGATATGGTTGCCGGCGGCGAACTGCTGGTCGCGCTGGTAGCGCTGGGTGTCCCGCGCGCCGGCACTGACGGTCGGCTTGACCACGAACTCGTCCGCATCCGCGAACGCCTCCAGAAAGCGGCTCAGGGCCTCCATGGGTTCGGCGTCGGGCTCCACGAACGTCGTCGGCACCGTGGGGATGCCGACGGCGGCCAGATCGGCCAGATAGTGCTTGTCGGTGTTCCAGCGGACCACGTTCAGGGGGTTGAGCAGCAGGGTCGCACGGTCCACCCGTTCGGCCCATGCCAGGAACTCCGGCAGCCGTTCGGTGTAGTCCCAGGGCGAGCGGAGCAGGACAGTGTCGAAACGCCCCCAGTTCACGGTGGGATCGTCCCAGGCCACGGCGCGGGCATGCAGGCCGGCATCGGCACACGCATCGAGCAGGGGAACGAGGTCATCGTCATGCCCGGTGGCAGCGACGGCGGTGACGAGGGCGACGGTTCTCATGGCGGCAGTGTACGCGCACGCCCCGCGCCGGATTCCCATTGCCCGAAAGTACCTGTGTCCGGGATGGGCGGCTGGGTAGAATGCCGGCTTTCACCATCGAATGGATCGCGCCATGGCGGGTAATCCCGGCTCCGGAGGCAAGCAGAAGCTCTATCCCAGTGCGGCAGCGGCGCTTGAAGGCGTCGTGGCCGACGGCCAGACGCTGGCGGTCGGTGGCTTCGGCCTGTGCGGCATCCCCGAAGCATTGATTGGCGCCCTGCGCGACAGCGGCGTGAAGGGGCTCACGGCGATCTCCAACAACGCCGGCGTGGACGGCTTCGGACTGGGGCTGCTGCTGGAGACCCGTCAGATCAGGAAGATGATTTCGTCCTACGTGGGTGAGAACAAGGAGTTCGAGCGCCAGTTCCTGTCGGGCGAGCTGGAGCTGGAGTTCAACCCGCAGGGCACGCTGGCCGAGCGCCTGCGCGCCGGCGGCGCCGGGATTCCCGCGTTCTTCACCCGCACCGGCTACGGCACGGTCGTCGCCGAAGGCAAGGAAACGCGCCAGTTCGGCGAGCATTGGTACGTGATGGAGACGGCGCTGATGGCCGACGTGTCGCTGGTCAAGGCGTGGAAGGCCGACAAGGCGGGCAACCTGGTGTTCCGCAAGACCGCGCGCAACTTCAACCCGGCCTGCGCGATGGCCGGCAAGGTCTGCATTGCCGAGGTCGAGGAGGTGGTGGAGGTCGGCGCGATCGACCCGGACCACGTCCACCTGCCGGGCATCTACGTGGACCGCATCGTCCACAACCCCGCCCCCGAGAAGCGCATCGAGCAGCGCACCGTCCGCCAAGGAGACAAGTGATGCCCTGGACCCGCGATGAGATGGCGCAGCGCGCTGCCCGCGAACTGACCGATGGCGCCTATGTGAACCTGGGCATTGGCCTGCCGACCCTGGTTGCCAATCACATTCCCGCCGGAATGGACGTCTGGCTGCAGTCCGAAAACGGCTTGCTGGGCATCGGTCCGTTCCCGACCGAGGACGAGGTGGATGCCGACCTGATCAATGCCGGCAAGCAGACCGTCACCGCGCGCGCTGGCGCCAGCTACTTCGGCAGCCACGACTCCTTCGCCATGATCCGCGGCGGCCACATCGACCTGGCCGTGCTGGGTGCCATGCAGGTCACCGACAAGGGCGACCTGGCCAACTGGATGGTGCCGGGCAAGATGGTCAAGGGCATGGGCGGCGCCATGGACCTGGTGGCGGGGGTCAAGCGCATCGTCGTGCTGATGGAGCACGTGGCCAAGGACGGGAGCCACAAGATCCTCCCCCAGTGCGACCTGCCGCTGACCGGCGTCGGCGTGGTGGATCGGATCATCACCGATCTGGCGGTGTTCGACGTCACCGGGGAGGGACTGGTGCTGGTGGAATCGGCCGACGGGGTGACCGAGGCAGAGCTCCGTGCGAAGACGGGCGTGCCCTATCGGTCGCTGGCTTGACGCGCGCCATGGTGGCGTGACCGGGGTCAAATCTCCGCTCACGTTACTGGCGACGCATCTGACTTTCAGCTGTACGTCATCCTGCCGATAAACAGGGAAGCGGACCGGGTTGGCTGTTTTACAGCCGGTCAGCTGGGCTATATTGTCCGTTCAGGGGCTCCAACTGTTTTTCTTGAGGGTACGTATGAAACTCCGCATTGGCGCTTGCGCCTTGGTAGTGGCTCTGGCCGGGTGCAGTGGAGGCAACCCCGAATCGGGCGTGGCCGGGATGCGTGGCGTGGCCGCGACCCAGCCGTCCGGCACGCTGCCGGCCGCGCTTCCGTTGGCCCGCGCGATCGGCGCCTCGATTGCCAATGCGCCGGACCGCGGCGCGCTGTTGTCCTATCCGGACCAGGCGAAGGCTGCCAAGCAGGAAGGCGCCTACACGTGGTACCCCACCGCCATCAGCGAGGCGCACGCTTTCAAGGCGGTGGCCACCGGCGAAATGACGGTCCCCTCGCCCGATGGCAGCCAGGTCAAACTGCGGTACGAGCGCCATGTCGAGGAAATCGACGGCAACTGGACCTGGATCGGCCGTGTGGTCGGCGGCGATCCCATGCAGGAAGCCATCATCACCTTCGGCGAGAAGGCGGTGTTCGGTTCCATCCCGCAGGCTAACGGCAAACCGGCACTGAGCTTGCAGACCCGTAACGGCAGGGTGTTCGCTGTCCAGACCGATCCCTCGAAGGTCGTGTCGGCGACCAAGGGCCATGTGGACATGATGATCCCGGAGGCGGCCGCGCTGCGCTCGTCGATGGGGGCCGCGGTCAGCCAGTCGGCGCCCGTGAGCCAGGGCGCGACCATGGTGGCGCAGGGTGCGCCGCAGACCGCTGCCAACACCATCGACGTGGTCATCGGCTACACGCCTGAGTTTGTAACGGAGAATCAGGGGGCATCGGGCGCCGCCACCCGCTTGGTCTTCCTGGTACAGGTTGGCAACCAGGCCTTCGTCAACAGCGGCGTCAACGGCTATCTGCGCATCGTCCATGCCCTGCAGGTCAGCTACACCAATACCAACAGCAACCAGACGGCGCTGACCGAACTGACCGGCAGCAATGGCCAGTCCTCTGTCACCATTCCGGCCAGTCTCGCCCCGCTGCGCACGGCGCGCGACCAGTACGGCGCGGATATCGTCGTGCTGGTACGCAAGTTCAATACGCCGGAGAACGAGGGCTGCGGCATCGCCTGGCTCAATGGCGCCAACCAGACCGACATCACCGCGGCGGACGCGCCGTGGGGATACGCCGTCATCAGCGATGGCTACGACAAGGGCACCGACGGCAAGACGTACTTCTGCGCCGATGAAACCCTGGTGCATGAAGCCGCTCACTTGATGGGCTCGGCACATGACCGTGCCAATTCCAAAAATTCCTCAGGTGGCCTGCAATACGGTCGCTACGCCTACTCCTTCGGGTACAAGACGGCTGCCGCGTCCGGCGACTTCTTCACCATAATGGCGTACGGGGACTACGGGCAGGTTTCGCACCGCATCTTCTCCACGCCCCTGAAGAGTACGTGCGGCAGCGGCGGTAATCTCGCGTGCGGCGTGGCCAACAGCGAGGACAATGCGCGGAGCCTGAACCAGACGATTCCGGTGGTGGCGACGTTCCGGGCGACAGTGGTGCCCTTCTCTGGATCGCCTGTTTCCGACGTCAATGGCGATGGGCGTTCTGACCTCTTTTGGCACAGCATCACGGCGCAAGCCGCCCAGCCCTGGGTGATGAACGGAACGTCGTACGCCTATGGTTCCGCCAATGCGGTAGCGAGCCAGTATCGCATCGGCGGGATCGGCGACATCAATGGCGATGGGCGCGCGGACGTCATCTGGTACGACCAGTCGAAGGGGGGCTCGACGTCCGTTTACGCTTGGATTGGAAATGCCTCGGGCACCTATTCGGTCAGCGCGCTGCGCAGCTACCCTGCCGGCTGGAGCATTGTCGGTGTCGCGGATGCCAACGGTGACGGGAGGGCGGACATTTTCTGGCACAACCCGACCTCGGGTGCGCTGGAATACTGGTTGATGAATGGCACCGCGATCACGTACGGTGGCGCTCGATCGGTGGCCAACATCTACCGCGTCGCCGCCATCGGCGACTTCACGGGGGACGGTCGTGCCGACATCGTATTTACCAACACGGGCAAGACCGAACTGTGGATGTGGATACAGTCGGACTCTGGCATTTACTCCATCACCCGCGTGAACTTCCCGGGTTATCCGACGGGTTGGAATATCGTCGGTACGGGCGATGCCAATGGCGACGGACGCGCGGACCTTTTCTGGCATAACCCGACGGCTGGTGCGTTGGAGTATTGGCTGATGAACGGTGCTTCGCTGACCTACGGTGGCGCAAGGCCCGTGGGAACTCAGTACCGGGTCGCCGCGGTCGGGGATTACAACGGTGACGGTCTTGCGGACTTGGTGTGGACCAACACCGGGAAGACCGAGCTGTATACGTGGACGGGAAGCGCGTCAGGCGTCTTCGCGGTGGCAACCTTGCCATTCCCTGGCGGGTACCCGACCGGCTGGGATATCTTTGCAGCGACGCTCCCTCCTGGCTGATTGCCGGATTGAGGCGCACGAAGAAGCCGGAGCAATCCGGCTTTTTGTTCCGCGCTTTCGCGGAGGCGGAGAGTCTATCCCTGCATGATGTCGAGTAAGGCAGCTTCAGCGGCTGCTTGTATATTGATACGGGCCTGGCCGGTTGGGTAAGACATCGCCTTCTTTCATGAGGTCAGCAACGGTCGTCAACCTGAAGCCCGCCTCGCGGACGCAGAGGCCAAGACTGCGCTCGACCGTGTGAGCTAGCGTGCCGTCGATTTGGCCCGATTCCGCCTCGAACTCGGAGGCGAGCAGGCCTGCATCCAGCAACGGTCGCAACGCCGCCAAGCGAACCCAGAACATCGATCCAGCCGGAAAAAAGTCGTGAGCATCGTGCGCCGGCAATCCAGCGCGCCGCGCAAGATATTCCATGCCTTCCTTGTTGGCCCCAATATGCGCCTCGATAGGAAGAAGATGACCTTCCGGAGCCACGAGCCCCATAGTCTCGTCGCGCATGAAGGCGTCCAGCGTCTTGGAGGCGCGGTCTTGGGTGAGAAGCCGCTTGAGCAGTTCCCTTCGCCATTGGACCCCATCGTCCCGATGTTCGGAGCGTTTGGTGTGAAGCTTGAGCACGACGTCGACCCCAAAATCCAGCAAACGATCCGCAGCTTTCAGGAAAGGCAGGAGATCGCGGCCGCGATTTTCGATCGTGAAGATCTCGATGTTCAGTTCGCTTCCTTGCACCAGCTCCGCGAGGGCCTCACGCTTCTCGGGGGAAGTCGTCAGCACTACGTGCCAGCTCAGCGCGGTGGAAGACAATGCACCGAGCAGCTCGGGAACGTCTTCCAGATACCACGCGTGAATGATCGCATGGTGCCCGGTCATACGACTCACCGGTGGAGTCAGGGCGGAACGCGTCGCGCTGAGCCATGCGTAGCCCAGTCTCTGGTCCGGTTCAAGGGCCGCACCCTCAGCCCATTCATTCCAGGCATTGATGAAGACCAGGCGCTCGGAAGCGGAAGGATGCACACTCAGACTACTGATGGCGTGGCGCAGCCAATCGCGATAGCGTCTCGGCGAGGCATGGAGGTAGGTGCGTCCCTTGCCTGACCGCCTTGCTTCGTTATCCCATCCGCAATTGACACCATAGTGGCGCGGATAAGACGTGGTGTCGGGATTCTGGAATCCGCGCGCCATTTCGCGCCAATCAAGCACTTGTCCTTTGTACCCACCGTTGACAAGCACCTGAAGGGATGTGATCGAGCTGGGTTGGCTGAGGTTTGGTGGGAACTGAATGCATGAATCGAGCCCCACAGTACGTGGGTCGATTTGATCGAAACTCTGAACATAGCCGATGTGCAATTCGCCAATCCCGTTCTCCATGCACCACGTGCGCCAGCGACGAGCGGTAACTGCCATCTCCGGAAGCGTCCCCGGCCGGTAGACGACCAGCATCGGCTTCCCATCCACCCGCAAATACCGCGGATCCCGCATGTACTCCGCCACGTGCGCGATGAACGCGATATCGTCCTCGGGCGAATGTTTCTGGTCGATCAGGATCTCGTCGCCGCGGCCATCCCAGGTGCGGGTCCATTTCTCGTTCGCCCAGCACAAGCAGAATTTCAGGTCGATCGACTTGTCGTTGAGCCAATTGCGCAGTGGCGTCTCCAGCAGCGTCTTGCCGCCGAACCAGTAGAAGTAGAAGCAGAACGCGCTGATGCCGTACTCGCGGGCCAGGCGTGCCTGTTCGTGCATGACCTCGACGTTGCGCAGGTCGTAGAAGCCGAGATCCCCGGGGAGTTTGGGCTGGTAGTGCCCTTCGAACTGGGGCAGGGCGCGGGTGACGTTGCGCCATTCGGTGAAGCCCTTGCCCCACCATTCGTCATTCTCGGGGATGGTATGGAACTGCGGCAGATAGAACGCGACCAGGGTGGCGGGCAAGGGGTCGGGTAGTTCCCCCTTCTCGTAGGGGACATAGCCGATGGCACGCTCATCCGAGCGTACGTACGGGCGCCGGGGCAACTGGCCGGTGGGTGCCTTGCCCTTCGGGCCCTCCGGCACCCAATGCCCGCGCGTGTCGAGAAAGCGCTGGCGCAAGCGGTCGCGCGTTGCTTGCGACATCGGCGTCAACCGGAAGGCGGTCCGAAGCGCGTAGAAGAGCGTGGTGCGAAGTTGCCGGGACAGGGAATTCGACACGGAGTCCTTAAAGGTTCTGGTAATTCGGCCCCGATCCGCCTTCCGGCGTCACCCAGTCGATGATCTGGTAGGGATCCTTGATGTCGCAGGTCTTGCAGTGCACGCAGTTGGCGGCGTTGATCTGCAGGCGCTTGCCGTTGCCGTCGGCGACGATCTCATACACTCCCGCCGGGCAGAAGCGCGTGCAGGGGTTGTCGTACTCGGCGGCGCAACGGGTCACGCAGACGGACGTGTCGTGCACGCGCAGGTGCACGGGCTGGTCTTCGTCATGCTCGGTGGCCGCGAAGTAGACGCCCTGCAGGCGGTCGCGCGGGGCCAGGGTGCGGTCCACGTAGTCGCGCTTGGATGCTTCGTGTTCGCTGAGCTTGTCGAGCGATGACCAATCCGGCTTGACCTTCAGCGTCCAGGGCGACAGACCGCCGGTGACGGTTTCCCACGCGGCGTTGGCCATGCCGAACCACAGACCCTTCTTGAAGCCGGGTTTGATGTTGCGCACGGACTTCAGCTCGGCCATCGCATCCGAGGCACGCAGCTTCGCGTCGAAACCTTCGGGTGCCAGCTGCGATGTCACCAGATGCTCGGCCGCCAGCATGCCGCTGCGGATGGCCTGGTGCGTGCCCTTGATCTTCGGCACGTTGAGCAGGCCTGCGGTATCGCCGATCAGCAGCGCGCCGGGCATTTCCACCTTCGGCAGCGACTGCCAGCCGCCGGTGACGATGGCGCGCGCACCGGCGGACAGGATGCTGCCGCCTTCAAGGAGCGGCTTGATCAGCGGGTGGTTTTTCCATTGCTGGAAGGCTTCCCACGGCTTGTACTCAGGGTCCTTGTAGTCCAAGCCGCTGACATAGCCCAGGGCGATCTGGTTGTTCTCCAGGTGGTAGAGGAAGCTGCCGCCGTAGATGTCGTTGCTGGCGGGCCAGCCCAGGGTATGCACGATCTTGCCGGGCGTGACGCGGCCTTCCGGCACCTGCCACAGTTCCTTGATGCCGATCGAATACGCCTGCGGATCGCTGTCCTTGTCCAGCGCGAAGCGCTTGACCAGCCGCTTGGTCAGGTGGCCACGGGCGCCTTCGGCCAGCACGGTGACCTTGGCGCGGATGTCGATGCCCTGCGTGTAGCCGGGTTTGTGGCTGCCATCCTTGGCGATACCCATGTCGCCGATGCGCACACCCAACACTTTGCCGTCGTGGTCGTGCAGCGTCTCGGCGGCAGCGAAGCCCGGGTAGATCTCCACGCCCAGCGCTTCGGCCTGCGGGGCCAGCCAGGCGCACATCGCGCCCAGCGACACGATGAAGTTGCCATGGTTGCGCATGCCCGGCGGCACCATCGGGAACTTGCGGCCGCCTTCCTTGCTGAAGTACCAGAACTCGTCCTCCGTGGCCGGCACGCAGATCGGCGGTGGATTGTCGCGCCAGCCGGGGAGCAGGGCATCCAGCGGTTGTGGTTCGATCACGGCGCCGGACAGGATGTGCGCGCCGATCGTGCTGGCCTTCTCGATCACGCAGACCGAGATATCGGGATCCAACTGTTTCAGCCGGATGGCGAAGGCCAGGCCCGCCGGGCCCGCGCCGACGGTGACGACGTCGTACTCCATCACATCGCGTTCGACATCGGACATCGGGCTTGGCTCCAGCAGGGCGTTAGGCTGCCGGTATTTTCGGGGTTTGCGCGGGACGGGGCAAATCCGCGAGCATCGCGGGCGTGACCATACCCTTGCCACTGCCGACGGATGGAACCTTCCCTGCGCTGCCGGGCGCATCGCTCGCGTTCGTGCCGGAATGGCTGGGCGTCGACCAGGCCGATGCGTTGTTGCGCCTCCTCCAGCGCGACCTGCCGTGGAGCGTGCACCGGATCAGGATGTTCGGACGTGAAGTGGATTCCCCCCGTCTCAGCGCTTGGATCGGGGATGCAGGGGCGGTCTACCGCTATTCGGGCGCCGATTTCACGCCTTGCCCCTGGAATCAGGCCCTGTCCGTGCTCAGGGTGCGGCTGCAGGAGGAACTGGGAGTGCCGTTCAACAGCGTGCTGGCGAACCTGTATCGCGACGGGCGGGATGCGATGGGCTGGCACAGCGACGACGAGCCCGAACTGGGTCCACGTCCTGTCATCGCCTCGGTGAGCCTGGGCGGCGTGCGGCGTTTTGCGCTGAAGCACCGCCACGATGGGGCACTGAAAGGCACGCTAGAACTGCCGCATGGCAGCCTGCTGGTGATGTCCGGTGACACCCAACGGCTGTACCGGCATGCGCTTCCGCGTACCTCCCGCGTGGTGGCTCCCCGGATCAATCTGACGTTCCGCCAGGTCGATCCGGCGCGTCGCCGCTGAGCGGCGGACGGGTCAGGGGGATGCGGCCGGCTTCGGGTCGCTATTCCCCGAAGCGAGCACCCAACCCGCGATATCGGTCGTGGCCGCTTGCAGCGCCTGTTCGAACGCCGCGGCCACACGGGCGACGTCCACGCCATCCGCTGGCCGCTGCTGCAGGAACGTGCGCGAGGCGACGACGCGCTGGCCGCGGTTGTTCACCAGCTTGGCGTTCACCTCCACCACCGCCTCCGGCAGTGCGCCGCCCGCGTAGTCGGCGTCGAACCGGCGCAGGTCCATGACCAGCTTGTAGTCGCCCAGGATGCCGGCGTCGGCGCTGGCCACGGCCGGAATGCGGCCGGAATCCTCCAGCGTGCGCTGTACCGCGTCCTGCAGCATGTCCGTTGCCGGCATCGCCCAGGACGCGCCGCGATAGACCTGCAGCTCGCCCGGTGTCGGCCGCACGCTGATGCGGGGGCTGTCGATCACCCGCGCCGCGGTGGGCTTGGCGATCACCAGCGTCCATGACACGGCAGGCCAGTCGGGGCGCGCCGACACGCGGACGTCGGGGGCGAAGATGGTGACGGGATCGCGCTGTTCGCTGCCCAGGATGGAACAGCCGGCCAGCGCGAGCGCAAGGGGAAGGACAAGGACGAGGCGCATCGGCTTCATTTCGGGTCGAACTCCTTGGGTGCATCGCGGCCCAGCAGGTAGCGCGCGGGATTGCCTTCGAGGCGGTCGCTGACACGGCGCAGGTCGCGCACCAGGCCGCGCAGTTCGGTCAGCGTGGGGCCCAACTGGCCCAGGCCGTCATTGGCAAAGCTGTTGATGGCGGCCCGGTTCTCGCCGAGGATCGCATCGGCGTTGCCGGCCGCCGAATCCAGCTTGCCCAGCGTCGTTTCCAGCTTGTCCAGGATCCCAGGCAGCTCCTGCACCAGATTCTTGTCCAGGCGCTCGATGGCGCCGTTGGTGGTGGTCAGGGTCTTGTCCAGGTTCTGCGCCGCGTCGCGCGCGCTGACGATCAGCGACTCCAGCCCGTCCTCGCGGCTGGCGAGCGAGTTGCTCATGGATTCCAGGTTGTCCAGCGTGGCGGTGATGCTGGCCACGTTCTTGTCGCTCAGCACCTGGTCCAGGCGCTCGACGATGCGGTTCGCGGTGTCGGTGATGTTCTGCAGTGCCGACGGAGCGGTCTGGATCACCGGCGCTTCGCGGCTGTCCACGCTGGTCAGGGCCGGTGCCTGCGGCGTACCGCCGCTGAGCTGGATGATGGTCGGCCCCGTCAGGCTGGTGATGGCGAGCTTCGCACGGGTATCGGTTTTCACCGGCGTGTACGACTCCACCCGGATGCGCGCGATCACCTGGCGCGGATCGTTGGGCGCGAGCGACAGTTTGGTGATCGAGCCCACCGCAATGCCGTTGTACTGCACCGGGCTGCCGACGGACAGGCCGGTGACCGCCTCGCGGAACACCACCTGGTACTCCTGCCACGTGCGTTCCGATGAATACTTGGCCGCCCACAACCCGAACAGCAGCAGCGCGCTGGCGATGATGAGGGTGAAGGCCCCGATGAGGACGTAGTTGGCGCGTGTTTCCATGGATCAGACCGCCGTTTGCGAAAGGGAGGGCACGGAAGGCCGCTGTCCGTCGCGCGCGGCGCGCGCGCGCGGACCGTGGAAGTATTCCTGCACCCAGGGATGGTCGAACTGCTCCACCTCCGGCAGCGGCGCGACCGTGACCACCTTGCGGTCCGCCAGGACGGCCACGCGGTCGCAGATCGCGTACAGCGTGTCCAGGTCGTGGGTGATCAGGAACACCGTGAGACCGAGCGCTTCCTGCAGGGTCTTGATCAGACGGTCGAATGCGGCCGCGCCGATCGGGTCCAGCCCCGCGGTGGGTTCGTCGAGGAACAGCAGCGGCGGATCGAGGGCCAGCGCGCGGGCCAGCCCGGCGCGCTTGCGCATGCCGCCCGACAGCTGCGATGGCAGCTTGTTCAGCGCATCGGCGGGCAGGCCGGCCAGCTTGACCTTCAGCAGGGCCAGTTCGTAGCGCCAGCTGTCCGGCAGTTCCGGATGATGCTCCTTCAGCGGCACCTGCACGTTCTCGCCGACCGTCAGCGAGGAGAACAGCGCGCCGTCCTGGAACAGCACGCCGGTGTTGCGTTCGATGTGCTGGCGCGCGGCGGGGTCCTGCGACAGCGCATCCTCGCCGAGCACGGAGATCCGGCCCTCCTGCGGCTCGCGCAGGCCGAGGATGGCGCGCATCAGCACGGACTTGCCGGTACCGGAACCGCCGACCACGCCGAGGATCTCGCCGCGGCGCACGTCCAGATCCAGGCCCTCGTGCACGGTCTGCTCGCCGAAACGGTTGACCAGCCCCCGCACCTGGATCACGGCGTCATGGGCCGACGAAGCGGCATGCGCTTGCGGCGTCGCTGGCAGAAGCCCGCCAGCCGAATCCGTCGACGGTTGTCCGATCCCTGATGCCATCGTCACCAATCCATGTGCATGAACCACAGCGCGGCCAGCGCGTCGATCATGATCACCAGCGAGATGGCCTGCACCACGCTGGATGTGGTGCGCTCGCCGACGGACTGCGCGGTGCCCTCCACGCGCAGGCCCTCCAGGCAGCCGATCAGGCCGATCACCAGCGCGAACACCGGCGCCTTCGACAGGCCCACCAGGAAGTGGCGCACTTCGATGGTGTCGTGCATGCGCGCGATGTACATCTGCGGCGGGATGTCCAGGTCGAAGGCGCCCACGGTGACACCCCCGGCCAGGCCCGCCATCATCGAAATGAAGGTCAACAGCGGCAGCATCACCAGCAGCGCGAGCAGGCGCGGGATCACCAGCAGGTCGATGGGGTCCAGACCCAACGTGCGGATGGCGTCGATCTCCTCGCGGCTCTTCATCGCGCCGATCTGCGCGGTGAAGGCCGACGCGGTGCGACCGGCCAGCACGATGGCCGTCATCAGCACGGCGAATTCACGCAGGAACGCGATGCTCACCAGTTCCACCACGTAGATCTCCGCGCCGAAGTCGCGCAGCACCGTAGAGCCGAGGAAGGCGATCACCGCCCCCACCATGTACGACAGCAGGATCACCAGCGGCACCGCATCCAGGCCCACCGCTTCCATGTGCGCCACCGTGGCCGTGGGGCGGAAACGGCGCGGCTCCTTGACCATCCGCACCAGCTTGACCAGGTTCTCGCCGGTGAAGCTGAGCAGGGCGACGATTTCCTGCCCGTTCTCGTGGACCCGCTGGCCCAGACGGGACAGCGCGGCGAGTACGCCGTAGTCGCGCTTGCGTGGCGGCCGGTCGTCGGCGACATCCTCGATGGTGCTGACCAGTGCCTGATGGTCGGTACGGAACGCGATGTCCGACAGCTCCATGCCGCGGCGCTTGGCGAAGCGCATCAACTGCAGCACGCCGGCGGAATCGATGCGGTCGATCCCGGTGGCATCCAGTTGGTCGACCGCGTCCGGCAGCGTGCGCAGCTGCTCGGCCACCTCCAGCGCGCTGGACAGCGTCCAGTCGCCGCCCAGCCGGACCCGGCGGGGTTCAGCGGCATCGGCTTCGCAGTGCGGGCGGGCAAGGGTGGGGGTCATGGCATCGCTCGGCCAAGGAGCATACAGGCTATACCGCTGAACGTGAGGACCACGCCGATGAACGCCCGCTTGCCCAGCGGTTCCCGCAACCACAGCGCCGCGAGCACCACCACGAAGACCGAGGCGGACTCGTTGAGGATCGCGGCCACCGAGGCCGAGGTGAACTTGTAGCCGCCGAGCCACAACACCATCGACAGTCCCTGACCGACCAACGCGGCCACGAGCAGGCGACGCCACGGCACCCCGGAGGCGACGAAGCGCATGCGCGCGCGCATCGCCGGCAGCGCGGCCAGCCCCAGCAGGCCCGCGACCGCGCCGGCGAGCCGCAGTGTGGTCACCCACAGCAAGGGTTGGGTTTCCAGCGTGCGCTTGACCATCACGATGGCGATGGCCATCAGGGCGATCGCGGCCAGCCCGATGACCACGCCGCGCGCCGTGTGCTGAGGATGCGTCCGCCATTCCCCGGGGGGGCGACTGACCAGCAGGACGCCCAGCCCCACCAGCGCGAACCCCAGCCACTGTCCCGCGCCCAGGCGTTCGTCCAGGAACAGGAAGCCGAGCAGGAGCACCAGCGGACTGTAGAGATTGCCGATCACGCCCATCCGACCGGCGCCCAGTTCGTTGAGCGCGCGGAAGTACAGGGTGTCGGCCAGCGCGATGCCGATCACGCCGCTGGCCACGACGATGGCCAGTTCCTCCGCCGGCAGCGACGGCCAGGCCCCCGCATGCAGCACCAGCGCCACCGGTGCCAGCACGGCAAGCACCAGTCCGTTCTTGAGCAGGTTGAGCGCGAGCGGCGGCAGATGCACGCCCAGCTGCCGTGCCAGGATCACGCCCACCGCCCATGTCGCCGCGCTGCCCAGCGCCATGGCCTCGCCGATGCCCACCTGTACCCCAGTCTTGTTGCGGGTGCGTAGTGTAAGCAGCATGCGATGAAGGCGACCGCACGCCGCTTCGGCGATACTGTGCCGATGGCCGACGACACGTTGACTCCTGCGACCTACGCCCAGCGCATCGCCTTCGTCTGCGAGATCGCCGGGCGCCTGCACCGTTACGGCACCACCGCGCAGCGGCTGGAGGGCACGGTGGTCGGGCTCTCGCAGCGGCTGGGCCTGGATTGCGAGCCGTGGTCGAACCCGACCGGCCTGATCCTGAGCTTCAGCGATCCGGTACGGCCGCTGGGGGCCAGCGACAGCACGCGGGTGATCCGGCTGGCGCCGGGCGAAACCGACCTGCACAAGCTCAGCGAAGCGGACCGCATCGCCGATGCCGTGTCGATGGGGGAAATGAGCATCGCCCAGGGCCACACGGCGCTGCGCGCACTCGACCGCACGCCGAGCGCGCGCTGGCGCGCGATGCAGATCTTCGCGTCGGGCCTGGCGGCGGCGGCCGTCGCGGGGCTGTGGCGGCTGCCGTGGCTGGACATGGCGACGGCGGGGCTGATCGGCATCATCATCGGCGTGCTGGGCGAGCTGATCGCGCGCCGGCCACAGATGAAGGAAGCCAGCGACGCGATCTCGGCATTGGTGGCGGGCTTCGTCGCCATCCTGGTGGCCAACTTCATCGCGCCGCTCAATCTCAACACGGTGATCATCGCGTCGCTGATCGTGCTGCTGCCCGGCATGGCCCTCACCAATGCGGTGAACGAGCTGACCAGCCAGCACTTGGTATCCGGCGTGGCACGTTTCGCCGGCGCCATGGCGACGGTGCTCAAGCTGACCGTCGGCAGCATGATCGCGGTGACGCTGGCGCAGCTGGTGGGCCTGTACCCGGAAGTCCGCGCGCTGAGGCCGCAGCCGGAATGGGTGGAGTGGGTCGCGATGGTGTTCGCGGCCTATGCCTTCGCCGTGCTGTTCAAGGCCCACCGGCGCGACTATTTCTGGGTGATGGCCGCCGCCATCGCCGGGTACAGCATTTCGCGCTATGCCGGGCAGGCCTGGGGCAGTCCGGTGGGGATCTTCCTGTCCGCGCTGGTGCTGACGGCGGCCGGCAACGCATTTGCGCGCTGGGCCAACCGGCCGGGTGCGCTCATCCGTGTGCCCGGCATCCTGATGCTGGTGCCGGGCAGCACCAGCCTGCGCGGCCTGCTGACGCTGGTGCAGCAACAGGATGTGGGCGTGGGCCAGTCCGCGCTGCTGGCGGTGACCAACGTGGTGATGGCGCTGATCGCGGGCCTGCTGTTCGGCAACCTGCTGATCTCTTCGCGCAAGAATCTCTGAGGCGACCTGCGCAAACGAAAACGGGAGGCCAGGCCTCCCGTTCGTGTCCAATGCCGCAGCGGCTTACTTCTTCTTGATGAGGAAGTCGTCGGCCTTCTTGCCCTTGGCGATCAGGGCCGCCATCCAGCGCGGATGCTTGCCGCGGCCGGTCCAGGTTTCCTTCGGGTTGGCCGGGTTGCGGTACTTCGGCGCGACCTTGCCCAGCTTGCGGCCGGCGCGGGAGCTGGGCTTTGCCGCGCCCTTGGCGCCCCGATTGCCGGACATGCCGAAAAGCTCTTCCAGCGTATAGCCCTCGGCCTTGGCGAACTTGGTGATCTTGCTGCGCACGGTCGCGATGGGCGTGCGCTTGGCCAGCCGGTTCTGCTGCTGCTTGGCTTTCTCGATCAGGGCGCCAAGCTCCTTGGCGGACAGGTTACGCAGGTCGATCGACATCAGAATCTCCAGTCGGGAAGGGGGCGCCCGTCCTTGGCCGAATCATCATCTTAATCGACGGGATAATCGCGGTACAAACCACGCCGCGTCCCGCCGCGCACCCGCGGCCTCAGCCCCGCAGGCGCGCCAGCAGTTCGTCGCGACCGATGTTCTCGGCCTCCGTCGCCCGGCGCGCGCGGTATTCGAACGTGCCCGCGGCCAGCCCGCGTTCGGAGACCACCACGCGATGTGGAATGCCGATCAGTTCGATGTCGGCGAACATCGCGCCGGGGCGCAGGCCGCGGTCGTCCAGCACCGCCTCGATGCCGGCAGCCTGCAGTTCTTCGAGCAGGGCTTCGGCCGCACTGTTCACCGCGACATCGTTTTTCGGATTGATCATGCAGACGGCCACGGCCCACGGCGCCATCGGCGCCGGCCAGATGATGCCGTTGGCGTCGTGGTTCTGTTCGATCGCCGCCGCCACGATGCGCGACACGCCGATGCCGTAGCAGCCCATCGCCGGCGTGGCGGCCTTGCCGGTCTCGTCCAGCACGGTGAACTTCATCGCTTCGCTGTACTTGCGGCCGAGCTGGAACACATGGCCCACCTCGATGCCGCGTACGATGCGGATCTCGCCGCCGTCGGCGGCCCGGTCGCCGGGCACCACGTTGCGGATGTCGGCCACGGTCTCCGGTTCCGGCAGGTCGCGGCCCCAGTTGACGCCCGCCAGGTGGAAGCCGGTCTCGTTGGCGCCGACCACGAAGTCCGCCATCGCCGCCACGTCGCGGTCGGCGATCACGCGGATCGCCTGCTTAGCGCCGATCGGGCCGAGGAAGCCGGGCTCGCTGCCGAGGTGGGCCAGGATTTCGGCCTCCGTCGCCAGGCGGTAGTCGGCCATGCCGGCGACCTTGCCCAGCTTGATCTCGTTGACGGCGTGGTCGCCGCGTACCAGCGCCAACACGAAGCCGCCATCCGTCATCAGGGCGATCGACTTGACGGTGCGCTGGAGGGGAATGCCGAGCAGTGCGGCGACGTCCTCGCAGGTCTTCTGCGTGGGCGTGGCGACCTTGTTCATCGCTTCCGAGGCGGCCGCCCGCGGGCCGGGTGCGGCTGCCTGTGCGGTTTCGACATTCGCGGCATAGTCGGAGCCGGTGGAGAACGCGATGGCGTCCTCGCCCGAATCCGCCAGCACGTGGAACTCCTGCGAGGCGTCGCCGCCGATGGCGCCGCTGTCTGCCTGCACCGCGCGGAAGTCCAGGCCCAGGCGGGTGAAGATGCGCGTGTAGGCCGCATGCATGTTGCGGTATTCGCGCACCAGATCCTCGTCGGTGATGTGGAAGGAGTACGCATCCTTCATCACGAACTCGCGCGCACGCATCACGCCGAAACGCGGACGGATCTCGTCGCGGAACTTGGTCTGGATCTGGTAGAAGTTGACCGGCAGCTGCTTGTAGCTGGACAGCTCCTGGCGCGCGAAGTCGGTCACCGCTTCCTCGGCCGTGGGGCTGTAGCAGAAATGCTGTTCCTTGCGGTCGGTGATCTTCAGCAACTGGCCACCGAACTTCTCCCAGCGTCCGGTTTCCTCCCACAGCTCGCGCGGCTGGATGGTCGGCATGATCATTTCGATGGCGCCGGCGCGGTCCATTTCCTCGCGCACGACGGTTTCCACCTTGCGCAGCACGCGCAGGCCCAGCGGCGACCAGGTGTACAGGCCGGCGGCCAGCTTGCGGATCATGCCGGCGCGCAGCATCAGCTGGTGGCTGACCAGTTCGGCGTCGGCCGGAGTTTCCTTGGTGGTGCGGAGGTGGAACTGCGACAGGCGCATCGGCATCGGCGTTCAGGGGGACGAATCGCCTATTTTGCCAGCCTTGGCCGCGCGCGGGGCGTTATTCCGGCGGCCCGGCCCGATCGCCTTCCACCCGGATGCCGGCGGGCATGTCACGGTCCAGTCGTTCGTAGCGCCGGCCTGTCGGCGGACGGTCGGTGATCTGAAGCACGCCGGCATCATCGCGCCAGCGATACAGCGAAGGGCGGATGTCCTGTGCCTGGGCAGCCGCCTGGCGGGCCCGCGCCTGCGTGTGCTGTCGGGGTTCCGGTGACTCGCGCGCCAGCCACCAGGCGATGCCGCCGCCCGCGGCGATGCCGACCACGACGGCCAGCCAGGCCCGCACGAAGCGTCAGCCGCCCGGCTTGCAGTAGGCCTTTACCGCCGCGTCGGCCAGGGCGCGCTGGTTGGCGCGCGCCGTGTCGTCCAGGGTGACGTCAGGCTTGCCGTCACCGTCGGTGTCCTGCTGGACCGGACCCTGGTGGCCCAGGATGTCCAGGTTCTTCCGCGCCGATACGCACTGCGGATGTTCGGCCGGCTTGCCGCTGGGCGAGGCCTCCGCCGTCGGTGCGCCGTACTGGTTGATGCGCCGGTTCTGCACCACCTGGTTCGGTGGCGGGCTGTCGGCATAGTGGGTGACGCCGTTCTTGTCCTTCCACTGGTAGACCTGCTGGGCCTGAGCCGTGGCGGCGACGGCGAGGCAGAGCGCCAGCGCGGCGAGACAGGGGACGAGGCGCATGGCCGGCTCCGGGATCGAGGAACCCCGATTGCAGCACCCCGAGGGCGTACAGGCAAGCCGGAGCACGGACCGCTTGGGCTAAACTGCGACCCATGAACGAAATCAAGCCGCCCCCGCGCTCGCGCGGGATCTACCTGCTGCCCAACCTGTTCACTACGGCCGGCCTGTTCGCGGGGTTCTTCGCGATCATCGCCGCGGCGAACGGTCAGTTCGTCCACGCCGCGGTCGCGGTCTTCGTGGCGGGCCTGATGGACGGCATCGACGGGCGGGTGGCGCGGCTGACCGGCACCAGCAGCGACTTCGGCGTGCAGTACGACTCGCTGGCCGATCTGGTCAGCTTCGGCCTGGCGCCGGCGCTGGTGATGTACCACTGGTCGCTGTCGGCGCTGAAGTTCGATGGCGGCGTGATGGGCCGCGTGGGCTGGGTGGTGGCGTTCCTGTACGCGGCCTGCGCGGCGCTGCGCCTGGCCCGCTTCAACACCCAGGTGGGCACGGTGGACAAGCGATGGTTCATCGGCCTGGCCAGCCCGGCGGCGGCGGGGTTGATGATGTCCTTCGTGTGGGCGTTCGCCGACGGCGAACTGGGCTGGACCGGCGAGGAACTGCGCTATGTGGCGCTGGGCGTGACCCTGGCCGCGGCACTGTTGATGGTCAGCCGCATCCGCTTCTGGAGCTTCAAGGGAACGGGTGAAGGCGGGGCGAAAGCCGACCGCATTCCGTTCGTGGTGCTGGCACTGGTGCCGTTGGTGCTGGCCATCCTCTTCATCGACCTGCCGCGCACCTTGTTGGCCGTCGGCGTGGTGTATGCGCTGTCGGGGCCGGGGTACTGGCTGTGGCACCGGATGCGCCGGCAAAAGGACGCGCAGGCGTGACGCTCTCGGCGGACCGTCTGTGGTCGGCCGAGCAGCAGGGTTGGCTGCGAGCGCTGGGCCTGACCGTCTTCCTGCCCGCCGACTGGCCTACCGAAGCGGGCGCTCTGCCTGAGGCGGCCGAACCGGTGGCCGAGCGCCCCGAGCGCGCGATGTCCCCCTCGCCCGTGCGCGCCCGGCCGCCTGGACCCGAGGCGATCGAACGTACGCCGCCGGTGCGTCCCGCGTCGCCGTCGCGCACGCCCGGCTCTCGCATGCCCGACCGGCTGCATTTCGCGCTGATCCGCGCCTCGGGTGTGAATCCCAACGCGCCGGGTGCGGCGGAGGTGTTCGCACAATGGCCATCGTCGGTCGAGCTGCGCGGCAATCCCGCGGCCAAGCGCGCGCTATGGCCGCTGCTGCGGCGCCTGCGGCGGGGCACGCCGTCGTGAGTACGCTGGGCGTCGAGGCATTACCGGCGTCCGCACCCAGCCTGCGGCCGATGCGCGAGGGTGACCTCGACGCGGTGATGGCGATCGAACAACGGGCGTATCCGTTTCCCTGGACAAGGGGAATCTTCCGCGACTGCCTGAAATCCGGCTATCCGTCGTGGGTGATGACCGAACACGGGCTGGTGATCGGCTACGGGCTGTTGAGCATCGCCGCGGACGAGGCGCATGTGCTGAACATCTGTGTCGCGCCCGAACGTCAGGGGCGGGGACTGGGCCGATACCTGCTGCGTGCGCTGGTGAAGATCGCGCGCGACCAGCGTGCGCAACGCGTGTTCCTGGAAGTCCGGCCGTCCAACCCGGGCGCGATCGCGCTGTACCACAGCGAAGGCTTCAACGAGATCGGTCGCCGCCCACGCTACTACCCGGCCCGCGACGGCCGCGAGGATGCGCTGGTGATGGCGATCGAACTGGTCGCCGACGACATCACCACGATGCCGCCTTTGTAGGGTGGGCCCTGGCCCGCCCGCGCGCTGCCGCCGACGACGGTGAACTTCCCAACGTCATCCCTGCGTCTGTCCGTCATTCCCGCGAATGGGGGAATCCATTCTGATTCTGGCTGCGCTGAAGGGACAACAGCAACGTCAATGTGGATCCCAGCGTGCGCTGGGATGACGTCAACGGTCGACGACACGGCGCGGGTTCTTCGTCCATCAAGGCCAGCGTCGGACGCGGGCCGGATACGCCTCGTAAGCGGTTCCGAACGACGCCGAAAGCGCGTGCTCCTCCGGCAGGATCTGGTAACGGGTGACGTACGCCATGTGCAGCGGCGCACCAATCAGCGAGGCGGGATGTTGCAGCCAGCAGGCCCACGCGACCAGCAACAGCGCGTGTCCCAGGTACATCGGATTGCGTGAGAGGCGGTACAGTCCGGTGATTACCAGTACCCGAGACGCTGCCGGGCGCAGCGGGTTCACCGTCGTACCGGCCCGGCCGAAAGCGAGCTTCGGCGACAGGTTGAACAGCAGGCCGAGTCCTGCGAGCGACGCGATCAGCATCGGGCGCAGCGATGGCGGCAGGGCGATGATCCCCGCGGGCAACGCGTACGCGACCACCCAAGCAATGGCGCCACACAGCACCATCACCAGAGGGGGCGGGACACGGGTCTCCCGTCTGTTCAGAGCTTCGCGCGCTGCCCGTGCAGGGCGGCGAGCTGGCTGCTCCAGTCGGCCAGGCGCTGGCGCTCCTGGTCGACCACGGCTGGCGGCACCTTGTCGGTGAACTTGGCCAGCTTGGCCTCGCTCTTGTCCTTCTCGCCGGACACGCGGGCGATTTCCTTGTCCAGGCGCGCGCGCTCGGCGTCCAGGTCGACCAGGCCTTCCAGCGGCACCAGCAGCTTCAATTCGCCGACCACGGCGGCGGCGGAGGCGGGCGCGTCCGCACCGGCTTCCAGCCATGCGATGTCGTCCAGCTTCAGCAGGAACGACAGCGACGACGCGAAGCGCACGACGCGTGTGCGGTCGTGGTCGTTGCCGTCCTGCAGCAGCAGGCGGATGGTCTTCGCCGGCGACACGTTCAGCTCGCTGCGCACGCGACGCAGCGCGGACACCATGGTCTTCAGCCACTCCACATCGGCGTCGGCCTGCGCGTAGTCCTGGCCGGCGAAATCGGCGGCGGTGGGATACGGGCGCAGTGACACCGTGCCGCCGTCGATGCCCAGCCTGGGCGCGACCTGCTGCCACAGTTCCTCGGTGACGAACGGGGTCAGCGGGTGCAGCAGGCGCAGCAGCGATTCCAGCACGTACAGCAGCGTGTGGCGGGTGCTGTCGGCCGCATCCTTGTCACTGTCATTGAGTGCAGGCCCTTCGGCCTTGCTCAGAGCAGGCTTGGCCAGTTCGACGAACCAGTCGCAGAAGTCGTTCCAGGCGAACTCGTACAGCGCCTGCGACAGCAGGTCGAAGCGGTAGGCGCCGAACTGCGCTTCGGCTTCCGCGGCAACTTTCGCGAGGCGCGACAGGATCCAGCGTTCGGCATCCGTCTTCGGCTGCGGTGCACCGGCGGCAGCGAAGCCCTCGGTGTTCATCAGCACGAAGCGGGTGGCGTTCCACAGCTTGTTGCAGAAGTTCTTGTAGCCCTCGGCGCGGCCCATGTCGAACTTGATGTCGCGGCCGTGGGTCGCCAGCGCGGCGATGGTGAAGCGCAGCGCGTCGGCGCCGTGCGCCACGATGCCGTCCGGGAATTCCTTGCGCGTGGCCTTCTCGATCTTTTCGGCCATCTTGGGCTGCATCAGGCCGCCGGTGCGCTTGGCCACCAGGTCCTCCAGCGAGATGCCGTCGATGATGTCCAGCGGATCCAGCACGTTGCCCTTGGATTTGGACATCTTCTGGCCGTCCTTGTCGCGGATCAGGCCGGTCATGTAGACGTCGCGGAACGGCACCTGGCCGACGAAGCTGTCGGTGGCCATCACCATGCGCGCCACCCAGAAGAAGATGATGTCGAAGCCGGTGACCAGCACCGACGAGGGCAGGTAGCGGGCGAAGCCGCGTTCGGCCATCGCCTGTTCGTCAGGCCAGCCCATCGTGCTGAACGGCCACAGCTGCGAGGAGAACCACGTCTCCAGCACGTCGCTGTCCTGGGTCAGCGCGACATCGGCGGAGAGCCCGGCCTTGGCGCGCGCTTCGACTTCGTCGCGGCCGACGTAGCAGTTGCCCGCGTCGTCGAACCACGCCGGAATGCGGTGGCCCCACCAGAGCTGGCGGCTGATGCACCAGTCCTGGATGTTCTCCATCCAGTGGCGGTAGGTGTTGATCCAGTTCGGCGGCACGAATTTCACCTCACCGGACTCGACCAGTTCCAGGCCGCGCCTGGCCAACCCGTCCATCTTCACGAACCACTGGTCGGTCAGGTAAGGCTCGATCACCTGGTTGGTGCGGTCGCCGCGCGGCACCTGCAGCTTGTGCGGCTTGGTTTCGACCAGCAGGCCAAGGTCTTCCAAGTCCGCCAGCACGACCTTGCGGGCTTCGTAGCGGTCCAGACCGCGATACTTCGCAGGAATTACGTCAACAATTTCCGAATCGGTTGACGCGGCTGCTAATGAGTCGAACGATCCAGCTTGAATGCTCGAGCGTGCAGTAGCGCCAGTGCCCGACTCTATGATCCGCGCAGACTGGTCAAATAGATTGATCAGTCCGTCGTTGGGAACGTCGTCAAATGCGCCTTGGCCGACATGGCGCTGCCACACCGCATAGTCGTTGAAGTCGTGCGCGGGAGTCACCTTGACTACGCCGGTGCCGAACTCCCGATCAACGTAGTCGTCGGCGATGATGGGAATCTCGCGGCCGGTCAGCGGCAGCTTCACCTTCTTGCCGACCAAATGAGCGTAGCGCTCATCCTCGGGATGGACCATCACCGCGGCATCGCCAAGTAGCGTCTCCGGGCGCGTGGTAGCCACTACCAGGTAGTCGCGAGTTTCGCGCAACGTCTCATTACCATCCGCATCGCGCTCGACATGCTCGTAGCTGGCGCCGTCCTCCAGCTTGTACGCGATCGACCACAGGAAGCCGTCTTCCTCGACGTTCTCCACTTCCAGGTCGGAAATCGCGGTCTTCAGCACCGGATCCCAGTTGACCAGGCGCTGGCCGCGGTAGATCAGGCCCTGCTCGTGCCAGCGCACGAAGGCCTCTATGACGGCCTTGGACGCCTGCTCATCCATCGTGAAGGTGCTGCGCGACCAGTCGCCGGACGCACCCATGCGGCGCATCTGCCGCTCGATGGTGTCGCCGGACTGCGCCTTCCACTCCCACACCTTGGCGATGAAGCCGTCGCGGCCCAGCGAGTCGCGCGTCTCGCCCTTGCGTTCCAGTGCCAGGTTGCGGCTGACCACCATTTCCGTCGCGATGCCCGCATGGTCGGTGCCCATCTGCCACAGCGTGTCGTAGCCGCGCATGCGGTGGTAGCGCACCAGCGCGTCCATCAGCGTGTGCTGGAACGCATGGCCCATGTGCAGCGTGCCGGTGACGTTCGGCGGCGGCAGCAGCACGGTGTACGGTTCGCCCTTGCCGCTGGGCTTGAAGTAGCCGGCGGCTTCCCACTGCGCGTACAGGCGGGATTCGAAGGATTTCGGGTCGTAGCTGGAGGCGAGGGTCATAGGGCGAGTGGGGAGTGTTGAGGAGTGAGGAGTGAGGGCGGCGTCGGCAAGGGCAAGAGCAAGGGTGTCACTCACTCCTCACTTCTCTGCGCTCCCCACTCGCTCTTACATATCGTGCTTGTTCACTTCAAAGCCGCGCGCCTTGTACTGCTTCCAGCGCTCGCGCAGCGGTTCGCGCGCGGACGGATCGGCGGGCACCACTTCCAGCACGCGCTCGCAGGCACCGGCGAAGGCCTCGTCGCGCAGGTTGATCACCAGCGCGCGGGCCGGCACGTCGACATCCGGCGTGGCGATCAGCACGGGCGTCAACTCGTCCTCTTCGTCGCCGGCGATCTGGTGCGGGATGTAGGCGTCCGGATCGAACTCCCACAGCAGCTCGTCCAGTGCCTCGGCCTGCGCCGCGTCACGTGCCAGCACCAGCGTCCACTGGTTGCTGTCGTAGGCCTTGCGGGCCAACTCGCAGACGAGCTTGAGCGGCTCCTCGAGGAACCGCGGCTTGGCGATCAGGTAGAAGTCGGCGCGGGGCATAGAAGGCAGGAGTGAGTGGGGAGAAGTGAGAGGGGAGCGTGCTCTGCTCACTCCTCACTTCTCTTCGCTCACTTCTCGCTGCTCCGGTCCAGCAGCCACTGGCTCAGCAGGCCGACCGGGCGGCCGGTCGCCATGCCGCGCTTGCCTTCGTCGTTGGAGACACCAGCGATGTCCAGGTGCGCCCAGCGCTGGCCTTCGGTGAAGCGGGCCAGGAAGCAGCCGGCGGTGATCGCGCCAGCCCAGCGGCCGCCGATGTTGTAGACATCGGCGAAGCTGGATTCCAGCTGGGTCTGGTACTCGTCCCACAGCGGCAGGCGCCAGGCGCGGTCGAACACGGTCTCGCCGGCTCCCAGCAGTTCGTTGCTGAGGTCGTCGTGCTTGCTCATCAGGCCGCTGGCATAGCGGCCCAGCGCCACGATGCAGGCGCCGGTCAGCGTGGCGACGTCGACCAGTGCGGCCGGCTTGAAGCGCTCGGCGTAGGTCAGGGCGTCGCACAGGATCAGGCGACCCTCGGCGTCGGTGTTGCCCACCTCGATCGTCTTGCCGGACATGCTGGTGATGACGTCGGACGGGCGGTACGCATTGCCGTCGATGGCGTTCTCCACCGCCGGCACGATGACCACCAGGTTCAGCGGCAACTTCATCTTCGCCGCCGCGACGAACGTGCCGATGACGCTGCCCGCGCCCAGCATGTCGTACTTCATCTCCTCGATGCCGCCCTGGGTCTTCAGGTTCACGCCGCCGGTGTCGAAGGTGATGCCCTTGCCGACCAGCACGTACGGCTTGGCGTCGCCGCCCCCGTTCCACTTCAGCACGATCAGGCGCGGGCGGTTGGCCGAGCCGCGGGCCACGGCCAGCAGCGACCCCATGCCCAGCGCTTCCATCTGCGCCTCGTCGAGGATCTCGGCCTCGGCGCCGGTTTCGGCCGCCAGCTTCTGGGCCTGCTCGGCCAGATACGCCGGGTTGCAGATGTTCGGCGGCAGGTTGCCGAGTTCACGGGTGGTCTGCACGCCCGCGGCGATGGCCACGCCCTGCGCCAGCGCCTGGGCGTCGTCGCCGCTGACGTCGAAGCGGACCAGGCCCGGGTCGTCGTTCTTCTTCTTGCCCAGGGTGGCGGTATAGCGGTAGCAGGCGTGGTCCGCGGCGATCACGGCCTGGCGGATCTTCCAGGCGGCATCGCGGTCCTTCACGTCCACTTCGGTCAGGGTGAACAGCGCGGATTTCGCCGGTCCGGTCTTCAGCGCGCGGGCCGCATCGCCGACGGCCTTCAGGTACTGGGCCACGCCGAACTTGGCCGTTTCGCCCAGTCCCACCACCAGCACGCGCGGGGCGGCGACGCCCGGCAGGTCGTGCAGCAGGGTGGTCTTGCCCGTCTTGCCACCGACATCGCCGCGCTGGACCAGGGCCGACAGCTTGCCGCCGCTGGCCGCATCCACGGCCTGCGCGGCCGGCGTGAGGCTCTTGTCGGCCCAGGCGCCTACCACGAGGCAGTCGACGCCGGCCTGGGCGGGGGCTTCGCGGTTCAGGGTGAATTCCAGCGTCATTGATCAGATTCCCGGTTCAGTTACGTACAATCGCGGGCCGGATGAAAGGTGGCTGGCGCCATCCCGGACCGCAGAGACCGCCGCCGCAGGTGCGGCGCACAAGCCCGAGATTGTAGATCAAGCCCTCCTGATGCCGAAGCTGGACCGCTACCTGTTCCGGGAATTCACCCAGAGTTTCCTGGCCACCCTGATCATCCTGCTGATGGTCAGCGTGGGCGGCGTGATGGCGGACCTGCTGGGCGACGTGGCGGACGGCAAGGTGCCGGCCCGCCTGCTGCTGTCCCAGCTGGGCCTGCAGTTCCTTAACTACATGCCCTACATCATCCCGCTGGCGCTGATGCTGGGGCTGCTGCTGGCGTTCTCGCGCCTGTACCGGGATTCGGAAATGGCGGTGCTGACGGCGGCCGGCATCGGCCCGCGCCGCCTGCTGCGGCCGCTGCTGATGCTGGTGGTGCCGGTGGTGGTGATTGTCGGCCTGTGCTCGCTGTGGCTGGGCCCATGGGCGCTGCGCACCGCGCAGAACATGCTGGAACACGCCAACCGCAGCCTGGTGGTCTCGGGCCTGGACGCCGGCAAGTTCACCGTGCTGTCCAGCGGCGCGGTGGTCTACGTGAGCGGGCTGTCGCCGGACGGGACCGGCCTGAGCAGGGTGTTCATGCACCGGGCGAAGGACGGCCGCATCGACGTGGTGACGGCGAAGTCCGGGCAGATGTTCTTCGAGGGCGAACGCAACCGTTACCTGAGACTGGATGACGGCTTCCGGGTTGAGGGCCCGGACGGTCCCGGCCTGGATTACCGGCTGATCCGCTACAAGGCCAATGAAGTCGCCCTGCCGGACCGCGCCGACACCCTGGACAAGGACGATCCCTCGCTGCAGCCCACCTCGAACCTGCTGGGCGACGCGCGTCCGGCCGCCAACGCGCAGCTGCACGCGCGCCTGACCCCGCCGCTGCTGGCGCTGGCGTTCGCGCTGCTGACCCTGCCGCTGTCGCGCAGTTCGCCCCGTCAGACCCGTTACGGGCGGGTGATGCTGGGCTTCCTGGCCTATCTGGTCGGCATCAGCCTGATGTTCAACGGCACCCAGTGGCTCAGCGAGGACAAGCTGCCCGGACTGGCGGGCCTGTGGTGGCTGACCCTGCCGCTGCTGGCCGCGTCGATCTGGTTCTACCTGCGCGATGGCCGGCCGTCGCGACCGCGGAGGCGCGCATGAGGTTCATGCCCCGCCTGCACGACATCTACGTGGGCCAGGTGGTCCTGGTCACCGTCCTGCTGGCCTGGGCGGTGCTGGTGGGCCTGGATGTGGTGATGGCGCTGTCCGGCGAGATCGGCGACCTGGGCACCGGCAACTACACCTTCGGCCATGCCGTGGCCTGGGTGCTGTACACGGTGCCCCGCCGCGCCTACACGATGTTTCCCACCGCGGCGGTGATCGGCTCGCTGATGGGGCTGGGGCAGCTGGCGGCCAGCTCGGAACTGACCGCGCTGCGTGCGCTGGGCCTGTCGCGGCGGCGGTTGAGCATTTCCGTGGCGGCGGCGCTGGCGCTGTTGACCGGCCTGATGGTGGTCAGCGGCGAAACGCTGGGCCCTTGGGGCCAGCGCCAGGCCGACACACTGAAGATGAGCGCCCGCACCGGCAACGTGGCGATGGACCGCTACTCCGGGTTGTGGGCACGCGAGGGCAACACGTTCCTCTACGCGCAGAGCGGCGAGGAGCGCGAGCAGCCGGGCGGCAAGGTGTCGCTGCAGCTGCGCGACGTGCGCATGTACGAGCTGGCGGACGACGGCCGCCTGGCCTCCATCGCGCACGCCGCCATCGCCGAGCACCTGGACGGCTACTGGCTGCTGAAGAACGTCCGCCGCACCACCTTCAACGAACGCTCCGCCACCCAGGTCACGGTGCTGGGCGAGCGCTGGGAGTCGGAACTGGACGCGTCGGTGCTGTCGTCCAGTCTGGTGCGCGCGCGCAACATGCCCAGCCACGAGCTGAGCCAGAACATCGATTACCGCAAGCGCAACGGACTGGACGCGCGCGACTACGAGGACCAGTACTGGGCGCGCTGGTTCTATCCGCTCAACGTGCTGGCGCTGTGCCTGGCTGCCATTCCCTTCGCCTTCGGCAGCCTGCGCAGCGGCGGCATGGGCAAGCGGCTGTTCCTGGGCATCGTGTTCGCGGTGGGTTTCTGGGTGCTGCAGACCATGTTCGTCCGCCTGGCGGGCGCCTTCCGGCTGGACTACCGCATCGCCTATGCGATCCCGCCGTTCGCCCTGCTGGGCATCTCGTGGCTGCTGTTCCGGCGACGCAGCCGCTGAGACGCTTTCAGGTGCGCTTCGGCAGCCGGACCATGCGCGTGCCGCTGTAGCGGTCGTGGAACGTCAGCCGGTCCCGGTCCAGCCACGCCCACCAGAATCCAAAGCCGCCGGCCAGCGTGGACAACGTCGCCAGCGCATAGCGGCGCCACAGCGTGGCGAGTGACGGCGCGCCGCCATCGGGTGCGGTCACTTTCAGTCGCCATGGCCGCATGCCCAGCGTCTGTCCGCCGCGCAGCCAGCTGAAGGTGGCGTACAGGCCGGCGACGCCCCAGCAGCACGCCCACAGCAGCCACCACATCGGGGTGAAGGGCTCGATGTTGTGGCGGACATCGCCACTGATCACCACGTCGACCAGGACGAACGGGATGGCCACGGCCAGCCACATCGCCAGCACCGGCCAGACGTCGTAGAGCAGGGCGAGCAGGCGCCAGCCGATCAGGGCGCGGGGTTTCTCGATGGCGGGTGCGGATTTCATCGCGACAGGATACCGGCTACGCCCGTTCGACTCCTGTGGGACCGACGTGAGTCGCGAAGACCCAGCCCCTCACGCTGGAACAGCGGGGTTGTGAACGACGCCGCAGACATCGGTCCTCAGCATCGATCGCGTCCCAAGCCCCGCTTCGCAATTCACGTCGCTCCCACAAGACCGGGAACGCATCGCCTAAGCTTGCCGCATGACTGCCCCCACGCCCGCCGAACGCCGCCAGCAGGCGAGCGCCCTGCCTCCGGTCCCGGATACGGATGCCGCCGACATCGCCGCCTTCCTCGATGCGATCTGGGCCGAGAGCGGGCTGGCGCGACCCACGCTGGACAGCTACCGGCGCGACCTGGAGGGCTTCGCCCGCTGGCGCGACGGCCGCGGGGGCGGACTGGCTGCGACCGATCGCGCGGGCCTGTTCGACTACCTGGCCTGGCGGACCCGCCAGGGCTATTCGCCGCGCAGCAACGCCCGCCTGCTGTCGGCCCTGCGGGCCTTCTTCGCCCATCGGCTGCGGCAGGGGCTGCGGCGCGACGATCCGACCGCCCTGCTGGACCCGCCGCGCCTGCCACGCTCGCTGCCCAAGGCGCTGACCGAAACCGAAATCGACGCGCTGCTGGCCGCGCCCGACACCGCCACGCCGCTCGGCCTGCGCGACCGCGCGATGCTGGAACTGATGTACGCCGCGGGCCTGCGTGTCAGCGAGCTGGTCCACCTGCCGGCCACCGCGGTCAACCTGCGCCAGGGTGTGCTGCGGGTCACCGGCAAGGGCAGCAAGGACAGGCTGGTGCCCTTGGGCGAGGAATCGCAGCACTGGCTGGAAACCTACCTGGCGCAGGCGCGTCCCGCCCTCGCCGGGAAACGCAGTGTGCCGTCGCTGTTCCTCGGCACGGGGGGCGAACCGCCGACCCGGCAGCAGTTCTGGACCCTGGTGAAGCGCTATGCGGCGGTGGCCGGCATCGACCCTGCCCGCATCAGCCCGCACGGACTGCGGCACAGCTTCGCCACCCATCTGCTCAACCGCGGCGCCGACCTGCGCGCCCTGCAACTGCTGCTGGGACACAGCTCGCTGTCGACCACGCAGATCTACACCCTGGTGGCGCGCGAACACCTCAAGCAGCTGCACGGCCGCCACCACCCGCGCGCATGAACCCGGTCACGCTTGCGGCCGGTTAAGCCGGCCGCCCGTCGCCGTGTGCCAGAATCGGCACTTCTCTCCGCCACCTGCCGCGCCGCGGCTCCACCGGATGCTCCTGATGCCCCGCCTGATCACCGCCGCCCTGCTGGGCGCCCTCAGCCTGACCGCGTGCGCGCAGGCCCCGCAAGCGCCTGCCGCCGACAAGCCGACCGCGGCCAAGCCGGCGACGGCGTCGACCGCCGCCAGCGGTTCGGCGGAGGACCGCGCCCGGGCCGCGATCGCCAAACTCAACCCCCGTGCCAAGGTGGAATACGTGGGTGCGGCGCCGCTGCCGGGCTTCCGAGAGGTCATCGCCGGCGGCCAACTGCTCTATGTCAGCGACGACGGTCGCTACCTGATGCAGGGTGCCGTGCTCGATCTGGAGGCGCAGGAAGACCTGATGCAGAACAGCCCCGCGCTGGCCGAGCATCGCCGCAAGCTGATCGCCACCATCCCGCACGCCGAACGCATCGTGTTCGCGCCGCCGAACGCCAAGTACACCGTCACCGTGTTCACCGACATCGAATGCGGCTATTGCCGCAAGCTGCATGGCGAAGTGGGCGAGCTCAACCGCCTCGGCATCGCCGTGGAGTACCTGGCGTTCCCGCGCATGGGCCTGGGCAGCCAGGACCACAAGGACATGATCTCGGTCTGGTGCGCCCCCGACCGCAAGCGCGCGCTGACCGACGCCAAGGCCGGCAAGCCGGTCGTGCCGCGCGACTGCAAGAACCCGGTGACGATGGAGTACGACGTGGGCCAGCGGGTAGGCGTGAGCGGCACCCCGGCCATCTATTCGGCCGAAGGCGTCCAGCTGGGCGGCTATCTGCCGCCGGCCGCCCTGCGGGCCAAACTGGACGAGCTGGCGGCGAAAAAGACCCCGGCCGCCGCCGCGGGCGCCGCGCCCTGATGCCAGAGAAGCCGGCCCAGCGCCGGCTTCGCTACAATAGCGGGCCCCGTCCTGACGGCACGCCCCCACGGTTCCCGGACATGATCGTCCTCGAAGGCCAATCGGCCTTGTCGCATTTCCGCCGCGCGCGGCTCGAATCCAAGCTCCAGTCCATCGCCCCCGCCGTCCGTGTCCGCGGCGCCTGGCACGTGTACTTCGTCGAGGTCGACCCGGGCGCCAGCCCGGACCTGGCCACCCTGCGGCGCGTCCTGCAGGCCAACGAGGGCGACGTCCCCCAGGCGGACGGCACGGTTTCCCGCTTCGTCACCCCGCGCCTGGGCACGCTGTCGCCGTGGGCCAGCAAGGCCACCGAGCTGCTGCGCGGCGCCGGCCAGCCGGTGAAGCGCGTCGAGCGCGGCCTGCGCATCGACCTGGAAGGCTGGGACGATGCGTCGCACGCGCTGGCCAAGGCGCTGCACGACCCGATGACGCAGTCCCTGCTCGCCAGCCGCGAGCAGGCGCAGGCCCTGTTCACCGCGCCCGCGCGCGGCGAACTGGAGCGCATCCCGCTGGCGCAGCTGGAGGCCGCGAACGCGCGCCTGGGCCTGGCGCTGGCCGACGACGAGATCGACTACCTGCGCACGCGCTACGCCGAGCTGGGTCGCGATCCGTCCGACGTCGAGCTGATGATGTTCGCGCAGGCCAATTCCGAGCACTGCCGGCACAAGATCTTCAACGCCAGCTGGACCATCGACGGCAAGGAACAGGACCGTTCCCTGTTCCGGATGATCAAGCACACCCACGCGCAGACGCCCGAGCACACGCTCAGCGCCTACAGCGACAACGCGGCCGTGCTGGAAGGCTACCCGGCCGCGCGTTTCCGCCCGGACGGCAGCGGCCAGTACCGGGTCGAGGCGAGCGTCGACTCGGCGTTCTGCATCAAGGTGGAAACGCACAATCACCCCACGGCGATCGCGCCGTTCCCCGGCGCCAGCACCGGCGCCGGCGGCGAGATCCGCGACGAAGGCGCCACCGGCCGCGGTGGCAAGCCCAAGGCCGGCCTGACCGGCTTCTCGGTCTCGCACCTGCGCATCCCCACGCTGCCCCAGCCCTGGGAGGCGCCGCGCGCGCTGAACCCGCGCATGGCGCCGGCACTGGACATCATGCTGGATGGCCCGCTGGGCGGCGCCGCGTTCAACAACGAGTTCGGCCGGCCGAACCTGCTGGGCTATTTCCGCAGCTTCGAGCTGCCGGAGGGCGAGGCGCTGACCCGCGCCTACGACAAGCCGATCATGCTGGCCGGTGGCCTGGGCGCGATCGACCGCATCCAGGTGGAGAAGAAGACACTGTCGCCCGGCGACGCCGTCATCGTGCTGGGTGGCCCGGCCATGCTGATCGGCCTGGGCGGCGGCGCGGCCAGTTCGGTCGCCTCGGGCGAGAGCGCCGAGGATCTGGATTTCGCCAGCGTGCAGCGTGACAACCCGGAGATGGAGCGCCGCTGCCAGGAAGTCATCGACCGCTGCGTGGCGATGGGCGAGGACAACCCGATCCTGTGGTTCCATGACGTCGGCGCGGGCGGTCTGTCCAACGCGATCCCGGAACTGCTGCACGACTCCGGCGTGGGCGGCGTGATCGACCTGGGCAGGGTGCCCAGCGACGATCCCTCGCTGTCGCCCATGCAGCTGTGGTGCAACGAGTCGCAGGAACGCTACGTGCTGGGCGTGCCACAGGCGCGGCTGGCCGAATTCGCGGCGATCTGCGAACGCGAGCGGTGCCCGTTCGCGGCCGTCGGCGTGGCCACGAAGGAAGAGCGACTTGTAGTGGGCTACGGCGCCTTGGACGATGCTTCCCTTCTCCCTACGGGAGAAGGTGGCGCGCAGCGCCGGATGAGGGGCGACGAAGGTCAGGGTGGTTCCGCCATCACCGGCTCCGGTTCCCCTCACCCCAACCCCTCTCTCCCGCAGGGACTTCCTTCGGTCGCCGAGGGGAGAGGGGCTTATCCCATCGACCTGCCGATGGACGTGCTGTTCGGCAAGCCGCCGAAGATGCATCGCGACACCGCGCACCCGGCGCCGCCCAAGTGGCCCGCGTTGCAGACGGCTGACCTGGACCTGCATGAAGCCGGCCTGCGCGTGCTGGCGCATCCGACCGTGGCGGCCAAGCAGTTCCTGATCACCATCGGCGACCGCAGCATCGGCGGCTTGACCGCGCGCGACCAGCTGGTCGGCCCCTGGCAGATGCCCGTGGCCGACTGCGCCATCACGCTGAGCGGCTACGAAGGCTTTGTCGGCGAAGCGATGGCGATCGGCGAGCGCACCCCGCTGGCGCTGCTCGACGCCGCCGCCGCCGCCCGCATGGCGGTGGGCGAAGCCATCACCAACCTGTGCGCCGCGCCGGTTGAATCGCTGCACCGGGTGAAACTGTCGGCCAACTGGATGGCCGCCGCCGGCCATCCGGGCGAAGACGCGCTGCTGTTCGATGCGGTGAAGGCCGTCGGCATGGAACTGTGTCCGGAGCTGGACATCAGCATTCCGGTCGGCAAGGACTCGCTGTCGATGCAGGCGCAATGGCACAGCGACGGCCAGGCGCAGAAGTCGGTGTCGCCGGTCTCGCTGATCATCAGCGCGTTCGCGCCCGTCACCGACGTGCGCCAGCAGCTGACTCCGCTGCTGTCGCGCGAAGACGACAGCGAACTGTGGCTGATCGGCCTGGGCGCGGGCAAGAAGCGGCTCGGCGGTTCCGTCCTGGCGCAGGTGTATCCGCAGTCGGGCGGCGATGGCGCATGGCCGGCGTTCGCCGGCGACGGCCGTGATGAAAGCGTGCCGGACCTGGACGATCCGCAGCGCTTGCGCGACTTCTTCCACCTGATCGCCGATGCGCGCGAAGCCGGCCTGCTGCTGGCTTACCACGACCGCAGCGACGGTGGCGCGTTTGCCACGCTGTGCGAAATGGCGTTCGCCTCGCATCGCGGGCTGGACATCAGCCTGGACGGGTGGGGCGACGATGCGTTCCGCACGCTCTTCGCCGAGGAACTGGGCGCGGTGGTGCAGGTGGCCGACGAGGATCGCGCGGCCTTCGCCGACCTGGTCGAGCGCCATGCGCTGACCGAATGCGCGCAGCGCATCGCGCGCCCGACCACGGCGGCGACGATCCGCGTGCAGCAGGACGGCGACGTTCTGGCCGAATGGCGCTGGGAAGAGCTGTTCGATGCCTGGTGGTCGGTCACGCACGCGATGCAGAAGCTGCGCGACAACCCCGAGGCCGCCGACCAGGAGCGCGAAATCGCACGCCAGTTCGGGCGCACCGGCCTGAAGCCGAAACTGTCGTTCGATGCCACCGAGGATGTCGCCGCGCCGTTCATCGCCACGGGCAAGCGCCCGAAGGTGGCGATCCTGCGCGAGCAGGGCGTCAACGGCCAGATCGAGATGGCCTCGGCGTTCACCCGTGCCGGCTTCGACGCGTTCGACGTGCACATGAGCGACCTGATCGCGGGCCGCGTATCACTGGCGGACTTCAGCGGCCTGGCCGCCTGCGGCGGTTTCAGCTACGGCGACGTGCTGGGTGCGGGGCGTGGCTGGGCGACCTCCATCCTGGAGCGTAGTGCGCTGCGCGAGGCCTTCGCGGCGTTCTTCGCGCGGACCGACACGTTCTCGCTGGGCGTCTGCAACGGCTGCCAGATGATGAGCCAGCTGAAGGACATCATCCCCGGTGCGCAGCATTGGCCGGTGTTCCTGCGCAACCAGAGCGAACAGTTCGAAGCGCGCACGGCGCTGCTGGAAGTGCAGGAGTCGCCGTCGGTGTTCTTCCGCGGCATGGCCGGCTCACGCATCCCGGTGGCGGTGGCGCACGGCGAAGGCCGCGCCTCGTTCGCCGGTCCGGTCGACCAGGCTGCGGCGCGCGTGGCGCTGCGCTACGTGGACGGCGATGGCGTGATCGCGACGGCGTATCCGCTCAATCCCAACGGCTCGCCCGACGGCATCACCGGCCTGACCAGCGACGACGGCCGCGCCACCATCCTGATGCCGCACCCCGAGCGCACGCCGCGCAGCGCCAACCACAGCTGGCACCCGGCCGGCTGGCCGGAAGACTCGCCGTGGCTGCGCATGTTCCGCAACGCGCGGGTGTGGGTGGGGTGAGCAGGCGTTGAGGGTTGCCGGTCCGGGCGCTCACGGGCGGTCCCGGACCGGACGATATTGGTCCTCCTCGCCAAACGCTTCGCCTTTCGGGTCGATGTTGGCGCACAGCCTGCCATCGCACAGGGTCACGTCGGCGGCGTCATAGGCTTTCAGCAGTTGCGCCGATAGCTGGTGGCGGCGGATCTCGTCGTAGTAGTGGCTGGAAAGCCAGCCGCCGCCCAGAACGATCAGGGCGAGGCTGGCAAGACAGACGCCGACGACCTGCCATAGCAGATGCCGATGGAGGGTACGCGCGGCATGGATCTGCGCCGCCAGTGCATGCGAGGCTTGCCGCACATCCTGTCCCGACGTTTCCAGACGTGTCTGGTAGATCGAGACGGATTGTCCGATGCCCGCATCGACGGCGCTCACGACACTGCCCCGCAGATGCTGCATTTCCGTATCGGCAGCCCGACGGAGCGTTTCAGGCAATTGTTGCGAGAGCTCGTGGAGCTGCCGGTGCGCAGCCTGCAAGCTGTCCTCGATCTGCTGCGTACGGCGTTCGAACCGCTCCATGAGGGCTGACACACTGGCGACGAGGTCGGTGATCCGGTCGGTGTCCATCCTGCTTTCCTTGGCAGCGTTGGCGTCAGATCGTGCGTGCGATGCCGGCCGACACCGTGACCTGCCTCTGCTCCGCACTTTGTTGCTCGGCGGCCTGTGCCAGCAGCGCCTGCTGCCGCTCTTCGGCATCCACCTGGGCCGTCGCAGTCGCACTTACCCTCCTCGCATGTGGATCGTCGGCTGCAACCTGAGTCATCCGGCGGAAGCCGCCCAGGTCGCCGGCGTCGTAGGCGGCCACCATGCGGTCGATGTAGGCGAGGGGGTCATCGCGTAGCGAGACCGGCGACGGTGTGGAATCGCTGGCGGGCCGCGAGGGCCAGCCACTTCCGCGCTCCGGCTTGCACTGGCTGTCTTCCCGCATGGGGGCGCGGCGAAGATCCTGTATCCGCCCGTCGATCTGCTCCAGGGGGCTGCCGGCACTGTCCCGGTAGATCAGCGGTCGATCGGGCGGCACGAAGTCGCGATTTCTCTCGTCCGTCGCGCGTTGCGCCGCCAGTCGAAGCGCCCTCAGCTCGTCGTGAACTTCGTTGCCCATCAGGCCGTGCCGGACCTTGTGCATCACGTACTGGGAGCCGATCGCGGACGTGTAGGCGATGCCCGCGCCGGTGAGCTTCGTCGCCAGCGCCACGTCCTCCGCAGCCGAGCGGATGCTCTCCCGGTAGGCATCGAACTCGGGCTTGTGTTGCTCGTAGAGCGCGCGGTTCTCACTGTTGATGATCGTGTTGGGGCCATAGATGGCGAGTTCTTCTGGCTTGCGCTGTCCGCTGTGGAACTGGACCGCACCATGCGTCATATCCGGGCCCATCTTGCGCAGATCGCCGATTAGGTCCCACCTGCTTTGCTGGCTGGGCAGCGATCCTCCCCGCAGCAGAATGTCGATATCCTGTTGCGTAGCATAGACGCGCGTTTCGCCGAAATGCCGATTGGCCGCGCCAACCATGTCGGTGGCACGGACGTGGTTGACAACCTGGCTTCCACCCTCGGGTACGCCGTAGAGACCTGCCGCGCCATAGGCGTTAAAGTGACCTGCCCCCGCTGAGCCGTACCACGTGAAGCTGTAAAGTCCGTCACCCAAGAGGACGGACATGAAGAAGAGTCGTTTCACTACCGAGCAGATCATCGGATTCATCAAACAGGCCGAGGCCGGCATGGCCGTGTCCGAGCTGGCGCGGCAAAACGGTTTCAGCCCCGCCAGCTTCTACGCCTGGCGGGCCAAGTACGGCGGCATGGAAGCCGAGGACGCCAAGCGTCTGAAGGAGCTGGAAGCGGAGAACAACCGGCTCAAGCGGCTGCTGGCCGAGGCGCACCTGGACATCGAGGCGCTGAAGGTCGGCTTCGGGGTAAAACGCTAGCCCCGCAACGCAAGCGCGAGGCGGTCCGGCACATGCTCGAACTCACGACGGTGAGCGAGCGCCGGGCCTGCCGCCTTGCGGGGCTGTCCCGCGACGCCTTCCGCCATCCGCCCGAGCCGACGGCCGCCACGCAGGCGTTGTCAGCCCGGATCATCGAACTGGCCCAGGTTCGCCGCCGGTTTGGCTATCGCCGCCTGCACGACCTGCTGCGCCCGGAGTTCCCCGACGTGAACCACAAGAAGATCTACCGCCTGTACCGCGAGGCGGATCTGGCCGTACGCCGGCGCCGGAAAGCCAAGCGGCCGGCGAGCGAGCGTCAAGCGCTGTCGCCAGCGAGCCAGCCCAACGCGGTCTGGAGCATGGACTTCGTCAGTGATGCGCTGGCCAATGGGCGTCGACTCAAGTGCCTGACCGTCGCCGACGACTTCAGCCACGAAAGCGTCGACATCGCCGTGGACCACGGCATCAGCGGTGCCTATGTGGTTCGTGTGCTGGATCGGGCCGCCTGCTTCCGCGGTTATCCCCGCGCGGTACGAACCGACAATGGGCCGGAGTTCACCAGCCGTGTCTTCATCGCCTGGACGCAGCGGCATGGCATCGAACATCTGCTGATCGAGCCGGGCCGGCCGATGCAGAACGGCTACATCGAAAGCTTCAATGGCAAGTTCCGCGACGAATGCCTCAACGAGCAATGGTTCACTTCACTGACCCAGGCCCGAGACGTCATCGCCGCGTGGCGACGGGACTATAACGAGGTTCGGCCACACAGCAGTTGCGGACGCATCTCACCGGCTCAATTCGCCGCCAATCACAGAGCACAGCAAGCCAACAATGCGGTACCCTTCAACGCCGGACTTTGTCAGTAACTACTGGTACGGGTCTTGGGGGCAGGTCATTTCGATCCCTGCCTCGTGTTCCGATTTCTAGCGGTTCAGCGAAGTTCATGCAATTAACATTTGGAGCGAGAGCAGTTCGGAGGTTGTCGTGATGAGGGGCGATCCTCTGTCGTTCGCCAAGCGAATGGCCGGTGTCGATAATGCTGGTTGTATCCATCTCACTGACAAGCTTTCTCTCGGGGGTGACCCCACGAGGTCTTCGCGAAGGTGCGATTCACCGGCCCCCACCCATCAGTTGGCGTCGGGTTGAAAGCCGACGGCAGCCATTGCCGCCAGCGCCCGGTCGCTGCGGCCCCGGGGCGAAAATTCCCCGGAACGACGGGTCGCAGGCTGCCGACGCACGCCGACCTGATAAAGTCGGGAATCCGAAGGAGGCTCCCGTGAACGCTGCCGCGCTCGATACCCCGCTTTCCGACGACGAACGCATCGTCGCGGCCCTGTTGGCCCGCGGGCGGCTGAAGGAAGCCGACCTGGGGCGGGCGCGGCGGCTGCAGGACGAGACCGGGGGCGACCTGCTGTCGCTGCTGTCGCGCTTGGGGCTGGTGTCCGAGCGCGACCATGCGGAGACGGCCGCCGAGGTGCTCGGGCTGCCGCTGGTGACGGCGAAGGACATGCCCGACGTGCCGCCCGAGTCGGTGGCGCTTTCGCTCCGTTTCCTCAAGCAGTTCCATGTCTGCCCGGTCGGCGAGGACGAAACGCACGTCGACCTGCTGATGGCGGACCCGCAGGACGCCTACGCGCGGGAAGCCGTGCGCCTGGCCACCGGCCGCGATGTGCGTGTCAGGGTGGCGCTGCGTTCGGAGATCAGCGACCTGGTCGAGCGCTATTACGGCCAGGGCCGCAGCGCGATGGGCGCCATCGTGGAGAACGCCGACGGCGAGGCCACCGCGGACCTGGACGATGTCGAGCACCTGCGCGACCTGGCATCGGAAGCGCCGGTCATCCGCCTGGTCAACCTGGTCATCCAGCGGGCGGTCGAACTGCGCGCCTCCGACATCCACATCGAGCCGTTCGAGAACCGCCTGAAGGTGCGCTACCGCATCGACGGCGTGCTGGAGGAGGGCGAAAGTCCGCCCGCCAACCTCACTGCCGCAGTGATCAGCCGCATCAAGATCATGGCGCGGCTCAACATCGCCGAGCGCCGCCTGCCGCAGGACGGCCGCATCATGCTGCGCGTGCAGGGCAAGGAACTGGACCTGCGCGTCAGCACGGTGCCCACCGCCCACGGCGAAAGCGTGGTGATGCGCCTGCTCGACCGCGAGACGGTCGTGTTCGATTTCAAGAAGTTGGGCTTCACCGATGCCTTCCTGCCGCAGTTCCAGAAGGTGCTGCAGCAGCCGCACGGCATCCTGCTGGTCACCGGCCCCACCGGCTCGGGCAAGACCACCACGCTGTACACCGCGCTGAGCAAGCTCAACACGCCGGACGTGAAGATCATCACCGTCGAGGATCCGGTCGAATACCAGATCGAGGGCATCAACCAGATCCAGGCCAAGCCGCAGATCGGGCTGGACTTCGCCCATGCGCTGCGCAGCATCGTGCGCCAAGATCCGGACATCATCATGATCGGCGAAATGCGCGACCTGGAAACCGCGCGCATCGCCATCCAGTCCGCGCTCACGGGCCACCTGGTGCTCAGCACGCTGCACACCAACAACGCGGCCGGCGGCATCACCCGCATGCTCGACATGGGGGTGGAGGAATACCTGATGACCTCCACCATCAACGGCATCCTGGCCCAGCGCCTGGTGCGTCGGCTCGAGCCCACGCATGCCGAGAAGTACGCTGCCTCGCCCGAGGAAATCGAGAAGTTCGGGCTTCGCCGCTTCCAGCCGCAGGGCGAGATATTCCTGTACCGCCCGCGCGGCTCGGCCATCGCGCCGACCGGCTACCTGGGCCGCACTACCATCGTCGAGTTCCTGGTGATGAACGACGAGATACGCCGCGCCATCATGCGCCACGCCGGCATGGGCGAGATCGAACAGCTCGCGCGCGACGCCGGCATGCAGACCATGTACGAGGACGGCATCGCCAAGGCGCTGGCCGGCGAGACGACGATCGAGGAAGTGCTGCGCGTCACCGAGGAGGGTTGAGCCATGCTGAAGGACGGGATGCGGATCTGCCTGTTCGCGGCGGCGCTGGTGCTGCTGCCCGTCGCCGCGAAGGACAAGCCGGCGCGCACGCTGGCCCGCGCCGAACTGCCGCCGGGCTTCGCCATAGGCAGCGGTTCTCCGGCACTGGCCCTGCAGGTGGACGTCGTCGGCGGCAAGGTGGTGTCCTGGGCGCCGGCGCAGCCGGGCGCGGGCAACCTGCGCGGGACCCGCAGCGGCGACGCCGGCCAGACCACGTTGATGGTCTCCAGCACGTTGCCGGACGCGATCAAGTTCGACCTCTACGTCTCCACCGATGGCGAACGTTTCGAATACGCCAGCACCTGCGGCGTGACGCCGGGCGTATCCTCGTTCGAGATGTGGGAACGGCCGATCACGCTGTTCGCGATGGGCAACCCGCGGGTGCTGCCGAAAGGGCGCATGGACTGCGACTGAGCCGAGGATATCCCACAAGGAAAGGGCCCGGCATCGCCGGGCCCTTCTTCGTCGCGCGACCGTGGTTTACAGATCGATACCGAAGCCCACGCCGGCCGACTTCTCGTCGCCGCTGAATGCGCCACCGATGCTGAACGACGCGCGGTCGCCGATCGGCTTGGAATAACCCACCGACAGCGCGTTCTCGCCGTTCTGCCAGCCGGCACCCACGGCGACCCGTCCGCGCGGGCTGCGGCTACCGGCGGCATTGATGGCCATGTTCAACATCGCCGAACTCATGGCGCCCATCCTGTCCAGTCGGCGGTCCTGCTCCGAGAACCGGCGGTTGACGTCGCCCCGGAAGGCGTTGAAGTCGTCTTCCAGCGCCTTGACCTGGAAGTCCGCGTAGGCCTTCGCGCTGGCCAGGGTGTCGGCGGACGCCGCATCGGCATAACTGCGCGCACTTTCGAGCGTGGCGACATCGCCCGCATCCGCATACGTCGTTGCCGCGGCGGAAGCGTCGGCAGGATCGGCCGATGCGGTGGCGGCAGGCTGGCTGCTGGCGACGCCGCCGCCTTCCTGGTTGCCGCCGGCCGTCGCTCCACGCGTCGGTCCGTTGGCCGCGCCACCGGTCGAGGCGGTGCCCGTGGATGCGGTCTCGCTGCCACCTGTCGCGCGTGCCTGGCTTGCCTGCGTGGGCGGCGTGCCGCCGCTGGATGCGGCTGCGCCGGTGCTCAGTTCGTCATACATGCCGAACAGCTGGTTGAGCTTGGCATCCACCGCGGTGAAGGCCGCACCGACGTTGTTGTACGACGTTCCCTGGATCGTATAGCTGGGTGCGATGAACACGCCGCCGGAGAATCCCGCGCCACCGCCAAGCGAACTGGCCACGAAGCTCAGTTGCGACAGGTTCACGGCGTCGGTGGCCTGGGTGCCGGCCGCGACGTTGGTGACCTGGCGCTCGCTGCCGGCGCTGCCGACGGAGACGGTGTCTTCGCGGTCCGCGACGGAGTCTCCGCCGATCGCCACGCTGTTGTCGGCTTCGGCGCTGGCCAGGTTGCCTACCGCCACCGCGTTGACGCCCTGCGCGTACGCGCCGCCGCCCACGGCGACCGAGTAGTCGCCGGACGCCTCGGTCGGAAGGAAGCCGAAGAACGCGCCGCCGACCGCCACGCTGTTGTCGCCGCTGGCGATGGCGTTCGAACCCAGCGCGGTGCTGTCGTAGTTGCTCGCGACGGCACCGAAGCCCAGCGCGGTCGCGCTTTCCTGCGACGCTTCCGCACCGTAGCCGAACGCCGAGGCGGCGAAGGCGGATGCGCTGCTGTAGCTGCCGATCGCCGCCGATCCATCGCCCGATGCATCGCTGCGGAAACCGGCCGCCGTCGCCTGCAATCCCGACGCCGAACTCTCCGTGCCGTTGGCGGTGGCATAGGCGCCGGACGCGGAGGCCCCCGCGCCGGTGGCGGTGGCGCCGCTGTCGCTGGCGACGGCGCCTGCCCCCAGCGCGGTGGCGTCGTCGGCCGTCGCCTCCGTGCCGGCGTAGACCGGATTGCCGTCTTCATCGAGCAGCGGGTCGCCGTTCTCGTCGAACAGCGGGCGCTGCCCGCCGAGCGCGACGGCACCCGCGCCTGTCGCCTGCGCGCCTGCGCCGCTGGCGACACTGTTCTCGCCGGTCGCGGTGGCGTTGAAGCCGGTGGCCGTCGCGCCGTTGGCGATCGCGAAGGCACCGGACCCCGTCGCCGTCGCACCGACGCCCTCCGCCAGCGCCGCCGCGCCGGAGGCGGTCGCGTAATCGCCGGTCGCGGTGGCGTCGTCGCTGCCGTCGCCGGCACCGTTCGCCTTGAAGTAGCGGGTGGCGTTTTCCGACGCTTCGGCCAGTGCGTTCAGCTGGTCGAGGTTCACGGCATCCGTGCCTTCCGTGCCTGCGGCCACGTTGGTGATCTGGCGTTCGCTACCGACATCGCCGACCGACACGGTGTCGTCGCGGTCGTTCCAGGAGTTGGCGCCGATCGCCACGCTGTTGGTTGCGCCGGCCACGGCGTTCACGCCCACGGCCACGCTCTCTTCGCCATCCGCGTAGCTGTTGTGGCCGAGTGCAGTGCTGTACTCGCCGGTGGCCCAGGCCCCGTTGCCGAAGGCCGAACTGCCGGTGCCGCTGGCACGTGTGTTGATGAGGCCGAAGAAGGTGGTGCCGCCCACGGCGGTGCTTTCATCGCCGCCGGCGGCGGCCCCTTCGCCGACCGCCGTCGCGCCGCTCCCGCCTGCATCGGCGCCGTAGCCGAACGCCGAGGCGAAATCCCCGCCCGCGCTGCTGTAGCCGCCGACCGTGGTCGAGGCCAGTCCGCCCGCACTGCTGCGGAAGCCGACCGCCGTGGACTGCGTTTCCGCTGCCGAGGCTTCGGTGCCCAGGGCGGTGGCGTAGGCACCGGACGCATTCGCACCAGCCCCCACGGCGCTCGCGCCGACTTCGCCCGCGACGGCGCCCGCGCCCAGGGCCGTGGCATCGTCCGCCGTGGCTTCGGTGCTGGCATAGACGGGATTGCCGTCCTCATCGAGCACGGGATCGCCGTTCTCGTCGAACAGCTGGCGCTGGCCGCCCAGCGCGATCGCGCCCGCACCGGTGGCCTGCGCGCCGGCACCGTTGGCCACGCTGTTGCGGCCGGTGGCGGTGGCGTTGAAGCCGGTTGCCGTCGCGCCATCGGCGATCGCGAACGCACCGGAACCGGTCGCCGTCGCACCCACGCCCTCCGCCAGCGCGGCGGAGCCGGAGGCAGTGGCGTGGTCGCCCTTCGCGGTGGCGTCATCGGTGCCGTCGTTCGCGCCGTTCGCCTTGAAGTAGCGCGTGGCGTTCTCCGAGGCATCGGCCACCGCATTCAACTGATCCAGGTTCACCGCATCGGTGCCTTCGGTGCCGGCGGCGACATTGGTGATCTGGCGTTCGCTGCCCACATCGCCGACCGAGACGGTGTTGTCGCGGTCCGCGGTCGAGTTGGCGCCCAGCGCCACGCTGTTGTCGCCCAGGGCCGTGCTGTAGAAGCCGACCGCGGTGCTGTTGTCGCCACTGGCCCAGGATTCCGCACCCAGTGCGGTGGCGTAGTCGCCCGGCGCGTAGGAGAAGAAGCCAGCCGCCGTGCTTTCCAGGCCCGACGCTTCGGCCAGGCTGCCGGCCGCCATACTGTAGTCGCCCGCCGCAATGGCGCCGCTGCCGAAGGCCGCCGCGCTGAAGCCGCTGGCCTGCGTGTAGACCAGCAGGCCGAAACCGGGAATCAGGTCCGCCGGGCCGCCGACGGCGACGCTGTAGTCGCCGGTGGCCCCGCTGGCATGGCCGAAGCTGGACGCATACGATCCCGTCGCCGTGCTGCCATAGCCGAACGCGGAACTCGCTTCGCCGCTGGCTTCGCTGAGCACGCCGAACGATGCACTGCCCAGCCCCGACGCCAGGCTGCCGGAACCCACGGCCGTGGCCCCGAGGCCCGAAGCGACGGTGTTGACGTTGATCGGATTGCCGTCGGCATCGAAGGCGTCTACCTGCCCGCCGATGGCGATGCTGGAATCGCCGCTGGCCTCGGCGCTGCTGCCGGTGGCGACGCTGTTGCTGCCGGTGGCGGTCGCGGAGAAGCCGGTGGCGGTCGCGCCGTCGCCCAATGCGAAGGCAGCGGAGCCGGTCGCGGTCGCGCCGACACCTTCAGCCAAAGCGGCCGAACCGGACGCCGTCGCGTAGTCGCCGGTGGCCGTGGCGTCGTCCGTGCCATCGTCGGCCCCATTGGCCTTGAAGTAGCGCGTGGCGTTCTCCGAGGCTTCGGCCACCACATTCAACTGATTCAGGTTCACCGCATCGGTGCCTTCGGTGCCGGCGGCGACGTGGGTGATCTGGCGTTCGCTGCCGGCGCTGCCGACCGACACGCTGTCCTCGCGATCGGCGACCGAGTCGCCGCCGATGGCCACGCTGTTGTCGGCTTCGGCCGTGGCCAGATTGCCCAGCGCCACCGAATTGAAGCCCGGCGTGTAGGCACCACCACCGACCGCCACCGAGTAGTCGCCGGAGGCCTCGGTCGGAATGAAGCCGAAGAACGCGCCGCCGACGGCCACGCTGTTGTCGCCGCTGGCCACGGCGTTCGAACCCAGGGCGGTGGAATCGAAGTTGCTCGCCACCGCTCCGAAGCCCAGTGCCGTGGCACTGTTGCCACTGGCTTCGGCGCCATAGCCGAACGCGGAGGCGCCGAAGTCGGAGGCACTGCTGTAGCCGCCGACGGCGGTGGCGGCGTCATCCGATGCGCCACTGCGGAAGCCGACGGCCGTGGCCTGCGTGCCGGACGCGGTGGCTTCCGTACCGAGCGCGGATGCGTACGCACCCGACGCATTCGCGCCTGCGCCCGAGGCTGTCGCGCCGACCTCGCTGGCAACGGCGCCTGCGCCGAGGGCGGTGGCATCGTCCGCTGTGGCTTCGGTGCTGGCATAGACCGGGTTGCCGTCCTCGTCGAGCACCGGGTCACCGTTCTCGTCGAACAGCTGGCGCTGGCCGCCCACCGCAACGGCGCCTGCACCGATGGCCTGCGCGCCCGCACCGTTGGCCACACTGTTGGTGCCGGTGGCGGTGGCGTTGAAACCGGTTGCCGTGGCGCCGTTCGCCAGTGCGAACGCGCCGGAACCTGTCGCCGTCGCACCCACGCCCTCCGCCAGCGCGGAAGAGCCGGAGGCGGTGGCGTAGTCGCCGGTGGCGGTGGCGTCATCGGTGCCGTCGTTCGCCCCGTTTGCCTTGAAGTAGCGCGTCGCGTTCTCCGAGGCTTCGGCGACCGCATTCAACTGATCCAGGTTCACCGCATCGGTGCCTTCGGTACCGGCGGCGACGTGGGTGATCTGACGCTCGCTGCCGGCGCTGCCGACCGACACGCTGTCCTCGCGGTCGGCAACGGAATCGCCGCCGAGCGCGACGCTGTTGTCGGCGGTCGCCGAAGCCAGATTGCCGATGGCGGTCGCGTTCGTGCCCGGCGCCCATGCGCCACCGCCGACTGCGGTCGAGAAGTCGCCGGATGCCTCGGTCGGCAGCAGGCCCAGCAGCGAACCGCCGACCGCGACACTGTTGTAGCCGGTGGCGAGCGAGCCGGAGCCCAGTGCCGTGCTATCGCCACCGCTGGCGTCTGCACCGTAGCCGACGGCCGTGTCGAAGCTGCCCGAAGCATTGGCGAATCCGCCGACCGCCACCGTGGCAATGCCGGTTGCCGTGCTGGTGTGGCCTGCCGCCAGCGACTGGGTGCCCGTCGCCGTGGACGCACTGCCGAAGGCGCCGGCGTACGCGCCGGTTGCGCTGCTTCCCGTTCCCACCGCACTCGCGCCTGCGCCCGTCGCGTTGGCCTGCGTGCCTACGGCCGTGGCGTTCGCTCCCGTGGCGGTGCTCTGGCTGCCCAGTGCCGTCGCGCCCTGCGCGGTCGCGCTGCTGTCGTAGCCCACGGCGGTCGCATTCACGCCCTTGGCTTCCGCGTAACCGCCGATGGCGGTGGCGCCGGCCTTGCTGGCGATGCTCTTGTAGCCCACCGCCACCGCATGTCGGCCGGAGGCATCGACATCGTCGCCGCAGGCCACCGCGTTCTCGCCCGGCCGACCGTCCTTGATCGGATTGCCGCGCGCATCCACGCAGTAGGCAGGTCCCGTTCCGATCTGCGGCTTGTCGTTCTGCGGCGGACCCTTCTGCTTGTCATGCGCGAATGCCGCGCCGAAGGGAATGCCCACGAGCAGGGCCGAGGCCAGCAGCGTCACGCCCAGGCGTGCACGCACGCGCGCACCGGACGACATCACGCCGTGCGCGCGTCGCGCGAGCTCCGAGGCCACCACCAGCATGCCAAGGGAAGGGTTCCACACCTTGCTGTAAATCCTGTTCATGGATCACGTCCTTCTTTCTGTGTTTTCGGGGGAATACGACAGCCTCCGGGCCTGGCGGCACGGAGATGCGAGGCGGACTGCGTCAGCGAAACGGACTGCGCGGCATGCGACAGGGGAGACGCATGGCCGGCGCGCACGGAGCGATGGACTCGGGAAATCGGAGCAGGGAGCGTGGCGCGGAATGCGAGGCAGGGGCGCGCCGCAATGGATGCGAAAGACGCAGCATCACGATGCTGCAGAAAAGACGTGCAAGCGGAACCGCAATGCGCGATGCCGCGAAGGAAAACACTTCCCGCATTCCCCATCCCCTTGTCCCGAGATGATGCAAAAAACACTCCGTGTCATCGAACACTACCCGTGCGTTGTGCAATTTGCGAGAGATTTGCTACGTTCGATGCAACGCGACGAAAACCGCTGAAAACAAGGCGTTAATGGCGTGTGTTCATCGCGTGAAGAGTGTCGTGGCAGGTAAACAGGGGTACCTGCACGATCCGCTTGAAAGGGAAGTCGCAAGTCGTTGAGTAAGCAGTTGGTAAACGGGTTACCCAGTTCGTTCATCCTTGTAGACATGGAGCAGGTCAAGTGAATCCCTATTCTTCTTTCCGCAATTCGCGTCGCCGTCCGTTGGTTGCTGCACTCGCCGCAATGTTCGCGCTGGGGGGCGTCGCAGGCTCCGCCTGGGCGGGCGATGTCAGTACCGCGGGTCTGCGCGACGGCGAGACCTATGATCGATTCATCGTGAAGTACCGCGACGGCAGCACGGCGCGCACCAGCAGTGCAACGCTGCAGCGTTCGTTGGTCGGCGCTGTCTCGCGTGCCGCGCTGGGTCCGGCGAACGGCAAGGCGGTGAGCGCCGCGAAGCTGCGCCGCCTCGGCATCGGCGCGGAACTGGTGAAGACCTCGCGCAAGCTGGATCGCGTGGAGGCCGAAAGCCTGCTGCGCCAGCTGGCGACGGATCCCGATGTCGAATTCGTCGAAGTGGACGCGCGCCGTTATGCGCGCCTGGTACCCAACGACACCTACTACAACCAGTATCAATGGCACTTCAAGGATCCGGTCGGTGGCATCAACCTGCCGACGGCCTGGGACAGTGCGACCGGCGCGGGCGTCGTGGTCGCGGTGCTGGACACGGGCATCACCGCGCACAGCGACCTGGATGCGAACATCCTGCCCGGCTACGACTTCATCAGCGACACCTTCGTGTCCCGCGATGGCGACCTGCGCGATGCCGATCCGCGCGACGAGGGCGACTGGAATCCGGTGGCGGGCGAATGCTACGCGGGCTCGCCGGTGCAGGACAGCAGCTGGCATGGCACCCATGTGGCGGGCACCGTCGCGGAAGTGACCAACAACGCCAAGGGCATGGCCGGAGGCGCATTCGATGCGAAGGTCGTGCCGGCACGCGTGCTGGGTCGTTGTGGCGGCTACACGTCCGACATCTCCGATGCCGTGATCTGGGCCTCGGGCGGTACGGTCGCGGGCGTTCCGGCCAACGCCAACCCTGCGGAAGTCATCAACCTCAGCCTGGGCGGTTCCGGCGCGTGCAGCGCGGTGGAACAGAATGCCTTCAACATCGCTATCGCCAACGGCAGCACCGTCGTGGTGGCGGCCGGCAACGACGCCGGCAACGTCAGCGGTTATTCGCCGGGCAACTGCGTCGGCGTCATCACCGTGGGCGCCACGCGCATCACCGGCGGCATCGCCTCGTATTCGAACTACGGCACGCGCGTCGACATCTCCGCGCCAGGCGGTGGCGGCAGCGTGGACGGCAACCCGGGCGGCTACGTGTGGTCCACGGGCAATGCGGGCACCACCGTTCCCACTACCGAGACCTACTTCGGCATGGGCGGTACGTCGATGTCGGCCCCGCACGTCGCGGCGGTGGTCGCGTTGATGCAGAGCGTGGCGGAGACGCCGCTCACGCCGGCGCAGGTACTGGCCACCCTGAAGTCCACCGCGCGTCCGTTCCCCGTGGCGCCGCCGGCGAACCGCCCCATCGGTGCGGGCATCGTCAATGCGGCCGCGGCGGTCCAGGCCGTCATCGGCGGCGGCGAGCCGCCTGCGGCGACCGTCCTGACCAACAATGTCGCGGTGGGCGGCAACACCGGTGCCAAGGACGCGGTGGTGCAGTACGCGCTGGTCGTCCCGGCCGGGGCCACCCAACTCTCGTTCATCAGCTACGGCGGCAGCGGCAATGCCGATGTGTACGTGAAGTTCGGAAGTCCGGCCACCGCATCGAACTACGATCTGCGTTCGGCGCGTCCCGGCAACAACGAGATGGTCAACATCGCCAGTCCGCAGGCGGGCACGTACTACGTGTCGCTGGTCGGCAAGACGAAGTTCGCCAACGTCAGCGTGCGCGGCAGCTACACCGCGCCCTGAGCGGGCATGCGGCTCCTCGGTCCCGGAATGCCCGGGCCGAGGCGCCTGCAGGGTCCACGCATGACGATGCCCCGGCGAATGCGGTAAGTTGGCGCATTCTCCCGGTTCCCATCGGCATGCCGCTCTACCGTTACAAGGCCCTCAACGCGCATGGCGAGATGCTGGAAGGCCAGATGGAGGCCGCCAGCGACGCCGACGTCGTGATGCGGCTGCAGGAACAGGGACACCTGCCGGTGGAAGCGGTGCCTGCGGTGGCCGGTGCCGGCCGCAGCTGGACGCAGCTGTGGCGTCCCAACGCGTTCGGGGGCGACCGCCTGGTGCAGTTCACCCAGCAACTGGCCACGCTGCTGGGCGCGGGCCAGCCGCTGGACCGCGCGCTGGGCATCCTGCTGGACCTGCCCGAGGACGAGAAGGCGCGCCGCGTGATCGCCGACATCCGCGATGCCGTGCGCGGCGGCGCGCCGCTGTCGGCGGCGCTCGACCGCCAGCATGGCCTGTTCTCGCGGCTGTACATCAACATGGTGCGTGCCGGCGAAGCCGGCGGCAGCCTGCACGACACGCTGCAGCGGCTGGGCGACTACCTGGAGCGCAGCCGCGCGCTGAAGGGACGCGTGGTGAATGCGCTGGTGTATCCGGCGATCCTGCTGGTGGTGGTGGGGCTGGCGCTGCTGTTCCTGCTGGGATACGTGGTGCCGCAGTTCGCGGTGATGTACGAAAGCCTGGACGTCACCCTGCCGTGGTTCACGCGCGGGGTGTTGTGGCTGGGCGCCTTCGTCCGCGATTTCTGGTTCGTGCTGATCGCCGTGCCCGCGCTGGCGGTGCTGTGGTTCGACCGGCGCCGCCGCGACCCGGCTTTCCGCGCGCGACTGGATGCCTGGCTGCTGGAACGGCCGATGGCCGGCCCGCTGCTGGCGCGGCTGGAGACCGCCCGTCTCGCGCGCACGCTGGGCACGCTGCTGAAGAACGGCGTGCCACTGCTGACCGCGCTGGGCATCGCCCGCAACGTGCTGGGCAACCGCGCGCTGGCCGCCGATGTCGATGCCGCCGCCGACGACGTCAAGAACGGCCACGGCCTGTCGGCGTCGCTGGGCAAGGGCAAGCGCTTCCCGCGACTGGCCCTGCAGATGATCCAGGTGGGCGAGGAGTCGGGCGCGCTGGACGGCATGCTGCTGAAGACGGCCGAGACCTTCGAGCAGGAAACCGCTCAGGTGCTGGACCGTATGCTGGCCGCCCTGGTCCCCGCCATCACGCTGGTCCTGGCGGCGGTCGTGGGTGTGGTCATCATCGCCGTGCTGGTCCCGCTGTACGATCTGACCGGCGCCATCAACTGAATTCCGGAGAAACCGCACCATGTCCCATCCGCGCCCGCAGACCGCATTCCGCTCGCCGCGCTCGCAGCAGGGTTTCAGCCTGCTGGAGATCATCATCGTGCTGGTGCTCATCGGCGGCATCCTGGTGCTGGTCGGCAGCCGCGTGATGGGCGGTGCGGACAGCGGCAAGGTGAAGCTGGCGCAGTCGCAGCTGCAGACGCTGTCCGGCAAGATCGAGACCTACCAGCTGGACACCGGCAGCTATCCCGCGCAGCTGTCCGATCTGGTGACGCAGCCCGGCAACGTGGCCGGCTGGCTGGGGCCGTATGCGAAGGAAAGCGAACTGCTGGACCCCTGGAAGAATCCGATCGAGTACCGCATCCCCGGCGAATCGCAGCGGTTCGACCTGATCAGCCTGGGCGCGGACGGCAAGGCCGGCGGCGACAGCGTCGACGCGGACCTGCGGAACGAGTAAGCGCCGGCGCCCACCGTCGTGGCCTGCCGCAGCGCCCCCTCGCATGCCCACGCGCCCGGCGGGCGGCGTGCAGGTGCCCGGCAGGACGGATTCACCCTGCTCGAAACCCTGCTGGTGGTGGCCCTGATGGCCGCCGCCGCGGTGCTGGCGGCGATGGTCTTCACCGGCGGCATGGAAGGCATGCGCCTGCGGTCCGAGTCCAAGGACATCGCCGCGCAGCTGCGGTATACGCGGGCGCGCGCCATCGCCACCGGACAGGCGCAGCGTTTCCGCATCGATCCGCGCGCGCACCAGTGGGAAGCCGCGGGCGACCGCCGCGGCGCCATCGACGCGTCGCTGGCGGTGCGCTTCACCGGTGCGAGGGAAGCGCAGGCGCGTGCGGGCGAGGGCGCCATCCTGTTCTTCCCCGACGGTGGCTCGACCGGGGGCCGGGTCACGCTGGCGAGCGGGCGCGCGGCATGGAGCGTGGACGTCGGCTGGCTGACCGGCGAGGTGCGCCTGCTGCGCGACGAGGTGCGTGCGCCATGAACACGCCCTCATCCGCGCGGCAGCAGGGGTTCACCCTGCTGGAGGTCATCGTGGCGTTCGCGCTGCTGGCGCTGGCCCTGACCCTGCTGCTGGGCTCGCTGTCGGGGGCGACGCGGCAGGTGCGCGATTCCGCTGATGCCAGCCGCGCCACCCTGCATGCGCAGTCGCTGCTGGCGCAGCTGGGTGCGGGCGAAGCCTTGCAGCCGGGGCGGCAGGAGGGCGGTTTCGAACGCGACCGCTACCGCTGGCAACTGGACGTGGCGCCGTTCGCCGATCCGCTGGCGGCGCGTGCGCAGCGCGACCCGGGCGCCCCGCAGCTGCTCGACGTGCGCCTGCAGGTGCGCTGGGGCGACGGCCGCGGACAGGCGCTGCAGTGGCGAACGCTGCGCCTGGCGCCGCGCGACATCAACCAGGCGGCATCGCCATGACATCGCGCCGCGCCCAGGGCTTCACCCTGATCGAAGTGCTGCTGGCGCTGGTCCTGCTGGCGGCCGGGCTGGCGCTGGCCTTCGCCACGCTGCGCTCGTCCACCGCGGTGGTCACCCGCGGCGAGGACATGGCGCAGGCCAGCGAGCGCATGCGCGCCGTGCACGGCTATCTGCGCGCACGGCTGGCCTCGGCGCAGCCGATCGTGTTCGCGACCGACCGCGGCACGCTGCGGCAGGCGCGGTTCCTGGGGTCGCCGCAGCGCATGCGTTTCGTGGCCGACCTGCCCGACTATCTGGGTTACGGCGGCCCCTACCTGCATGACGTGGTCGCCGACGAGGCGGGCCAGCTGCGGGTCGCCTTCGCGGTGGCGCAGCCGGAGGCGTCGCTGGAGGACGTGGATCTGGCGGCGCGCGGCCTGCGCGCGGAGCGGCTGGCCGATGGCCTGCGCGTGGTGCGCTTCCACTACCGCGGGCTGGATGCGGACAACCGCTTGGGGCCGTGGCAGGACCGGTGGGAGACCTCGGAGATGCTGCCGTTGCAGGTGAAGATGGAAGTGGAAGCCGTCCGGGGCGGGCGCTGGCCCGACCTGGTGGTGACGCTGGCACGCAGCGAAGGTGGTGCTGGTGGCGGCGCGCTGTCGGGCAGCAACGCCCCGGTGCTGCCATGAGCGACGTGCGCGGCGCCGCGCTGTTGCTGGTGCTGTGGCTGGTGGCCCTGCTCACCGCGCTGGTGGGTGCGTACGCGCTGACGGCGCGTATCGAGGCGCTGCAGGGCCGGGTGGGCAGCCGCGGTGCGATCGCGCAGGAGATCGCGCGGGCCGGCATGGAGTATGCGCTGGTGCGGGTAGCGGACCGCAATCCGGAAACGCACTGGCAACCGAACGGCCGCGCTTACGCATGGCGATTCGACGGGCACGATGTCCAAGTGCGCATCATCGACGAGACCGGCAAGGTCGACCTGAACCAGGCCGATGTGCCGCTGCTGTCCCGCCTGATGCAGGCGCTGGGCGAGCCGCCCGATGCCAGCGACGCGCTGGCGGCGGCCATCGTGGACTGGCGCGATGCCGACGACCTCGGCCAACCGGTCGGTGGGGCGGAAGATGGCGACTATGCGGCGGCGGGCCGCCCTTACGGCGCCAAGGACGCGCCTTTCGAAACCATCGCCGAGTTGGAACAGGTGCTGGGCATGACGCCCGATCTGTACGCGCGGCTGGAACCGTTCCTCACCCTGTACTCGGGACGCGGGCAACCCGATGCCACCTATGCGCAGGGGACGGTGCTGGTGGCGATGGGCATGGATGCCACGGCGTGGCTGGCGCAGCGCGAAGCGGCCGGCGCCGCGGGCGCCCTGCAACTCGTCGGCACCGGCAGCGGCACGTATAGTATCGAGAGCCGTGCGCGGCTGGCCGATGGCCGCGAGACGTCGTTGCGGACGGTGGTGCGCGCGGGGGCCAGCCCGGTACCGGGTTCGGCCTACACCTTGTTGCGCTGGGAGGAGGGCGCGTCACCACAATGAGCGGCGTACGCGACACCCTGCAGCGGTTCCGGGCGCGCCTCGGTCCCGGGCCCCGCAGTTTCCTGGCGTGGTGGGGACAGGCGCTGGCGACCTGGTTGCCGGCCCGCTGGCGCGTGCTGCTGGGCCTGACCGGCGACCGCCTGCTCTTCCAGCGCCACGAAGACGAGGTGGCCATGGCCTGGCAGCAGGCCGCGCACCGGCATGCGCTGGCGCGGCTGCCCGCCACGGTGACGCCGGGTGAACTGCGCGCGCTGCTGGGCACCCGCCTGGCCGAGCTGCCCCGCTGGTGGCTGATGCCCGCCGACAAGGTGCTGAGGCGCAGGCTGCTGCTGCCGTCCGCCGCGGCCGACCGATTGCGTGATGTCGTCCGTTTCGAGATCGACCGCCAGACCCCGTTCGCCGCGCACGAGGCCTGCTTCGATGCGCGCGTGCTGGGCGTGCGCGAGGACGGGCAGCTGGACGTGGAACTGGTCGCCGTGCCGAAGGCGATCTTCGCCGCCGGCCTGTCCGGACTGGGTGCGCTGGGCGGCGGCCTGGCGGGCGCCGATGTCGAGGATGCCGATGGCCTGCCCTTGGGGGTGAACCTGCTGCCGGAGGAGGCGCGTGCAGCGCGCCAGGCGCCCCAGCGTCGCCTGCACCTGGTGTTCGCGACCGTGGCCGTGTGTGCGCTGGTATTCGCGGCGTGGCGGGTGCTCGACAACCGGCAGGCCGGGGCCGAGGCATTCGCCGCGCAGGTCGAGGCCAACGCCGACGCCGCGCGCCGGGTGGCTGCACAGCGCCAGCAACTGGTCGACCTGGTCGCCGGCACCACCACCCTGAACCAGACCAGTGCCAGGCGCCCGACGGCGCTGGAAGTGATGGACGAAATCACCCGCCGGTTGCCCGACACCACCTATCTCGAGAAGCTGGCCATCGAAGGCGATCGCCTGACGCTGATCGGCTTCAGCCCGGAGGCCTCGGGGCTGGTCGCACGCCTGCAGGGGTCTCCACTGTGGCGCAACCCCGCGCTGAGCGGTGCCCTGCAGCCGGACCCGCGTACGCGCATGGACCGCTTCACCCTGACCGCCGAACTGCTGGGAAAGCAGGATCCGTCCGCCGCCACATCTGCGGGAGGCGCCGATGCCGCCGGCCATCACTGACCGCGACCGCTGGCTGGCGCTGGCCCTGCTGCTGGGCGCCCTGTTGCTGGGCTACCTGCTTTTGGTGCACCCGTGGTGGACCGTGCCCCTGCAGGAGACCGGCCGTCGCGTGGCGGAACTGCGCGAACGCGAACTGCGCATCCGCACCCAGTTGCAGCAGGCGCCGCAGGTGCAGCGCGAACTGGCCGCGGCGCTGGAACAGCAGGCGCAGCGCCCCGGTTTCCTGCCGGAAGCGACGGTCGAACTGGCCACCGCCGGCCTGGTGCAGCGACTGGAAGCCATCGTCAAGCAGGCCAGCCCGGGCAACCGCAGCTGCGCCATCGCCAACCAGTCGCCGCTGGCCCTCACCGGCCGCGAGATCTACCCGCGCGTGGTGGTGCAGGTGCGCCTGCGGTGCGGGGCACCGGAGCTGGCCTCGGTGCTGCACCAGATCGAATCCGGCAGTCCGCGCCTGTTCGTGGAGAACCTCAACATCCTGGCGCAGCGCTACGCCTTCCAGGCAAGCGAGACGGGGGCCGGTGGCCTGGACGTGAACTTCGACCTGTACGGCTATCTCAAGCCGGCGCCGGCCGCCCCACGGGAGCCCGCACGTGCGCCGTGACGCCTGGAACGCCCGCACCTGGATCCTCGCGGTGGTCGCGGGGTGGTCGTTGCTGGTCGCCGTGCTGGCGATGTTCGGGCTCGGCGGGCGGATCACGCCGCTGCCTGCCGACCCGGACCTGGTGCAGCCCCTGCCGCGACTGCCCGCGGCGCCGCCGGAACGCCTGGGTCCGTTGCCGCAGTACGCGATGGTGGGCGAACGGCCTTTGTTCTCGGAAGACCGGCGTCCCAAGCCGTTCTTCCTGTCGGGCGAGGAAGCGGCCGCGCCGGCCTTCGACCTGGTGCTGAGCAGCGTGCTGATCACGCCCCGCCTGGAACTGGCCATCGTGCAGCCGGCGCAGGGCGGCGAGGGCCTGCGGGTGAAGCTGGGCGAATCGCCGGCCGGCTTCCCCGGCTGGCGGTTGACCGAACTGGCACCACGGCGTGCCGTCTTCGATGGTCCGGAAGGTCGCCGCGAACTCGAGCTGCGGGTGTTCGATGGTGCCGGCGGACAGCCGCCCACGGTGATGACCGGAACGGGAGCCGTGCCACCTGCCGCCGCTCCCATGCCTGCTGCACGCCCGACCGGCGGCAACAGCGCGCCAGTACCGATCCCTGCCGGACCGACACCGGTGCCGCCTCCGGCCGCGACGGCGGACGCGGCGGCGCCGACCTCTGCTGCGCCCGCCCCCGCCGCTCCGGCGACCACCAGCGACGAACAGATGGAAGCCATCCGCCAGCGCATCGAGCAGCGCCGCGCGCAGCTGCGGCAGCAACAGGCCCAACCCACCCCGCCGCCGGCAACGCCCGGCAAGACACAGTAGAGTGCCGGCATGACGTTACGCGTGATCCTGTTTTCCCTCGGCCTGGGCCTGCTGGCCGGCTGCGCCAGCGCGCCCGTGCCCGACGTGCGCCGCACGACGCCCGCAGCGGCGGGCGAGGTCGTGCCGGGTGCGGCGCAGACCGTGCCCGTGAGGGAGGATGAGGCGCCCGTTACCGGTCCGCAGGCGCAGATCCGGCGCGGCAACGGGCAGATGATCAACCGCAGTGCGGCCAGCGCGCCGCTGCCGTCGCTGGGCGGGGCCAGCAGCGGTTCGGCCACCTTCAATTTCGAAGGCGAGTCCGTGCATGCCGTGGTCAAGGCCATCCTCGGCGACATGCTGGGGCAGAACTACGTGATCGCGCCGGGCGTGCAGGGCACGGTGACGCTGGGCACGCCCAAGCCGGTGTCGCCGGCCGAGGCGCTGAACCTGCTGGAGATGGTGCTGGGCTGGAACAACGCGCGCCTGGTCTACAGCGGTGGCCGCTACAACATCATCCCTGCCGACCAGGCCCTGGCCGGCAGCGTGGCGCCGCGCACGGGCCCGGCCTCGAATGCGCGCGGCTACGAAGTGCGCGTGGTGCCGCTGCGCTTCATTTCGGCCAGCGAGATGAAGAAGGTGCTGGAGCCGTACGCGCGGCCGAACGCCATCGTCAATGTCGACGGCACGCGCAACGTCATCACCCTGGCCGGCACGCGCAGCGAGCTGGAAAACTACCTGCGCACCGTCGAGATCTTCGACGTGGACTGGCTGTCGGGCATGTCGGTGGGCGTGTTCCCGCTGCAGTCCGGGCGCGCCACCCGCGTGGTGGCCGACCTGGAAAAGGTGTTCGGCAACGACAGCAAGACGCCCAGCGCCGGCATGTTCCGTTTCATGCCGCTGGAAGGCGCCAACGCGGTGCTGGTGATCACCCCGCAGCCGGCCTACCTGGACCAGATCCAGCAATGGTTGGAGCGCATCGACGGCGCGGGCGAGGGTAGCCGCCTTTTCTCCTACGAGCTGAAATACATCAAGGCGCGCGAACTCGCCCAGCGCCTGGCCGAAGTCTTCGGCGCCTCCGGCGGCAACGCGTCCAGCGACGGCCGTTCCACCGGCGGCGCGGGCAACGTGTCGCTGATGCCGGGCACCGAGCCCGTGCAGATCAACGATGGCGGCATGAACGGCACCGGAGGTTCGGTCGATTTCGGCAGCAGTAGCGGCAGTTCGGGCGGAGGACTGGGCGGCGGCTCGCTCTCGCTCAACCAGCGCGACAGCGGCAACGGCGCGGTGACGCTGGAGGTCGACGGCGCACGCGTGGGCGTGGCGGCGGTCGAGGAAACCAACACGCTGCTGGTGCGTTCCAGCGCCAGCGCCTGGCAGTCGATCCGGGAAGTGGTCGAAAAGCTCGACGTGATGCCGCTGCAGGTCCACATCGAGGCGCAGATCGCGGAAGTGTCGCTGACCGGCGACCTGAGCTACGGCGTGAACTGGTACCTGGAACGGGCGATGACCGACAACGGCTTGGGTCCCTTCGCTGCGCCGGGCGCGGGTGGGCCCAGCAAGTGGAGCACGCTCGCCGGCAGCATCGGCGGCGTGAGCGGTGCGGGCGCGGTCTGGACCCTGGTGAAGAACGACGCCGCCGCCGTCATCACCGCGCTGGACGAAGTATCCGACGTACGCCTGCTGCAGACGCCGTCCATCTTCGTGCGCAACAACGCCGAGGCCACGCTCAACGTCGGCAGCCGCATCCCGATCTCGTCGGTCACCGTCAACCCCGGACTGGGCACCGACAACACCTACAGCCAGGTGCAGTACCTGGACACGGGCGTGATCCTGAAGGTGCGCCCGCGCGTGACCAAGGACGGTATGGTCTTCCTCGACATCGTGCAGGAAGTCAGTTCACCGGGCAGTGAGCCGGACGCCAACGGCAACGTGCGCATCAACACGCGCCGCTTCAAGACCGAAGGCGCCGTGCAGGCCGGCAACACGGTGATGCTGGCCGGCCTGATCAGCGATACGGCGACCCAGGGCTCCTCCGGCATCCCGGGCCTGAGCCGCCTGCCGATCATCGGCGGCCTGTTCGGCAAGAAGACCACCGGCACGGAGCGCAGCGAGGTCATCGTGCTGCTGACGCCCACCATCGTCAGCAACCCGCAGGAAGCCAACGACCTGACCGACGAGTACGGCAAGCGTTTCCGTGCGCTTGAGCCGCTGAACACGCCCCGTTCCAAGTGACGCCGCCGCCCGCATCGTCCCTGCCCATCGTCCTGCTGCCGATCGGCACCGACGACGATGCGCTCGATGCCTGCCTGGGTGCGCTGGATGCCGGCACGCCCGCAGGCACGCGCCTGTGGCTGGCCGACGACGCGCAGGCGGGGCCGCGCGGACTGGCCATCATCGAGCGCTGGCTGGGACGGACCCGGTTGCAGGCCGACTACACGCGGCGCCCGCGCATGCTGGGCGAGGTGGCGCACATGGATCAGATGCTGGCCGCGTGCGGCGATGTCGACGTGGTCGTGCTGTCGCCCGATGCGCAGCCGCTGCCCGGCTGGCTGCAGCAGCTGGCCGCCTGCCTGGCCCGCGATGCCGCCATCGCCACCGCCACATCCTGGTGCAACGCCGGCGAGACCGCGGCCTGGCCGCGGCTGGGCGAGGTGAGCCCGCCGCCGGACGATTTCGAGCGCACCGCGCAGGCCTGCGCGGCGATGCCGCCGCTGCATCCGGAACTGCCCGCTGCGGTCGCGCATGCCGTCGCGCTGCGTGGCAGCGCCCGCAAGCGCGTCGGTGGGCTGGACACAGCGAGCTACGCCTCATGGTATGCGGCCCTGGTGGACCTGTCCTTGCGTCTGTCCGGCCTGGGCTGGCGCAACGTGCTGTGCGAGACCGCGTTCGTCGCGCGCGGCCGTGAGGGCGGCCCGGCCGATGGCGACATGGATGCGTTGAACGCGCGCTGGCCGACCTTCACGCCACGGCTGGCCACCTTCCTGATGGACGACCCGCTGCGCGGACCGCGCGAGCGTCTGGCCGCCCTGTATGCCGACATCGGATCGCCGGAGCGCCAGCGTGACCTCTTCGGTTGAGGTGGATGCCATCGCCGTGGTGGTGGTGACCCACGAGAGTGCGGACACCATCGACGACTGCCTGATGCGCCTGCGCCTGGCGCACGGCGTCGACCAGATCCGTGTGGTCGATAATGCCTCCACCGATGCCACCCTGGACATCGTGCAGCGGCATGCGCTGCACGACGATCGCGTACGTTTCATCGCCAATCCCGACAACCCGGGTTTCGCGGTGGGCTGCAACCAGGGCGCACGCGATTCGCATGCGCCGTGGCTGGCCTTCGTCAATCCCGACCTCATGGTGGAAGCCGACACGCTGTCGCGGCTGCGCGCGCATGCGTCGGGTTCCGCCGGCGAGGTCCTGCTGGGCGTCGATCTGGTCGACGAAGCGGGCGTGCGCGACGCCGCCGCACGTCGTCGCGACCCGGTCTTCGCCCAGATGCTGCGCGCACCCGGTCGCGCGTCGCAACTCGGCGTGCCGCCGGACGACACGGTGGTGCTGCAGCCGGTGGACGCCGTATCCGGCGCGCTGATGCTGCTGTCCCGCCCCCTGTTCGATCGCCTGGACGGCCTGGATGAAGGCTATCGGCTGCACGCCGAGGACATGGACCTGTGCCGGCGCGCACGCCAGGCCGGCGCAGTCGTCGCGGTCGCCAACGACATCCGCGTGCTGCACATCCGTGGGGTGTCCAGCCGCGCGCGTCCCGTGTTCGTGGAATGGCACAAGCACCGCGGGCTGTGGCGCTATTTCCGCACGTTCGAAGCCGCACAGCGCGGCTTCGTCACCCGGCTTGGGGTGTTCGGCGCAATCTGGTTGCACTTCGGTGCGGTGTTGATGCGAATCCTCCTGCAGCGTCGTTGACGGGCACGGAAGGGTCAGGGACGAAGGTGATGACCCGCCCCAAGCAGGGCGGACACCGCTTGCTCCAGCTGGTGCGCCTGCACCAGCACATAGTCGGTGTCGTAGGTCGACAGCGCGAAGATGCCTACGCCCGCGGCCGCCAGCGGATCCAGCACCGCTTTCAGGATGCCGGTCAGCGCGAAATCGAAGGGGCCTTGCAGCTTGAACATGCGCCAGCCGCGTTGGCAGCGCACGTCCTCGGGAACATGCTGCTCTTCGCAGACGAGCGAGAGTTCGTCGTCGGTCCAGCCCGCGTGGCGCATGCCGCCGGTGGGCCACCAGGCGGGCAGGGCGGCGCCGGCCGGCAGCTGCGCGACGGCGTAGCGCCCCGGCAGCAACGTGAGTGCCAGCGATGGGGTCGTCATCCGGCGCGACCGTTCCACCAGAACAGCACATTGACCGCGAGCACGACGACCATCGTGTAGATCAGCGACAGCGGCCCGCCCACGCGCCACAACTGGCGCGAGGTGTAGTTGGCCGGGCCGACCACCATGGAAATCACGGGGTTCGAGGCCGTCATCAGGTTGTTGGACGCCGACAGCGCCACGATCAGCGCGAACGCGGTGGGGTTGCCGCCCGCGGCCAGCGCCAGGTTGATCGCCATCGGCACCATCACGATGGTCGCGCCCACGTGGCTGATGACCAGCGAGAACGCGGTGGTCAGCAGCGCGACCGCGATTTCCAGCGCCCACACCGGAATGCCCTCCGGCAAGCGCTCCACCGTGTGTCCGGCCACCCACGCCGCCGCACCGCTGCTGTCCATCGCCCAGCCCAGCGGGATCAGGCCGGCCATCAGGAACACCGTCTTCCAGTTGATCGCGCCGTAGGCCTCGTCCATGCGCAGCACGCCGGTCAGCAGCATGCCGGCCACGCCGGTCATCAGGGTCAGGGCCACCGGCAGCTTGGACGTCAGCGCGATGACGATGGTGATGGCAAAGATGGCCATGGCGATCTTGAACTTGTGCGGACGCTGCTCGCCCTTCGGGTAGTCGGTCACCACCACGAAGTCGCGGCTCTCCGCAGCCTGGCCCAGGTCCTGCCAGATGCTGTGGAACACCAGCATGTCGCCGGCGCGCAGCTTCTCTTCCCGCACGTTGTCGCGGATGACCTTCTTGTCGCGGTTGATCGCCAGCAGGCTGATGCCGTTCTGCTTGCGCAGGCGCAGCTCGCGCGCGGTTTTGCCGATGAACTTCGACGTCGGCGGCACCACCGCCTCGGAAATACCGGCGCGGCTGGGGTTGAACAGGTCGCCGAAGTGGCGCAGCCGCGAGGACATGCGCAGGAAGTGGTTCTGCGCGAAATCGCCCACCTCCTGACGCGCGCCCATCACGCCCAGCACGCTGCCCACCCAGATGCGCATGTCGGCCGGCGGGGCCAGGCGCGTGTCGTTGCCGGTCTGCAGCGCCAGCATCAGCGGCGCGTCGTGCAGGGCCTCGGCCTCGCCCAGCGACATCCCCACCAGCGGGCTTTCCGCGGTGACGATCAGCTCGAACACATCGCCTTCGATGCCGTAGGTGTTGGCGAAGTAGCTTTCGGTGCGGGCGGGCGTCACGCTGGTTTCGGTTTCGTCCTTGAGCTTCCTGTCGCCGTAGTAGCGGAAGTACAGCAGCGAGGCGGCGACCAGCAGCACGCCGATGGGCGCAGGCGCGAACATGCGCAGCGGTTCCAGCGTGGCCATGCCGGAGGGCAGGTTGTTGTTGGCCGAGACCAGCAGGTCGTTGAGCAGGATCAGCGGCGAGTTGCCGACCATGGTGAAGGCGCCACCCATGACGATGGCGGCGGCAATGGGCAGCAGCAGCCGCTGCAGCGACAGGCCGGTACGCGAGGACAGCCGCGAGGCCACCGGCATGAACAGCGCCATCACCGACGGGTTCTGCATGAAGGACGAGTTGAGGCTGGCGATGGCCGTGGTCATCAGCAGCAGCCGCTGCTCGATGCCGTGGCCGCGCCGCAGCAGCCACGAGGCCAGGCGGTTCAGTGCGCCGGTGCGGTCCAGTCCCGCGCCCAGGATCATCGTGGCGATGATGCTCATCACCGCGTTGCCGGAGAAGCCGCCGAAGATCTCCTCCGGCGCGATCAGGCCGGTGATGCCCAGCACCACCAGCACCACCAGCGCCACCAGGTCGGCGCGGATGCGTTCGAACAGGAACATCGCCATCGTGAAGCCGACCAGCCCGAGGACGAGCTTCATGTCGTTGGTCAGCGTCAGCGCGTTGTCCATTACGGCAGGCGGGAATCGGGAATGGTGAATCGGGAATCGGCGGGGGCGCCCCGGCTCAGCGGCCCTTTACATGCAGGAGGACGTGGACGGGTCATCGCATCCATTCCCTATTCCCCGGTCCCCATTCCCGTCTTGTCATAGACAAGATCCCACACGCCATGGCCCAGCTTCTGGCCGCGGGTCTCGAAATGCGTCTGCGGGCGCCAGTCGGGGCGCGGCACGCTGCCGCGCGGGCCGGCGCGGTTGACCAGCCCCGGGGTGGCATCCAGCACGTCCCACATGTGTTCGGCATAGGCCTCCCAGTCGGTGGCGCAGTGCAGGCGCCCGCCCGGGCGCAGCTTGCGCGCGACGAGCGCGGCGAATTCCGGCTGCACCAGGCGGCGCTTGTTGTGGCGCTTCTTGTGCCAGGGATCGGGGAAGTAGATGCGCACCTCGTCCAGCGACCCGTCGGCGACTTCGTGCTGCAGCACTTCCACCGCGTCGTGGTGGTAGACGCGCACATGGTCGCTGCCGTCTTCGGCCAGCGCGTTCAGCAGGCGGCCCACGCCGGGAGCGTGCACTTCCAGGCCGATGTAGTCGCGGTCCTTGTCGTGGCGAGCCGCAAAGCGCAGGGCCTCGCCGTTGCCGAAGCCGATTTCCAGCACGCGGGGCGCGCTGCGGCCGAAGACCGCGTCGTAATCGCGCGGTTCGCCCGTGTAGTCCAGCCCGAAGCGCGGCCACTGGGTATCGAAGGCACGCTGCTGCGCCTCGGTGAAGCGGCCCTGGCGCAGCACGAAGCTGCGCACCTCGCGCCGTCCCTCGGTGAGGGTGAAGGGCTTGGGCGGTGTTTTCGCCCCGGGGCTGGAGAACGGATCGGTCATCAGCCGATCAGTCCGTCGATGGGGCTCGATGCGGAGGCGTTGCGCTTGCGCGGGATGCGGCCGGCGAGGAAGGCTTCGCGACCGGCCTCCACGGCCTTCTTCATGGCGCTGGCCATCAGTACCGGATGCTTCGCCCCGGCGATGGCGGTGTTCATCAGTACGCCGTCGCAGCCCAGTTCCATGACGATGGCGGCATCGGAGGCGGTGCCGACGCCGGCGTCGACCAGCACCGGGACCTTCGCGTTCTCGATGATCTCCAGCAGGTTGTACTTGTTCTGCACGCCCAGACCGGAGCCGATCGGCGCGGCCAGCGGCATCACCGCCACGCAGCCGATCTCTTCCAGGCGGCGGGCCAGGATGGGGTCGTCGCTGGTATAGACCATCACGTCGAAGCCGTCGGCCACCAGCTTCTCCGCGGCGGCCAGGGTCTGCACCACATCGGGGTACAGCGTCTTCTGGTCGCCCAGTACCTCCAGCTTCACAAGGGTGTGGCCGTCGAGCAGTTCCCGCGCCAGCCGGCAGGTGCGCACGGCATCGTCGGCGGTGTAGCAGCCGGCGGTGTTGGGGAGGATGGTGTAGCGCTCCGGCGGCAGCACGTCGAGCAGGTTGGGCTCGTTGGGCGACTGGCCCAGGTTGGTGCGGCGGATGGCGACGGTGACGATCTCGGCGCCCGCGGCTTCGGTGGCCAGGCGGGTTTCCTCGAAATCCTTGAACTTGCCGGTGCCGGTCAGCAGGCGGGAACGGTAGGTCTTGCCCGCGATCACCAGCGGGTCATGGGGGGCGGTGTTGGACATGCGGCGATTATCGCCGATGTTGGACGCAGGGTGGCACCGCGCGGACGGGCGCGGCCGGTGGGCTCAGCCGCCGCCCAGCGCGTGCACGATCTCGACCCGGTCGCCGTCCTTCAGCGTGGTCTGCGCATGGCGGCTGCGCGGGATGATTTCGCCGTTGAGCTCGACCGCGACGCGGCGCTCGGCCAGGCCCTGTTGCTGGAGCAGGGCGAGAAGGGTGCCGGGGTGGGGCAGGGCATGGGGCTGCCCGTTCAACTGGATGTCCATGGCGGCATTGTCGCCCATGGCGGATGTCATTGCCGCATTGCAGCGTGTGCGCCGGCCGCGTTTGGTGGAACGATGCGCGCCATGCGCAGCCGTACGGCAGAGCCGGCGCGCAGTCCATCATCCATTGCCCCGGGAGATTCCATGAAGCGTTCCATCTCGCCCGTCCGTTCGTTGCTGGCCGTCGCGCTGGCGATGGCGGCAGCCCCCGTCCTGGCCCAGGACGGTCCGTACACGCAGACCGTGTTCTTCGGCGACAGCCTGACCGACGCCGGCTACTTCCGCCCGCTGCTGCCGGCGTCCGTCCGGCCGGTGACCGGCCAGTTCACCACCAATCCGGGCTTCGTCTGGTCCCAGTACCTGGCCGAGTACTACGGCACCGGCGCCTACGCCAACGGCAATGGCCAAGTGGGCACCAACTACGCGGCCGGCGGCGCGCGCGTGGGCACCAACACCACCGGCGCGCTGGGTCCGATTCCCTCGCTCGCCACCCAGGTCAACTCTTACCTGGCCTCGACCGGCGGCCGTGCCGATCCCAACGCGCTCTACACGGTCTGGGGCGGTGCGAACGACCTGTTCGCCATCACCAGCGGCGGCGCCGATCCCACCACCACGATCGGCGGTGCGGTGACCGCGCAGGTGGGCATCATCGGCAGGCTGCAGAACGCCGGTGCACGCTACATCCTGGTGCCCACCATTCCGGATCTGGGCGTGACGCCGGGCTTCCGCGCGCAGGGTGCCGCCGCGGCCGCGGCGGGCACGCAGCTCTCCACCACCTACAACGCCGCACTGTTCAACGCGATCGATACGGCCGGCCTGCGGGTCATTCCGTTGGACACGTTCTCCCTGCTGCGCGAAATCGTCGCCAGCCCGGCCGAGTACGGGTTCGCCAACGTCACCGGCACGGCTTGCCAGCCGCAGATCACCGCCAACTCGCTGACCTGCAACCCGACCTCGTACGTCACTCCGAATGCGCCGGATACCTACGCCTTCGCCGACGGCGTGCACCCCACCTCGAAGGCGCACAGCATCCTGTCGCAGTACGCCGTGGCGATGCTGGAAGGCCCGCGCCAGATCGCGCTGCTGCCGTACACCGCGTCCGTGCACGGGCGTGCGCGCGCCGACCGCGTGGCCGCGCACGTGGCCGGCAAGCCCGAGGCCGACGGCATGCGCTGGTGGGGCGACCTGCGCGGGGACTTCCTGCGCTACGGCGATGGCGACCTGTACGACGGCGCCGGCCCGATGGGGACCTTCGGCGTGGACTGGTCGCGGGGTTCGATGGTCTACGGTGCGTTCGCCGGTTATGGCCGCGCGAAGTACGACTTCGGCAAGCGCAGCGGCAGCTTCGACGAAGCCGACGCCACGCTGGGCGGTTTCGCCGGCTGGTACGGCGACCGCCTGTGGGCCAACGCGCAGGTGAGCTACAGCTGGATCTCCTACGACGTGGACCGCGAAGTCCAGCTGGGCGACGTCACCCGCCGCCACAGCGGCTCGCCTGACGGCACCAACCTGAGCCTGGGCCTGAGCGCCGGCTACCAGTGGGGCGAGGGCGCGTTCCGCCATGGTCCGGTGATCAGCGTGCTGTCGCAGACCATCGACATGGACGGCTACAGCGAGAGCAACGTCAACTCCAGCGCGTTGGCGTATCCGGACCAGGAGTTCGATTCGCTGATCGGCAGCGCTGGCTACGAGCTCAGCTATGCGATCAACGACCACCTGCAGCCGTACGCTCGCCTGACCGTGGACAAGGAGTTCGAGGATCCGGCCGAGGAGGTGTTCGCGCAAGCCCTGTCGCTGCCGGGCACCAGCGCCTACGCCGTTCCGGGGCTGGACACGGACGACGGCTACGGCACCCTGCTGATGGGCGCGCGCACCAAGCTGTTCGGCTTCGATGCCAACCTGGGCGTCACCACGACGGTCAACCAGGGAGGCGGCACCAATACCACCGCCTTCATGACGCTGGGCGGTAGCTTCTGAAGTGACTGAACGATGCGGCGCCGGTCGCCGGCGCCGCATTGCCTTGTCCCCCGGCCCGGCATAGACTTCGGTCGTCCGCGCGGGTGTAGTTCAATGGTAGAACTGCAGCTTCCCAAGCTGCTAGCGTGGGTTCGATTCCCATCACCCGCTCCATCCCCCCTCTCGCCTTCGTCGTCATCGTCCGGCCTTCCGGGCGTGCGATGCTGCACGCGGCCCAGGTGATCCCGCGTCCATGAAGCTCGCCATCCTGTCGCGCAACAGCAAGCTGTACTCGACCCGCCGACTGGTGGAGGCCGCACGCCAGCGCGGCCACACGGTCCGGGTGCTTGATCCGCTGCGCTGCTATATGCGCATCGCCTCGTCCGGCTTCCAGCTGCACTACAAGGGCCGCTCGCTGGCCGGCTACGACGCCGTCATTCCCCGCATCGGCGCGTCCATCACCCGCTACGGCACGGCGGTGCTGCGGCAGTTCGAACTCATGGGCACCTACAGCCCCAATCCGTCGGATGCCATCCTGCGAGCCCGCGACAAGCTGCGCGCGCACCAGCTGCTGGCCGCGCAGGGCATCGATCTGCCGGTGACCGTGTTCGGCGACAACCCCGACGATACCTCCGACCTGCTGTCCATGCTCGGCCCGCCCCCCCATGTGATCAAGTTGAACGAAGGCGCACAGGGGGCCGGCGTGATGCTCACCGAGAAGCCCTCGGCTTCGCGCAGCGTGGTGGAGGCCCTGCGTGGTCTGTATGCCAGCTTCGTGGTGCAAGAGTTCATCGGTGAGGCGGACGGGGCCGATCTGCGCTGCTTTGTCGTGGGGGACGAGGTGGTGGCCTCCATGCGCCGGCAGGCGCCGGAAGGGGACTTCCGCTCGAACCTGCATCGGGGCGGCACGGCCCTGCACGTGGCGGCCACCGACGAGGAGCGGGCTGTGGCCGTACGGGCCGCGCGCGTGCTCGGGCTGGGGGTCGCGGGCGTGGACCTGATCCGGGCCAGGCGCGGCCCGCTGGTGCTGGAGGTCAATTCCACGCCCGGCCTGGAGGGCATCGAGGCGGTATGTGGCGTGGATGTGGCCGGCAGGATCGTGGAGCACCTGGCGATGCATGCTGAACAGGGCGGCTGATCGCCCCTTTCACATGGATTTAACGTCCCTTTTAACGGGTGTTTAATCGCTCCCCGCGTAGCCTCTCCCGGACCGCAGCTCTGCGTTCCTCCCGGTGGATTCATCTGGAAAGCACAGGATTACGGTAATCGGGGCATTACTTTGGCCCAAGCGGGCGTCCACCCGCTTGGGCCTTGTTTTTTTTATTGGAATGCCTTGGCGTAGTCGCAGTTACCTATGCAAGAATCGGATCTGCCCGCACCGCTTCACCCCGGCTTCGGGAAATGGCGGGTTGCGGCGCATCTCCGGCTACTTTGGCGGGTGAACAATTTCGAGCGAGGTGAAAGGATGCGTAAGCTGTTATTTGTCTCCGTTATGCTGCTGGCCGTACCTGCGGCGGAAGCGTCGATGAGCGCGGCATCGGGCGCGGACACGACCGCGACAGGCCAACTCAATGTCTCCGTGCCGTTCGAGAAGCAGAAGGAGAAGATCCTGGCGGATCTTGCGGAGGGCAAGGCCTACGCCGAAATCTCCCAGACGGACCGGATTGAAGTGCGCAATGCGCTCAACCGCATCGGCGATTCCCTCCAGCGCGCAGGTGGAGTGGATCAGCTGTCATCGGATGACAAGGTGAAGGTCATCAACGATCAGGAACTGGTCAATACGATTCTGACGCGAGCCGGGGAAGACAGTCGCCTGGTGTGTACGCGCGAAAAGAAGGTCGGTTCGCACCGCGCAACCACGCAGTGCCACACGGTCGCACAACGTCGCCGCATGCGCGAAGAATCGCAGCAAGAGCTGGGCAAGAACTTCCGCCAGCCCATCCTCGAATCTCGTTGATACAGATGCGCATCCTCGTCATCGAAGACAACAGCGATATCGCCGCCAACCTCGGCGACTATCTGGAAGAGCGTGGCCACACCGTCGACTTCGCGGCCGACGGTGTGACCGGGCTGCACCTGGCGGTCGTGCATGAGTTCGACGCGATTGTGCTCGACCTCAACCTGCCGGGCATGGACGGCCTGGAGGTCTGTCGCAAGTTGCGCAACGAGGCACGCAAGCAGACGCCGGTGCTGATGCTGACTGCGCGCGACTCGCTGGACAACAAGCTGGCCGGCTTCGATTCCGGCGCCGACGACTATCTGATCAAGCCGTTCGCGCTGCAGGAAGTCGAGGTGCGCCTGAACGCCCTGTCCCGTCGTGGCAAGGGCGTGCAGACGCGCGTGCTTGAGGTGGGTGAATTGGAATACAACCTGGATACGCTGGAAGTGCGCCGCCAGGGCAAGCTGCTGCAGCTCAATCCCACCGCGCTGAAGATCCTGCAGGCACTGATGGAGGCCTCGCCGGCCGTGGTGACGCGCCAGGAGCTGGAGACCCGAGTCTGGGGCGAGGAACTGCCCGATTCGGATTCCCTGCGCGTGCACATCCACGGCCTGCGCGCGGTGGTGGACAAGCCGTTCGACTCGCCGTACATCCAGACCCGCCATGGCATCGGATACCGCATCGCCGCACCCGATGCCAGCAGCTGAGTCGTCGAAACCCCGCCGCCACCGCCGCTTCCGGCGGCGGCTGCGCACCCGCATCATCCTGTCGTTCGTGCTGCTTGGGTTCGGATTGACCCTGCTTCTGGCGTTCTCCGCCAACTGGGTGCGCAATCGTGTCGAGGAGGACCTCGTCGTTGATGCGATCAGCCAGAACATTACCGAGTACCAGCGACGTTACGAAGCCAGCGGAGGACGCGAACGTGACCTGCGGGTGCAGACCATGCGCGCCTACGCGTTTGCGCCGGACAAGTTCGCTCAGCTGAAGATTGATCAGCCGGAGTGGCACGACCTGCCTAACGGCATCCATACGATAAGCGGCACTGACGAGGATGGTTCGCCGTTCTCCTACTGGCTTGCCGTTCAGAAAACGCCTGAAGCCTGGTTTTTCCTTGCGTATGACAAGACGGAATCAGTCAAGGCCAAGAGCAAATTCAACAACGCGTTGATCGGCGTGGTCGTCGTGTTCACTGGGATCTCGTTGTTGATCGGCTGGTGGTCCGCCTCCCGCGTGATGAGTCCTGTGTCGGAACTGGCCTCGCGCCTGCGCGCTTACCGCGGCAGCAGCAACCCACGGCCGTTGGCTCCGCACTTTCCCGAGGACGAAGTCGGCGAACTCGCCAAGGCGCTCGACGACTACTCCGAGCGCCTCACCGAAGTCGTCCAGCGTGACCGCGAGTTCAACGCCGACGTCAGCCATGAGCTGCGCACGCCGCTGGCCATCATCCGCGGGTCGGTGGAACTGATGCTGTCGCGGCCGGACATGGACGAGAAGACACGCACCCGCATCCAGCGCATCCAGCGTGCGGAGCAGCAGTGCACCGACCTGATCAGCGCGCTGCTGCTGCTGTCGCGCAACGAGCGGGGTCACGGCAATACCGACGTGGCGCGCGTGGTAGACCAACTTCTGGAAGCCCACCGCGCCACACTGGGCGGCAAGCCGCTGACCCTGCGCGTGGAAGGCGAGGAAGGCGCCCGTGTGGACTCGCCCGAGGCCGCCCTGTCCGTCGCGTTGGGCAACCTGATCGGCAATGCGGTGAAGTACACCAAGGAGGGCGAGGTCGTCGTTCGCCTGCTGCCGGATGCGGTGGAAGTCATCGATTCCGGGCCTGGCCTCAGCAAGGAGGACGCCGCGCGCCTGTTCGAGCGCGGCTATCGCGGCACGCATGCCGGCCATTCGCAGGGAGGCGGCATCGGGCTGTCCATCGTCAGCCGGCTGTGTGCGCTGTACGGCTGGGAGGTCGGCGTACGGCCGGGCGAATCGAAGGGCGTGGTGGCGACGCTCCGCTTCTCGCCGACGCGTGACGTGTCGTCAGCCCACCCCGCGCGCACCTGAAGCGCCCACGGCAACGCGGTTACAGCGTGATCCAGAAGCAGTTGTAGGCACGTCGCAGCCCGAACGTGGTGTTCGAGGGCGTGGCGCCGTTCTTCAGCGTCTGCACGATGCGCAGGCCAACGGGCCGCGTCTGCCGGGTCGTCGTCGGGTAATAGCCATCCCGGTTCTGATCGACGACCGCGCCCTCGGCATCGAGGATCGGCGCGGGGGCAGTGCGCACCGGCACGATGTCAACGAGCGGGCGCTGCGTCACGGCTTCCAACTGGTCGAGGATGCGCAAGGCGGCGGCATCGGACACGCCGCTCCAGTGGTATACGCCCGCCAGCCGGTTGACGTCACCCGCCGTGATCGCCATCGACACCTGCGCCACCAGATCGCTCAGGGTGCGGGAACAGCCACCGCGATAGAGCGCGCCCGTCGCCGAGGGCCCGGTGGTACCGGCTGGCAGCCGATCCATCGCGCCGATGTCTTCGCAGTTCTTGTCGGTGTAGACGGTGTCGCCGTCCATCGTCGTACAGCGCTGTACGCCCTGCTGCTGCGCCTCGGCGGGTGCTGCAGGGAATCCGGCCCACAGGCACAGGCTGGCGAGAAGGAGAAGCGGGAGGCGCATGCCTGCAGCGTAATCCGGGCATGGCATCCGGTCACCGAGCGCATGCCCGGAGTGCGACCGCCGTTCACCTGCGGGTGGGGCGCATGGCGCGCCCCGGCGTTCAGGCCGCCCAGCCCAGGCGGGACAGAACGGTCTGGGTCGGCTTGGCGAGGTTCAGGGTGTAGAAGTGCAGCGACGGCGCGCCGCCGGCGACCAGCCGCTCACAGAGGCTGGCCACCACGTCGGCGCCGAAGTCGCGGATCGCATCCGCATCGTCGCCCAGCGCCTGCATGCGCTTGCCGATCCAGCGCGGGATCTCCGCGCCGCAGGCTTCGGAGAAGCGGCGCAGCTGGGTGAAATTGGAGATCGGCATGATGCCCGGGATGATCGGGATGTCCACGCCCAGCCGGCGCACCGCGTCGACGAAGTGGAAATACGCATCCGGGTTGTAGAAATACTGGGTGATCGCGCCGTTGGCGCCGGCATCGACCTTGGCCTTGAAGTGGCGCAGGTCGGTCAGGGCATCCTCGGCCTGCGGGTGCGTTTCGGGGTAAGCACCGACTTCGATGTGGAAGGTGTCGCCATGTTCGGCGCGGATGAACTCGATCAGCTCCGACGCATAGCGCAGGTCGCCCGGGTGGCCCATGCCGGAAGGCAGGTCGCCGCGCAGCGCGACGATGCGCTTGCACCCAAGCGCCCTGTACAGCCGCAGCAGTTCGCGGATTTCCTCGCGGCTCCCGCCCACGCAGGACAGGTGCGGCGCGGCATCGAAGCCATGGTGCTGGTTGAGATGGCGCACCGTCTCGGACGTGTAGCTCAACGTGGAACCGCCGGCGCCGAACGTGCACGACACATAGTCGGGGGCGTGCGCCTTCAGCTTGTACGCAGTGCGGTCGAGCTGCGCGCGCTGCTCATCGGTCTTGGGCGGATAGAACTCGAACGAAACCGGGATCGACATGGAGAGGCCCCGAGGGGCAGGCGCATACCCGCGCCTGCCGTGGATCGAGAGGGCAGCGCGGACGCTGCCCCGTGCACTGCTTCGATCAGTAGCGGTAGTGGTCCGGCTTGTACGGGCCTTCGACCGCCACGCCCAGGTAGTCGGCCTGGTCCTGGGTCAGCGTGGTCAGCTTCACGCCGATCTTCTCCAGGTGCAGGCGCGCGACCTCCTCGTCCAGGTGCTTCGGCAGGCGGTAGACGGTCTTCTCGTACACGTCCTTGTTCGCCCACAGGTCGATCTGCGCCAGCGTCTGGTTGGCGAAGGAGTTCGACATGACGAAGCTCGGGTGGCCGGTGGCGCAGCCCAGGTTCACCAGGCGGCCTTCGGCCAGCAGGAAGATCGCGTTGCCGTTCGGGAACACGAACTTGTCGACCTGCGGCTTGATGTTAATGCGCTTGGCGTCCGAGGCGTACAGCGCGTCCACCTGGATCTCGTTGTCGAAATGGCCGATGTTGCAGACGATGGCCTGGTCCTTCATCGCCCGCATGTGCGCGAGGGTGATGATGTCCTTGTTGCCGGTGGTGGTGACGTAGATGTCGGCCTGGCCCAGGCTGTCCTCGACGGTGTTCACCTCGAAGCCTTCCATCGCCGCCTGTAGCGCGCAGATCGGGTCGATCTCGGTGACGATCACGCGGGCGCCGTAGGCGCGCAGCGAGTGCGCCGAGCCCTTGCCCACGTCGCCGTAGCCGCAGACCACGGCCACCTTGCCGGCCAGCATCACGTCCATCGCGCGCTTCAGGCCGTCGGCCAGCGACTCGCGGCAGCCGTACAGGTTATCGAACTTGGACTTGGTGACCGAGTCGTTGACGTTGATCGCCGGCACCAGCAGCTTGCCCTGTTCGGCGATCTGGTAGAGGCGGTGCACGCCGGTGGTGGTCTCTTCGGACACACCCTTCCAGTCCTTGACCACGCGGGTCCAGTAGCCGGGGCGCTCCTTGGCCACGCGCTTCAGCAAGTCCTTGATGACCTGCTCTTCGTGGTTGCCCGAGGCGGTGTTGACCCAGTCGCTGCCGTTCTCGAGCTCATAACCCTTGTGGATCAGCAGGGTGACGTCGCCGCCGTCGTCGACCACCAGTTCCGGGCCGGTGAGGGTGCCGTCGGGCAGGGTGAAGGTCAGGGCGTCCAGCGTGCAGTCCCAATACTCTTCCAGCGTCTCGCCCTTCCAGGCGAACACCGGCGTGCCGCTGGCAGCGATCGCGGCGGCGGCGTGGTCCTGCGTGGAGAAGATGTTGCACGACGCCCAGCGCACGTCGGCGCCGATGTCCTTCAGCGTCTCGATCAGCACGGCGGTCTGGATGGTCATGTGCAGCGAGCCGGTCACGCGCACGCCCTTCAGCGGCTTGGTGGCGGCATACTTGCGACGGATGGACATCAGGCCGGGCATCTCATGCTCGGCGATGTCGAGTTCCTTGCGGCCCCAATCGGCCAGAGAAATGTCGGCGACCTTGTAGTCGCCCTCGGTGGAAAACTTGCGTACTGCGTTCATCGTGTTGGCTCCGGGAAGGTGGCGAGCGGGGCTCGCATGCTTGACCGGGCGCCGTTGCGGTTTCCTGCCGAGCCTGGCCGTGCTTGCCTGTCGAACAGACATCACGGTCGCAGCGCCCCTCGGCGGACACATTATATCGCTTGTTCCGGATGAAACGATGACGCACGGCCTGGCCTGATCGGGTAGGCTTCGGATGCTGTCCTGCAGCAGACCAATTGTCCGCAAGGACAATACCAATCCCGGCCCACGACGGACCCCACGCCGCGCATGAACAGTCCCATCAGCCTCGAATTCGCCCCGCCCGACGTCCCCCTGCGCGAGGACGTGCGCCGCCTGGGAACGCTGGTGGGGGAGATGCTGGCCGAACAGGTCTCGCCGGACTTCCTGGCCCATGTCGAACGGGTGCGAACCACCGCCATCGCGCGCCGCCAGTCGGGCGAACCGCCGCAGTCGCTGGCCGGCTTGCTGGACGGGCAGTCGCCCGCGCAGGCGGAGTCGCTGATCCGCGCCTTCAGCACCTACTTCCAGGTGGTGAACATCGCCGAACGCGTCCATCGCATCCGTCGCCGGCGGGATTACCAGCGGGCCGGCAGCGCGCGGCCGCAGCCCGATGGGCTGCACGACGCGCTGGCCCGCCTCAAGGCGCAGGGCGTCTCCCTTGAGGAATTGGCCGGCTGGCTGCCGCGCATCGACGTGGAGCCGGTCTTCACCGCGCACCCGACCGAGGCGGTGCGGCGCGCGCTGCTGGAGAAAGAGCAGCTGATGGTGGCCAGCCTGATCAACAGGCTGGACGGCACGCGCACCCCCGGCGAACTGGCCACCGACACCGCGCGCTTCCGCATGGCGCTGACGTCGGCCTGGCAGACGGCCGACTCCTCGCCGGTGCGCCCGGGCGTGGAAGACGAACGCGAGCATGTCGGGTTCTACCTGATCGAAGTGCTGTACCGGGTCATCCCGGTGCTGTACGAAACGCTGGAAAGCGCCATCACCGAGGTCTATGGCGCCGCGCCCGAGGTCACCGCGCGGCTGCCGCGCGTGCTGCGCTTCGGCACCTGGGTCGGCGGCGACATGGACGGCAATCCGAATGTCGATGCACGCACCGTCACGGCCACGCTGGATGCGCAGCGACGCGCCATCCTCACGCGCTACCTGAAGGAGCTGCGTCAGCTCACCACGCTGCTCAGCCAGTCAAGCTCGATCATCGGTGTTTCGAGCGAGGTGTCGGCGCGGGTGGAGCAGTACCGCGCGCTACTGCCCGATGCGGCGAAGAAGTCGCGCCCGCGCCACGGAGACATGCCCTACCGTCTGCTCAACGACCTCATGCGCGCGCGCCTGCACGCCACGCTGGAAGACCGACCCGAGGGCTACGCCTCGCCGGAGGAACTGGCGCACGACATCGAGCTCATCCTGCGCAGCCTGGAAGCCAACCGCGGCATCCACGCGGGGTGGTTTGCAGTGCGCAGGCTGGCCTGGCGCGTACGCACATTTGGTTTCCACCTCGCCCGGCTGGACGTGCGGCAGGAATCCAGCGTGCATGCGCGCGCAGTGGCGGCGGCACTGGGCGATGCCGACTGGGAGCAGCGCGAGGCGGTCGAGCGCGCTGCATTGCTGGGGCCGTATGCCAGCGGCGATGCGGTCCTGCCGGGGTCGGCCGAGGAAGGCAACGAACGGCTGGATGCGGTCTTCAAGGCGCTGGCCGATGCGCGCACACGGCACGGTACCGATGCGCTGGGCACCTACATCATCAGCATGGCGCACAGCCGCGCCGATGTGCTGACCGTGCTGGCGTTGGCGCGGCGAGGCGGCCTGGTCGACGACGCGGGGCAGGTGCCGCTCGACATCGCGCCGCTGTTCGAGACCATCGACGACCTGGGACATGGCACCGATGTGCTGCGCGACCTGCTCGCTGATCCGGTCTACCGGACCCATCTGGCCGCGCGCGGCAACGTGCAGATGGTGATGCTGGGGTATTCCGACAGCGGCAAGGACGGCGGCATCGCCGCCTCGCGCTGGGGCCTGCAGCGGGCACAGGTGGACCTGGTCGAGGCCGCCCAGGAACTGGGCATCAGGCTGACGTTCTTCCACGGTCGCGGCGGTTCGATCATTCGCGGTGGCGGCAAGACCACGCGCGCGCTGGAAGCGGCGCCGCGCGGCAGCGTGGACGGGCGCCTGCGCGTGACCGAGCAGGGCGAGGTGATCCACCGCAAGTACGGCATCCGCGCGCTGGCGCTGCGTTCGCTGGAGCAGTCGGTCGGGGCGGTGCTGCTGTCCAGCCTGAGGCCGCGTCCCCCGGAGCCGCGTGAAGCACGCTGGCGCGGGATCATGGCGCTCGTGGCGGAGGAAAGTACGCGGGCCTACCGCGCGTTCGTGCAGTCGCCGCGCTTCATGGACTATTTCCGCAGCGCCACGCCGATCGACGTGATCGAGCGGATGACGCTGGGCTCGCGGCCCTCGCGCCGGCTGGGCCAGGATGCGGCACTGGGCAATCTGCGTGCGATCCCGTGGGTATTCGCCTGGAGCCAGGCGCGCGCGGTGATCCCCGGGTGGTACGGCGTGGGCGCCGGCTTGCAGGCCGCAGTGGATGCCCATGGCGAAGACGTGCTGCGCGAGATGGCGCGCGACTGGCCGTTCTTCAAGACCTTCCTCGACGATGTCTCCATGGTGCTGGCCAAGGGCGACCTGAGCATCGCCGAGATGTATTCGAGGATGGCGGGCGAGCTGCATGGCGAGTTCTTCCCGAAGGTGCAGCAGGAGCATGCAGCCGCGGTGCGCTGGGTGCTGGCGCTCAACGGCAACGATTGGCTGCTGCAGCATGACCAGCGCCTGGCGCTGTCCATTCGCCTGCGCAATCCCTACATCGACCCGATCAGCGTGATGCAGGCCGACCTGCTGAAGCGCTGGCGCGCCAGCGACCGCCAGGACGATGCGCTGCTGCATGCGCTGGTCGCCAGCATCAACGGCGTGTCGCAGGGCGTGCAGAACACGGGGTGAGGCGCTCCTACACGGGGTCGAGGAATTCAACCATCCAGCTCCGACCAGCGCTGGTAGGCGTGGTCCAGTTCCGCCTGCTTGGCGGCGAGCTCTTCGTTCGCGCGCTGCAGGTCGGCCGGGGACTGTTGGTAATAGGCCGGATCGTTCATCGCTTCGGTGCGCCTGGCGACCTCGGCTTCCAGCGTTTCGATGCGCGCCGGAAGCTGTTCCAGTTCGCGCGCTTCCTTGAAGCCCAGCTTGCGCTTGGCGGCGACGGGTTCGGGTTGTTTCGATAGGACAGGCTTGGGCGTCGCGGCTGCTGTGGCGGCCACGCTGGGTGCACGTCGTTGGCGCAGCCAATCCGTGTAGCCGCCCACGTAGTCGCCCAGCCGCCCTTCGCCTTCGAGCACCAGCGTGCTGGTGACCACGTTGTCGAGGAAGTCGCGGTCGTGGCTGACCAGCAGCAGCGTGCCCTTGTAGTCCAGCAGCAGCTCTTCCAGCAGTTCCAGCGTCTCGACGTCCAGGTCGTTGGTCGGTTCGTCCATCACCAGCAGGTTCGAGGGCTGGGCGAACAGCTTGGCCAGCAGCAGGCGGTTGCGCTCGCCACCGGACAGGCGGGTGATCGGCGCGCGGGCGCGCTCGGGGGAGAACAGGAAGTCCTGCAGGTAGCCGATGACGTGCTTGCGGCTGCCGTTGATCTCGACGAAGTCGCTGCCTTCGGCCACGTTCTCCAGCGCGGTGCGGGACTCGTCCAACTGGCTGCGATGCTGGTCGAAGTAGGCGATCTGTAGGCCGGTGCCCAGCTTCACTTCGCCATGCTGGGGTGCCAGCTCGCCCAGCAGGATCTTCAGCAGTGTCGACTTGCCGGCGCCGTTCGGACCCACGATACCGACACGGTCGCCGCGCATGATGGTCGCCGACACGTCGTCCAGCAGCACGCGGCCGTCGTAGGCCTGGGTGATGTGGGTGGCCTCGATGACCTTCTTGCCGGAGGACTGCGCGGCCGCGGCTTCCATCTTCACGTTGCCGGACAGTTCGCGGCGCTGTGCGCGCTCACGGCGCATCGCCTTCAGCGCGGTGACGCGGCCTTCGTTGCGGGTGCGTCGGGCCTTGATGCCCTGGCGGATCCAGACTTCTTCCTGCGCCAGCAGCTTGTCGAAGCGGGCGTTCTCCTGCGCTTCGGCATGCAGGCGCTCCTCGCGGCGGCGCAGGTAATTGTCGTAGTCGCCGGGCCAGCTGGTCAGCTGGCCGCGGTCGATCTCGAGGATGCGCGTGGCCAGCGAGCGCAGGAAGCTGCGGTCGTGGGTGACGAAGACGATGCTGCCGGAAAACGACTTCAGGAAACCTTCCAGCCAGGCGATCGCTTCGATGTCGAGATGGTTGGTGGGCTCGTCCAGCAGCAGGATGTCGGGGTTCCGGACCAGCGCCTGCGCCAGCAGCACGCGGCGCTTCATGCCGCCGGACAGCGCGGCGAAATCGGTCTCTTCCGGCAGTTCGAGCCGCTCGAGCACCTGCTGTACGCGGCGGTCCAGGTCCCAGCCGTGCTGGGCTTCGATCTGCGCCTGCGCTTCGCCCATCGCGTCCATGTCGCCGTCGTGCACGGCATGGTGGTAGCGCGCGAGCAGCTGGCCCAGGTCGCCCAGGCCTTCGGCGACCACATCGAACACGGTGCCCTGCGTGTCCTGCGGCACTTCCTGTGCCATGCGCGCGACCACCACGCCGTTCTGCACGCGGATCTCGCCGTCGTCGGGCTTGAGTTCGCCGGCCATCAGCCGCATCAGCGTGGACTTGCCCATGCCGTTGCGGCCGACGATGCAGACGCGTTCGCCGGGTTCGATGGACAGGTCGACGTGTTCGAGGAGGAGCGGACCGCCGACACTGAAGTCGACCCGCTGGAAGTGCATCAGGGACATGCGCGTATTGTAGCCGGCGCGGGCCGCCGGGCGCCGGTTTCAGGCAGTTTCCGCCGCCCGGCTGCCCAGTTCGGCATGCCGCCGTTCCATCTCCTCGCGCAGCTGGCGGCGCAGGCGTGCGGCCGCGAAGCGTCGGATCTCGTCCGGGGTGGTCGGCTCCAGCGGCGGTACGGGTGTGGTGCGGCCATCGTCGTCCACCGCGACCATGGTGAAGAAACAGCTGTTGGCGTGGCGCACGCTCTGCTTGCGGATGTCCTCGGCCACCACCTTGATGCCGATCTCCATCGACGACGTGCCGGTGTGGTTGACGGAGGCCAGGAAGGTCACCAGTTCGCCCACGTTGATGGCCTGGCGGAACATCACCTGGTCCACCGACAGGGTGACCACGTACCTGCCGGCATAACGGCTGCCGCAGGCGTAGGCCACCTGGTCGAGCAGCTTGAGGATCGCGCCGCCGTGCACCTTGCCGGAGAAGTTGGCCATGTCCGGCGTCATCAGTACCGTCATGGCGAGCTGGTGGCTCTTCAGCGATTCCATGGCATGCCTCCGCAAGCTGAGGCGCGCAGGCTAACCGATCCCGGCGTCGCGCGCGCAATGCCGGATTCCAAAAGAAAACGGGCCGCTGGTGCGGCCCGTTCCCGTCGTCGCGGAGTTCGCGGCGATTATTTCAGCTTGGCGTCCTTGCGCAGCGCCTCGGCGCGGTCGGTCTTCTCCCAGGAGAAGGCGGTCGCGGTCTGCTTCTTGCCGGCGCCGTCCACGTAACTGATCTCCTTCGGCTTGCGGCCGAAGTGGCCGTAGCTGGCGGTCGGCTGGTAGATCGGGTGTTCCAGGTCCAGCATCCTGGTGATGCCGTACGGGCGCAGGTCGAAGTGCTTGCGGATCAGCTTCTCGATCACGTCGTCGCCCACCTTGCCGGTGCCGAACGTGGTCACCGAGATCGAGGTCGGTTCGGCCACGCCGATCGCGTAGGAGACCTGCACTTCGCACTTGTCGGCCAGGCCGGCGGCCACGATGTTCTTGGCCACGTAGCGCGCGGCGTAGGCGGCCGAACGGTCCACCTTCGACGGATCCTTGCCCGAGAACGCGCCGCCGCCATGGCGGGCCATGCCGCCGTAGCTGTCGACGATGATCTTGCGGCCGGTCAGGCCGCAGTCGCCCACCGGGCCGCCGATGACGAACTTGCCGGTCGGGTTGATGTGCACCTTGTTCTTCGGCAGCGCGTCCAGCCACTTCTTGGGCAGCACCGGCACCAGGATCTCGGCGCGCACGGCCTCGATCAGGTCCTTCTGCTTGATGTCCGGATCGTGCTGGGTCGACAGCACCACGGCGTCGAGGCCCAGCACGGTGTTGCCGTCGTAGCGCAGGGTGACCTGCGACTTGGCGTCCGGGCGCAGCCACTTCAGCTTGCCCTTCTTGCGCACCTTGGCCTGCTGTTCCACCAGACGGTGGCTGTAGTACAGCGGGGCGGGCATGAATTCCGGCGCCTCGTTGCACGCATAGCCGAACATCAGGCCCTGGTCGCCCGCGCCCTGTTCTTCCGGCTTCTTGCGGTCCACGCCCTGGTTGATGTCGGGCGACTGCTTGCCGAGCATGTTGATGATGGCGCAGGTGTGGCCGTCGAAGCCGACGTCGGAATTGTCGTAGCCGATGTCGTTGATGACCTTGCGCGCCAGCGCCTCGATGTCGACCCACGCGGTGGTGGTGACTTCGCCGGCCACGATGGCCGCGCCCGTCTTCACCAGCGTCTCGCAGGCCACGCGCGCGCGCTTGTCCTGGGCCAGGATCGCGTCCAGCACGGCATCGGAAATCTGGTCGGCGATCTTGTCCGGATGGCCTTCGGAGACCGATTCGGAGGTGAACAGGTAGCTGGACATCAGGCTTATATCCTTTGATTCGGATGAAAAGATGGGCGCGCATGATACACGCCGGGGGCGGTGCGTGCATTCTGCGCCGTTCAGGGTTGTCCGGGGTTAAGGGGGAATCAAGCGCCCCGGTGTCACCGGACTGCCAGAAAACGGACACCGTGCTGTCGCCGGCCAGGCGCAGGCTGCGCGGCGAAACCCCGCCGCCAGCCCCTGCCCATGCACCTGCTGGAACGCCAGATCGCCGAACGCTACCCCCACTGGTTCCGCGGCCGCCGCGCCCGGCTGACCGGTCCGCTGCTGCGCACCCTGGGGCGCTGGTCCCGGCTGGACCAGGCCTATGCCTTCCTGGCCGATCACGGCCACCTGCGCGGCCTGGACTTCATCGATGCCGCCATCGACCATCTCAACCTGCGGCCCGCCGTCGCCGACGAGGACGCGCGCCGGATCCCGGCGCAGGGGCGGCTGCTGATCGTGGCCAACCATCCGTCCGGCGCGCTGGATGCACTGGCGCTGCTGCAGATGGTGGGCCGGGTGCGGCGCGACGTCCGCATCGTCGCCAACGACATGCTGGCCGGCATCGCGCCCGTCGCCCCGCTGCTGCTGCCCGTGCGCATCCTGGGCGGCAAGCCGAGCGCGGACAGCGTGCGGGCGGTCGAACAGGCCCTGGAAGCCGAGCAGTGCGTGATCGTGTTCCCGGCTGGCGAAGTCTCGCGGCTGGGTCCACGGGGCGTGCGCGATACGCGCTGGCGTCGCGGCTTCCTGCGCTTTGCGCGCGCGACCGGCGCGCCGGTGTTGCCGGTGCGGGTGGTGGCGCGAAACTCCGCGTTCTTCTATGGCGCGTCGGCCCTGTTCAAGCCGGCGGGCACGGCGCTGCTGGCGCGCGAGATGTTCCGCCGCAGCCAGCGTCGCCTGCAGCTGCATGTGGGCCGGCCGCTGCGACTGGACCCGACCATCGCCCCCGCCACGCTGATCCGCCAGGTGCGCGAGGCGCTGTACGCGCTCGGTCGCCGCGAGGGCCGGCGCGTCGAGCCGCCGGCCGAGGTGCAGGAGCCCCTGGTCGATGCGCTGGCGCCGGAGGCGCTTGCGGCCTGTATCGATGCGCTGGACGTGTTGGGTGAGACCACCGACGGCAAGCGGATCTGCGTGGGGCGCCTGGCCGGTGGCTCGCCGCTGCTGCGCGAGATCGGCCGGCTGCGCGAACTGACCTTCCGCGCGGTGGGCGAGGGCACGGGCAAGCGCATGGACGTGGATGCGTTCGACACCTGGTACGAACACATCGTGCTGTGGGATGCGGCGCAGCGGAAGATCGCCGGCGCGTACCGGCTGGCGCGCGGCGCGCCGGTGCTGGCGGCGCAGGGTCTGAAGGGTCTCTACACGGCGTCGCTGTTCGACTACGCGGACGATGCGCTGCCGCGGCTGGCCGCGGGCATGGAACTGGGCCGCAGTTTCGTGGTGCCCGACTACTGGGGCAGCCGCAGCATCGACTACCTGTGGCAGGGCATCGGCGCCTACCTGCGCCGGCATCCGCGCGTGCGCTACCTGTTCGGTGCGGTGTCGATGAGCGCGGCACTGCCGCTGCATGCGCGCGAACAGATCGTCGCGTACTACGCGCACTACTACGGCGATCCGAATGGCGAGGCGCGCTCGCGCCATCCGTTTCGCTACACCGCCACACCGCCCTGCTTCGACACGCTCGAGGCCGATACCGCCTTCCGCGTGCTCAAGACGAATCTGGACACGCTGGGCGCCACCGTGCCCATGCTCTACAAGCAGTACACCGAGCTCTGCGAGCCGGGCGGGGCGCGTTTCCTTGCGTTCGGCGTGGATCCGGACTTTAGCGATTCCATCGACGGGCTGATCGAGGTGGACCTGCACCGTATCCGGCCGAAGAAGCGCGAACGCTACCTGGGCCAGGCGTGGCGCCCGACCGAGGCGGCGGCATGAGTCCGCCGGCCGTGCCACGCTCGATGCGGCGCGCGGTCTTCGTTTCCGACGTCCATCTGGGTTCCAAGCACTGCCATGCGGCGGAGTTCGCCGACTTCCTCGGCGGGCTGCAGTGCCGGCGGCTGTATCTGGTCGGCGACATCGTCGACCTGTGGTGGATGGCGCAGCGACGCGCGTGGTGGGACGCGGCCCACAATCGCGTCATCGAGGCGCTGCACGCGCTGGCACGCAACGGCACCGAACTCATCTATGTCCCCGGCAACCACGACCGGCCGATCCGCCGCTTCTGCGGCCTGATGCTGCCGGCCATGCAGGTGCGTCGCCGTGCGATCCATACCACGCTCGATGGACGCAGACTGCTGGTGACGCATGGCGACGACTATGACGGCGTCACCCACTTCGGCGGGCTGCAGGAAAAGTTCGGCGACTGGCTCTACTACCGCATCCTCACCGGCAACCGGCTGACCAACCGGCTGCGTCGCCGCTTCGGCCTGCGCTACTGGTCGTTGGCGGAGTACCTGAAGCGCCAGAGCGACACCGCTGAGCGCTATATCGCGCGCTTCGTGCATGCGGGCCTGGACGATGCGCGACGGCGCGGCCTGGATGGCATCGTCTGCGGGCACATCCATCGCGCCGCGCTGCTCCAGCGCGAGGGCCTGCTGTATGCGAACGACGGCGACTGGGTGGAAAGCCTGACCGCGCTGAGCGAAGAGGCGGACGGCAGCCTGTGCCTGCTGGCGCACACCGGCCAAGTCCTGTCCCATGTCGCCCCGCGCCTGCGCCTGGTCGCGCACGACGTGCCGCACGCAGCGTGAGCAATCCCGCCGACGGCTGCTAGGATCGCCGCATGGATTCCCTCAGCCAGATCGTCCTCGGCGGCGCCGTCGCCGCCGCCATCGCCCCCGCCGCCCATCGTCGCGCCGCGCTGCTCGCGGGCGCCGCCCTCGGTACGCTGCCTGACCTGGACAGCCTGCCCATCGCGCTGTTCTCCGACAATCCGGTCACCTTGATGACCGTGCACCGCAGCTTCAGCCATTCGCTGTTCTTGCTGCCGCTGGTGGGCTGGCTGGTGTGGTGGCTGTTCAAACGGTTCGGCCACGGTCGCGTCGCATCCGCGCCCGCGCGCTGGTTCTGGGCCATCCAGCTGGCACTGGTGACGCATCCTTTGCTGGATGCCTTTACCGTCTACGGCACGCAGCTGTGGTGGCCACTGTCCCCGCCACCGACGATGTGGTCCAGCGTCTTCATCATCGATCCCCTCTACACCGTCTGGCTGCTGGTCGCCTGCGTGGCCGCGTGGTTCCTGCGCGATCGCGCCGCCGCCCGGCGTGCACTGTTGGTGGGCCTGGTGCTCAGCAGCGCCTATCTGGGCTGGTCGCTGGTGGCCAAGGCGATGGTCGACCGCGAAGCCGAACGCACGCTGGCCGCCATGGGCCTGGGCGATGCGCCGTACTTCTCGGTGCCCATGCCGTTCAACACGCTGCTGTGGCGTGTGGTGGCGATGACGCCGTCGGGCTATGTGGAAGCCGAGCGTTCGGTGCTGGTCGATGAGGGCCCGCTGAGGTTCCGAGGCTACCCGTCGAACGTGCAAGCGCTGCGCGAAGCGGCGGACGTGCCTGCGGTGCAACGGTTGTCGTGGTTCAACCATGGCTTCATGCGCGCGCAGGTCCGGCAGGGTCGCCTGGTCCTGTCCGACCTGCGCATGGGCGTGGAGCCGGACTACAACTTCCGTTTCCAGGTGGCGGAATGGCGCGACGGACGCTGGCAGGCCATGGCGCCCGTGCAGGAGCCATGGTCCATCCCGGTCAGGGGTGGCGACGGTCTGGGCCGTCTGTTGGCGGCCATGTGGCATCGCACGTGGCATCCCTCACCGATTCCTGTGCGCGCCAGGCTTGACGACGCGCACGCGCCTCCCGCGCCGCAGGCGGGCGGGGATCATGCGCAATAGGCCGGTCGGTCAATAGACCGTTGCGCGCGCCTGCACGAAGGCATAGAAGAACACCGCGTCCGGGTCGTTCTGCACGTCGTGCATCTCGCGGCGCATGCCATCGACCACGTCCTGGGTGACCCGGCCCGCCTCGACCATCGAGTCCGCGGCGGACAGCAGCAGTTCCTCCCAGAACGCGATCATGTCCTTCCGCCTTGCCGGCTCGCGGTTGTCGAAGTGCACGGTCTTGATTTCCGTGACCACGTCGCGGTAACCACCGGCCAGCAGCAGGTTGCCCAGCTTGGCGCCGATGAACGGGTCGCCGCCACTGTCGTACTGGAAGTCGTTGAACGCCATCCAGTAGCGCCAGGTGTTGGGCGAGTACGGATGCAGCAGGAACGAGGAATTCATCACCTCGGTGACGTAGATCGGCGAACCCGGCGCCAGCACGCGCCGTACTTCGCTGAGCACGCGCGCCGGGTTGGGCACGTGCTCCAGGATCCAGCAAAGGAACGCCGCATCGAAGTCGCGTGCGCCGAAGGGCAGGCGGCTGGCGTCGGCCTGCTGCAGGGTGTAGCGGTCGCGGCACCAGGGCATCTTCGCCAGGTTGTCGCGCGCGGCGTCCAGCTGCACCTGGTTGAGGTCAACGCAGGTGGCGTGCAGATCGGGAAAACGGCGCAGCAGGATCTCGGTCTGCGCGCCCACGCCGCTGCCCACTTCCAGCAGGCGGCGCACCCCGGTGTAGTCGACATGGTTGAACAGCGTGCTTTCCAGCAGGCGGGCCTGCTTGATCAGGCGGGCCTGCTCCACCGGCGAGAAGCCATGCAGGTAGGGAGAACTGGATTCGGTCACGAAAGCCTCCGTCAGAGAATCAGGCCGCCGTCGGCAGCGCATCGCCGGCGATCAGGGCATCGAAGTAGTCGCGCGTGAGCCGCAGCTGTTCCCCGGCAGTCTCCGCGCGATTCACCACGGCGCGGAAGGCGGCCTGTTCCGGCCGGTCCTTCGCGTACCAGCCCAGGTGCTTGCGGGCGATGCGCACGCCCTGCGGTTCGCCGTAGAAGGCGTGCAATGCCTGCAGGTGGCCCAGCAGGATGTCGCGCACTTCATGCAGCGCCGGTGGGGGAAGGTGCTCGCCGGTGGCGAGGAAGTGCGCGATCTCACGGAAAATCCACGGACGGCCTTGCGCTGCGCGGCCGACCATCACCGCGTCGGCGCCGGTCTGCGCCAACACCTGCGCGGCCTTGACCGGCGAGTCGATGTCGCCGTTGGCGACGACGGGAATACGCAGCGCGGCCTTGATCGCCGCGATGGTCTCGTACTCGGCCACGCCGGTGTAGTGCTGGTCGCGCGTGCGGCCGTGCACGGCCAGCGAGGCGATGCCGCTCTCCTGCGCGATGCGCGCGATGGTCGGCCCGTTGCGGTGGTCGCAGTCCCAGCCCGTGCGGATCTTCAGCGTGACCGGCACGTCCACGGCCTTCACCACGGTCTCCAGGATGCGGCCCACCAGCGCCTCGTCGCGCATCAGCGCCGATCCCGCCCAGGCGTGGCACACCTTCTTGGCCGGACAGCCCATGTTGATGTCGATGATCTGCGCGCCGTGGTCGGCGTTGTAGCGCGCGGCATGGGCGAGTTGTTGCGGCTCGGTGCCGGCGATCTGGACGCTGACGGGGCTGGGTTCGCCGTCATGGTCCATGCGGCGCATCGACTTGTTCGTGGTCCAGAAGCGCGGGTCGCTGATGGTCATTTCCGACACCGCCAGGCCCGCGCCCAACCGTTTGCACAGCAGCCGGAACGGCTTGTCGGTGACGCCGGCCATGGGGGCCAGCATCACCGGCGGGTCGATGCGGTAAGGGCCGATCTGCATGGCGGCATTGTACCGCCGGCCCCGGAGGGTCAGCGCCTGCGGCGTCGCGCGCGCCAGAACAGGAAGCCGGTCGCCAGGAGGAAGGCGGGCAGCAGCCCTGCAGCGGCGACGGCCCATTGCCAGGCGCGCCCGCCCACGAAGCCGCCATGCAGCGGATACATCGTCTCGCTGATGCGGGCGCCGGTACCCTGCACGGTCGCGTCGTGCACCTGCACCGCGCGTGCGCGGTAGGGGTCCAGCCAGATCACGCTGCGGCCGTTGGGATGCCACTCGCCCGGAGCGCGGAAACGGATCGACACCAGGGCGTTGTCGCCCTCCGGCACGCTGACGCGGCGGAGTTCGCTGCCCCGCGGAGCCGCGTCCGCCGCGGCCAGCAGCACGGCCGGCCAATCGATGGCGGTGGTCCTCCGTTCGATCGGCAAGGGTGGTACGACCTCGGGCCCGTCGGCGAAGGTCCAGCGGAGCGCGCTCCGGAACGGCTGGCTGTACACCATCGCCACGCCGGTGAAGGTCACCACCAGCAATAAGGGCAGCAGGAGAACCCCCAGACTGCGGTGCCAGCTGAGCCATCGCCGGGCAGGTGGCGCCGCATGCCAGCGCAGGCTCGCCGCCAACGCGGCCAGGCGCGGCCACCACAGATAAAGTCCGGACAGCAGCAAGAACAGTGACACGATGCCGGCCGCGCCCAGCGCCTGCTCGCCCGCCTCGCCGGCCAGCAGGTGCGTGTGCAGGTCGCGCATCCACATCACCGCGTCGTTGCCCGTATTCCGCACCAGCAGAAGCTTGCCATTGGCGGGATCGAAGTAGTGGCGTTCACCCTGGGCGGCGAACGCCTGCCAGGCAGGCAGCCTCGGCGAGGGCAGATCGATGGAACGGATGCCGCTTTCCTCCGCCTCTGCCACGATCCGCGCCAACGCGTGACCCTGAAGCGCGAGCGGCGGGAGCCGTCCGCGCTCCAGTTCGGGATGCGCAGCCAGCAGCAGTTCGGATTGGAACACCAGCACCGTGCCGGTCAACGACACGACGGCGAACACCAGGCCCACGGACAGTCCCAGCCACAGGTGCAGCCACTTCAGCACGGGGCGGAAGCGCCATGCGGAGGGGGCGGATATGGCCTGGCGTGGAAGCATGCGGGGCGTTGTCGAGGCGCGTCAGAAGCGGTGGGACCAGCCCACCGTGAGCACGCGCCCGCGTCCGGCGGTGTAGGTGTCGTTGCGTGGCGTGCTCTGCGAGTAGTAGGTCACGTACTGCTCCGAGAAGAGGTTCTCCACGCCCACGCTCAGCGTGCCGACGGGCAGTTTGATGCGGGTGAGCAGATCCACCGTGGTGTATCCGTCGAAGTCGGCCACCGGGTTGCCGCGCAGGTCGAATTCGCGGTCCAGCGCCTTGCTCGCCTGCAGGCGCACGTCCGCCGAGGGCGTGAACGCCGCCTCCCAGAACGCGGTGACCCGGTCCGGGCTGATATTGATGCCCGGCAGGTCGCTGTCGACGCGGCCATCGGCATTGCTGTCGTAGCGCCCTTCGCTGCGCGCATAGGCCAGGCCCGCACGCATGCCGTCGCTGAAGCGGTACGACAGGCTGCCATCGAAGCCCTTGATCTCGGTCCGTTCGCGGACCACCGCATACGTCTGCGTCGCGGTATCGAAGGCCAGACGCGAGCCCAGGTCGGAGTCGGAGCGGTACAGGGCCAGGTGCACCAGCCAGCGCCCGTCGTCGTAATCCAGACCGACCTCCTGGTTGTCGGCGATGACCGGCTGCAGGTCGACCAGGTTGTCCACCCGCTGGCCGGCCGCGGTGATGCCGCGCAGCACGCGACCGATGTCGGCCACGGTGTAGCCTTCGGCGTAGGACGCGTACAGCTTGAGCGCGTCGGTGGCTTCCCACACCAGGCCCAGGTTCGGCAGGGTTTCGGTGGTTTTGGTGGTGCCGCCGGTGACCAGGTAGCGCGTGCCCTTCACGCCGGCCGGCACGGTGCGCTGGTCGGGGATGGTCAGGTAGTCGTCCACCTGCAGTTCACCGCGCTCATGGCGAAGGCCGCCCGTCAGCAGCCAGGCATCGGCGAACCGCCATTCCGCCTGCACGAAGGGCGAGACCGACTCGTACGTCGTTTCCGGAACCCAGTCGATCTGCGCGTAGACCAGCTCCTGGTAGGTGCGGTCACGGGCGAGGTCCAGTCCGAACGTGGCGCGCAGGTCCATCCCGAACAGGTCGCCGCGCGACCAGCTGAACTTGCCGCCCTGTTTCTTGGACGCGTTCTGCGACTGGTCGTACCAGTCCGGGTCGCGCCCGTCGCCCCAGAAGTCGCCCCAGTAGCTGCCGCCGTAGAGGGCCTTGAAATCCACCCAGTACAGCTGCGTCTGCAGGAAGCCGCCGGCCAGGTCATGATCGGTGTAATCCAGCACCACCGATGTCGAGCGGTTGCGCGCGCCTTCGCCTTCGCTGCCGCCGGGCGCGGACGTGGCCAGCTGGCCGGTGGCGATGTTGCCCGGCACGGTGCGGTAGTCGTTGTTGCCCTGCAGCTCGTAGTGGTTGGCGCTGACCTGCAGCCGACGCTGGCCGTCGAGGTTCCAGCCGACCTTGGCGAAGAGGTTGTGGCTGCGCGCGTCCATCAGGTCGCCCTGGACGTCGTTGACGGCGATCGCCCGGCCATCGCCGTCGTAATAGAGTCCTTCGCTGGCCAGGGAGGCGCCGCCGACGAAGTCGACGTCGCCGCGGCGCGTGCCGAAGACGTAGGACGCCTTGTAGCCCGCGCTGTCGTCTTCGCGCGGGACCGCCACGCTTGCGCTGACGCTGACATCGTGGAACGTCTCGCCGTCCTTGCGGGGCGCGCGCTTGGTGATGATGTTGATGATGCCGCCGGAGGCGCCCAGGCCCTGCAGCGCATTGGCGCCGTGGATCACTTCGATCCGCTCGATCATCGCCGGATCGATGGTGTGGCCGTCGCGTCCGCCTTCGCGCAATGGCGTCGACTGCGGTACGCCGTCGACCAGATACAGCGGCTTGCGGCCGCGCAGGTTCTCACCGGCGTTGGTCAGCTTCTGGCGGGAAGGCGTGAAGGCGGGAATCAGGTTGGCCAGGACCTGGGACAGGTCCTGTGTCAGCGCCAGCTGCTGATCCAGCTGCTGGCGATCGATGATGGTGATGGTGTTCGGCAGGGCCGCGGCGGAATCCGGAATGCGGCTGGTGCTGGCCGAGACCGTCACGCGGTCGAGCTGGACGGCATCGTTGGACTGCGCAACCGCAGCCGGGCTCAGAATGGATGAGAGGGCGAGCGCAAGCAGGCTCAGGCGGAGCGGAGAGGTCATGGAGAAGGATCGGGCGTGTCGGACCCGATCATTCTAAATGAGAATGGTTATCAGTAGCTAGAGGTGTCCGCTGGCATGTGCCTGCGGGCCCTCGACCGGAGGCCTGGTTCAGCCCGCCACGGTGTCGAAGCGCGCCCGCAGTTCGCTCAGCAGCGGCATGGCCAGCGCGGCTCCGGCCCGTTCGGTGGACAGCGCGGCGTAACGGTTGGCGAAGCGCACATGGTCGGCGAATGACGCCTGCGAAGCTTCCGCCAGCGATGCGGCCAGCGCACCGTTGAAGGCATCGCCGGCGCCCGTCGTATCGACGACCGTCGCCGCTTCGGCAGCCATGCGGTAGTGCGGCCGCGCATCGCCGCGCAACGCGTCCTCGGGGTGGGAGACGTACACGCCGGTGGCTCCCAGCGTCACCACCACCGTACCGTGCGGAAACAGCTGCCGGCAGTGCTGGTGCAGGGTGACGCCATCGAGGGTGGCGACATCGTCGGCGGTGATGCGTTCGCCCAGATGGCGGGCGAGCAGGGCGGCGAACTCGGTTTCGTTGGGCGTGATGACGTCGGCATGCGCCAGCAGCTCGGTGGTCGTCGCGGCATTCGCCGGCGCCGGGTTCAGCAGGGTGGTGGCGCCCTGCTGCCGTGCGGCCTGCAGCGCGGCCAGCACCGCGTCGGCAGGCGATTCCAGCTGGACCAGCACCACCCCGGCTGTCGTCAGCACGTCCGTCTGGCGGGCGACGAAATCGGCCGACAGCATCGCGTTGGCGCCGGCACCGATGACGATGGTGTTGCGCCCGTGCGCGTCCACGTAGATGCCGGCGGTGCCGGTGGGCTCGTCGCTTGCCTGCACGCGCAGCGCCAGGCCGTCGGCGGCCGCCAGGTCGCGCGCCAGCCGGCCACCGGCGTCATCGCCCAGCGCGCAGACGAAGGTCGTGTCCGCTCCCGCCCGCACCGCCGCGATGGCCTGGTTGAAGCCCTTGCCGCCGGGGCCGTTCGCGTAGCGGCCGGCAATGGTCGCGCCAGCGACCGGCAGGGCGTCGCAGCGCCACACGTGGTCGACGTTGAAGGAGCCCACGACGACGACGTGGGACGGGGTGGGGAATGGCGTGTTCATGCGGGGATACCTGGCGTCCGGACCACGGCAATGCCGTGATCACGGGAGGGAAACGTAAGCAGGAGGAAGGAAGCGGCCGGCGGCCGCTCCCTCCGGATCAGCCGAAGTGCGACAGCACCCCGGCGATGGTGGCCGTCATCAGCGTGGCGATGGTGCCACCCAGCACGGCGCGCAGGCCGAAGCGCGCCAGGTCCGAACGCCGCTCCGGCGCCAGGCCGCCGATGCCGCCGATCTGGATGGCGATCGAGCTGAAGTTGGCGAAGCCGCACAGGGCGTACGTGGCGATCAGCCGGCCTTCGTCGGTCAGGGTCACGCCGGGCGTCTGCCCGTTCACGATGCCGGCCAGCTGCAGGTAGGCGACGAACTCGTTGATGACGACCTTCTGGCCGATCAGCGAACCCACCGTGGTGGCGTCCTGCCAGGGCACGCCGATGACCCAGGCGATCGGGGCCAGCAGGTAGCCGAAGATCGTGGCCAGGTCGGTCGGCTTGCCGATGGCGGCCGCCAGGCCGGTGACGTCGCCGAACCAGGTCAGCGGCGCATTGATCAGCGCGATCAGGGCGATGAAGGCCAGCAGCATCGCGCCGATGTTCAGCGCCAGCTTCAGTCCGTCCCCCGCACCGGCCGCGGCGGCGTCGATGATGTTGCTGGAGGTCTTCTCGACCTCCATCTTCACCGTGCCGCGGGTCAGCGGCGTGCCGGTTTCCGGGATCAGCAGCTTCGCCACCACCAGCGTGGCCGGCGCGGCCATGATCGACGCAGCCAGCAGGTGCTTGGCGTAGAAGGCCTGCTGTTCCGGATCGCCGCCGCCCAGCATGCCCACGTAGGCCGCCAGCACGCCGCCGGCGATATGGGCCATGCCGCCGATCATCATGGTGATCAGCTCGGACTCGGTCATCTTCGGAATGTAGGGGCGTACCGTCAGCGGCGCTTCGGTCTGGCCGATGAACACGCTGGCGCAGACGCTGGTGGTCTCGGCGCCGGACACGCGCATCACCTTGGTGATGGCCAGCGCCATCATCCGCACGATGAACTGCATCACGCCCAGGTGGTACATCACGCCCATCAGCGCGGCGAAGAAGATGATGGTGGGCAGCACCTGGAAGGCGAAGATGAAGCCGAACTTCTCGGTGTCCATCAGGCTGCCGAAGATGAAACCGGAGCCCGCCTTCACGAACTCCAGGATCTTCACGAAGCCATGGCCCAGCCAGTCGAAGACCTCGCGTCCGCCCGGCACCAGCAGCACCAGGGCGGCGAAGGCGATCTGCAGGGTGATGCCGGTGGCGACCAGCTTCCAGTCGATGGCCCGGCGGTTGTTGGAAAACAGCCAGACGATGCCGATCAGCACCGCCAGACCGAACAGGCCGAAGCCGATCCGCCCCAAGACTTCCAGCATGTATTCCCCCAGACCTTGCGTATTGTTCTGACCGCGCAGTCTAGCAGCGCGCCGGCTCCACCAGTCCGTTCAGCCAACTCCGCGCCAGGCGACCCAGAGGGCCAGGCCGAAGAACACCGCGGCCGCCAGGGTTCGTGCCAGCTTCAGCGGCAGCCTGTCGGCGAACCGGTGGCCCAGCCAGACCACCGGCAGGTTGGCCAACAGCATGCCGATCGTGGTGCCGGCGATGACCTGCCACAGGGGGTCGTAGCGCGTGGCCAGCAGCACCGTAGCCACCTGGGTCTTGTCGCCGATCTCGGCCAGGAAGAACGCCATGGTGGTCGCCAGGAAGGCGCCATGGGCCGGCAGCTTCTCGTTCTCGTCCAACCGGTCCGGCTTCAGCGTCCAAAGCGCCACGGCCAGGAAACTGGCGGCCACGACCCAGCGCAGCACGTCGGGCGACAGCCAGTCGGTCAATTCCGCGCCCAGCCACGCCGAGATCGCATGGTTGACCAGAGTCGCGGCCAGGATGCCCAGCGCGATCGGCCACGGTTTGCGGTAACGCGCGGCCAGCAGCAGGGCGAGCAGTTGGGTCTTGTCGCCGATCTCGGCCAGAGTGACGGTGCCGGTGGATACCAGCAGGGCTTGCAGAGAGAACATCTACGACTCCGGGGCCAGGCATTCGCGGATGGACGCGAAGGCAAACGACGCACTGCCCGGCCCGGGTAAGCGCGACGCCTGCCTTCGGTCTTGCCCGGCGAAGCGGATCGCTTCGTCCCGCGCGCCATGGTCGGTCGACCAAGTGTGTTGACGCGCGGAACCCGTCTGGACGGGTGGGCTACTCCCCGGAGGAGGAAAGCGCACGCATTGTAGGCGGTGTGCGCCGTGCGGGGCGGAGCCATTCTCATTTGGCGTCGTGCGGGTGGCCCGGACGGGCGCTACGATGGGCGCGGTCGCCACCGGAGCCTGCCATGCAGTATCGCCGCCTGGGCACGTCGGGCCTTCAGGTCTCAGCCCTTTCCTTCGGTGCCTGGCTGACGTTCGGGCAGCAGGTCGGCCCGCGCGAGGCGGGCGAACTGATTGCGCTGGCCTGGGACCACGGGATCAACTTCTTCGACAACGCCGAGGTCTATGGCCATGGCGAAGGCGAGCGCGTGATGGGCGAAGCGCTGCGCGCGCTGGGGTTGCCGCGTGATGGTTTCTGCGTGTCCAGCAAGGTGTGCTTCGGCGCGGTGGAGAACCCGCGCCCCACCCAGCGCGGCCTGTCGCGCAAGCATGTGTTCGATGCCTGCCACGCGGCTCTGCGCCGGCTGCAGGTGGACTATCTGGATCTGTACTACTGCCACCGGCCGGATCCGGATACGCCGGTCGAGGAAACCGTCTGGGCGATGGACAGCCTGATCCGGCAGGGAAAGGTGCTGTACTGGGGCACGTCGGAATGGCCGGCCGCCCGCATCCGCGAAGCGGCCACGATCGCGCGCAAGCATCATCTGCACGGGCCCACCATGGAGCAGCCGCAGTACAACCTGCTGCATCGGCAGCGGGTGGAACTGGAGTACGCGCCGCTCTACGCCGAGCTGGGCCTGGGCACCACCACCTGGTCGCCGCTCGCCTCCGGACTGCTGACCGGAAAATACGGGAAGGACATCGCCGGCGACACCCGGCTGGGCCGGGCCGGGCACGAGGAACTGCGCCGGATGGTGCTGGGTGCGGAGGGCGCCCGGCGGCCGGAGCGCGCGGCCCGCTATGCCGCCGCGGCGGCCGAACTGGGCGAGAAGCCTGCGCCGCTGGCCATCGCCTGGTGCCTGCAGAACCCGCATGTCTCCAGCGTCATCCTGGGCGCCAGCCGCCCGGAGCAACTGCGCGAAAACCTCACGGCGCTGGAGCTTGCGGGGCGATACGACGAGCCGGTGTGGGCCCGGCTGACCGCCGCCGCGGACTGAGTTGGGAGCCCCATTCGGGGTGTTGACTCGCAAATAAGAATCATTATCATCATTGGCGTTCCGTCCTGGAGCTTCCCGATGATCTCGAACGTCACCGCCTTGCCCACGTCCGATTCGCTGGCGCTGCGCGAGCGCCTTTCCCTGTCGCACGCCCGGCCGCAGGCCGAGGACACCCTGGACAGCACGGCCCTGCTGAAAGGGCAGCGCGAAGTCCTCATCCGCCACGGCGACCGTGTGTATCGCCTGCGCCACACCAGCAACGACAAGCTGATCCTCACCAAGTAGGCCGAACCCTCGTCGCGACGGTGCGTCGTTGCGACGCGCCGCTGCCGAACACCCTCTCTCTCCACCGGGCGCCAGCCAAGGATTCTCCGGCCGCCAGCCTTCCGGGTCTTCATCACCCACAGGAATGCTGTACGCCATGAAGCGTCCCACGCTGCTCACCGCGGCCGTGTGGCTGGCCCTTGCCGGCCATGCCCGTGCCGAAACGTCCGCCGACACCGCTACGCGGGAGTTCGAGCGCATCCAGGTCACCGCCACGCGCAGCGAGCGCGCCGTCGCCGACGTACCCAACTCGGTCAGTGTCATCGATCGGGAGGAACTGGACGACCGCCTGGTGCGCGACATCAAGGGCCTGGTGCGCTACGAGCCCGGCGTCACGGTGACCTCCAGCTTCGGCCGCTTCGGCCTGGGCGGTTTCCGCATCCGCGGCCTGGAGGGCAACCGCGTGCGCATCCAGACCGATGGCATCCCGGTGTCGGATGCGTTCTCGATCGGCAGCTTCTCGAATGCGAACCGCAACTTCGTCGACCTCGATACGCTGAAGCAGGTCGAGATCGTGCGCGGGCCGTCCAGTTCGCTGTACGGGTCCGATGCCCTCGGCGGCGTGGTCTCCTTCATCACCAGGGACCCGTCGGACTATCTCGACGACCGGAAGGAGGCGTACTTCGGGTTCCGCCTCGGCTATGACGGCAGCTGGAATGGCCTGTTCGGCAACGCCACCGCGGCGTTCGGCGGCGAGCGCTGGAGCGGCCTGGTCGGCGTGGGCCATCGGCAGGGCCAGGAAACCGAGAATCAGGGTGACGTCGCCGGCATCGGCGGCGCGCGCACGCTGCCCAATCCGCAGGAGCGGGACGGCCGCAGCCTGCTGACGAAGCTGGTCTTCTCGCCGACTGAAGGGCAGCGCTTCCGCCTGACGGTGGAGGGCAACGAAGACAGCGCCGACACCGATCTGTTGACCCAGCAGGGCTACCAGTCGCTCACGCGCGCCACCCATGATCGCGTGATCGCGCGCGACCACCAGACGCGTGCGCGTGTCGCCTTCGCGCACGAATGGGACGACCTGTCGGCCGGTTTCGCCGACAGCCTGGACTGGCAGGTCTACCGCCAGGACAGCGAAACCACCCAGTACACGCGCGAGGAACGGACGCTGCCGGCGCCAACGCTGCGCGACATCCGCGACCGGGAATTCAACTTCGACCAGCGGACCCACGGTCTGCAGGCGAATTTCCGCAAGGGGTTCGGTGCATCGGTCCGGCACGACCTGATCTACGGCCTGGACATCGCACGCACCGAGACGCGGCAGAAGCGCGACGGTCTGCGCACGTTTCCGCTGACCGGCGTGAGCACGCCGGTGATGGCGCCGGATACGTTCCCCGTGCGCGACTTCCCGATCAGCAGGACCACGACCGCCGCACTGTATGTGCAGGACGAGATCGGTTTCGCCGACGGCACGTTCCGGCTGGTGCCGGGCCTGCGCGTGGACCACTACCGGCTCGACCCCCGGCACGATGCCATCTTCGACACCGACAACCCGGGCCTGGCGCTGGCGGACATCCGCGAGACCGCCGTGTCGCCCAAGCTGGGCATGGTGTGGAGGTTCGCACCCGCGTGGTCGCTGTTCGGCGGCTATGCGCACGGCTTCCGCTCGCCGCCGTACAACGACGTCAACATCGGCTTCACCAACGTGCAGTTCGGCTACACGGCGATCGCCAACCCGGACCTGAAGCCGGAAACCAGCGATGGCGTGGAACTGGGCGTCCGCTACGCCGGGAAGGCGGCGTACGCCAGCCTGTCGGGCTACTACAACCGCTACGACGACTTCATCGAGTCGATGCGCTTCATCGGCTACAACGATGACGGGCTGATGGTCTACCAGTCGCAGAACATTTCCGAAGCGCAGATCCATGGCGTGGAGTTCAAGGCGGGCCTGGACATCGGTGCGCTGTCCGATGCGTGGGACGGCTGGTCGCTGCGCGGCGCGGCCGCGTGGTCGCGCGGCGAGGATCGCAGCGCCGATACGCCGCTGGACAGCGTGGACCCGCTGACCGCGACGCTGGGCCTGGCGTACGACGCGCCGTCATGGGGTGCGGAACTGGCGGGTCGTTTCGTCGACCGCAAGCGCCGCGTCTCCGATCCGGCCTACTACCGCCAGCCAGGCTATGGCGTGCTCGACCTGTATGCGCACTGGAACTTCGCGCCCGGGGCCCGGTTCAACGTCGGTGTGTTCAACCTGGGGGACCGCACCTATATCGAAGCCGGCGACATCGCGCTGGTGCTGGACACCAGTACGACGCTGGCCCGCTACACCGCGCCGGGGCGCAGTCTGTCGGCCAGCCTTGCCGTGAGCTGGTAACGGCCATGGCGACGCTGCGCCTGATGCCAGGTCCCGTGTTCTGCGACGTGCGCGATGCGTCCCCCGCCGCCACGCAACTGGCGGCGCTGGGCCCGGTGCTGTGCCTGTACCGCACGCAACAGGGCAGCGAGCTCGCCGGTTGGCAGCAGGCCGTGCGGGTGGAAGTCCACACCGGTGTGGGCAGCGACGGACTCGACGAACGCCTGCTGTTCTTCGACGTACAGGGCCGCTGCTGCTGGCGCCTGTGCCTGTTGCCGGACAGCGACTTCGTCGCGTGGGACCGGTTGGCGGCATCGCTGCCGGTCGGCCGGGATAGCGATGCCGGCGGGCTGGCGGATCGCCTGTGGCGTCGCCTGTCCGGACGTCTGCTGGGTGGGCAATGGCGTGCCTGCGTACTGCACCTGCATGCGGTACCGCAGCCTGCGGCGCTGCCGGTGCTGGCCGCCAGCCTGCCGTTGATGTCGGCATTGGGCGCTACGACCGCGCAGCGCATCGCGCAGGCGGAAGGGGCCGATCTGGAGGGCGGGCCCCGCACCGACATCAGTCTGCCGTCTCCGTCCCGTCCGCCTTCCTATGCCTCCCCTGCGGAGGAAGCGCGTGAGGCGGGCGACAACGTCATTCCGCTGATCAGAAGAACATGAGAGGAAACCCCGTGAACAAGCCGGTTGCCACCCTGGTGTCCACCACGCTGCTGCTGTCCGTCGGCCAGGCCTGGGCCGCCGATCCCGTCCGCGACCGCCTGGCCATCCTGGCGATGCAGGGCGATTACACCGTCGACTTCGCCTTCGACGAAACCGTCCTGCTGCAGCCGGGCTACGAGCGCCAGCCCGCGATGCGCAGTGGCGGCGATGAGACCGTCATCGTCGTCGAGGACACGCCCACCCGGATCGTCCTGCAACACCTCCTGGTCGATCCCAAGAGCGGCCACGTCACCAAGCACTGGCGCCAGGACTGGACCTACCAGGCGCAGACGCGCTTCGAGTTCAGCGACGACCAGACATGGCACGTGCGCGCGATGGCGGCCGACGCGACGCGGGGCGCCTGGACGCAGTGCGTGTACGAGGTCAGCGATGCGCCGCGCTACTGCGGGACGGGGCGCTGGGACTACCGAAACGGCGTGGCCACCTGGACCAGCGACCTGACCTGGCGCCCGCTGCCGCGCCGCGAGTACACCCGGCGCAGCGACTACAACGCGCTTTCCGTGGTCAACCGCCACACCCTGACGCCGAATGGCTGGACCCACGAGCAGTTCAACACCAAGGTGCTGCGCAAGCCCGACGGGACGCAGGTGGAACTGGCGCGCGAATTCGGCTTCAACGATTACCTGAAGACCACCGAGGTCGACTTCAGGCCTGCACGCGACTACTGGCAGGCGACGGCCGGCTACTGGGCCAAGGTGCGCGCGCACTGGGACGGACTCCTGTCGCAGGCTCCCGGCGTGCGGCTGACGACCAAGGTCAATGGCATGGCGATGATCATCCCGCTGTTCACGCAGGCGGGCGAGATCCAGGAAGGCAAGACCGTGACGGACGCGGACATCGCCCGGGTGTTCGCCGACTGGGTCGAACCCGCACCCGCGGAACGTGCCGCCGCGGCCGGATCGTCCCGCTGAAGGTTCTCTCCGGCACACGGAGGTGCCGCTCTTCTCCATAAAAAGACCCCCGCGGATGCGGGGGCAGGGGATTCACGGGTTTCTCTTCTAATAATGCGTGTCAGAGCAGCGTGCCGCCCTTGCCCGAAGCAGGCACGGGCGGTGCCGGCGGCGGAGGCGGCAGCGGTGCGTCGCTGTCGTCGTCCTCGAAAGTCTGCACCTTGCCGTCCTGGTCGACGATCATCACGCGCCGACGCTCCACGACGGTCGGCGCCTTGCCGGCTGCTTCGGTCGCGCGCGGCTTCACCACCACGCGTGATGTCGACGGGAACCGGAACGCCGCGGCCTTGGGAACGGTGACGGTGCTCGTTCGTGTCTGCCGATCGCGCAGGTACTCGACCGCGACCTTGGCGTCCTCGGGCTTGTCGCGCAGCGCCTGGGTGACGTCGCGCGGCGTCGTCACCGGCTTGCCGTCCACCTTGCGGATCACGTCGCCGGCCTGAAGACCCGCGAGTTCTTCACCGACGGAGAGGACGAGCACGCCGTTCTCGGTGCCGAAGTAGCGGCCGAGCGAGGCATCCACCGTCGCCAGGTTGAGGTTGCTCCAGCGGAAGGCTTCGGCCAGCGCGGGCAGGCGGCAATCCTCGCCCTTGCAGTCGCCCAGCCTGCCGAGCTGGCGCAGCTCGCGTTGGACTTCCGGCGCGATGACGGTGGCGATCTCGCCCATCGGCATGGGCGCGCCGTCGATCCACGGCATGCCGCTTTCGCCGGTACGGAAGAAGAACGTGCCAGGCCCCTGGCCAGCGAACGCGACGCGCGGCGAGACTTGGGTGGGCGTGACGCTGGCGTCGTACGTCTTGCCGTCGCGCTGGTACGTGACGCGCACGGGCGTCTCGGCCTGGAGGTCGGCGAGCAGCTTGCGCGCATGCGCCACGCGCCCATCGCCGGTACTGCCGTTGACCGTTTCGCCGTCCACGCGTAGGAGGCGGTCGCCCGCCTTCAGGCCGGCCTTGGCGGCGCCGCTGTCCGGCGTCACCCCGGTGATGCGCACGCCTGCCGCGTCGTCGCCCGACAGCAGGATGCCGAGGCGCGGGCGGCGGACGATGAGATGATCGATCTCGACGGGAGAACCCACGCGGCCGGCGTCCTTCGAGAGTTCGGCCACGCGCTTGGCGGCGCGCTGCAGGTCGGCGCGCGCGGCGTCGAGTTCCTTCTGCCTGGCGGCGTCGTCCTGCTGTGCGAAGCCCGGCAGGGGTGCGGCCAATGCGAAGGCGAGCAGTGTCGTGGAAAAGGACTTGAGCATCTTAAGTCTCCTAGGTGCGTGTGCTTATCAATAGATGGCGGTGTCGGCGGCGTCGTCGTTCAGGGCGACCTGCCAGCGTTGGGTGGCTTCCACGCCCGTGAGCTGGCGCAGGGTGTCGACGCGCTGTTCCCACAGCGCGGTGCGAGTGGCGTCCGGCAGGGCAGGTTGCGAAAGCGCGAGATCGATATGGCTGACGTGGTCCTGCAGGTCGGCACTGACCGCGAGCGCAGCCACGTTGCCGGTGTTGCTGTCGGGCAGCTGCGCAAGCACGGCTTCGAGACGGGCGGACTCGGTGTACAGCGCGTCCAGCCGCGCAGGCTCGGCGGTCGCCGGAACAGGCGAGACGCGCGCAACGGAACGGCGCATCGGCGATGCAGTGGCGAGCGGCGGGGTAGCGGCGATATCCGTCGGAATGCCGATCGCGGGTGCGTTCCCGGAGGGAGCCGTCGGCGCATCCGGACGCGCGGATGACGTCGTGGCGAGGGTCGGTGCACGTTGCAGCGGTGGCGTGGTGACCTCGGCGTTCCGCCATTGCATGAGCGGGATCACGGCGGCGAAGAAGGCGGTGGCGGCCAGCGCCAGGGCAGGGCGGCGCCAGCGCGTCCGGCGTGCGCGCGCCTGCATCGGCGGCAGCGATGCGGCAAGGCGTTGCCAGGCGCCCTCCGGCGGGGTTTCCAGCGGCAGGCCGCCGAAGGCGTCGCGCCAGTCGCGCGGCAGGGGTTCGCGGGCACGGGAATCAGGCATGGACGGTGTCCTCGATGTTCAACAGCGCCCGCAGGCGGCGCGTGCCGCGGGCGACCTGCGATTTGGAGTAGCTGGGTGTGCGCTGCATCAGTCCGGCGATCTCGTCGTGGGTGTAGCCTTCGGCGTGGTACAGCCACAGCACGCTGCGCGTTGCCGCGGGCAGGGCTTCGAGCGCGCGTTGCAGCAACGCCGCATCCGCCGCGGCTGCCGGAGGCAGGCCCTGGTCCTGCGGCAGGTCGTCTTCCTCCACCGCGATTTCGGCGACCAGCCGCTTCTGCCGTCTGAGCCGCAACAGCGCCTCGTTGACCGCGATCTGCCGCAGCCAGCCCCAGAAGGGGCAGTCGCCCCGGTAATCGGGCAGATGGTGGAAGAGCTTCAGCATGGTGTCCTGCAAAACATCGCCCGCGGCCTCCCGGTCTCCGCAGATCCGCAGCGCCAGGGTGAAGACCGGGCGCTCGAAACGCCGGTAGATCTGCTCGAACGCCTCCCGGCAGCCGGTGCGCGCACGCGCGACCAGGCTGTCGGGGACATCGATGGCGAACTGCGATCGGCTCAAGCGGAGGGATTCCCGGGGCTGTCGGACATAGGGATGCCGTAGCGGGCAATACCGTCGCAGGGTCGCCGAAGTTCCCGCGCACGGCGCCGGGACCGCCCATGCCTATAATCGGACCATCGTCACAGGAAGGGGGTCAGCAATGGAGTTCGGTCTTTCCACATTGGTGGTTGCGGCGGTGGTGCTGTTCATCGTGGTCACCTTCTTCAAGGGTGTCCGTGTGGTGCCGCAGGGCTATGAGTTCACGGTGGAGCATTTCGGCAGGTACACCCACACCATGTCCCCCGGCCTGCACTTCCTGATCCCGTACATGCAGAGCATCGGCCGCAAGGTCAACATGATGGAGCAGGTGTTCGAAGTGCCGTCGCAGGACGTCATCACCAAGGACAACGCGGTGGTGAAGGTGGACGGCGTGGTGTTCTTCCAGGTGCTGGATGCGGCCAAGGCGGCGTATGAGGTGTCCAGCCTGGACCAGGCGATGATCGCGCTGGTGCAGACCAACATCCGTACCGTGATCGGCTCGATGGACCTGGACGAGTCGCTCAGCCAGCGCGAAACCATCAACGCCAAGCTGCTGGGCGTGGTGGACCATGCGACCAGCCCGTGGGGCGTGAAGGTCAACCGCATCGAGATCAAGGACATCCAGCCGCCGCGCGACCTGGTGGACGCGATGGCCCGGCAGATGAAGGCCGAGCGCGACAAGCGCGCCTCCATCCTCGAGGCCGAGGGCGCGCGGGCGTCGGAAATCCTGCGCGCTGAAGGCGAAAAGCAGGGCGCGATCCTGGAGGCCGAAGGCAAGCGCGAGGCCGCCTACCGCGAGGCGGAGGCGCGCGAACGCCTGGCCGAGGCCGAGGCCAAGGCGACGGAACTGGTGTCCAACGCCATCGCCCAGGGCGACGTGCAGGCGATCAACTACTTCATCGCGCAGAAATACGTGGAGGCCTTCAAGGAGTTGGCCATGGCGCCGAACCAGAAGTTCGTGCTGATGCCGATGGAGGCCAGCGGCGTGATCGGCTCCATCGCCGGCATCGCCGAACTGGCCAAGGAGGCACTGAACAAGCAGCAGGCCGCGGCGCCATCGCGTCCGCCCCGCGTTCCGGGAGCCTGACATGAGCTTCAAGTTCGCGTTCTGGGCGATCGGGGCGCTGGTGCTGTTCGCCGCCGAGGCGATGGTGCCGGGCGCGTTCATGCTGTGGTTCGGCTTCGCCGCGGTGGCGATGGCGCTGGTGGTGCTGGTGGCGCCCGGGCTCGGCTGGCTGGCGCAGGCGGTGCTGTTCTCGGTGCTGGCGCTGATCTCGGTGGCGGTCTATCGCAGGTGGTTCCGCGGCAGGGGTCGGCAGAGCGACAAGCCGCTGTTGAACCGGCGCGCCGAACAGCTGGTGGGCAGCGTGGCCGTGCTCGACCAGGCCATCGAAGGGGGACGCGGCCGGGTGAAGATCGACGATGCGTTCTGGACGGTGGAAGGCCCGGACTTGCCGGCGGGCATGCGGGTCCGCGTGGTCGCCGTGAACGGCATGACATTGAAGGTGCAGGAGGCCTGAGGTGGGTTCGAGCACGCTGGCGTGGTCGATGTCGGTGCTGGCGCCACTGTCGGTGACGGCGGCCGACCTGGTCGGTCGCGTCGTGCCACCGTATCCCGCCGGCCTGGACGAACTGGGCGGGAGCTGCGTCTCCGATTCGATCGATCCGGCCCGCGTCTGCGATTACTCGGTCGGCGTGCTGGCTTCGCCCGCCGCCGCGGACGGCGGCGAACCCATCCCGCGTTTCGTCATTGCCGGCCAACTGGCCGGCCGCGACGGCACCCGGGCGCAGTGGCGCATCACCGACGCGTTGCCTTATCCCACCGGTCGCCCGGGCTACTACCTGCAGTTCGGCACGTGCCGGGTGAACGGGCGCGACGATGCGCGGGTGGCGGCGATCGTGCGGCAACACGACACCTCCACCGAATGGTTGAAGGACATCGCCTGGGCCGGACGCCTGCGCCTGCCCGATGCGCGCTTCGACGTGCTGGATGCGCGCACGGTCGACTGCATCAATGAGGCCTACTACGGCCTGTGAGGGCGGCGCACCGCCCTGGTGCGTTCTGGGATAATGCGCTTCTTTGCCCGCCCCGGAAGCCGCCATGACCCAGAAGACCCTCCTCAACGACACCCATCGTGCGCTCGGCGCCAAGATGGTCGACTTCGGCGGCTGGGACATGCCGATCCATTACGGTTCGCAGATCGAAGAGCACCACCAGGTGCGTCGCGATGCCGGCATGTTCGACGTCAGCCACATGACCGTGGTGGACCTGCGCGGGCCGCGCACCCGGGAATTTCTGCGCCAGCTGGTGGCCAACTCGGTGGACAAGCTGCAGAAGCCGGGCAAGGCGCTGTACACGACCATGCTCAACGAGGAAGGCGGGGTGATCGACGACCTGATCATCTACTTCATGGACGACGCCTTCTTCCGCCTGGTCGTCAACGCCGCCACCCGCGAGAAGGACCTGGCGTGGATCGGTGCCCGTGCCGCGGCGTTCGACGTGGAGGTCAGCGAGCGCCCCGACTTCGCGATGATCGCCGTGCAGGGTCCTGCCGCGCGCGAACGCGTGCACGGCCTGCTGCGCGAAGAGGACCGGGCCAAGGTCGGCAAGCTGACCCGCTTCTCCGCCGCCGATGCTTCCACTGCGAACGGCGAGCCGCTGTTCGTCGCCCGCACCGGCTACACCGGCGAGGATGGCTACGAGATCGTGTTGCCGGGAAGCGAGGCGGTCGCGTTCTGGAACGCGCTGCTGGCCGCCGGGGTGAAGCCGGCCGGCCTGGGCGCGCGCGACACGCTGCGGCTGGAAGCGGGCATGAACCTCTACGGACAGGACATGGACGAATCCGTTTCGCCCTACGAAGCGGCGCTGGCCTGGACGGTGTCGCTCGACGAAGGCCGCCCCTTCATCGGTCGCGCGAAGCTGGAGGCGCAGAAAGCCGCCGGCGCGCCGCGCCAGATGATCGGCCTGGTGATGGACGAGAAGGGCGTGCTGCGCCATGGACAGAAGGTGCTCACCCCGTATGGCGAGGGCGAGATCCTGTCGGGCACCTTCTCGCCGACGCTGGGCAAGGCCATCGCGTTCGCGCGGGTGCCTGCCGGCGACATCGCGCTGGGTGCGGCCGGCGACGTGCGTGTGGACATCCGGGGCAGGGAAGTGCCGGTGCGCGTGGTCAAGTTCCCGTTCGTGCGCGACGGTCAGGCCCAGCCGGGCGTGCTGGAATGAATCACAGGCGGCCGTCTTCACCTGTGGCTTACTCCGCTAAACTATCGTTCCCATCCCGACCTACCGCACCGATCCGGAGTACCCCATGAGTGAGATTCCCGGCGATCTGAAGTTCCTCAAGTCCCACGAATGGGCCCGCCTGGAGAGCGACGGTCGCGTCACCGTCGGCATCTCCGACCATGCGCAGGGCCTGTTGGGCGACCTGGTCTACGTCGAACTGCCGAACGTCGGCGACCGCATCGAAGCCGGCAACGCCAGTGCCGTGGTCGAATCGGTCAAGGCCGCCTCCGACGTGTACAGCCCGGTCACCGGCAAGGTCGTGGAAGTCAACGCGGCGCTGTCGGACAAGCCGGAGACCATCAACGAGGACGCCTACGGCGAGGGCTGGATCTTCGTGATCGAGGCCGAGGAGCCGGACCAGCTCAACGAACTGCTGTCGCCCGACGACTACGCCGAACTGATCGAAGACGAAGACCACTGAGGCAGCCCACCGGCTGTCCCCTGACGGGGAACCGGCGGCGAAGGAGCATGTCTCCCTCGTCGCCGGTTCCCCGCTTCGTTTCCGCCGTCGTGGGACGCCGGCGTCAAGGTGGATCCGCGCGTGGCGCCGGAGCATCCGGCGCGCATGCAACACCCCACCCAGCATGGTCGAAGGCAGCATGCGCCCGGCGGACGGCAAGGCGGAATCGCCGGTACGCACGGACGGCGAACGTGCGATGTCGCCACCCATCCGCTGCCGCGCGATCGCACTTCAGCCGCGATGCGGAGGCGTCGAACGCGGCAACGCATCGGTCGCGGGAGGGAAAAAAGTTTGCGCAGTTCGGCGCATTCGGGCTTGTGCGACGCGAAATCGGATGCCTTTCCGGAAATTTTTTTTAGCTCGCGTTCAAGCCGCCGGAATGGTCGTGTCCGAGGTCGCGAGGCGCTCGCGTCGACCTCGCGACATCATCGGCGCGCTCGACCTCGATGAACAAAAAGCGCGTTTTCCCGATGTTTTTTTCTTGCATGCGTCGAGGCGCCGCCAACCTTGGCTGACAGGGAGCGGCGGTGCGGGTGCGCCAAGTGTTCGCCGCCGCCATCAGGTCCGGGCAGGAGAACGAAAAAAAGTTGCGCGCAGGTGTTGACACCTCGAAAAACCGTGATTAGGTTTCGCCCCAAGCAGAGCATGCTGCGGAAGCGAGTGAGTCGAATCAACACGACAGCGCGAGAGACAACACAGTCCATCGTCACCCGGATCGGGGTGGACGCAGGCATCGCTTCCCCCGCAGAAACGCAACACCCCCTTTCCATGACACCCGCGTCGCCCGGCGACGCGGGTGTTCTCTTATTTGTAGGGAGCCGGGTTTCGCACGCCTGGCCCCTGGGGAATCCGCATCGCCGCGCGTGTCGCGGCAGCGGCTGCCGACGGGTCCGACTCCCGCGGCGTTTCTTGCAGCTGGGCCTGCCTTCGGGCAGATGTGCTGTAGCCAGACGTACAACACCATAGTTCACAGACGAGGAGCCATCACATGGCAATGAAGAAAGCTGCGAAGAAGAAACCGGCCGCCAAGAAGGCCGCCAAGAAGGCCACCAAGAAGTCGGCTGCCAAGAAGACCGTGAAGAAGGCTGCCAAGAAGGTCGCCAAGAAGGTCGCCAAGGCCAAGAAGGCGGTGAAGAAGGTCGCCAAGAAGGTAGCCAAGAAGGTCGCCAAGAAGCCGGCGAAGAAGGCCGCCAAGAAGACCACCAAGAAGGCTGCCAAGAAGGTCGCCAAGAAGCCGGCGAAGAAGGTTGCCAAGAAGGCTGCCAAGAAGACCGCCAAGAAGGCTGCCAAGAAAGTAGCCAAGAAGCCGGCCAAGAAGGCTGCGAAGAAGCCCGCCAAGAAGGCTGCCAAGAAGTCCAAGAAGAAAGCGGCCCCGGTCGCGCTGCCGGCCACCCCGGCTCCGCTGATCTAAGCCAACCCCGATTAGCCGTAACACCATGGACTCTCTCCCTGTGCCCAGCGGGGGGAGAGTTTTTTTATGGGCGAGCGGCTAGGCTACCGCCCCTGGACCACCCTGGAGCGCGGGCATGAAGTTGTTCAGATGGACGCTGGCGGCGATCGTCGCGGTCGGCATGGTCTTCGTCGCGGGTGGATTGCTGCTGCCGTCGACGACGCACGTCGAGCGCAGCGTCCTGATCGAGCGCAGTCCCGAGCAGGTGTTCGCCACCCTGGATTCGTTCGGACGTTTCAACGCGTGGTCGCCTTGGGCCGAGTACGATCCGCAGGCCAGGTACACCTTCGAAGGCCCGGCGCAGGGGGTGGGCGCGCGCATGCGCTGGGTGGGAAACCGCGCGGTGGGTAGCGGCAGCCAGGAGATCATCGCCAGCGAACCGCACAGCAGGATCGTGGTAGCGCTGGACTTCGACGGTAGCCAGGCACAGGCCACGTATCGGCTGGTGCCGGAAGCCGGCGGAACGCGGGTGACCTGGGCGTTCGACACCACGCACGGCCTGAATCCTTTCAGCCGCTGGCTCGGTCTGCTGTTCGACCGGATGATCGGTGCGGATTACGAGAAGGGGCTGGCCCGGCTCAAGGCGCTGATGGAAGCCTCGGACGCATAGCCCCCGGCGCGCGCTGCGGGGTGATGCAGCGCGCACGTGCACTCAGCGGGGCGACGCGGTGCTGCGTTGCGAGGAGGTGCCTGCGTCCTTGCGCTCCTGTGCCGGCACGCTATCGGGCGACTCGGCCAGCAGCAGGTCGTAGTCGGCGGGCGTCTCGACCCACGGCTCGCCCGGCAGGCCCATCGCCCGGTCGAGGATGGTCGGCAGCAGGCCCGAGGGCAGCGAACTGTCGCTGTTCCAGACCATCGCCACGCCGAAGTCCTGTCCCGGAACCAGCGCCATCAGGCCGCGATAGCCCTGCACCGCACCGGCATGGAAGATCACCTGTTGGCCGGCGTAGTCGAATACGCGCCAGCCGAGGGCATAGCTCGCCGAGTGGATGCGCTCGCGACGCCAGCCGCCGCGCATTTCGCCCGGCGTGGTGACCACCGGGGCATGCAGGGTGGCCAGCAGCGGCGCGGGCAGTACGTCGGGGCGGTGGCCTGTCTGCGCGATCAGCCACTGCGCCAGGTCGCTGGCGCTGGCGTTGACGCCGGCGGCGGGAGGCAGGCGGTAGTAGGTCGGCTTGGGTGTCAGCGAAACCCAGCCGTTGCGGCTGCGCACGTGCGGTCGCGCCCAGCGGGTACTGCCCTGGATGCCGGCCAGGCCCAGACTGGCGTCGTTCATGCCCAGGGGCTTGAAGATGCGCCGATCCACCGCCTGGTCGTAGAACGTGCCCGAAGCGGCGAACACCACGTCACCGATCAGGCTGAAGGCGACGTTCTGGTACGCATAGCATTCGCCCGGGGCGCACTTCAGCGGCGCGTAGGCGAGCTTGCGCGCGACATCGTAGTACTCGGCGTTGGCCTCGATGTCGCGGTCGAAGGCATTGTGGGCCTGCAGGCCCACGCTGTGGCTCAGTACGTCCGCCACGGTCACGCGCGAGGTCGCGACGGGATCGCTCAGCTGGAAGCCGGGTACGTACTGGTTGACCTTGCTGTCCCAGCGCAGCGAGCCGTCCTGCACCATCAGGCCCGCCAGGGTACTGGCGAAGGATTTTGACAGCGACGCCAGACGGAAGACGGTGTGCGCGTCGACCTGCTGCGGGTTGACCACATCGGTGACGCCATAACCGCGCGCGCTCAGCACGCGCCCGTTGTGGACGATGGCCATGGCCAGTCCCGGCACGCGCTGGCCCACCGTCAGGTGCTCGGCCATCGTCTCGAAGGCGCGCACATCGAAGCCGGCGGCCAGCGGACGGATGTTCTGGCCTGGCAGCGCGGTCCGATAGGGGCGCGGCTGGGTGGGGGAGACGTACGGTGCAGTGCTGGCGGTGGCCACGCCGGAAATCCCCGCATCGGAGGCGGTGCCGGGCGATCCCCAGCGCTGTGGTGTCTGCGCCGTGGACGACAACGTCAGCGGAAGCATCATGCCGATCAGGGCGATCCGCAGGGAATGCGGCGACCGCCGGCTCTTCTTCGGTTTCATGGTGCGAGACGCCCTGCGAAAGCTGGTGCTGTCCGGGATCATAACGCCGCTTTTTTCCATTGCACAAACCGCGGGAAGTTCGAGGGCCATGTCGTTCATCCTGCTGAAGATTGCAGATGTGCCGGGCGTCCCATTTCTTCGTGCGATGCGCGCCGCCTGAATACGCGCAGGCGCTAGGCTGCATGCCGGACGCTGCATGCGCGGACCTGCAAGTTCCGGGCCATCGATGCGGCGCGTTCGGCGCTTGGTGGCTCAAGAACGGCCGCGCGGGGCCGGAAGGTGGCGATCCTTGGCGGGTGCCGCAATCAGCCGGTGGTAGCCAGCGGCATCGCGTGGGGCACCGGGCTCGCTGGCTGAATCGGCGCGGCGGCCAGCACCGGCCGGTTGCGGATCAGGTCCGACGCCCGCTCCGCGATCATGATGGTCGGTGCATTGGTGTTCCCGCCGATCAGCGTGGGCATCACGGACGCATCGATCACGCGCAGGCCGTCCAGACCCCGGACGCGCAGCGCCGGATCCACCACCGCATCGTCATCGAACCCCATCCGGCAGCTGCCGACCGGGTGGTAGACGGTCTCGGCCTTGGCGCGGATGAAGGCGACCAGCTCCGCATCGGTCAGGTCGTTGCGGGCCGGGTGGATGGGTGCGCCGCGGTAGGCGTCGAACGCGGGCTGGGCGAACAGTTCGCGTGCCAGCTTCGCGCACTCGACCATCATCTTCAGGTCGAAGCCTTCCGGATCGCTCAGGTAGTTCGCCTCGATGCGCGCGTCCGCGCGCGGGTCTGCGCTGGCCAGCAGGATGCGGCCGCGGCTGCGCGGGCGCAGGAAACAGGCATGCGCCGTGTAGCCGTCGCCAGGCAGGCGGTGGCGGCCGTGATCGTCCAGCATTGCGGGCACGAAATGCATCTGGATGTCCGGGCGCTCGTCCGGCGCCAGCGGCGAACGCACGAACGCGCCCGCCTCGGCGATGTTGCTGCTGCCCGGACCGCGATGCCCTCGCAGGAAGTAGTCGAAGGCGGTCTTCAGCTCGCTGGTGCGGTCGTAGGTGACGCGCTGCGTGCTGTGCTGCAGCGTGCAGATGTCCAGATGGTCCTGCAGATTCCTGCCCACGCCGGGCAGAACGTGCCGTGGGGTGATGCCGTGCGATGCCAGATGCTCGGCGGGGCCGATGCCCGACAGCATCAGCAACTGCGGCGAGTTGATCGCCCCGCCGCACAGCAGGACCTCGCCTTCGCAGCGCACGACGACCTCGTGGCCGCCGCGTGCATAGGCCACGCCGACTGCGCGGTTCTTGTCCAGCAGGATGCGCCGGACCAGTGCGCCGGTGACGATGTCCAGGTTCTGGCGATCGCGTGCCGGGTCCAGGTAAGCCACCGCGGACGAGCAGCGGGCGCCTCCCTTCTGGGTGACCTGGTAGAGGCCGAAGCCTTCCTGGGTCCTGCCGTTGAAGTCGGGATTGCGGGCGTAGCCGGCCTGCACGCCGGACTCGATGAAGGCGGCCGACAGTTCGTTGGTGTAGCGCAGGTCGGAGACGTGGAGCGGGCCGTCGGCACCGTGGAGGGCGTCGGCGCCGCGGCTGTTACGTTCCGCACGGCGGAAGTACGGCAGCACGCTGTTCCAGCCCCAGCCCTCCGCGCCGGCATCGGCCCAGTCGTCGTAGTCCTGCGGTACGCCGCGGATGTAGCACATCGCGTTGATCGAACTGGAGCCGCCAAGCACCTTGCCGCGTGGCCACCACAGGCGCCGGTTGTCCAGGTGCGGCTCGGGCGCGGTGTCGTAGTTCCAGTTCACGCCCTTCTGGCCGACCAGCTTGGCCAGGCCGGCCGGCATGTGGATGAAGGGGTGCCAGTCGCGCGGACCGGCTTCCAGCAGCAGCACGCGACAGGCCGGATCTTCGCTCAGGCGGTGAGCGAGCACGCAGCCGGCCGAGCCGGCGCCCACGATGATGTAGTCGTACACATGCTGCCCGATTGCGAAGACGGACCGAACCTAGCGGGGGGGGATAGAGCATTTGCTCTGCCGGGATGCGCGGCTGCCGCACACGTGGTCGGGCCTTGATCCGGCCAGTCGGTGCGTGGCGAAAAGGCTGGCGATGTTGCAGTGCATCGGATACCTTGCGCGCCACAGGCGGGCGGTGCCCGCGTCCCGATGATGCGATCGCAGGCCGCGCCCCATGGACCCGTCTCCCCCAGCGACCACCCGGTTCGGCCGATTCCGTGCGGCGATGTCCGAGTCCCCGCCGCTGCTGTGGGCGTTCGTCTACTTCTTCTGTCTGCTCAGCGGCTACTACGTGCTGCGCCCGGTGCGCGAGGCGATGGCCGCCTCCAGCGATGTGCAGGCGGTCTTCCCGCCCGCGATGATCGAGTTCTTCGCCGTGCGCGGCCTGGCGCTGAAGGATTTCACCCTGCAGGTGCTGTTCACCTGCACCTTCATCATCATGCTGCTGTTGCAACCGGCCTACGGCTGGCTGGTCAGCCGGTATCCGCGCCGCGTGTTCCTGCCGGCGGTCTACGGCTTTTTCATCGGCACGCTGCTGCTGTTCTACATGCTGTTCGACAGCGGGATGCCGGGACGCGGGATGGCCTTCTTCCTGTGGATCGCGGTGTTCAACCTGTTCGCGGTCGCGGTGTTCTGGAGTTTCATGGCGGATGTCTTCAGCAATGCCGAAGCGCGCAAGTTCTACGGTTACATCGGCGCGGCCGGCACGGTCGGCGCGATCCTCGGCCCCGTTCTCACCCGCACTTTCGTCGAGCGCATCGGCATCGCCAACCTGATGCTGGTGTCGGCCGGTTTCCTCGTGGTGTGCGTGGTATGCCAGCTGCGCATGCGCCTGTGGGCGGTGGCGCGCGAGCAGGAACGCAGGGCGACCAGCGGCGAGACGCCGATGGGGGGCGAAGTGCTGGCCGGGCTGAAGCTGATCGCCCGCGAGCCGCTGCTGCGCTGGCTGGCGTCGCTGGTGGTGATGGGCGTGGGCGTGGGCACGCTGCTGTACAACGAACAGGCCGCGATCGTGCGGAAGTTCTACACCGACCCGGCTGCCAGTACCGCGTACTACGCCGGCATCGACATGGCGGTGAACGCGCTGACCCTGTTCATCCAGCTGCTGGTCACGCGCTGGTTGCTGCGCAGCTTCGGGGTCGGCCCCGCGCTGCTCATCCCGGGTGGTGCGATCATCCTGGGCTACTCGCTGCTGGCCGCCTCGCCGCTGCCGATGATGGTGGCCATCGTGCAGGTGGTCACGCGGGCCAGCGAGTTCTCGCTGACCAAGCCGGCACGCGAGACCATCTATACCCGCGTCGATCGCGAGTGGCGCTACAAGGCCGGCGCCGCGATCGACACGGTCATCTATCGCGGCGGCGATCTGAGCTTCGTGTGGCTGCACAAGTTCGTGTCCGCATTCGGCTCCAGCGCGGTATTCGGCGTCGGCCTGCTGGCGGCCAGCGCCTTCACGTTCAGTGGATGGAAACTGCTGCGCGAGGAAAGGAAACTCCCGTCCGAGCGCGCGGCCGAACGCGACGCGGCCTCCGGGCAGCCTGGGTCATCAAGGGCTGACGCAGCCGTGTGACGCCGCTATGCTGCGCACGGGCAAGCGGAGAAGCGGGAATGAGCGTGATCGCGGCGGTGTTGGTGGTGCTGGTGGCGGCGTTGCACGCCTGGTTCCTGGTGCTGGAGATGTTCCTCTGGACCAAACCGGCGGGCCTGAAGACCTTCCGCAACACGCCGGAGAAGGCCGAGACCACCCGCGTGCTGGCGGCCAACCAGGGGCTGTACAACGGCTTCCTCGCCGCCGGCCTGCTGTGGGGGCTGGTGATTGCGCAGTGGAACGTGGTCGTGTTCTTCCTGCTGTGCGTGGTCGTCGCCGCGCTTTACGGTGCGTGGAGTGTCAGTCGGCGCATCTTCTACGTGCAGGGCGTGCCGGCGATCGCGGCGTTGGCGGCGATCTGGCTTCTTTGAGAAATGCCACTGTAGGAGCGACGTGAGTCGCGACCGCAAGGCATCCGTTCTCGCACCAACCAAGAGCGCCGGCACCCTGGAGCGTGCGGTCGCGGCTTACGTCGCTCCTACAACGGCGACGCCTCGCGAGGCGGCTTCGGCGACACCCACATGCCGATACGCGCTCGAAACACCGCTTCTCCCTGCGGGTTGCTGACCACCACGTCCATCGGCAGGTCGTAGCCCTCGGCCGATTCATGCGGCTCGAACGCCGGCGTGGCGACGGCGTGCATGGTGCCTACGGCCTTCTTCAGGTACTCGACGGTCATGCCCTTGGGGATCCAGCGCATCGAGCGCGGGATGCTGACGTCGGTGGTCAGCCCACCGACGAACTCGGCCAGGTTGCACAGCGCGATCGCATGCACGGTGCCCAGGTGGTTGGTGACCGAACGGCGGTGCCGGATGGTTGCCTCGCCACGGCCCGGCTCCAGCCGCACCATGCGTGGGCCGATACTGCCGAAGTAGGGCGCCTTGAAGCAGATCAGGCGCGAGAACAGCCACTGGCCGAAGGGTTTGCGGCTCACGCTGCGGTAGATCTTCAGGACGTCGGCGCTCATCGTGGGCTCCTGTCGCGACGACGGCGGGACATGCCCGCCGTCGTCGTGTCTTCCGGTAAGGGCGTCAGGCCGCTTCGCGCGGCTGGCGCTTGTGCTGGGGCATGTCGTAGTAACTCGCGGCGCGCAGTTCGTGCACGTCGAAGTCGTCCACCGTGATCGTGTCCAGCGTGATCGCGCGCAACTCTTCCAGCTGCTTGCGCTCTTCCACGGTGATCCAGCCCTCGCGCACACCCTCGTCGAGCTGCGCGCTGTAGTCCAGAGCTTCGATGTCCTTGGTCTTCAGCGCCTTCAGGAACTTGCGCTCCACCGGCTCGGCGGCCACGGCCGCAGCCAGGTAGCTGTCGATGCGACCGCCGGGGTTGTTCTCGCACGGGGTCAGGAACACGCCCTGGCCCAGGCGGTCGCGCGCTTCGTTCGGCGCCATCAGCAGCATGGCGACGCGGTGGCTCAGGCGGTCGCCCGGGGCCACGGCACGGCGGCCGAACGGGAACACCACCGGCCACAACAGCCAGCCCAGCGGCTTGATCGGGAAGTTGCGGAGCGCCTGCGACAGCGCCAGTTCGATCTCATAGGCGCTGTTGTGGAAGGCCCAGGCCAGCAGCGGCTTGTCGGCTTCCGGCGCGCCTTCGTCGTGGTGGCGCTTGAGCACCGCGCCCATCATGTACAAATGGCTGAGCACGTCGCCCAGGCGGCCCGACAGCGATTCCTTGAACTTCAGCTTGCCGCCCAGCGCGCCCAGCGAGATGTCGGTCAGCAGCGCCAGGTTGGCCGCGTAGCGGTCCAGCTTGCGGAAGAACTTCTTCGTGTAGGCATCGCCCGGCGCGGCGCCGATCTTCGAGCCGGTGATGCCGAACCAGAACGAGCGCACGGCGTTGGAGATCGCGCCGCCGATGTGCGGGTACAGCACGGCATCGAGCTGCTGGATGCCCGCCTTGGCATCCGGATCCTGCGCAGCGCGCATTTCCTTGATGATGTAGGGATGGCACAGGATCGAGCCCTGGCCGAAGATCAGCAGGCTGCGCGTCATGATGTTGGCGCCTTCCACCGTGATGGCGATGGGCGAGGCCTGCCACGCGCGGCCGGCGAAGTTGCGCGGGCCCAGGATGATGCCCTTGCCGCCCACCACGTCCATCACGTCCTTGGCGATGTCGCGGGCCATGTTCGTGCAGTGGTACTTGGCGATGGCCGACGGCACCGACGGCACGTCGCCGCGGTCCACGGCAGCGGCGGTGGCCTGCGACAGCGCGCTGATCGCGTACGCCTTGCCGCCGATGCGGGCCAGCGCCTCCTCCACGCCCTCGAAGCGACCGACCGACAGGCCGAACTGCTTGCGGATGCGCGCATAGCTGCCGGTGACGCGCGCGCCGAACTTGGCGCCGCCGCTGGCGGTGGAGGGCAGGGTGATCGAGCGGCCCACGGCCAGGCACTCGTTGAGCATGTTCCAGCCCTTGCCGGCCATTTCAACGCCGCCGATCAGCTGGCTCAGCGGGATGAACACGTCGCGGCCGTGGATGGGGCCGTTCTGGAACGGCGAGTTCAGCGGGAAGTGGCGCCGGCCCACGTCCACCCCGGGGGTCTCGCGCGGCAGCAGTGCCAGGGTGATGCCGATATCCCGCGTGTCGCCGAGCAGGCCGTCCGGGTCGTACATGCGGAAGGCCAGGCCGATGAGCGTGGCGACCGGGGCCAGGGTGATGTAGCGCTTGTCGAAGGTCAGGCGGATGCCCAGCACATTGGCGCCGTTCCACTCGCCCTTGCAGACGATGCCGTAGTCGGGGATCGAGGTCGCGTCGGAGCCGGCGAACGGGCCGGTCAGGCCGAAGCAGGGCACTTCCTGGCCGATCGCCAGGCGCGGCAGGTAGTAGTCCTTCTGTTCCTGCGTGCCGTAGTGGTTGAGCAGCTCACCCGGGCCCAGCGAGTTGGGCACGCCGACGGTGGAGCTGACCACGCTGCTGACCGAGGCGATCTTCTGGATCACCTTATGGTGCGCCAGCGCGGAGAAGCCCAGCCCGCCGTATTGCTTGGGGATGATCATGCCGAAGAACTTGTTCTTCTTGATGTAGTCCCACAGCTCCGGCGGCAGATCGGCGTGGACATGGGTGATTTCCCAGTCGTTGATCATCTTGCACAGCTCTTCCACCGGGCCGTCGAGGAAGGCCTGCTCTTCGGCGGTGAGCTGCGGCTTGGGGTAGGCCAGAAGCTTGTTCCAGTCCGGGTCGCCGGTGAACAGGTCGCCCTCGAAGCCCACCGAGCCGGTCTCCAGCGCGATGCGCTCGGTCTGCGACAGCGGCGGCAGCGCGCGGCGCAGGAAGCCCAGCGCGGGGGCGGTGATCAGCGGCTTGCGGATCGCGGGGATCAGCAGCGGTACCGCGATCGCCAGCACCACCAGCGCAGCCACCAGTGTGGCGGTGGGATTGGCGCCCAGCAGCCAGCAGGCCACCAGCAGGCTGGCGGTGATGGCGGCCCAGTAGGCCAGCCGGAGCCGATGGTAGGCGGCGAACGCACCCGCCAGCAGGAAGGCGAGGAAGGGGATGACGATGCTCATGGGGTTGCTCCGGACACGGATTCGGTTACATCGGATTCGGCGTTGCCCGACGCGGCCGGCAGGCCTGCCAGGTATTCCAGCACGGTGGCGGTAAACGCGTCGTTGTCGTCGCCGGCCACCATGTGGGTGGCCTGCGGCAGGTGCATGTGGCGCGCGTGCGGTACCAGCGTCTTGAACTCTTCGACGGTCTTTTCCGAGACCAGGTCGCTGCGCCCGCCACTGATCAGCAGTACGGGACACCGTACGCGGCGGGCGGCGTCGGCGATGGCGTCCTGGTGCTGCGCGCTGTCGCGGGCCAGTTCGTCCACCAGGCGCGGATCCCAATGCCAGCGCCAGCGCCCGTCGCCGCCTTCGCGCAACAACTCGCGCAGGTCGTCGGCGGATTTGCGCGTGCGCCGCTGCGGCTGGTAGGCCGCGATGGCGTCGGCCGCGTGCTCGAGCGAGTCGAAGCCGTCGGGAAACGCCGTCATGAACGCCAGGATGCGCTGCAGGCCGGCGTGCTCCCAGCGCGGGGTGATGTCCACCAGCACCATGGCGCGGAACAGCCCGGGCCAGCGCGACTCTGCGATCAGGCCGAACAGCCCGCCCATCGACGCGCCCACCAGCACCGGCGGCTCGGGCTGCTCGCCGGCCACCACGATCAGGTCATCGGCGAACTGGTCGCCGGTGTAGGGCAGCCCGGCGGCATTGCGGTCCGACTCGCCGTGACCGCGCGCATCGTAGGCCAGGCCGGCGTAGCCGTGCGCGGCCATCGCCAGGCCGGTGCGGTTCCACGCGCCACGCGTCTGGCCGAAGCCGTGTGCATACACCAGGGCAGGGTGCCCCTGCAGTGCGCGCGGGGAAGGGAAGCGGCGGATCGCCAGCGAGAAGGCCCCTTGCCCGACCGGCACGCGGTCCGTTCCGGTGGCGGAGCCGGACACGGCGGAGAAGGGAAGGGAGGCATGCTGCACCATACGGGCTAGTATGGGTTGTCTCATTTAGAGCAGTCAATCGGTTCGTGATACGCGTTTCCAATGCAACTGATTGATTTGTATTTATTTTGTTGTGCGTCGCAACATACATACCGCTACACACCTCGCCGTATGGTTAAATGCGAACATGAACACACCCAGCCCCGACAGCAGCCCCCCCGCCCCCTCGCGCAACGCGCGCCTGAGTGCGGACGATTGGGCCCAGGCCGCCCTCGATCTCATTGCGGAGCAGGGTGTCTCGGCCGTGGCGGTGGAACCGCTGGCCCGCCGGCTGGGTGTCACAAAAGGGAGCTTCTACTGGCACTTCCCGTCGCGCGATGCCCTGCTGCAGGCGGCGCTGGAGCGCTGGGAGGCCGTGGAACAGGAAAGCATCTTCGGCAGCCTGGAACAGGTGGCCGATCCGCGCGAGCGCCTGCGTGCGCTGTTCCAGCTGGTCGGCCACGAGGTGAAGCCGCACATCATCTACAGCGAGTTGCTGAAGGCGCTGGACCATCCCTCCGTCCAGCCGGTGATCGACCGCATCTCCCAGCGTCGCCTGGACTACCTGGTGGCGATGTTCCGCCAGGCCGGCCTGCAGCGCACCGACGCCACCCACCGTGCGCGCCTGACGTATGCCGCCTACGTGGGCTTCCTGCAGCTGTCGCTGCAGCTGCAGCAGCCGCGCATGACCTCGGAAGAATTCGAGACCTATCTCGAACACGTCATCTCGACGCTGATTCCCAACTGAGTTCTGTAGGGTGGGCCTTGACCCACCGCGCGTGTGGTTGTTGTGTGACTGGGTCACGTCGCGCAAAGATTCAGCCTACAGGATCGGCCGATTTTTGAAGGTCTTCGAAGGAATCTGGTCTGACCTTGGTATCAATCAGTCAGCGGGGCATGGGGCGCAGCAAGGCCCGGGATCCAAGCCTCCCAGCAATAGCCGAGCGCGTCAGCGAGCTCGGGATGGCATTCCGTGTTATGTCCGTGCAGGTAGCCGTGGGGAAGCAGCCAGCTTGGGGCAGGACTCCATCCGTGAGGTATTTTCAGAAAGCAATCCCTGTAAACGCGAGATAGCTTGTTGAGACGGCGCGCGATCTGGGAGCCTGGCGGGGTGCAAAGACTAACCAGTTCAGCCGCTGCATGATTGGTAATGGCGTTGGAAAGCAGAATGCATTCGAGCAGGATCTCGGCTACATGGCCCCGGGCTTGGCCGAAGATCATGCTGCGGCCACCATGCGTTAGATCATGCAAGCAGGCCATGAGCTTGTCGGATAGCACGATACCTAGCGAGTTGAGGATGAAAGGAGGAGCCTTCCCGTGAAGATCTTCAAGGACTCGGTCGGGCCTCTTGTGAAATTGAGAAGGCCTTTCACCAGGAGCCAAGTCCTCGACTAGTTGATCTAGCCACTGGTCCCCGGCCACATACCTTGCCCAGCAAGCCCTCCCGAGAGCTTCCGCCTGTGGCCGCAGGAGCGCCAACGCCGAGGCCGTGTTCCCGGCGCTCAGGAGGGAAAGAACTCCTGTTCCATGCTCCAGCGAAAGGGTGTACAGGGCCGATGCGACACCGGGCCGTACTCCCTGAGGAATTGCAAGCTCGCCAACGAGCCTTCGTACTGTCCAGTCGAGTTCCTGGCTACGAGCGGCAAGGTTTAAGAGGCGGGGTGGCAACTCCCCCCGCAGAACCAAATGAGGCTCCTCACCTTTAGTCATAAGCCGAATCGTAACGGATCATGCCGGCGGAGCCCGGAGTCGTGCTCGATGACTCCTTCACTACTCCTGATCGGAACTCATCCGTGTACGGCAATATGAACACGTCGCATTCATTGCGATGGATTATGGGCCTCGGACGTTTGGGAAAGGCGGGCGGGTCCAAGGTGGGCCAAGGTACACCCCACGGAACGACTCACGCCGGCCCCATCGCCCGCTGCCGCACACCACCCCGCCATTCCCGCTGCTCGCGCACATACCCGCTGCGCTCCAGCCAGCGGAAGATCGAACGCACGGTGACGACGGGATAGTCGCCGGACAATCGCGTGCCGACCGGATGGTCGGTGAAGTCGGTGTTGGCGGAGAACAGACCGCCCAGTACGCGCTTGGAGTAGGCGATGTGCACCGTGTCCGGCACGAAGCCATCGCCGCGGGCGAAGGCGTAGGCGCTGCGGCGATCGTAGATCCCGCGGTCGGCGAGCGCGGCGGCCATCACTTCCACGATCCAGGCGGTCGAGTTCTGGTAGTCCTCGCTGCCGGGACGCGCGATCAGGTTGTAGCGCGGGTGGTGCAGGCTGTGCCGCGGCATCTGCTGCAAGCGCACCGCCAGCCGGTCGGCGATCTCGGGAGCGAACCACACGATGCGCAGGTCCTGATTCACCAGGTCGTCGGCGAAGAAGTTCACCAGCCCCTGCGCGTACAGGCCGGAGCGGTCGCTGCCGCATTCGTTGAGCAGGTGCACCACCGTCCAGCGCCCGTGGGCGTGGTCGCGCACCGCGAAGCCGGCATGGCTGTAGACCAGGCCCTGCTTGGACAGGTCGGTCCCGACGCGCGCGATCAGGGCGACCGGTGCGTCCACCTCGTCCAACTGCTGCGCCGCCAGCAAGGCGGTGCGCGCAGCATCCGCGACCTTGTGCGGCGGCATTTCCAATGACTTGCATGCATCGCCCGCATGCGCCGTCCCCGGCAGCGCGAGGACGAAGGCGAGAAGCAGGGCGGTGAGTGCGCGCATCACGCGATCACCCGCCGTAGCGGTGGCTGTGGATATGCGGTCGGGCGGCGTCGTTGGCGATGAAGCACAGCGCTTCACCGGCCGCACTGAGGATCCAGCCCGTCGACACGGCCGCGACACTGATCGCCGTGCCCACCGCGATGCCGAGCCGCTTGATCGCCTCCGCGCTCAGGTAGACCACGAACGAGGCCGCGCCCACCACGCCTGCCGCCGCGAGAGAGACAGTCACCGCCACGCTGCCGGCCACCACCGCCACGCCGGCGACCACCGCGGAGGCGCCATGGCCCAGGGCGTGGATCACCGCGACCGGCACTTCGATGGAGGCCTCCAGGCTGGCCTGCGACAGCCGGCTGGCGCCGTCGGACTGCGGCGCGGCCTGCGCGGGGAGGGCCACGCCCCCCGAGAGGACGGTGGCCAGGGCGAGGGTCAGCGAGCGGACGATCAGGCGGGTCATGCGGGTTCCTCCAGGGTGTCGCAGCCTTGTCGCGGCACGCCGGGCGGTTCAACCGGCATCGACGAGGTAAGCTCCCGCGCAACACCCGGTATAGGAATGCGCTACCGATGGCCGTCTCGGTGGACCTGATCGATGCTCTGAAGCGCTGCCTGCGCGCGCAGGAACTGACCTACCGCGAGCTGGCCGGTCGCATCCGCATGAGCGAAGCGGCGGTCAAGCGCATGTTCTCCCGGCGGGCGATGAGCCTGCAGCGGCTGGAGCAGATCTGCGACGTGCTGGACGTCGGCCTGGCCGAACTCAGCGCCGAGGCCTCGCGCGGGCGCAAGGCGATGGCGCAGTTGAGCGAGGCGCAGGAACAGGCGCTGGTGGACGACCCGCGGCTGTTGATGGCGCTGTTCCTCACCCTCAACCGCTGGCGCGAGGACGACGTGATGGGCCACTTCGGCTTCACGACGGCGCAGTGGACCGGGCTGCTGGTGAAGCTGGACCGGCTGGGCATCATCGAACTGATGCCGGGCAACCGCGGTCGCGCGCTGACGGCGCGCAATTTCCGCTGGCGCGCCGACGGGCCGATGGAGCGTTATTTCCGCCACACCCTGCTGACCGACTACTTCGCCGACCCCTTCGACGGCGAGCAGGACGCGCTGCTGCTGCTCAGCGGCAGCCTGAGCATCGACGGGGTGAAGCAGCTGCGCCAGCGGCTGGAGGAAGTGGCGCGCGAGTTCGACGCCCTGCTGGCCCGGGACGCCACCCTGCCGGCGGAAGACCGGGTGGGCGTCAGCCTGGTGCTGGCGCAGAAGCCGTGGCTGCTGCAGTTGTTCAATCCCTACCGACGCTCGCGCCAGGTGTAGGCGCGGTGGCGGAGATCGAGCCCGGAATGTCGTCGATCGGGGTCGGAAGGCCATCGATGGCCCGGTTGGCTCCAGTGATCGCCCGGCAAGCCCCATCGATCGCGCTCTGAGCTCCACCGATCGCCTTCCGAGCCCGATCGATGGGGCTCCAAGGGTGATCGATGGCACTGGGAGCGCCATCGATGGCGCTCAGAGCCCCATCGATGGGATGGCAGAGCCCCGTCGTTGGCTCTCCGAGCCCGATCGATGGCCTTCGGAGCTCCATCCGCCTGTCCCGGAACCCCTTCCACAGGCAGGAAAGCCTTGTGCGACGGGCTTTCTTGGGCATCCGTGAGACGGGGTCACCCCTGCCCGACCGGCGGTGATGACCGTCCCTCGACGTTCTCCTCGTCTGAAGGACAAGACATTGGTATCATTTTGGTCTCACTTCTCGAGGGCGTGGCATGAACGCAGCGGTCGATGTTTTCAAACGCAACGAATTTCCGGGCAGTTCGCTGGACGCATTGAACGCCTGGGTTGCGGAAGTCGCCACGCTGACCCAGCCGGACCACATCCACTGGTGCGACGGCAGCGACGCCGAGAACGCGCGGCTGACCCAGCAGATGCTGGCCGACGGCACCCTGCTGCCGCTGAACCCGGAAACCCACCCCCACAGCTGGCTGCACCGCTCCAGCCCCAGCGACGTGGCGCGGGTGGAGCACCTGACCTTCGTCTGCACGCCGCAGCAGGAAGACGCCGGCCCCAACAACCACTGGATGGCCCCGGCCGAGGCGCACGCGAAGATGGATGCGCTGTTCGCCGGCTGCATGCGCGGGCGCACGCTGTACGTCATCCCCTACTGCATGGGCCCGATCGACTCGCCGCTCTCGCGCTGCGGCGTGGAAATCACCGATTCGCCTTACGTGGTGGCGAACATGCGCATCATGACCCGCATGGGCACGGCCGCGCTGGCGCGCATCGAGCGCGAAGGTGCGTTCGTGAAGGGCCTGCACTCCACCGGCGAGCTGGACCCGGACCGCCGCTTCATCATGCATTTTCCCGACGAACTGACCATCAAGAGCTTCGGTTCCGGTTACGGCGGCAATGCGCTGCTGGGCAAGAAGTGCCACGCCCTGCGCATCGCCTCGCACCAGGCCCGCAACGAAGGCTGGCTGGCCGAGCACATGCTGATCGTCGGCATCGAGAACCCGCAGGGCGAAACGCACTACATCGCCGCCGCCTTCCCGTCCGCCTGCGGCAAGACCAACCTGGCCATGCTGATCCCGCCGGAAGGCTACCGCCAGGCCGGCTGGAAGGTGTGGACCATCGGCGACGACATCTGCTGGATGCGTCCGGGCGCCGATGGCCGCCTGTATGCGATCAACCCGGAAGCCGGCTTCTTCGGCGTGGCACCCGGCACCTCGGACGGCTCCAACCCGAATGCGCTGGCCACCATCAGCCACCACACCATCTTCACCAACGTCGCCGTCACCGACGACCAGGAGCCGTGGTGGGAAGGGCTGGACTCGCGCACGCCCGCGCTGGACTGGCAGGGCCGCAAGTACGATCCGGCCAACGGCCCGGCCGCGCACCCCAACTCGCGCTTCACCGTCTCCGCGCGGCAGTGCCCCAGCTATTCGCCCAAGGCCGAGGATCCGCAGGGCGTGCCGATCAGCGCCATTGTTTTCGGCGGCCGTCGCGCCTCGCTGGTGCCGCTGGTGTTCGAGGCGCGCGACTGGACGCATGGCGTGCTGGTGGGCGCGGCGATGGGTTCGGAAACCACGGCGGCGGCCACCGGCGCGGTGGGCGTGATGCGCCGCGACCCGATGGCGATGAAGCCGTTCTGCGGCTACAACTTCGCCGATTACTTCGCCCATTGGCTGTCGTTCGACCGGGCTGGCGCGAAGCTGCCCAAGATTTTCCACGTGAACTGGTTCCGCAAGGGCGGCGACGGCAAGTTCCTGTGGCCCGGCTTCGGCGAGAACCTGCGCGTGCTGGAGTGGATGATCCGGCGCGTCGAGGGCAAGGCGGATGCGGTGGAAACGCCTATCGGCCACCTGCCGCGCGCCGAGGATCTCAACCTGGACGGCGTGGCGCTCAGCGACGAGGCCCACGAACTGCTGTTCGGCTTCGACCGCGCCGGCTGGCAGGCCGAGTTCGCCAGCCTTGGCGAGTACCTGCAGGAGTTCGGCGCCCGCACCCCGCAGGCGCTGAAGGACGAGCAGCAGCGTATCGCCGCCCGCCTGGCGGGCTGATTCCCCGTCTCGCGCATCGCTTCCTGCGCTGCCCCGCGCGCGTCCCGGACGCCGCGGGGCTTTTTTCGCGCGGCGCCGGGTGCGCGGTCTGGGATAATGCCGGCGTTCGTTCCCATCGAAGGCCGACATGACCCAGATCCTCCGCATCGCGATGGCGCAGTTCGATTTCCCGGTCGGCGCGGTGGCGCAGAACAGCGACAACATCCGCCGCATGATCGCCGAGGCGCGCGACGAGTACGGGGCCGACGTGGTGCTGTTCCCCGAACTGGCGGTCAGCGGCTATCCGCCGGAAGACCTGCTGCTGCGGCCGCGCTTCCTGGCCGACTGCGAGACCGCACTGACGGAGATCGCGGCCACCACGCACGGCATCGTCGCCGTGGTGGGCTGGCCGCAGAGCGCGGGCAGCGTGGTCTACAACGCGGCCAGCGTGCTGCGCGACGGCGCGGTCGAGACCACCTACCGCAAGCGCGAACTGCCCAACTACGCGGTATTCGACGAGCGCCGCTACTTCGACGTGGACCCGGATGGGGGCGCCTGCACGTTCCTCGTGAAAGGCGTGCCCCTGGGCCTGGTGATCTGCGAAGACCTGTGGTTTCCCGAACCGCTGGCCGACACCGCCAGCGCGGGCGCCGTGATGACGCTGGTGCCCAACGCTTCGCCGTTCGACCGCGACAAGCATGCGCAGCGCGACGCGCTGATCGCCGAGCGTACGCGTGAGACCGGCATGGCGCTGGCCTACCTCAACGTGGTGGGCGGTCAGGACGCGGTGGTGTTCGACGGTGCATCGGTGGTGGCGGACGGCGATGGCGCCGTGCACCCGGCGGCGGCGGCGTTCACCGACCAGTGGCTGGTGGTGGATTTCGACGCGGCCGCGCGGAAGTTCAGTCCCGTGGTGTGGATGGACGACGGCGACGAGAGCCGCGACGCGCTGGCCTGGCGCGCGATCGTGCGCGGCATCCGCGACTACTGCGGGAAGAACGGCTTCTCGAAGGTGTGGCTGGGCCTGTCCGGCGGCATCGATTCGGCGCTGGTGCTGGCGCTGGCGGTGGACGCGCTGGGCGCGGAGAACGTCACCGCGGTGCGGTTGCCGTCGCGCTATACCGCGGGCCTGTCCAACGACCTGGCCGCCGAGCAGTGCGCGGCATTGGGTGTGAAGCTGGAAGCCATCTCGATCGAGGCGCCGTTCAAGGGCTTCCTGGAGGCGCTCGGTCCGGTGTTCGGCGACACGCCCGCCGACACCACCGAGGAGAACCTGCAGTCGCGCAGCCGCGGCGTCATCCTGATGGCGCTGAGCAACAAGTTCGGCGGCCTGCTGCTGACCACCGGCAACAAGAGCGAGTACGCGGTCGGCTACGCCACCATCTACGGCGACATGTGCGGCGGTTACGCGCCGATCAAGGATCTGTACAAGACGGAGGTGTTCGCGCTGGCGCGCTGGCGCAACACCGTGGGTGGCGCGCCGGTGATCCCGCCGGCCGTGATCGAGCGTCCGCCGTCGGCCGAACTGCGCGAGAACCAGAAGGACCAGGATTCGCTGCCGCCGTACGACGTGCTGGACGCCATCCTGTTCCGCTACGTGGACCTGGAGCAGTCGCGCGACGAGATCGTCGCCGCCGGCTTCGATGCCGCCACCGTGGACCGCATGCTGCGGCTGGTACGCATCAACGAGTGGAAGCGCCACCAGGCCGCGCCCGGACCGAAGGTCTCGCGTCGCGCGTTCGGCCGCGAGCGTCGCTACCCGATCACCAACAAGTACGCGCTGTGAGCCGGCGACTGCGCCGCGAACGCACCCCCCGGAGATCCGCATGACCACCCGAAAGAAGAAGCGCAAGGCGCATCACGTGCATCAGGCGGGCTCGGTACCGCGCGTGGCGACGCCACCGGATCGCGTGATGCTGGCGCTGGCGGCGCTGGGCCTGCTGATCACCGGCTACCTGGCCTGGACGGCGGGGAGCGGGTCGCCCTCTGCGTTCTGCGGCGCCGATGGGGGGTGCGATGCGATCCAGCGCAGCGGCTGGTCCACGCTAATGGGCCTGCCGATGGCACTGTGGGGCTTCGGCCTGTATGCGGTGATCGTGTGGGTGTCGCTGTCGCGCAAGGCGTCGCCGCTGCTGCGGTGGCAGCGGCAGTGGCGGCTGGTGCTGCTGGGGCTGGCGATCAGCGTGTACCTCACGGCGGTGGGGGCTGTGGTGCTCGACGCCTTCTGCATCGGCTGCCTGGCTTCGCTGGCGGTGTTGGCGGCGATGTTCGGCTGGCTGCAGCTGCGCCGCCCCGTGTCCGCGCCCGGCCAGCCCTGGCAGCGGTGGTGGGTGGTGCAGGCGTTGCCGGTACTGCTGGTCGTGGCTGTCCTTCACGTGCATCAGAGCGGACTGCTGCACCAGCGTCCGGAAAGCCGTCGTGCGGCGGCACTGGCCCAGCACCTGTCCGATTACGGCGCCAAGTTCTATGGCGCGTCATGGTGCGTGGAATGCCGGCAGCAGAAGCGCCGCTTCGGCCATGCGGCGGACCGGCTGCCCTATGTGGAGTGCTCGCCCGGCGGGCGCAACACGCCGATGACGTCGACATGCGCGGCGGCCGGCGTGACCGTATTTCCCACCTGGGTGATCGACGGCATCCAGCACAACGGCGTGATCGAGCCGCAGCAGCTGGCGGTACTGACGCGCTTCGACTGGGACAGGGCCAGCGCGGCCGAATGATCCGACCCCAAACGAAGAAAGGGCCCTAAGGCCCTTTCTTCCGGACGATCGCGCTGGGCTCAGTCGTCGTTGCGGCGCTCGGCGGTGTTGATGGACTTCTCGCCCGCGAACGGGTTCAGGCGACGCACCATCCACGGATAGTCCGGCCACTTGCCGGCCAGCCAGGGGTGCTGCGGGTCGTTCAACTCCAGCACGCGCCGGGCATCGGCGGCCAGGGCTTCGTTGCCCAGGCGGGTGTAGGCCTCGGCCAGCACGGCGACGGCGTCGTTCTGGTGCGCGCTCTGCGGATAGGTTTCCAGCAGGTACTTGGCGCGGCTGGCGGCCGACACATAGGCGTCGCGGCGCAGGTAGTAGAGGGCGGTGTCCAGTTCGTGCAGGGCGAACTGGTTGCGCAGGGCCACCATGCGCTGGCGGGCATCGGCGGCGTAGCGGCTGTTGGGGTAGTTCTCGGCCACGCGGTTGAAGTCGTTGTAGCCCTGCATCGGCGTGGCCAGGTCGCGGCGGCTGGCGTCCAGGCGCCACACCTTCTGCAGGAACACCGTGTCGCGGTTGGAGTTGGCCAGCCCGCGCAGGTAGTACATGTACGGGATGTTGCGGTGCGTGGGGTAGGTGCGGATGAAGCGGTCGATGGTGGTCACCGCGTCGTCCAGCTTGCCGGCCTTGTACTCGGCATAGGCCGTTTCCATCAGGGCCTGCTCGGTGTAGGGGCCGTAGGGATACTGGGCGATCAGGCGGCGGAAGCTGGTCAGGCCGCGCTCCCAGTTGTTGTTGGCCATGGCCTGGTGCGCTTCCTGGTACATCACCTCGACCGGCTGGTTCTCAGGTGCTTCCTTCTTCTTGAAGATCTTGCCGCAGCCGGTCCCGGCGAAGGCGATCGCCAGTGCCAGCAGGACCAGACGGGCGGACGCGGAGGGGCGGGTAAGGCGGGGAAGGGCACGCTGGGTCATGGGCTGGCGGCAGGCCGCGGCAGGGAAACAGGCTGTCGATGATAGCCTAGGCGCCGCCTTCGCCATGAACAATCGGCCAATACGGACCGGCGGCATGGCCTTCCTGGACGTTTTCCCGCATGACCGAACCCGATTCCCCCGATTCCTCCGACACCCCACGCACGGCCGTCGTGCCCGCCAGCGCTGCCGGCCGGCGCTTCGACGCCGCGCTGGCGGAGCTGTTCCCCGAGTTCTCCCGGTCGCGCCTGACCGAGTGGATCAAGTCCGGCAATGCGCTGCTGGATGGCCAGGTGGTGCGCCCGCGCGACCCCGTGCGCGGCGGCGAGACCGCCAGCCTGGACGTGGTGCTGGATACCCAGACCCACGCCGAGCCGGAAGACATCCCGCTGGACATCCTGTACGAGGACGAGCACGTCTTCGTGCTGGACAAGCCCGCCGGACTGGTGGTTCATCCCGGTGCCGGCAATCCCACCGGCACGCTGGTCAATGCGTTGCTGTTCCGCGATCCGTCGCTGTCGGCCTTGCCGCGCGCGGGCATCGTGCACCGGCTGGACAAGGACACCTCGGGTGTCATGGTGGTGGCGCGCACGCTGCCGGCGCACACCTCGCTGGTGGCGCAGCTGGCCTCGCGCGACGTGCATCGCCAGTACCTGGCGATCGTGGTCGGTGCGATGGTCTCCGGCGGCACCGCCAATGCGCCGATCGACCGCCACCCGCGCGACCGCCTGAAGATGGCCGTGCGCGAGGATGGCCGCGACGCCGTCACCCACTACCGCCTGCGCGAGCGCTTCCGCGCGCATACCGCGCTGGAATGCCGGCTGGAGACAGGGCGCACCCACCAGATCCGCGTGCACATGGCGCACATCAAATACCCGATCGTCGGCGATCCGCTGTACGGCGGCCCGCTGCGCCTGCCGAAGGGCGCCAGCGACGAACTGATCGCGGTGCTGCGGGGCTTCCGCCGTCAGGCCCTGCATGCCGAGACGCTGGAGTTCGCGCATCCGGTCAGCGGTGAACCGGTGCGCGTCACGGCGCCGGTGCCGGCCGACATGCTGGCGCTGCTGGCGGCCCTGCGCGCGGACACGCAGGCGCAGCGCAAGTGAATCGTGCGCCCGTCGTGCAGGCCGCCTGGCCCGCGCCGCGGGGCGTGCACGCGTTCACCACGTTGCGCCATGGCGCGGGCGTGTCGCAGGCGCCGTTCGACCACTTCAACCTGGGCAACAAGTACGCGGCCGACGGCGACGATCCGGCCACGGTGGCGTGCAATCGCGCGCAGCTGGCCGAACTGGCCGGCCTGCCGTCGACGCCGCACTGGCTGAAACAGGTGCATGGCACGGATGTCGTGCGCGTGGACGGACCCCCGGACCGCGATGCGCCCGAGCCCGTCGCCGACGCGCTGGTCACGACGACGCCGGGCGTGGTGCTGGCCATCCTCACCGCCGACTGCCTGCCGGTGGTGTTCGCGGCAAAGGACGGCCGCGAGATCGCCGCCGCGCACGCCGGCTGGCCGGGGCTGTCGAAGGGCATGCTGGAGGCGACGCTGGCGGCCATGCGCACACCGGCCGCGGACGTGGTGGCGTGGATCGGGCCGGCGGCGGGGCCGCGGCGTTACGAAGTCGGCGAGAACGTCTTCGCCGCCTTCGTCTCGCAGGATGCGGGCGCGGCCGCGGCGTTCGTGCCGACGCGTCCGGGCCATTGGCTGGCCGACCTGCCTGCGCTCGCGCGTCGCCGCCTCGTCGCGCGTGGCATGCGGGCGGATGACATCCATGGCGGCGATCTCTGCACGATCAGCGAACCCGACCGCTTCTTCTCCCACCGCCGCGACGGCCGCAGCGGCCGCATCGCCACGCTGGCGTGGATGTAGGCGTAAGCCCGTTGTTCGCAGCATTGCTGGGACCGGCGTTCGCCACGCTGCCGGCACCCGTGCGCGCCCTGCACGCGGCGCAGGGCCTGCAGCGCTACACGGGCGAGGTACGGGTCGAACGCGGATCCGGCGTGCTGTCCCGACTCATTGCCGCTGCCACGCACCTGCCACCCGCGGGCGCAGGCCCACTGTGCGTCAAGATCGACGCATCACCTGACCACGAACGATGGACCCGTTTCATCGGAGGCCGCGCCATGCCCTCGCGGCTGTGGCGCGAGGGTGACGTGCTGTGCGAACGATTGGGCGTAGCGACGTTCGGGTTCCACCTGGAGGTCGTAAACGAGGCGATAGTCTGGCGTGTCGTCCGGGTCGGTGTGTTCGGCGTGTCGCTACCGCCACGCTGGTTCACCGGCGTCGGCGCGCGCGAATTCGCGGACGGCGAGCGTTACGCGTTCGATGTGCGGGCCTGGTTGCCGCTCGTCGGACTGCTGGTGCACTACACGGGCTGGCTGGATGTACGCAGCGAGTGAATGGCTGTCCTTCTCCCCGCCTGCGGGGAGAAGGTGCCCGGAGGACGGATGAGGGGCGCTGCTCGTTGTCGACACGGGGAGCGAGCGTCAGTGCATCGCGCGTTGCGCCGTTGCGGTGGCGCGATGGGTGGCAGGCTCCGTTCCCCCCTCACCCGCCGTTGGCACCCTCTCCCCGCACGCGGGGAGAGGGGAATCATCCTGTTTGATGGAGAGGTTGCGTGACGACAAGGGATTCATCCAGTCCGCGAGTGCCGGTCATCGTCTTCGACGGCATCTGCGTGCTGTGCAACGGCTGGGTGCGTTTCCTGCTGAAGCACGACCGTGAGGGCCGCTATCGTTTCGCGGCGATGCAGACGGACGCGGGTCGCGCGTTGCTGGCGCGGCATGGACTGGATCCTGACGACCCCGCATCGTTCCTGCTGGTCGACGGCGAGCGCGCGTGGACCGACAGCGACGCCATCCGGCGCGTGCTGACCGGGCTGGGCGGAGCATGGCGCCTGGCGGGCGTCATCGCGTGGGTACCGCGTTTCGTGCGCGATCCGGTGTACCGGTGGATCGCGCGCAATCGCTATCGCCTGTTCGGCACCACCGCGTGCCATGTGCCGACGGAGGAGGAGCGCGCGCGCTTCCTGTAGCGTGCGCCATGCGCACGACGCCGTGCGTCCGCAATGCCGGGGCCGTGCGCATGGCGCACGCTGCATGACCGTCATCCCGGCCTGCGCCGGGATGACGTCTGTCCAACTCAGAACGTGTAGCGCACCCGCGTGTAGTAGTACGCACCGTTGCTGCCGATGGGTGACAGCACGTCGTAGGGCAGGTTGCCGAAGTAGGAGATGTCCGCGCTCGACAGGTCCGGGTACTCGTCGGTCAGGTTCAGGCCGCCGAGGGCGACGCTCCACTTCGGCGACACGCGGTACTCGACTTCCGCGTCCAGTTGCCACTCGGCGCCATAGGTCTGCTCCGGCTCGAAGCCGCCTCCGAAGTTGAACACGCGCTTGGCGCTGCCGTGGCGGCTCACGCGGCCCAGCAGCGACCACTGCGTGGTATCCCAGATGGCGGTGAAGGTGCCGCGCGTGCGCGGGGCGGCGTCGGTCAGCGTGTTGCTTTCCTCCACGCCGAACAGCACGTAGCCCGGGTCGATGGCGAGCAGTTCGGCCGGCGTGGTCGCGATGTTCTTCAATTCCGTCTTGGCGTAGCTGTACGCGCCGGTCAGCAGCAGGTTGCCGTCGCCCAGCGGTTGCCGCCAGTTGGCGACCAGTTCGGCGCCCTCGGTGCGGGTGTCGGCGGCGTTGATGAAGAAGTTGGCGCTCTGCACGCCGGGCACGCCGAAGGTGTCCAGCACGAAGTCGGTCAGTGCATCGCCACCGATGCGTTCGGTGAGGGCCACGCGGTCGTCGATGTCGATGCGGAACACGTCCAGCGACACGTCGAAGTGCTCGCCGATGCGGCTGGTGAAGCCGACGCTGAGGTTCAGCGATTTCTCCGGGTCCAGATCCTGTGCGCCGAGCGCCCGGGCGATGGGATTGTTGACCGACAGCAGGCGGCCCTGGGTGAGCTGGCCGGAGGCGTCGTAGCCGGTGGAGGTGGATTCGAACCCGATCTGGCTCAGCGAGGGGGCGCGGAAGTTGTTCGACACCGAGCCGCGCAGCGCGAAGGCAGGCGCGAACTCGTAGCGGGCGGCCAGCTTGCCGGTCAGCTCGCCGCCGAAGTCGTCGTAGTGCTCGTAGCGCGCGGCGATGTCGGTGGTGAACTTCTCGCCCCACTGGCTGCTGAGGCTGGCGTAGATGCTGGACACGTCGCGGTCCAGGTCGGCGGTGTCCTGCGGCGTCAGTCCGCCGCCGGCCTGCGAGCCGGTCGGACGGTCCGTGAAGGGACCGGCGGCATAGGATGCCGGGTCGCCGGCGCCCGTTTCGAACGTCTCGTGCCGGAACTCGACGCCCGTGGCGAACGTATGCGCGCCGAACACGCGGCTCAGGTCCAGGTTCACCAGGGTCTGGCCGGATTCGTAATCGCCGGTCTTGAAGCGCGTCGGGCTGGTCGGGCCGAGCGAGGCGTTGAGCGAGTTGCGCAGGCGGTAGGTGAATGCGTTGCGGCCGTGGTTGAGGCTGGCGTCGTAGTCCCAGTCGCCCCACTGTCCGCGCACACCGGCCACACCGGCCAGGTCCAGGTTGTCGCCTTCCGAGATCGGGCGGTAGCCGTTCGGGTAGACCTCCTTCCAGTTCGCCACGCCATCGGGGTAGCGGAAATAGTTGGCGCCTTCGGTATCGCTCTGGTGGTACGTGCCGAACGCATAGAACTCGGCCGATTCGCCCAGCGGCACGGCCGCGTTGAGCCACGCGTTGATGTCGCGCGAGCTGCCGTCCCCCAGCACGTAGTTGCGCTGGCCGGCCAGCGCCAGGTTGTCGGGCGTCTGCTCCTCGAAGAACGGGATCTGGTCGAAGCCGGCGCGATTGGTGCCCTCGCGCTGCTTGTATTCCAAACCGACACGGAAGAAACCGCCATCGCCGATACGGTCGCCGACCTGCGCACTGAAGAAGCCGGTCTGGCCGTCGGTGACGGTCTGGTCGATCGGCTCCACCTTGGTGTGGTGTGCGCCGTAGCTGGCTTCGAACGCCCCGCCTTCCGGCGCGTCGTTGAGGATCACGTTGATGACGCCGGCCACGGCATCGGAGCCGTACTGGGCGCCGGCACCGTCGCGCAGCACTTCGATGCGCTTGATCGCGCTGACCGGGATGGCGTTGAAATCCACCGGCGTGTTGCCCTTGCCGATCTTGCTGTCGGTGTTGACCAGCGCGCTGGTGTGGCGGCGCTTGCCATTGACCAGCACCAGCACCTGGTTGGGGCTCAGGCCGCGCAGCTGCGCGGCGCGGATGTGGTCGGCGCCGCCGGAGTTGGACTGGCGCGGGAAGTTCAGCGAGGGCAGCAGCGCCTGCAGCGCGCTGCCGAGTTCGCCGTTGAGCACGCCGGCCTTGCGGATGTCCTCGGCGGTCAGCACGTCGATGGGCGAGGTGGACTCCAGCGCGGTGCGGTCGGTGGCACGGGTGCCGGTGACGATCACCGCGTCCAGGTCGGTGGCGCCGGCAGGCGCGGTCTGGGCATGGGCGGGGAGGGCGAGCGCCAGCACGATGGCGGCGCCGAGCGGAGCAAGGACGGGGTGGGACATGCGGGTCTCGTGGGGCGAGGGGGAGGGGCGCGAAGTCTATCGCTATATTGCGATGAAGCGATATATTAACCACTGCTGCGGACCGTGCGTCATCTCCGCTGTCCATCACCTTATGCCGTCGCGTCATATGGCCATCGCGGCGGCGTGCTCCATCCTGCCCTTCTCCCGCGAGGTCTTCCCCATGTCCCATCGTGTTGTCTGGTTGCTGGTCCTTCTCGCGCTGGCCGGATGTGCGTCCACGCCGCCCGTCGCGCCCGCCCCTGCCACCACCGCCGCGCTGGAAGGCGATGTGCTGCGTCCGGCCAGCGCGAACGGCTGGGTGCGCAGCGAGCTGTACTTCGGCGTGGGGGAAGAGACCGGACCGGCCGACCGTCCGCAGGCCGAGCCCATCACCGAGGCGACGTGGCGCGCCTTCCTGGACAAGGAAGTGACCGCGCGCTTCCCCGACGGCCTGACCGTCTTCGACGCCTACGGCCAGTGGCTGTTCCGCGGCGCGAAGGAACCCAACCGGCTGAAGACCAAGGTGCTGGTGGTGCTGCACGAGGACACCCCGCAGCGCCGGGCCGATATCGAGGCGATCCGCCTGGCGTGGAAGCAGGCCACCGGCCACCAGTCAGTGCTGTGGTCGCGGCATGCGGTGGACGTATCCTTTTGAAGCAGGAGTGAGTGGGGAGGAGTGAGGAGTGAGCGGAAAGCCCGCGAGCACCTGGCTCTGCTTTTACTCACTTCTCACTCCTCTCCACTCACTCCTCCTCCCATGACTTCACAGACCCGCAGCGGCAAATGGCTCGTCCCCGGCGACCTCAACGGTTTCTTCGGCCTGGTGGTGGACAACCTGTCCATCCTCGGCTTCATCGCCGCTGCGCTGATCGGCATCTTCCAGTTCCCCGCCGAGGTGGTGTTCACCCGCATGTTCCCGGGCACCGCGCTGGGCGTGCTGGTCGGCAACCTGATCTACACGTGGATGGCGCACCGGCTGGCGGCAAAGACCGGACGCGACGACGTCACCGCGATGCCGCTGGGCCTGGATGCGCCCACCAGCATCGGCATGGCGCTGCTGGTGCTGGGACCGGCGTTCGTCGGTTTCAAGCAGGCCGGCCTGGACGAACAGGCCGCGGCCACCGCCACCTGGCAGCTCGGCATGGCCTCGTTGGTGGTGATGGGCGTGCTGAAACTGGTGTTGTCGTTCTTCGGCGATGCGGTCACGCGCGCGGTGCCGCGCGCGGGCCTGCTGGGGTCCATCGGCGGCGCGGCGCTGACGCTGCTGGGCTTCCTGCCGCTGATCGAGACACTGCGCCAGCCCATCGTCGGTTTCGTCACCTTCGGCCTGCTGCTGTACGTGCTGGTGGCGAAGGGGAAGTTGCCGGTGAAGCTGCCCGGCGTGCTACTGGCCTTCATCGTCGGTACCGCGCTGTATTACGGGCTGGGCCTGGCCGGCCTGGGTGCGCCGGGTTTCAAGGTGCCCGAGGCGGTGCCGCTCGCGCTGACGCTGCCGCTGCCCACACTGGGTTGGCTGGATGGCCTGGCCTACACCGTGCCGTACCTCCCGCTGCTGCTGCCGTTCGGTCTGTTGATGGTGGTCGGCGGCATCAACGTCAGCGAGAGCGCGCGCGCCGCGGGCGACGACTACCGCACGCGCGACGTGCTGCTGGCCGAGGCGGTGTCCACGCTGGTCGCCGGTGTCTGCGGCGGCGTGGCGCAGACCACGCCGTACATCGGCCAGCCCGCGTACAAGCACATGGGCGCGCGCAAGGGCTACACGCTGCTGACGGGGATCTTCATCGGCCTCGGCGGCGTGCTCGGCTACGTGTCGGGCCTGGTGCAGTGGCTGCCGGTGGCGGTGCTGGCGCCGATCATCGTCTACGTGGGCCTGGACATCACCGTGCAGGCCTTCACCGAAACGCCGCGCAAGCACGCCATCGCGGTGGCGCTTGGCTTCCTGCCGTCGGTGGCCTACCTGCTGACGATCAAGTTCGGCAACCCGGCGTGGATCGCGCCGGACCGTTTCGCCGCCCTGTACGAGGGCGTGGATGGGCATGGCCTGCCCGATCTGGCCACCATCGTCACCCTGGGTAACGGCTTCATCATCACCGCGATGATCTGGACCACCGCGCTGGTGGCGATGATCGACGGGCGCAACGGACGCGCGGTCGTCGCGCTGCTGGTGGGCGCGGTGCTGACGCTGTTCGGCATCATCCACTCGGTGGATCCGCGCGGCGGCATCTACCTGCCGTGGAACGTCGAAGGGCTGCGCGCGACCATCCTCTGGCAGTTCGCCGGGGCCTACGCCGCGCTGGCCGTACTGCTGGGCGCATTGTCCCTTCAGAAGAAGGCGTAGGGCGGGCCCAGGCCCGCCGTTCCGGGTGTCGCGAAGACGGTGGGCGAAGGCCCACCCTACAGTGAACTCTGATCTCAGCAGGCCTTGAAACACCGCCGCTTAACCGCATCTGGGTAGCATCGGTCGGGTTCGCCGGCCCCTTCTACCTTGAGGTTCTCCCGATGCGGATGGACAAACTGACCTCGCGTTTCCAGCAGGCGCTGGCCGACGCGCAGTCGCTGGCCGTGGGCCGCGACCACACCATGATCGAGCCGGTGCACGTGCTCACCGCGCTGTTGGAACAGCAGGGCGGCAGCACGCGCCCGCTGCTGGCGCAGGCCGGCGTCAACGTGCCCGTGCTGCGCGAACGGCTGGGCGAAGCGCTGGACAGACTGCCAAAGGTGACCGGCCAGGCCGGCAACCTGTCCATCGGCAACGACCTGGCGCGCCTGCTCAACGTCACCGACAAGCTGGCACAGGACAGCGGCGATACCTACATCGCCAGCGAGTGGTTCCTGCTGGCCGCGCTGGACGACAGCGGGGCTGCCGGCCAGGAGCTGAAGGCCAGCGGCGCCGACAAGCAGAAGCTGCGGGCCGCCATCGAGAAGCTGCGGGGAGGGGAAAAGGTGCAATCCGAAAACGCCGAAGACCAGCGCCAGGCGCTGGAGAAGTACACCATCGACCTGACCGCGCGCGCCGAGTCCGGCAAGCTGGACCCGGTGATCGGGCGCGACGAGGAAATCCGCCGCACCATCCAGGTCCTGCAGCGCCGCACCAAGAACAACCCGGTGCTGATCGGCGAGCCCGGCGTTGGCAAGACCGCCATCGTCGAGGGCCTGGCCCAGCGCATCGTGAACGGCGAAGTGCCCGAGGGCCTGCGCGGCAAGCGCGTGCTGTCGCTGGACATGGGCGCGCTCATCGCCGGCGCCAAGTTCCGCGGCGAATTCGAGGAGCGTCTGAAGGCCGTGCTTAACGACCTGGCCAAGAACGAAGGCCAGATCATCCTCTTCATCGACGAACTGCACACCATGGTCGGTGCCGGCAAGGCTGAAGGCTCGATGGACGCCGGCAACATGCTCAAGCCCGCCTTGGCGCGCGGCGAACTGCACTGCATCGGCGCTACCACGCTGGACGAGTACCGCAAGTACGTCGAGAAGGATGCCGCGCTGGAACGCCGTTTCCAGAAGGTGTTCGTGGGCGAACCCAGCGTCGAGGACACCATCGCCATCCTGCGCGGCCTGAAGGAAAAGTATGCCGTGCACCACGGCGTGGAGATCACCGACCCGGCCATCGTCGCCGCCGCCACGCTGAGCCATCGCTACATCGCCGACCGCCAGCTGCCCGACAAGGCCATCGACCTGATGGATGAAGCCGCCAGCCGCATCCGCATGGAGATCGACTCCAAGCCGGAAGAGATGGACCGGATGGAGCGCCGGCTGATCCAGCTCAAGATCCAGCGCGAGGCATTGAAGAAGGAAAAGGATGCGCAGTCGAAGCAGCGCCTGGCCGACCTGGAAACCGAGATCGAATCGCTGCAGCGCGAGTTCAACGACCTGGAAGAGATCTGGAAGGCCGAGAAGGCCACCCTGACCGGCGCCACCAAGATCAAGGAGCAGATCGAGCGCGTGAAACTTGAGCTGGAGGCCGCGCAGCGCAAGCAGGACTATGCCCGCATGAGCGAACTCCAGTATGGCCAGCTGCCGGAACTGGAGAAGCAGCTGGCGGCGGCGCAGGAGGCCGAGCAGAAGGGCTTCCGCCTGCTGCAGGACAAGGTCACCGACGAGGAGATCGCCGAGGTCGTCAGCCGCTGGACCGGCATCCCGGTCAGCAAGATGCTGGAGGGCGAGCGCGAGAAGCTGCTGCAGATGGAGCAGTCGCTGCGTGGCCGCGTGATCGGCCAGGAAGAGGCGATCAAGGTCGTCTCCGATGCGGTGCGCCGTTCGCGCGCCGGCTTGTCCGATCCCAACCGTCCCAGCGGCTCCTTCCTGTTCCTGGGTCCGACCGGCGTGGGCAAGACCGAGCTCTGCAAGGCGCTGGCGGAGTTCCTGTTCGACAGCAGCGACGCGATGGTGCGCATCGACATGAGCGAATTCATGGAGAAGCACGCGGTCAGCCGCCTGATCGGCGCGCCTCCCGGCTACGTCGGCTACGAGGAAGGCGGCTATCTGACCGAGGCCGTGCGCCGTCGTCCTTACAGCGTGATCCTGCTGGACGAAGTGGAAAAGGCGCACCCGGACGTGTTCAACATCCTACTGCAGGTGCTGGACGACGGTCGCCTTACCGACGGCCAGGGCCGCACGGTGGACTTCCGCAACACGGTCATCGTGATGACGTCCAACCTGGGCTCCAGCCTGATCCAGGAACTGTCGGGCGACACGCCCGAGAGCTACACGCAGATGAAGGCGGCGGTGATGGGCGTGGTGCAGGCGCACTTCCGCCCCGAGTTCATCAACCGGCTGGACGACATCGTCGTGTTCCATCCGCTGGACAAGGCGCAGATCCGCGAGATCGCCCGCATCCAGACGCGTTACCTGGCCAAGCGCCTGGCCGAGCGCCAGATTGTGCTGGACCTGGACGATTCGGCGCTGGCGCTGCTGGGCAACGTCGGTTTCGATCCGGTGTACGGCGCACGGCCGCTGAAGCGCGCGATCCAGGCGCAGTTGGAGAATCCGCTGGCGCAGAAGATCCTGGCGGGCGAGTTCGGCGCAGGCGACACCGTGCACGTGCTCGCCGAAGGCGGTCAGCTTCGCTTCGCGCGAAGCACGGCAACGGTGTGAGCGCATCCCCGGGGAACGGGGACGAAGCGGTTCCCCGGGCCCGCATGCGGTGTGGCCGCATCATGAGCGGCTGCATCGGCAATCCGAATGTGACAAACGAAGCACGCACCTTCGACTCACATTAGAAGCGCGCTATCGCATTGTAGAGAGCACCGGAGTAGTGTCGGCCCCGGCGCGATGCGGGGGGCGGCGGCTGTCCGCACCTGCGTCGCCCCTTGGGGAGGAGACGCTACGATGGTTACGCGACGTCGCGCTTGGTGGGTGGACGCGTGTCTGGTCTCGTTCGCCTGCTGGCTCTTCCAGAGTGTCGGCGTGGAGTACAGCGCGCGCTTCTTCCATCATGCGTACCCGACCGGAGAAGCCTCGCTGGTGCATGCGCACGCCGGGCTGCTGCTGGGCGTCGCCTTGCTGGGAGGCGATCGGCGTGTGCTGGCCGCGGCCTTTTTCACCAGCTTCCTGCACTGGTGGTGGCGTGCCCGCCTGGAGGCGCCCACCGAGTCCTATGCGGTCGGATTCGCCGTCGCGATGGTGTTGCAGTGGCGCTGGACCGAATGGTGCGCGCGCTGGGCCGGGGGGCCCTTCCGGGGCGCCCATCGCCTGAGGGTGTCGGGGATGTTCCGCTACGCCGCGGTAGGCCTGTTCCTGTTTCCTACCGGCTGGACGCTGCTGTCCGCCATCGTGGGCTGGACGCATGGCGACTCGCTCGTGACCGTGGCCAATGCCTCGGTCCAGCTGTGGCTGGCCAAGCATGTGGGCGTGGGCGTGGTGACCTTGCCGTTCCTGCTGCTGTGGACCGACGACCGCCTGCGGCGCGCTCCGCGCGGTCGCTGGGTGGCGGTGGTGACCTGGCTTTGCGTGAGCGTGCTGGCGGCGCACGTGCTGCAAGCCTGGCCATCGTCGCAGTGGGTGGAGATGGTCTACGACTATCGCGCACTGGCGGGCGTGCTGCTGGGCATCGCCATGTTGCTGTGGCGCGTCGAGTACTCCATGCCCCTGCTGACGTCGACGCATCTGGTCCTGCTGCATGGCCTGACCGATCAGGCCGGGCAGGCCGCGTCTCCTCCGCAGGTCGTCGGCCTGCTGGCGCATCTGGTCGAATGCAATTTCATGGTGCTGATCCTTGCCGTGCTGTTCCTGCTCAACCGCGAACGCAAGCACCGGTACCACCATCTCCGCGCCATGTGCCGCCACGACGCGATCAGCGGACTGGACAACGCCCACGCGCTGCGCGAAGCGTGGCGGACCTCGCCCACCAAGCCCGCTGCGCTGGGCTTCCTGTTGCTGGACCAGGTCGAGCGCGTGTTGGGAAGCTACGGCTGGCGGGCCCAGTCGCAGCTGCTGCGGGAGATCGGCAGGGAAATGGTGCCGCTGGCGCGCCCTTACCACATGGGGGGCGGACAGTTCGTCCTGCTGCCGTTGGGCAACGAAGCGGCGGGTACCCGGGCCGGCGACATGGAGGAGATCCTGCGGCGCCTGCAGGGCTTTGTGTTCCAGTGGCACGGCGTGCAGTTGCGGGTGACGCCTTATCTGGGCGTGGCGCCCTGCGATCGCACCGGCATGCAGTCGCTCGACGAGTGCCTGGCCAATGCGTGCGATGCCGCGCTGCGCGCGCGGGAAGCGGGCGAACACAACCCGCTGTCCTGCGACGCCGGTGCGTCGGCAAAGCCCGATACGCAGGCGCGGCGCCATCGGCTGGTCGCCGCCGCCGAGGCGCTGGCGTGCGTGCATGCCGGCAGGGTGGAGCTGTACGTACAGCCCATCGTAGCCCTGGCGGGCCAGACGATGGCGGGGTTCCAGGGCGAAGTGCTGTGCCGGCTTAGAACGGCGCACGGCCGACTGCTGTTCCCCAGCGATTTCATCGCCGATCTCGAGGCGGGCGGTCATGCGTCCGAGCTGGACATTGCGGTGATCGAGTGCCTGTTCCAATGGCTGCGGGCTCACCCGCTCGCGGTACCGGGCATCGCCCGGCTCGGCATCAACCTCAGCGGCAAGAGCGTAGCGTCGGCGTCGTTCCGCGCGCGCTTCGCCGAACTCCTGCGACAGGCCCCGCTGCCGCATGCCGCGCTGTGCTTCGAGCTGACCGAGACCGCGGTGATCTCCAGTCAGGAGCCCGTGCTGCGCCTGTTCCACGACCTGCGCGCGCGCGGTTGCTCGCTGTCCCTGGACGACTTCGGCAGCGGCATGCAGAACTTCGAGCGCCTCCGGCTGGTGCCGGTGGACAGCCTGAAGATCGATGGCCAGTTCGTGCGCAACATGCAGAGCCAGTCGCGCGACCTGGAGATCGTGCGTGCGGCGATCGCCGTGGCCGATGCCCATGGCCTGGCCACCGTCGCCGAATATGTCGAAAGCGCCAGCCTGGCCGAGCAGTTGCGTGGCATGGGCGTGAAATGGGGCCAGGGCTACCATTTCGGTCGTCCCGAGCCGATCGCTTCCAGGCTGCTGCCGCAACACGTGGCGCCGGCGGCCCCGGTGTCCTGACCGCGCATCCGCCACCCCTGCGGCCACCCTGGGCCGCTGTTCCGGCACGATCGGGGTCCGCTACACTCGCCGGGCCGCGCAGCCACCTCGCGCCAGCGTTCCGGGGAACGGTCGGATGACAAGCGTCGCTCATGTCGAAGGCGTGTGGCGTGCGGGACGGGCCGCCAAGGTGCTGCTGCTGGGCGGCCTGTGCCTGGTGCTGCAGCAGATCCCCGTGAGCTACCGCATCGATTTCTTCGGCCAGGTGGCCGATGCCTCGCTGGTCCATCTCCATGCCGGCCTGCTGCTGGCGATCGCCATGCTCGAGCGCGACCGCCGGGTGGTGGCCGGATGCTTCCTGGCGACCTTCGCCGGTTGGATGGTGCGCCAGCTCTACTTCGATGGTGGGCGGCCCGGTGCCGTGCTGGCGTGGGGGGGCGCCAACTATCTGTTCACTCTGGGCTGGAGCCTGGCGTGCGCGCGGTGGCTGGGTTGGCCGCGTCCGGAGGGGCAGCGGGTGCAGCGGCCGGACCTGATCCGCTTCGCCGCCATCGGCCTGTTGCTGTACCCGTTGGTGCTGGCGCTGGTCGGCTTCAGCATCGCGCTGGTGTCCACGTCGGGCGCAGCGGTCAGCACGGTCTTCCAGATGTTCTTCGCCAAGCAGTTCGGGGTGGCGGTGGTGACCCTCCCGGTCGTGGTGGCCTGGCGCGAGCGTGGCCATCCGGCGCCACGGTCGGAGGCCGCCTGGCACTGGCTGTGGCTGGTCGCGCTGGGGGCCGGACTGGTCGCCAGCGTGTGGGCGTCCCTGCTGGTGCGGAAAACCTTCATGAGCGCGACATCCTCACAGCTCGTGCTGATGGACTACCGCTTCGCGCTGTTGCTGGTACTGGGCTGGAGCATGCTGCGCCTGCCTTCCCACGGGGCGATGGCGGCCCTGTCGCTGACGTTGCTGCTGCTGGTGGGCCTGGTGGCCGGTACGGCCGAATATGCGAACACTGCCGTCGGCTTCTTCAACCTGCTGCACGTCACGCTGGAGCTCAACATCCTGTTGCTGGCGATGCTGTACCTGTGGCTGACGCACCGGGACCGGCAGGAACTGGCCGAACGCCTGTCGGCCGAAACGCTGCGCGACCAGATCACCGGGCTGCCGAACCTCAAGGCGCTGCGCGAGCGCATCGCCCGTCCCCTGGCGCGCACCGAACTGGGCTACCTGCTGCTCGACCAGACCGACTCGCTGGTGGCCGGCTTCGGTCTGGACATCCAGGCGCAGGCGATGAACGCCACCGCGCGCCGGTTGGAGGACCTGGTGCAAGCCTATTACGTGGGTACCGGACAGTTCGCGCTGCTGCCCCGCCAGGCGGGCGATCCCGACCTGTGGGAACGCGTGGTGGCGCGGGTGGAGCATGCCGAGATCGACGTCGGCGGCCAGCCGATCCGGCTGCTCCCCTACCTGGGCGTGGCCGCATTCAACGGTACGCATGCACGGGTGGTGGACCGCGCGGTGGTGACCGCGTCGCATCTGGCCTTCGAGGCGCGCCATCATGGCGAGCTGCGGCCGCGGTACCACGATGCGGGCCATCGCCGCGTGCGCCAGAGCCAGCGCCGCCAGTTGCACGATGCGACGGAGGCGCTGGCCAGTCTCCGCAACGAGCGCGTCGTCCTGTACTTCCAGCCGATCCGCGAGTTGGAGCATGCGCCCGATGCCGATCCGCATGCGCTCACGGGCGAAGTGCTGTGCCGGCTGCTGGACGAGCGGGGCGAGATCATGTCGCCGGCGCGTTTCATGGCGCCGCTGGAGGCCGCGGGCCGGGGTGCCGAACTGGACCTGGCCGTGGTGCGTGCACTGTTCCGCCTGCTGCGCAAGTCGCCCGCCGCCTTGCCGCACTGCCGGGAGATCGCGATCAACCTGACCGGACAGAGCCTGGCCTCGATGAGCTTCCAGGTGGAACTGCGCACCTTGCTGGCGGGTTCGCCGTTACCGATGAGCGCGCTGTGCTTCGAGGTCACCGAAACCGCGGCCATCTCCAACACCGCCGCCGCCAGCCATCTGCTGACCGACCTGCGCGCGCTGGGATGCCGCATCGCCATCGACGATTTCGGCACCGGCATGCAGAGCTTCGCGCGCCTGCGCGAACTGCCCGTGGATGTGATCAAGATCGACGGCTCGTTCGTGCGCAACGTGGCCCAGCTGGGCAAGGACTACGCCGTGGTGCAGGCCTCCGTGGCGGTGGCGAAGGCGTTCGGCGCGGCGACGGTCGCCGAGTTCGTAGAGGACGAGGACACCGAGTACTGCCTGCGTCGCCTGGGGGTGCAGCGCGTGCAGGGCTACCTGTACGGCGCGCCCCGGCCGCTGGCCGAGGTGCTGGCCGACACGGCGGCCGAAGCCACGGCCTCCGGCGGCTGATCGACCGGATCAGCCCGCGACGCGCTGGGGGCGGTAGGGCGGCGTGGACATCACCATTTCCGCCAGCGAGAACGCCAGTTCGCGCTCGGCCAGCACCGCGCCATCGGCGCCGTGTTCCAGCAGGTGCTTCACCTCGCCTTCGCTGTGCGCGCGCGCCAGCAGCGTCAGCGCCGGATTGATCGCGCGCAGCTTGGCCAGCGCTTCGCCGGCTTCCAGCGGCTGCGGGATCGCCAGCACGGCGATCTTCGCGCGCTCGGGGTGCGCTTCGGCCAGCACGCGGTCGGCGGCGGCGCTGCCGCGGATCGCGGGGATGCCGGCATCGTGGGCGCGTGCCACGTGGTCGCCGTTGTCGTCGATGACGATCAGCGGCACGCCGCGGTCGCGCAGCACGCGGGCCAGTTCGCTGCCCACCCGGCCGTAGCCGATGATGATGGCGTGGTCGGTGACGTCCAACGAAGGGCCGGGAGGTACTTCCGGCTCGGCCGGCACGGGCGCCAGGGAGTCCTGTTTCTTCTGCCAGCGGTCCAGCCAGGAGAACAGGAACGGGTTGGCGATGATCGACAGCAGCGAGCCGGCCAGGATCAGGTCGCGGCCGTCCGGCGGCAGGATCTTCAGCGACACGCCCAGCGCGGCCAGGATGAAGGAGAACTCGCCGATCTGCGCCAGGCTGACCGAGATGGTCAGGGCGGTGCCGGCGGGATGCTTGAACGCGCGCACGATGAAGAACGCCGCCAGCGACTTGCCCACCACGATGATGCCGAACGTGGCCAGCACCTGCCACGGATGCGCGATCAGGATGGCCGGATTGAACAGCATGCCCACCGATACGAAGAACAGCACCGCGAAGGCGTCGCGCAACGGCAGGGAATCGTTGGCGGCCTTGTGGCTGAGTTCCGATTCGTTGAGCAGCATGCCGGCGAAGAACGCGCCCAGCGCGAAGGACACGCCGAACAGCGTGGCCGAGCCGAACGCAACGCCCAGTGCGATGGCCAGGACCGACAGGGTGAACAGCTCGCGCGAGCCGGTGGCGGCGATCTTCTCCAGGGTCCAAGGGATCACCCGGCGGCCCACCAGCAGCATGAAGGCCACGAATGCCCCGAGCTTGACCAGCGTCCAGGCGATGGCCACGACGAAGCGGCCGAAACTCGCCGGTTCGTCGCCCGACGCTTCGCCGAAGGTGTCGGCCAGCACCGGCAGCATCACCAGCGCCAGGACCATGGCGATGTCCTCCACGATCAGCCAGCCCACCGCGATGCGGCCGCGCCGGGTTTCCAACAGTCGCCGGTCCTCCATCGCACGCAGCAGCACCACGGTACTGGCCACCGACAGCGCCAGGCCGAACACGAAGCCGTTGAGCGGCGTCCAGCCCATGCCCCAGGCCAGCGCCCAGCCCAGGCCGGTGGCGACCGCGATCTGCGCGATGGCGCCTGGGATCGCGATCGCCTTGACCTCGAGCAGGTCCTCCAGCGAGAAGTGCAGGCCCACGCCGAACATCAGCAGCATCACGCCCAGTTCCGACAGCTGGTTGGCCAGCTCCTGGTCGGCCACGAAGCCGGGCGTGAACGGCCCCACGAAGACGCCTGCGAGCAGGTAACCGACCAGCGGCGACAGGCGCAGCCTGTGCGCGAGCGCGCCCAGCACGAAGGCCAGGGCCAGGCCTACCGCGATGATGTTGATCAGGTCGGTGTCATGGTGCATCGAACGGCGCGGTTCCTCGGCGTGATCGGTCGAGTGTCGCCGATGCGGCGTGCGTGCGGCAAACCCGCGGCATGCGCATCCGGACGCTCGCAGGCCGCCGGAACGGGAACGCCCCGCATGGGGCGGGGCGTTCCGGTGAGCTCAGGCGCGGATGCGCGTTACCAGGTGTAAGCGATGCGGCCGTACACGTAGGCGCCGTTGAAGCCCCCCGGCGACTGGCTGCTGTAGGGGAACTGGCCGCTGTTCGAGTTGGGGAAGAGGGTACGGTCGGGATACTCGTCCAGCAGGTTGTCCGCGCCCAGGGTCAGCTTCCAGTTCTCGCTGGGACGGTAGCTGGCCGAGGCGTCCAGGACCCACGTGGCGCCATAGGTCTGGTCGTTGGCTGGATTGCCGGTTTCGCTGACGCGCGTGGTGAATTCGCCATAGCGGGTGGCGCCGAAGGTGAAGTCCCAGCGGGCCAGGTTCCAGGCTGCGGTCAGCGTGGCCTTGTCGCGCGGATAGCCCTCTTCGATGCGACCCTGTTCGTCGCGTCCGATGCGCCACAGGTTGGCGCCCAGGGCGGTCAGCTCCGATGGGTTCGGTGCGATGCGCTGGATTTCTGTCTTGTTGTAGTTGTAGCCCGCGGTGAGGTTCAGGCTGCTGTTGGTTAGCGGCACGGTGTACTGCGCGATCACGTCGATGCCGCGCGTGCGGGTGTCGGCGGCATTGGTGAAGTAGCGCGCGCTGGTGACACCGTTGACGCCCAGGCTCGCCAGCAGCGCCTGCGCGGCGGCGTTGCCGCCCAGCAGCAGGTTGGAGGACAGCACGATGCGGTCGTCGATGTCGATCTGGTAGGCGTCGACGGTGATGTACAGACGCTCCACCGGCTGCAGCACCAGGCCCAGGCCGTACGACAGCGAGGTTTCGGCGGTCAGCGGATCGGCCCCCAGCGCCTGCGCGACCGCGCCGGTGGCCGGGAACGTGCCCGATTCGAAGAAGCGGTCCACGCTCGCGTTGTACTGCGAGGTCACCACCTGGTAATACTGCTGCGCCAGCGCCGGTGCGCGGAAGCCGCTGGCCACCGTGGCGCGCAGCGCCACGACGTCGCTGAAGGCGTAGCGCGCCGACAGCTTGCCCGACACTTCGCTGCCGAAATCCGAATAGTCCTCATAGCGGCCCGCGATGCCGGCGGAGAACTTCTCGGTCAGGTCCGCCTCCAGTCCCACGTAGGCGGCGTAGCTGTCGCGGTCGGAATGCACCGCGTTGGCGGGCGTGAAGCCGCCGAAGCCCTGCGCGCCGCCGTTGCTGTACGAGTTGGGCGCGCCCGGCGACTGGTTCCACTTCTCGCGCCGGTACTCCGCGCCGAAGGACAGGGTGGCGGGATAGGCCAGGCCGATCTCCAGCGGCTTGCTGACATCGGCGTTCAGCACGTTCTGGGTGTACTCCAACGCGCCGTCGTAGAAGCGGCGGGGGCTGGACGTACCCAGGCTGTAGTTGATGCTGTTCTGGGTATGGAACTTCAGGTGGTTGTAGCCGTAGTTGTAGCTGACGTCCCACTTCCATCCGCTCTCGGTGTCGCCCTTGACGCCAGCCACCAGCGAGCGGTCCTGCGAGAGCTGGTTGATCTCCGGCACGTAGCCGTCCGGATAGACCTGGGCCAGCAGCGCGCCCTGGTTGCTGTGGTTGGGCGAGCGGTAGAACGCGAACGAGGTGATGTCGCGGTTGCTGGCGATCGCCGTGGCATAGGCGCTCACGTTGTCGCTGAACGCGAAGCCGGCGTTGGCCGACACCGCGCCGGCGTCCACCTTGGGATCGCCATAAACATAGGCCACTTCGCCGATGTCGGGGTTGTTGCCGGTGTTCGGCGCGGTGCCTTGATAGGGGCCTGCGCGGTTGGTTTCGTCCTGGGTCGTCAGCTGGCCCGCCACATGCACGAAGCCGCGGCCGTCGGCGAACGCCACGCCGGTATCGCCGGAGAGCTGGTACTGGCGTCCGTCGCCGGCCGAATACCCGCCCATGTCCGCCACCAGCGAGCCGCCCTTGCCGGCGCCCTTCAGGACCACGTTGACCACGCCGGCGATCGCGTCGGAGCCGTACTGCGCCGACGCGCCGTCGCGCAGCACTTCCACGCGTTCGATCGCCGACACGGGGATCGCATTGAGGTCGACCGCCGACGAGCCGCGGCCGATCGTGCCATTGACGTTGACCAGAGCCGAGATGTGGCGGCGCTTGCCGTTGACCAGGATCAGCACCTGGTCGGGCGACAGGCCCCGCAACTGCGCCGGGCGCACGCCGCTGGTGCCGTCGGTGACCGCCGGGCGCGGAAAGTTGAGCGAGGGCAGCGCACGTGCCAGCGCGGTCGCCAGTTCGGTGGTGCCGGTGGCCTGCAGGACCTCGGGGGTGATGATGTCGATGGGCGACTGCGATTCGGCGACCGTACGGTCGCTGACGCGGGTGCCGGTGACGATCAGGGTGTCGAGCGTGCGGGCGTCGGAGGGAGCGGATTCCTGCGCGAAGGTGGCGGGGGCGACCAGGGCCAGGGCGATGGCGATGGTCAGGGGTGAGCGGGTGCGGATCATGGGGGGCTCCGGAAAAACGGCGAAGTGCGACTTCAAATGAATCAGGGCTTGCAAAGTTTCCTTTGAAACCATGGACTTAGGCGGTACACACTCTGGTTATCAGGCCGCTGATGGGCATGTCAATGGTTTCTTAACAACGTCGAGTGGGAGTGCTATCGATAAACTACGCGGCCGCTTCTCCCAAATCCCCGTAGGTTGTTTCTTGATCGCCCTTCGTAATTTCGCGCTCCGCCGTGGTGAGCGCCTGCTGCTGTCCAACGTCGACCTCACCCTGCATGCGGGTTACCGCGTCGGCGTGGTGGGTCGCAACGGTGCGGGCAAGTCCAGCCTGTTCGCCGCCGTGCAGGGCGAACTGGAGGCCGACAAGGGCGACCTGGACCTGCCCGGCAAGGTGCGCATCGCCAGCGTGGCGCAGGAAACCCCCTCGCTGCCGGACCCGGCCCTGGCGTTCGTGCTCGGTGGCGACACCGAAGTCGCCGCCGTGCTGCAGGCCGAAGCGGAGGCCACCGCGCGGGAGGATTGGGAAGCGGTCGCCAATGCGCACCAGAAGATGGCCGAGATCGGCGCGTACGATGCCGAAGCGCGAGCCGGCAAGCTGCTGCACGGCCTGGGGTTTCCGGCGGATACGCATTCGCGCCCGGTGTCGTCGTTCTCCGGCGGCTGGCGCGTGCGCCTGAACCTGGCGCGCGCGCTGATGATGCCCAGCGACCTGCTGCTGCTGGACGAGCCGACCAACCACCTGGACATGGACGCGGTGCTCTGGCTGGAGCAGTGGTTGCTGAAGTATCCGGGCACGCTGCTGCTGATCTCGCACGACCGCGAGTTCCTCGACAACGTCGCCACCCACACCCTGCACCTGCATGGCGGCGGCGCCAAGCTCTATACCGGCGGCTACACCGATTTCGAGCGCCAGCGCGCCGAACAGCTGCGCCAGCAGCAGATCGCGCACGAGAAGGAGCAGGCCGAGCGCGCGCACCTGCAGAGCTTCATCGACCGCTTCAAGGCCAAGGCGTCCAAGGCGGCGCAGGCGCAGAGCCGCATGAAGCGCCTGGCCAAGCTGGCCGGCACCGAGGCGGTGCGCGCCGAGCGCGAATTCCGCATCGAGTTCGCCGAGCCGGCCAAGCTGCCGTTCTCGCTGATCCGGCTCAATCATGTCGAAGCCGGCTACGGGCCCGATGCGGTGATCCTGCACAACGTCGGCTTCGGCCTCGAAGCGGGCCAGCGCATCGGCCTGCTGGGCCCCAACGGCGCGGGCAAGACCACGCTGGTGAAGACGCTGGTGGGCGAACTGCCGACGATGGCCGGCGACCGCATGGCGCACCCGGACCTGCGCATCGGTTACTTCGCCCAGCACACGGTGGAGTCGCTGCATGAGGGCCAGTCGCCGATGGACCATTTCCGCGATCTGTCGCCTGATGCCAGCAACCAATCGTTCCGCGATTTCCTGGGCAAATGGAATTTCCCCGGCGACCGCGCGTTCGAGCCCGTGGATGGATTCTCCGGCGGCGAACGTGCGCGCCTGGCGCTGGCGCTGATCGCCTGGCAGCAGCCCAACGTGCTGTTGCTCGACGAACCCACCAACCACCTCGACCTGGAAATGCGCGAAGCGCTGGCCGAAGCGCTCAGCGATTTCGATGGCGCCATCGTCATGGTGTCTCACGACCGCCACCTGATCGGCCTGGTCTGCGACACGTTCTGGCGCGTGGCCGACGGCGTGGTCGAGCCCTTCGCCGGCGACCTGGACGAATACGCCGCCTGGCTGCGCACGCGGGCTTCCGCCCAGGGCAGCAAGCCGCTGCGCAGCGAGCCGGCACCCGCACCGAAGGCCGCGCCCGCCCCGGCGCGCAAGGTCAATCCGGTCAAGCTGGCCGCCGCCGAGGCCAGGGTCGCCGAGCTGGAAGGCCAGCTGGCGGAGGTGGATGCGCGCCTGGCCGAACCGAACACGTATGCCGACGCCGACCTGGCCGCACGCCTTGGCCGCGAGCGGGAAGACCTGCAGCAGCAGCTGGCCAGGGCCGAGGAGGCATGGTCGGCGCTGTACGATGAGGCTTGATTCGTCCGCCGGCCGTCCCCACACAGCCTCCCGTTCCGGTTGTTCCCGTTAGTCCTCCACGATCGACTGTCATGCCCATCTACGCCTTCGAATGCACCCAGTGCGGCCACCGCTTCGACCGTCTGCAGAAGTTGTCCGACCCCGATCCCGACACCTGCCCGTCCTGCGGGCAGTCGACGGTGAAGCGGCAAGTGACGGCACCGGCGTTCCGTCTGGCCGGCAGCGGCTGGTATGAAACCGACTTCAAGAAGGACGGCGACAAGAAGCGCAACCTGGCCGACGGTGGCGAGGGTGCGAAGCCGTCCGGTGAGTCCAAGCCCGCCGAATCGGCACCGGCCAAGGCCGAAAGCGCGCCGGCCAAGACGGAAGCCAAGCCGTCGTCGACGCCCTCGGCCTGAGGCCGGCGGTGTATGGTGCATCCCTTCCTCAAAGAAGGGATGCCATGAAGAAGACCCTGCTCGCGCTTGCTGCGTTGTCCGTCGCAGGCTGCGCCACGTCGTCCATGGGGGCATCGTCATCGACGCCCGCCGACGCCTTTCTCTCTGCGCTGCAGGTGCAGTGCGGCAAGGCCTACGCCGGCCGCATCACGGCCAACCAGCCCGCATCCGCCACGCCCGACCCGTTCGAGGGCAAGGCGCTGGTCATGCACGTGCGGGGCTGCGACGAGACGACGCGCGAGATACGCATCCCCTTCCATGTGGGCGACGACCGTTCGCGCACCTGGGTGGTGACACGGACCGGCACGGGACTGCGCCTGAAGCACGACCACAGGCACCAGGACGGCCAGCCCGATGCGGTGACGATGTACGGCGGCGACACGGTGGACGCCGGCACGGCGCAGCGGCAGACGTTTCCGGTAGATGCCGAGTCGGTGGCGATGTTCAAGCGAGCAGGCCTGAACGCGTCGCTCGACAACACCTGGGCCATGGAACTGGTGCCCGCGAAGACCTTCGTCTACGAACTGAGCCGGCCGAACGGGCGGCTGTTCCGGGTGGAATTCGACCTCACCACGCCGGTCGAACCGCCGCCGGCGCCGTGGGGCGCCGACGGTTGAGCGGATGAGAAGCGATCAGCGCGGCCCGAAGCGGCCGCGGCAGCCGCGGTCCACCCAGATCTGGTTGCCGGCGTAGCCCCAGCTGTAGCCTTCGCGGCAGCTGGTCTTGGAGATCTGTTGCAACAGGATCGGCCGGCCCTGGCGCGGATCGTAGGCGCAGGTCTTGCGGCGGTTGTCCTCGCTGCTGCACGTGACCGAGTAATCGCTGGAGCCGCCGCCACCGCCGCCGATGCGGGGAGCGAATTCGGCGCGGCAGCCGTTGCCGACATAGACCTGGCCCTGCTGCGATTGCCAGCTGCGCCCTTCGATGCAGGCGGCGTTGGACAACTGCCGAGTCAGGCGTGAATGGCCGCTCCACGGCGTGCGGCAGGTGCGGCCACGGCCATCATTGCTTTCACAGCGGATGCTGCCGGTGGACCCCCCGGCGGCAGCGAACTCGCCCCGGCAGCCCTTCCACACCGTGATCAGCCCGTCCTGCGAGCTCCAGGTGGTGTTCTCGATGCAGCGGCTGCTGGAAAGCTGCCGTACCAGTCGCGACGGTCCGCGCCAAGGCGGGGTGCAGCGCCGGGCGTCGCCGCTCTTGCTCTCGCACAGGATGGTCTGTCCATGCGCGGGAGGGTTCGGGTCCCAGCCGCCGCTGTTGCCGCCCAACGACTGGGCGATGTCCTGCTTGATCCGGCTGAAGGTCCAGTTGGAGCGGTTGACCTGGTCCAGGTAGAACCGCAACTGGTCGTCCGGGATGCGGCGGCCACGGGATTGTTCGGAATACTCCAGGCTGATGACCCGGGTCTGGTCCTGCACCGACAGCGTGCGCAGGTCTTCCGGCGCGTAGGCCTTGGGCGCTATCTGGGCAAAGGCGCTGCCGGCCGCCAGGGCCAGCAACAGTACGAAAACGGACTGCAACAACGGCTTCTTCATGGCGGCACCCTCCTGGGGAGGCGCCAGCATACGCCCGACCCGTTAAGGCTGTGCAGGGGGCAGTCCGGGCCGGAGGGCAGGGGAGCGGGTAAACTAACGGGCTTGACCGGCCTGTTACGGCCGCGGGATGTCCCGGCCCCGGTCCGAACCCAGTGGAGCCCCCATGCGTACCCATTTCTGCGGCCTCGTCGACGAGGCCATGATCGGCCAGACCGTGACCCTGTGCGGCTGGACCGATGTCGCCCGCAACCTCGGCGGCGTGTGTTTCATCGATCTGCGCGACCATGAGGGCATCGTGCAGGTGACGGTGGATCCGTCCAATGCCGAGGTGTTCAAGGTCGCCGCGTCGCTGGGCTACGAGGACGTGCTGCAGGTCGAAGGTGTCGTGCGCGCGCGCGAAGCGGTCAACGCCAAGATCCGCACCGGCAAGGTGGAAGTGATCGCGACGAAGATCGCCGTGCTCAACAAGGCCGAGCCGCTGCCGTTCCATCACCACGAGAACCCGGGTGAGGACATCCGCCTGAAGTACCGCTACCTGGACCTGCGCAGCCCCGACATGCAGCGCAAGCAGCGTACCCGCATCCGCCTGGTGCAGGCGCTGCGCCGCTGGCTGGACGCGCGCGGCTTCCAGGACATCGAGACGCCCATCCTCACCAAGGCCACGCCGGAGGGCGCGCGCGACTTCCTGGTACCGGCGCGCATGCATCCGGGCGAGTTCTACGCGCTGCCGCAGTCGCCGCAGCTGTTCAAGCAGATCCTGATGGTGGCCGGCTTCGACCGCTACTACCAGATCGCGCGCTGCTTCCGCGACGAGGCGTTGCGTGCCGACCGCCAGCTCGAGTTCACCCAGCTCGACATGGAATTCGCCTTCGTGCGCGAGCGCGACGTGCAGGACACCGTGGAAGGCATGATCCGCGACATCTTCAAGGAAGTGATGGACGTTGAACTGGCCAGCCCGTTCCCGCGCATGACCTGGGCCGAAGCGATGCGCCGCTACGGATCGGACAAGCCGGACCTGCGCATCGCGCTGGAGCTGGTGGACGTGGCCGAGCTGGTGAAGTCCAGCGAGTTCGCCGTATTCACCGCGGCCGCCAGCGACCCGGACGGGCGCGTCGCCGCGCTGCGCATCCCCGGCGGCGCGTCGCTGAGCCGCAAGCAGATCGACGAGTACGCCGCGCACGCCGCCAAGTACGGTGCCAAGGGCCTGGCCTACATCAAGATCGACGAGGCCGGCGAAATCTCCTCGCCGATCCGGAAGTTCTTCGCCGAGGACGCCTTCGCGGCGCTGGTGAAGCACGTCGGCGCCGGCAACGGCGACATCGTGTTCTTCGGCGCGGGCGGCTACAACAAGGTCAGCGACTTCATGGGCGCGCTGCGCCTGAAGGCCGGCAAGGACTTCGGTCTGGTGCAGGACGGCTGGAAGCCGCTGTGGGTCACCGACTTCCCGATGTTCGAGTGGGACGAGGACGCGCAGCGCTACGTCGCGCTCCATCACCCCTTCACCGCGCCCGCGATGGACGACATCGCCGACCTGCGCGCCCATGCGAAGACCGCGGTGTCGCGCGGCTACGACATGGTGCTGAACGGCAACGAGATCGGCGGCGGTTCGATCCGCATCCACCGGCCGGAGATGCAGAGCGCGGTGTTCGAGCTGCTCGGCATCGGCGCGGAAGAAGCCGAGGCGAAGTTCGGCTTCCTGCTGGATGCGTTGCGTTTCGGCGCGCCGCCACACGGCGGCATCGCGTTCGGTATCGACCGCATCGCGGCGCTGATGGCCGGCACGGAGTCGATCCGCGACGTGATCCCGTTCCCGAAGACCACCACGGCGCAGTGCCTGATGACCGGCGCGCCGTCGCCGATCCCGGACGAGCAGCTTGCTGAAGTCCATATCCAGGTTCGTCCGCGGACTTGACCGCCAAGCGGTCAAGCCCCCGTCATTTCGCCTGGGCGAAATGACGGGCCCCGCGCCGTTGCATGCCACAACCCCGCGGCTGACGCCGCGCCCCCTTGACTCAAGGGGGCTTAACATCAAGAGAGCCAAGATGACGGAAGTTGCTTTTTCGCTTGAGTGGGAACGCCTGGGCAATGAAGGCGCCGATGCGGGCCTGGTGACGGAACGCGCGCGCGTGTTCGGTGGCTGGCTGGTGCGCGTCGGCACGTCGCCGGCCGCGATGGCGGTGACCTTCGTGCCGGACGGCCAGGGCCGCTGGGACGGTGAGGACTTCGGCGAAGACGACTACGAAGAAGAAGACGAAGAAGAGTACGACGAGGAAGAGGACGAGGACGCCGACGAGGATGACGAGGCGGACGAAGAAGAAGAGGACGAAGAGGACGCGTGAGCGTGCGGATCCGTCGCGCCACCGTCGATGACGCGACCGTGCTGTCGGACCTGGCGTCGCGTACCTTCACCGAGACCTTCGGCCATCTGTATCCGGCCGAGGACTTGGCGACATTCCTCGCCGATGCCTACGAGGTGGGAAAGCAGAAAGTCATTTTGTCCCATCCGGACTACGCGGTATGGCTGCTGGAAGACGACGGCGTGGCCGTGGGTCATGCGACGGCGGGTCCGTGCGGGTTGCCGCATCCGGACGTGCGGACGGGTGATGGGGAGCTGAAGCGGCTCTATGTGCTGGCGTCACACCAGAACGGTGGCTGGGGCGGGAAGCTGTTCGCCGAGGTGGAGCGGTGGTTGTTGAGGGACGGGCCGCGGACGCTGTGGATCGGGGTGTGGTCGGAGAATTTCGGTGCGCAGCGGTTCTATGCGCGGCAGGGGTTTGTGCGGGTGGGGGAGTACAAGTTTCCGGTGGGGAAGACGTTGGATGATGAGTTCATCCTGCGGCGTGAAGCCTCCGCGGAGTCGTGACGCGAAGAGCGTTCCGCTGGCCCTGCGGTCCAGCGGGTAACTTTTCTTTGGTGACGCAAAGAAAAGTCACCAAAAGAAAGCGTCTTTCTCGGCGAAGCAATCCCATCACTTCATCACCAGCGGGATTTTCCGACTCGCCCTCCTGGCGAGGCGGAAAACGGCGGACATCCTTGTCCGCCGCCCTTCGGGTCTGGCGACGACACGGGTGTTGAAAGCAAAAAAGCAAACGGCCGCGTTAGCGGCCGTTGCTGTTTTCGGTGTTCCGCTTACTTCTGGAGGAAGGTCAGCAGGTCCTGGTTGACGCGGTCCTTGTGGGTATCGGTGAGGCCGTGGGGGGCGCCGGGGTAGACGATCAGTTGGGCATCCTTGATGAGGCGGGCCGAGGCCTTGCCGGAGGCGTCGATGGGGACGATCTGGTCGTCGTCGCCGTGGATGACCAGGGTGGGGACGTCGAACTTCTTCAGGTCGGCGCGGAAATCGGTGGCGGAGAACGCGGCGATGGAGTCGTACGTGTTCTTGTGGCCGGCCTGCATGCCCTGCGCCCACCAGCTGTCGATCAGGCCCTGCGAGACCTTCGCGCCGGGGCGGTTGAAGCCATAGAACGGGCCCGAGGCGATGTCCTTGTAGAGCTGCGCGCGGTTGTCCAGCGAACCTTTGCGGAGGCCGTCGAACACCTCGATCGGCAGGCCGCCCGGGTTGTCGGCGGTCTTCAGCATCAGCGGCGGCACGGCGCTGATCAGTACAGCCTTCTTGACGCGGCGGGTGCCGTGGCGGCCGATGTAGCGCGCCACTTCGCCGCCGCCGGTGGAGAAGCCCACCAAGGTGACGTCCTTCAGGTCCAGCGTGTTGATCACGGTGGCCAGGTCGTCGGCGTAGTGGTCCATGTCGTTGCCGTCCCACGGCTGGCTGGAACGGCCATGGCCGCGGCGGTCGTGGGCGACCACGCGGTAGCCCTTGGCGGCCAGGAAGATCATCTGCGATTCCCAGCTGTCCGAAGACAGCGGCCAGCCGTGGCTGAAGGCGACGACCTGACCATCCTTGGGGCCCCAGTCCTTGTAGTACAGCTGCACGCCGTCGGCGGTGGTGATGTAGCTGGCGGTGCGCTCGACGGCGACCGGGGCGGGAACGCTGGCGGGGGCAGCCAGGCTGGCCTGGGTGGCGACGGCCAGGACGGTGGCGGCGATGGTGCGGGTGATGGCGTTCATGGCGAGGATTCCTGTGGTGGGTGGTGCAGGAGGAGGGGTCAGTCGGCCAGCACCAGCGTCACGTCGATGTTGCCGCGCGTGGCGTTGGAGTACGGGCAGACGATGTGGGCGGCGTCGACCAGGGTCTGCAACTGCTCGCGGGCAACGCCGGGAGCGGCGATGGTCAGTTCGGCCTGGATGCCGAAGCCGGTGGGGATCTGGCCGATGCCGACCTTGCCAGTGACGGTGGTCGAGGCGGGCAGGGCGACCTTCTGCTTGCCGGCGACGAACTTCAGCGCGCCCAGGAAGCAGGCCGAATAACCCGCGGCGAACAGCTGTTCCGGGTTGGTGCCGTCGCCGCCGGCGCCGCCCAGCTCGCGCGGGGTGGTCAGCTTGACGTCGAGCACGCCGTCGGACGAGGTGGCCTGGCCTTCGCGGCCGCCCGAGGCGGTGGCGGTGGCGGTGTAGAGGATTTTTTCGATGGACATGGCGGTTTCCTTGGAGAGAGGAGTGGTCCGGGGCGGGTGGCCGTCCGGTGAGGTGTACTTTGCGCGCCACGTTGGTACGAAGGGTGATATAGAATCCTGAAAACTTGATCTGGAGTTCCGACATGGTCGATCGGCTGGCTGTCCTCCTGGACCGGTTCTCGGTGAGCGCACAGGTGTTCAATGCCGGTGCGCTGTGCGGCATCAACACGCTGGAGGCCGACATGGGCCTGGGTCAGCTGCACCTGATCCGGCAGGGGCCGCTGGAGGTGGTCTATGGCGCGACCTCGCTGCGCATCGACGAGCCCAGCCTGCTGCTTTTTCCGCGCGCGCTGACGCACCGCTTCATCAGCGACCCGGTGCGCGGTGCCGACATGACCTGCGCGACGTTGCGGTTCGAGGGCGGCGACCAGAATCCGATCTGTGCGGCGTTGCCCGACGCGGTCTGCCTGCCCCTGTCGGGCATCCATGGCGCCGGGGACGTGCTGGCGCTGCTGTTCGAGGAGGCCTTCACCCAGCGCTGCGGACGCACCGCGCTGGTGAACCGCCTGTTCGAGGTGGTGATGATCCAAGTGTTGCGCCAGCTGATGGAAACCGGCGAGGTGAAGGGCGGCATGCTGGCCGGGCTTTCCCATCCGCGCCTGCGCAATGCGATCGTCGCCATGCACGAGGCGCCGGCGAAGGACTGGACGCTGGAGGATCTGGCGCGCGTGGCGGGCATGTCGCGCACGGTGTTCGCGTCGACCTTCCGCGAGTCGCTCGGCATCACGCCCGGCCAGTACCTGCAGGGCTGGCGCGTCGGCCTGGCGCAGCAGGCGCTGCGCCACGGCAAGCCACTGAAGGTGGTCGCATCGGACGTGGGCTATGGCAGCGAGGCCGCGCTGTCGCGCGCGTTCAAGGCGCACAGCGGGCTGTCGCCACGCGAATGGAAGCGCGCCCATGCGACGCACTGAACGGGCTGGCGGCCCGCTTAGGCTTCCACCACACTTCCGGCCATGACCGCACAGCCCCCCTCGATGCCACACGTGCTGCTGGTGCATGGCATCTGGAATGCGAAATCCTGGCTCACACCGCTGGCACGGCGGTTGCGGCACGAAGGCTTCGAAGTGGAAACCTTCGGCTACCCCAGCATCCTCGGGGGGGCGGAGCCCGCCATTGCCGCGTTGATCGCGCGTCTGCAGGGCGGGCCGCCCGTCCATCTGGTGGGGCACAGCCTGGGCGGACTGATTGGCCTTGAGGCGCTGCGCCGCGCGCCTGGCCTGCCGGTGCAGCGCATGGTCTGCCTGGGCTCGCCGCTGTGCGGCAGCGGTGCCGCGCGTGACCTGGGACGGCGGGCGTGGACCGCGCCCGTGCTGGGTCGCAGCGGCGGCCTGCTGCAGGCCGGCTGCCCTCCCTGGGAGGGCACGGTGCCGGTCGGGATGGTGGCGGGCAACGTGGCGCGGGGCATCGGCCGCCTGATCACCCGGTTCGAGGGCGACTCCGATGGCACGGTCGCGCTGGAAGAAACCCGGCTGCCGGGGCTGGCCGCGCACTGCGTGGTGCCGGCCAGCCACACCGGGCTGGTGTTCTCCGCCGACGCGGCGCGCCAGGCGGCGCATTTCCTGCGCGAGGGCCGCTTCGACAGCGGGCCGTGACGCGGGCGGGGGGCGCGTATAATCCGCGCCCTTGTCAGAGCACTCCGGAAGTCACCATGGGTAGAGGCCCGTCCATCGAAGCCCGCAAGAACGCCACCGACGCCAAGCGCGGCAAGATCTTCACCAAGATCATCCGCGAGATCGGCGTGGCGGCCCGTGCCGGCGGCGGCGATCCTGCCAACAACCCGCGGCTGCGGGTGGCGGTGGACAAGGGGCTGGCGGCGAACATGTCCAAGGACGTGATCGAGCGCGCCATCAAGAAGGCCACCGGCGAACTGGAGGGCGTGGTCTACGAGGAAGTGCGCTACGAGGGCTATGCGCCCGGTGGCGTGGCCGTGATCGTCGACTGCCTGACCGACAACCGCGTGCGCACCGTGGCCGATGTGCGCCATGCCTTCAGCAAGTGCGGCGGCAACATGGGCACCGAGGGCTCGGTGGCTTTCATGTTCAAGCGCCTGGGCGTGCTGAGCTATGCGCCGGGCGCGGACGAAGAAAAGATCACCGAAGCCGCCATCGAAGCCGGCGCCGACGACATTGTGGTGTACCCCGATGACGGCTCGATCGACGTGGTCACCGCGCCGGAGGCCTTCCAGGGCGTGAAGGACGCGATGGAAGCCGCCGGCCTGAAGCCGGATCACGCCGAGATCACCTTCCGTGCCGACAACGACATCAGCGTGCAGGGCGACACCGCGCTGCAGGTGAAGAAGCTGCTGGACATGCTGGAAGACCTGGACGATGTCCAGGACGTCTATTCCAACGCCGAGCTGGGCGCGGATGCGTATGCCTGACGGCCGGGATTCGGGATTCGGGACTCGGGATTCGCAAGAGTGCTTTCCCGGCCACGCGATACCCCGTCCTGCCTCCGCCGGCGTCGAATCCCGAATTCTGAATCCCCAATCCCGGCTCCAATGACCCGCATCCTCGGCATCGACCCCGGCTCCCAGCGCACCGGCATCGGCATCATCGATGTCGACGGCGCGGGCAGGGTGAGCCATGTCCACCACGCGCCGCTGGTGCTGTTGGGGGCGGAGGATTTCCCCCAGCGGCTGCGCGTGCTGCTGGACGGCCTGGCCGCCATCATCGCCACCTGGCAGCCGGACGAGGTCGCCATCGAGAAGGTGTTCATGGCGCGCAATCCCGATTCGGCCCTCAAGCTGGGGCAGGCGCGCGGCGCCGCCATCAGCGCCGTGGTGCTGCGCGACCTGCCCGTGCACGAGTACGCGGCCAAGGAAGTGAAGCTGGCCGTCGTCGGGCGCGGCAACGCCGAGAAGACCCAGATCCAGCACATGGTCGGCATCATGCTCAACCTGCACGGCAAACTGCAGGCCGATGCCGCCGATGCGCTGGCCGTCGCCATCACCCATGCGCACGTACGCGCCACGGCCAAACGGCTGGGGGTGAGTTCGCAACTGGCCTGGAGCAGGAAATGATCGGACGTCTTCGCGGCATCCTGGCGTACAAGTCGCCCCCGTGGCTGGTGATCGACGTGGGCGGCGTGGGCTACGAACTGGAAGCGCCGATGAGCACGCACTACGACCTGCCCGACGTGGGTCGCGAAGTGCTGCTGTTCACCCACTATGCGCAGAAAGAGGACAGCGTGGCGCTGTACGGCTTCTTGCGCGAGGGCGAGCGCCGGCTGTTCCGCGACGTGCAGAAGGTCAGCGGCGTCGGCGCGAAGATCGCGTTGGCCGTGCTGTCCGGTGCCAGCGTGGACGAATTCGCGCGCATGGTGCAGGCGGGCGACATCGCCGCGCTGACGCGCATCCCCGGCATCGGCAAGAAGACCGCCGAACGCATGGTGGTGGAGCTGCGCGACCGCGCGGCCGACCTGATCGGCACCGGCGTGGGCGGCATCAGTGCCTTGCCGGCCGATCCGCAGTCCGAGGCGACCATCGCCCTGCAGCAGCTGGGCTACAAGCCGGCCGAAGCCAGCCGCATGGCGCGCGACGCCACTGCGCCAGGCGACGAGGCCGCGACGATCATCCGCAAGGCGCTGCAGTCGGCGCTGCGTTGACCGTCGCCTAGAGCACCCCTTCACTTCCACAGCGCTACCCTTCCGGCCGCCATGTCCACCCCCACATCTCCCCACGACGCCGGACAGCACGGCCATTCGAAGGCCGGCATGGTCGCCCTGGTGGCGGGCGCCGTCGGCGTGGTGTTCGGCGACATCGGCACCAGCCCGCTGTACACCATCAAGGAAATGTTCCATCCGCACTTCGGCCTGACGCCGGATGCGGACACGGTCCGCGGGCTGCTGTCGCTGGGTTTCTGGTCGCTGCTGCTGGTGGTGACGTTGAAGTACGTCATCGTGATCATGCGCGCCGACAACGACGGCGAGGGCGGCATCATGGCGCTGACCGCGCTGGCGCAGCGCAGCCTGACCAAGGGCTCGCGGCTGAACTACACAGTGGGCATCCTCGGCATCTTCGGCGCGGCGCTGTTCTTCGGCGACGGCATGATCACCCCGCCCATCACCGTGCTGGGTGCGGTGGAAGGCCTGGAGGTGGTGTCGCCGGTCTTCACCCGATGGGTGGTGCCGATCAGCCTGGTGATCCTGACCGGCCTGTTCGCGTTCCAGCGCTTCGGCACTGCCAAGGTGGGCAAGGCGTTCGGCCCGGTGATGATCACCTGGTTCATCGTGCTGGCCGGCTTCGGCATCTACAACATCGCCCACAACCCGTCGGTGCTCGCGGCCCTCAACCCCTATTGGGCCTGGCATTTCTTCGTCACCCACGACTGGCACGCGGTGCTGATCCTGGGTGCGGTGGTGCTGACCGTCACCGGCGGCGAGGCGCTGTACGCCGACATGGGGCACTTCGGCAAGCAGCCCATCCGCTGGGGCTGGTTCGGTTTCGTGCTGCCGGCGCTGGTGCTGAACTACTACGGCCAGGGCGCCGTGCTGCTGCGCCATCCCGAGGCGGTGGCCAACCCGTTCTACATGTCCATCCCGGACTGGGCGCAGATCCCGATGCTGGTGCTGGCCACCACGGCGGCGGCGGTGGCCTCGCAGGCCGTCATCACCGGCGCGTTCTCGGTGACCCGCCAGGCCATCCAGCTGGGTTACCTGCCGCGCCTGCACATCAAGTACACCTCCAAGGACACGATCGGCCAGATCTACGTGCCGTCGGTCAACCTGATGCTGTACCTGGCGGTGGTGGTGCTGGTGCTGAGCTTCCAGAGCTCGGGCGCGCTGGCCACGGCCTACGGCCTGTCGGTCACCGGCACCATGCTGATCGACACCCTGTTGCTGGCGATCGTCGCGTACACGCGCTGGCCCGATTCCCGCCGCTGGGTGCTGCCGTTGTGCGGCGTGTTCCTGGTGATCGACCTGGCCTTCCTGTTCGCCAACGGCGCGAAGCTGGTCACCGGCATCGGCGCGTGGGTGCCGCTGTTCATCGGCATCACCGCCTTCACCATGATGCGCACCTGGCGGCGCGGCCGCGAACTGCTGCATGGCGAGGTCCAGAAGGACGGCATCCGCCTGGATACCTTCCTGCCCGGCCTGATGCTGGCCCCGCCGGTGCGCGTGCCGGGTACCGCGATCTTCCTGACCGCCGACAAGGGCGTGGTGCCGCACGCGCTGCTGCACAACCTGAAGCACAACAAGGTGCTGCACGAACGCAACGTGTTCCTGACGGTGGAAACCTTGACGGTGCCGTACGCGCCGAAGAAGAAGCGGCTGAAGATCGAGCCCATCGGCGACGACTTCTATCGCGTGGTGATCAGCTACGGCTTCGCCGAGACGCCGGACGTGCCGCAGGCGCTGATGAGCTCCTGCGACCAGGGCGGCGTGTACTTCGATCCGATGGAGACCACCTACTTCGCCAGTCGCGAGACGATCGTGGCGCGGCGCCAGGGCGGCATGCCGTTCTGGCGAGACAAGCTGTTCGCGGCCATGCACCGCAACGCCGCGCCGGCGACGGGGTTCTTCCGCATTCCGGGCAACCGCCTGGTGGAACTGGGCGCGCAGGTCGAGATCTAGCAGTGGGTGCCGAGCGGCGAGAAGCGAGGAGGGTGATCCTGCTCACTTCTCGCTCCTCTCCGCCCACTCCTGCTCTACCATAGCCGCATGACCGCCGACCGCCTCATCGATTCCTCCGCCACCCGCGAAGACGACGCCATCGAGGCCAGCATCCGGCCCAGGCGGCTGGACGAGTACCTGGGCCAGAAGCCGGTGCGCGAGCAGCTGGACATTTACATCCAGGCGGCGAAAGGACGCGGCGAGGCGCTGGACCATGTGCTGATCTTCGGGCCGCCCGGCTTGGGCAAGACCACGCTGAGTCATGTCATCGCCAACGAGCTGGGCGTGAACCTGCGCGTCACCTCCGGTCCGGTGATCGAGAAGGCCGGCGACCTGGCCGCGCTGCTGACCAACCTGCAGCCGCACGATGTGTTGTTCGTCGACGAGATCCACCGTCTCTCGCCCGTGGTCGAGGAGGTGCTGTATCCGGCGATGGAGGACTTCCAGATCGACATCATGATCGGCGAGGGGCCGGCGGCCCGTTCGATCAAGCTGGACCTGCCGCCGTTCACGCTGATCGGCGCCACCACGCGCGCCGGCCTGCTGACCGCGCCGCTGCGCGACCGTTTCGGCATCGTGCAGCGGCTCGAATTCTATTCGCCCGAGGAGCTCACCCGCATCGTGCAGCGTTCGGCGCGCATCCTGGGCATGGACTGCGTGCCGGAGGGCGCGGCCGAGGTCGCCCGTCGCGCGCGCGGCACGCCGCGCATCGCCAACCGCCTGCTGCGGCGCGTGCGCGACTACGCGCAGGTCAAGGCCAACGGCCACATCGACGTGGACGTGGCGCGCGCGGCCATGCAGATGCTGAAAGTGGACCCGGAAGGTTTCGACGAACTCGACCGCCGCATGCTGCGCACCATCATCGACAGCTTCGATGGCGGGCCGGTCGGTGTGGAATCGCTCGCCGCCGCGCTCAGCGAGGAGCGCGGCACGCTGGAAGACGTCATCGAACCCTACCTGATCCAGCAGGGCTTCCTGATCCGTACCGCCCGGGGTCGCATGGCCACCCGCAAGGCCTACCTGCACCTGGGGCTGACGCCGAAGGGCAGGGTGCCGGACGCGAGCGACGCGCCAGGCGAACTCTTCTGAGCGCCACTGGTTTCAGGTTGGTATGCACCATGCCGTGCGGGAGCGCATGCTTTGACGACTGATTCGAAGACGATCGCCGTGGATGCGGCTCCGTTCATCTTTCCGACACGCGTCTATTGGGAAGATACCGACGCCGGTGGCGTGGTGTACCACGCGCAGTACGTCGCTTTCTTGGAGCGGACCCGCACCGAGTGGTTGCGGGCCCGCGGGTACGCTCAGGAGCAGCTGCGCCAGACCCACGACCTGGTGTTCGCCGTCCGCGCGATGCGCCTGGATTTCCTGCGCCCCGCCCGGCTGGACGATCTGCTGCAGGTCAGCGCGCGCATCCACCAGTGCAAGCGGGCCAGCTTGGTGTTCGCCCAGACGATCGAGCGCGGCGGTGAGGTGCTGCTCACCGCCGAGGTGAAGGTCGCGGCGCTCAGCGCGTCCGGGTTCAGACCCGTTGCGCTGCCCGAGACGTTGTACGAAGAGTTCCGCCGGCTCGAGACCCCGGGCCCGCCGCTTTAACCCGACACGCAAGACAACACGAGAATCGAGGAACGACGGATGATCGCAACGCTGCTGGCCTTCCAGGACACCGTGGTGGAGGCGCTGCCGCCGGAAACCGCCGCCGCCGCCGCCCAGGCCACGGCCGAGACCGTGCACAGCGGGATCAACTACATCGACCTGATGCTCAAGGCCAGCCTGCCGGTGAAGCTGATCGTGCTGCTGCTGCTGGCCGGCTCGCTGATCAGCTGGATCATCATTTTCCGCAAGGCGCGGGTGTTCAAGACCGCCAACCGCGACGCCGACGAGTTCGAAGGCCGGTTCTGGTCCGGCGCCGAACTGCACAAGCTCTACGCCGGTGCCGCCGACCGCAATCGCGTGGTCACCGGGCTCGAGGCGATCTTCGAAGCCGGCTTCCGCGAGTTCACCCGCCTGCGCGACAAGCGCGGCCTGGACGGACGCGCGCAGCTGGAAGGCGCGCAGCGCGCGATGCGCGTGACCTACACGCGCGAGGTCGACCAGTTGGAACGCAACCTGGAACTGCTGGCCAACATCGGCTCGACCGCGCCTTACGTGGGCCTGGTAGGCACCGTATTCGGCATCATGGTCACCATGCACGACATGCTCAACAGCGGCGAACAGGCGGGCATCGCCGCCGTGGCGCCCGGCATCTCCGAGGCGTTGTTCGCCACCGCGATCGGCCTGTTCGTCGCCATTCCGGCGGTGTGGGCCTACAACCGTTTCACCACCCGCGTCGAGCGCCTGTCGGTGCGCTACGAGAGCTTCGCCGAGGAATTCAGTTCGATCCTGCAGCGCCAGAGTTCGGGCGAGTAAGCGGAGCGCCCCATGGCCGGAAGCATCTTCCATCGCAAGCGCCGCAAGCTGAAGTCCGAGATCAACGTCGTGCCGTACATCGACGTGATGCTGGTGCTGCTGATCATCTTCATGGTGACCGCGCCGCTGCTCACGTTGAGCGTGGACGTGAAGCTGCCGTCGTCGAGCGCGAAGGCGGTCGAGACCCGCAACGAGCCCATCATCGTCATCGCCTATCCGGACGGCCGCTTCGGCCTGAAGCTGCCGGAAGCCAAGCAGCCTGAAGTGCTGGACGCTGCTGGACTGGAGGCCAAGGTCGCCGCGATCCGGGGCGAGCAGGGCAACGAGTTGCGCATCATGGTGGCGGCCGAAGGTTCGGCGCCCTACCAGAAGGTGCTGGATGCGATGGACGTGCTCCGTCGCGCCAAGGTCAGCAATGTCAGCCTGATGACCAACGCGGGTGGCAATGCACGCTGAAGTCGCCCCGCGCCATCCGGCCCAACGCGACGAAGGGCTGGGCCGGGCGATCGCCTGGGCGGTCGGCCTGCACCTGCTGCTGGCCGTGCTGCTGATCGTGTCGCCGCTGCTGACCTGGGACCGCGATCGCCTCAATGCGGCCGGTGCGCCGACGATGGAGGCCACGCTGGACGCGTCCGCTGCCGACCAGCGCGCCGTCGAACGCGCGCTCGACTTCACGCCTGCGCCGTTGCCCGAGCCTGTACCGGAGCCGGCGCCGGAAGATACGGTGCCGCCGCCGCAGCCGATTCCCGAGCCGTCCCCGCAGGATGCGCCGGTCGAACGCCAGGCCGAGGCGCAGGAGCGCATTCCCGTTCCCGATACGACCGAACAGGACGAGGCGAGGCTGGAGGCGATCTCGCAGGAAAAGGCCCGTCAGGAGCAGGAAGCCAAGCGCCGCCAGGAACAGATCGATCTGACCGAGCGCAAGCGCCAGGAGCAGGCCGAGCAGCAGCGCCGCCTGGCCGCGCAGCAGGAAGAGGACCGGCAGAAGCGCATCGCCGCCGAGGCGCAGCAGAAGGCCGAAGCCGACAAGAAGCGGTTGGAGGAAATCCGCCGGCAGCGTGCCCAGGCCGCCCGCGAGGCGCAGCTGGCCGAGCAGAAGCTGCGCCAGCTGGCCGACGCGCGTGCGCGGCAGGCGGCTTCGTCGGCCAACCAGTCGCAATACAGCCAGCCCGCGGCTCCGGCCGGAAGCGGCGGCACCGATGCGGACCTGCGGGGTCGTTATGCGGCGGCCATCCAGGAGGCGGTGTTGAGGCAGTGGACCCGTCCCGAGTCGGTGCCGGTCGGCACCCGCTGCCGGGTGGTGATCACCCAGCTGCCGGGCGGCGAGGTGATGAGCGCCAAGGTCCAGCCCGGGTGCGCGATGGACGCGGCGGGCCAGGATTCGGTGGAGCGCGCGGTGCTGAAGGCCCAGCCGCTGCCGTACCGGGGCTACGAATCGGTGTTCGCGCGTACCCTGACGCTCAACTTCGAGGCTCGGGATCGCTGACTTCACGCGGCGTTTTCGCGATCCTCGTTCACAATTGTTAAAACGTTCACGCGGGGGCTGGTATCCCTGTGCCGCCCCGCCCAACCGCAGAGTTGCCGTGCCCATGATCAAACCGCTGCGCTGGTTCGCCCTCGTCCTCTTCACGCTCCTGCCCGCGCTGGCTTCCGCCCAGCAGCAGGGTCTGGAAATCGACATCATCGGCGGCAACGCCTCCGCCCTGCCCATCACCGTGGTGCCCATGCCCTACCAGGGCACGGCCGCCGCGCCGGCCACCGATGTGGCGGCGGTGGTGCGTGCCGACCTGGAGCGTTCCGGGGCGTTCCGGACCCTGCCGGTGGCCAGCATCACCGAGCGCCCGACGCGGGGCGGCGAGATCCAGTACCCGACCTGGCGCGCCCTGCGTCAGGACTACCTGGTGGTCGGTCGCGTGGCCGATGCCGGCGACGGCAGCTACCGGGTGGAGTACGAACTGTTCGACGTGGCCAAGCAGGAGCGCATGCTCGGCCTGGCGATGACTGCCCGCGCCAGCGCCATGCGTGACGTGGCCCACCAGATGGCCGACGCCATCTACGAAAAGATCCTGGGTGTGCGTGGCGCGTTCTGGACACGCATCGCCTACGTGACCGCCGCCGGCACCGGCAAGGCCACGCGCTATGCGCTGATGGTGGCCGATTCGGACGGCTATAACCCGCAGACCGTGGTGCGCTCGGCCGAGCCGCTGCTGTCGCCGTCGTGGAGCCCGGACGGCCGCAGGCTGGCCTACGTCAGCTTCGAAAGCGGCAACTCGGCCATCTATATCCAGGACATCTCCACTGGCGCGCGCGAGAAGGTGGCCAGCTTCCGCGGCATCAACGGCGCCCCCGCGTTCTCGCCGGACGGCCGCCAGTTGGCGTTGACCCTGTCGCGCAGCGGGAATCCCGAGATCTACGTGATGGACCTGGGCAGCCGTTCGCTGCGCCAGCTGACCAACACCTCCGCCATCGACACCGAGCCGGTGTGGAGCGCGGACGGCGGCACGATCTACTTCACCTCCGACCGCGGCGGTCGCCCGCAGATCTACCGCGTCCCGGCGGCAGGCGGCAGCGCCAGCCGGGTGACGTTTGAGGGCACGTACAACGCCACCGCCACCGTGTCCTTCGACGGCAAGAAGATCGCCGTCGTGCAGGGCGCGGGCAACAACTACCGCATCGCCCTGATGGACAGCAGCCTGGGCAGTGCGCGCTGGTCGTCGCTGTCGCCGGGCTCGCTGGACGAATCGCCCAGCTTCGCCCCCAATGCCAGCATGGTGCTGTATGCCGCGCGCGAGGGCGGGCGGGGCGTGCTGTATGCCGTCTCGGCCGATGCGCGCGTACGCCAGCGTCTGGTCGTGGCCAATGCCGATGTGCGCGAACCGGCGTGGTCGCCTTACCGGACCGCCCGTTAAGTTTATGTCTACAATGTAACTTCGATCCCCCGTTCCCCATGACGCAAGGAATGACCATGAACAACACCACCCGTGTGCTGATGCTGTCCCTGATGTCCGTTGCCGTGCTGGCAGGTTGCAAGAAGGCCGTCAAGCCGGAAGCGCCGGCCGATACCACTACTACCGCGCCGACCACCCCGACCGCGCCGACCACCTCGGGCGTGTACGGCCCGAACGACCTGGACACCGACGCCTGCCTGCGCCAGCGCGTGGTGTACTTCGACCTGGACCAGGACGCCCTGAAGCCGGAGTTCCAGGCCATCATGGGCTGCCACGCCAAGTACCTGCGCGACCGTCCGTCCTCGCGCATCTCGCTGGAAGGCCACGCCGACGAGCGCGGCAGCCGCGAGTACAACCTGGGTCTGGGCGAGCGCCGCGGCAATGCCGTCAATTCGGCCCTGCAGGCTGCCGGCGGTTCGGCCAGCCAGCTGACCGTGGTCAGCTACGGCGAAGAGCGCCCGGTGTGCACCCAGTCCGACGAGTCCTGCTGGTCGCAGAACCGTCGCGTCGAGATCGTCTACACGGCCAAGTAAGCCGTCGTCGTCACGATGATCGCCAAGAAGTACATGCTGGTTCTCGCGGCGGCCCTGGTGGCCGCCGCTCCCGCCCATGCCCAGCGCGTCAGCCTGGCCGACCGCGTCGCGGCGCTGGAGGCCAAAGCCAACAATCCCCAGCAGAATCTCGACCTGCTCAACCGCGTCACCCAGCAGGAAACGGAACTGCGCGAGCTGCGGGCCCAGCTGGAACAGCTGCAGAACGAGAACGAACAGCTCAAGCAGCGCAACCGGGACCAGTACCTGGACCTGGACGGCCGTCTCAACCGCCTGGAAGGCGGCGCTGCGCCGGTCACTCCCGCGCCTGTGGCGGCGCCTCCGCTGAGCAGCACACCGACATCCGGGCCGGCCACTGCGCCGGCGCCTGCCGTTGCCCCCGCCACCACCGAACGCCCGCCCAGCGTGCATGGCGACCTGGGCGCGATGTCCGCGGCCGGCGACGAACGCACCGCGTACAACGTCGCCTTCGACAAGCTCAAGGCCGGCGATTACGCCGACGCCGCGCAGTTGTTCAGCAGCTTTCTCCAGTTGTACCCCTCGGGCGTCTACGCACCCAACGCGCTGTACTGGCTGGGCGAGAGTTACTACGTCACCCAGAATTACGCGCTGGCGGCGGACCAGTTCCGTGCGCTGCTGGCCCAGTACCCCACGCACGACAAGGCTGCCGGCGCCCTGTTGAAACTGGGCTTGTGCGACTACGGGCTGGGCAAACTGCCCGAAGCCGAGCGCACGCTGGCCGAGGTCGTCGCGAAGTACCCCGGCACCGACGTCGCCCGTACCGCCGACGATCGCCTGCGCGCGATCCAGCTGGGCCGCCTGCGCTGAGCCATCGCGTCCGGGCACCCACGCGGCCCGCCGGGCACGCAGGGCGTATCATGCGCACCCCATGAACGACGCCGCCCGCCCCAGCGAGATCGTCCAGTCCCCGCTGGAACGCCTCAAGATCACCGAAATCTTCCTGTCCCTGCAGGGAGAGGCCAATGCCGTCGGCTGGCCCACCGTGTTCGTGCGCCTGACCGGCTGCCCCCTGCGCTGCCAGTACTGCGACACCGCCTACGCCTTCCACGGCGGGCAATGGCGGGAGATCGACGACATCGTGGCCGAAGTCGCGCGCCAGGGTGTGCGGCATGTCTGCGTGACCGGCGGCGAACCGCTCTCGCAGAAGCGCTGCCTGTCGCTGCTGCAGAAGCTGTGCGATGCGGGCTTCGACGTGTCGCTGGAAACCTCGGGCGCCATCGACATCGCCGGCGTGGATCCGCGCGTCTCGCGCGTGGTCGACTTGAAGACGCCCGGCTCGAGGGAGATGGCCCGCAACCGGCTGGAGAACATTCCGCTACTCACCGCGCGCGACCAGGTGAAATTCGTCCTGTGCGGCCGCGGGGACTACGAATGGGCGCGCGCCATGGTGGCCGAGCACCGGCTGGCTGAGCGCTGCGACGTGCTGTTCTCGCCCAGCAAGAGCGAACTCGATCCGCGCGACCTGGCGGACTGGATCGTCGCCGACCGCCTGCCGGTACGCTTCCAGATGCAGCTGCACAAGCTGCTGTGGAACGACGAGCCGGGGCGTTGAGGGCGGGGATTGGGCATTCGGGATTCGGGATTCGGGATTCGTGAGTCCGACAGCACGCGCTTCCCACGAGGACCCACCGAGCGACCGGTCGCCACAACGTTAAAGCACATCCTGTTCCGCCGTTGCCAATCCCGAATCCCCACTCCCGAATCCCGCACATGAAAAACGCCGTCGTCCTACTTTCCGGAGGCATGGACTCCGCCGTCGTCGTCGCCATCGCCCGCGCGCAGGGCTTCGCCGTGCATGCGCTCAGCGTGCGCTACGGCCAGCGGCACACCTCCGAGCTCGACGCCGCTGCGCGCGTGGCGCAGTCCCTGGGCGCCGTGGCGCACAAGACCGTGCACGTGGACCTGCGCAGCATCGGCGGCTCGGCGCTGACCGACGACATCGATGTGCCCGAGGCCGGCGGCCCCGGTATCCCGGTGACCTACGTGCCCGCGCGCAACACCATCATGCTGTCCGTCGCGCTGGGCTGGGCCGAGGTGCTGGGCGCCAGCGACATCTTCTGCGGCGTCAACGCGGTGGACTACTCGGGCTATCCGGATTGCCGGCCGGAATTCATCGAGGCGTTCGAGAAGCTCGCCAACCTCGCCACCAAGGCGGGGGTGGAAGGGGCTGGCCTGCGCATCCATGCGCCGCTGCTGCGCCTGAGCAAGGCCGACATCGTGCGCGAAGGCATGCGCTTGGGCGTCGATTTCTCGCAGACGGTGTCCTGCTACCAGGCCGACGACCAGGGACGCGCCTGCGGGCACTGCGATGCCTGCCGCCTGCGCGCCGCCGGCTTCGCCGACGCCGGCGTGCCGGACCCCACGCACTACGTGTGAACCGGGCGGATTTCGCCCCCTCGCGGACGATGCGCTAGAATGCGCATCCCGGTGCAAGGCCGGGATGCGTTCCCGGGCCGTTAGCTCAGTCGGTAGAGCAGAAGACTTTTAATCTTTTGGTCGAAGGTTCGAATCCTTCACGGCCCACCACGCACATCCCGCCGCCGCGCCATCACCGCGCCGCTTTCGCATCGGCGCACGCAAGGGGGCGGCGTGACCACGGCAGCACGTGACTGGACGGCGCAGGCGATCCAGCGCATCGAAGCGGACTTCAACCGGTCCGCCGATACCCACCTCATCCCGCTGCCGCTGCCCGGCTTTCCCGGCATCGACGTCTACCTGAAGGACGAGTCCAGCCACCCCACCGGCAGTCTGAAGCACCGCCTGGCGCGCTCGCTGTTCCTGTACGCGCTGTCGAACGGATGGCTGCGCGAGGGCGCGCCGGTGATCGAGGCCTCCAGCGGCTCCACCGCCGTGTCCGAAGCCTACTTCGCGCGTCTGTTGGGTCTGCCGTTCATCGCGGTGATGCCGTCCTCGACCTCGCCGGACAAGATCGCCGCGATCCAGTTCCAGGGTGGCCGCTGCCACCTGGTCGAGGATCCGGGCGCGATCAATGACGTGTCGCGGCAGCTCGCCTGCGAGACGGGTGGCCATTTCCTGGACCAGTTCACCTACGCCGAACGCGCCACCGACTGGCGGGCGAACAACAACATCGCCGAATCCATCTTCAAGCAGATGGACGCCGAACCGCACCCCATTCCCGACTGGATCGTGTGCAGCCCGGGCACCGGCGGCACCAGCGCCACCCTGGGGCGCTATGTCCGCTACCGCCGTCATCCCACCCGTGTGCTGTGCGCGGATCCGGAGCATTCGGTGTTCTTCGACCAGTACCGGGGTGCCTGCGCCGGCTGCGAGGATACGGCGCTGACCTGCGGACGCGGATCCGGCATCGAGGGCATCGGGCGTCCGCATTGCGAGCCCAGTTTCATCCCCGCCTGCATCGACGCGATGGTGAAGGTACCCGATGCGCTGAGCCTGGCCGCCATGCGCCACGTCAGCACCGTGCTGGGCCGGCGCGTCGGCGGCTCCACCGGTACCAACTTCGTCGGCGTGCTGACCGCGGCCGAACGCATGCGGGCCGCCGGCCGGTCCGGTTCCATCGTCAGCATCCTGTGCGACAGCGGTGAACGGTACGCGCACAGCTACTACAACCGGGACTGGTATCTGGAGCGCGGCATCCCCATCGTGGAAAGCGACGATGCCGTCGCGACCGCCGTCGCCGGACGCGGCCTGCCGCCACTGGCGCAGGCCGACTGGCCCCTCTGAATTCCCTTCGCACCAGGTGTCCCCATGACCAACCCCCTGCTCGACTTCTCGGGCCTGCCGCGTTTCGACGAGATCCGTGCCGAGCACATCGCGCCCGCCATCGCCCACCTGCTGGCCGATGCGGAAGCGGCGGTCGCCGCCGCCGAGGCGGTTTCGCCGGTGACCTGGGACAGCTTCGTGGTGCCGCTGGACGACGCCACCGAACGCCTCGCCCGGGCCTGGAACCAGGTGACCCATCTGGAGGCCGTGGTGAACACGCCCGCCCTGCGCGGCGCCTACAACGCGCAGTTGCCGAAGGTGACGCGTTTCTGGAGCGCACTGGGACAGAACCTGGCGCTGTACCGCCAGTACCGTGCCCTGGCCGATGCGCCCGAGGCCGTGCATTACGATGATGCGCGACGCAAGGTGCTGGAGAACGCATTGCGCGACTTCCGCCTGGGCGGCGCGGAGCTGCCGGATGCGCAGAAGGCCCGCTTCGCCGAGGTGAAGGAAGAGCTAGCCGCCCTGTCGGCGAAGTTCTCGCAGAACGTGCTGGATGCTACCGACGAGTACGAATTCTGGATCAAGGACAAGCAGCACCTGGGCGGCCTGCCGGCCGACGTGGTGGCCGCCGCGCGCGCCGCCGCCAAGGCCGACGACGAGCCCGGCTGGAAGTTCACCCTGCAGATGCCGTGCTACCTGCCGGTGCAGACGTATGCCGACGATCGCGCGCTGCGCGAGACGCTGTACCGGGCCAACGCGGTGCGCGCCTCGGAGCTGGGCGGCAACGAAGCGCTCGACAACTCCGCGCTGATCGACCGCATCCTGGCGCTGCGCATGGAGCTGGCCGGCATGCTCGGCTTCGACAGCTACGCCGCCTATTCGCTGGCCACCAAGATGGCCGACACGCCCGACGAGGTGCTGCGCTTCCTGCGCGATCTGGCCGCGCGCGCCAAGCCGCATGCGCAGCGCGACCGCGCCGAACTGGAAGCCTTCGCGCGCGAGCACCTGGGGCTGGACACCGTCGAAGCCTGGGACCTGGCCTACGCCAGCGAGAAGCTCAAGCAGGCGCGCTACAGCTTCTCGGCGCAGGAGGTGAAGCAGTACTTCACCGAGCCGGCGGTGCTGAAGGGCCTGTTCGGCGTGATCGGCGACCTGTACGGCCTGCGGGTGGAGCAGGATGCGGCGCCCACCTGGCATCCGGATGTGCGCTTTTACCGGCTGGTGGACGACCAGGGCACGCTGGTCGGCCAGTTCTACCTGGACCTGTACGCCCGCGAGGGCAAGCGGGGCGGCGCCTGGATGGACGACTGCCGCAACCGGCGCGACACGGCGCGGGGGACGCAGACGCCGATCGTGTACCTGGTGTGCAACTTCGGCAAAGGTGTGGACGGCAGGCCCGCGACCCTCAGCCACAACGATGTCACCACCCTGTTCCACGAGATGGGGCACGGCCTGCACCAGCTGCTGACGCAGGTCGGCGAGCTGGGCGTGGCCGGCATCAACGGGGTGGAGTGGGATGCGGTGGAGCTGCCCAGCCAGTTCATGGAGAACTTCTGCTGGGAATGGGCGCGGGTGCAGGCGATGACGGCGCACGTGGATACCGGTGAACCCTTGCCGCGCGCGCTGTTCGACAGGATGGTCGCGGCGAAGAATTTCCAGAGCGGGATGGCGACGGTCCGCCAGCTCGAGTTCGGGCTGTTCGACATGCAGCTGCACAGCGGCTTCGATGCGGCCGACGACAGCGTGCTGGCGCTGCTGGACCGGGTGCGCGCCGAGGTGGCGGTGAACGTGCCGCCGGACTGGAACCGCTTCCCGCACCAGTTCAGCCACATCTTCGCCGGCGGTTACGGGGCCGGCTACTACAGCTACAAGTGGGCCGAGGTGCTCAGTGCCGATGCCTACGCGGCGTTCGAGGAAGCGCCGGAGGAGGTCGCGGCCACCGGCGCACGCTTCCGCCGCGAAATCCTGGCACGGGGCGGCAGCCGTCCGGCGGGTGAGAGCTTCCGCGCCTTCCGTGGCCGCGCGCCGCGCATCGACGCCCTGCTGCGGCATTCCGGCATGGCGAGCTGAGGCGGGCGGTCCCGGGAGGACGCCGAGGCCCTCCCCGGCGGGGTTTGACCCTGACTGTAAACGTTTTCATAATGCCGTCTCCGTAACACCCGCGTTGCCGGGAGGATCGCCTACATGCCGCATCAGCGAAGGATCGAGCGCCTGATCGCCGCCATGACGCTGGAGGAAAAGATCGGCCAGCTCGGCGCCTTCGCCGATGCGCTGCGGCCGTTCGCCTTCGAGGTCAACCCGGAGACCTTCGCCCGCGATGCCGAGCAGGTGCGCGAGCAGATCCGCAGCGGCCGCGTCGGCGCGCTGTTCAACGGCGTGGGCGCGGCCGAGGGCCGCGAGGCGCAGCGCATCGCGGTGGAGGAGAGCCGCCTGGGCATCCCGCTGCTGCTGGGCGCCGACGTGATCCACGGCATGCGCACCGTGTTCCCGATCCCGCTGGGCGAAGCCGCCAGTTTCGAACCCGATCTGGCCGAGCGCACCGCGCGGGCCACCGCGAAGGAAGCGACCGCGGCCGGCATCCACTGGACGTTCGCGCCGATGGTGGATGTCGCGCGCGACCAGCGCTGGGGCCGCGTGGCCGAAACCTCCGGCGAGGACGTGTACCTGTCCTGCGAGTTCGCCTCCGCCCGCGTGCGCGGCTTCCAGGGCGAGGACCTGACCGCGCCCGATTCGCTGCTGACCACGCCCAAGCACTTCGCCGCCTATGGCGCGATTTCCGCCGGCCTGGACTACAACTTCGTGGACATGGCGCCGCAGACCCTGCGCGACGTGCACCTGCCGCCGTTCAAGGCCGCCCTGGATGCCGGCGCACTGACGCTGATGAGTTCGTTCAACGACATCAACGGCGTGCCCGCGTCCGCCAACCGCGAACTGCTGACCGACATCCTGCGCGGCGAGTGGAAGTTCGAGGGCTTCGTCGTCTCCGATTACACGTCCGACCTGGAACTGGTCGCCCACGGCTATGCCGCCGATGAGGCCGATGCAGCGCAGAAGGCGCTGTCGGCCGGCCTGGACATGAGCCTGCAGAGCGGCGTGTACGCCAACCACGTGGCCGCACTCGTGGAGCAGGGCAGGCTGTCGATGGCCGAGGTCGACGAGGCGGTGCGCCGCGTGCTGCACGTGAAGGCGGCGGCCGGCCTGTTCGACGATCCCTACCGCTGCCTGGACGCCGCACGCGAGGCGGACCAATCGCACATCCCGGCGCACGACGCGCTGGCGCGCGACTGTGCGCGCCGGTCCATCGTCCTGCTGAAGAACGATGGCGACGTGCTGCCTCTGAAGAAGCGCGGCCAACGGATCGCGCTGATCGGGCCGTTCGCGCAGGACACCGCCCACCTCGGTGGCTGCTGGAACATCTTCGGCGATGCCTCGCGCATGGTCGATCTGGAAACCGGTCTGCGCGCGGCGCTGGACGATCCGTCCGCACTGGTCGTCGTGCCGGGCAGCGGCATCGAGGACGCGGTCGAGGGCGGCATCGAGGCCGCGGTGGCCGCCGCACGCGCGGCCGATGTCGTGCTGCTGGCGCTGGGCGAACCGCATGACTTCTCCGGCGAGGCGCAGTCGCGCACGCAGATCGTGATCCCCGCGGCACAGCAGGCATTGGCCGAGGCTGTCGCCGCGACCGGCACACCCGTCGTGGTGGTGCTGCGCAACGGCCGTGCGCTGGCGCTGGAGGGCGCGGTGCGCGAGGCGCAGGCGCTGTTGGTGACGTGGTTCCTCGGCACGCAGACCGGGCCGGCGGTGGCCGATGTGGTATTCGGCGACTACAACCCCTCGGCGCGCCTGCCGGTGAGCTTCCCGCAGGACGCAGGCCAGCAGCCGTACTTCTACAACCATCCCGCCACCGGCCGTCCCAACGTGCCGGGCACGCCGCGTTTCTTCCAGACACGCTGGCGTGAGGTGCCGCATGCGGCGCTGTATCCGTTCGGCCATGGGCTGACGTACACGCGGTTCGAGTACGGCCTGCCGCAGCTCAGCGCCGTCCGGCTGGGCTGGGACGACACCCTGACGGTCCGCACGCGCATCACCAACGCCGGTGCGCGCGATGGCGAAGAAGTGGTGCAGCTGTACGTGCGCGATCGCATCGCCAGCCGGGTGCGGCCGGTCCGCGAGCTGAAGCGGTTCCGCAAGGTCGCTCTGGCCGCCGGACAGTCGCTGGATGTCGAATTCACCCTGACGCGTGCCGACCTCGCGTTCCATGGCGTCGACAACCAGTTGGCGGCAGAGCCTGGCCTGTTCGACCTGTGGGTCGCGCCTTCGGCCACGGCGGGCGAGGCGGTGCAGTTCGAGCTGCTCGCGTCCTGACGCGGCATGTCGGTCCCTGAGGCCTTCCACGGCCGTGCGGGCGCGGACCGCCCCGGCGCGCGCGAACGCATCGCCACCCGTCTCGCCTTCTTCATCGCCGGCTTCGCGGTATCGGCCTGGGCGCCGTTGATTCCGTTCGCCAAGCGCAGGCTGGCCCTCGACGATGCGCAACTCGGGCTGATGCTGCTCTGCCTGGGCATCGGTTCCGTGTTGATGATGCCGCTGGCCGGCGGACTGGCCGCGCGGTTCGGCTGCCGGCGCACGATCCTCGCCGCGGGCACGGTGATCTGCCTGTGCCTGCCGGCGCTGATGCTGGCGCCCTCGATTCCAGTGCTGGCGGCGGCGTTGGCCGTGTTCGGCGCCGGCCTGGGCGTGCTGGACGTGGTGATGAACCTGCAGGCGGTGATCGTCGAGCGCGCCAGCGGGCGCGCCATGATGTCCGGGTTCCACGGCATGTACAGCGTCGGCGGCATCGCCGGCGCCGGCGGCGTGGCGGGTGCGCTGGCATGGGGTGCGTCGCCGCTGGGCGCGATCACCGGTACGGCCGTGCTGGCGGCGCTGCTGCTGGCCGCGGCACGGAGTGGCCTGCTGGCGCAGGGCGGCGAAGGCGATCATCCGGCGTTCGTGCTGCCGCGCGGCCGCGTGCTGCTGCTGGGCGCGGTGTGCTTCGCGATGTTCCTGTCCGAAGGCGCCGTGCTGGACTGGAGCGCGGTCTTCCTCAGCACCGTGCGTCATGCCGACCCCGCAACCGCAGGCTTCGGCTATGTGGCCTTCGCGGTGACGATGACGCTCGGTCGCCTGAGCGGCGACCGCATCGTGCAGGCATGGGGCGCGTTCCGGGTGGTCGTCTGCGGTGCGCTCGTCGCTGCGTCGGGTTTCGCTGTGGCCATCCTGTGTACGTCGCCGATGGCAGGACTGGCAGGCTTCGCGCTGGTCGGTGCGGGCGCCGCGAACGTGGTGCCGGTGATGTTCTCCGCGGCGGGACGGCAGCACGACATGCCCACGCACCTGGCGGTGGCCGCCGTCACCACGATGGGTTACGCGGGCGTGTTGCTGGGGCCTGCGGCGCTGGGTTTCGTCGCCAAGGCGACCTCGCTGCCGATGGCGTTCGGCCTGCTCGTCGCGTTGCTGCTGTGCGTGGCCGGCGCTGCGCGCCAGGCCACGCGCAGCTGACGGCGGATCAGGGGCGCGGCGCGGCCCGCATCATCGGTCCGGGGCCATGACCGGGGCCGTAGTAAAAGCCGGGCCCATCGGAACGACTGACATTGATGTCGAGGTTGAACGTACGCGGTTTGCCTTCGTCGTTGTACGTGGTCTTGCACAGGTTGAGGTTGGCCGCGTTGTAGGTGCTGCGGCCGTATCCCTTGCTGTAGCCTATGCCGGTGGTGATGCTGCCGCTCACGCCATCGCCGTCGTCATCGCCGTACCAGGCGCAGGGGTCGACAGGCACTTCGGCGCGCGGTCCCTTCGGTTTTGCCTGCTGGCGGTCGCCGTACCACGTGCCGGGCGCGTCGTTGGCGTAGGCACTGGCGTTGGGCAGGGCCAGATCCAGAGCCTCGGCGTTCGACTGGGCCAAGGCGGGCGTTGCTGTCAGCAAGGCGAGCAGAGCGAACGGCAACGTCTTCATGCTGGATTCCTGGAAGCGGCGCGCCGGGCGGGCACCTGCAGGGAACGCTAACAGCCGGGAATTGAATGCCGGCTGATGCGGACGCCTTCGCGGCCGAACTCAGCCGACCGCACCCAGGGCTTCCAGCACGCGCTCGCCGTAGCGCGCCAGCTTCGCGCCACCGATGCCGCCCACACGCGCCAGGTCGTCCAGCGTGGCGGGCTGCTGCTCGGCGATGGTGCGCAGCGTGCTGTCGTGGAAGATGACGTAGGCCGGCACGTTCTGCTCGCGCGCCAGCTGCGCGCGCAGGTCGCGCAGGGCCTGGAAGCGGGGCAGGTCGGCGGCCTCGACGGCCACGCCGCTGCGAGAGCTGCGGTCGCGTTCGCGCCGCTCGCGCTGTTCCTTGCGCAGCTGCAGGCGTCGCTCGCCCCGCAGCACCGCGCGGCTGCCTTCGGTCAGCCGCAGGCTGCCGAACTCGGCCTCCACTTCCAGCAGGCCGCAGGCCACCAGCTGCCGGAACACGCTGCGCCAGGTGGTGGCGTCCAGGTCCTTGCCGATGCCGTAGGTAGTCAGGTGGTCGTGGCCGCACTGGCGGATACGTTCGCTCTCGCTGCCGCGCAACACGTCGATCACATGGTTCACGCCGAAGCGCTGACCGCTGCGGTACACGCAGCTCAGGGCCTTCTGCGCGGCCTCGGTGGCGTCCCAGGTCTCGGCGGGGCTCAGGCAGTTGTCGCAGTTGCCGCAGTCGTGCGGGTATACCTCGCCGAAACCGGCCAGCAGCACCTGCCGCCGGCACTGGGTGGATTCGCAGTAGCCGAGCAATTGGTCCAGCTTGCGCCGCTCCAGGCGCTTGCGTTCTTCCCCCGCCTCGGACTGCTCGATCATCTGCTTGAGCAGCACCACATCGCCCAGCCCGTAGCACAGCCAGGCTTCGGCGGCCTCGCCATCGCGGCCGGCGCGGCCGGTTTCCTGATAGTAGCCTTCCATCGACTTGGGCAGGTCCACGTGCGCCACGAAGCGCACGTCGGGCTTGTCGATGCCCATGCCGAAGGCGATGGTGGCCACCATGACGATGCCGTCCTCGCGCAGAAAGCGCCGCTGGTGGTGCGCACGCACTTCGGCATCCAGGCCGGCGTGGTAGGGCAGGGCATTGAAGCCCTGTTCGGCCAGGTAATCGGCGAACTGCTCCACCCGCTTGCGCGACAGGCAGTAGACGATGCCTGCCTCGCCCCGGTGCTTGCGAAGGAAGTCCCTCAGTTGGTGGCGGGCGTTGTCCTTCTGCACCACGGTGTAGCGGATGTTGGGGCGGTCGAACGAGCTGACGAACTTCTGCGCGTCCACCAGGTTCAGCCGCTCGGCGATCTCGCGCTGGGTGGGCGGGTCCGCGGTGGCGGTCAGCGCGATGCGCGGCACGTCGGGCCAGCGCTCGTGGAGCAGGGCCAGTTCCAGGTATTCGCGGCGGAAGTCGTGGCCCCAGGCCGAGACGCAGTGCGCCTCGTCGATGGCGAACAGGGCGATCCGGCTGCGGTCCAGCAGCGACAGGAAGCGCCCTGTCAGCAGCCGCTCCGGCGCCACGTACAGCAGGTCCAGATCGCCCCGGAGCAGGGCCTGTTCCACTTGGGCGGCTTCGTCGGCGGCCAGCGAGGAATTCAGGAATGCGGCGCGCACGCCCAGCTGGCGCAGGGCGTCCACCTGGTCCTGCATCAAGGCGATCAACGGCGAAACGACGATGCCGGTGCCCTCGCGCAGCAGCGCGGGCACCTGGTAGCACAGCGACTTGCCGGCGCCCGTGGGCATCAGTACCAGGGCATCGTGGCCCGCGGCGAGGTGTTCGACGATGGTCTGCTGGTGGCCGCGGAAGGCGCTGTAACCGAAGACGCGCTGCAGTGTTTCGAGGGCGGGAGACGACATGGGGACAAGGATAACGCGCGGACGGGTGCTGGCCTGGTCGGTGGGCACAGGGGGCTATCGGGAAACCCTTTGACTGGGGGTAGGAGTTCATCCTGGTGCGAGCGGCGGGTGGAAGCCCCTCTCGCTGCGGCGATCGAAGGATGTCCCGGTGGGAGAGGGGTTGGGAGAGGGGCAACGAAGACACTGTCCCACCAGACGTGGGTTTGGCACCACATCCACGATGGCATTTGTTTCATGGCCTTGCGGGATGGACTTTTTTTATTGGATACATGGCGCCGCTCGCCGCGGGGGCCTCCTTTCTTTGCTTGTGCAAAGAAAGGAGCAAAGAAACACACCCCAGGCGGCACGCCCTGCGCTTCGCTCCGGGTCCGCGGGCGGGCCGGGAATTTTCGTATGGCACATCCCTGTGCCATACGAAAACGCCGTCATCCATGACGGCGCCCTTCGGGTTTTACCCGGCCCGCTCGCCGTGCCTCATGGGGACACGAAGGCAAGCAAAAGCGAAGCTGCAGCCTCGGATCTCTCAGGCGTGGCTCTTGGGGCCCCTGAGGTCCGGCAGTCCCGGCGGGTAAAACCCGCAGGGCGGCGCACAAGGATGTGCGCCGTTTTCGGCCGGGGCAGGAGGCCCCGTCCGAAAATTCCCGCCGGGACTGCGCACCCGCCGCTTGGCGGCGGGCGGACCGCCGGGGTGTGTTTCTTTTGCTTACTTTTCTTTGCACAAGCAAAGAAAAGTAAGGCCCCGCGGCCAGCGGCACCATCTCTCGAGGCAAGCGATCCATCCGCAAGTCCAAAAAGAAACGCCCGGACCAGCCGGGCGTTTCGAGGCGCCGGGAGCGCCGCGATTACTGCAGCAGCGAACGTAGCATCCACGCGTACTTTTCGTGCGTCTGCAGGCGCTGGGTCAACAGATCCTCGGTCGGCGCATCGTCGGCGTCGTCGGCGATGTCCAGCACCTTGCGCGCGGTGCGGCAGACCGCCTCGTTGCCCACCACCAGCTGGCGGACCATCTCGCGCCAGTCGGCGCTGTCGGTCAGGCCCGGCTCTTCCGGGATCGAGGTCAGACCGACGAACTCGCGGTACGACCCCGGCGCGTTGAACCCCAGCGCGCGGATGCGCTCGGCGATCTCGTCCAGCGCGGTCCACTGCTCGGTGTACTGCGTCTCGAACATCGTATGCAGCGAATTGAACATCGCGCCGGTGATGTTCCAGTGGAAGTTGTGGGTCTTCAGGTACAGCGTGTAGCTGTCGGCCAGGAACCGCGACAGGCCGTCGGCGATCTTCTTGCGCTCGCCGCTGCTGATCCCGATATCGATGTTAGGTGCCGACGGGGCCGAGGCGAGGGGGGCGCCGGCGGGCGCGGCCTTGGTCTTGGCGGGCTTGGTCTTCGGCTTGGCCATGCGGATTCTCCTGAGGGTGGGTTGAGGCGGCACAATAGGCACACTAGAACATGTGGCGTGAGAGAAAAGTTTCAACCGCTTGCTGAAGAATGAACATCCCCCGTGACCCTGCCCCCGCCCATCCCGACCGCGCCGCCCTCGAACACGGCCGGCGTGCGCTCGATCGCGCGCTGAGCCGCGACCGCGGCCGCCTGCACGGGCTGTGGTCGCGCTGGCAGGGCAAGCCGGCCGATGCCGGCGCGCGGCAGGTCTTCGAACAGGCATTGAACGCCTCGATCGCCACCCGCGAGCGCCGTCTGTCGACGGTGCCGGTGGTGACGCTGGATGCATCGCTGCCGATTGCGCGCGAGGGCGATCGCATCATCGAGCTGATCCGCAATCACCAGGTGGTGGTGATCGCCGGCGAGACCGGGTCGGGCAAGACCACCCAGTTGCCCAAGCTGTGCCTGGCCGCCGGGCGTGGCGTGGCCGGGATGATCGGCTGCACCCAGCCGCGCCGGATCGCCGCCCGCGCGGTGGCACGGCGCGTGGCCGAGGAACTGAAGACCGAGCTGGGCCGGGGCGTGGGCTTCCAGGTGCGGTTCAACGACCAGGTGGGCGAGGACACCCACATCAAGTTCATGACCGACGGCATCCTGCTGGCGGAAATCGCCAGCGACCGCTGGCTGTCGGCCTACGACACGATCATCGTCGACGAAGCGCACGAACGCAGCCTCAACATCGACTTCCTGCTGGGTTACCTGAAACAGCTGCTGCGCAAACGCCGCGACCTGAAGGTCATCGTCACCTCGGCCACCATCGATACCGAACGCTTCGCGAAGCATTTCGACGACGCGCCGGTGATCAGCGTGGAAGGCCGCACCTATCCGGTCGAGGTGCGTTACCGCGCGCTGGAAGGCGAGGGCGAACAGGAAGGCGAACGCACCGTCAACGACGCCATCGTCGGCGCCGTCGACGAGATCACCCGGCTGGACGCCCGCGGCGACGTGCTGGTCTTCCTGCCCGGCGAACGCGAGATCCGCGATGCACACCAGGCGCTGGAGCGGCGCAAGTACCGCAATACCGAGGTAATGCCGCTGTACGCGCGCCTGTCCAACCAGGACCAGGACCGCGTGTTCAACCCGGGGCCGAGCCGGCGCATCGTGCTGGCCACCAACGTGGCCGAGACCTCGCTGACCGTGCCGCGCATCCGCTACGTGGTCGATCCGGGCTTTGCGCGCGTCAAGCGCTACAGCCCACGCAACAAACTCGATCGCCTCCACATCGAGCCCATCTCGCAGGCCAGCGCCAACCAGCGCAAGGGCCGCTGCGGGCGTGTGGCCGAAGGCATTTGCTACCGCCTGTACGGCGAGGCCGATTTCCAGGCGCGGCCGGAGTTCACCGACCCGGAAATCCGCCGCTCCAGCCTGGCCGGGGTGATCCTGCGCATGCTGCAGCTGGGCCTGGGCCGGATCGAGGACTTCCCGTTCCTGGAGGCGCCCGATGAGCGCGCCATCGCCGATGGCTGGCAGCAGTTGGCCGAGCTGGGCGCGATCGACGGCGAGCGCCGCCTGACCGCGGTCGGCAGGCAGATGGCACGGTTGCCGGTGGACGTGAAACTGGCCCGCATGCTGGTGGCCGCGCAGGCTGCCGGCTGCCTGCGGCCGATGCTGGTGATCGCCTCGTTCCTGGGCATCCAGGATCCGCGCGAGCGACCGGCCGACGCGCGCGGCGCGGCCGACGCCGCACACGCCCAGTTCGCCGACGGCCGCTCCGAATTCGTCGGCGTGCTGCGCCTGTGGGATGCGTATCGGCAGGCGCACGAAGATCTCACCCAGTCGAAGCTGCGCGACTGGTGCGGGCGCCATTTCCTGGGCTTCCTGCGCATGCGCGAGTGGCGCGAGCTGCATCGCCAGCTGCGCCTGCTGTGCGAGGAATTGGGCTGGAAGGAAGAAGACGCCGATGCCGCGATGGCGCCGCTGCTGGACGGCAGCCGTGCGCCGCCGGTCACGCGCGATGATGCCGCGGCCGTGAAGGCCACCCGCGGGCAGTTGCATCGTGCCGCCAGGTTGGCGCGCGAAGGGAAGACCGAAGCCGCGTCGGTAGCGGTGCGCGCGCAGCAGGACCAGACGCCCGCCGGGGGTGGTTTCAGCGAGCGCGTGCGCGCCGGCGCCTACCAGACCCTGCACCGCGCGCTGATCGCTGGCCTGCCGACGCAGATTGGTCATCGCACCGACAAGGGCGATTTCCAGGCGCCGCGGCAACGCCGTTTCCTGCCATTCCCCGGCTCCCCGCTGTCAAAGCGGCCGCCGCCGTGGCTGCTGGCGGCCAACCTGCTGGATACGCAGAAGGTGTGGGGCATGACCCTGGCCGCGATCGAACCGGACTGGGTGATCGCCGAGCTGCCGCACCTGTTGCTGCGCAGGCACTTCGACCCGCACTGGTCGCGCGCGCAGGGCCAGGTGCTGGCCTCCGAGCAGATCAGCCTGTTCGGACTGGTGCTGGCGCCGAAAAAGCCGGTCCACTACGGTCGCATCGCGCCGGGCGAAGCGCACGACCTCTTCGTTCGGCAGGCGCTGGTCACCGGCGAAATCAACACACGTGCCGGCTTCGTGGCCGACAACCTGAAGACGCTGGCACAGGCCCGTGAGGAAGAAGCCAAGCTGCGCCGCGCCGGCCTGGTCGCCGATGAGGACTGGCAGGCGCGCTGGTATCTGGATCGCGTACCGTCCGACCTCCATTCCGCGACGGGTCTGGACGCGTGGTGGAAAGCGCTGCCGGCGGACAAGCGCCGCGCGCTGCACTGGTCGCTGACCGACCTGCTGCCCGGCGAAGGCAGTGAAGAAGACCGCTACCCGAAATACTTCGCGCTCGGCGACGCGCGGTTGCCGCTGCACTACCGGTTCGAACCGGGCGCGGCCGATGACGGCGTGACGCTGGAGGTGCCGCTGCACCTGCTCAATGCGCTCGATCCGGCGCGCTTGTCGTGGCTGGCGCCGGGATTCGTCGCCGACAAGGCCTCGGCCCTGATCCGCAGCCTGCCCAAGGCGATGCGGCGCAACTACGTCCCCGCGCCGGATTTCGGGCGTGCGTTCTTCGAGGCGTTCCCGAAGCCGACGGCCGACGATATCCGCGGCGAACTGGCGCGCTTTCTTTCGAAGGCGACCGGGGTGCCGGTGACCGCGCTGGACTTCGAAGAAGCGGCGCTGGAGCCGCACCTGCGCATGAACCTGCGCCTGCGCGAAGATCCGCGCGGCGGTGGCGAAGGCCGTGTGCTGGCCGAGTCGCGCGACCTGGATGCATTGCGTGCGCGCTTCGGCGCGAAGGCCGGCCAGGCCTTCGCCGCACGCGCCGGCCGCGCGATGGCGGCCAGCGGGTTGCGCGACTTTCCGCCGCAGGCCATCCCGCACGAAGTCCCGGGCGAAGCCGGCGTGCCGGCCTATCCGGCCCTGCGCGACGAGGGCGATACGGTGGCCTTGCAGGTGTTCGCCGACCGGGCCGAAGCCGAGGCGGCCCACCCGCGCGGCGTGCGCCGCCTGCTGGAGATCGCCCTGGCCGACAAGGTGAAGCAGGCCCGCAAGCAGCTGCCGGTTTCGCCCAAGACCGGCCTGCTGTATGCGGCCATCGAATCGCAGGAACGCCTGCGCGGCGACATCGTCGATGCGGCGATGAATGCGGTGCTGGCGGACGGGTTGGAGGCGATCCGCGACCGTGCCGCGTTCGAGCGGCGGCGCGACGAGGCGGGCAAACGGCTGTTCGGCGAAGCGATGGAAAGATTGAAGCTGGCCGAAGCCATCCTGTCCGCCGTCGCCGACCTCAAGCCGCAGCTGGAAGCGCCGCTGATGGGCTGGGCACGCGGCAACCTCGACGACCTGCGCGCGCAACTTGCAGCGCTGGTGCATCCGGGCTTCCTGCGCGAAACCCCGGCCGATGCACTGGCGCAGCTGCCACGCTACGTGAAGGCGATGCGCCTGCGCGCCGAGCGCGCGGTGCGCGACCCCGCCCGCGACCAGGCCCGCATGCTGGAGATCAAGCCCTTTGCCGATGCGCTGGCGCAGGCGGTGGAGGACGGCGTTGCCGGATCGGCGGACTGGCAGGCCCTGCGCTGGGACCTGGAGGAACTGCGCGTGTCGATGTTCGCCCAGGAGCTGGGCGCGCGTGCGGGCGTGTCGCCGAAGAAGCTCGCGCAGCGCCTGCAGGCGCTGCGCGGCTGAGCGGGCGTCACTTGATGCGACGCACCTTGGCCGGCGTGTTGTAGCCGTCGATGCGGAAGAACCAGTTGTTGAACAGGCCGGGCTTGATGGTTACGGCCGGGTTGGTCTTGCGCACGCCGCTCAGGCTGGCCGCTTCGATCTGCTCCCATACCTGCCCGTTGGCCAGCGTATAGCGGTTGCCTTTCGCGAATCCCCTGAACTCGCCGGCCAGCGTGCTCTTGATGGGTTCGTCCGAGCCGAAATCGAAGAAGCCGCGGTTCTCCTGTTCGACCTGCTTGCGCGTGTCGGCCTGGGCCTGGGCGACCGCGGTCTGCGTCTCCTGGCGGACCTGTTCCACCGCACGCGCGGTTTCGGCGCCGACCTTGCGGGTCAACCACGCGCTGAGCGCCGACAGTTCGGCATCGGACAGCTTGTCCAGGCCGGCAGCCTTGAATTCCTCCGCCGTCATCGAGGCGCGCAGGTCGGCGAACCGCGCATCGTTCGACGCATCCTGGGCGAATGCGGCCAGCGGGGCGGTCAGCAACACGAGGGATAGAAACAAGCGGCTCATCTTCATGGTTGTTCCTGCGGTCGACTGGCCGTTAGTGTAGTCATTCCGGCGGCGCTTGGCCGCGGTCCCGTCCTGCCATGGTGCCCCCCGTTCACGACATCGCCACGCTGTTGCAACGGCCTGCGCTGCAAGCGCTGCCTGAGCCGTTGCGGCATGCGCTCGCCGAAGCGGCCGCGCAGGAGGGCGCCGATGCCGGCATGCCCGATCCGGTGGGCGTGGCCGCGGACACGCTGGATACGCTGGCGGCCCTGTCCGCCGATGGCGACGTGATGCTGGCCGCGCTGCTGTACGCGGTGCCGGCCCTGCAGTCCGCGGTGCGTAGCGGCACCGGCATGTCCGCCGCGCTGGCGGATCTGCGCGAAGGCCAGGCCGCCGCGGCCCAGGTGTGGGCCCTGCACGCCGAGCAGGAGCGCAGCGTCAACACCGAAGGCCTGCGCCGGTTGCTGCTGGCGATCGTGCGCGACCTGCGGGTGGTGACGATCCTGCTGGCCCGCCAGTTGGCGCGCATGCGCGCGGCAGGCGCGTTGCCCGAGCCCGAGCGCCAGGCGCTGGCGCGGCTCACCCGCGACATCCATGCGCCGCTGGCGAACCGGCTGGGCATCTGGCAGCTCAAGTGGGAGTTGGAGGACCTGGCATTCCGGTACCTGCAGCCTCAGGTCTACAAGCAGATCGCCACCCAGCTGGACGAGAAGCGCACCGGGCGCGAGCGCTACATCGCCGCGGTGATCGCCAGCCTGCAGAAGGCCCTGGCCGAACACGGCATCCGCGCCGAGATCAGCGGCCGGCCGAAGCACATCTACAGCATCTGGCGGAAGATGCAGCGCAAGCAGGTCGGTTTCGACGAACTCTACGACCTGCGCGCAGTGCGCATCGCGGTGGACGACGTGGCGGCGTGCTATGCGGCGCTGGGCGTGGTGCATGCGCTGTGGGTGCCCATTCCCAGCGAGTTCGACGACTACATCGCCCGGCCCAAGGCCAACGACTACCGCTCGCTGCACACGGCCGTGGTCGGTCCCGAGGGACGGACGCTGGAAGTGCAGATCCGTACGCACGAGATGCATGCGCAGGCTGAACTGGGCGTGGCCGCGCACTGGAAGTACAAGGAAGGCAAGGGCGGCGGCGATGCATTCGACCGCAAGATCGCCTGGATGCGCCGCCTGCTCGATGGCAGCGGCGACGCGACGGGCGAGGGCACCCTGGCTGGCGATCTGGATGCCGAGCTGGTGGAGGACCGCGTCTACGCGCTGACGCCGAAGGGCGAAGTGGTGGACCTTCCGCGCGGCGGCACGGTGCTCGATTTCGCCTACCACGTGCACACCATGGTCGGGCACCGCACGCGCGGGGCGAAGGTCAATGGGCGCATCGTGCCGCTCAACCACGTGCTGCGCAGCGGCGATCGCGTCGAGATCCTGACTTCGAAGGAACCCGAGCCGCGCCGTGACTGGCTGCTGCCGGCCAACGGCTTCCTCGCCAGCGGGCGCTCCCGCGACAAGGTGCGGGCGTGGTTCCACAAGCTGGACCGCACGCGCAACCTGCAGGCGGGGCGCGAACTGCTGGAGAAGGAGCTCAAGCGCCTGGGCCTGCACCAGGCCGACCTGGCCGGTGTGGCGAAGAAATTCCACGCCGACAGCATCGACGATCTCTACATCCAGGTGGCGCTGGGCGATGTCGGGCCCCACCAGGTAGGGCGCGCACTGCACGAAGAGCAGCGGGCAACGGCTGAACCCGACGTCCCTGCGCTGCCCGTGCGGCGCCCGCCACGCAGGGTCGCGGCACCCGGCAAGTCGAAGTTCACCGTGCAGGGCGTGGGCAACCTTCTGGTGCAGCTGGCGCGCTGTTGCCAGCCGGTACCCGGTGAGCCGATCGCCGGGTATCTGACGCGCGTGCGCGGCGTCACCGTGCACCGCGCGGATTGCGCCTCGTTCGCGCGGCTCGCCGCCGCCAGCCCGCAGCGCGTGCTGCCGGTGGAGTGGGGCCAGGCCGGCGGCGGCTACGAGGTCGACGTGCAGGTCACGGCGCTCGACCGCAAATGGCTGCTGAAGGACATCACCACGCTGATCGCCCAGGAAGAAGCCAACGTGCTGGACATCAACAGCCAGGGCAACCGCGCCAGCGGACGCGTACACCTGCGCCTGCGCCTGAAGGTGGCCGACTTCGGCCAGCTCTCGACCCTGCTGGGCAAGCTGGACGCGCTACCGGGCGTGGAAGACGCGCGACGTTCAGGCTGAGCCGTTATCCTGCGGGCGTGACCCGCGAAGACCGCCCCGACACCGGCCGCGATCGCCGCATCGAACCGCGCATCGACTGGACGCGCATCGTCGCGGCCCCGCGCGCACGGCGTGATCACCCTGTCCCCGCCTGGCGCGACCGGCGGTATTGGCGATGGGCCCTCCTGGTGGCGTTGCTGCTGGTCGTGCTGCTGGTCGTGTTCCGCCGTCCGCTGGCGGATGCGCTGTGGCCCGAGACGCGGGTGCAGACCTTGCTCGACCAGGCGGACAGCGCGCTCGCCGGCGGACATCTCGATGCGACGGACGGCAGCGGTGCGCGCCAACTCTACGAAGCGGCGCAGGCGCTGGATACCGACCGTAGCGAGGCGGCCATGGGCCTGCGGCGCGTGGGCCAGGAGGCCCTGCGACAGGCGGCCGCCGCGCTCGCGCAGAGCCGTTTCGCCGAAGCGCGCGAACGCCTTGCGCTGGCGCGCGAACTTCAGGTGCCGCGTGCGCAGGCCGATGCGCTGGCCGCACGCCTGCGCGCGCGCGAGGCCGAGCATGCCGGGCTCGATGGTGTGGTGCAGGCGGCGATGCAGGCGCATGCCGCGGGACGCCTGGTCGGCGGTCCGGACGCCGCGCTGCCGTTGTACCAGCGCGTGTTGGCCCTGCAGCCGGGCCGGCTGGAAGCGCTGGAAGGGCGTGAGGATGCGTTGTCGGACCTGCTGCAGGAGGCAGGCCGGCACCTGCAGCGCAACGATCTGCAACAAGCTGCGTCGCTGATCGCCCAGGCACGCGCCTTCGACCCCGGACACGTGGGCTTGCCGCAGGCGCAGGCCGCGCTCGCCACCGCGCTGGAAACGCGTCGCCGGGCAGCTGCACGGGATCTCGCGCGCGGTCGCTTGGCCACGGCGCGGGCGGCTTACGAGGAGGTGCTGGCCGTCGCGCCCGACGACGCGGCGGCACGTCAGGGGCTGGAGCAGGTGGGCGTGGCCCATGCGGGACGGGCCGAACGGCATGCCGCGGACTTCCGCCTGCAGCAGGCGCGGCGTGAGCTGCTGGACGCACGCGCGCTTGCGCCGCACTCTCCCCGCATCGCCCAGGCGGAGCAGGCCGTGGCGCGTGCGGAGCAGGCGCGCGATCGCCCCGGCACGGGCATGTCGGCCGGCGAGCGCGCGCGCCGTGTACAGACCCTGCTGGCGGAGATGGCAAGCGCCGAAGCCCAGGGTCAATGGCTCGCGCCGCCCGGCGAAAGCGCCTACGACAAGCTGCGTGCCGCACAGGCGCTCGCGGCGGACGCGCCGGCGGTGAAGCAGGCCTCCGCGCGGCTGCTGCCCGCGGTGCGCAACTGCTACGAAGACGAACTGCGCGCCAACCGCATCCGCCGTGCGCAGGCCTGTCTGCAGGCCTGGCAGACGCTGCAGCCGCGCGACGCGGGCCTCACCGATGCGCGCCGGCGGTTGGCCGAGAAGTGGATCGCGGTGGGCAGCGAGCGCCTGGGCGAGGGCGACGTGGCGTTTGCCGCGCAGGCACTGGAGGAGGCGCGTCGCCTCGATGCGGGCGTGTCGGGCCTGGACGACTTTCTCGCGCGCGTACGGCTCGCGCAGGCAGCGCCGCCGCGCTAGAAGAAGATCCGCCGAACCGTGTCGCGCGCGGCGTCCAGCGAAAAGTGCTTGCGGATGTTCTCGCGACCGTTCGTGGACAGACGGTGCCAGAGCGACGCGTCGCCGTACAGGCGCACCACCGCATCGGCGAAGGCGTCGGCACCTTCCGCGACGAGCACATCGTGGCCATCCACCAGGTGCATGCCCTCCACCGCGCACGGCGTCGCCACCACGGGTTGGCCATGCGCCATGCTCAGGTTCACCTTGCCTTTGACGCCGGCGCCGAAACGCAGCGGCGCGACCGCCAGACGTGCGCCGTCCATGTAAGGCGCGAGGTCCGGCACGTGTCCATGCACCGTGATGCCGGGAATCTCCTGCAGCGCGCGGATCTCATTCGGAGGCTCGGCGCCGATGCAGTGAAGTCGGACGTCGGGCAGTCGCGCACGGATGCGGGGAAAGATCTCGCGGCCGAACCACAGCATCGCATCGGCATTCGGTGGATGGCGGAAGCCGCCCACGAACACCAGGTCCCGGCGTTGCGCGAAGGGTGCGCCGCTTCCGGCGAGGTCGTGCAGGTTCGACAGCACTTCGACGTGGGCGGTCGCCGGCAGCAGCGCGGCCAGCATGTCGCGTTCGACGGGGCTGACCACCAGCGTCGTGTCCGCCCCGCGCATCAGCGCGAGTTCGCGATCGCGTGTCTTCCCCGCGCTGCGGCGGAGTGCGCCATCGCCCGCGAGGTCCGCGCCCCGCTGTTCGCGTAGGAAATGCAGGTCCACCGTGTCGAACACGACGCGGGCCTGCGGTGCGTAACGGCGCACCAGCGGAATCAGCTCGGCGGCGACGTAGTGGCGCGACAGCAGCACCACGTCGAAACGCTGGCCGTGCGCGCGCATCCACGAAGCGACGCTGCCGGCGAACGGGGCATGCCAGGTTTCGACGCCCAGCTGCCGGAGGGCCGCCGCGTCCTCTCCCGCGGCGCGCAGGTCCGCCGGAAGGAACACCACATGCGCGCCTTCGTCCACCAGCAGGCGCATGAGATTGACCATGCGCAACGACGCCGAATCATGCCGGGGGCGCGGCGTCTCGGCATCGACCACCAGAACCTGCCGTCGGCCGCGCGCAAGCGTCGAGGGGGAGGGTAGCGTGCCGGCTGCCGGCCGCCCGACGAGTGCCTCGGCCCACTTGCGTGCGAACAGGTCGCGGTTGCGGATCTGGTAGGCCTTGATCCCGCTACCGGTGTCGGTGCCGGCGGTGATGCCTTCAAGATGCACGACGCGCGCGGCGGGCTGGTAGAGCACCCGAAGGCCGCGCGCACGGACGGCGAAGGCGAGATCGGTGTCTTCGTAGTACGCGGGCGCGTAGCGTACGTCGAAACCGCCGATATCCCGGAAGAGCCCGGTCGGCACCATGATCGCGGCACCGGAGCAATAGTCCGCATCGCGCACGCTGGTGTAGCGCGGATCCTCGGGCGATTCGAAGCGCCCGTAGTTCCAGGCCGACCCGTCGTCGAAGACCACGCCGCCGGCTTCCTGCAGGCGGCCGTCCGGGTAGACCAGCTGGGCGCCCACCAGACCCGCATCTAACCATGTGCCGAATGTGTGCAGCAGCGCGTCGAGCCAGCCCGGCTGCGGGAACGTGTCGTTGTTGAGGAAGACCAGGTACTCGCCGCGCGCCAGCGCGGCGCCGTCGTTGCATGCGGCAATGAAACCCCCGTTGCCGGCGCGCACGTGGTAACGCAGTCCCGCGATCGACGTCATCCAGTCGTGCGTCTGGTCGCTGGATCCGTCGTCGACGACGATGATCTCGCAGGCCGCCGACGGGGGATGCTCGGCCAGCGCGCGCAGGCAGCCGAGGGTGTGCGATGCCTGGTTGTAGACGGGAACGACGATGCTGACGCGGGGGGCGTCGCTGGCGGGCACGGCGAACGGCGCGAAGGGTGCCTCGCCAGGCCTGTACAGCGATACGGGCGGCAACCGGCGATGCCGCGCGAACTGACGGCGTACCCGCGCCCAGGTCGCCACCAGCCCACGCGTGCGCAGACTGGTCAGACCTCGACGGAGCAGGCCGCGCGCGCGTTCCAGCATGAAGCGCACGTCGGCCCACGTCATCGACATTCCGTTGCAACTCCAGCTGAGCGAAAGGGGAGCGGGCCGGGCGCACCCTCGACGGCTGCGCTAGACTCGCCCGAATTCCCATTGTCGCATCCCCTGTGGCCCGCAACGACTACGACGACGAAGCGCTGGACGAAGACGACATCGACGACGGTGACGAGGGCCGACCGGTCTGGCGGCAGCGCCTGCTCGGCTGGGGACTGGCGGCCGTGGGCCTGGGCCTGGGGTTCCTGATCCCCTACACGCTGTACCTGAACCATCAGGTCACCGAGCGTTTCGGCGAACTGCGCTGGCAGATCCCCACCCGCGTGTACGCGCGTCCCCTGCAGCTCGCGCCCGGGCTGGCCATGGATGCGCAGACGCTGAAGACCGAACTCGATGCCGCCGCCTACCGCGACGACGGTGCCGGCCAGAGTCCGGGCACGTATGCGCGCGAAGGCAGCCGCTTCACCATTTCCAGCCGCGGCTACATCGATGTGGACGGCCGCGTGGCGCCGCGCCGCATCCAGGTAACCCTGTCCGGCGGGCGCGTGGCGGCCGTCCGCGATGTCGCCCGCAAGCAGTCGTTGAAGGCCGCGCGGCTGGACCCGGCGCGCATCGCCACGCTGTACGGGCAGAAGCAGGAAGAACGCCGCCTGGTGCGCCTGGAGGAAGTGCCGGAGCTGCTGGTCACCGGCCTGCAGGCGGTGGAGGACCGCGACTTCAAGGACCACCACGGCGTGGACCTGTCCGGCATGGTGCGCGCGGCATGGCTGCTGGTGAAATCCGGCGGCGACACCCGCCAGGGCGCCAGCACACTGACCCAGCAGCTGGCCCGCAGCGGTCTGCTGGGCATCGGCAAGGAGCAGACGCCGACCCGCAAGTTCAACGAGATCCTGTTCGCGCTGATCCTGGAAGCGCGCTACGACAAGCGCACCATCCTGGAGGCCTACTTCAACCAGGTCTACCTGGGCCAGCGCGGCAGCCAGGCCATCCATGGCGTGGCGGCGGGTTCGGAATTCTGGTTCGGACGCGACCTCGACAGCCTGACCACCGAGCAGGTCGCGCTGCTGATCGGCATGGTCAAGGGGCCGTCGCACTACGACCCTCGCCGCAACCCGGAACGAGCGAAGGAGCGCCGCGACTATGCGCTGCTGAAGCTGCACGAAACCGGCCTGATCGACGACGCCGAGTACAAGCGCGCGCTGCAGGCCCCGCTGGGCGTGACGAAGACGCCGGGCATGGCGGCGGCGAACCGCTTCCCGGCCTACGTGGACCTGGTCCGTCGCCAGCTGGCGCGGGACTACCCCGAGAGCGCCCTGCAGGGCGCCGGGCTGACGGTCCTGACCGGCATGTCGCCCTCGGCGCAGGCGTATGCCGAAGCGTCGGTGACGCGCACCATCAAGGCGCTGGAGAACAAGCGCCGGCCGCCGCTGCAGGCCGGCATGGTGGTGACCGACGTGCACGACGGCGATGTGCTGGCCGTGGTCGGCAGCCGCAACGTGTCGGAAGTGGGTTTCAACCGCGCGGTGGAAGCGCAGCGGCCGGTCGGCTCGCTGCTCAAGCCCTTCGTCTACCTGCTGGCGCTGGCGCAGCCCGACCAGTACTCGCTGGCGTCATGGGTCGACGATTCGCCGGTCACCGTGCAGCTGGGCAAGAACAAGCGGTGGACGCCGGCCAATGCCGACCGCCGCAGCCACGGCACCGTGCGCCTGGTCGATGCGCTGGCCCGCTCGTACAACCAGGCCACGGTGCGCGTGGGCATGCAGGTCGAACCGGACCGTCTGGCGCAGCTGATCCGCGTGCTGGCCGGCATTCAGGCCGAGCCCAACCCGGCGCTGATCCTGGGGGCCACCGACCAGAGCCCGTATGCGATGGCGCAGCTGTACCAGTTCCTCGCCTCCGGTGGCGAGATCCAGCCGCTGCATGCCGTGCGCGGCGTACTCGACCCCGATGGCAGGCTGCTCAAGCGCTACGACAAGACGCCGGCACCGGCGCAGGAGGGCGATTCGATCGCCGCCAACCTGATCACGGTCGCCCTGCAGCAGGTGGTGTCCAGCGGCACCGGCCGCCAGCTGATCGGCGACGGACTGGGACGCCTGCAGTCGGCCGGCAAGACCGGCACCAGCAACGACGGGCGCGACAGCTGGTACGCGGGCTATACCGGCGACCATCTGGCCGTGGTCTGGATGGGCAACGACCAGAACGAGCAGACCGGACTTTACGGCGGTACCGGCGCCATGCGCGTCTGGTCGGGGTTGTTCGCGCGCCTGCCCAGCGCGCCGTTGAAGGTGTCCGGCAAGGGCCTGGACTGGCAGTGGGTCGTAGGCTCCAACAGCACCGATGCCGGCTGTCCCGGTGCGCGTCAGTTGCCCTTCGTCTCCGGCCACGCCCCGGCCTACGCGGCCTGCGTGGTCGAGCAGCCACTGATCGAGGGCGAGGACGCCGACAGCGGTGGCGGCTGGCGCAGCTGGTTCGGCCTGGACCGCAAGGAAGAGCCCGCGCCGCCCCCTGAAGAGACTCCCCCGCCACGCCCGTGATCATGAAGTTCCCCTTTCCCCTGTTCCTGCTGGCTCTGGGTGGATGTGCGTCCTCGCCGATGCCGGAAGCACCCGCCCCCCAGGACCCCATGACCCCCGCCCAGCGCGTGGCGGCCATCCATGCCGCCGCCGGCGACGACGACCGCGAACTGGCCGTGCAACCGCTGCGCGACCCGCAGGTGGAGGATCTGCGCGAGCGGGCGCAGCAGGCGCGTGCCGCCGGCGATGCCGCGGCCGCCGGGGACGCGCTGAACCAGGCGCTGCTGCTGGTGCCCGAGGATCCCGCCGTGCTGCAGGAACGTGCCGAAGTGGCCATCCTGCAGGGCGACTACGCGCGCGCCGAGACGCTGGCCCAGCGCGCATTCCAGCTGGGCTCGCAGGTGGGCCCGCTGTGCCGCCAGCACTGGGAGACGGTGCGCCAGGCGCGCCAGCATGAACTCGCCGTGCAGGCGCCGCTGCCCGCGCGTCACACGCCGGAGGACGCCGCCCAGCAGGCCGCACGCGCGGCCACGATGGGGGCCGCGATCGCCGAAGCGGAAAGCCGCCGCGACGCGTGCACCGTGCCGGTGATCGAGCGGATGTGAGGCGCATGCCGCCCGCGGAGCGACGCGGTACCCTTGTCGCTGCACGCCGTCTTACGTTTCCCCGATGTCCCAACTAGCCCAGGCCAGCCGCGATGCCCTCAGCGAGGGCGGTGCGCTGGCGGAACGACTCGACGCTTTCGCGCCCCGCGACGCCCAGCAGCGCCTGACGGCGGCGATCGCCGATGCGTTCGACGCGCGCGACGTGCTGCTGGCCGAAGCCGGCACCGGCACCGGCAAGACGTTCGCCTACCTCGTGCCGGCGCTGCTGTCGGGCCTGAAGACCATCATTTCCACCGGCACGCGCGCACTGCAGGACCAGCTGTACCATCGCGACCTGCCGCGCGTACGCGACGCGCTGGGCGTGGCCGGGCTGAAATCCGCGTTGCTGAAGGGGCGCAGCAACTATCTGTGCCGCTACCGCCTGAACCAGGCCAAGGGCGACCCGCAGGCCCTGCGCACCACCTTCACCAGCCGCGAGCAGGTGGACCAGTTCCAGCGGATCGTCGCGTGGGGCGGACGCACCCAATTCGGCGACATGGCCGAACTGGCGTCGCTGCCGGACGATTCGCCGCTGCTGCCGCTGGTTACCTCCACCATCGACAACTGCCTGGGCAGCGAATGCCCGTTCTGGGACGACTGTTTCGTGGTGCAGGCGCGCCAGCGCGCGCAGGCGGCCGATATCGTGGTGGTGAACCACCATCTGCTGCTGGCCGACCTGGCGCTGAAGCAGGAGGGCTTCGGCGAGATCCTGCCGGGCGCGCAGGCCTTCGTGATCGATGAGGCCCACCAGTTGCCCGAACTGGCGGCGAACTTCTTCGGCGAAGGGTTCGGCATGCGGCCGCTGCAGGAACTGGCGCGCGACTGCCTGGCCGAATGCAAGGACGTCGCCGGCGCGCTGTCGGCGCTGCAGCCGCCCGTGCGCGCGCTGGAACAGGCGTTGCGCGAGGCCCGCGCGGCGATGGAAGGCCTGCCCGCGCGGGGCACCCGCGAACGCCTGCTGGCCCGGCCGGAGGTGGCGGCCGGGTTCGACGCCCTCGATCGGGCGCTGGCCGAGCTGTCCGCGGCGCTGGCGCCGTTGGCGCAGGCATCGCTCGGGCTGGAAGCCTGCGCCGCGCGCGCCGCCGAGTTCGCCAAGCGGCTGGCGCGCTGGCATGCCTCATCGTCCGGCGCGGAGGCCTTCGACGATGACGAGCTGCCGCAACCCGACGACGGCGACGTGCTCTGGTACGAACTCACGCCGCGCGCGTTCCGTTGCCAGCGCACGCCATTGGACGTGTCCGGTCCATTGCGCCAGCACCGCGAGCAGTCGCGTGCGGCGTGGGTGTTCACGTCGGCCACGCTCGCCGTCGGTGGCCGCTTCGACCACTTCGCCACCCGCCTGGGTCTGGATGACCCACCGACGCTGCTCCAGCCCAGTCCCTTCGACTGGCCGCATCAGGCGTTGTGCTACCTGCCTGCCGGCCTGCCGGACCCCAACGCGCCCAGCTTCGGCCAGGCGCTGATCGCGACCGTGCGCCCGGTGCTGGAGGCGTCCCAGGGCAGGGCGTTCCTGCTGTTCGCTTCGCACCGCGCGCTGCGCGAGGCCGCCGAGGCGCTGCGCGGCGGGCCCTGGCCGCTGTTCGTCCAGGGCGAGGCGCCGCGCGGCACCCTGCTGCAGCGCTTCCGCGAATCGGGCAACGGCGTTCTGCTGGGCGCGGCGAGTTTCCGTGAGGGCGTGGACGTGGTCGGCGATGCGCTGAGCGTGGTGGTGGTGGACAAGCTGCCTTTCGCCGCGCCGGATGATCCGGTGTTCGAGGCGCGCCTGGAGGCGGTACGTCGTGCCGGCGGCAATCCGTTCCGCGACGAACAGCTGCCGCAGGCGGTGATCGCGCTGAAGCAGGCGGTGGGCCGGCTGATCCGCAGCGAAACCGACCGCGGCGTGCTGGTGCTGTGCGACCCGCGCCTGACGGGCAAGCCGTATGGCCGCATCTTCCTGGATTCGCTGCCGCCGTTCGCGCGTACGCAGCGCGTGCAGGACGTGCAGGGCTTTTTCGGCGCCGCGATCAGCGACGACGGGGCCGTCGCGCCGCAGGCGCCCGCCGACGACTGGTTCGCCGATGCCCGCTTCTGATCCGCACGGGTATCCTTGTCCGATGACTGCCTGCCGACCCGCATGAAGCTGCTCGCCTTCGAAACCGCCACCGAAGCCTGTTCCGTCGCCGTCTACGTCGATGGCGAGGTGCGCGAGCGCTTCGAGATAGCGCCGCGCCGCCATGCCGAGCTGGCATTGCCATGGGCCGGGCAGCTGCTGGCCGAGGCCGGCATCTCCCGTTCGCAGCTCGATGCGGTGGCGCTCAGTCGCGGCCCGGGTGCGTTCACCGGGGTCCGTCTGGCCATCGCGCTGGCGCAAGGCATCGCCCTGGCGCTGGACCGGCCGCTGCTGCCGGTCTCGACGCTGGCGGTGCTGGCCGCGCAGGTGCCGCCGCCGGCCGCGCTGGCCGGCGAGGGCGGCTGCGATATCGGCGCGCCCCACGCCATCCTTGCCGCGATCGATGCGCGGATGGGCGAGATCTACACCGGCACGTTCGTGCGTCAGGGCGACGGTCTGCAGGCCACCACCGACGAAAGCGTCGTCGCGCCGGCCGAGTACCGGCTGCCCGGCGATGCCACCGGCTGGATCGGCATGGGCACGGGATTCGCCGCCGTCGAGGGTGCGTTGGCGACCGCGCTGCACGCGCGCTTCGCCCGCATCGACCCGCACGCGCTGCCGCATGCCGCTGATCTGGCGCGGCTGGCGGTGGACGCCTGGCAGCGTGGCGAGGTCATCGCGCCCGAGCGCGTGGAGCCGGCCTACCTGCGCAACAACGTCGCGCTGACCCTGGAAGAACAGAAGGCCCTGCGCGCCTCGCGCTGAACCGGCCTGCTACTCGTCGCGCACCTCGCCACCGGCCAGGAAGCGCCAGGTGCGGGTGACGTGCAGGATGTCCACGTTCTCGGCGGTCTCGGGCAGGGGCGGGAACGGCGAGGCCAACTGCACGATGCGCAGTGCGGTGGAATCCAGCAGCGGAATGCCGCTGGACTGGATGATGCGGGTCTGCTCCACGCTGCCGTCGCGGCGCACCGCCACGCTGATCACCAGCGTGCCGGCCAGGCGCTTGCGGCGCGCTTCGTCGGGGTAATTGAGATTGCCGACGCGCTCGGCGCGGTCGACCCACGCCCGCAGGTAGTTGGCGTAGACGTATTCCTTGGTGCTGGCCGAGACGAACTTGCGCTTCGGGCGCTTGGCGTACAGCTCCGAGCGCAGGTGGTACTCGGCGGCCAGTCGCGCCATCTCGGCATCGCGTTGCACCTTCTGCTCGCCCTGCGGCAGGTCGGGCTGGTCCGGCTGCGGCCGGGCCTCTGCCGCTGGTGCGCGCGCGTCGCTCGCGCGCGTGGTGACCACCCGGCTTTCCGGCGGCGGCGCCGGGGCCGTCGTCTGCGCGCGCAGGGGTTGCGGGGCCAGCCCGGTATCGGGCTGGGGAATCCAGCCGGCCTGGCTGTCGCGCGGGCGCCTGGCCTGGTCGCTTTCACCGCCGCCTTCCTGGTTGGCGGCAGCCAGGAAGTCGGCTTCCTTCGGCGTCAGCGGCGTGCTGGTCTGGCTGAGGATCACGTCCAGCGTGGGCATCACCGGCGCGGCGTCGTCCAGGGCGAAGCCCACGCCCAGCACCAGCAGGCCGTGCACGATCAGCGACAGCGCCAGCGTGGCGCCGAGGCGTTCGTTCGCACCGATCTTCGGTGGGGTGACGGGGACCGCCGACATCTCAGGCGAGCTTCTTCTCGATCGCGTCGAACAGCAGGGCGGCGATGTTCAGCCCGAACTGCGCATCGAGTTCGCGCACGCAGGTGGGGCTGGTGACGTTGACCTCGGTCAAGTAATCGCCGATCACGTCCAGGCCGACGAACAGCATGCCGCGCCGCTTCATCTCCGGGCCCACCTGGGTGGCGATCCAGCGGTCGCGCTCGCTCAGGGGCCGGCCTTCGCCGCGGCCGCCAGCGGCCAGGTTGCCGCGGAACTCGTCGCCCTGCGGGATCCGCGCCAGCGCATAGTCCACCGGTTCGCCGTCCACCAGCAGCACGCGCTTGTCGCCGTCCTTGATGCCGGGGATGAACCGCTGGGCCAGGGTCAGGCGACCGTCGCCGACCAGGGTTTCCAGGATGACGTTGGTATTGGGGTCGCCGGCCTTCACCCGGAAGATCGAGCGCCCGCCCATGCCGTCCAGCGGCTTGAGCACCGCTTCGCCGTGCTCGGCGACGAAGGCCTTGAGGGCGGCGGGATCCCGGCTGACCAGGGTCGGCGGACAGCACTGCGGGAACAGCAGCGCCGCCAGCTTCTCGTTGTAGTCGCGCAGGCCCTGCGGATCGTTGACGATCAGCGCGCCGGCCTGCTGGGCGATGCCCAGTACGTGGGTGTCGTACAGGTACTGATCGTCGACAGGCGGGTCCTTGCGCATCAGCACCACCTGGCCGGGACCAAAGGTCAGCGTGCGCGTGTCGCCGAGGGTGAACCAGCCCGCCTTGTCGTCCTTGACGGTCAGCGCCGCCACCTGGGCCTGGGCCACGCCGTCGCGCAGCGACAGCCGGCCGGGGATCACGTAGTGCAGGCGGTGGCCGCGCCGCTGGGCTTCCAGCAGAATGGCGAAGGTGGTGTCCTTGACGATCTTGATGGACCCGATGGGGTCCATGACGACGACGACATCCAGTGGCATGGGGGGCGGTTCTGCGGGAGACGGCACGATGGTATCAGGGCATGCCGCTCGCCCGGGCCGACGCGCATGGAACACCCCGTTCGCACCATCGGCGCAAACTGAGACGCAGTTCGCACCACGCCGTTCAGTGACACCGTCCGCCGGGGTGCGGCTTGACAGTGCGCGGCGGGATAGGGGATATAAGCACCAACGCAGCGGGGCCGGTTCGTCTATGAAGCCACGCGCGCACGGGGAAATCAGGTAATGACGCAGAACGAAGGCCAGGCCGGTGGATTCCACGGCCTACGGGTCATGGTGATCGATGACTCGAAAACCATCCGCCGCACCGCGGAGACCCTGCTCAAGCGGGAGGGTTGCGAAGTGGTGACCGCGACGGACGGGTTCGAGGCCCTGGCCAAGATCGCGGACCAGCAGCCGCAGATCATTTTCGTGGACATCATGATGCCGCGCCTGGATGGCTACCAGACCTGCGCGCTGATCAAGAACAACCAGGTGTTCAAGTCCACGCCGGTCATCATGCTGTCGTCCAAGGACAGCCTGTTCGACAAGGCGCGCGGGCGCATCGTCGGCTCGGAGCAGTACCTGACCAAGCCGTTCACGCGCGAGGAACTCCTCGACGCCATCCGCGCCCACGTCAGCACCTGAGGGGCTGGCGGCATGGCGACCATTCGCACTGAGTGCACAGGGGGCGGGCCATGATCCGCACACCGTTCGATACGCTGGCCGAATACGAGCGCCGCAGCCTGGCGCATGCCGTGGCCCAGCCCGCCCGCGAGATCGCGCAGGACCAGTACCGCGGCGTGGGTTACCGCGTGGGCAAGCGCCGGCTGATCTCCAACTTCGGGGAAGTGGTGGAAATCGTGCCGATGCCGCCGGTCACGCCGGTGCCCGGCGCGCAGCCGTGGCTGCTGGGGATCGGCAACCTGCGCGGCAACTTGTTCCCGGTGGTGGACCTGAAGCAGTTCCTAGAAGGCGAGCGCACCGTCCTGCACGAGGGCCAGCGCGTGCTGGTCATGCGCCAGGCCGGCGGCGACGTGGCCCTGACCATCGACGAACTGTACGGCCAGCGCAGCTTCCACGAGTCGCAGCAGGTCGAGCCGGGCGACCTGGCGGACGGCCGCTACGGGCATTTCATCGATCGCGCTTTCGCCAGCGACGATCAGCGGTGGGGGGTGTTCGCGCTGGGCCTGCTGGCGCGCACACCGGAATTCCGCCAGACCGCGCTCTGAGCGCGAACGACAAGCACTATCCAGGGGTTGAACGATGAGCACTGCGACGGATTCTCCTAGCGCCAGCAAGATCGGCAGTTTCGGCAACAGCTTCTGGCTGGCGCTGCTGGCGATCTCGGTGATCGTCTTCGGCGCCAACACCGGCGTGGCCACCTACCAGGGCAGCCGTCTGTCCGGTGCCAGCACCGGCGCATCGGACATGCGCGTGCTGTCGCAGCAGCTGGCCAACCAGGGCCGCGAGGCCGTGGCCGGCAACGCCGAGGCGTTCAAGGCGTTCAAGGAAACCAAGCAGTCGGTGGAATCGACCGTCGCCGACCTGCAGAGCCGTTTCGGCAACGAGGGCGCCATCGCCGGTCCGCTGGCCAAGCTGAGCGCCACCTGGGCGCCGCTGGGCAAGAGCGCCGACCAGATCGTCGCCTCCGAGGCCGCGGTGCTGGCACTGGCAGGCAACGCCGACCGCTTCGCCAACCAGGTGCCCAACCTGCAGGCGCAGCTCAACGAAGTGGTGCGCGCCATGTCGGCCGGCGGCGCGCCGTCCTCGCAGATCTACAGTGCGCTCCAGCAGGTCGTGCTGGCGGGCACGATGGCCCGCCGGGTGACGGAAATCCGCGCCGGTGGCGCCGGCGCCGCCACCGCTGGCGACGCGCTGGGCCGCGATGCGGTGCTGTTCGGCCAGGTGCTGGACGGCCTGCGCGACGGCAACCCCGACCTGGGCATCGCGGCGGTCCGCAATGGCGCCGCGCTCACGGCGCTGCAGAACTCGCAGACCCTGTGGACGGCGATGAAGAAGGACCTGGACGCGATCCTGGCCAGCTCGCGCAACCTGTTCGCCGCGCAGGCGGCGGCCACCGCGCTGACCAATGGCTCCGGCCAGATGCTGCAGGACAGCACCAACCTGTTCCAGGCGTTCTCGGCGTTCGGCTCGGTGCGCGACACCCGCCTGTTCCCCAATTTCTGGCTTGGCATCGCGTCGGGCATCGCGGCGCTGATCTCCATCATCGGCCTGCTGTACTCGTTGTACCGCACCCGCCAGCGCGAGCAGGAAGTGCGCTACCAGACCCAGGTGGAATACAACAGCCGCAACCAGCAGGCGATCATGCGGCTGCTGGACGAAATCAGCTCGCTGGGTGAAGGCGACCTGACGGTGAAGGCCTCGGTGACCGAGGACATGACCGGCGCCATCGCGGACGCCATCAATTACGCCGTGGACGAACTGCGCAACCTGGTGACGACGATCAACGACACCTCGGTGCAGGTGGCCGCGTCGACCCAGGAAACGCAGGCCACCGCGCTGCAGCTGGCCGAGGCCGCCGGCCACCAGGCCGACCAGATCACCACCGCCTCCGACCGCATCAGCGAGATCGCCACCAGCATCGACCAAGTGTCGAGGAACTCCACCGAATCGGCCGAAGTGGCGCAGCGCTCGGTGCAGATCGCCACCGAGGGTGCGGGCGTGGTGCGCGAGACCATCCGCGGCATGGACCAGATCCGCGACCAGATCCAGGAGACCTCCAAGCGCATCAAGCGCCTGGGCGAGTCCTCGCAGGAAATCGGTTCGGTGGTGGAACTGATCAACGACATTTCCGAGCAGACCAACATCCTGGCGCTCAACGCGGCCGTGCAGGCGGCCTCGGCCGGTGAAGCGGGCCGCGGTTTCGCGGTCGTGGCCGACGAAGTGCAGCGCCTGGCCGAGCGCACGTCGCTGGCGACCCGCCGCATCGAATCGCTGGTGCAGACCATCCAGGCCGACACCAACGAAGCCGTCAGCTCGATGGAGCAGACCACCGCCGAAGTGGTGTCCGGCGCCCGCCTGGCCGAGGATGCGGGTACCGCGCTGGGCGAGATCGAACGCGTGTCGAACGATCTCAACAACCTCATCAAGAACATCTCCTCCGCCGCCCAGCAGCAGTCCACCGCGGCGTTGGACATCACCCAGACCATGGGCGTGATCCGGCAGATCACCTCGCAGACCTCGCTGGGCGCGGGCCAGACCGCCGAATCGATCGGCCACCTGGCGCAGCTGGCGTCGGACCTGCGCCGTTCGGTCGCCGACTTCAAGCTGCCGGGCTGAGGACGGGACGTACCGCATGAACTTCCTACGCCATCCCGCCCGCCAGCAGCGCGAGGCTGACGGTTCCGCCGTCGTCGCGGGAGCCCGCCGATGAGTGCGCTGCGCGAAGCCATGAGCCACGCCGTGCTCGGCTGGGTGAAGCCCGAGCTGGACGAGACCCTGCGCCTGGTGCGGCAGGAGATCGAGGCGTTCGTCGAGACGCCCGCGGATACCAGCCGCATGCGTTTCTGCGCCGGTTACCTGCACCAGGTGCAGGGCACGCTGCGCATGGTGGAGCTGTATGCCCCGGCGATGGTGGCCGAGGAGCTGGAGCTGCTGGCCAAGGCGTTGCAGGAAGGCGCCGCGGGGGATCGCGACGAGGCCTGCGCCACGCTGATGCGCGGCGCGGTGCTGCTGCCGGATTACCTGGAACGCCTGCAGGAAGGCCATCGCGACATTCCCATCGTGCTGCTGCCGCTGCTCAACGAGATCCGCGCCGCGCGCGGCGCGTCCGGGCTCAACGAGAGCATGCTGTTCCCGCCGGGCGCCGGCGATGCCGCGGCGCCCAGCGAGGCCGAGATCGACCACGCGCGCAGCAGCCTGAGCGGGCGCAACCGCGAACTGCTCGACACGGTCGGCAATGCGGTGAAGGAAGAACTGCTGCGGGTAAAGGATGCGCTGGACCTGCACCTGCGCACCGGCAGCGACGCCCACGACCTCGAGCCGCAGGTTGCCGAGCTGGGCAACGTGGCCGACACGCTGGGCATGATGGGCCTGGGCGTGGCGCGCGACGTGGTGATGCAGCAGCGCGACACGCTGCGCGACGTCGTCGCCGGCAGCCGGCCGGCGGACGAAGGCACGCTGCTCGATGTGGCCGGCGCGCTGCTGTACGTGGACGCGTCGCTGGACGACCAGGTGGCCCGGCTGGGCAGCGCCGGCGACGCCGCGCCCGACCCGAGTACGGCTGAATCCCAACGCACCGTCGAGGTCCTGGCGCAGGAGGCGATCATCAATTTCGCCGGTGCCCGCGAGCGCTTCGTCGCCTTCATCGAGACCAACTGGGACCACGGCGAACTGGCCGAGGTGCCGCGCCTGCTGGACGAAGTGGCCGGCGCGCTGCGCATGCTCGAACTGGGCCAGGCCGGCGACTACGTGACCGGCGTGCGCCGCTATGTCGGCAGCGAACTGATCGGCAAGAAGCGCGTGCCCGGCGGACAGCAGCTGGACACCCTGGCCGACGCGATGGCCAGCCTGGAGTACTACCTGGAAGCCCTGCGCGAGCGGCGTCCCAATCGCGAGGACATCCTCGAGATCACCCGCGGCAGCCTGGAAGCGCTGCGCTACTGGCCGCTGCCGCCGGAAGCGCCGGCCGAACAGGAGTCCGCGGTCGTCACCGCACCGGCGGTGGCCGCGACCGAACCGCCCGCGGCGCCCGCGATCGAGGCACCGACCGCGCAGCCCGCAGAGGACACCGCGCCCGCGCCGTCCTTCGGCGCGCTGAGCCTGGAGCCGCTCGATACGGCGCCCGTGCTGGGCGACGCGAATCCCTTCGATCCGGTCGGTTTCGAAGAGGCCGGGGCGAGCGTCGAAGCCACGACCTTCGTGGTCGAGCTTGAAGAACAGGCGACTGCGTCGGCGCCGGACGACGCGCTGGTCGAACCCGAGGCGCCCGCGCCGCGGGAAGAGGCCGTTGGGTTCGCTCCGACCACAGCGGTCGAGGCGGAAGAAGACGCGCTGCCGGATCTTCGCCATGAAATCGCGGCTGCGGCCGCCGCGCTCCCGGCGGCGACCGTGGTCGGCGGCTTCGATGGCGACGCCACCGACATCGACGACGAGATCCGCGAGGTCTTCCTGGAGGAGTTCGACGAGGAGATCGTCAACCTCCGTCAGCTGCTGCCGGTATGGCGCAGCAATCCCGAAGACCTGGAACGGCTGCGGCCGATCCGTCGCGTGTTCCACACGCTGAAGGGCAGCGGGCGCCTGGTCGGCGCCAAGACGCTCGGCGAGTTCAGCTGGAAGGTGGAGAACATGCTCAACCGCGTGCTGGACCGCACGCGCGAGCCCAGCCACGCCGTCGAAGCGCTGCTGGAACAGGCCTGCGATGCGCTCCCGCAGCTCAACGCCGCACTGCGCGGCCAGGGCAGCGTGACCGCCGACCTGACCGGCCTGCAGGACGTGGCCGATCGTCTTGCCGCCGGCGAAGACGCCTACTACAGCGCCGAAGCCCCCGTGCTGGCCGAGGACGAGGAGTTCGTCGAGCCCGCCTACGTCGCTCCGGTCGCAGAGGACGTGCCGGCCGTGTTCGAGCCGGAAACCGAAGGTACGCCGGCGTCGGTGGACGCGGTGCTGCGCGAGATCCTGGAAACCGAAGTCGACAACCACCTGGACACCGTCGACACCTGGCTGCAGAAGGCGCAGGTGGAGGCTACCCCGGTCAGCGAAGAGCTGCTGCGCGCCATCCACACGATGAACGGCGCCCTGGCCATGGCCGACGTGCCCGAAATCACCCACGTCACCGCGCCGGCGGAACAGTACGTCAAGCGGCTGCTGGCAGCGGGCGAGACGCCCACGCCGGAAGGCGTGGCCGCCTTGGCCGATACCGCGCAGGCGATCCGCCGCAGCGTGGCGGCCCTGCAGGCGCCGTCGCCGCGGATTCCCGTCTTCACCGCGCTGTCCGCACACCTGGTGGCGCTGGGCGACAGCCTGCCCGACCTGCGTGCAGGCGCGCAGATCGTCGATGACGCGCGCCAGGGGACCTACGTGGGCCAGACGCCCATCGCCGCGCCGGTCGGGCCATCCGACGTGGAACTGCTGGCGATGGACCTGTCGGCTTACCTCGATACCGAGGCGGCCAATGTGGCGGGTGCATTCGCCATCGCCGGTAACGCCGAGGGAGAAGACGCCGCAGAACTTCCGACGGACACGGGCGCAGCGCTTCCGGTCGATGCGGGAGAGACCGTGTCGCGGGAAGACATCCCCGCCGACCTGCCCCAGGCCACGGCGCCCGCCGACCAGAGCGTCACCTTCTACGACATCGACTATCGCATCCTGCCGCGCACGCAGGTGCCGGACGTCGATGCTGCGGTGCCGTCGAGCGAAGAGGCGCAGCAGGATGAAGAGACGCAGCAGGACGAAGCGCCATCGGCGATAGAAGAGGTGACCGCCGCCGACATCGACGCCGATGCTGATGCCGGGCTGCACGACGTGACAGAGACCGATCCGGTCGACGAGCCCGTCCCGCAACTGGCCGACGGCGCGGAGCACGCCTCGGACGACATCGGCTTCGCTGCTGTCGACGAAGCCGTGCTGGTCGATGGCGATCTGCCCGCCTTCCTCGCCGAGACGGATGCCGCACCGGCAGCCGAGACCACCGGCGACGAGCAGCCGGCTGATGACGCCGCGGCGCAGGACAAGGTCGACGCAGCCGTGTCCGGGGAACAGATCGAGACCACCGCGGCCGAGCCCGCCGTAGTGTCGGAGACTGCCGGTCCCGCCGACCCTGTCGATGTCCGCGAAGAGACCTCTGGCGAGGCCATCGACGCGACTTCGCCGACGGTGGAGGAAGCGGGCGACACCGACGCCGATGCCGACGCATCGCTGATCGTCGACCGTCTCGCCATGGAAGACGCAGCTGCGCAAGCGCCCGAGGTCGTCGAGGTCGTCGAAACCGAGGACATCGTCGACGTGGAGGATGCATCCGAGGCGGAGACTTCCGCATCGCAGGACGTCGAACCCGTTGCCTCCGTCGAAGCCGAGGAGTCTGCCGTGACCAGTGCGCCCGCCGACATGCCGGAGCCGGAGGAGGCCCTCGACCTGACCGGGCTGGACCTGGACCTGGTCGAGATCTTCATCGAGGAAGGCAACGACCTGCTCGACCACTCCGACGACCTGCTGGCCAAGCTGCGCGAAACGCCGGAAGACCGCGCGCTGGTGATCAGCCTGCAGCGCGACCTGCACACCCTGAAGGGCGGTGCGCGCATGGCGGGCATCCACGCCGTCGGCGACCTGGGCCACGCGATCGAGTCGATGCTGGAATCGATCGCCGGCCAGCGCACCGAGCTGGACCGCCGGGCGATCCAGCTGCTTGAGCGTGGATTCGACACCCTGCATGCGCAGCTGGCGCGCGTCACCGCGCGTCGCGCCGTGACCATCCCGGACGGCATGATCGCGGAGTTCAATGCGCGTGCGCGCGGCATCGAACTGCCGACCGCGCCGGAAGTCGTCGCTGCGGCGCCCGCGTCGATCGAACTGGCGCCGCTGTCGGCCCCGATCGAGACCGACCTGGCTGCGCCCGTCGAGGAGGAGTTCTTCCCGATGGGCCAGCAGGAGCAGGTGCGCGTGCGCGCCGACCTGCTGGATCGGCTGGTGAACCACGCCGGCGAGGTCGCCATCTACCGCGCGCGCCTGGAACAGCAGATGGGTGCGTTCCGCGGTGCGATGGCCGAACTGGACCGCACCAACATCCGCCTGCACGACCAGCTGCGCCGCCTGGACCTGGAAACGGAAGCGCAGATCGTGGCGCGTTACCAGCGCGAGCACGACAAGCAGGACCCGACGTTCGATCCGCTGGAACTGGACCGCTTCTCCACGCTGCAGCAGCTCAGCCGTGCGCTGGCCGAATCGGCCGCCGACATCAGCGGCCTGCAGGGCGTGCTGGACGACCTGTCCCGTCAGTACGACAGCCTGCTGCAGCAGCAGTCGCGCGTCAGCTCGGAGCTGCAGGACGGCCTGATGCGCGCGCGCATGGTGCCGTTCGAGGGCATCGTGCCGCGCCTGCGCCGCGTGCTGCGCCAGGCGGCCAGCGACACGCAGAAGCAGGTGAACCTGCAGTTGTCCGGTACCCACGGCGAAATGGACCGCAACGTGCTGGAGCGCATGACCGCCCCGCTGGAGCACCTGCTGCGCAATTCGGTCGCGCATGGTCTGGAGTCGCCGGAGGCGCGCCGCAAGGCGGGCAAGCCGGAGGAGGGCACCGTGCAGGTCGCGTTGCGCCGCGAAGGGTCGGAAATGGTGCTGGTCGTCTCCGACGACGGTGCCGGCCTGGACCGCGAGGCGATCCGCCGTCGCGCCGAGCAGCGCGGGCTGATCCAGCCCGGTGCCACGCTGGCCGACGCCGATCTGGACCGCCTCATCCTGGAGTCCGGCTTCAGCACCTACGACCAGGTCAGCCAGCTGGCCGGGCGTGGCGTGGGCATGGACGTGGTGCACAACGAGGTACGCCAGCTGGGCGGCTCGCTGGACATCAGCTCCACGCCGGGCCAGGGCGCCACCTTCACCCTGCGCCTGCCGCAGACGCTGGCGGTCACCCAGGCGGTGTTCGTGCAGATCGGCGAAACCCAGTTCGCCGTGCCGGTGGCGGCGGTCAGTGGCATCGGCCGCATCAGCCACGCGCGCTTCAACGCGGGTACCGGCGCCTATCACTACGCCGGCGAGGACTATCCGCTGTACAACCTCGGCCATCTGGTGGGTCACGGCCCGGCCAAGGCCGAGGGCCAGGCGCAGGTGCCGCTGCTGCTGGTGCGCGCCGGCGACCTGCGTGCAGCCGTCGCCGTGGACCAGGTGCTGGGCAACCGCGAGATCGTGGTCAAGCCGGTCGGCCCGCAGATCGCCTCCATCCCGGGCATCTACGGTGCCACCATCACCGGCGATGGCAGCGTGGTGGTGATCCTGGACGCCGCACCGCTGGTGCGCCGCCACCTGGCGCAGCCGGCCCAGCCGGCGCAGCCCACGGCGGCCGTCGAGCAGCGCCGCGTGCCGCTGGTGATGGTGGTGGACGACTCGCTGACCATGCGCAAGGTGACCAGCCGCGTGCTGGAACGCCACAACTTCGAGGTCTCGGCCGCGCGCGACGGCGTGGAAGCGCTGGAGAAGCTGGAGGAGCGCGTGCCCGACCTGATGCTGCTGGATATCGAGATGCCGCGCATGGACGGTTACGAGCTGGCTACCACGATGAAGGCCGATCCGCGCTTCAAGGACGTGCCCATCGTGATGATCACCTCGCGTACCGGCGACAAGCACCGCCAGCGCGCCTTCGACATCGGCGTGCAGCGTTACCTGGGCAAGCCGTACCAGGAGCTGGACCTGATGCGCAACGTGTACGACCTGCTGGGAATCGCCCGTGTCCGTGAGTGAAGCCAAACGCGTGGCCCTGCTGGCGCGCCCGGGCGAGGCGCGCGAGCGCCTGCGCGTGGCGCTGCATGAAGCGGGCGCCGACATCGTGCTGGAAGACGACCCCAATACGCTGGACGCGGACGCCCTGGGCGGCAGCGCGCCCCAGGTGGTGCTGGTGGCGCTGGAGCCGGCCATCGAGGACAGCCTGGAGCGCTTCGACAACGTGCTGCACGATCCTGCGGTCGCCGTCATCTTCGACGAAGCCGATCTGGCCGCGCGTCGACAGGGCTGGGAGGCGCAGCGATGGGCGCGCCACCTGGCCGCCAAGCTGCACGGCCACCGCGATGTCCTGCCTCCCGGCCGCGAAGAGGACGTGGTCCTGCAGCTGGAACCCGGCCTGCCGGTGACACCCGCGCAGCTGCACGAAGCCGACGGCATCGCCCTGCATCTGGAGGAGGCGGCCGACCGGGCGCTGGAACTTCCGAGCGACGATTTCGCCTATACCGGCGGCCTGCAGGCGCGCCAGGTCGGGGAACAGGTCGTGGATGCCGACGACTGGCTGCGCACGGCCGGCCTGGAAACGGCCCCGGCATCGTCTCCGGCCGTGCCGCCGCCGCTGCCCGAGGTGCCGTCGGTCCCGCCGCCGGTACCGATGCCCAAGTTCGACCTGTCCACTCTGGAACTGGAACCGCTGGATGCCGGCAGTGCGTCGGCGGCCGCCCGCGTGCAGGGCGCCGTGCTGGTCTTCGCCGGCATCGGCGGCCCCGATGCGGTGCGCAAGCTGCTGGCCGAGCTGCCGGAGGGATTCCCCAAGCCGCTGCTGGTGCACCTGCGCCTGGACGGTGGCCGCTACGACAACCTGGTCCGGCAGATGGAGCGCGTGGCGCACATGCCGGTGGTACTGGCCGAGGCCGGCACGCCTGCCGAAGCGGGACATATCTACGTGCTGCCCGGCGACGTCGTGCCGTTCGTGGATGCCGGCCAGGTGGCGTTCCGCCCCGGCACGGTCATCCACACGATGATCCCGCAGCTTCCCCCCGCCGACAGCGCGGTACTGCTGCTCAGCGGCAGCGACAGCGCGCTGGTCGATCCGGCGGCGGCGCTGGGCACGCAGGGCGCGCTGGTGCTCGGCCAGTCGCAGGAAGGCTGCTATGACCCGGCCGCGCCGCGTGCGCTGGCCGCCCGCGGTGCCGAGCTCGGCACCCCCGTGCAGCTGGCGCAACGCCTGACCGACCGCTGGTTCTGAGGAACACACAATGGCTCATTCCAACGACGAGATCCGCGGCGTCCTGATCCAGGCGGGCGAGCATCGCCTGCTGCTGCCCAATGCCACCGTCGCCGAGGTGCTGACCCGCGCACCGGTCGAGCCGATCGCCGACATGCCCGACTGGCTGCCGGGTCGGATCGACTGGCATGGCTGGCCGGTGCCGCTGGTGGCGTTCGGCCGCCTGAGCGGCAATGCGAACGAGCCTGTCGCGCTGAACAGCAAGATCGTGGTGCTGAAGGCGCTGAGCGGCGACAAGGATCGCCCGTATTTCGCGCTGCTCACGCCCTCGTTCCCGCGCCTGGTGTCGGTGCCGCGCGATGGCCTGCTGGCCGACGCGACCGAGGAAGAGCTCCCGGTCGGCGTGAAGGTCCGCGTGCTGCTCGGCGACGAAGCCGCCGTGCTGCCGGACCTGGAAGTCGTCGAAGCGATGATCGGCGAAGCGCTGGCCAACGCGGCCTGACGTTCCGCAGGGTGGCTTGGCCCCCCTTGTCGCTATCCATGTTCGCCAGTCTCGGGCGCGCAATCCATGCGCCCGATGCCGTGCGATGGCGGGCCCGGCCCCCCTACAGGTCGCCGAATCTCGACTGCAGCGCGGCGATGGCGGCCAGACCGGCGGTTTCCGTGCGCAGGATGCGCGGGCCAAGCCTCAGCCCGGTGAATCCGGCCGCCGACAGGGTGTCGCGATCGCGCGGCGACCAGCCCCCTTCCGGGCCGATCGCCACCACCACTGCACCGCCGACGATCTGCATGGTGGCCAGCGAGACGTCTCCAGTCGGATCGAGCGTCAACTTCATCGCGTCGGCTTGAACGATGCGCGCAGCCTCCGCGAGCGCCGCCGGCGCGGACAGCGTCGGCAACCGTGCGCGGCCGCTCTGTTCGCAGGCCGACGCGATGACGCTGCGCCAATGCGCCATGCGTTTCTCGGTGCGCTCGGCGTCCAGCTTCACTTCGGTGCGCTCGGCCATGACGGGGACGACCGCAGCGACCCCCAGTTCGGTCGCCTTCTGCAGGATCAGGTCCATCTTCTCGCCACGCGCGATGCCCTGCAGCAGGGTCACATGCAGCGGGGATTCGTTGTCGACCGCCCGCGATGCCTGCAGTTCGACCACCACCTCGCGCTTGCCGATGGACGCGATGCGGCCGTCATGATCCTGGCCATCGCCGTTGAACAACACGCAGGCGTCGCCCTCGCGCAGCCGCAGCACGCGGACCAGGTGGTTGGCCACGAGTTCGGGCAGGACGACGCGTGCGCCCGCCTGCAGCGGCAGCGCCACATAACAGCGGGTCAGTCGCATGACGTGGCCTCGTCGATGGCGTGGCGGGTGACATCGGCGAGCAGCTGCAGTTGCTCCTCGTCCACGCAGTACGGTGGCATCCAGTACAGCACGTCGCCCAGCGGGCGCAGCACCACGCCCCGTGCCAGCGCAGCGCGGTAGGCCTTCAGGCCCACGCGTGCGGTGGGGGGGAAGGGCGTGGCCTTGTCGCCGTCCCGGGTCAGTTCGAACGCCAGTACCATGCCGGCCTGGCGCACGTCGGCGACATGGCGGTGCGCGGCCAGCGGTTCGGCCAGCGTGGCCATCCCGCGCGCGGTAATACGGTTGCGCGCCAGGATGTCTTCGTCGCCGAAGACGGCCAGCGACGCCAGCGCGGCGGCGCAGGCCAGCGGATTGCCGGTGTAGCTGTGCGAATGCAGGAAGGCGCGTTCGCGCGAATCGTCCAGGAAGCCGTCGTAGATCGCCTGCGTGGCCAGCACCGCCGCCAACGGCATGAAACCACCGGTCAGGCCTTTCGACAGACACAGCAGGTCGGGCATCACGCCGCTCTGTTCGCTGGCGAACAGCGTGCCGGTACGGCCGAAACCCACCGCGATCTCGTCGGCGATCAGGAACGCGCCACTGGTGTCGCAGAGCTCGCGCACGCGGGTCAGGTAGTCCGGATGATGCATGCGCATGCCACCGGCGCACTGCACGCGCGGCTCGACGATCACCGCGCAGACCTCGCCGGCGTGACGGTCGAGCAATGCGGCCAGCGCATCGGCCGCGCGCGTGGCGCATTCGGCCGGGGATTCGCCCGGCTGCGCCAGGTAGGCATCGGGCGAAGGCGCGAACAGCGCTTCGGCCAGCAGCGGCGCATACACACGCCGGTACAGGGGGATGTCGCCCACCGCGAGCGCCCCGAGCGTTTCGCCGTGGTAGCCGTTCTCCAGCGCGATGAACTTCGTGCGCCGGGTGTCGCCACGGTTGTGGAACCAGTGGAAGGCCATCTTCAGCGCCACTTCCACACCGGCCGAGCCGTTGTCGGCGTAGAACACCTTGGACAGCGGCGCGCGACCGGGCTGCCGCGGCGCGACCGCCAGCAGGCGCTCGGCCAGTTCGACCGCGGGCGCGTGCGTGAAGCCGGCCAGCATCACCTGTTCCAACGCGCCGGCCTGCGCGGCGATGGCGGCGCCGATGCGCGGTTCGGCATGGCCGAACAGGTTGGTCCACCAGCTGCTGACCGCGTCCAGGTAGCGCTTGCCGTCGTGGCCGATCAGCCAAGCGCCTTCGCCGCGTGCGATCGGCACCAGCGGCAAGGTGTGCGGATGCTCACGCATCTGGGTGCAGGGATGCCATAGCACCGACAGATCGCGGTCACGCCAGTCCTCGGCCTCTGCTAGCATTCCCGCTTGATGATCCTGTCGTCGCATCCCCACATGATATCGGGCTCCGCCCCCTGCCGTCGTCGTGCCTCGCGCGCCGGGCGTGGACGCCGCGCCGCCCGATGAGCCGCCTGCCGATCATCCACGGCATCACCCAGCGCACCGACGGGCCGGACCGGCATGTCGAGGAGCTGGATCTGGAATTCAGCAACGGCGAGCGCCGCCGCTATCACCGGTTGCGCTCGCAGGGCCATGGCGCGGTGGTGGTGGTCCCGATGCAGGACGACGACACGGTGCTGCTGGTGCGGGAGTACGCCGCCGGCATGCACCGTTACGAACTGGGCCTGGTGAAGGGCCGCATCGATGCGGGCGAGACGCCCGAGCAGGCGGCCGACCGCGAACTGAAGGAAGAAGCCGGCTTCGGCGCGCGCCGCATCGACGTGCTGCGTGCCCTGACCCTGGCACCCACCTACATGAGCCACCAGTCCTGGCTGGTGGTGGCAAGAGACCTGTACCCCGAGCGCCTGCCGGGGGATGAACCCGAGGAGTTGGAAGTAGTGCCCTGGAAGTTGCAAGACCTCGACCGGCTGATGCTGCGCGAGGATTTTTCGGAAGGCCGTTCGCTGGCGGCGCTGTTCATCGCCCGCGAATGGTTGAAAGAGCGGACATGAGCCGGATGACCGCCGACCTGCACGAAGCCGTCATCGTCATCGCCCGCGAAGCGGGCCAGGCCATCATGGCCGTGTACGAAGGCACCTTCGACGTACAGCAGAAGACCGACGACAGCCCGCTGACCGCCGCCGACATGGCCGCCCACCAGGTGATCACCGACGGCCTGCGCCGGCTCACGCCGCAATGGCCGGTGCTGTCGGAGGAAGCCGCCGATGTTCCCTGGTCCGAACGCAGCCAGTGGCCCACCTACTGGCTGGTGGATCCATTGGACGGCACCCGCGAGTTCATCAAGCGCAATGGCGAGTTCACCGTCAACATCGCGCTGATCGAGCAGAACGAACCCATCTTCGGGGTGGTGCACGCGCCGGTGACCGGCGAGACCTGGCACGCCCGCCAAGGCCGCAACGCCTATCGCCGCGTGGGCGAGGTGGACACCCAGATCCGCACACGCTCGCCCGCGACCGGTGCGCTGAAGGTCGCCGCCAGCCGTTCGCATCGCGATGCGCGCACCCAGGCCTTCCTGGATGCGATGGGCGGCATCGAGGAGATGTCGCTGGGATCGTCGCTGAAGTTCTGCCGCATCGCCGAGGGCGCGCTGGACGTCTATCCGCGTTTCGGCCCGACCAGCGAATGGGATACCGCCGCAGCGCAGTGCGTACTGGAAGCGGCGGGCGGCGCACTGCTGGCGCCGGATGGCCGCGCGTTCCGCTACAACCGCCGCCAGACGCTGCTCAACGGCGACTTCGTCGCGCTGGGCGACATGACGCTGCCGTGGCGGACGTGGCTGGCGCAGGCGCTGGGGGATGAGCATGGACATGCCCGCACCGCCTGAGCGGGGCATCGCACGGTTGCTGGCCATCATGGCCCGCCTGCGCGACCCCGATGGCGGGTGCTCCTGGGACCTGGAGCAGGATTTTTCGACCATCGCGCCCTACACGATCGAGGAAGCCTACGAAGTCGCCGACGCGATCGACCGCGGCGACCTGCCTGCGCTGAAGGACGAACTGGGCGACCTGCTGCTGCAGGTCGTCTTCCATGCGCAGATGGCGCAGGAGCGGGGCGCCTTCGCGTTCGACGATGTCGTCGCCGCCATCTGCGACAAGATGGTCCGCCGGCATCCGCACGTGTTCGGTGATGCCGCCTTCGCCGATGCCGAAGCGCAGACCGTCAACTGGGAAGCGATCAAGGCCGCCGAGCGCAAGGCCGCCGGCGAGGAGGACACCTCGGCGCTGGCCGGCGTCGCGCGCGGGCTGCCCGAATGGCAGCGCGCGGTGAAACTGCAGTCGCGCGCGGCGCGCGTGGGTTTCGACTGGCCGGGCACCGCGCCGGTGATCGACAAGCTGCACGAGGAGATCGATGAAGTCCGCGTCGAGCTCGCCGCGGCGCCGTCGCCCGAACGCGACGCACGGCTGGAGGACGAGATCGGCGACCTCCTCTTTGTGGCCGCCAACCTCGCGCGTCATGCGAAGGTGGACGTGGGCGGCGCGCTGCGCCGGGCCAACCTGAAGTTCGAGCGCCGCTTCCGCGCGATGGAATCGCTGGCCGTCGAAGACGGCACCACGATGTCCGCACTGACCCTGGAGCAGCAGGAAGCGCTGTGGGCGAGGGTCAAGCGGCAGGGTGCGTAGGAGGGCTTCAGTCTCGACCGCGCCAGACATCGGGGCTGACGCGCCTCCTACAGGGGTCACATGAAAACCTTGCTGCTCTTTCTGCTGACCGCACTGGCCGAGATCGTCGGCTGCTATCTGCCCTATCTGTGGTTGCGCAAGGGCGGCAGCGCCTGGCTGCTGGTGCCGGCCGCGGCCAGCCTGGCGCTGTTCGCCGGGCTGCTGACGCTGCACCCCACGGCTTCGGGTCGGGTCTATGCGGCCTATGGGGGTGTCTACATCGCCATGGCGATCTTCTGGCTGTGGGCCGTGGATGCAGTGAAACCCACGCGCTGGGACCTGCTGGGCGCCGGCTTGTGCCTGGCCGGCATGGCGGTGATCATGTTCTCGCCACGCGCCGCCTGACCCTGTGGGAGGGGACATGAGCCGCTTCGCCAGCTTCCGCGAGTTCTATCCGTTCTATCTGGCCGAACACAGCAACCGCACCTCGCGCAGGCTGCATTTCATCGGCAGCTGCGGCGTACTGGCCCTGGTGGCGCTGGCCGTTGTCGAACGCAATGCCTGGTGGCTGCTCGCCGCGCTGTTCTGCGGCTATGGTTTTGCGTGGGTCGGCCACTTCTTCTTCGAAAAGAACCGCCCCGCGACCTTCAAGCACCCGTTCTATTCCTTTGCCGGCGACTGGGTGATGTTCAAGGACATCCTGACGGGGAAGATCCGGTTCTAGGAGTGAGTGAACAGGAGTGAGAAGTGAGGAAAAGCAGGGCTCTGCTCACGGCTCACTCCTCTCCCCTCACTCCTGCTTCACTCGTAGAACATCAGGAATGCCGCGCCCACGATCAGGGCGAACGCCGCGTAGTGGTTCCACTTCAGCGGCTGGCCCAGGTACCACGTGCTGAAGCCGGCGAAGACCAGCAGGGTCAGGATCTCCTGGATCGTCTTCAGCTGAACCACCGAATAAACCGCGCTGCCGATGCGGTTGGCCGGCACCATCAGCGAGTACTCGAAGAAGGCGATGCCCCAGCTGGCGAGGATCGCCACCACCAGGGGCGCGGACTTGTATTTCAGGTGGCCGTACCAGGCGAAGGTCATGAAGACGTTGGAGGCCAGCAGCAGGCACAGGGGCAGGACGCGTTCGAGCATGGGGGCCATTCGAAGGAGGGGATGGCAGAGCGTAATCCCAACTGCCGGCTGAATGGAGCCGGCGTCTTCACACGGTGTCTACCGGCAGACAGGTAGTTTCACAAACCTGAAGCCTTTCAAGGAGCTGTCATGCGACACAGTCAGGAAACCGCAGGTCTGGTGCTGGTGGTGGAAGACAACCGCAACATTTCCGAGATGATCGGGGAATACCTGGAAGGACGCGGATTCGAGGTCGACTACGCCACCGACGGCCTGGACGGCTACCGCCTGGCCGTGGAGAACAGCTACGACGTGCTGGTGCTGGACCTGATGCTGCCGCGTCTGGACGGCATGGAGGTCTGCAAGCGGCTGCGCAACGAGGCGCGCAAGTCCACCCCGGTGCTGATGCTGACCGCACGCGACACCCTGGACGACAAGCTGACCGGGCTGAGTTCCGGTGCCGACGACTACCTGACCAAGCCCTTCGCCATCCAGGAACTGGAAGCCCGCCTGCGGGCGCTGATCCGCCGCGAGCGCCGCCAGGTGGGTGCCGAAGTGCTGAAGGTCGCCGATCTGGTGCTGGATCCGGTCAGCATGCGGGCCACTCGCGGCGGCACCGAGCTGATGCTGTCGCCCATCGGCCTGCGCCTGCTGACCATCCTGATGCGCGAATCGCCGCGCGTGGTGACCCGCCAGGAGATCGAACGCGAGATCTGGGGCAACGGCCTGCCGGACTCGGACACCCTGCGCAGCCACCTGTACAACCTGCGCAAGGTGATCGACAAGCCGTTCGACAAGCCGCTGCTGCACACCGTGCAGAGCGCGGGCTACCGCATCGCCGACATCGGCTGACCCGGCCGTCCGCGCGCGGCATACTCCGGCTTTCGCCCGACGGATCCCCATGCGCCACGGCCTGCCACGCAAGCTCAGGATCGCCTTCATCCTGCAGGCCGTCATGGTCAGCCTGGCCATCGTGCTGGGCGTGTACCTGATCTCCGCGGTCATCAAGCACAGCCTGATGAACACCGCGCTGCAGGAAGAAGCCGCGCACTTCTGGGAGCTGTACAGCGCCAGCACCGCACAACCCCCGCCGAACACGCACAACCTGCGCGGCTACCTGGTGGTGAAGGGCCATTCCAACCTGGTGCTGCCCGAGAACCTGCGCGACCTCCGGCCCGGCTTCCACGAACTCAAGGACGACGACCTGCTGGTGCTGGTGGACGAACAGCCCGCCGGGCGCCTGTATCTGGTGTTCCTGCGCTCGCAGGCCGAGCGGCTGGCGTTCTACTTCGGTACCGTGCCGATCATCATGACGCTGGTGGCGATCTACCTGGTGTCCTGGCTGACCTACCGCGCGTCCAAGCGGCTGGTCTCGCCGGTCAGCTGGCTGGCACGGCAGGTGGCCGAGTGGGACCCGCGCCGTCCCGACGTCAGCACGCTCGCCGCCGACCGCCTGCCCAGCGACGTGCAGGGTGAAGCGCGCCAGCTGGCCGCCGCCCTGCATGGGCTGGCGCAGCGTGTGACCGCGCATGTGGCGCGTGAGCGCGACTTCACCCGCGACGCCAGCCACGAACTGCGCACGCCGCTGACGGTGATCCGCGTGGCCAGCGACATGGCGATGGCCGAGGATTCGCCACCGCGGGTGGCGCGCGCCCTGCAGCGCATCCAGCGCGCCGGCCGCGACATGGAGGCGGTGATCGACGCGTTCCTCATCCTGGCCCGCGAGGCCGAGGTCGAGCCGCAGAGCGAGGATTTCGACGTGGCCGACATCGTCATGGACGAGGCCGAGAATGCGCGCGCCCTGCTGCTCAACAAGCCGGTAGACCTGGAAGTCACGCTGCACGCGCGCCCGCGGCTGCATGCGCCACCGAGGGTGTTCCAGGTGGTGGTGAGCAACCTGCTGCGCAACGCCTGCTCCTACACGGACCGTGGACGGATCGACGTGATCCTGGAACCGGACCGGGTGATCGTGCGCGATACGGGCATCGGCATGTCGGCCGAATCGATGGTGCGGGTCTTCGAGCCCTTCTACCGGGCCGACCCCAGCCGGCCGCAGGGCAGCGGACTGGGCCTGTCCATCGTCAGCCGGCTGTGCGACCGGTTCGGCTGGAAGATCGAGCTGGACAGCGAACTGGGACGCGGCACGACGGCGACGATCCGCTTCGTTCCGTAATCTATACGGGAACCGACCGGCGCGCGGGGCTGTCAACGCCGCGGCCCCCGGTGCGTTCCCATCCCCCGACTCCCCACCTTCCGAGCCGACTCACTGCATGAGCCAGCCTGTCCGTTCCGCCCCGCGCAAGAAGTCCATCCCCTCCCTGCTGCTCGGCATCGCCGTGGTGGCCATCCTCGGTGGAGGCGCCTGGTGGTGGACCGCCCGCAAGGGGGAAGCGGCGGACAGTGCCTACCGCACCGCCACCATCGAACGCGGCGACATCCGCGTGGCGATCTCGGCCACCGGCACGCTGAGCGCCATCTCCACGGTGACCGTCGGCAGCCAGATCTCCGGCCAGGTCACCGACGTGCTGGTCGACTACAACAGCGAGGTCAAGAAGGGCGAAGTGCTGGCGCGCATCGATCCGAGTACGTACGAAGCGCAGATCGAACAGGGCAATGCGCAGATCGCCAACGCGCAGGCCAGCCTGAAGCAGGCGCAGGCCACGCTGGCGAACGCCGAACTCGATTACACGCGCAAGGCCGACCTGGGCCGGCAGAAGCTGGTCGCGCAGAGCGACGTGGACCTGGCCCGCGCCGCCCGCGACCAGGCGCGCGCGCAGGTCAATGCGGCGCAGGCATCGATCCGCCAGCAGACTGCATCCACCCAGACCACCCGGGTCAACCTGGACCGCACGGTGATCCGTTCCCCGGTGGATGGCGTGGTGCTGACGCGCACCATCGAGCCGGGACAGACCGTGGCCGCCAGCCTGCAGGCGCCCGAGCTGTTCACCATCGCCGAGGATCTGTCGAAGATGAAGATCGAGCTGGCCGTGGACGAGGCCGACATCGGCCAGGTCAAGGTGGGGCAGGCGGTCTCCTTCACCGTCGACGCTTTCGCCGACCGTCAGTTCCGCGGGCAGGTGCAGCAGGTGCGCCTGTCGGCCACCACCACCAGCAACGTGGTGACGTATCCGGTGGTGGTCAGCGTGGACAACAGCGACGGCACCCTGCTGCCCGGCCTGACCGTCAACGCCGAGATCGAGGTCAGCAAGCGCGACGACATCCTGAAGGTCTCCAACGCGGCGCTGCGCTACAAGCCGACCGGTGAGGCCGCCAATGCCACCGCCAGCGCGCAGGCGCCGCAGGGCGGTCAGAACCGGAGCGGCGGTATCGGCGACGACCTGGTGCGCGTGGCCGGCAGCCTGCAGCTCAAGCCCGACCAGCAGGCTGCGTTCGATGCCGCGCTCACGGCATTGCGGGAACGTCAGGCCGCGCGGATGGCGCAGGCGCAGCAGCGTGGCGCCAGCATGTTCGGCGGCGCTCCCCGGCCGGGTGGCAATGCCGGCGGCGGCAGTGGCGCGATGCAGGCGCAGATGCGCCAGCGCATGGCCGAACGCATGCAGCAGGACTTCGCACCGTTCCGCGCCACGCTGGACGATACGCAGAAGCAGCGCTGGGATGCCGAACTGCGCGCCCTGCTGGGCGCCAAGCGCGCGCCCATCTACACGCTGGTCGACGGCAAGCCCGAGATGGTGCAGGTCCGCATCGGCGCCAGCGACGGCAGCAGCACCGAGGTGTCCGGCGCGGTGAAGGAAGGCGACGTGGTGGTCGTGGGCGAGCGCGCGAAGGAATGAACATGCCGTCAGCGAATGCGGGCGACCGCGTGCCGGTCATCCAGACGCACGCGCTGGGCAAGGTCTATTCCGCCGGCACCGAGGCGGAAGTCGTCGCGCTGAAAGGCGTCGACATGCGCGTGGACCGCGGCGACTTCGTCGCCATCATGGGGCCGTCCGGCTCGGGCAAGTCCACGCTGATGAACCTGATCGGCTGCCTGGACACGCCCACCGACGGCCGCTACCTGTGCGACGGCATCGACGTGGCCACGCTGGACGCCGAACAGTTGGCGATCCTGCGCCGCGAGAAGATCGGCTTCGTGTTCCAGGGCTTCCACCTGCTGCCGCGCATGACCGCGCTGGAGAACGTGGCCATGCCGCTGGGTTACGCGCAGGTGCCGCCGGGCGAGCGCGCCGAACGCGCAAGGCAGGCGTTGGCCGCGGTCGGCCTGGCCGAGCGTGCGGGACATCGTCCGAACGAACTGTCCGGCGGCCAGCAGCAGCGCGTGGCCATCGCACGCGCGCTGATCAACCAGCCGCCGATCCTGTTGGCCGACGAACCCACCGGTGCGCTGGACAGCAAGACGGGCGAGGAGATCCTGGCCCTGTTCAAGCGCCTGCGCGACGACGGCCATACCGTCATCCTGATCACCCACGATCCCGAAGTCGCCACGCACGCCGACCGCATCCTGGTGATGCGCGATGGCGAACTGCATGAGGAGCCGGGATTCGGGAATCGGGAATCGGGAATTAGAGGCGCACACCCGTGATCTTTCCGCATTTCTTGCCGGCCTTGGCCTCGCTCATGCGGTGCGGCTTTGCGTTTGCGAATCCCGATTCCCAATTCCCCACTCCCGGCCTTCTGCCATGAACTTCTCCGACATCCTGCGCACCGCACTGCACGCGCTGCGCGGCAACTGGATGCGCAGCGCACTGACCTCGCTGGGCGTGATCATCGGCATCGCCGCCGTCATCGTCATGGTGTCGGTGGGGCAGGGCACGCAGGCCGAAATCGACAAGCTGGTCTCCGGGCTGGGCTCGCAGCGGCTGGACATCAGCCCCGGGGCGGGCCGCGGCCCGGGTGGCGGTGGCGTGCGCATGAGTTCCAGCAGCTTCTACACCCTCAAGGAGGGTGACGTGGAGGCGATCCGCAACGAGATCCCGGAAGTGCAGTACGTGGCGGGCGCACTGCGCGGCAACACCCAGATCGTGTTCGCCGAGAACAATGCATCCACCAGTTGGCAGGGCGTGCAGTCCGACTTCTTCGACATCAACAGCTGGGTGATCGCCAACGGCGAGGGCTTCGACGCGCAGGACTACTCCAGTGCGGCCAAGGTCGTGATCCTCGGCGAGACGGTGCGGCGCACGCTGTTCGGCGAGGACAGCGGCATCGGCCAGACCGTACGCCTGGGCCGGGTGCCGTTCACCGTGGTGGGTACGCTGGCACCGAAGGGGCAGGGCGGCTTCGGGCAGGACCAGGACGACGTGATGATGGTGCCGCTGGAAACCGCGCGTCGCCGGCTGATGGGTTCGATGGGCCTGCCGCCGGGCGCGGTGATGCAGGTGGCGCTGACCGTGGCCGATGCCAAGGATCTCAGCTACGTGCAGGGCGAAGTGGAAGCGCTGCTGCGCCAGCGGCACAAGATCAATCCGGGCGAGGAAGACGACTTCAACGTTCGCAATATTTCCGAGATCGTCGCCACCCGCACGGCCACCACCAAGCTGATGTCGCTGCTGCTGGGTGCGGTGGCCACCATCTCGCTGATCGTGGGCGGCATCGGCATCATGAACATCATGCTGGTGTCGGTGACCGAGCGCATCCGCGAGATCGGCCTGCGCATGGCGGTGGGCGCGGGACCGGGCGACGTGCGCAGGCAGTTCCTCGCCGAAGCCATGCTGCTGTCGCTGGGCGGTGGCGTGCTGGGCATCGTGATCGGCGTGGCCGGCGCGCTGCTGGTCGGCCAGTTCAGCGAACTGCCGGTGGTGTTGAACGGGCAGGTGATCGGCCTGGCTGCCGGCTTCTCCATCGCAACCGGGCTGTTCTTCGGGTACTACCCCGCGCGCAAGGCCTCGCAGCTGGATCCGATCGAGGCGCTCCGCTCGCAGTAGCGCGGAGTATGCTGGCGCCATCGGGTCCGCAGACCGGAGGGTGCCATGAGTATGCAGTCCCCGCGCCGGCCGCTCGCGCTGGTCATCCATGGCGGCGCGGGCGTGATCGACATGGCGACCCTAGGCGAAACGGCCGCGCAGCGCATCCACGCCGATCTCGACCACGCGCTGGACGTCGGTTACGGCGTGCTTGCCGCAGGGGGCGGTGCGCTGGATGCCGTGGAGGCCGCCGTGTGCGCGCTGGAGGACGCCCCCAGCTTCAATGCGGGACGCGGCGCCGTGTTCACCGCCGACGGCCGGCACGAGCTCGACGCTTCGATCATGGACGGACAGCACCGGCGTGCCGGCGCGGTCGCCGGCGTCTCCAGTGTACGCAACCCGGTGAGGCTCGCACGGCGGGTGCTGGAAGATTCTCCGCATGTCTTCCTGATCGGGGCCGGCGCGGAGCAGTTCGCCGACCTGCACGCCGACATCGAGCGGGTGCCCAATGAGTGGTTTTCCACCGAAGCGCGGCGCCTGCAGCTGCTGGAGGCCCAGCGGGAGGAGCAGCAGACCTGGCAAGCCAGCCAGGACCTGCGCGGGCGCTACTTCGGCACGGTGGGCGCGGTCGCGCTGGACAGCCGTGGCCATCTGGCCGCCGCCACGTCGACCGGCGGCATGACCAACAAGCGTTGGGGACGGGTGGGCGATTCCCCGCTAATCGGCGCGGGAACCTGGGCCGATGCGCGCTGTGCCGTGTCCTGCTCGGGTTGGGGCGAATACTACATCCGCAATGCGGTCGCGCATGACATCGCATGCCGGGTCGCGTATCGCGGCGACCGCCTGCGCCACGCCGCCGAGGACGTGGTGCTGGGCGAGGTGCCTGCGCATGGCGGCGACGGTGGCGTGATCGCGCTGGATCGCGACGGCAACGTGGTGGTCGCGTTCAGTACGCGCGGCATGTACCGGGGCTGGATCCGGCCCGACGGCAGTCGCGGTACGGCCATCCAGCGGGACGACTGAATGACCGACTCCGGCGGTGGTGACGGGGACCACGGGCTGTCGCTGGCGACGTATCGCCGGTTGCGCGCACAGGCACTGCGCCTGTGCCGTCGCGTCGAGGATGCGGAGGATCTGGTCCAGGACACGCTGCTGGCCGCGTGCCTTGCCGGCCGGCACGATCTACCCTGGTTGTCGGGCGTCCTCAAGCGCCAGGCCGCGCTGGCGGCGCGCAGCGGCGTGCGTCGTCGTCGTCGCGAAGCCATGGCCGACTGGCAGGCGGGCGATGCGGAGGACGCCGTGCCGCTCCGCCCGCTTCACGATGCATCGCCCACCTGGCTGGCGACGTTGCCGCCGGCGGCGCGCCGCCTTGCGCTGCTGGCGCTGCATGGCCTGTCGGCGGACGAGATCCGCTGGATCCTGCGCATCGAACCGACCGCCTTCCGCCAGCGCCTCACCCGCATCCGACGCGCGCTGGCCACGCAGTCCCCGCAGCTGCGCGCCGAGAGTCTGGCGCTGGCCTACGTACGCGAGCCGGCGCGCTCCGCCGATCTTCCGTTCGGCCTGGTCCGCCGCGCACTGAAGGCCGCCATGCGCGTCGGCGATGGCCTGGGCACGCACGATCCGGACGGGCACCTGGTCCTGATCGACGCGGGCGCTCACACATCGCGCCTCCGCGGCAACGTAAGGACGGGAATCACACAGGAGGACATCCCATGATCAGCAACTGCAAGGTAGGCGCCATCGTGTTCTTCGTTTCCGATCTGGCCCGCTCGGTCGCGTTCTACCGCGACACGCTGGGGTTGCCGGTGGAAGCGCTGGAGGGACATGACGGACCGTGGGCGATGGGCGAAGTGGACGGCCTGGCGCTGGTGTTCATTCTACGGCCCGCACGTCCGGGCGAATCCCCGGTGGTGGTCTTCAGCCTCGACGGCGGCATCGACGACCACGCCGAAGCCTTGGTGGCCAAAGGCGTCGAAATCGTGGTGCCGGTGAGCGAATCGCCGGATGGCGGACTGTCGCTGGATTTCCTCGATCCGGACGGCAATGTGCTCAGCCTGCACCAACCGGAGGGGGTGCCACGCAGGCGCTGAATCAGGTAACGGTGCATCGCATCGCAGCGACTTCCAACGTTGCGATGCGAATCGCTCTCATGGCTACCGGTGACATCGCGAATGCGTGCGCGAAGCACTGCAAATGTGAGCCATATTCGATATCTAGAACCGTTATTACAAGCTAGATTCGATCCACTGCGCCGCTCGGCGCGGCAACCACAACACGCGGAGTCGAATCGGTCTATGAAGAAGAATCGCATGGCGGTATGGGTGGGACTGACGCTGGTGGCCATGGGGGCGGCGCAGGCGGCCAGCGCGGGCGGCAGGCCCGACCTGGTGGTCAAGGGCCTGAAGGAAGGCAAGCCCCACGCCAGCGGCGAGTTGCTGGTGAAGTACCGCGATGGCGCCGCAGCCGCCGACCGCCAGGCCGTGGTGCATGGCCTGGGCGCGCAGAAGCTGGATACCGTGCGCCGCGGCAACGGCCGCACCGGCGAGATCGCGCTGCTCAAGCTGCCGGGCAACATGGACCTGTCCGCCGCCGTGCAGGCGCTCAGCGCCGATCCGGCCGTGGAATACGCCGAGCCGAACTGGACCTACCAGCACCACGCGGTTGCCAACGACACCTATTCCACCAACGGCTCGCTGTGGGGCATGTACGGCGACGCCGGTACGCCCGCCAACGCCTACGGTTCACAGGCGTCCGAGGCATGGGCCGCCGGACACACCAGTTGCGGCAACGTCGTGATCGGCGTGATCGACGAAGGCATCTACTTCAACCATGAAGACCTGGCCGCCAACATCTGGACCAACCCGTACGATCCGGTCGATGGCGTGGACAACGACGGCAACGGCTACGTCGACGACGTGCGCGGCTGGGACTTCGACGGCAACAGCAACAACATCAACTCCGGCGGGGCCAACGACGACCACGGTACGCACGTGGCCGGGACCATCGCCGGCGTGGGCGGCAACGGCAAGGGCGTGGCCGGCGTGTGCTGGAGCGGCGTGAAGCTGATCAGCGGCAAGTTCCTCGGCCGCCGCGGCGGCAACACCGCCAACGCGGTCAAGGCGCTGGATTACTTCACCGACCTGAAGACCCGCCACGGCCTGAACCTGGTGGCGACCAACAATTCGTGGGGGGGCGGGGGCTACTCGCAGGCGCTGAGCGATGCCATCGACCGCGCCGGCCAGGCCGAGATCCTCACTATCGTCGCGGCCGGCAACGACAGCGTCAATTGCGAAGGCAACACCTCGGGCGCCTGCTATCCGGCGGCGTACCCGAACGCGAGCATCATCTCGGTGGCGGCGCTGCGCTCCACCGGTGCGCTGGTCTACAACTACGGCGCCACCACGGTGGACTTGGGTGCGCCGGGCTATGGCATCTGGTCGACGGTGCCGACGTCGTCGAAGGGCAAGCTTTCGTCAGGCTATGCCAGCTACAGCGGCACCTCGATGGCCACGCCGCATGTCACCGGTGCCGCGGCTCTGTATGCATCGACCCGTCCTGGCGTGACCGCGGCGCAGATAAAGGCCGCCATTCTCAACAGCACCGTGCCGACGCCATCGCTGCAGGGCAAGACCGTCACCGGTGGGCGCCTCGACGCCAGCGGCTTCTGACGCAAGGCCTCCATGGAACGAAGAAGCCCGGCATCGCCGGGCTTCTTTTTCTGCGAGGGACTACTTCACGTAGGGCGCGATCGCACGTTGCCAGATGACATAGCCCGCGCGGTTCATGTGCAGGCGGTCCTCGATGAACAGGCTTTCGTCCGGTTGGCCCGTCGCATCCAGCATGGGCGTGAAGATGTCGATGTAGTCCACGCCCAGGCGGTGGGCTTCCGCTGCGATCAACGTGTTCGCCTCGCGCTGTACGGGCAGTAGTTGCGCGCGCGAAGGGCTGGGCTTGGTGCTGATGTAGGCGATCTTCGCCTTGGGCAGGTCGCGGCGCACGCGTTCCACGAAGGCGATGAAGTCGGCGCGCAGCTGCTGCGGCGTACGGCCCGCATTGAGGTCGTTGTCGCCGGCATAGATCAGGATCTGGCGCGGTGCGTACGGCACGATGATGCGGTCGGCGTACCACGTGCTGTCCCGCAGTTCCGAACCACCGAAGCCGCGGTTGATCACCGGCACGCCCGGAAAGTCCTGCGCCAGCGTGTCCCAGAAGCGGATCGACGAGCTGCCGATGAACAGCACGCCGCCGCGTGGCGGCGGCGACTGCGCATCGGCGGCCTCGAAGCGTTGCATGTCCGCCTCCCAGACCGCGTTGGATACCTGCTCCGGGATGCGGGGCGCGGCCTTCACCGTCGAGGGTGGCGCGGGTTCCGGCGTTGCAGGCTGCACGCCGGCGCAGGCAGGCAGCAGGACGACCAGCGCGGCGACAAGAAGGGGGCGAAGGGTGTTCATGAACGACACGGGGTGCGGGCTCCTCGGACACGGAAGGGGTCTAGTGGACCAGCCCGTTCCAGGGGATGCAAACCGCGCCGACGCGGCCGGGGAGCCCGTTGTGGCAAAATTGGCGCCTTGGCACGTTGACGGTGCCAGCCCACCCGACACGTGCTTCCGCTGGATCAGGCCTTGGCCGTCCGGCAAGGCCGATGCGGCCCCACTTTCGCCTCTACCCGCCCCATGGCTGACGAAACCGGACACTTACCGCGCGGCCCGGGCCGCATCCTGAAAGCCACCGTGTGGTCCCTGCAGGGACTGCGGGCAGCGTGGATGCACGAATCCTCGTTCCGCCTGGAGGTCTATCTGCTGGTGGTCATGGCGCCACTGGCCCTGTGGCTGGGGCAGAGCGGCCTGGAGCGCGCGCTGATGATCGGCAGCTGCCTGCTGGTGCTGGCGGCCGAGCTGCTGAATTCGGCCGTCGAGGCGGTGATCGAACGCTACGGCCCGGAACACCACGAACTGGCCGGCCGCGCCAAGGACATGGGTTCGGCCGCCGTGTTCGTGCTGATGATGAACGTGTTGCTGTGCTGGGCGCTGGTCCTCGCGCCGCGCTACCTCTGAACTCCTGATCTGAACCTAGGTACTCCCTGATGATGGAATTGCTTACCGATCCGCAGGTGTGGATCACGCTGGTCACGCTGAGTGCGATCGAGATCGTGCTGGGCATCGACAATCTGGTCTTCATCTCCATCGCGGTCAGCAAGCTGCCGCCGCACCAGCGCGAAGTCGCGCGCAAGTTCGGCATCGCCGTGGCGTGCATCACCCGCATCATGCTGCTGCTGACGCTGGCCTGGCTGGCCGGCCTGACCTCCGACCTGTTCACCCTGTTCGGCCAGGGCATTTCGGTGCGCGATCTGGTGCTGATCCTGGGCGGCGTGTTCCTGTTGGTGAAAGGCACCAAGGAGATCCTGGAGCTGGTGAAGGGCGAACCCGATTCGGAAGACGTGCACACCCGCCCTGCGGCGTCGTTCGCCGGCGTGATCGCGCAGATCGCCGTGATCGACATCGTGTTCTCGCTGGACTCGGTGATCGCGGCGGTCGGCATGGCCAACCACACGCCGGTGATGGTGGCCGCGATCCTGCTGGCCGTGGCGGTGATGCTGCTGGCGGCGCGTCCGCTGGGCCAGTTCATCGACAACAACCCCACCATCAAGATGCTGGCGCTGGCTTTCATCGTGGCGGTGGGTGCGTACCTGTTGCTGGACGGCTTCGAGATGCATATCCCGAAGGGCTACCTGTATGGCGCGATGGGCTTCTCGGCCGTGGTCGAATGCCTCAACCTGTGGGCCAAGAAGCGCGCCGGCCTGCGCATGCTGCGTGAATAGCTCCTCATTTCTCTCCTGATGTCGCGAAGGGCTCCCTCGGGAGCCCTTCCTTTTTCACGAAGGCCTAACGAAGCGTCTCCCGCAGCGCGTGCGCGCAGCTTGCGCCTTCATGGGCAAGGTGCTGGAATCGGCACGTCCGCCCAAGGGAGTGCCGTGCCATGCGCCAGGTGTCGCGTCTGTGGTTGCTCGTCGTGCTGGTCGCGCTGCTGTCGGGCTGCGGCTACAACGCCATCCAGCAGAAGGACGAGGCAGTGAAGGCCGGCTGGTCGGAAGTCCTGAACCAGTACAAGCGCCGTGCGGACCTGATCCCCAATCTGGTCAAGACCGTGCAGGGTTACGCCCAGCAGGAACGGCAGGTGCTGACCGACGTGACCAATGCGCGCGCCCGGGTCGGCCAGATCCAGGTGAACGCCGACGACGCCGCTTCGCTGGCGCAGTTCCAGCAGGCGCAGGGTGAATTATCCAGCGCACTGTCGCGCCTGCTGGTGGTGACCGAGAACTACCCCAACCTGAAATCCGATCAGTCCTTCCGCGACCTGCAGGCGCAGCTGGAAGGCACCGAGAACCGCATCACCGTCGCCCGCGGCCGCTACATCCAGACGGTGCAGGACTACAACACCTATATCCGCCAGTTCCCGCAGGTGGTCACCGCCAAGATCATCGGCGCCAAGGAAAAACCGAACTTCACCGTCGAGAACGAGGCGGCGATTTCCGAGGCTCCCGCGGTCGACTTCGGTTCGCCGCCGCCGGCCGCGCCGCAGGCGCCCACGCCGCCGCCTGCTCCGTCCCCGGACAACTGAGCCAAGGCCATCGCCGCCATGCTGCGCGCGCTGGCATGGTGCCTGCTGCTGGTCGCTGCGCCGGTCTGGGCACAGTCGCTGGCGGCCATTCCGGCGCTGGATTCGCCGGTGGTCGATACCACCGGCACGCTGGACGCCACACAGAAGCAGCAGCTCAAGCAACAGGCGCTGGCGCTGCAACAGCGCAAGGGCAGCCAACTGCAGGTGCTGATCGTGGCCAGCACGCAGCCCGAAGACATCTTCGATTACACCCAGCGCGTGGCCGACCAGTGGAAGCTGGGGCGCCAGGGCGTGGACGACGCGGTGATCCTGGTGGTGGCGAAGGACGACCGTCGGGTGCGCATCCATACCGGCTATGGCCTGGAGGGCGCGATTCCCGATGCCGTGGCCAACCGCGTCATCCAGGAATACCTGGTGCCGAAGTTCCGTGCCGGCGACTACGCCGGCGGCATCACCGACGCCACGGCCGTGCTGGTGAAACTGATCGATGGCGAATCGTTGCCGGCGCCCGTCAGCACGCACCGGTCGACGACGGGCGAAGGTTCCGGTGGCGACTGGCTCTTCGCGCTGTTCGCCGCGTTCGTGGTGGCGACCGTGGTACGGGGCATGTTCGGCCGCGCGCCGGCCGGGCTGCGCGGCCTGTTCACCGGTGGCGCTGCGGCGGGCGTGGCGCTGCTGCTGTCGTCGCTGATTCCGGCTGGCATCGCGGGCGTTTTCGGCCTGCTGTATGGGCTGGCCTCGGTGTCGACGCGGGGTGCCTACGCCCGTCATCGCGATTGGGGTGGCTGGGGTGGCGGCGGCGGAGGCTGGGGCGGCGGCGGGTTCGGAGGTGGGTTCGGAGGTGGCGGCGGCTTCGGGGGGGGTGGCTGGAGCGGTGGGGGCGGCATGTCGGGAGGCGGTGGCGCCTCGGGGAGTTGGTGATGCGCCTGCTGCGCCATCTGTTCGCACGCTCGTCGCGCCGGCTGTTCCCTGAGGACAGCCTGCATCGCATCACCGAGGCCATTGCGGCCGGCGAACGCCTGCACCGCGGCGAGGTGATGTTCGCGGTGGAAACCAACCTGCCGCCTAGCGCGGTGCTGGCAGGGGTGCAGGCCCGCGAACGTGCGCACGAGGTCTTCGTCCGTCTGCGCACCTGGGACACCGACGCCAACAACGGCGTGCTGATCTATCTGTTGCTGGCCGACCATCGCATCGAGATCGTCGCCGACCGCGGACTGGACGGGCGCGTCAGCGACGCGCAATGGAGTCAGGTCTGCCGGCTGATCGAGCAGGAAATGCGCGCCGGCCATCCGGAACGGGCGGTGATCGACGGCGTGCGTGCGGTCTCCGACCTGCTGGCGCTGCACTGGCCGCAGCAGGACGGCCAGTCCGACGAGGACGAACTGCCGAATCGGCCGGCGCTGCTGGATTGAAAGGCGACTTCGCAGAACGGAGCCTGCTCCGTGGGCCGGCAGTCCGACCCGGCATCCGGGGTCGGCCAGGCAAGCCCTGCGCTATGGCGGGAGTGGACGGATGCCCATCCGCATGCCCGCCTGGGGCAAAATAGGCGCTCCCCACCGGCCATGCCGAGGCGCATGATCTACCTCCACCAGATCGATCCGATCATCTTTTCGCTGGGGCCGGTCAAGCTGCACTGGTACGGCCTGATGTACCTGCTGGCCTTCGTCGTGGCCTGGTGGCTTGGACGCAGGCGGGCTTCACAGGGGCGCCTGCCGGGTGTCGATGCCGACGCATTCTCCGACCTGATGTTCTACGCCATGCTCGGCGTGGTGCTGGGCGGGCGCATCGGCTACGTGCTGTTCTATGGGTTCGGCACGTTCCTCGACAATCCGCTGTCGATCTTCAAGGTGTGGGAAGGCGGCATGAGCTTCCACGGCGGGCTGCTCGGCGTGATGGCCGCGGCGTTGTGGTGGTCGCGCCGGCACCGGCTGCATTTCTTTGACACGATGGATTTCGTGGCTCCGCTGGCCGCGCCGGGACTGGGTTTCGGGCGGCTGGGCAACTTCATCGGCGCGGAACTGTGGGGCAAGTACACCCAGGCCGGCTGGGGCGTGATCTTTCCGACCGATCCGGCGCTGCGCCATCTGGACGCGCTGCAGCTGAAGGCGCAATACGCCGCGGGTGCGTTGGATCCGTTCGCCCGCCACCCCTCGCAGCTTTATCAGGCCTTCCTCGAAGGGCTGGTGATGTTCGTCGTGCTGTGGACGGTGTCGCGCAAGCCGCGGCCGCGCTACCTCGTCTCGGGCCTGTTCGCGCTGATGTACGGCGTGTTCCGCTTCCTGATGGAGTTCGTCCGCGTGCCCGATGAAGGCCATTACGTGGCGTGGGGCTGGCTGACCAAGGGCCAGATCCTCAGCGTGCCGCTGGTGCTGCTGGGCCTGTACCTGCTGTGGCTGTCGCGACGCGCGCCGACGCTCCAGCCCGTCGTCCCCGCGCCGGTCGCCGGCAAGTGAACGTGAAGTCCCTCGCCGGAGAGCGCGCATGAAGCAATACCTCGACCTGCTGCGCCACGTGCTGGAGCACGGCGCCGAGAAGTCCGACCGCACCGGCACGGGCACGCGCAGCGTGTTCGGCTGGCAGATGCGCTTCGACCTGAACGAAGGCTTCCCGCTGGTCACCACCAAGAAGCTGCACCTGCGCTCGATCATCCACGAGCTGCTGTGGTTCCTGAAGGGCGAGACCAACATCGCGTATCTGAAGGACAACAAGGTCAGCATCTGGGACGAGTGGGCCGACGAGAACGGCGAACTCGGCCCGGTCTACGGCAAGCAGTGGCGCAGCTGGGAAGGCGCCGACGGCAAGACGGTCGACCAGATGCAGTGGCTGGTGGAGGAGATCAAGCGCAACCCGGATTCGCGCAGGCTGGTGATCAGCGCCTGGAACGTCGCCGAACTGCCGAAGATGGCGCTGATGCCGTGCCATTCGCTGTTCCAGTTCTACGTGGTCGACGGCAAGCTCAGCTGCCAGCTCTACCAGCGCAGCGGCGACATCTTCCTGGGCGTGCCGTTCAACATCGCCAGCTACGCGCTGCTGACGCATATGGTGGCGCAGGCGACGGGGCTGGGCGTCGGCGACTTCGTGCACACGCTGGGCGATGCGCACCTGTACTCGAACCACTACGAGCAGGCCCGGGAACAGCTGGCACGCACGCCCCGCGCGCTGCCCGCGCTGCGCCTCAATCCCGAGGTCACCGACCTGTTCGCCTTCACCTTCGACGACATCGAGATCCACGGCTACGATCCGCATCCGGCGATCAAGGCGCCGGTGGCGGTCTGAGCGCCCGTGCGCATCTCCCTGATCGCCGCGCTGGACCGTCATCGCGCCATCGGTCGCGACAACGACCTGCCGTGGCGCTTGCCGGACGATCTGAAGCGCTTCAAGGCGCTGACGCTCGGCAAGCCGGTGCTGATGGGACGCAGGACGGCCGAGTCGCTCGGGCGTGCGCTGCCCGGACGGTTGAATCTGGTGCTGACGCGCAGCGGACGCGTGCCGTTCGAGGGTATGCAGGCGGTCGCCTCGGTGGACGAGGCGGTCCGTATCGCGGTGGAGCAGGGGAGCGAGGAGCTTTGCGTGATCGGTGGCGGCGAGGTCTACGCGCTCACGCTGGGTCGCGCCGACGTGCTGCACCTCACCGAGGTCGATACCGAGGTGGAGGGCGCGCATGCGTTCTTCCCGGCCTTCGATCCGGCGGAATGGCATGAAGTCGCCCGCGAACCGCATCCGGCGGACGCGAAGCATGCCATCGGATTCGACTTCGTCGAGTACCGGCGCGTCTGACCGAACGTAGCGTGCGCATGGCGCACGCTACGCGCTCAATCCTTCGGCAGTTCGCCTTTGGGCGGAGGCGGTACGTCGCGGCCGGGCACCTGCACCAGCCGGATCTCGTCGGTGTCCAACTGCAGCGCGGTCAGCTTGCCGCCCCACACGGCGCCGGTGTCGATGGCATGCACGCCATGGCCGATCATCAGGCCCAGCGTGGACCAGTGGCCGCAGACGATCTTGAGGTCGCGCTCGGCGCGGCCGGGCACTTCGTACCAGGGGTATAGCCCCTGGGCCTGCCGGCCCGGTGCACCCTTCTCTTCGATCGCCATGCGCCCGCGCGGCGTGCAGTAACGCATGCGGGTGAGGACGTTGATGATGGCGCGTGAGCGGTCGTGGCCGGACAGGTGCGGCGCCCAGTTCGGCTTGTCGCCGTACATGTTGCGGAACAGCTTGCGGTAGCCATTGCCGTGCAGCTGCGCCTCGACTTCGCGCGCGTGCTTCTCGGCCAGGGTAATGGTCCACTTCGGCGCCAGCCCGGCGTGCACCATCATCCAGCCCAGCTCGCGGTCCACGTGCAGCAGCTTCTGCAGGCGCAGCCAGTCCAGCAGCACGCGCGCGTCGTCGGCCAGGACCACACGCTGCAGGTCGGGATTGACCTTGCGCTGCTCGTCCGGCGAGCGCTCGCCGATGGCGAGCAGGGACAGGTCGTGGTTGCCCAGCACGACGACACACTGTTCGCGCAGCGAATGCACCAGGCGCAGCGTTTCCAGCGACTGTCCGCCGCGGTTGACCAGGTCGCCGCAGAACCACAGCCGGTCTTGCGCGGGATCGAAGCGGATCTTCTCCAGCAGTCGCTGCGTGGCGTCGTAGCAGCCCTGCAGGTCGCCGATGGCCCAGACACTCATGCGCCGGGGCCTCAGTGCAGGGTCCGCGGGACGGACAGGGTGAAGGCGGCGATGGGGGCGTCGAAGCGGGTGCCGTCGTCGGCGAGCATGTCGTAGCGTCCCTGCATGGTCCCGAGCGCGGTCTCGAGGACGGCGCCGGAGGTATAGCGGAAATCCTCGCCCGGCCTCAGCCAGGGCTGTTCGCCCACCACGCCCTCACCGTGCACTTCCTGCACCTTGCCATTCGCGTCGGTGATCACCCAGTGGCGGCGCAGCAGCTGCGCGGGCACGCGCCCGCGGTTGTGGATGCGGATGGTGTACGCGAACACGTAGCGGCCGTCCTCGGGCGCGGACTGGTCGTCCAGGAAGCGCGTGGCGACGTCGACGTCGATGGCGTAGTCGGGGGAATCCATGCGTTCAGTGTATGCAATGGCACGTCAAAGCGGAAACGACGGCACGTTGCGTGCGGTCAGGATGCGTCGGGCTGGTTGGCCAGACGGATGAAATCGCTGACGGGCACCTGTTCCGCGCGCAGGTCGGGGCGCAGTCCCGCCGCTTCGATCTGCTCCACGCTGCAGGTGCCGGACAGCGCATTGCGCAATGTCTTGCGGCGCTGGCCGAATGCGGCGCGCACCACGTCCGCGAAGCGGCGGTGGTCGCGGATGCCCACCTGGTCGGCCGCGCGCGGCACCAGCCGCGCCACGGCCGAATCCACCTTCGGCGGCGGACGGAACGCGCCGGGAGGCACCACGAACAGGCTGTCCACGCGGCAGTAGGCCTGCAGCATCACGCTGAGGCGTCCGTACACCTTGCTTCCGGGTTCCGCGGCCATGCGGTCCACGACTTCCTTCTGCAGCATGAAGACCATGTCGCGGATGGACGCGGCGTGCTCGATGGCATGGAACAGGATGGGCGAGGACAGGTTGTAGGGCAGGTTGCCGACCAGGCGCAGCCTGTCTTCGCCCGCCAGCTTGCCGAAATCCACATCCAGCACGTCCTTGTGGATGATGGTGAGCCGGCCCACGCCTTCGGCGGCCTCCATCAGCGGCGTGATGAGATCGCGGTCGAACTCGATGGCGGTCAGTTCGCCGTGCCTGCGCAGCAGCGGGAAGGTGATGGCGCCCTGGCCCGGCCCGATCTCCACGAGACGGTCGCCCGGCTGGGGATTGACCGCCATGACGATCTTTTCGATGTAGGTGCGATCGGTCAGGAAGTGCTGGCCGAGGGACTTCTTGGGGGGAGCCTTGAAGGACATAGGGCGAGGAGTGAGTGTGGAGAAGTGAGAAGTGAGTGGGGCGGGTGGGAGGAACAGAGGTTGTAGATCTCGCTCACCCCTCACTTCTCCCCACTCACTCCTCGCGTTGAGGCCATGCGTGCGCAGGTGGCCACGGCGGCGAACAGGCTGGACGGATCCGCGGTGCCCTTGCCGGCCAGTTCGAGCGCGGTGCCGTGGTCGACGGCCACGCGGGGGTAGGGCAGGCCCAGGGTCAGGTTCACGGCCTGCTCGAACCCGCTGTACTTGAGCACCGGCAGGCCCTGGTCGTGGTACATCGCCACCACGGCATCGAAGCCGCGCAGCCTCTGCGGCAGGAACGCCGTGTCGGCCGGGAGCGGACCCACCAGGTCCAGGCCATCCGCCCGCAGCGTGTGCAGCACCGGCTCGATGACCTCGATCTCCTCCCGCCCCAGGTGGCCGGCTTCGCCCGCGTGCGGATTCAGCCCCAGGACCGCGATGAGGGGATGGGGAATACCGAAATCCGCCCGCAGCGCCGCGTGGGTGATGCGCAGCGCTTCCTCCAGCGTGGTGGACGTGATGGCATCCGGCACCTCGCGCAAAGGCAGGTGGGTGGTGACCAGCGCGACGCGGACGATCGCGTTGGCGAGCATCATCACCACCGGCCGGCCCGCGTGTTCGGCCAGCAGTTCAGTGGTGCCGGTGTAGGCGATGCCTCCGGCATTGATGGCGGCCTTGTGCACGGGACCGGTGACCAGGCCATCCAGTTCGCCGGTCAGGCAGGCGTCTGCTGCGCGCGTGAGCGCTTCGACGACGGCAGGCGAATTGCGCGGATCGGTGCGGCCGAATTCGGTGGGGACCGCATTGGGTATCGGCCGCAGGCGCAGGTCGCCCGGGCGCGCGGCGACCTGGTGCTCTTCGAGCAGTCTGAGAGGAAGCCCCAGCGCCTGCGCCGCTGCCGACAGCGTGGCCGCGTCGCCGAAAGCCAGCAGCGAGCAGTCCTGTCGCGGCTGTTGCACCAGCCGCACGCACAACTCGGGGCCGATGCCGGCCGGCTCACCCGGTACCAGCGCCAGCCGGGGGGTCATCTCAGCCGCCCGGCGTGGTCTCTGCGCGGTCGCCGGTGCGGAAGCTGACGTACGCCTCGCCTCGCAGCTCCTGCAGGAAGCGGTTGTACTCGTCCTCGGCCTTGCGACGGCCGATGGTTTCGCGGATCTGGGCGCGGCGGTTCTGGTCGGTCACGTCGGTCTGGCGGCTGCCGACGCGCTGGACGATGTGCCAGCCCGCGTCGGTGCGGAACGGAGCGCTGACCTGGCCATCCTGCAGGCCGCTGACCTGCTGGCCGAACGCCGGGCCGAAAGCGTCGGCCGGGAACCAGCCCAAGTCGCCGCCATCGTCGCGGCTGTTGGCGTCTTCGGTGGATTCCTTCGCCACTTCGACGAAGTCGGCGCCGCCGGCGATGCGTGCGCGCAGGGTGTCGATCTTGGCCTTGGCCGCGGCGGCATCCTGGGTCGGGGTGACGCGCACCAGGATGTGGCGCGCGTTGTATTCGGTGACCGAACGCTTCTCCATCTGCGCGGCATCGCGCACTTCCACCAGCTTCAGCAGCTGGAAGCCGCTGGGGCCGCGCAGCGGGCCCACCACCTGGCCGGGACTCATGCCCTTGAGCATCTCGACGAACGCCGTCGGGATCTCGTCGACGCTGCGCCAGCCCAGGTCGCCGCCTTCCAGCGCGTTGGGGCTGTCGGAGTAGCGCACCGCGGCGGCCGAGAAATCCAGCTCGCCCTTGTCGACCAGCGCCTTCACGCCATCGATCTTGCTCTTGCCGGTGCTGATCTGGTCGGCGCTGGCGCCGTCGGGCACCGCCACCAGGATATGGGCCAGGCGGTACTGCACGCCGGTGGCGGCCTGTGCGGCGATGGCTGCGTCCACTTCGCCTTCGCTCACCTGCACGCGCGACTGCGCATAGCTCTGGCGCAGGCGCTGGATGGTGATCTCGTCGCGCAGCGAGCTGCGGAACTCGTCGAAGGACATGCCATCGGCCTCGAGCCGCTGGCGCAGGCCGTCCGGGGTGGTGCCGTTCTGCTGGGCCACGGCATTGATGGCGTTGTTCAGTTCGGCGTCGCCGATGCGGATGCCGCTTTCGGTGGCGCGGGCTACCTGCAGCTTGACCAGCACCAGGCGCTCGAGCACCTGCCGCTCCAGCACCGCGCGCGGCGGCAGCTGGCCCGGTTGGTTGGCGTACTGGGCCAGCACGTTCTGCACGGCGCGGTCCATTTCGCTCTGCAGCACCACGTCCTCGTTCACCACGGCGGCGATGCGGTCCAGCGGCTGCAGGGTCTGCGCCATCACCGGCGTGGCGACGGTCGAGAGGGCCAGCAGGCCGGCAATCAGGAGGCGGGGAAACGGCTTGGTCATGGAATCGGATCCGGATCGTAGGAAGTATCGTCCGGTCGCTGCGCGATATTGCTAGGCGGGACGAGATAGAGGTCGTCTCGGTAGTAACCGAGGATAGCACGGCGCAGGGTACGCTCCGTGTCCTGGCCCGCCGAGCCCAGGCCCTTCAGGACGAACTCGACCTGGAAGCCGGTGTTCATGTCGCCGTCGCGGTTGCGCACGTAACGGCGCACCAGCGCGCGCACGGCCAGGCAGCAGCTGTCCCACTGCACGCCGGCCACGCCTTCCAGCAGGCCGGGCTCCTGGTTGGTGGCGGCATCGCGGTAGAACGAATGGTAGTAGCGGCCCACCACGCTCCACGCCGGCGTGACCGGATACAGGAACGAGAAGTCGGCCTGTTCGAGCAGGTCGCGGCGACGCCGATAGGTGATGTTGACCACGCCGTCGTCGGGCAGCAGGTAGCGCGCGCGCACGCTGGCCAGGTCCTCGCGGCGGAATTTGGGGTCCCACTGGTAGGACGCGCCGATGGTCCAGCGGTCGGTCGGCGCATAGTTGGCGTCCACCACCCACGCCGACTTGCCCTTTTCCAGCGGCACCTCACCGGGGAGGACGACGCGGCTGTCGTCGAAGTAGCGGATCTGGCCGATGCTGGCCGACAGCCGCTCGAAGCCGTCCTTCTGCCGCAGCAGCCGCGTGGACAGCGCCAGGGTCAGCTGGTTGGCGTCGGTCTGGCGATCCGGGCCGGTGTAGCGGTTGTCGCGGAACAGCTGGCCGTAGCTGAAGTTGAACGGGCGCGTGTCGAAGATCGGCAGGCCGTCCTGTTCGCGATAGGGCGCCTTCAGATAGAACAGCCGCGGCTCCAGCGTCTGCAGGAAACGGTCGCCCTTGATCTCGGTTTCGCGGTCGAAGTACACGCCCGCGTCCAGCGAGCCGATCGGCAGGCTGCGGCTGGGGGAGCGGTTGTAGAACTCGGCGATCTGCGCCGGCGACAACTGGTCGGCATCCAGCCCGTAGGCCGCGCTTGCCTGGCGCACCGCGACGCTCTGCGCCAGTTCGGCATCGAGCCGGTACTCGGTGTGCCGGTACGCCAGCGTCGGGGTGACGTACCACGCCGCGCCCTGAAGCGGGAAGGAGAGGGTGGGTTTGATGTCCAGCCGGCTGCCGTCGCCCCATTCGTTGTGCTGGAACCTCACCGCCTCGACATGACCGCCGACGTTGATCCAGCGGCTGAGCGGCTGGTTCCAGTTGAGGTAGGCGCGCGGCAGGCGGTTGTAGGGCAGGGAGGCTTCGCTGCTCAGATAGTCCGACAGCTGCCACTGATCGGCCATCACGCCGGCACTCCAGAACTCGCCCGCGCCGTAGACGCCGGCCGTACTGGTCACCGAGGAATACGCCTGCCCGTAAAGCGAATTGCCGAAATCTTCCTGATAGCGCGCATCGCTCAGCCAGATCAGGTTGGCGCGCGCCTGCCAGTTGCGGCTGAAGCGATGGCTGCCCTCGAAGGAGAAGAAGCCGCGCCCGTCGTCCGGATCCGGGTTGTTCGGATTTTTGTCGTCGTAGTCCGCCTCACCCATGCGGTCGCGGACCAGGTCGTCCTTGTTCATCCAGGTACCCTGGATTTCGCCGCGTCCCTTTTCGTACAGGTAGCGGAACTCCGCGCCCATCTGGAACCCGCGCTCGCTCATGTAGCGCGGCTCCAGCGTCGCGTCGTAGTTCGGCGCCAGGTTCAGGTAGATCGGCTGCTTCCAGTCGAAGCCGTTGCGGCCGGACAGGCCGACAGCCGGGTACAGCAGGCCGGTGTGGCGTTGGTCGTCGATCGGGAACTTCAGGTACGGCACGTACAGCACCGGCACCTTGCCCAGCCGGATCGTCGCCCCGCGCGCGACGCCCCAGCCGTCGTCGGTGTTGATGTCGATGCGCCGCGAGCGCAGTTCCCAGCGGCGGTCCTCGGGATCGCAGGTGGAGTAGGTGGAGTGCAGCAGGCTGCCTTCCGGCCCCTTCATGTCGATGCGGTCGGCGCCGCCGTTGCCGCGACGGGACACCAGCTGGTAGCGCACGTTGTCGATCTGGTGCGTATCGGCGCCCTGGTCGCCGCGCGCGCTGTCGGCCATCAGACGGATGCCGGCATCCTGGTAGCGGATGTGGCCGTCGGCGACGTAGGTGTCCTTCTCCTGGTCGTACTTCAGGTTGTCCGCGCCGAGGAACTGGTCGCCGCGGCTGAGCGCCACGTTGCCCTGGTACTCCAGATTGGTCTCCGTCCCGCCCAGGCTGTCGCCTTCGATGGAGGTGGGCTGCTCGGCACGCTGCTCGCGCGTGGCCTGGGCATTGCCGGGCGCAGGCGCCTGCGGCGCCTCGCCGAATGCCGGAACCGCGTCCTGGATGGGACACAGCGCCCAGCTTTCGGGCTTCTCATCGTCGGCCAGCGCGGGCAGGCACAGGGCGATGCTGAGGGGTAACGGTAGCAGGCGGAGGGCAGGGCGCACGCGTTACTGGGCTCGCTGTCGGACGAAAAACGGCCGTTAGCTTGCCCCATCCCATGCATGCGGGCAATGAAGGCCCCGGGACGATGTCGGGCGGGGTTCAGCGACCGGCGGGCGGACCCGTCCGGCTCAGCGCAACGCCTCCACATGGACCACGGTGCACTCGCGCAGGGCGTCCAGGTCGTAGCCGCCTTCGAGCATGGACACGATCTTTCCGCCAGCATGCCGTTCGGCCACCTCGCGCAGCTGCCGGGTCAGCCAGCCGAAGTCCTCGGTCTCCAGCATCAGGTCCGCCAGCGGGTCGCGCATGTGCGCGTCGAACCCGGCCGAGATCAGCAGCAGCTGCGGCCTGAAGTCGTCCAGCGCGGGCAGCAGTTCGTCCGCCCAGGTGTTCTGGAAGCGGAAGCCCCCGCTGCCCGGCGGCAGCAGGGCATTGAACACGTTGCCCACGCCGCGCTCGTAGGGCGCGCCGCTGTGCGGGTAGATGCCCGATTCGTGGCTGCTGAAATAGGCCACGCGCGGATCGTTGTAGAAGATGGCCTGGGTGCCGTTGCCGTGGTGGACGTCGAAGTCGATGACGGCCACGCGCTCCAGCCCATGCCTGTCGAGGGCATAGGCCGCCGCCACGGCGATGTTGTTGAACAGGCAGAAGCCCATGGCCGCCGTGCCGGTCGCATGGTGGCCGGGTGGGCGCACTGCGCAGAAGGCCGCGCGGTCCTCGCCGTTCATCACCGCATCCACTGCCGCCACGCCGGCGCCCGCGGCCCGCAGCGCGGCTGCGCGCGAGGCCGGACACATCACCGTATCCGGGTCGAGCATGCGGTAGCCGGCCACATCGGCCTCCAGCACCTCGTGCACCAGCGCGTCGTCGTGCACCCGGCGCAGGTCGCCCAGCTTCACGATGGGCGCCTCGCGCCAGTCGGCATCGCCGTGCTGCCCGCGCAGCGCCTCCAGCACCGCTTCCAGCCGTGCCGGCCGCTCCGGGTGCTCGGGGCCCGGATCGTGCAACAGGCAGGCGGGATGGGTATAGATGATCACGATGCCGGCGTTGCCCTCGACGGGGCGGGAACCGCCTCTCCCGGGTGGATGTCCGGGTCCATTCTATGCGCGGCCCGGCAGGGGCCGGCACTCGACCTTGGGAGCAGGCCCGCGGCTATGCGTGCCGGCGTTCGTGCTTCCACAGCACTTCGCCCTGGCCGTCGGCGCGGGCCAGCACCCGGGCCAGGACGAACAGCAGGTCGGACAGCCGGTTGAGGTAGCGGATCGCTTCCGGCCGCACGGCGTCGTGGCGGGCCAGGGTGACCGTCTCGCGCTCAGCCCGGCGCACGATGGTGCGGGCCAGGTGGCAACGCGAGGCGGCCTCGCCCCCCGCCGGCAGGATGAAGTCCTTCAGCGGCGGCAGATCGTCGTTGTAATGGTCCAGCTGCCGCTCCAGCGCCTCGACATCGTCGCCGGTGATGGCGGCATGCCCGGGGATGCACAGCTCGCCGCCCAGGTCGAACAACTGATGCTGCACGGTGGTCAGCAGGGCGCGGATGTCGTCGGCCACGCTGGGTACGGCCAGCAGCACGCCGATGGCCGAATTGGCTTCGTCCACCGTGCCGTAGGCGGTGACGCGCGCGGAGTCCTTGCCCACGCGCGTGCCGTCGCCCAGCCCGGTACTGCCATCGTCGCCGGTGCGGGTGTAGATCTTCGAGAGGCGGTTGCCCATCCGGATGGCGGCCCGGTCAGCCGGCAGCGCGCGCGCGCGGACGGGCCAGGCGCACGACCTGGCCGACCATCACGTGCACGATGACCGCCAGGCCCACGTAGAGCGCGGCCACGCGCAGGTAGGGGAGGTACCAGTCGCTGAAGTTCTTCCACCAGCCGGCGAGGGTGGGCTCGGCGATGACCGCGCTCAGCCAGTAGAAGCTGCCCTGGCTGAGCAGGTGGCAGACGGTCACCGACGCCAGCAGGCTGCCGATCAGCAGGGCCAGCGTGCGGCCGTGGTGCGCGGTCTGATAGCGGCGCAGCAGCGTGCCACCGGCCCACAGTGCGCCGTACGCCGGCAGCAGGAACCAATACGCCGGCGACACGCAATAGTGCGTCCAGAAGTTCATGCCCTGGCCACTGATCACCACATAGTCGACCGCCACCGCCGCCGCCATGAACAGCGGGAACGCCCAGCGCGACCAGCCGCGCAGGTAGTAGCCGCCGATGAAGAACGCGGCCCAGCTGGCATCGGGCAGGGGCCCGAGGTGGCCGAACGTGGTGGGCAGGTGCAGGCGGGTGAGGACCAGCAGAGCGGCGACCAGCGCCATCACGAGGGCGCGTTGCGAAGTGGTGTTCATCAGGCACGGTTCCGGAGACTCAGCCCCGCATTCTACCGGAGCCGGCCGGTCGGGGTCCGCAGGGCGGGCGCTATCATGTCGGCATGACAGATCGGCATGACGTAGTGATCGTGGGCGGTGGGCTGGTGGGTGCCAGTCTTGCCATCGCCCTGGTGCGCCAGGGCGTGGAGGTGGGCCTGGTGGAAGCGGCACCTGCCGGGCAGATGCCGGCGGTATTCGACCAGCGCAACCTCAGCTTCGCAGCGGCGACGGTCAATGCGCTGACCGCGCTGGGGGTGATGCAGCAGCTGCGCACGCCCACCGGGCCGATCCGCCGCATCCACATCAGCCGGCAGGGGGATTTCGGTCGGGTCCGGCTGGAGGCGCAGGACTACGGCCGTGCCACGTTCGGCCAGGTGGTCGTGGCGCGCGACTTCGGCGAAGCGCTGGAAGCCCGGCTGGCCGGCCTGTCGGGGCTGACCCGGTACCGGCCGGCGCGTTTCGTCGGCTTCGCCCCGGACGAAGCCGGCCATCGCGCGCTGCGGATCGCCGATGCCGGGGGCGAGCGCACATTGCATGCCCGCCTGGTGGTGGCCGCCGATGGAACCCGCAGCGCCGTGCGAGAGGCACTGGGCATCGGTGTGGACGAGCACGATTACGGCCAGACCCTGTTCGTCGCCCGCGTGCGGGCCACGCAGGCGCCGGACGGCACCGCGTACGAGCGCTTGGGCGACGACGGCCCGACCGCGCTGCTCCCGCGTGGCGATCGCCACTGGGGCGTCGTGCACGGCGTGGCGCGCGAGCAGGCCGAGACCGTGGCCGCCCTGGACGAAGCGGCCTGGCTGGCGCGTCTGCAGCACGCGGTCGGTTGGCGCATTGGCCGGCTGGTCGCCAGCGGCGAGCGCAGCGCGTATCCCATCGTCCGCGTCGTCGCGCAACGGCTGGTCGCCGACCGCGCGGTCGTGCTGGGCAATGCGGCGCAGACGATCCATCCGATCGGCGCGCAGGGCTTCAACCTGGGCCTGCGCGATGCCCTGACGCTGGCCGAGGAGATCGCGCGCGGTGACGATCCGGGCGCCGCCTCCCGCCTGGCCGCCTATGCGGCGCGGCGGCGCGAGGATCGCGAACGCACGCTCGCGTTCTCCGACGGCCTGGCACGCCTGACGGCCAACCCTTCGCCCCTGCTGAAGCCCGTGCGCAGCGCAGGCCTGGTGGCCATGGAAGCGCAACCCTCGCTGCAGGCGTTCCTGGTGGGGGGCGCGATGGGCTTCCGCGGCGACGTGCCGGCGCTCTGCCGGGTAGAGGCGGCATGAAGCGGCGCGGACAGATCGACGTGGCCGTCGTCGGCGGCGGCGTGGTGGGTGCGGCCTGCGCGCTGGTGCTGGCGCGCGAGGGGCTGGAGGTGATGCTGGTCGAAGGCCGCGAGCCGCCGCGCTGGTCGCCGTCGCAGCCGGATCTGCGGGTGTATGCCTTCGCGCCCGACAACGCGGCGCTGCTCGACGCGGCCGGCGTATGGGACGCAGTGCGCGGTGCGCGCGCGCAGCCCTACCGACGCATGCGCGTCTGGGACGCGGCGGGCGGCGGCGAACTGCGCTTCGATGCCGATGCACTGGGACGCACGCAGCTGGGCTGGATCGTCGAGAACGCACTGCTGGTCGATCGGCTGTGGGCCGCGCTGCCGGCGGCTGGCGTGCAGGTGCGTTGCCCGGCGCGCGTGGAGGCGATGGAGCAGGACGCGGGCAGCGTGACGCTGCGGCTGGACGACGGCACGCGTATCGATGCGCGGCTGGCGGTGGCCGCCGACGGCGGCGATTCCACGCTGCGGCGTCTGGCCGGGCTGGAGGTCGCCGCACACGATTACGCGCAGCGTGGCGTGGTGGCGTTCGTGCGCACCGGGGAGCCGCACGAGGACACCGCGTGGCAACGCTTCCTGCCGAGGGGGCCGCTGGCCTTCCTCCCGTTCGCGGACGGCCTCAGCTCCATCGTCTGGACGTTGCCCGACGCGGAGGCCGAGCGTGTACTGGCGCTTGATGAAGCCAGCTTCGGTCGGGAGCTGACGCAGGCCATGGGCGGTCAGCGCGGCGAAGTGGTCCTGGCCTCGCCACGCGCCGCGTTCCCGTTGAAGCGCCAGCTGGCCCGGGACTATGTCGCCGGGCGGGTGATCGTCGCAGGCGATGCCGCGCACGTGGTCCATCCGCTGGCGGGGCAAGGCGTCAACCTGGGCCTGCGCGATGTCGCGGCGCTGCGCGACGGCATCCGTGCCGCCACCACCAAGCGCGCCGACTGGGATGCGCCGCACCGGCTCGAGCGCTGGGCGCGCCAGCGCCGCAGTGAGAATGCGACCGCGGCCCATGCCTTCGACGGCATCAACCGTCTGTTCTCCAACGACGAGATGCACCTGACCCTGTTGCGCGGGCCGTTGCTCGGCCTTGCCGGCAAGCTGCCACCCCTGGTGGACTTCTTCTGGCGGCACGCGGCGGGCCAGCGCGGGCGTTGACGACATCGGCTGCAGGCATGCGGTAGCCTCGGGATTCCCCCACGAGGCCGCCGCGATGAACGACGACGCTTCTTCCGTGCACGATCCCGCCCGCCGGCGCCTGCTGGGCACCCTGGCGGCGGCCGGCCTGGCAGGCGTGATGCCGCGCGTGCACGCCAAGCGTTCGCGACCGCTCGGCGTCGCCCTGGTCGGCCTGGGTTACTACAGCCGCGACCTGCTGGCGCCCGCGTTGCAGGCGACGAAGCACTGCCGCCTGGCCGGCATCGTCACCGGCACGCCCGCGAAGGCGGCGGAGTGGCAGCGGCGACACGGCATTCCCGATCGCAACGTCTACGACTATGCAGGCTTCGACCGCATCGCCGACAACACGGACATCGACGTGGTCTACGTCGTCCTGCCGAATCATCTGCACAAGCCGTTCACCCTGCGCGCGGCCGCCGCGGGCAAACACGTGTGGTGCGAGAAGCCGATGGCGATGGACGCAGCCGAAGCGCGCGCGATGATCGACGCCTGCCGGCAGCACCGCGTGCAGCTGGCGATCGGCTACCGCATGCAGCACGAACCCAATACGCAGGCGGTGATGGCGCTGGCGAAGTCCCGGCCGTTCGGCCGCTTGAGGCACATCCGCGCCGAGGCCGGTTTCCATGGGTTCGACGGCGCCAGCCGCGATACCTGGCGCCTGGACGCGGCGCGCGGCGGCGGCGCGATGTACGACATGGGCGTCTACGCGCTCAATGCCGCGCGCTACACCACCGCTGCCGAACCGGTCGCGGTCACCGCGACCTCGTCGGTGGAACGGCCGGAGATCTTCCGCGGTGTCGACGAGACGATGCGCTTCCGCCTCGAATTTCCGGACGGCGTGACCGCCGCGTGCGAAACCAGCTTCGGCCGCAACCTCAACCTGCTGCGCGCCGAGTGCGAGGAAGGCTGGTACGAACTGTCGCCGTTCCAGGCGTACGAAGGCGTGCGTGGCCAGGCCAGCGACGGGCGCCGCTTCGACGCTGTGATCGGCGCCACGCCCGCGCAGCAGGCGCGGCAGATGGATGCCGATGCGCTGGCCATCCTGGAACGTCGTCCGCCGCGCGTGCCCGGCGAGGAGGGCTGGCGCGACATGCTCGCCCTGGATGCGATCTTCGCGTCCGCGCGCGCCGGAGGAAGGCGGGTGGAGATCGCGTCCGCCTGAATCCTGTCAGCCCGGGATGAACGGGAACACGATCTTCAGCAGGCCCTTGAGCCCGCCCTCGGCGGTACTCGTGACGGCTTTCGCGCCCAGGCTGTTGAGCGCATTGCGCGCGTCCTGCCAACGCAGCTTGGAGACGTCCTTCTTCAGCAGGTCGGCCACTTCTTCGGCCGTGGGGGTCAGCTTCTTCAGTTCCGCCACGACGGACGCAGGATCCGTCTGCAGGTAGCCCCAGCGCTCGGCGATCGCCAGCAGGGTGTCGAAGCGCACCGCGACGACCTCGCGGTTGCGCTCGTACACCGGTAGCGCGCCCACGTCGAGGATGGCCTGTTCGAACTGCTGGTGGTCGTCCGGATGCTCGATGCGGATGGCGAGGAAGCCGTCCTTGCGGCTGCGTTCGCTGACATGCTTCGCGCCGGCCTTCAGGTTGGCCTCGGTCAGCACGGTCGCCACGATGCGCTGCAGGGCCGCATCGCGTTCCTCCGGCACCAGCGCCCGCCAGCGCGCATAGCCGTCGCGACGCAGCGCCTTGACCTTGGCGGGCGTCACGCGCAGCTTGCCGGCGACCGTGAAGTTGGATTCGTCGCGGCCGATGGCGCCATCGCGCTCCAGCAGGACGAAGATCAGCAACTCCAGGTCGCGCTTGGTCAGCGACTGGAACCCCTGCAGCAGGGTCAGACGGAGGAACTCGTTGCCGAAGCCGGCGGGGTCCTTGAGGGAGAGGGGATTCATGACGCTCCTTCGCTGTCGGGCCAGTATGTCCGGGCCGGATTGCAGGGACTGAGACTAACCGATCGCACGCCATGGCCGACGACGTGCCAGGTGCCGCGCGGCGTGGGATCGCGTAGGGTACGCCAGCCCCACTCACTGGAACTCGATCATGCCCTTCCTGCGTTGCGCCCTGTTGCTTGTTCCCTTGCTGACGGCCGCTGTCGCCCGGGCGGAGACGCAGGCACCGGCGGTGGATCCGGACTACATCGCCCCGGCGGCATCGCTGCCGCCCGAGCGCGTGCAGGGCCTGCAGCAGCGCCTGCTCGACTGGCCCGGCCTGACGCGCTATCGGGACGACAACGCGCGCCTGCCCGCGCACGAAGCGGGCCGCGTGGTGTTCTACGGGGATTCCATCACCGACGGGTGGGGGCGCATGACGGACACGACGTTTTTTCCGGGCAAGCCGTACGTCAACCGCGGCATTTCCGGGCAGACCACGGCGCAGATGCTGGTGCGCTTCCGCCAGGACGTGATCGCGCTGAACCCGGAGGTGGTGGTGATCCTGGCCGGGACCAACGACATTGCCGGGAATACCGGACCGGCCACGCAGCGCATGATCGAGGACAACCTGCGTTCGATGGTGCAGCTGGCGCAGGCCAACGGCATCGGCGTGGTGCTGGCATCCGTGCTGCCCGCCAGCGCCTACCCTTGGCGACCGGGCTACCGACCGGCCGAGCCGATCAAGGCGCTGAACCAATGGATCGAGACCTACGCGCGCGCGTCGGGGGCCGTGCATCTGGACTATCACCGGGCCATGGCCAACGCCGAAGGCGGGCTGGATGCCCGGCTGGCCGCGGATGGCGTGCATCCCACGCCGGCCGGCTATGCGGTGATGGCGCCGCTGGCCCAGCGGGCGATCGAGGACGCGCTCGGCCGCAAGTGAGCGGCCGCGGCGTTACGGGCCGGTTTCGCGCCCGGGCAGTGCCGTACGGAAGGCTTCGATGGCGCCACGGTCCTGCAGGGTGACGAACACCGTGCGTCCGTCGGGCCCGCCGAAGGCAACGTTGGTCGGCTTGCGTCCCTTGAGCCGCACTTCGTGCAGCAGCTCGCCCTGCGGCGACACCACCGCCACCGTGCCGGCCCCGTACCGGGCGATGTAGAGGTTGCCCCGCACGTCGGTGCGCATGCCGTCCAGGCCATGGTCCGGAAAGGTGATCAGCAGGCGCTTGCCGGATATCCCGCCGCTGGCGTCCAGGTCGTAGGCCCACACGCGCCGCTGCACGCTCTCGTTGACGTACAGCACGTCGCCCTTCGGGCCGACCTCCACGCCATTGGTGGTGCCCATGCCGGTTTCCAGCAGCGCGGCCCTGCCATAGGGCAGGATCCGCCACAGCTGGCCGGTGCCGGTGCGCCAGTCCGGGTCGCTGGCGTAGAACATCCCGTTCGGCGCGAAGGCGAGGTCGTTGGGCTGGTGCGCGCCCGACAGGGTGGCGAACACGCCCACCGAGCGGTCGCGTGGATCGATGCGAAGGATCTGGTGGCCGGTGTAGTCGGCCACGTACATGAAGCCGTCGGTATCGAAGCGGATGCCGTTGCCGGTGCTGCCCTCGGGCAGCGTCATGAACAGGTCCGCGCGTCCGCTGCCATCGGCATCGAAGGTCACCCGCCCGATCGTGCCGCCGCGGCCGAAGCCCACCGCATACAGCGCACCGTCCGGACCGAAGGCCGGGCCCTCGATGCCTTCACCGAACGCGCCGTCACCGACGACATCGCGCGCGACGTACAGCGCTTCCTCCGCAGCGCCGGTGCGGGCGGGCGTGCCCATGTGGGTGCAGCCGGCCAGCAGCGCGGCAAGGAGTGCCGCCACGATGCGTGTGGACCCGGGTGACGTCATCGGTTTCCCCTCGGGGGCGCGCAGTGGGTCTGCACGTGTCAGCCCGGCGTTGCGAACACGGTGATCTCTTCGCGGTCGTGGTACAGCTGGCGTGCGCGGATCTCCAGTGGCCGGCCGGCCTGGTCCGCGAACAGCTCCAGGCAGAGCTTGGTCTCGTCCCAGCGCTTCTTCATCGGCAGCTTGAGGTTGAACACGGCGTGCCGGCACCAGCCTTCGCGGAACCACTGCGCCATGCGCTCGGCGACGCGCCGTGGCTGCTCGACCATGTCGCAGACCATCCAGTCCAGCGGTTGCGGTGGCTTCCAGTGGAAGCCGTCCGCGCGCAGGTGCTCGACCAGGCCCGTGGCCAGCACGTGCTCGCGCAAGGGGCCGTTGTCGACGCTGGTCACGCGCAGGTGGTGGCGGGTGAGCACCCAGGTCCAGCCGCCGGGCGCGGCACCCAGGTCGGCGGCGGTCATGCCGGGCTTCAGCAGTGCCTCGCGCTGGGCATCATCGAGCAGGGACAGGAAGGCTTCCTCCAGCTTCAGTGCCGAGCGCGAAGGCGCATCCGGCAGCAGCTTCAGGCGCGGGATGCCGAGCGGCCACGGCGCGCTGTCGCGCGCGTCCGCCGCGCACAGGAACAGGTGGTCGCCCTGCACGAACACCACGTGCAGGCGCGGCAGGCGCGCATCGTCTTTCTCGGTGAGGAACCCGGCCTTGCGCAACGCCGGACGCAGCGCGTTGCCGAAACTGCGCGCCAGTCCCGCCAGCGGCTTGGCGCTGTCCGAGTCCGGATGCTCCACCCACAGGTCACCGTAGCGCCCGCCGCCGGCCAGGGCGGCGAGAAGGGGCGTGATGCGGTCCTTCGGGTCGATGCCGCGCAGCTCGGCCAGCAGCCGCAGCTTCTGCCGCGCGAAGATCAGCTCGCGCCAGGGCAGGGCGCGGTCGAGCGCCTGCGCTTCCCCGCACACGAACACCACGTGGCCATCGTTGCGCTGCGCGCGGGCATAGCCGGCGAAGCCGGCCAGCGCGGCGCGCTCGGTCAGCTCGGCGGCAAGTTCGGGTTCGAATCCCTGGCGGCAATAGGCCAGCAGGCCGGTCGTCGATGACATGGCACGGTCGCGTGAAGCGGAGGGCTGCGGCGCCTGCCGCAGTCACAGGGTACAGGAGAAGCGGGGGGAGGGCTTCCCTGCGTCCGGCTCAGTACCTGTCGCCGCCCGATTCACCGTAGCGGCGCAGCACGGCGCGCGCGTCGTCGCGACGCAGGTCGCGCACGACTTCGATGCCGCGCTTGTTGAGCTCGCCGATCCAGTCGGCCGGCAGCGGGCCTTCGTCGAACTCGGTCAGTTCCATCACGTCCTCGGCACGCGCGCCGATCAGCAGGCGGTCGATGCCGGCCCACACCGTCGCGCCGTAGCACTGGCAGCACGGCTGCGAGGACGTGGCCAGGACCACCGGCGCCATGCGTTCGTTGAGGCGCGGCGTCTGCAGGCGCTGCTGCGCCAGCATGTAGGCCATGTTCTCGGCGTGCGCCAGCGAGCAGGTGTGCGGCATCACCCGGTTCACCCCGAGGCTGATGACGCGATGGTCGGGTCCGAATACGACCGCGCCGAACGGACCACCGGAGTTCGCGTCGACGTTGCGACGCGAGAGCTCGATGGCCAGCGCGACCTTCTCTTCGTCGCTGGCGTAGGTCGCCGCGGGATCGACCAGGTCGTGGGTCCAGGCGGGCAGGGTCAGGTGGATCTGTTGGTAGAGCATTACCGGGCAGGCAGTGTCGAGGAAGAGTAATCGGATTCGCAGCGGCCGCTCACGCATTGGCACGCGGTCACGTCGGCGAAGCCGCAGACGCTCATGCGGCCACTCGCAGCGCATTGCGCCTGCACGCCCTGCGGGTCGGTAGAGCTGTCCTTGTTGACGCAGGCCGGCATGGCGCCGCAGCAGTTGCCCACGTTCTTCACCGCGCAGTCGGCGCTGGTCCGGCAGCTGTAGTCCACGGCGACGGCGCCGGCTTCGCGCGGTGGCAGGTTGCCGCCGGTCGGCTTGGGCGCCGGCGTTGATGCGGGGGGCGGATCGGTCGCCACGCCCTCGGAGGACGCCGGCGCCGCGCAGCCCGACAGCGCGAACAGGAACAGGCACGACAGCATGGCAGGCAACAGGCGCAGCGCGATGCGGGACATGGCGGACTCCTTCCTCGGTGGTGGTGCGCGCCAGCCTGCCTTTCGCCGCTTCAAGACGCGGTGAAAGGCGCCGGCATCAGGCCTTGGTCGCCCAGGTGTCGCGCAGGGTGACGCTGCGGTTGAACACGGGACGTTCCGGCGTGTGGTCGTAGCGGTCGGCGACGAAATACCCCGTGCGCTCGAACTGGAACGACTGCTCGGGCGCTGCACTGGCGGCCGCCGGCTCCACGTAGCCGGTGACCGTGCGCCGCGAGTCCGGGTTCATGTAGTCGCGGTAGGTCTTCCCCTCCGACTCGTCATCGGGGTTCGGCACGGTGAACAGGCGGTCGTACAGGCGGATCTCCGCGGCGACGGCGTGCATGGCGCTGACCCAGTGGATGGTGCCCTTGATCTTGCGCTCGGCGCCGGCCATGCCGGGACGCGACTCCGGGTCCAGCCAGCCGCGCAGCTCGACGATCTCGCCGGCGTCGTTCTTGATCACTTCATCGCAGCGCACGATGCCGGCGCCGCGCAGGCGCACTTCGCCGCCGGAGGTCAGGCGCTTGAAGCCCTTCGGCGGCACTTCCTCGAAATCCTCGCGCTCGATCCACAGCTCGCGCGAGAACGGCACGCTGCGCTGGCCGAAGGATGCGTCCTTGGGATGGTTGGAGAACGTCAGCGTTTCTTCGTGACCGTCCGGCAGGTTGGCCAGCACCAGCTTCACCGGGTCGATGACGGCCATGCGGCGCGGCGCGGCGGCGTCCAGGTCCTCACGCAGCGCGCCTTCCAGGATGCCGATGTCCAGCAGCGAGTTCTGCTTGCTGATGCCCACGCGGTCCACCATCAGGCGCAGCGCGGCCGGCGTGTAGCCGCGGCGGCGGATGCCCTGCAGCGTGGGCATGCGCGGATCGTCCCAGCCGTCGACCAAGCGGTCGTTGACCATCGCCAGCAGCTTGCGCTTGCTCATCACCAGGTAGTTGAAGTTCAGGCGCGAGAACTCGATCTGGCGGGGCTTGCTGGCTTCCTTCGGCAGGCCCTTGGCCAGCAGCGGCGCCAGCAGGTCCGGCGAATTCGCCAAGTCCACCTTGTCCACGCACCAGTCGTACAGCGGGCGGTGGTCCTCGAATTCCAGCGTGCACAGCGAATGGGTGATGCCTTCCACCGCGTCGCTCAGCGAATGCGCGTAGTCGTACATCGGATAGATCGGCCAGTCGTTGCCGGTGTTCTGGTGCTCGACGTGCTTGATGCGGTACAGCGCCGGGTCGCGCAGGTTGATGTTGCCGCTGGCCATGTCGATCTTCGCGCGCAGCGTGCGTGCGCCATCCGGGAATTCGCCCGCGCGCATACGGCGGAACAGGTCCAGGTTTTCTTCCACGCTGCGGTCGCGGTACGGCGAGTTGCGGCCGGGTTCGGTCAGGGTGCCGCGGTAAGCGCGCACTTCGTCCGCGCTCAGGTCGCAGACGAAGGCGTCACCCTGGCGGATCAGTTTCTCGGCGGCCAGGTACAGCACCTGGAAATAGTCCGAGGCGTGGCGCAGGTCGTGCCAGTCGAACCCCAGCCAGCGCACGTCGTCCTGGATGGCACGCACGTATTCGGGGTCTTCCTTGGCCGGGTTGGTGTCGTCCAGGCGCAGGTTGCAGACGCCGCCGAACTCGGCCGCGATGCCGAAGTCCAGGCAGATGGCCTTGGCATGGCCGATGTGCAGGTAGCCGTTGGGCTCGGGCGGGAAGCGCGTCTTCACCGCGACGTGGCGGCCGCTGGCCAGGTCCTCGCGCACGATCTGGCGGATGAAGTCCCGCTTTTCGGGGGCGGCATCGTCCGGAAGGTCGGCAGGCTGGGCGGCATCGTTGGACATCGGGAGGGCAGCAGGCTCAGGAAAACGCAAGTTTAGCCGGTCCGGCGCCCGGGCTGGTCTATCCTGAACGGCCCTCGTGCCTGCGAAACCGCCCATGCGCCTTCCCGTCCTGGTCATCGGCAACAAGAACTACTCGTCCTGGTCGCTGCGCCCCTGGCTGCTGCTTCGTCATTTCGGCGTGGCCTTCGAAGAAGTCCGCCTGCCGCTCGATACCCCGCAGTTCGCCGCGGAAGTCGGGCGCCATTCCCCGACCGGCAAGGTGCCCGCCCTGCACGATGGCGATGTGCACGTCTGGGACTCGCTGGCGATCTGCGAGTACGCCAACGAGCGCTGGCTGGACGGCCAGGGCTGGCCGCGCGAGCGTGCCGCACGTGCGGTGGCACGCGCGGCGGCCGCTGAAATGCACTCCGGCTTCACGGCGCTGCGCACGCAGTTGCCGATGAACAGCCGGCGCACGCCGGATGCCTACCGCTGGGACGCTGCCGCCCAGCGCGACATCGACCGCGTGCAGGCGCTGTGGCGCGCGCTGCGCGAGGCGCATGGCGGCGATGGCGAGTTCCTGTTCGGCGAGTTCGGCATCGTCGATGCGATGTACGCACCGGTGGCGATCCGCTTCGATGGTTATGGTGTGGAGGTGGACGACACCACGCGCCGCTACATGCAGGCGCTGTTCGCGCTGCCGGCGATGCAGGCATGGCGGGCCGCGGCGGCGCTCGAGCCTGAATCGGTGCCGGCCACCGACGCGTTGCGCAAGCCCCTGCCTGCCTGACCGGGTGTAGGCTGGCCGCGGAGGATGTATCCATGCGCGTGGTCTACCTGGCCGATAACCTGTTCGACGCCCATCTGGTGAAGCACGCGCTGGAGGAAGCGGAGATCCCGGCGTTCGTGTTCGGCGAGTCGCTGCTGGGCGGCATGGGCGAACTGCCGCTGTTCGGCGTGCTGCGCGTCTGCGTGCCGGACACAGCGTTCTCCGACGCGGAAGGCGTCGTGCAGGGCGTGGGACTGGATTCAGGCGGCAACGGCCCCATCTTGGAAGGCGACGACGAAGGCCTGGGCATCCTGCCGGCCTGATCCGCTTTCCCCCAACACACGAGGTTCGCCATGCTGGGTATCGGAGCCTACAAGCAGCGCATGCCGCGCGCGGAAGACATGCTGCCGGGGCGCAGCACGCCGCTGCCGCTGCACAACGTGCATTTCGTCAACGGACGCCCGCTGCGGGATGCATTCGACGGATTGCAGCAGGTCGAGTTCGGCCTGGGCTGTTTCTGGGGGGCGGAACGCGCGTTCTGGACGCTGCCCGGCGTGTACACCACCGCGGTCGGCTACGCGGGCGGCGGCACGCCGAATGCCACTTACGAAGAAGTCTGCTCCGGCCAGACCGGCCATAACGAAGTGGTGCGCGTGGTGTACGACCCGGCCCAGGTGTCGTTCGAACGCCTGCTGCAGGTGTTCTGGGAAAGCCACGACCCCACCCAGGGCATGCGTCAGGGCAACGACGTGGGCACGCAGTACCGCTCCGGCATCTACTGCCATACGCCGGAACAGCAGGCCGCGGCCGAAGCCAGCCGGCAGGCCTACCAGCAGACGCTGCGTGCCGCCGGCTACGGCGACATCACCACCGAGATCGTCTATCCGGCGCCGGCGTTCTACTACGCCGAGGACTACCACCAGCAGTATCTGGCCAAGAATCCGAACGGTTACTGCGGGCTGGGTGGCACCGGCGTGAGCTGCCCTGTCGGACTGGGCGTCTGATCCCACGCCCGGCCGGCATCAAGGCAGGTGTTCGCACCAGTACTGCAGTTCGCTGCTCTTGGTGGGTTCGTAGACGGCATGGAGGCCGGTGAAACCGCGTCCTTCCTGCTTCCCGGCGAACGGGGGCGCGTGCGTGGCCGCATGGATCAGCACGGGCTGGCCGGTGGCCATGCCGTAGACATAGACCTTGACGGCCTTGCCGGTGGCGACACGGTCCACGTAGACCGGCTTGAACTCGAAGTAGCGCCCGACCTTCGTGCCGGTCGCCCGGTAGGGATCGTCGGTCGGCGCCGCGTCGACGGTGAAGTGCTCGCCACCGTAGACGATGTGGCAGCGTACGCTGGCGGCCTGGGCCTGTACGGCCAGCGGCGCCAGGGCGAGGAGGGTCAGCAAGCGTCCGGCCTTCATGTCATTCGCCCGCGCATTGGTTGATGGTCTTCCGGTCGGGGCTGGCGCAGGGACTGCTGGCGGTCGGGTCCGGATGCGGCACGCCGTTGGCATCGAGCCTGGCCACGTGCGTGCGCCAGTCCACCACGCCGGTGCGGTCCACCCTGGCCGACAGCACCCAGCCGGTGGTCGTCGCGGGCGTGTCGAATCCGTTGAACAGGAAGTTGCCCAGGCTGTAGATGATCGGCTTGCCGCGGTAGTACTCGGCGCCCTGGGTGACGTGCGGATGACCTCCCACCACCATGTCGGCGCCCGCGTCGATCATGCGCCGGGCGAATGCGCGCAAGCGCGGACTGGGATCGGGTTCGTCCTCCCAGCCCCAATGCATGAAGGGGATGACGATGTCCGCCCGGTGCACGCGCCGCGCGGCGATGATGTCCTCGATCACGTCGTCGTCCTCGCCGCTCCAGGCCACGCCGGGGCGGCTGGCATCGGCTTCGAAGGAACGGGGCTTGAACTCCACATAGCCCAGCAGCGCGATGCGCACGCCGTTGCGCTCGACGATCCAGGGTGCATGCGCTGCCGTGGCATCGCGACCGCCGCCGAAATAGGGCAGGCCCGCCTTGTCCATCAGCGCCAGCTGCTCGGCGAATGCGGCCTTGCCGAAATCGCCGGAGTGGTTGTTGGCCAGGGACACGGCGTCGAAGTGCCGCTTCAGGACCGGCAGCGTGCGCGGATCGGCCCGGAACGTGTACGGTTTTCCTTCCGCGGTGCCCGTGGTCGCGACCACGCACTCCAGGTTGCCTATCCGTACGTCGTGCGAAGACAGCAGCGCCGCGAAGGGCTGGAAAGGATCCTCGCCGCGTGCGATCAGCTCGCCGGGCGTTTCCGCCACCATGATGTCGCCGACGAAGATCAGGCTGGCATCGTCCGATGACGCATGGGCCATCGGGGATGCGGCGAGGAGGGCGGACCAGAGCAGGAGGGCGCGCATGCGCCCGATCATCCCGTGTCCGGCGCGCGGGCGCCAGCCCTGCCCGCGTCGGGTCGGGGTGGCGTCAGGCGGACAGCTTCTCGCGGACGGTGGCGCGCAGCGCGGCCAGGTCCTTGGCGAAGGTCTCGATGCCGGCGGCGAGCTTTTCCTTCGCCATCGGATCGGCCTGGATCGCGGCGCCGAAACGGTCGGCCGTGACCGCCTCCGCGTTCACGCGCTGCGCTTCGAGGGGCGACAGCCTGCGCGGCAGCGGACCACGGTCCTGGTCCAGCGCCTCCAGCAGGTCCGGCGAAATCGTCAGGCGATCGCAGCCGGCGAGCGCCTCGATCTGCGCGGTGGAGCGGAACGAGGCGCCCATCACCACCGTCGGCGAACCGCGGCGCTTGAACTCCGTGTACACGCCGCGCACGAACACCACGCCCGGATCCTCGTCGATGTGCGCCGGGGCCTGCCCGTTGGCCACGTACCAGTCCAGGATGCGGCCCACGAACGGCGAGATCAGGAACGCGCCGGCTTCGGCGCAGGCGATGGCCTGGGTGGGGTTGAAGATCAGGGTGAGATTGCAGTCGATGCCTTCGGCCTGCAGCTGGCGCGCGGCTTCCACGCCTTCCCAGGTGGAGGCGACCTTGATGAGGATGCGCTCGCGGTCGATGCCGTGGTCGGCATACATCTGCACGAACTTGCGCGCCTTGGCGATGGTGGCGCCGGTGTCGTAGGCCTGGTCGGCATCGACCTCGGTGGAGACGCGGCCGGGGATCAGGCCGGCGAGCCTGGCGCCCACGCCGATGGTCAGACGATCCACCACTTCGTCCACCAGCGCGTCGCCGCCGCCTTGCGCGCGCGCCCAGGCCAGCTGCTCTTCGATCAGGTCGGCATAGACCGGCAGATCCAGCGCCTTCTTCACCAGGGTGGGATTGGTCGTGCAGTCCACCGGCTTGAGGCGCTTGATGGCGTCGTAGTCGCCGGTGTCGGCGACGACCACGGACAGGTCGCGGAGCTGCTGCAGCTTGGAGGGAGCGGAGTCGGTCATGAGCGGTCGATGGGGTGGGGGAAATCGGGCGACAAGTATGCCCTGTCCCGCAGGGGCAGGCCGGCTGCGGGAGCGTACTTTTCGTGGATTGACGCGATAACGCGGCTGCGGATCAGCGGTGCAGGTCGCCGCTGGCTTCGGGCTGGTAATCGATCGCGGTGACCCGCAGGCGCAATGGCCGGTTGCCGGACGTCTGCCAGTCGATCGTCTGCCCCACCGACAGTCCGAGCAGTGCGCTGCCGACCGGTGCCAGCACGGAGACCAGGCCGGTCTCGACGTTCGCTTCGTGGGGGTACACCAGGGTGAGGCGATGGTGCTCGCCGGTGAGCTCGTCTTCGCATTCGACGCGCGAATGCATCGTCACCACGTTGCCGGGCATGTCCTCCGGCGATCGCACGTCGGCGCGGTTCAGTTCGTCCATCAGCGCCAGCGCGGCGGGGTGCCGGCGCAGCACGGGGGTGTCGAGCAGGGCTTCCAGGCGGGACATGTCGCGGCTGGAGATGACGAGCGGGGGCAGCGAAGGCGGCAAGCCGCTGGTGCGGGTGTTGTTCATCGTGTTCTCTCTGGTTTTGGGATCGCGCAAAAGGAAACGGGCGACGCGTCGCCGCGCCGCCCATCGGGGTCCTGTTTTGCCTGCCTACCGTAGCCCGGAAGGCGGCCTGGTTCAAGCCGGGCGCGGAGGCGTCGGCACGGGTCCGGCGACGTCGGCCGGTGGTGCGGCCGGCACGGGCGCGTCCGGCTGGAAAAGCTCAGGCGGCAGTTCGCGGAACACCTGCGCGAACGCCTGCAGGAATGCGCTCATCGCCGAGCTCTTGCGCCACACCATTGCGATCCGTCGGCTGGGATGCGAATCGCTGAAGCCGAGCAGGTGGATGTTCGGCGAACGCGCCACGGGCGGCGTCACCGCCAGCGTCGGCAGCAGGGTGATGCCCACGTCCGCCGCCACCATCTGCCGCAGGGTTTCCAGGCTGGTGGCACGGAACTCGGATTTCTCGTTGGCGCCGGACAGGCGGCACACATCCAGCGCCTGCTCGCGCAGGCAGTGGCCGTCCTCCAGCAGCAGCAGCTGCTGCTGCGACAGTTCGGCCAGCGTCAGCGACCCGCGCTGCGCCAGTGGATGCGATTCGGGGACCGCCAGCACGAACGGCTCCTCGAACAGGAACTCGGTGTGCAACTGGTCGTCCGTCACCGGCAGGGCCAGCAGGCCGGCATCCAGCCTGCCCTCGCGCAGGCGCGAGAGCAGCACGTCGCTCTTCTCCTCGACCAGCAGCAGCTCCAGGTGCGGGAAGCGCGCGCGGATGCGCGGCACCACATGCGGCAGCAAGTAGGGCCCCAGCGTGGGGAACATTCCCAACCGGACGGTGCCGGCCTCCGGGTCCTGGCTGCGGCGGGCGGCTTCCTTCATCTGCTCGACCTCGGCCACGATGCGGCGCGCACGCTCGGCGGCATCGCGGCCGGCGGGCGTCAGCATGACCTTGCGCGGCGCGCGCTCCACCAGCGGCACGCCCAGTTCGTCCTCCAGCTTCTTGATCTGGGTGGAAAGCGTGGGCTGGCTGACGTAGCACGCCGCGGCGGCACGACCGAAATGCTTGTGGTCGGCCAGGGCCACCAGGTACTTCAGGTCGCGCAGATTCATCGGAACCCTCCCTCAAGGCGCGCGGAGCGGCGCGGGCGCACCGCCCGCGCGATGCATCATGCCGCCACGGCGTCCGGAGTTTCCACCGGGGCGGAACTGCGGATCAGGTGGTCGAAGGCGCTGAGGGCGGCTTTCGAACCCTCGCCCATGGCGATGACGATCTGCTTGTACGGTACGGTGGTCGCATCGCCGGCGGCGAACACGCCCGGCACGCTGGTCTGGCCGCGGTCGTCGATGACGATCTCGCCGCGCGGGCTCAGTTCCACGACGCCCTTGAGCCATTCGGTGTTGGGCAGCAGGCCGATCTGCACGAAGATGCCCTCCAGTTCCACGCGGTGCGTATCGCCGCCCACGCGGTCCTTGTAGACCAGTCCGGTGACCTTGCTGCCGTCGCCCAGCACCTCGGTGGTCTGCGCGCTGGTGACCACGCGCACGTTGGGCAGGCTGTGCAGCTTGCGCTGCAGCACCTCGTCGGCGCGCAGTTTGCCGTCGAATTCGATCAGGGTGACCTGGGCCACGATGCCGGCCAGGTCGATGGCCGCCTCGACGCCGGAGTTGCCGCCGCCGATCACCGCCACGCGCTTGCCCTTGAACAGCGGGCCATCGCAGTGCGGGCAGTAGGCCACGCCCTTGTTGCGGTACTCGTTCTCGCCGGGCACGTTCATCTGCCGCCAGCGCGCGCCGGTGGACAGGATCACGGTCTTCGACTTCAACGACGCGCCGTTGGCGAGCTGTACTTCGACCAGGCCATCGGCACCGGCCGGCACCAGCTTCTCCGCGCGCTGCAGGTTCATCACGTCGACCTGGTAGTCCTTGACGTGCTGTTCCAGCGCGGCGGCCAGCTTCGGGCCTTCGGTGTAGGGCACGGAGATGAAATTCTCGATGGCCATCGTGTCCAGCACCTGGCCGCCGAAGCGCTCGGCCGCCACACCGGTACGGATGCCCTTGCGCGCGGCGTAGATCGCGGCCGCCGCGCCGGCGGGGCCGCCGCCGACGACAAGCACGTCGTACGGCGCCTTGGCCTTGATCTTCTCGGCCTCGCGCTGGCCTGCGTTCGTATCCAGCTTGGCGACGATCTCCTCCACGCCCATGCGGCCGGCGCCGAACACGTCGCCGTTGAGGAAGATGGTCGGCACCGACATCACTTCGCGCTGCTCGACTTCCTGCTGGAACAGCGCGCCGTCGATGGCCACGTGCTGGATGTTCGGGTTCAGCACCGCCATCAGGTTCAGTGCCTGCACCACGTCCGGACAGTTCTGGCACGACAGCGAGAAGTAGGTTTCGAAGCGATACTCGCCGTCCAGCGAACGGATCTGCTCGATCACGTCCTGCGCCAGCTTCGACGGATGGCCGCCGACCTGCAGCAGCGCCAGTACCAGCGACGTGAACTCGTGGCCCATCGGCAGGCCGGCGAAGGTCAGATGAATATCGTGGCCCGGCGAGGTCAGCGAGAACGACGGTGTGCGTTCGCCGCCGCGCTGCTCGGTGACGCTGATCCTGTCGGATACGTCCTTCAGGTCGTGCAGCAACGACTGCAGCTCGGCCGAGGCGTCGCTGTCGTCCAGGAACGCGGTGATGTGGATGGGGCGCACGGCCTTTTCCAGGTAGGCCTGCAGCTGCGTCTTCAGATTGGCGTCCAGCATGGCGAACGTCTCCGTGGAGGAATCGGGGGAAGTGAGGTCAGGCGTTTGCAGGAGCGGCATGCGCCGGGGGAGGGAGCCGGCCAGGGAGGGGAACCGGCAAGCGGCACATGCCGCTGCTGCAAGCGTCCGTCGGGGAGACCGACCTCCGGGCGCGTGGCCCGGAGGTGGTTCGATGCGTGTTCTTGGAGCAGGCGCATCCATGCACGGATGCGCCGGTGGTGCGGGGGCGACTTAGATCTTGCCGACCAGGTCCAGCGACGGCGCGATGGTCTTGGCGCCTTCCTTCCACTTGGCCGGGCAGACCTGGCCGGGGTTGGCGGCGGTGAACTGCGCGGCCTTCAGCTTGCGCAGGGTTTCCGACACGTCGCGGGCGATCTCGTTGCTGTGGATCTCGGCGGTCTTGATGACGCCTTCCGGGTTGATGACGAAGGTGCCGCGCAGGGCCAGGCCTTCTTCTTCGATGTGCACGCCGAAGGCGCGGGTCAGCTGGTGGGTCGGGTCGCCGACCAGCGGGAACTGGGCCTTGCCCACCGCCGGGGAGGTTTCGTGCCACACCTTGTGCGAGAAGTGCGTGTCGGTGGTGACGATGTAGACCTCGGCGCCGGCCTTCTGGAACTCGGCGTAGTTCGCGGCGGCGTCTTCCACTTCCGTGGGGCAATTGAAGGTGAAGGCGGCCGGCATGAAGATCAGGACCGACCACTTGCCCTTCAGGGTGCCGTCGGTGACTTCGACGAACTCGCCGTTGTGGAAGGCGGTGGTCTTGAATGGCTGGACCGGGGTGTTGATCAGGGACATCGGAAATCCTCGTGTGGAGTGGGATGGGTGTGGTGAAGCGATGGCGCCATGGTAGGCAGGGTCTATTGATATCTCAAATCGATTAATGGAATTGAATCAATAGGCTCAAGCTATGAAATCGTGAGGCACTGCGGATCTGACTCGGGAAGATGACCTTCCTGGCCTGAACCTGTGGCCCAACACGCTGTTTTTCAAGGGATTCACGTGGCAGTCGGCGCCGATTCATCGTGACGATCAGCGACAAGACTGAGGCGTTTCCGCGGCGAACGACCCTCGCAATACCGATGTCCGCGCGGCGGATGCCTGGACGCGATTGAGCACCATGATGGTGCGGTGCGGCGATACCCGGGCGCCGGCGCCCCGGCGGCCGGTACCATGCGTGCGATGACCGCCCACCAGACCCCCGTAAGGATCGACTCCGCCCTGCGTGCCGCCGCCGCGCGCCTACCGGGCCCGGAAGCGCGCCACGAGGCGGAACTGCTGCTGTTGCGTGTACTGGAACGCGACCGCGCCTGGCTGTTCGCACACGGCGACGCGGGCCTGACGGATGCCGACACGGCCGCGTTCGAAGCCTTGCTGACGCGCCGCATCGCCGGGGAGCCGGTGGCCTACCTGACGGGCCATCGGGGCTTCTGGACCCTGGACCTGAAGGTGTCGCCCGCCACGCTCATTCCGCGCCCGGAGACCGAGCGGCTGGTCGAACTGGCGCTTGAGCGCCTGTCGGCGGACACATCATGGCGCGTGGCCGACCTTGGCACCGGCACCGGTGCGATCGCACTTTCGCTGGCGAGCGAGCGCCCGCAGGCCCGTGTGATAGCGACCGACCTCAGCGCCGACGCGCTCGCCGTCGCCCGCATGAACGCCGTGGCGAACGGCATCGCCCATGTCGAATTCCGCCAGGGCAGCTGGTGGATGCCGCTGCGGGGCGAGCGCTTCCATCTGATCGCCAGCAATCCGCCCTATATCGCCGACGACGACGTCCACCTGATGCGGGGCGACCTGCGCTTCGAGCCGACGACAGCACTGGCTTCCGGTACGGACGGGCTGGACGCCCTCCGCGAAATCATCGGCGGGGCGCCGGGCTTCCTGGTGCCGGGCGGCTGGCTGTTGCTGGAGCACGGTTGGGATCAGGGCGCCGCCATCCGCGCGCTGATGACCGCTGCGGGCTTCGTCGACGTGGCCACGGAAGCCGACCTGGAGGCGCGCGACCGCGTGACCCTCGGACGACTACCGGAAGTGCAAGACACGAGCCGCTAGACTGTCGCTTTCATCCAGAACGGGCCGCCCATGCGCACGCTGTACCCCGACATCGAACCCTTCGACACCGGTACGCTGAAAGTCGACGACCGCCACACGCTGTACTACGAACAGTGCGGCAATCCGCAGGGCAAGCCCGTGGTGCTGCTGCACGGCGGGCCGGGCGCAGGCTGCAGCCCGAAGATGCGCCGGTTCCACGATCCCGCGAAATACCGCATCGTGCTGTTCGACCAGCGCGGCTCCGGCCGCTCCACACCGCATGCCGATCTGGTGGACAACACCACCTGGGACCTGGTGGCGGATATCGAGAAATTGCGCGAGACGCTGGGCATCGAACGCTGGCAGGTGTTCGGCGGCAGCTGGGGCTCCACGCTGGCGCTGGCCTACGCCGAGACGCATCCGCAGCGCGTCACCGAACTGGTGCTGCGCGGCATCTTCATGCTGCGACGCTGGGAACTGGAGTGGTTCTACCAGGAAGGCGCCAGCCGCCTGTTCCCGGACGCCTGGGAGCACTACATCACCGCGATCCCGCCGGTGGAGCGCCACGACCTGATCTCGGCGTTCCATCGCCGCCTGACCTCGGACGACAAGGCCACGCGCCTGGCCGCGGCCAAGGCCTGGAGCGTGTGGGAGGGCGCGACCAGCTTCCTGCACGTGGACGCCGATTTCGTCAGCGGCCACGAGGAGCCCGAGTTCGCCCTGGCGTTCGCGCGCATCGAGAACCACTACTTCGTCAACGGCGGCTTCTTCGAGGTCGAAGACCAGCTGCTGCGCGATGCACCGCGCATCGCCGACATCCCGGGCGTCATCGTGCATGGGCGCTACGACGTGGTGTGCCCCATCGCCAATGCGTGGGACCTGCACAAGGCGTGGCCCCGGGCGAAACTGGAGATCACGCCGGCCTCGGGCCACTCGGCGTTCGAAGCCGAGAATGTCGACGCCCTGGTGCGCGCCACCGACGCGTTCGCCTGAGGGACAGAGGCGGGACGGCGTGTGCGGCCAGGTCTGCGCGCACGCACGTTCATGAGGTGTGCCGGCACGTGAGTTGAGGATGGACGCGTGCGGTGCGCGGCGGTGCCGCCCGCGTGAGTCGGCGTGTATCCGCGCGCCGTTTCGCCTGCTGTGCCGTGTCTGTGTGTCCGGGGTCGCGGACGATTTCCGATGAAGCCTCTGAGCGCATGATGGCGAGGGTGCGATGGGGGCGATGGCAGAGCAGGACGTTGTCTCGGAGATCGGATCGCCCCGCATCGGGCTGGAGGATGTGGATGTCGCCCGGCTCGGCATGGCCGCCCTGCGCCTGATCCGCGTGGTCGAAAACGGCGATGTGGGGAAGATGTGGGATGCCGCCTCGGCGCTGCTTCGACGGCATCAGACCCGGGACGCCTTCATCGCCGCCATCACCTCGCATCGTCGCGCGCTGGGATGGGGCATGGAGCGGCGCTGGACTGCCGCGCGGATCGATCGTCCGCGCGGGGGGCGCGCACAGCCGCCGGGCACCTATGCCGTACTGGAGTTCTCCTGCCGGATGGGGGCGTTGGGCCTGCCGTATCGGGAGCGGGTCACGCTCCGGTACGAAGAGGGCGGGGTATGGCGCCTGACGGGGTATCAGGCCCGACCCGACTGAGTCTGTCCGGGCGCGGCCTGCTCAGGCGCGCGGTGTGCCGTCCAGGTGGTGGTCGATCATCCACAGACCCGCCCAGAGTTTGGCGTCCAGTTCATAGCCTTCGGCCATCTTCTGTGCCAGCCACGCGGCGGCGCGTGCGCGGGGAATCGCGTGCACGACGATGTCCTCGTCACCATCGCCGCCGCCTTCGCCCACCTTGCGCAGGCCGGTCGCGCGGACGAAGGCGATCTTCTCGCTGCTGCTCCCGGACGAGGTGGGGCCGATCATCAGCACCTCCGCGCGCGCGGCGGTCCAGCCGGTCTCCTCTTCCAGTTCGCGGATCGCCGACGCTTCGATGGATTCGCCGGCATGGATGTCGCCCACCAGGCCGGCCGGCATCTCGATGGTGCGCGCCTGCAACGGCACCCGGTACTGCTCGACGAACAGCACCTCGTCCTGCGGCGTCACCGCGACGATGATCGCGGCCAGCCCACCGGCGTGCGCGCGCTCCACGTACTCCCACGTGCCGCGCACCATCATGCGCTGGTACTTGCCTTGCCAGACGATGCGGGCCTGTTCCGGGCGTGCATTGTCCATTCCGTCGATTTCATGTTTCTGAACGGGAAGATGAGGCGATATGTGAGATGTCATGTCCGGTTCCTGTGCGCAGTGACGATAGCTAGCCTGCTGGAAATTGTTACACTCCTGTGTCGAGGAGGAGCCTCGCAGGTTTTGGGGAATTCGGCTGCCAGCGACGGCAGGCCTGGGGAATGATGGATTTGCGCGTTCTGCGAACTTTCCGGTTTCAGCATCTTGATGCACGTCTGACCCCGATCGTCCAACTGACGGTCGGGACGGGTCCGTCGGGGGAGATGGTGTACGAGGCCGAGGGGGACGACCCCCAGTTCCGCGTGGATCCCGTTCGGGGCATCCACGCGCTCGCGCCAGGCTGGTATCTGGTCGATGTCGCGTTGATCGCCCTGGACGGCGATATCCAGCGGCCCTGCCTCTATCCGGACTATGGCGGAGGCTGTAGCGAAGCGACCCGCATCCCGCTGCCGCCCCCCGATGCTGCCGGCCGGATCCGCGGCATGGTCATCATCAGCCGGCCCCTGCGCGCGTTGCGCTTCGACCCTTCGATCCGCCCGGTGCGTTTCCAGGCCGGCGCCATGGTGTTCCGACGGATCACGCGGATGCGGGCGCTGGGGCTTCTGCTACAGGGGACAGAGGAGGCGCGCGGGGGCGAGCGTTCCTCGCTGCGCGCATTCGCTACGCGCTTCGGCAGGTTCCTGGGCGAAGTCCGCAGGCGGGGATTGAGTCCTGCTGTCGACGACCTCGTGCACCGCTACTACGGCGCTTCGCGGCACGCATCCGGCGGGTACACGCTGTGGCTGGATCATTTCGATCCGCTGAAGGGGTCGGGACTCGAGCGTGCGCGCCTCCAGGCGGGCCAGTACGCCAGCGGTCCGCTGATATCGGTGGTGCTGCCCGTCTACAACACGCCGCTGCCGTTCCTGCGGAGCTGCATCGACAGTGTGCGCGGCCAGACGTACCGGAACTGGGAGCTCTGCATCGCCGACGACGCATCCACGGATCCGAGGGTGGCGGCGTGCCTGCGCGCGTACGCGCGCGACGATGCGCGGATCAAGGTGGCGGTCCGCGAGGAGAATGGCCATATCAGCCTGGCGACCAACAGCGCGCTGGCGATGGCGACCGGAAGCCACGTCGCGTTCCTCGATCACGACGACGAACTCAGCCCGGACGCGTTGCACCAAGTGGCGCTTGCGCTGGCCGAGCACCCGCAGGCCAGGCTGCTCTACAGCGACGAGGACAAGATCGACCCGACCGGTCGCCGCTTCGAGCCGCATTTCAAGCCCGGATGGAATCCGGAGCTGCTGCGCTCCCAGAACTACATCTGTCACCTGCTGGTGGTGGAAACGGGCCTGCTGGCGCAGGTTGGCTTGCTGCGCGCGGGCTTCGAGGGCTCGCAGGATCACGACCTAGTCCTCAGGTGCACCGAGGTGCTGGCGCCGGAGCAGATCTGCCACATCCCGCGCATCCTGTACCACTGGCGTGCGATAGAGGGATCCACCGCGCTCGGCGGCGATCAGAAAAGCTACGCGTCCGAGGCGGGGCGGCGCGCCGTGGAAGAGCATTTGCAGCGCATCCGTCGCCCGGGCACGGTGGACGTCGTGTCCCCGGGCTGCTACCGCACGCGGTTGGCGCCGGCCCGCCTGCCCAAAGTCAGTCTGATCATTCCGACCCGGGATCGCGCCGACCTGCTATCCATCTGCACGACGAGCGTGCTGGAGAAGACGGACTACCCCGATTTCGAAGTCGTGGTGGTCGACAATGGCAGCCTAGAAGCCGATTCGCGCCAGCTGCTGAAGGTGCTTCGTGCCACGCCGCGCGTGCGGGTGCTGGATTATCCGATTCCCTTCAATTTCTCCGCGATCGTCAACCACGGCGCGCGTCAGGCCACGGGCGACGTCCTGTGCCTGCTGAACAACGACACCGAGGTCATCAATCCCTCCTGGCTCCTGGAGCTGGTGCAACGTGCCGTGCAGCGCGACGCCGGCGCGATCGGGGCGATGCTCTACTACCCCGACGATACCATCCAGCACGCAGGCGTGGTGTTGGGTCTGGGCGGGGTCGCCGGCCACGTCTACACCCGCATGGGCCGTGGCGCGCCGGGATACATGGCCCGTGCGTGGGTGGCGCAGAACATGAGCGCCGTGACCGCGGCCTGCATGGCCGTGAGGAAAAGCGTCTTCGAGGAGGTGGGAGGCTTTGACGAGGCGCTCCCCGTGGCCTTCAACGACATCGATTTCTGCCTGCGCCTGCTTCAGGCCGGCTATCGCAATGTCTGGACCCCGTACGCCGAGCTGTACCACCACGAGTCGGCGAGCCGCGGCAGCGAAAACTCGCCGGAGAAGCAGCAGCGCTTCGCCGCCGAGGTGCACGCCATGAAGTGGCGTTGGGGCGACGTGCTGCATGACGATCCCGCCTACAACCCCAACCTCACGCTGGACCAGGGCGATTACGGCCTGGCCTTCCCGCCGCGATCGCCGAAGCTGCGCGTCGCCGGCGCCCTTTCCCGACATTGACGTCCCAGGCAATCCGAACGATGAGTCTCCTTTTCCGGCATCTGGCCGAGAGCTTCCGCAAACCCGACCACTGGCTGTATGCCAGCTGGCTGGACGTGATCACCAAGTATCGCAAGAACGCGCTCGGACTGTTCTGGATCTTTTTTCCGCCGATCATCTACATCTGGGGGTTGGGTCTGTTCTTCCGTGCGATCCGCGGTAGCGCCGTGCCCGAAGAAGCGGGATTCCTTGCGCACATAGGCTTTGGCTTCATCGCGTTCCGGCTGATGTCGACCGTCGTCATGGAGGCTGGCAACAGCTTCGCCTCGTATCTGCCTTATATCCATGAAGGTCACCTGCGCCTGACCGACTACGTGTTGCGCCCGCTGGCGCGCTCGGTGATCTACTTCCTGTTCGCGGTCCCGTTGCTGGTGATCGTGCTGGTGGGCGATGCGCCCATCCTTCCGATGGGCATGCTGGGGGCGCTCGTCGGTTTCCTCGTCGTCCTGGTGAACCTGCTGCTCTATGGCACACTGCTGGCGTTCATCGGCGCGCGCTTCCCCGATGTCAACCAGTTCTTCAGCAGCGTGATGCTGGCCATGTTCCTGATCACCCCCATCGTCTGGTTCGCCAAGGATGCGCCGGCCGATACCGTGCATGGCATGCTGATGCGGGCCAATCCGTTCCACCACCTGCTCGCGGTCGTGCGCGGGCCGGTATTGGGCGAGCCGATCGAGCCGATGACGTATGCCTACCTGGGCGTGATGACTGCAGTGGGGCTGGTGCTGGCATCCATCGTATACGGGCGCTTGGCCAAGCGCATGCCGGCATGGCTGTAAGGAGAACGCCATGACGGCCATGCTGCGTGCTTACAACGTCTCGCTGGAACTGCCCACCGAGGTCCACAAGACCGGGCGTAAGGGGTATAGCGACCTGCTGGCGACCTTGTCGGGTTCCGTGCGCTATCAGTCCACGATCCTGTCGGGCATCAATTTCGAAGCGGTCGACGGCGACCGCATCGGCGTCATGGGCCTGAACGGCGCGGGCAAGACCACGCTCTTGCGGGTACTCAACGGCGCCTACGCGCCTACGGCAGGCGTGCTCCGCGTAGAGGGCAACCGCCAGTCGCTGCTGAACCCGCTGCTGGGCTTCGCCGAGTACGCATCCGTGGCGGAGAACATCTTCCTGCGTGGCACGGCCATGGGCCTGCGCTATCGCCAGCTGAAGGCGATAGCGCCCGACGTCCTTGAGTTCGCCGGATTGGCCGACAGAGCCGAGTACCCCTTTTACACGCTGTCCAGTGGGCAGCGCATGCGGCTCGGCTTCGCCATCACCACGGCGGTGCAGCCCGATATCCTGTTGATGGACGAGTGGTTGTCCACGGGCGACGCCGCCTTCGTTGCACGTGCGCAAAAGCGCATGAAGGATCGTTTCGAGGGCAGCCGCATCGTGGTCCTCGCCAGCCACAGCACCCGTCTGCTGCGGGATACGTGCAACAAGGCGCTCGTTCTGGACAAGGGTCGCATGCACTTCTTCGGCGACACGGCCGATGCCCTGGACTCCTATCGCGACATCGTGTCGCAGGCTTCGTCCGAAGAACGCGACGCCGCGATGAGCTCCGATCCGGTGCTTTTCGGCGATTCGCGGGGCGTGGTGGAGCGCATCCGGGCGACCCGCGACAGCCTGGAGGTGATCGGCTGGGCCATGGACGACCGCGGTCGCGAGGCCGACGTGGTCTGCCTGGAGTTCGCCGGCCAGAAGCATTTGCTGGAATCGTTCGAGCGTGTACAGCGTGATGACGTGAACGACTATGTCGGCAAGCAGGGGAAATACGGGTTCCGGTTGTCGCTCGCCCTTGAGCAGCCGGTCGTCGCCCATGAACTGGTCCAGGCTTTGCGGGTCCGCGTGGGGCGCAATGCGTCGCGGCTCGGTACGCCCCTGTCGCTGGTGCGCGCCAGCGTCGTCGAAACGGAATAAGCGGCGACCACGTCGTCGCTACAGTCAACGGAGCACACAGCCATCGCCATGAAGAATCTGTTGGGGAAAATGGCGCAGCCTTCCAAGGCCGCGAGCGGATCGGATGCGGTCGACATCCAGGCAACGCCCCTCGAGTTCCGGGACCGGTCGGGTGGCACGCCGGGCCGCATCAAGGTGGACGTTGCGGTGCGACTGGGCGACAAGGTGCTGGTGGGAGGGTGGAGCACCGGCCCGATCCAGCTCGCCCTGTCGGCCGAGGGGACGTCCGTGAACACGGGCGAAACACGGTTCGGGCGGCCGGACGTGTCGACGCACCTGAACCTGCCGAAAGAAGCGCAAGCCGGTTTCGTGCTGATCGCCGACATCCCGGCGGGGACGCCGGTCGGCCTGTCCTGGGCCCTGCGCGATGGCCGGACGGGCGCGCAGGCGCTCGTGCTGCGGTCGGCCAGCGAGTTGTCCGACGCCGACTCGGGTCTGCTGGGGCCCTCCGCGGGGTTGTTGACGAGCGCGATGACGCCCCATACCCCCGAGTGGCGCGAGGCGATCACCCGCTTCCCGGCGGCCGCCACCGAGTCCCTGGACGCCAAGGCCTACCTTGAGGCCGCACACGTCATTCGGGGTACAGGACAGGTCATCGTGGTGGGCTGGCTGGTCGCGCGACCAGGCACCCAGGTGTGGGGCGAGGACGACAAGGGCAACACTTACTCGTTCGAAGGCGCTCATCGCCTGGTGCGCAACGATGTGCACCAGCTGTTCGGCTCTCTTTACGGGGCCTCTGCGCGCCGCTGCGGTTTCATTCTCAATGCGCCGGTAACGGGAGTGCCCTCGCACTTTCGCATCAAGGCGCTTTCCGAGGATGGCATTCATCTGCTGGCCGAAGCGGCGCTGACCCCCTTGAGCGAGGATCCGGTCACGTTCTCGCGCTGGTTGTTCGATGTCGGCGCGAGCGATGAAGACTGGACTCGGCGCGTGAATGAGTTCGACGTGCCCCTGGTCTCCGCGATGATCGAGCGCGCGCGGTCGCATTGGGACGAGTATCCGGTCGCCGTGCGCGAGTGCGGGAAGGTGCTCGAGGCGCCTGCGGTCAGCATCGTGGTGCCGCTTTACGGTCGCGTGGATTTCGTCGAGAGCCAGATGCTGGCATGGGTGCGCGATTCCTGGATCCGGCAGCATGCGCAGCTGGTCTATGTCCTGGACGATCCGAACATCGTTCCCGGATTCCGCCAGCTAGCGGAAGAGTTGCATGCGTTGTATCGCGTGCCGTTCACCTGGGTATGGGGGGGCGTCAATCGCGGCTTTTCCGGCGCCAACAATCTCGGTGCGCAGTACGCCAAGGGGCGCCATCTGCTTTTCCTGAACAGCGACGTGTTCCCGCGCGCACCCGGTTGGCTGCAGCGCATGGTGGAGGTGCTGGACGAGCGTCCCAGCGTAGGAGCGGTGGGGCCCCGGCTTCTCTTCGCCGATGGCGGCATACAGCACGCGGGTATGCGCTTCGCATGGGCGCCGGAGCATGAGGTTTACATCAATGAGCATCCGATGATGGGGCTGGATCCCATGCTGGACTCTCGCAAGGGCGTCGTGGACGTACCCGGTGTCACCGGTGCGTGCGTGCTGGTGAGGCGCGAGGACTTCGACCGCATCGGTGGTTGGGATACGGGCTACCTGATCGGCGACTTCGAGGATTCGGATTTCTGCCTGAAGCTGCGTGCCGAGGGCTTGTCGTCCGCCTACCTGCCCGAGGTCGAACTCGTGCACCTGGAGCGGCAGTCGATGGCCGCGCTGGGCACGCAGGATTTCCGCAGCAAGGTCACGCTGTGGAACGCGCATCGCCACCAGGCCCGCTGGCGCACCCTCATCGAGTCGACCATGGAGGCTGCTGAATGAGCGCCGTCGAGACGCTGCCGATGTCCAACAAGCCCCGCATCCTGGTGATGTCCCACCGCCACCCGGACTTCAGCCTGGGGGGCGGCGAGATCGCCGCCTACAACCTTTACAAGGCGTACCGCGACAGCGAAGAGGTGGAGCAGGCGTGGTTCCTGGCCAGCGCAGATCGCGGGCGTGGCGCCAACGGCGCCATCACGCCAAGGCGTGCCAACGAGTACCTGTGGGAGCAGAGCATCGGCGACTGGACCATGCTGAAGGCTGCGCATCGCCGCTCGCTGGTCAATGGCTTCCTCGATCTGTTGCGCGCGCTGCGGCCCAATGTGGTGCACACGCATCATTACGCCCACTTGGGCGTGGAGTTCCTGCGCCTGGTCAAGGAATTCGACCCCACGATCAAGCTGGTGCTGACGCTGCACGAGTACATGGCCATCTGCAACAACCAGGGGCAGATGATCAAGACCAACGGCCGTCTGTGCAGTCGCGAGTCGTACGACGATTGCCGCCTATGTTTCCCGCAGTACTCGGTGCAGGATTTCTGGCGCCGCAAGGATTTCATCCAGAGCCATTTCGCCTACGTGGACCAGTTCGTGTCGCCGTCCGAGTTCCTGCGCCAGCGCTACATCGCGTGGGGTATCCCGGCCGACCGGATCGTGGTGATCGAGAACGGTCAGGATGACGTGCAGCCGCTACCGCCGCGCCCGCTGGCGGAAGGGGAGTCCCGCAACCGGTTCGGTTACTTCGGCCAGATCAATCCGTTCAAGGGTCTGGATGTGCTGCTGCGCGCACTCACGCAGATGCGCAAGTCCGAGCGCAAGCAGATCGTGCTGGAAGTGCATGGCGCCAATCTCGAGACCCAGAGCGGCGAGTTCCGCGACAGGATCAAGGAATTGGCGGATCCGTTGATCAAGGAGGGCGTGGTGCAGTGGGTGGGGCCCTACCAGCCGCACGAGATCGCCAGCCGCATGGCCAACATCGACTGGGTGGTGGTGCCGTCCGTCTGGTGGGAAAACTCGCCGATGGTGATCCAGGAGGCATTTCTCTATGGTCGACCGCTGTTGGTGAGCAACATCGGTGGTATGGGAGAGAAAGTCGTCGATGGGGTCAACGGCCTTCATGTGCCGGTGGCCAATGCCGATGCGTGGGCGAGATCTTTGGTGCGTGCCAGCAGTGTCGAGCAATGGTCAATTTGCCGCCAAGGTGTTCATTCCCCCGCATCGCAGGCGGAGTGTTCGACGCAGCATCTGAACGTGTTGTGGAGTGGTGCGCCAGGCTTAGGCGTTCCAGAACTGCGCTAAGCATCAAGGAGCGCTTCAATGATTTCCAATGCGACGCCTGCCAGCGCAGGGCTGACGTTTTCGAAGGCGCCACCGCGCCTCGATCCAAGAAGTTGGTTTGAGGCGCCGCTAGTCATTCAGGCCGAGCTGGCGCCACTCAACCTGATTCAGGTGGGGGCATTCACCGGCATCTACGGTGGAAAGCTTGGTGTCTGCAGAATCGGCAGGTTCTGCTCGATCGCCCCCGGGGTGGATATCGCATCCGACCAGCATCCGACCAGCTGGCTTTCAACTTCCATGATGCAGTACGTGCGCGATGTACATGGCTGGTCTGCCTGGCTCAGCGCGCGCGGTTACGAGAATCTGCCGCCAGAAAAGGGCTTCACGTCTAACGCTGTAGTAACTATTGGAAATGATGTCTGGATCGGCAAGAACGTGATTGTCCGGTCGGGTGTGACCGTAGGCGATGGCGCGATCATCGCTGCGGGGGCAGTAGTCATAGATGATGTACCGCCGTATGCGATCGTCGCGGGGGTTCCCGCGAAAATTAAAAAGTACAGATTCAACGAGTCCATCATAAAGAGATTCGAGGCAGTCCAGTGGTGGAAATACAATGTATTTGGACTTGCGGGGCTTGATTTTTCCTGTGTCGAGGAGTCGCTTGGTCGAATTGAAGCGGCGTTGACAGCAGGTGAACTGGCGCCGTTGATCTTGGAGCGATATATGATCGATCAGGGTGAAATCAGACCCATCGAGGCGGAGGCCCGGTCGTGAGCGTAGCGATCATGGTTTTGGCGCATTCTTGTACGAGTGCGTTGGAGCGATACGTGCCGCTATTGGACCCCGAGCAGTTTGAGGTTTATCTGCACGTGGACAGAAAGGCGGCGCTAGACGGTTATGCCCCGCTTAGCCAGTCGCGAAACGTCAGCTTCGTACCAGACCGCCGTTCCGTTTTTTGGGGGGGCTTCAGCATGGTTCAGGCTACCTTGTCTCTACTGCGATGCGCCCTGCAGCGCCCGGAGAACACCCACTTCTTGCTGGTGTCTGACGATGCGATCCCTACGCTGCCTGGGAATGATCTTTATCGCCGCATATCGAGTGCAGGCATCAGAATGACTTCCCACGTCTGCTTGCCAGGAAGTGAGCCCCACGCGAGGTATGCTAACTATTTCCACTTCGATTCGTCCTTCACTACGCCTCGATGGTTGCCGGCGGAAAGCCGGTACATCGACGAGGGCTCATTGGCATTCGTGAATGAGATCCAGGTCCTGCGTCGGCGTGGAAAATTTCCAGTGCGGATCTTTGCGGGCCCGCAGTGGTGGTGTCTGCCGCGGGATATCGCCGAATTCTGCCTTGAGCAGTATGACAACAATGATTGGCTGATCGAGTCTTTTAGATTCTCTGCAATTCCGGATGAGATCTATTTCCACACTCTGGCCGCAATGCATTCGGGCGCAGCACAGCCTTCGGAACCCTGTCCTGTCTATGCGGATTTTTCTCGTGAGCCAAAACCCTACGTGTTCGGTGCTCTCGAAGACATTCCTGCCTTTGGTGACAGCACCCTGTTCCTCCGAAAGGTGAAGCAAGACGGCCCATTCCTTGATCTTTACACTGAAAAATTCCTGAGAGGCTAAATGGAAGATCCCGTCGATTTCATTAAGAAAAAGTACGGTGACAACGTCAGGGTCTTGTATATGCCAAATGGAGGCAATCAGGGGGACAACCTGATCGCAGCCGCGACGATCCAGGCGTTTAATAGGAAGGGGCTCAAGTGGCAGTTCCTTACCGGCGGTGCAGAGCAAGTCCGCGATGGAGATGTATGCGTTTACGGCGGCGGCGGGGCTCTGGTGGACATGTACGAGGGTGGTGTCGCTTGCTTGCGTTTCCTTCAGTCGCTGGGGCGCCCGGTACTGGTGCTGCCACACACTGTTCGGGGTCACGAGGATTTCTGGCGTGCTAGCTCTGGCATGACGGTGTTCTGCAGGGACGCATTGTCGTTAGAGTACTTGTCCGGTATGCCGGGTGTAGAGGCGCACGGCGCTTGCGATATGGCATTCGGCTTATCGTTTCAGGACGACTGCTTGGCGGCGGTTAAGAGCTTCCGGGACGCGATTGGAGAGCGAACCTCTTTGGTGCTAGACATATTTCGCGGAGATGGTGAGGCGGGACGCCGACCTAAAGGTGTGAAAAGTTGGGTGGATCTATCCGCGATCTACTATCCCAAGCTCAATTCGACTCAAAGCATCATGGCCAATGCCGCGTGTTTCCTGACGGCCCTCGCCCCTGCCAGGCTGGTACGGACAGACCGATTACATGTAGCCGTGGGGGCGGGACTGCTTGGAATCGAAGTTCACTTGTACGACAACAACTATGGTAAGAATTCGGCCGTCATGGAGATGGCTGGTTTCAGGTTGTCTTCTGTCCGACTGATGGAATCTTGATCGGTTGGGGGTCGGGCAGGCCTTGCAGCGCATCCCAGTGCCGGTGAAGAGCGAACTCAAGTCGACTGCGTGAGTGCTGATCGGTCACTTGGCTTAATATTTCGTCCCGCCAGGACTCGAGATTTTCCTTCGAAATGGTGGCGATCACTGCTTGTAGGTAGACTTGATTCGCTCTGATGTAGTCCACGGGAAACAAGAGTTTCGCCAGAAGCAACAGTGAGGCGCGCCCCAGTCCTTCTTGAGTTTCTAGCCAAGCGATGGCTGCTTCTGGCCCAGACTCTGCCAGTATGCATGTGCCGACGAGATGGATCACCTCTTGGTTTCCGGGGTCATCGTGCAGCAGCTGCAGAGCGGCATGTTGCGCGGATTGATACTCGCCTCGCGCCAGCCAAGCCTTAACTAAGCGTAGTCGGAGTCCAGGAGTGTCCTTGGTCTGCGCTGCGAGTTGGTACGGGGCAAGGGCGAGCTCGGCCCGGCTCAGTCGAAGCAGCAGGTCGCCATAAGTAATATTTAGATCGACGCTGTCAGGCGTGGAGCTCAAACCGTGCTTTACAACGGCAAGAGCGTCCTCCAAGCGTCCAGCGACCATGAGCTTGTGGGTTTCCGCCAATGCTTTGATGGCGCGATTTTCCACTGGGCGTTGCTCTACGTCGGCTAGTATCTTTGCGACGTCTAGAGCCCCGTCTCCGTTCCGGGGTGTTGCATTAGTTTCCGGCAGCGACCTGGCGGGAGTTGTGGCTGTATGTGTCTCGTTGATTAAAGTGAATGCGGTGTAGTCGCGCTTAGTGAGATCAGCGGGGGATTTCAGTTCTGTAAGCGCGGTCAGTTCGTCCCACAATCCATCAAGCTCTAACAAGAGAGCAGGGTCTAGTGCATGGTGGTACTGCGACATTGGGGCGTCGCGCAGAAGCCCCTGCAATATTCGCGGCTTATCGTTGGCAGTGAGCGCAACCTTCCGCCCGTCACTCAGCAGCAGTTCGACACAGTTCGCACTACGGAGAAAGTCGGCGGTGACAATTGAGCAGCTCTGATTGGTGCTCGCGAAATGAAGTAGGGCTCGATTGGCGCTTAGCCATGCTTGGTACGCAAGCTGAGGCTGGACCCACAGTCGGAGATGCTGGCGCGCCCCTTCACCACGCGGGAGGTGGTAGGCCAGTTCGCGCGAGTGGCGGAAGAGGAGGGACTGAGCACACTCCGTCCAATGCCTGACGACCAGAAGGTAGTGGGCTTTATGTTGTGTGGCAGTTTCCCATGCAGGTAGACATAACGTGGCGCGCGGATCCTTAATGGCCCACGCCGCGGTCTCTTTCGTGCGATTAGCGGCATAGGCCTGAATATCTGATATCAGTTCCTCATCGATGGCGGGCGGCTCGCTGGAAGCATGGATCCAATCGGTACATTGGCGAGCCAGCCATCGGTCGTGTAGAGCCACCACATCTTCATCTTCGAAGTGTCCGTCGGGGTTGGATGGGTGAGGAGGTACGAGTCGTGCCCCGAGGTCGAAGCCTGTCTTGTGGAGCCACTGCGCTGCCAACGAAGTGCCACTTCGATGGAACCCTGTGCATACAATCGGACTGGGCAGCTTAGTCATGGTGAGGGAGTTCGGGCAGCCCGAGGACGCAAGCCGACTGGCCCAAGCTACCCTCACTTCTCATTTCACGACCATCATCCCACCGGATCAACTGATCGAGGGGTATGTAGTTCCTGTCGCCATCCAAGATCTGGTCGATCTCCAAGCCCAAGTGTTGCGCCCACGCATTGATCCCATCCCGATCCATGAACTGGTTCAACACCTTGTCCGGGCGCGTATCCTGCAGCGAGGCCTCGAAGATGTTCCAGTGCGAAGGGATGCGGAATTCAAGGAACGAGAACACGATCTTGCCGCCGGGCTTGAGCACCCGCCTGGCGTCCTGGAGGTAACGGTAGGTTTCCTCGAACTGCAGGTGCGTGAACACCGAGAAGAACGTGATGAAATCCGCGGAGGCATCCGGCTCCGGGATCACCGTGCCGGGTGCGGCATAGAAGCGCCAATCATCCCGCCCGCACTTACGTTGCGCATACTGGAACAATTCCGGCACCACATCGATTCCCACGTATGGTCCGGTCAGATAGTCCTTCAGCCGGTACGCCAGCCGCCCACTGCCGCAGCCCACATCCACCACCGTATGCTCCGGTCGCAGCCCCAGATGCTTGAGTAACTGGAACTCCAGCATCCCCACCGCCTCGTAATCGCCCCCCACCGCCAGCGACATCGCCTCGCCCTCGTCGTGCGAGTCCATCAGGTCCTTGCTGTGCTTCAGGTAGCTGGACAGGAAATGCGGAAGTTTCATCGTGGATCCTCTTGCGTACCGGGCGCGTGGCCCACTCAGAATGCCGGGGCGCGATGCCAATCCCAGGCGCTGCGCAGCACGGCTTCGATGTCGGTAAAGGTCGGCGCCCACCCCAATACCTCGCGCGCCCGCTGGCTTGCCGCCACGAGCACGGGCGGATCACCGGCACGACGTGGCGCGGCCTCGAACGGCACCGGCAACCCGGTGACCTGTTCGGCCGCACGGATCACCTGCATGACACTGAAGCCCGTGCCGTTGCCCAGATTGAAGGCGTGCGCACCCGGCGTGTCCGTCATGTAGTCCAGCGCCCGCACGTGCGCATCCGCCAGATCAAGCACGTGCACGTAGTCCCGCACGCAGGTGCCATCCGGTGTCGGGTAGTCCTGCCCGAACACCTTCAACGGCGCCGCAGGATTGATCAACGCACGCAGCAGGTTGGGGATCAAATGCGTTTCGGGTTCATGGGACTCGCCGATGCCATCCGCAGCGGACGCCCCGGCCGCGTTGAAATAGCGCAGGCACACCGAGCGCAATCCATAGGCCTGCGCCGCATCCGCCAGGATGCGCTCGACCATCAGCTTGCTGGCCCCGTACGGATTGATCGGCGCCTTGGGGTGATCCTCGTCAATGAGCGCGCTGACCGGATTGCCGAAGACGGCGGCCGTGGAGGAGAACACGATGCGACCCACCGCGTGCCTGCGCATCACGCGCAGCAGGTTAAGCGTTCCCACCACGTTGTTCTCGTAGTAGTCGTAGGGCGCACTCATCGACTCCCCGACCAGGGAGCGGGCACAGAAATGGAGCACGGCATCGTAGTGCTGTCCCTGGAAGGCCGCCTCCAGACTGTGGGGGTCGAGAAGGTCCGCCCGGATCAGCTGCCCCCAGCGGACCGCCTGCTCGTGACCCGTGCTCAGGTTGTCCAGGACGGTGACGCGATGGCCGCGGTCGTCCAGGACCTTGGCGACGTGGGAGCCGACGTAGCCGGCGCCGCCGCAGACAAGCAGATGCATCGCGTCCTTCCTTGTGGTTGATCCTGAATTCTATCCGCAGCACAAGGCGAAGACAGGACGTGTCAGTTCTCCAGCCTCGCCGCCACCCGCAGCCGCCGTCGCGTCATCGGGCCCAAGCGCAGCGCATCGGACAGGCCCGCGAGCATGTCGCCATCGGCCGGGCCGCGGGCGTGGCCGTGGGCGATATCGCCCAGGGGGGCGTCCAGTGCGATGGTGGTCAGTTGCCGCCAGAGCAGGGCGTGTTCGCGCTGTTCGCGCAGGCGCACGGCCATCGTGGCGGCGCCGCGCAGGCGCAGGAAGGCGACTTCGTCCACGCGGGCCAGCAGAGTATCCAGGTCGCCGAAGTGCGCCAGCAGCACCGCGGCGGATTTCGCCCCGACGCCGCTGACGCCCGGGATGTTGTCCACCGCATCGCCGGTCAGGGCCAGATAGTCGGCGATCTGCCGCGCTTCCACCCCATGCCGCGCCTTCACGCCGGCCATGCCCCAGCGCTGGCCGCGCGCGAAATCCCATTGCTCGTCGTGCTCGCCAAGCAACTGGGAAAGATCCTTGTCGGCCGACACGATGACGCCCCGGTACCCCTGCGGTCGGGCGGCGTGCAGCGCGCTGCCGATCAGGTCGTCGGCTTCGTACTCGCCATGCGACAGCACGCTCAGTCCCAGCGCGGCGCACAGTGCCTTGCAGTGGGTGAACTGGCGGCGCAGCGCTTCCGGCGCGGGATCGCGGTTGGCCTTGTAGGCCGGATACAGGCGGTTGCGGAAGCAGCTGTCCAGCGCTTCGTCGAAGGCGATGGCGATGTGCGCCGGCCGCTCCTTCTCCAGCAGTTCCAGCAGGAAGCGTGCGAAGCCGTGCACCGCGTTGGTGGGCCAGCCTTCGGCGTCCTGGAATTCGTCCGGCATCGAATGCCAGGCGCGGAACACGTACAGGCTGGCGTCGACCAGGTAGAGCGGACGCACAGGCAGCGCTTCAGTCACCGGGCGTCCAGTCCGTGAGCAGCAGGGCGGGATCGGGGCGCTCGCGCTCCGGTGCTTCCATCCTCGGCGTGCCGATATGGATGAAGCCGACAATGCGCTCGTCGGCCGACAGGCCGAGCGCGGTGGCGACGGCTTCGTCGTAGGCCATCCAGCCGGTCAGCCATTGCGCACCGAAGCCCAGCGCCTGCGCGGCCTGCAGCAGGGCGAAGCAGACGCTGCCGGCCGTCAGCAGCTGTTCCTGCGCGGGCACCTTGTGCCCCGGCGTGAGCCGCGCCACCACGGTGACGATCACCGGCGCGTGGGAAAAGCGTGCGCGGTCCTTCTCAACGACGGCATCGGCCGCATCCGGCTGCAGATGCAAGGTGCGTGCCGCAAGCAGGTCGCCCAGCGCATGGCGGGCCTCCCCTTGCAGACGGATGAAGCGGAACGGCACCAGTTTGCCGTGGTCCGGCACGCGCACGGCCGAGGACAGCATGCGCAGCAGCGTGGCGTGGTCCGGGCCGGGCTCGCCGAGTTGTTTCGACGGCACCGAGCGGCGTGTGTCGAGGGCGTGCAGGGGATCGGTAAGCGACATGCGTCAAGTTTACCGTGTCGCATGTTGTTGCATGGCACTAAAATGCCGAGCCCATCACGGTTGCCCGTGCGGCGGATTTCCTACGATGTCATGGCGGATCCCCGGTCCGCATCCCCCGAACGCCTTTCGCCCTCCCCGGGCGGAGACCCTGCGCATGTCGAACGTCTTCAATATCGCGGACCGCCCCGGGCGCGACACGCGCCTGCTCGACCAGGCGCGCGACGCGGCGATCCCGCCGTTGGTGGACGCCTTCGCCATGGCGCTGGGCCGGTTCGACGACGCCCTGTTCGACCGCGCGGAGCGCGCGGGCCCTTCGCAGATGGCGTTCCTGGATGCCATGCGCGAGCTGCGTCGCCGTCGCGAGGACATCATCGTGCGCTTCCGCGCCCACCTGCAGCGTGCCTGGAAGTCCCTGCAGGAAGGACAGCCGCTGTCGATGGAGACCGCATTCGCACAGGGGGCGGACGACACCCTGACCCTGGTGACGGACCAGGAACTCGAATCCCGGCTGGCCGTACGCAACCTGGCCAGCGTGATCCAGCGCGACTGCAAGCCGGTGCTGGCGCGGCTGGACCGGCGGCTCGGCTGGATCGCCGGCGACGTGGTGCTGGACAGCGACCTCAATCCGATCGGCCCCGAGCACATCGGCGTGGCGGTCCACCAGGCCTTCTCGGCCTGCGACCTGGCCCCGGAGGTCAGGCTGGTGGTGATCAAGCTGTGCGAACGGGACCTGGTCCCGGCGATCGCCCGGATCTACGCGGCGCTCGACCAACGGCTCGGCGGCGGTACCGCGCCGGATCCGGCGGCGCGCCGTGCGTCCAGGCCCGAGCCTGCGCGCGAGCTGGAGGACCTGATCGCCGACGAGGAGCCGGGCGCCCCGGCCTGGGCCGCGCGCTTCCTCAACCGCATGGCCGGCGTGAACCGTGGCCTGCAGGCCGCACATGCCGGTGCGCCGTCCCCCGGCTTCGGCGAAGTGCCGCCCGGTTATGCCGCTGCGCCCGGTGCGCAGGGCGTGCTGCTGGAGGCACTGCATCACCTGCTGCAGGAATCGCGCCGTGGCCGTGACGTGCAGGACGAGGCGCCGCGCCCGGCGCATCCGCAGCGCGACCTGTCGCAGCGCGAGATGCTGTCGGTGCTGTCGCTGCTGCAGAGTTCCCCCAGTGCCACGCTGCGCGCCGCCATCGGCGACACGGGCGAGTCGCTGTCGCAGCGCCTGAAGAACGAAGTGCTCAGCAGCGCGATGCAGCTGGGCGTGGATCCGGCCACGGCGCGTCTGGCGCCGGTCGACGAGGACGCCATCGACCTGGTCGGCATGCTGTTCGACGTGATGCTGGACGAGCGCGATCTGGAAGGCCGTCCGCGCGAACTGATCGGCCGCCTGGTGGTGCCGTTCGTCAAGGTGGCGCTGCTGGACCGCCGCATGTTCGTGCAGAAGACGCATCCTGCGCGCCGCTTGTTGAATGTGCTGGCCGAGGCCTGCGAGGGCAACAACGGCGAGAGTGCCGCCGAGCGCACCCTGTTGACCAAGGTCGAGGAGGTCATCGACCGCCTGGTGGCCGAGTTCAACGAGAATCTGGCCATCTTCCTGACGCTTGAAGAGGAGTTCCGCGCGTTCCTGGAACAGCACCGTCGCCGCATCGAGATCGCCGAGCGCCGTGCCGCCGAGATCCAGCGCGGGCAGGAGCGCCTGGAAGCTGCGCGCACCCGGATGGCTGCCGAGCTGGACGAGCGCCTGGCCGACCGCCGCGTGCCGCAGGCGATCGAGGATTTCCTGCGTCAGCCGTGGGCCCACCACGTCACCATGACGGTGCTGCGCGAGGGCGAAGAGGGCGAGGGCCTGCGCGAATCGCTGGCGCTGGCCGACGGGCTGCTGGAAGAACTGACCGAAGCGCAGCGCCATGTGATCGGCAAGCCGTGGCTGCAGGCCTGGAGGCCGGCGTTGCTGAAGGTGTTCGCCAGTGTCGGCCTGAACCAGGATGCGGCGGGCGGGGCCGTCGACGCGCTGCACGACACGCTGCAGGCCGTGGCCGCGGCGCGTCCGGACCTGGAAAAGGCACTGCCCGAACTGCCCCAGGTGGTGCTGCCCAAGCCGGCCGTGGACGAAGAGGCCACGCCCATCCAGCTGGTCGGTGGGGCCGATACGCTCGATTTCGACCATAGCGATGCGGACCATTTCCGCGGCCTGCCCATCGGTACGTGGCTGGATTTCATCGACAAGGACAACAAGGTCCAGGCCGGCAAGCTGTCCTGGGTCAGTCCCATTTCCTCGCGCCTGCTGTTCGTCAACCGGCGCGGCGTGCGCTTCTGCGTGGCCTCGCCGGAGGAACTGGCGGCCATGGTCAGGCTGGGCCGCCTGCGCACGCACCAGAGCGAGGACGCGTTCGACAGCGCGATGCAGGGCGTGATCGAACGCCTGGAGCCCACGCCCTCGGCAGGCATTCCTTCCTGATCGCGCCGGGTGTCCGCGCGGCCCTGCCGCGCTCTGTTAGCATCGCCGCAGCGATGACCTAACGACGAGGGGCGCCATGGCGGTCGAAGTTCGGGTACTGAAGGAAACCGCGCCCGGCGAGCGCCGGGTGGCCGCCACGCCGGAGACGGTGAAGAAGCTGATCGCCGCCGGTGCGCGCGTGGTCGTCGAACGTGGCGCAGGCGCGGGGGCCGGCTTCATCGATCAGGCCTACGCCGATGCCGGCGCCGCCGTGGATGGGGGCGAAGGCCGGGCGCAGGCCGATGTGCTGCTTTGCGTGCAGCCGCCTGCCTCCGATGCGATCGCCGGCTTCAAGGCGGGCGCCACGCTGGTCGGCATGCTCCAGCCCACCGCCGATCCCGTGCGGGCCGATGCGCTGCAGGCGCGTGGCTTGCAGAGTTTTCCGCTGGAACGGCTGCCGCGCACCACGCGCGCGCAGGCGATGGACGTGCTCAGTTCACAGGCCGGCATGGCCGGCTACAAGGCGGTGCTGATCGCGGCGCAGCTCGCCCCGCGCTTCTTCCCCATGCTGACCACGGCCGCCGGCACCATCCGGCCCTCCAAGGTGCTCATCGTCGGTGCCGGCGTGGCCGGGCTGCAGGGCGTGGCCACGGCCAAGCGCCTGGGGGCGCAGGTGGAAGGTTTCGACGTGCGCCCGGAAACGCGCGAACAGATCGAATCGCTGGGCGGCAGGTTCCTCGACCTGGGCGTGAGCGCGGCGGGCGAGGGCGGTTATGCGCGCCAGCTCACCGAAGAGGAACGCGCTCTGCAGCAGCAGCGCCTGGCCGACCACCTCAAAGGCATCGATGTGGTGGTGTGCACCGCGGCGGTCCCCGGCAGGCCGGCCCCGAAGATCATCACCGCCGCGATGGTGGCGGGCATGAAACCGGGCAGCGTCATCGTGGACCTGGCGGCGGAGACCGGCGGCAACTGCGAACTCACCCGCCCCGGCGAGACTTACGACGCACAGGGCGTGACCATCGCCGGGCCGCTGAATCTGGCCAGCCTGGGCGCGGTGCACGCCAGCGAAATGTACGCACGCAACGTGCTCAACTTCGTGTCCTTGTTCGTCAGGGACGGTGCGCTGCAGTTCGACTGGAACGACGAACTGCTGGCGAAGACCGTGTGGCCGGAACGGTCCGGCGCGCCCGCGCAAGCGGCCTGACGCGGGCGAAACCGGATCAGCGTTCCTCCCGCGACGGCCGCCGCCGCGGTGCGTTCTCCTGCATCCACGCCTCGCGCTGCTCGGGCGTCATCTTCTTCCACTGGTCGCGCAGCGCGGCGCGCTGCTCGGGCGTGAGTTCCTTCATCCGGCCGTAGAGCGCGCGGGCCTGCCGGCGCTGTTCCGGATTCATGCCTTCGAAGCGCTTCATCCCGTGACGCGCCTGCGCGCGCTGTTCGGGCGACATGGCCTGCCAGCGCTGCGCGCGCTCCATCATGCGGGGACGGTCCTCGGGCTCGCGGTTCCAGCGGTCGCGCAAGGGGGCGATCAACGCCTCGCGCTGCTGCGGGGTCAGCTGTTCCCAGGTGGGCAGGGGCGCGGGCGGCGGCGACTGGGCGAACGCCTGGGCAGACGCGAAGGCCAGCAGGCCCAGGACGAAGAGGCGGGCGATACGGGATGTCATGGGTCACTCCATCGCAAGGGGCTGCGCCTCGGCGGACGCCAGCCACAGGTACAGGTCGGGGTCTTCTTCCAGCGTGCCGGCGGCGGTTCCGTCCAGCGCGTCGCCGTCGGTCGCAGCCAGCGGCACGGGCGTCGTGACGCCGGGGGAGGAGGGGGTGGGCGCCTGCGGCAGGAACTGCAGGCCGACGCCGACCGCCAGCACGGCGGTGAACGCGGTCGCGGTGAGCCAGCGCCACGGGCGCGCGCCGCCGGAGGCCGGCGCGGCGCGCTGGGCTTCATGGCGGGCGGCGCGCAGGCGCGCCAGGGTCTGAGGCGACATCTGCGCCAGCGCCGCGCGATGCAGGCTGCGGGCCTGCGCATCGAAGCCGCCGTCGTCACAGGTATGCGGGTTCATCGGAATTCCTCCAGTTGCTTCTGCAGGGCGTCTCGCGCACGGGACAGGTGGGTCTTCACCGATCCCTCCGAGCAACCCATGACGCGCGCGGTGTCCGCCACGTCCAGTTCTTCCAGCACGCGCAGCGTGAACGCTTCGCGCTGGCGTGCCGGCAGGCCGCGCAGCGCCCTCACCAGACGCGCGTAGGCCTCGCGCTGGTCGTGCGCCTGCGAGGGGCCCGCGCCCAGGTCGGGCGCCCAGTCCACCGGGCCTTCCTCGCCACGGTCGCCGGTGGGCAGCAGCCAGCGCAGCCGGAAGCTGGCGCGGCGCTGCAGGTCCACGATCCGCCGCCGCAGGATGCTCCAGAACAGCGGGGTCCATTCTTCGGCGGGGCGGTCTGCGTAGGCCAGCATCTTCATCATGGCGTCCTGCACCGCATCCAGCGCGTCCTCGCGGTGGCGCAGTCCGGCCTCGGCGAAACGGAACGCCCGCGGGCCGATGTCGGCGAGGAACCGTTCCAGCGTCGCCGCCGATACGGGGGACGACATCGTGTCCGGCGACGGAGGGGGGGCGCTGCTCACCAACATAGCTTAGCGGCCGGTGCCGTGAATCAGCCGCGATCCGAAGGGCGCGGGCGATGCGGATGCGCAGGGGCGGGGATGGGCGTCAAGGTCGATCCTCCGTGGTTACCGCAGGCGGGAACGCGCCACGGCGCGTCCGGTTGACACGCCCCCGCTGGAGCCCCGGTGGATTCAGGTATGGTTATGATGCGGAACACGCCCCGCCCCTGCGCGGCGGCGCCGACAACGTGGACAGGATGGGGGAGCGGATGAGCGACGGGTTCGTGGCGCTGTACATCTTCATGCTGGCGGCCATCGCCGGGCACGTGATCATTTCGCGGGTGCCGGTGATCCTGCACACGCCACTGATGTCGGGCTCCAACTTCATTCACGGCATCGTGCTGATCGGCGCGATGGTGGTGCTGGGCCACGCCGATACGACGCTGGAGAAGGCCATCGGCTTCATCGCCGTCCTGCTTGGCGCCGGTAACGCCGCCGGAGGCTACGTGGTCACCGAGCGCATGCTGGAGATGTTCAAGAGCAGCAAGCCCGCGGGTGGCAAGTGAGCAGCATGCCGATCACGCCTGCGCCCGCTCGCGCCACCGCGCGCGACCTCTTCCAGTGGTTGAGCTACCTGCAGTACCCCGCGCTGCTGGTGGCGCTGGGGTACGCGGCCAAAGCGGGCTGGTCGCTCGCGGTGGCCGGCACCGACAGCGGGGCGACGGTCTACGACGATTTCAACTACGTGCTGCTGTACGCCGGCATCGGCATCGGCCTGTCTTCGCTGCAGGACCCCACCAGAACGCAGAACGACGTCTCCAGGCGGGTCTGGCAGGACCCGCGCAAGGGGCGCTGGATGCTTGTGCTGCTGTCCCTGTATACGGTCACCCCGATGGTGGCCGGGCTGGTCGGTGCGTACCTGGCCGATACGACGGTGGTGAACCAGTTGTCGTTGGGACTGGTCGCGTTCGGCCTGGGCATGGTGGGGCTGCTGAAGACCGCCATCGAGATGCGTGAACACCATCGGTTGGACAAGCGGTCCGCGTCGTCGTCTGAAGGGAGCCTTGCATGAGTGCGTTGACGCTGGTGAAGCTGAGCTATTTCGTGGCCGCTACGCTGTTCCTGCTGGGCCTGCAGCGCATGGCCAGCCCCCGGACCGCACGCAGCGGCATCCAGTGGGCGGGCGTGGGCATGCTGATCGCCACGATCGCCACGTTCTTCCTGCCGGGCCTGCACAACATCGGCCTGATGGTCGCGGCCATCGTGGTCGGCGTGGGCCTGAACTGGGTGTGGGGCAAGAAGGTCGCCATCACCGACATGCCGCAGATGGTCGCGCTGTTCAACGGCATGGGTGGCGGTTCCGCGGCGGCCATCGGCGCGGTGGAACTGGTGCGCTATTCCGGCGGCGAAGCGGCTGTTCCGTCGACCTTCACGCTGTCGCTGGCTGTCACCGGCGCGCTGATCGGCGCGGTCTCGCTGACCGGTTCGGTGATCGCCTGGGCCAAGCTCGACGGGCGCATGGACAAGCGCTACACCTTCCCGGGCCAGCAGTGGTTCAACGCCCTGGTCGCGCTGGCCGCCATCGCCTGCGGCGTGATGGCGCTGGCCACATTGGCCATGCCATGGATCATCGCCTTCTTCGTGCTGTCGCTGGCGCTGGGCGTGCTGATGACGCTGCCCATCGGCGGCGCCGACATGCCGGTGGTGATCTCGCTGTACAACGCCTTCACCGGCCTGGCGGTGGCGTTCGAAGGCTACGTGCTGGGCAACGAAGCGCTGATCATCGCCGGCACCATGGTGGGCGCGGCCGGCATGTTGCTGACGCGGCTGATGGCCAAGGCGATGAACCGCAAGATCAGCAACGTGCTGTTCTCCAACTTCGGTGGCGGCAGCGCGGCCATGCAGGAGATCGGCGGATCGATGAAGCCCATCGAAGCCGCCGACGTGGCCGCGATGATGGCCTATGCCGAACGCGTGGTGATCGTGCCCGGCTACGGCCTGGCGGTGGCCCAGGCGCAGCACAAGATCTGGGAGCTGACGCAGAAGCTGATGGAACGCGGGGTGAAGGTGAAGTTCGCCATCCACCCGGTCGCCGGCCGCATGCCGGGCCACATGAACGTGCTGCTGGCCGAAGCCGGCGTGCCCTACGACCTGATCGCCGACATGGACGACATCAACCCCGAGTTCGCCAACACCGACGTCTCGCTGGTCATCGGCGCCAACGACGTGGTCAACCCGGTGGCGAAGACCGACCCGGCCAGCCCCATCTACGGCATGCCCATCCTCGACGTGGTGAATTCGAAGAACACCATCGTCATCAAGCGCGGCAAGGGCACGGGCTTCGCCGGCATCGAGAACGCGCTGTTCTACGCCGACAATACCCGCATGCTGTACGGCGACGGCTCGGAGATGGCGAACGCGCTGGTCAGCGAACTGAAGGCGCTGGACGGCGGGCACTGAGGCCGCCGGCCTGCGCGCATCCTGGTCGTCAGGCGGCAGCGGGCTGGCGCACTTCGTCGGCGTCCTCCTGTCGCAGGCGGCGGACTTCCGAAGTGGTGCGGCCGAAGGCGTTCTTGAACGCGCGGCAGAATGCGCTCTGGCTCTCGAATCCCAGCATTCCGGTGATCTCGCAGATCGGCAGTCCGGTACCGCTGACCATGTCCCAAGCCTGGCGTTCGCGCAGGCGCGCGGCGTACTCGGTGGGTGTTTCCCCGAACACGTTGCGATAGATGCGGATAAGGTGGCAGGGCGAGTAGTTCGCCATGCCGGACAGCGCATCCAGGTCCAGCCGCACGTCGGGGTTGCATTCGATCGTATGGCGCACGCGCAGCAGGCGCAGCAACGTCTGCTGCCGCCGTGCCAGGGTGCGGCCGTTGCAGCGGGCCAGGCAGGCCTGTAGATCGACCTGCAGGTCGGCCAGCGCAGAATGCAGGGCTTCGAGCAACGTGGCAGGGTCGCCCGGCGTGCGTGCATCGCCTGCGTGGCCGTCGCGGGCAATCCGTGCGAGCAGGCCCGCCGCGTCGCGGCTGGCGCGGCCGCGCCATGGCAGTAGCCCGTTCGCCGGCTCGCGGGTCTGCCCCATACGCTCCCATGCGGCCACGGGCGCACACAGTGCGAGCCATCCGCGCGCACCGAGTGCGCGGCAGCGCAGCGCACCGTCACGCCACACCTGCATGTGGCGTGAGGGCAGGGTCCAGTGGCCGCCCGTGGCGGACAGAGCCAGTGGGCCGTGCAGCGGCCACCACAGCGACATCCATCCGGCGGGTGTATCCACTTGGATGCCGCGGCCGCGCGCATGCAGGACGTGGAAGGCATCGTCGGGAAGTCGGGAGAGATCGAGACTGTCGCCGAACCTGAGGCTGTAGTGGAGTGTGCGCATCGTATTGGCCCTCTGCATGCATGCGCTGGAAGCACTGCATCAAGACCACTCTAGGCGTCATTGGCGCGGCGTTTGAGGGCCAATTCGCTGCCCTGCACGAGGGCCAATGCGTCGCCCCGGCCGCGTTTCCCGGCCGCAAAAAAGAACGCCCGGCGGGGCCGGGCATGTCCACCTGAAGGGCAGGACGTTCCTCTGCGGGGAACTGGCGCCCGGTCTGGCCGTGAGAGCGGTGCGGCGCTGTGGACGCATGCAGCATCGCGCAACGCACGGGGGCGCGTGGTGCCCGGGCAGCGCCGGCAATGGACCGCACGCGCGCGATGGATGTGCAGCCGCTGCGCGCCCCGCGTCCGGCCCCAGCACGGGTCCGGACGCGGGCGTCGCTCAAAAGCGTTGCAGATACTTCATGTAGAGGAAGCGGCCGATGTCGTACTGGCCGTGGTAGGACACGTTGGCGCTGGGCTGGCTGTAGAACTGCGGGCCCTGGCGGTCGAACACGTTGTTGGCACCCACCGAGATCGTCGCATCCCACGGCGCCGTCCAGCGCAACTCGATGTCGTTGAACGTCACCGAGCCGCGCTTGTGCACCGCACGGGACTGCGCCGGGTTAGCGGCGACGAAGCTGGGATCGCTGCATTCGTCCGGGAACAGGGCTGCGGACAGGCAGGTTTCCTTCTGCGAGGAGTAGTAGCGGGCGCCCCAGGTCGCGCCGAAGCTGCCGTAGGTCCACGTCAGGTTGGCGTTGGAGCGGACGCGGAACGTGCCGATGAAACCGGGCGAGGTCGCGTAGCCGACCAACTGCTGCGGCAGGGTGGCGGGGTTGGTGTCGGTCTTGATCTCATCGCGCGCGGTGTAGGTGGTCTGCCAGACCAGCCGGAAATCGCCCGCCGCTTCGGTGGCAAGGCGATAGCTCAGGTCCAGGTCGTAGCCCTCCGTTTCGCGGTAACCGGCGTTGATGCCGTTGAAAGTCAGGTTGTTGACGAAGCCGAGCACCGGGTCGCGGGTGAAGGCGGCGCAGCGCGCGGCATCGTTCTGGATGTAGCAGTCGTTGAGCATCTGTGTGGGCGTATCGGCCACGATCGTGTCTTCGATACGTATGTTCCACCAGTCCAGGCTGACGTTCAGGCCGCTGGCGAATCCCGGGCTCCACACCACGCCCAGCGTCTTCGATTCGGACGATTCCGCCAGCAGGTCCGGGTTGGAGCCGTTGAAGAACGCCACCGGTGTCTGCGAGTTCGGCGATCCGGCCGGGACGAAGCCCTGTGCGAGCTGGCGGTAGGTGTCGGCATTGGCGATGTCCTGGGCGCAGCGCGCGCGGACCGATGCATTGCCGGCCGATGCCCCGAACAGCGTGTCGCAAGGGTCGGTGAAGAAGCTGAAGGTCTGCGAACCCCCGCCGTACAGGTCGTTGATGGTCGGCGCGCGGAAGCCTTCGGCGTAGGTGCCGCGCACGAGCACCGAGTCGACCGGCTTCCACTTGAAACCGAGCTTGCTGTTGGTGGTATCGCCGAAGGTGTCGTAGTCCGAATAGCGCGTGGCCACGCTGAAGCTCAACTCCTCGGCACCGGGCAGGTTGGCCAGCAGGGGGATCGACAGCTCGGCATTCAGCTCGTCCACGCGATAGCTGCCGCGGGTGGGGCCTGCGGACAGGGTGGTTGAGTTGCCCGTCACCGCCATCGCGTCGGGAATGAAACGGCCGGATTCCTTGCGGCTTTCCACGCCCACGGCGAAGCCCAGTTCGCCACCGGGCAGCGCGAAGAGCGAGCCCGACAGATTGGCGGTGAACGCTTCGGTCTCCGTCTCGCCGGTCGAGTTCAACGTCTGGAACAGGAAGTCGGTCAGCGCCTGGTTGTCGGTCAGGCCGCCGTCGCCGACGCGGCCGAAGGGGATGAAGGGGTTCCAGGCCACGCAGTCGGTCAGCGGGATCGGGCTGGTCGGCGTGCCGCATTGCACCTGGCCGTTGGCGTTGAGGAACGACGGGCCCACCGCATGCGCCACGCGCGCCAGATTGAGGTTGCCGTAGTTCTCCTGCTGGACCTTGTTGTTGTTGTACAGGTAGTTCACGTCCCAGTCGTAGAACCGTTCGCCCGCCTGGAAGCTGCCCTCCAGGCCCGCGGTGAAGCGCCAGGTGGTGGAGGTGGGCTTGTCCACGCGCGGGATCTCCCACGTGCGGCGCGCGAAGTTGACGGCGGTCGGTGTGGCATAACCGTGGTGCGTACCGACCGGGTTGTAGTAGCTGTCGGCCGACATCATCAGGCCGAACGACGCGCTCTGGAACGGGTAGCCGGCCACCTGCCGTGCCGCCTCGCGCTCGCTGTACAGCATGCTGCCGCGCAGGCGGATGTCCTCGTTAAGGTCGAAGCTGCCATCGACGAACAGCGAGCGGCTCTCGAGCGGCGTGCGCAGGTGGGTCTGCTGGTTGGGATTGCTCTTGTCGGCGGTGGAGCCGGCCGGATCGGCCGCGCTGGTGCCGGTATTGGTGTTGAGCGCATGGAAGTTGCCGATGTTGCGCCAGTCGGCGCCGGCGTCGAGCACGCGATTGCCGCCCAGGGACGCGGGAAGATTGATCACGCCCCACTGACTCACCGTCGTCCATCCGCGCGTGGGATGCCACTGGCCCTGCGGGTACGCCGAGTATGGCCGGTCGCGGGCCATGACCTCCTCTTCCTTGCGGTACTCCACCGCGGTGGTCAGCGAGCCGCGGTCGCCGTTGAAACCCAGTACGAAGTCGGCGCGGGTGATCTTGCCGTCGCCCTCGTCGTACTGGCCGTGATAGAGCTGCGCCTGCGCGCCTTCCACACCGGAGCGGGTGATGATGTTGACCACGCCGGCGATGGCGTCGGAGCCGTAGATCGACGAGGCGCCGTCCTTCAGCACCTCGATGCGTTCGACGGCGGCGGTCGGGATCAGCGAGATGTCCTGCAGGCCGCTGGTGCTGGCGCCGATGCGCTGGCCGTTCACCAGCACCAGCGTGCGCACGGTGCCGAGGTTGCGCATGTCGATGAACTGTCCACCCACATTCTCGCCCGCCGACAACGGCATGGCGCGGCTGATCGCCGGCGCACCGGTGGCGGAGATGTTCTGCAGGATGTCGGCGATGGACTGGAAACCCTGTCGCTCGATGTCGTCCCGGCTGATGGTCAACACCGGCGCGGCGCTTTCCATGTCGACCTGGCGGATGCGGCTGCCGGTGACCTCGATACGGTCCAGCGTGGTGGGGTCCTGCGTGCTGTCCTGGGCGGCCGCGGCGCAGGTGTACATCGCGGTGGCGGCGAGCGCCACGCGGATGGCCTCGCGCAGTGGGCTGTGCTGCAACGTCATGGGATGGCTCCGTGATGGGTGGAAGGCGCCCGCGCTGCGTCGGCGGGCTTCCGTCAGCATCACGAGTTCTTAACCCCGGGATTGCGCGCACCACGACGAAAACGATATGCGCGGCTTGATCATCCGGACCGGCGCGTCCATGCGGCGCGTGCAGCGATATCCCGGGCCACGACTTGCGCAGCGCCTGCACAACGCTCACGGGAGCGCGCCGCTAGCGTCATGCCTTCCATTCACGCCTGGGAGTCGCCATGCTGCGCAGTGCATTGCGGGCCGTCTGCTGGATCACGGGCATCGCCGCGTGCATGGAAGCCGATGCGGCGTGTTCGATGACGAGCGGAAGCGGGCGTGTGCCGTTGGTCGAGTTGTACACCGCCGAAGGCTGCAGCGAATGCCCCGCAGCGGATCGATGGCTGTCGTCGCTGGCGCTCCAGCCGCCAGACCAGCGGCCCGTGCTGTTGGCGCTGCACGTGGACTACTGGGACGATATCGGCTGGCCCGATCCGTTCGCCGCACCGTTGCATGGCAGGCGACAGGAGGCACGCGTCCTGCTCGCCGGCAAGCGCGTGGTGGTGACGCCTCAGGTGATGATGGGTCGGCACGTGCTGGTCGATTGGCGGGACACGGGCGCGTTCTCGAGGCTGCTGGCGGCGGAGCGTTTTCTGCCGCCGGGCATCGACCTCTCCCTGGATGTCACGCGCGGACAGGGCGAATTGCGCGTGGCGATCGGCGCACACACGCGGGAAGCGTCCGTCTCGTCATCGCTGTTGTGGCTGGCCCTCTATGAGGACGGGCTGAGCCGGCGGGTGACGGGCGGCGAGAACGCCGGCAGGTGGCTGCGGCACGACCGGGTGGTAAGACACCTGCAGGGGCCATTGCCAGTCCTCGGCGACACACATGCCAGCGAGGCCAGCGTGCCGCTGCCTGCGGATGCGGACATCCGCGTGATGGGCCTGGTGCTGTTTGCCGAGTCGTCCCTGACCGGCGAGGGACTGCAGGCGATGGAGTTGCCGTTGTCGGCATGCGGGCCGGAATGAACGTGCACGCCCTTTTGTCGTCAGCCGGGCGCCGGGCCGCGCAGCGCGCGTGCGGCGGCGAATGCGCAGGGTGTGCCCACCAGCGCCATGTGCGCAGCCAGGTGCGCCAGCTGGCTCCATTGCCACGCAGGCCATTGCCCGTTGCTTGCGGCGGAGAGCGGCACCACCACGTAGGTCATCGCCAGATAGAGCACTGCACCGTAGAGCGGTCCGAACAGCCAGGGGCGCCGGGCCAGTGCGGGCCAGATGCGCGCCACCCGATAACAGGCCCACGCCATCACCAGCACGATGCCGTAGTGCGACAGTGCGCCGAGCACGGCCGCAGGCGCGCCGACCGAATAGGCTTCGCGCCCCAGCCACCCCGAGGCGATGGATTGCAGGATGCGCACCGGTGGCACCCCTTGGGCACCCCAGAAGGCGAAGGCGTACAGCAGGTCGAGCGAGCCCGCGAAGGCGGCGGCGAGGAACACGGTGGGAGCGACGGCACGGCGGAAGCAGGAAGGTGTCATGTGCATGCGGATGGGACATCGGGGCTGCGATTGGACGTGTGGCGTGCGCGCATGCACAGATCCAATTGCGTCCCCGCCCCACGGGGCCATGCCGACGCGGATTTCAGCGACGCATCACGCGTCCGCACGCCCAGGCGATCGGTACGCCGATCAGTCCGGCGCACGCCAGCAGGCATACCAGCACCCCGTCGGGTCGGGACGGTGCGCCGCCCTCCACCGCCAGCAAAGGGACGGCCACATGGAACACCGCCACGTACATCGACGCGCCGAACAGGGCGCCGACGCGCAACGGGTGTCGGCGCAGCGCGGCATGACGCCTGAACGCGGCCAGGTACAGATGCGCCAGCAGCCACACCAGCGCCGTGTAGGCCAGCACCCCGAGCAAGGCGGTGGAGGTGCCGCCGTCGTAGGCGGCGCGGCCGAGGAACCAGGCGGAGATGGACTGCGGGATGCGCAGCGGGTCCACGCCCTCGAACCCCCAGAACAGGACCACCACACCGAGGTCCAGCACCGCGCCAGTGGCCGCCGCGAGCAGCACCCAGGGCGTCCGGAGATGAGGGCGTTCGACGCCGTGGGCGAGCAGGACGGGCATGGCGGGACACCTCCGGCAGGGGAATTGGCTCTATCAACGCGCTTGGAAGTGGCACTATCAAGGTCCAATTCCATCGCTTGGAATAGGGCCAATCCACGCAGGGAGTTTTTCGTGCACGTGAACATGGACGGCCAGGGGCCGCTGCATGCCCAGCTGACCCGGGCCCTCAAGGCGGCCATGTTCGCCGGCCGCCTGGGCGAAGGTGGCCGCCTTCCGGCCACGCGCCAGCTGGCGCGCGAGCTGGGTCTGTCGCGCAACACCGTCTTGGCCGCCTACGAGCAGCTGCGGGCGGAGGGCTTCGTCCGCGGCCAGGTGGGGTCGGGCAGCTTCGTCACGCCCCCGGTCAAGCCCGAGGCACTGCCGTCGCCCGCCCAGGTCGAGCACCCCCCGCAGTCCGCCTTCGCCCGGCGCGGCCGCCGTTTCCACGACCACGCCACCATGCCCGGGCGGGCAACGCCCGGCATGCGCTACGCCTTCTCCTACGGTGTGCCGTACACCAACCCCGCGCTCACCACCGCCTGGGCGCGCGAACTGGGCCGCGCCGCCGCGTACACGCCCCCCAGCTACCCGATGACCCAGGGCCTGCCGGCTCTGCGCGAAGCGGTGTGCGACTACCTGGCGCGCCGTCGCGGCGTGCAGGCCGCCCCCGCGGACGTGCTCATCGTCGCCGGTACCCAGCAGGCCATGGCGTTGACCGCACGCGTGCTGCTGGACGTGGGCGAAAGCGCCGTGCTGGAGGAACCGCATTACACGGCGATGCGCGAAGTGCTGCAGATCCATGGTGCGCAGGTGGAGGCCGTGGAGGTGGACGCGCACGGCCTGCGCCTGGACCGGCTGCCTGCCGCGCCGCCCAAGCTGGTGTGCGTGACGCCGTCGCACCAGTTCCCTTCCGGCGTGGTCATGACGCTGGAGCGCCGGCTGGAACTGCTGGCCTATGCCAGCCGGCACGACTGCTGGATCTTCGAGGACGACTACGACGGCGAATTCCGCTACGACGCCCAGCCGCTGGCTGCGCTGCGCTCACTGGACCGCGACGGCCGTGTGGTCTACGTGGGCACGTTCTCAAAGGCGCTGTTCCCCTCGCTGCGGCTGGGTTACCTGGTGATGCCGCCCGGCCTGCAGCGCGATTACCTCAACGCCAAGTGGCAGGACGACTTCGGCAGTTCCGCCATCGAGCAGGCCGCGCTGGCCAACTTCATGGCCGATGGCGGCTTCGAGCGCCACCTGCGCCGCGCCGGGCGCGCGCTGTTGGAGCGACGTGGCGCGCTGCTGGCCGCGCTGTCGCGGGAACTGGGCGATGCGCTGCATGTGGCCGACTCGCGCGCTGGCATGCACCTTGTCGCGTGGCTGCGCAGGGCGGACCCGGAACAGGGGAACGCATTGATCCTCGCCGCGCGCGACAAAGGGCTGGACCTGTACTCCATCGCGCCGTACTACCAGCGTTCTCCCTCGCAGGCCGGGCTGCTGATGGGATTCGCCAGCATGTCCGTGGCCGAGATCGAGCAGGCCGTGCAGGTGTTCGCCACTTGCATGCGCGAGGGGGGACTGGCCTGAACGGTCAGCGTGCGCCCCACGCGGCGGCCGGCGGGGCGAGCGCCAGCGCGGCCCAGTCCAGCGGCGTCATCGCCAACATCAGCAGCGTCCAGCCATGGTGCAGGCCCAGCTTCAGCGCCGAATCCCACGGCGTGAGCCCCAGCGCGAAGCCCAACTGCGTCGCCACGATGCCCCACAGCGACATCCCGCAGATCACCACCGTCGCCACCAGTGCCAGCGCGGCCCGCGGCGTGCCCGCCGGCATGCCGGCCAGACGCAGCACCACGATCACGTCCAGAGCCGCAAGCAGGGCCATCCAGCCCGCCTGCCGTTGCAGATAGAGGGCGGCCGTCACCCAGATCAGGACCAGGCTGGCGCCGCCGAGCAGCAACATCAGGGGGACCAGCCAGCGGGAAGGGCGACGCGTCGCGGGGGGCATGGGAACTCCGACAGGGCCGCCAAGGATAAGGCTTCGACCCGGTTCCCGGGGGTGGGGGCTACAATAGGCCGCCTTGCAGCGCCCCACGCGCGCCACCATCTGGTCCGGCATGTATTCCCGCAGCAGCGAACCCGTCCAATTCTCCCGCGATTGCGCGGCCGTGCTGGTGCCGCAGGGCGAACTCGTCACCCTGCCGGCCGGCAGTTACGGCTACATCACCCAGGCGCTGGGCGGCAGCTACACCGTCTTCGTGGAAGGCAACCTGTTCCGCATCGCCGGCAAGGACGGCGACGCCATCGGCAAGGAACCCACCGAACCGCTGTCGCTGCCGGACAACGCCAGCGACGACGAGGTCGAGGCGCTGGTCTGGAACCAGCTGCGCACCTGCTTCGATCCGGAGATCCCCTTCAACATCGTCGACCTGGGCCTGGTGTACGAAGCCAACCTCAGCACCCGCGAGGATGGCCAGCGCGGCGTCGAGGTCAAGATGACGCTGACCGCCCCCGGCTGCGGCATGGGCGAGATCCTGGTCGACGACGTGCGCAGCAAGCTGGAAATGATCCCCACCGTGGCCGAGGCCGATGTCGAACTGGTGTTCGACCCGCCGTGGGGCCGCCACATGATGTCCGAAGCCGCCAAGCTGGAAACCGGCATGCTCTGAGCCCCGGCTCGCCCGCTGCAGAACCCGTCAGGAAGGAAGAGATGAACGTGATGAACGCCGCCCCGTTGACCTACCGCGTGATCCGCAACGAGAAGGCCCGCACGGCCGCCGAGCGCGACGCCATCCTCGCCAATCCCGGTTTCGGCCTGCACTTCACCGACCACATGGTCGAGATCACCTGGGACAAGGCGCAGGGCTGGCATGATGCGCAGGTACGCGCCTACGGCCCGCTGTCGCTGGACCCGGCGGCTTCCGTGCTGCATTACGGTCAGGAGATCTTCGAAGGCATCAAGGCCTACCGCCATGCCGACGGTTCCATCTGGACCTTCCGTCCCGACGCCAACGGCGCGCGCCTGCAGCGCTCGGCCGCACGCCTGGCGCTGCCGCAGCTGCCGGTGTCCGAGTTCGTCGCGTCGCTGCGCCAACTTGTCGCCGTCGATGGCGACTGGGTGCCGTCGGCGCCGGAGACCAGCCTGTACTTCCGTCCCTTCATGATCGCCACCGAAGCCTTCCTCGGCGTGCGCGCCGCGCAGAAGGCCGGTTATTACGTCATCGCCAGCCCGGCGGGCGCTTACTTCGCCAAGGGCGTGGCGCCGGTGTCGATCTGGCTGTCCGAAGACTATGCACGCGCCGCCAAGGGCGGTACTGGCGCGGCGAAGTGCGGCGGCAACTATGCCGCCTCGCTGCTGCCGCAGCAGGAAGCGCAGGCACAGGGCTGCTCGCAGGTGCTGTTCCTCGATCCGGTGGAAGGCAAGTACCTGGAGGAACTCGGCGGCATGAACGTGTTCCTGGTCTACAAGGACGGCCGCATCGTCACCCCGGCGCTGTCGGGCAGCATCCTGGAAGGCATCACCCGCGACAGCATCCTGCAGATCGCGCGCGATCGCGGTCACGCCGTCGAAGAGCGCAAGGTCTCCATCGATGAGTGGAAGCAGGGCGTGACCTCCGGCGACATCGTCGAAGTCTTCGCCTGCGGCACCGCCGCCGTGATCACGCCGATCGGCCAGCTGAAGGGCAAGGGCTTCGCCGTTGGCGACATCAACGCGCCGGCGGGTGAAGTGACGATGGGCATCCGCAAGGAACTGACCGATATCCAGTACGGCCGCCTGCCGGATCGCCATGGCTGGCTGGTGAAGCTGCGCGACTGATCCACCCTTGCGCACGGACGAGGACGAGGCCCGCCCTTGGCGGGCCTCGTTTTTTTGTGGCGGGTGCGATGCAAGTGTGAGATGGAACCGCATCGCGGGGCCGAGTGCCGAGCATGGCGCTGCCCGTCGTTCCGCGGATGCTCCTCAAGGCGGAGGCAATCTAGATTTCGCTGCAATCGTGATGCGATCAAGTGTGCTCGCTGTCACGGAATGGCGCGGGTTCGCTCCGTTAGCGTCTGGATGCGTCATGCGTTGCACGGCGCGTCGTTCGGCCGAACGCGGCAGGCCGCCATGTCCTCCGTGCCACCTCTTGCGTCCCGTCCGGGCCTTTGCCGCGTTCGCGGCTTTTTCAACATTTTGGGAGAAGCTGATGTCTGGATTTGCAATGCGTGGTTCGCGAGTTCGCCTGCTATGCCTGTCGTCTGCCGTGCTCGCATCGCTGTACGCGTTGCCGGCGATGGCCGGCCGCGTGGACATGAGCGGCCTGCAGGCGGAAGAGCCGGGCGGCTACGACCGCTTCATCGTGAAGTACCGCGACGGCAGTGCCGAAAGCACCAATCCGACGCAATTGCAGCGCTCGCTGACCAATGCGGCCAGCACCGGCGTCGCCCAGCGCGGCGGCCGCGCGCTGGGCCTGCAGAAACTGCGCCGGCTGGCGGCAGGCGGCGCGGACGTGGTGCGCGCCGATCGCAAACTGGACCGGGTGGAAGCCGAGTCGCTGATGCGCCAGCTGGCCGCCGATCCCAACGTCGACTACGTGGAAGTGGACCAGCGCATGTACGCGGTGCTGACGCCCAACGACACGCGCTTCTCCGAACAGTGGGGCTTCGGCACGACCTCGTCGGGCATCAACGTGCAGCCGGCGTGGGACAAGTCCACCGGCGCGGGTGTGGTCGTGGCGGTCATCGACACCGGCATCACCGACCATGCCGACCTCAACGCCAACCTCCTGCCGGGCTACGACTTCATCAGCGATACCTTCGTCTCGCGCGACGGCGACGGCCGCGATTCGAACCCCAACGACGAAGGCGACTGGAACCCGGTGGCGGGTGAGTGCTACCTCAATTCCCCGGTCGCGAACTCCAGCTGGCACGGCACCCATGTGGCCGGCACGGTGGCGGCGGTCACCAACAACGCCAGTGGCGTGGCCGGTACCGCGTTCGGCGCCAAGGTGGTGCCGGTGCGCGTGCTGGGCCGATGCGGCGGCCTGACCTCGGACATCGCCGACGCGATCACCTGGGCCTCCGGCGGCACGGTCAGCGGCGTGCCCGCCAACGCCAACCCGGCCGAAGTGATCAACCTGTCGCTAGGCGGCGGCGGCACCTGCTCCACCACGTACCAGAACGCGATCAACGGCGCCGTCGGTCGCGGTACCACCGTGGTGGTGGCGGCCGGCAACAGCAACGTCAACGTGTCCAACGCCGTGCCGGCGAACTGTCCCAATGTCATCGCCGTGGCGGCCATCACGTCGGCGGGCTCGCGCGCCAGCTTCTCCAACTACGGCACGGGCATCGACATCTCCGCGCCGGGGCAGAGCATCCTGTCCACGCTCAACAGCGGCACCACCACGCCCGGCAGCGCCAGCTACGCCTCGTACCACGGCACCTCGATGGCGGCGCCGCACGTGGCTGGCGTGGTCGCGCTGATGCAGGCCGCGGCGCCCTCGCCGCTGACGCCTGCACAGGTGGAAAGCACGTTGAAGAGCACGGCGCGTCCGTTGCCCGGCACGTGCTCCGGCGGGTGCGGCGCGGGCATCGCCAACGCCGACGGCGCGGTGACGGCGGTGCAGGGCGGCACCCCGCCGGGCGGCGGCACGACGACCTACACCAACGGCACCGATGTCAACATTCCGGACAACAACAGCACCGGCGTGACCAGCACCATCGCCGTGTCGGGCCGTACGGGCAATGCGCCCAGCAACGCGCAGGTGGCGGTGAACATCGTGCACACCTACATCGGTAACCTGATCGTGGACCTGATCGCACCCGATGGTTCGGTGTACGTGCTGCATAACCGCACGGGCGGCAGCGCCGACAACATCAACCAGACCTACACGGTCAACCTGTCCAGCGAAGCGCTCAACGGCAGCTGGCGCCTGCGTGCCCGGGATCGCGCCAGAAAGGATACCGGCTACATCAACAGCTGGAGTGTCACCTTCTGAGGATGCACCGCGAGCATGTACAGGGAAGTGCAGGAGAAACCCCGGCCTTGGCCGGGGTTTCTCGTCTCGAGAAGACCTCTTCCGGGCTTGCCAGGCCGCGATGGCGTGAGCGACCGATCCACGGCCGTGTCTCTACCTCAGGAAGAGACGCATCGAGCGAACCTCCTTTTCGCGTACGCAACCGACGCGCGCAGGAATAGAAAATTCGCGATCTTCACGCATGCAGCACGTAAATGAATCTACGAAGCGGTGTCCACCGGTGGCTCCCGCTTCATGCGTGTATCCCGGCGATTACGTTTGAAACATCATGCGATGAAGTGTGGCTTTCATCGCTGATTCACGCGGCCGGGCTCCGCTAGCGTCGTGGTGCGCCATGCATTGCATGGCGTGTCGCCCGGTCGAACGCGGCAGTCCGCTACGCCCTCCCGTGTCAGTCTCCGCGCCCCGACCGGGCTCTTGCCGCATTCGCGGCTGTCAACCTTTGAGGGAGAGTCTGATGTCTGGAATTGCAAAGCATGGTTCGCGTGTGCGCCTGCTGTGCCTGTCGTCGGCGGTGCTGATGTCCCTGTACGCGTTGCCGGCGATGGCCGGCCGCGTGGACATGAGCGGCCTGCGGGCGGAAGAGCCGGGCGGCTACGATCGCTTCATCGTGAAGTACCGCGACGGCAGTGCCGAAAGCACCAACGCGACGCAGCTGCAACGCTCGCTCAGTACGGCCGCCAGCACCGGCGTCGCCAAGCGCGGTGGCCGCGCGCTGGGCCTGCAGAAGCTGCGCCGTCTTGCCGCCAGCGGCGCGGACGTCGTGCGCGCCGACCGCAAGCTGGACCGGGTGGAAGCCGAATCGCTGATGCGCCAGCTGGCCGCCGATCCCAACGTCGATTACGTGGAAGTGGACCAGCGCATGTACGCGGTGCTGACGCCCAACGACACGCGCTTCTCCGAACAGTGGGGCTTCGGCACCACGGCGGCGGGCATCAACGTGCGGCCGGCGTGGGACAAGTCCACCGGTGCGGGCGTGGTGGTGGCGGTCATCGACACCGGCATCACCAACCATGCCGACCTCAACGCCAACCTCCTGCCGGGCTACGACTTCATCAGCGACACGTTCGTCTCGCGCGACGGCGACGGCCGCGATTCGAACCCCAACGACGAAGGCGACTGGAACCCGGTGGCGGGCGAGTGCTACAGCGGTTCACCGGTGACCAATTCCAGCTGGCACGGCACCCACGTGGCCGGCACGGTGGCGGCGGTCACCAACAACGCCAGTGGCGTGGCCGGCACCGCGTTCGGCGCCAAGGTGGTGCCGGTGCGCGTGCTGGGTCGCTGCGGCGGCTACACCTCGGACATCGCGGACGCGATCACCTGGGCCTCCGGCGGCACGGTCAGCGGCGTGCCCGCCAACGCCAACCCGGCCGAAGTGATCAACCTGTCGCTGGGTGGTGGCGGCACCTGCTCCACCACGTACCAGAACGCGATCAACGGCGCCGTCGGTCGCGGTACCACGGTGGTGGTGGCGGCCGGCAACAGCAACACCAACGTGTCCAGTTCGGTTCCCGCCAACTGCCCCAACGTCATCGCCGTGGCGGCCATCACGTCGGCGGGCTCGCGCGCCAGCTTCTCCAACTACGGCACGGGCATCGACATCTCCGCGCCGGGCGCCAGCATTCTGTCCACGCTCAACACCGGCACCACCACGCCGGGCAGCGCCAGCTATGCCTCGTACAACGGCACTTCGATGGCGGCGCCGCACGTGGCTGGCGTGGTCGCGCTGATGCAGGCCGCGGCGCCCTCGCCGCTGACGCCCGCACAGGTGGAAAGCACGTTGAAGAGCACGGCGCGTCCGTTGCCCGGCACGTGCTCCGGCGGGTGCGGCGCGGGCATCGCCAACGCCGACGGCGCGGTGACGGCGGTGCAGGGCGGCACCCCGCCGGGCGGCGGCACGACGACCTACACCAACGGCACCGATGTCAACATTCCGGACAACAACAGCACCGGCGTGACCAGCACCATCGCCGTGTCGGGCCGTACGGGCAATGCGCCCAGCAACGCGCAGGTGGCGGTGAACATCGTGCACACCTACATCGGTGACCTGATCGTGGACCTGATCGCACCCGATGGTTCGGTATACGTGCTGCACAACCGCAGCGGCGGCAGCGCCGACAACATCAACCAGACCTACACGGTCAACCTGTCCAGCGAAGCGCTCAACGGCAGCTGGCGTCTGCGCGCCCGCGATCGCGCCAGCGTCGACACCGGCTACATCAACAGTTGGAGCATCACCTTCTGAGCGTCTGCCCGCTGGGGCGCGCACGGAGGTGCAGGAGGAACCCCGGCCTTGGCCGGGGTTCTTTTCTAAAGGCGAGGGTGCGGGCGCTACCCCGTGACGGCCAAATCAATCTGGTCCGAGCCACCTGCTGGCGTCTCCCCCGCGTACCAAATGCGATGGCCCAGACAGGGCCTCCTAAGCGAAGACGCGGGGCAGTCGCGATCCTTGGTACACCGATGTATCAAGCCAATCGTATTGACACGAGATTGGTCTGCATATCTACTGATTTCGCACCTACTTAAGGGTGCGCAAAAGACACAAGGACGATCTCATGAAGGCAAAATATGGTCTTTCGATGGCATTGGCCATGATGTTGGGCGGTATGGCTGCAGCAGCGCCGGCTCCCGTGCAAGCAGGCCAAGGTGAATTTTGTACTGTCTCGGGATGCTTTCAGTGGATATGCGTTTCCTCTGGTTGCGCGTGGGTATGGGTTCCCAATACGGAGAATCCGAATCCGACGAAGCCCAATAACTGATTCCATATAGATTCGTGGAACATGTGCAAATCGCGCAAAGCGATTTGCACTTCTAGGCCCCACGGGCACAAATCGATCAGTTCGCGTCCTGACATCCGCATGCGGGGCGACATCGCCATCGATCTTCTCCCGTCATAGGCCAGCAGACGCTGGACCTGCGGCGCCCGCTCATCCTGCGCATCGCCCATCTCCACCAGCGAGTCATTGACACCGAAATGGCGCTGGACAGCGACCTGATGGCCGCTGCGCTGGAGGCGTACGGTGTGTTGAAGGTGACCGGCAAGGACAAGGCCTCGACGAAGCCAGCCGCAACCTGGGCGCGCGGTGGCGCATCAGCCGGCAGGGAACGGAGGAGCCGGAAGGAACGAGCGGCGGCAACGAATAGCTCGTTGCTGGGTGATGGAAAGCAACGGCCCCGCGATGCGGGGGCAGCTCAACGCAGCCCAAGGTGATCGCCGACATGATCGACCGCGCCGGCACCCACCGCCTGCGATGCACGGGCCGGGTTGGAGCAGAGTGCGAATCCGGAATCAGGCGGCAGGCGTTCGGACCCGTCGACCACGCGCCGGTCGAGACTGGGTCCGAACCTAGGCGATGCCCCAGCCCTGCCGCCGCGCGATCTTGAGGATGTCATCCTCGGCGGCTTCGGGCGTGGCGTGCAGCTCGCGGGTCACGACATACACCGTGCAGGGCGCTTTCGCGCTCCTGAAGTTCGCTCTGGCCTGCACATAGCCCATGCCAAGGGCGTTGCGTCGCTCGGCAAATTCGATGCGCAGCACGATGCCCGCTTCGCAGGCTTCTTTCGGTTCCATCATGGGCGCTCGTAGGCGCCGAGAGTGTGCGCGCAACCGTTCTACGCCCTTTCATGGGGCATAGCAAGGACAGGCAATGGGGGCGAGCTGTGACTGACGACCGCGTGTCCGCATGTCGATCCCGTGCACGCAGTTTCGTCGAACAGGCAAGGGCGGTATCCCGGCAGCCAATGGGACGGCCGCCGCCACGGCACGATGAGAGACGACGATGACGACGAACGAAAAAGTGAAAGGCCCGGCCTCCTACTTCCCCTCGATAGAGAAGCAGTACGGCAAGCCGGTGGAGCACTGGTTCAAGGTGCTGGATGCCATCAGCGACCGCAAGCACATGGAGCAGGTGGCCGTGCTGAAGTCGCAGCACAAGCTGGGCCACGGCCATGCGAACGCGCTGGTGGCGTATCACAAGGCGAAGCGTGGGGTAGGGTGACGCCGCCTCGCGTGCGGTGGCCCGTGCGGCAGTGGCGCGGCTTGGGAAGCGCGTGCAGGCACGCTCAGGAGGCCGATCAAGCCGGGATTCGCGGCGCACGAGCCACGACTCGCCGGGTGGTGCGCAGGCGCGGGCATCGTATTCGGACAAGGCTCGGCGGACATCGGTCCAGCGATGGGTGGCGTTCCGACGGCAGGTGGTCGAGCGGCGTGCCGGGCCGGTGAAGTCGGCGTACAGTAGCCGCACGTCATTCCGGCTGCGAGGAGCGCGCGATGTTCGATCCTGCGGATTTCAGGCTGGACGGCCAGGTGGCCGTGGTCACAGGCGCCGGCGCAGGCATCGGCCGCGCGATCGCCGAGACGTTCGCCGCCGCCGGCGCGGGCGTGGTGGCCAGCGACCTGGACGCAGGCGCGGCGCGGGCGGTTGCCGACGGCATCGTGGCGCGCGGCGGCCAGGCGCTGGGCCTGGCCTGCGACGTGACTCGCGAAAACGCACTGGAGGCGCTGGTGCGGGAGACCGTCGCCCGTTTCGGCAAGCTCACCGTGCTGGTCAGCAATGCCGGCGGCGGCGGGCCGAAGCCCTTCGACATGCCGATGGCCGACTTCCGTCGCGCATTCGACCTCAACGTGTTCTCGCTGTTCCGGCTGGCCCAGCTGGCGGCGCCGGAAATGCAGAAAGCCGGCGGCGGCGCGATGCTGGCGATCACCTCGATGGCGGGCGAGAACCGCAACAAGCGCATGGCCGCATACGGGGCCTCCAAGGCCGCCACCAACCACCTGATCCGCAATCTTGCCTTCGACCTCGGTCCGCTGGGCGTGCGCATCAACGGCATCGCGCCGGGCGCCACCCGCACCGCGGCGCTGGCGTCGGTGCTCAACGACGACATCGAGCAGCGGATGCTTGCGCACACGCCCATCCACCGACTGGGTGAGCCGCAGGACATGGCCAATGCCGCGCTGTACCTGTGCTCGCCCGCGGCGGCGTGGGTCAGCGGACAGATCCTCACCGTCTCGGGTGGTGGGGTCCAGGAACTCGACTGAGGAACAGCCCATGACACATGCATTCGTCGCCGCGCTCGCACTCGTGCTGCTGGGCATGTCCGGGCCGTCACACGCAGCCGATACGGCCCCGCCGAACGCTGCGCCCGATGCCGAGGCCTCCGACCCCCGCGCCCTGGGCTGGATGCAGGGCTTTCCGCCGCCGCCCGACAAGCGCCTGAGCGCGGCCGATGGGTCGTTCTTCCGCTTTCCCGCACTGCGCTGGAGCGTGGTGCACATGCGGGAGTTCCTGCCCACGGTGGAGGTGTCGCGCGGGCTGGGCGCACCGGTGCCGCTGCCGGTGGCGCTGGACGGCGCGATCGATGCGATCCGCTTCACGCCCACCGGGGCGAGCGCGCCGATGACCTGGAAGGCATCGCTGGCGGCCAACTACACCGACGGTCTGGTGGTGCTGCATCGCGGCCGCGTGGTGTACGAGTTCTATGCCGGCGAGCTGCGCGAGGACCGCAGCCATGCCGCGATGTCGGTGACCAAGTCGTTGACCGGTACCCTGGCCGCGATGTTGGCCGCCGAGGGCGTGATCGACCCGGCGGCGCCCGTGACGCGCTACGTGCCGGAGCTCGCGAGGTCGGCGTTCGCGGATGCGCGCGTCCGCGACGTGATGGACATGACCACCTGCCTGCGTTACAGCGAGGACTACGCCGATCCGGAAGCGGAAATCTGGGAGTACGCCAAGGCCAGCAATCCATTGCCGCAGCCTGGTGCGGAGGTGGTCGGGACGGCGGCCTACCTGCGCACGCTGCAGCCCGAGTCCGGATGCCGGGTGGGCGAGGCGTTCGCGTACAAGACGCCCAACGCCGATGTGCTGGGCTGGATCGTCGCACGCGCATCCGGCAAGTCGGTCGCGACCCTGCTGTCGGAACGCATCTGGCGCCGCATGGGGATGGAGCAGGCCGGCTACTTCCAGGTGGATGCTACCGGCATGCCGGTGGCCGGAGGTGGCTTCAGCGCCGGCTTGCGCGACATGGCGCGCTTCGGCCAGCTGCTGCTCGACGGCGGGAGCTGGCAGGGCGAGCAGCTCATCCCGCGCGCGGTAGTGGAGGACATCCGCAAGGGAGGGAGTCGCGCGGCATTCGCGCGTTCCGGGCATCCGGGCCTGGTCGGCTGGTCGTATCGCGACATGTGGTGGGTCACCCACAACGCCCATGGCGCATTCGCGGCGCGTGGCGTCCACGGCCAGACCGTCTACATCGATCCGAAGGCGGAGATGGTGATCGTGCGCTTCGCGTCGCACCCGCAGGCGGCCAACGCCGCCAACGATGCGACGTCCCTTCCCGCCTATCAGGCGTTGGCCGATCACCTGCTGTCCCGCGAGGGGAAATAGGCGTTACCCGCGCCCACCGCTGCCGTGCAACGCATGGGGGGCGCCCCATCCTGGCCAAGGTGCCGTCGCGGCGATGCAGGCCTGCGCGGTGGCCCGGGATGCCATTCCGCGCATGGCCGATGCTGGCAGGGGCCGCTGAAGGGGCCGGCGAACCCACGTCTCGCGCGAGCCGTAGGGGGCCGATAGCCGACAGACACGTCGGATGTCGGCTGCCGACCCGAAGCGGACCTGTCTCCCTGTCAGGCGCGCGCGATGGATACCCCGCCGTCGACGAGAAAGGCCGTGCCCGTGATGAAACTCGACGCATCCGATGCCAGATGCAGGACGGAGCGTGCGATCTCTTCGGGCATGGCCATGCGCTTCAACGCATGGATGCCCTCCACGAAAGCCTGCACGTCCGGCGTGGCGTCCGGCGCATGGGTGAGGCTGGCGGGCGTGTCGGTGCCTCCGGGGAGGACGGCATTCACCCGGATACCCTTCGCGCCGTATTCGGCCGCCAGCGCCTTGACCAGGCCGATCTGTCCCGCCTTGCTGGCGGCGTACGCCGCCATGCCGGGAAGGCCGGCCGTGTAGCCGACGAAGGAGGACGTGAAGATGAGTGAGCCGCCGCCGCGCGCCAGCATGGCCGGCACCTGGTACTTGGCGCCCAGGAACGCGCTGGCAAGATTGGTGTCGAGCATCTCGTGCCATTCGTCGAGCGACATCTCCGTGATGGGCTTGATCTCTCCCACCATCCCCGCGTTGTTGAACGCAACGTCAAGGCCACCGAAGCGGTCGTTGGCCGTGTCGACCAGGGCCTTGGCCACCTTCTCGTGTTTGATGTCGCCCGGCACCGCGATCGCTTGCCCGCCCTCGGCTTCGATTTGACTGACAAGCGCGTCGAGTTTGGCGGAACGACGTCCACTCACGACCACGCGCGCCCCTTCTCTGGCGAACAGCCTGGCCGTCGCACGTCCAATGCCGGAGCTGGCCCCGGTGACGATGGCCACTTTCTTTGCCAGTACATCCATCTGCAACTCCCGTCTTGTTGAGTCGGGAGAATCTATCGGCCCGTGCCACCCGCCGATATCCGCTTCTTGCGCTCGCAAGCGGCATGCCGTTACGCCCGCTGATGTGGCGTGCCGTGTCGGAATGCCGGGCAGGCCCCATGCCCCTCATCTCCCCTTGCGACAAGGCCCGCATCAGCGGACCTTGTCGTTACCGAGGATGGAAGGCATCCAGCCTCACACCGCCTCGAACCGATTCGCCGCCACGTTCTTCCTGATCTTCGGCGGGTCCCGGATCCGCCCGTTCATGGCGATGTAGACGCCTGCCGGCAGCGACTGCACTGCGCCGATGGCGCCGTCGCTAATGAAAAACTCCGCGTCTGGGCCACGGAAGCGGGCCCGGCTGAGCGCGCCGGTCATCACGCGGGTGTTGTCCGGGATGGAGGCTAGCTCGTGGCCCATCTGCATCCTGCTGTCGGTGCCGTGGGTGACCTGCGCGTGCCGGGTCGGCTGCGCGGCGATTCAGCTGGGGACAGGTATTCTGCCTCCCCTTCCGGCCTGTTTGCCTTTGCCTGGGCCGCGACACGGCCCAGCGTGACCCGGCATTCGGCCATCGCCGTCAAGTGGACCCTCATTGAAAGCAACCCCCCTCCAATGGAAAACAGACTGGTGCTTCGAGGAGAGCCAGCAGCGACGGCACTATGTCATTGAGCCATGGCTCGATGGCCGCCGCGTAGGTCGTGCTCATGGGTGGTTCGAGTCGGGCGAGCGCTTTGTGCTGGAGAAGATCGAGATCGATTCGAGGCAGCGCTCTCGCGGCTATGGCAGTACGGTGATCGAACAGCTGCGACAGAAGGCGCGTGACGAGGGATGTCGCGAGCTGGTGATCAACAATGTGCGCTCCAGTAACCTCAGGGCCATCTCGCTCTATGAGGCCCTGGGTGCAAAGGCCGTCCCGCTGTCGTCAAACCTTTGCGCATTCGCCATTTCACCGCCGTAGGCCCATTCCGACACAGGGTCAGGAGAGGTTTTCAGCGTAGGCGTCGGGAAACGATTTTCCCTCCCGTGAAAGCACAAGGCCCGCATCTGCGGGCCTCATTGTTGCTTCTGCGTCCGTCGGCCGGTATCACACCGCCTCGAACCGGTTCGCCGCCACGTTCTTCCTGACCTTCGCCGGGTCCCAGATGCGGCCGTTCATGGCGATGTAGACGCCCGCCGGCAGCGACTGCACGGCGCCGATGGCGCAGCCGATGTTGAACTCCGCATCCGAGCCGCGGAAGCGGGCCGGACTGAGGGCGCCGGTCATCACGATGGTTTTGTCCGGAATGGAGGCCAGCACGTGGCCCGTCTGCACCATGCTGTCGGTACCGTGCGTCACCAGCACGTGCTTCGTCGGCTGCGCGGCGATGGTGGCGCGGATCAGCTCGCGGTCCTCGTCGGTGATGTGCAGCGAATCCTTTCGCAGGATCGGGATGACCGTGAAACGGAACGTCACCCCCAACTCGCGCAGGATCATGCCGATCTGCGGGTCGCCTATCTGGTAATCGGACTTGTCGTCGAAGTAGATCTTGTCGATCGTGCCACCGGTGGTGACGATCAGCAGCTCGTCCATCTTTGTGCTCCTGCCGGCGCTCACGGCGCGCCTGGCGTTGTGTCCGGGGGTGTCAGGCGGTACGCCTCGCCGTAGTGCCGGCAGATCATTTCTTCCAGTCCCGGCGAAGGCGGTGCGACCACCACGCGATTATCGCTGCTTTCCCGCAGGAACGTGCATTGCGCGTCCCCGCGACCGTCTTCGTCGTACGTGGCGCCACTGCCGTCCACCTGCGCCCGCAGGTCCTGGTTGCCGTCGCCGAGGGGCAGCGACCGCACGGCATCCAGCTTCCACATCAGATAGTTCCAGCTGCAGCAGCTGCTGCGCCCGGCCTGCACCAGCCATCCGTCGATGAACTGCAGCTCGTAATAACCACCGCTGAAGAAGTGCTGCAGCGTCCGCGTGGCCGGGTCGACCCGGTAGACATCGCCCTCGCAGTTCGGCCCCGCACCGCACGCGCCGAGGATCTCGATCTCATGCAGGCCGTCACCGTCCAGATCCACCAGACGGGCATTGCCCATCGGGGTGTACGTCGTTTCCTGGTCGATCTCCAGGCGGTCGCAGGTACGTCCGGCGTCGCACGCGAGCTCGACGATGTGGCGACGCAGCGTGGGCGAAGGGCATTCCGTCCGCACGGTCAGCACGCTGCCGTCCCGGTTCTCCACGCGTGCCGGTTCGACTGGTTCGCACACCGCCTCCTGTGCCCACGCGGATGGCGCGAACAGACCCAGGAACAGTGTCGCGACGAAACGCTTCATTCCCTGCTGCCGAACCGCTTGGCGAACGCCGGCCAGCTGGTGGCCAGCACGATGCCGACGGACAGCACGATGCCCGCCCAGGCGAAGGGCGCCTTCACCGGATCGGCCCAGGCCACCATCACCGCGTGCGAGAACCAGAACAGCGCCAACACGCCCGCCCAGAATGCCGCCGTGCGCCGCCGCGCCATCACGCCGATCATCAGCAGGATCGGCGGCAGCGCGAACACCAGCAGCGCCAGCGTGTACTGGCGGTCGCCGTAGAACCACACCGCATACAGGACGGCCAGCAGCTGCAGCAGGCCGGCCAGGACCAGGCGCGAGCGTTCCATCAGCGCACCTCCAGCCGACGCGCGATGTCGGCCACGCGCCGGCCCAACGCACGCGCCAGCGCGGCTTCCTCGTCGCTGGGCTGTGGATCGTCCTGGCCACCGGCCACATGGCTGGCGCCGTACGGCGTGCCGCCGGTACGCGTGCTGCTCAGCTGCGGCTCGGTGAAGGGAATGCCGACGATCACGCAGCCGTGGTGCAGCAGCGGCACCTGCATGGACAGCAGCGTGGATTCCTGCCCGCCATGCTGGGTGGCGGTGGAGGTGAACACCGCCGCCGGCTTGCCCACCAGCGTGCCGCTGGCCCATTCCGCGCCCAGCCCGTCGATGAAGTGCTTCACCGGCGCGGCCATGTTGCCGAAGCGGGTGGGGCTGCCGACGATCAGGCCTGCGCACTCGGCCAGGTCCTGCCGGTCCACGTACGGCGCGCCGTCCTCGGGCACGGGCGGTGCCGCCTGCTGGGTCACCGCGGCCACCGGCGGCACGCTGCGCAGGCGCGCGGACATGCCGTCGACTTCGCCCACGCCGCGCGCGATCTGCCGCGCCAGCTTGGCCACGGAACCGCCGCGGCTGTAGTAGAGCACCAGGATCTCGGGCATGGGCCGTCTTCGTCGTTCGGGGAGCGCCTAGTATCGGCGATGTCGCCTCCAAGACGCATCGGTTACCCTTCCGTCCATGGAGCCCCTGGACTCGTTGAACCGCTGGACCGAACGCATGCGCGACCGTGCGCGCATGGGCACCTTCTTCCGCTTCCTGGCCAAGCGATTCCTCGACGACCGCCTGTTCCAGGCGGCCGGCTCGCTGGCCTACACCACGCTGTTCGCGCTGGTGCCGCTGGCGATGGTGGTGTTCGGCGTGCTGTCGGCGTTCTCCACGTTCCAGGAATGGAGCGACCAGCTGCGCGATTACATCTTCGCCAACTTTCTGCCGGGCGCGGCGGCCAGCCTTAAGGTGAAGCTGGACGGCTTCCTGGCCAACACCGGCAAGCTGACGGCGGTGGGCGTGATCGCGCTGGTGGTGTCGCTGCTGATCACCCTCAACAGCATCGAGGCGACCTTCAACCGCATCTGGCGGGTGCACAGCGCCCGGCCGAAACTCTCGCGCTTCCTCGTCTACTGGACCGTGCTGACGCTGGGGGCGCTGATGGCTGCCGCCTCGCTGGCGCTGTCGGCGCGTTTCTATGCGCTGCCGGTGTTCGCCACCAGCGGCGGCAAGTGGCTGCAGACGCTGTCGCTGAGCGTGGCGCCGGTGTTGATCGAGCTGGCGGCCATCGTGGTGATCTACCGCGTGGTGCCGCACCGGACCATCAAGTGGCGCTACGCCGTGGCCGGCGCGCTGCTGGCCACCGTACTGCTGGAACTGGCCAAGTGGGGCCTGGGCGTCTACCTGGGCAGTTTCAATACCTATCAGAAGATCTACGGCGCGGTGGCGGCCGCGCCCATCCTGCTGCTGTGGATCTTCCTGTGCTGGGTGGCGGTGCTGCTGGGTGCGTCGCTGGCGTCGGGCATGGCGGCGTTCCGCTACCAGCCGGTCGCGCTGCGCCTGCCGCTGGGCTACGAGATCTACGGCCTGCTGCGCATGCTGGGCCGCTTCGCGCAGGCGCGTGCGCAGGGCAGGGGGCTGCACAGCGACCAGATCCTGGCGATGGAGCCGATGCTGACCGATTCGCTGATCCAGCAGATGCTGGGCCAGTTGGCCGAAATCAACCTGCTGCGTCGCGACGAGGAAGGCGAGTGGCTGCTGGCGCGCGACCTGGACGACCTGACGCTGTGCGACCTGTACGAAGCCTGCCAGCTGCGCATTCCCGTCGCCGAAGCGCACCTTCCTTTCCATGACGATGCGCTGGGATGCGCGGCGCGGCGCGCGCTGGACGACCTGCGCGTGCCCCTGCGCGAACTGCTGAAGAAGCGCGTCAGCGACCTGTACGTCGAATCCTCCCAGGAGCCTGCATGAAGTCCGTTCCCTCCCTGTCGCTGGCCGTCGTGCTGTCGCTCGCCGCCTGCAATGCCGGCTCCGCGCCCTCGGAAGCGGCACAACCGGCCATCGAGGCCCACGTGCAGGACGTCGATCCCGACGCGGAGAAACCCGCCGAGCGGACCGCCGAGACGCCGACCCTGCAGGTGAAGACGCTGGATGGCGCCGACTACTCGTTGGCCGCGCATCGTGGCAAATGGGTGGTGGTGAACTTCTGGGCCACCTGGTGCGCGCCATGCCTGAAGGAAATGCCGGACCTGTCGGCGCTGGACAAGGACAACGACCACATCGAGGTGATCGGGCTGGCCTACGAGGAAATCGAGGCGGACGAGCTGAAGGCGTTCCTGGAGGAGCGGCCGGTCGTCTACCCGATCGCGATCCTCGACGTGTACAACCCGCCCGCGGACTTCGCCACGCCGCGCGGCCTGCCGCTGACCTACCTGATCGCACCGGACGGCAAAGTGGCCAAGCAGTTCCTCGGTCCGGTGACGGGCAAGGAGATCGAGGCGGCCATCGCGGCGGCAGGCGGGCCGAAGGCCGGGGCCTGATGCCCGCCGCGCGTTTCCGGGTCGGCGGCAAGGTGCAGGGCGTGTTTTTCCGCGCCTCCACGCGCGAGCGCGCGCTGGATCTTGGCTTGTGCGGCCGGGCCATCAATCTTGCCGACGGCGGCGTGGAAGTGATCGCCGAGGGCGATGCCGCGGCGCTGGACGCGCTGGAAGCGTGGCTTTACCACGGGCCACCCGCTGCGCGCGTCGAATCGGTCGTGCGCGACGCGTGGACGGGAGCGGTAAACGACGGCTTCGTCACCGGCTGAGACTTCACTCCCCCGCTTCGTGCAGCCGCAGCGCGCGTGCGGTCTGGGCTTCGTCCAGCGGCGGCGGTCGCGCGACCACCGCCTGCCTGGGTTCCTTCCAGCCGGGGATCTTGCGCGCGCCGGCCTGGATGCCCTTGGCAGCCAGGCCGGCGAGCACCGGCACGATGCCCCCGTTCTTGCCCAACTGCTCAAGGCTGGTCGGTTCGCGCCACGTGCGTTCGAACGTGCCCGGTTCCACCTCGATGGGATTGCGGAAGCGGTACAGGTCCACGACTTCCTCCGGCTCGGGCCGCACGGTCAGCGTTTCCAGGGTGGTCGCCGACGGATCTTGCGTACCCGCCGGGTCCTGCGCCAGCGCGGGCGTCGCCGCCAGCCACACCGCGGCCATGAAGGGCAGGCGCATCGTCAGCCGCCGCGCTGCGGCTTGATCGGCTTGAGCACGCCGTAGCGTTCCTTGTGCAGCTTGCCGCGCAGTGGCGGCAGGCCCAGGGGTTCCACCGGCACGCGGGTGTCGGGCAGGCGGTCCAGCAGGTCGCGGATCATGGTGAGGCGGCCGACGCGCTGGTCGTTGAAATCCACCAGCGTCCACGGGGCGTTGGCGGTGTGCGTGGCCTTGAGCATCGCTTCGCGCGCGGCGGTGTAGTCGGCGTACTTCTCGCGCGCCTTCAGGTCGATCGGCGACAGCTTCCAGCTTTTCAGCGGTTCGTCCGCACGCTCGGCGAAGCGTTCCTCCTGCTGGGCCTGGTCCACGCACAGCCAGTACTTGAACAGCAGGATGCCGTCGTCGGTGATGCCGCGTTCGAATACCGGTGCCTGCTGCAGGAAGCGCTGGTACTGTTCGTCCGTGCAGTAGCCCATCACCTTCTCGACGCCGGCGCGGTTGTACCAGCTGCGGTCGAACAGCACGATCTCGCCTGCGGCCGGCAGGTGCGCGATGTAGCGCTGGAAATACCACTGCGTGGCTTCGCGTTCGCTGGGCTTGGGCAGCGCCACCACGCGGCACTGGCGCGGGTTGAGGTGTTCGGTGATGGCGCCAATGGCGCCGCCCTTGCCGGCGGTGTCGCGGCCTTCCACCACCACCACGATGCGCGCCCCGCAATGCGAGGCCCAGCGGGCCATGGCCGCCAGTTCCAGTTGCAGGGGTTTCAGGCGGGCTTCGTAGTCCTTGCGCTTGAGCGGCTTCATCGCGTCATCCTGTGCGGCGGTGGGAGGTTCAGCGTTTGCGGCGCGCGGCGTGGCCGGCCATGCCGCGGGCGACTTCCAGCAGTGCGCCCTGCTGGCGGGTGTTCAGGGCGCGATAGGCGGCGAGCAGGTCGTGTTCGCCCTGCGTGCGCGCCGGGTCCAGCGTGGAGGCCAGTTCCGACAGCAGTGCGCCGGCCGGCACGCCGAACGCGCGGGCGAGGGCGTTGAGCTGCTCGCTGCCGGGCATTTTCTCGCCGGCCAGCCAGGCCTTGACGGTGGATACGCCGGCCCGCGGGATGGCGGCGGCCAGGTCGGCGGCGGTCAGGCCGCTGGCCTTGGTGAGCAGACGCAGGGTGGCATCGAGCGACATGTGGAGCTCTCCTGACTCATTCCTTCAGGCGGGGACGCAGCGTGGCGAGGTTGCAGGGCCGCGTGCGCGCATCGAGCTGCGCGCGGATGATCTTTTCCCACGCCGTGCGGCAGGCCGAGGTGGAGCCGGGCAGGCAGAACAGGAAGGTCTGGTTGGCCAGCCCGGCGAAGGCGCGCGACTGCAGCGACGAGGTGCCGATCTCGTCGAAGCTGATCTGCCGGAACAGTTCGCCGAAGCCCGGCATGTCCTTGTCCAGCAATGGCAGCAGCGCTTCGGGCGTGGAATCGCGACCGGTGAAGCCGGTGCCGCCGGTCACCAGGATGCCGTCCACGGCCGGATCGGCGATCCACTGCGACACCTGCGCGCGCAGGCGGTAGCGGTCGTCGGGCAGCAGGGCGCGGGCATGCAGGTGGTGGCCTTCGCGCCCGAGCGCTTCGGCCAGGTAGTCGCCGGAACGGTCCTCGGCCAGGGTGCGGCTGTCGGAAACGGTCAGCACGCACAGGTGCAACGGGATCAGGTCGTCGGCATGGCTCATGCCGCGCAGCGTAGCGCAATCGTGCGTCAGCGGAGCGGGAGGCGGTAGCGCAGTGTGCCGTCGTACAGCGTCCAGCCCATGTCACGGTACAGGGCCTGCGCGCCGTGGTTGTCGTGGTCGGTTTCCAGTTCCAGCCGCAAGGCGCCGTCGTCGCGGGCGAAGTCGGCCGCGGAGGACAGCAGGGCACGCGCCACGCCCAGCCGGCGCGCTTCGGGCACCACCAGCAGATCGTTGAGGATCCACGTGCGGGCCGCACTGACCGACGAGAACGCAGGGTACAACTGGACGAAACCGACGGCCTGCTCGTCGCGCCAGGCCAGCAGGACCACCGATTCGTCGCGCTCCAGCCTGGCCCGGATGAACGCGCGCGCCAGCGACGGATCGCTCGGCTGGCCATAGAACATCCGGTACAGGTCGAACAGATGCGCCACCACGTCCAGGTGGTTCAGGCCCGCGCGGCGGACAACGGTGAGCGTCATGCGGACTCCGTCAGGCGTGCCAACTCGTCGGCCAGATGCTCGCGGGCGAGGCGGTCGATCAGTGCGTCCAGATCGCCCTGGATGACATTGGGCAGATCGTACAGGGTGAGGCCTTCCACGCGGTGGTCGGTGATGCGGCCCTGCGGGAAGTTGTAGGTGCGGATGCGCTGGCTGCGATCGCCGCTGCCGACCTGCAGCTTGCGCGATTCGGCCTGCGCGGCCTGCTGCCTGCTACGCTCGGCCTCCAGCAGCTGCGCCTTCAGCCGCTTCATCGCCTTGTCGCGGTTGGCATGCTGGCTGCGCTCGGTCTGGCACTCCACCACCACGCCGGTCGGCACGTGGGTGATGCGGATGGCCGATTCGGTCTTGTTGACGTGCTGGCCACCGGCGCCGGAGGAGCGGAAGGTGTCGACCTTCAGGTCGGCCGGGTTGATCACGATCTCGTCCACGTCGTCCACGTCCGGGATGATCGCCACGGTGGCGGCCGAGGTATGGATGCGGCCCTGCGATTCGGTTTCCGGCACACGCTGCACGCGATGGGTGCCGGATTCGAACTTCAGTTTCGAGTATGCGCCGCGGCCGACGATGCGGGCGACGATTTCCTTGTAGCCGCCGTGCTCGCCCGGGCTGTCGGATTCGACCTCCACTTTCCAGCCCTGGCGTTCGGCATAGCGCGCATACATGCGGAACAGGTCGCCGGCGAAGATGGCGGCCTCGTCGCCGCCGGTGCCCGCGCGGACTTCCAGGAACAGGTTGCCCTCGTCGCGGCTGTCCTTGGGCAGCAGCAACAGCATCAGCTGTTCGTCCAGCTGCGTCAGGCGCTGTTGCGCGGCGGTGATTTCCTCGTCGGCCAGTTCGGCCAGCTCGGGGTCGTTGCGCATCGCCTGCGCCGCGGTCAGGTCGGCCCGGGCACGCTTTTCCTCCGCCATCGCGGTGGCGAGCGGTTCCAGCTGTGCGAACTCGCGCGAGAAGGCACGGAAACGGTCGCCATCGCCGATCACGTCCGGGTCGGCGAGCAGGCGTTCGAGTTCTTCCCGGCGTTCGGCCAGCGCTTCCAGCTTACGGCGCAGCGTTGGCGTCATCGTCGTTCTTCAGGTGGGAATAGGGCGGCTGGGCCGGGAACAGGCGGTCGGCGGCGCGGGCCAGGTCGGCGTCGCCGTTGAGCGCGGCCTCGCGCAGGGCGGCCGTCGGGGGGTGCAGCAGCCGGTTGGTCAGCGTGTGGGCCAGGAAGTCGAGCACCTGTTCGGGTTCGCGCCCGTTGGCCAGTTGCTGGCGTGCCTTGGCCAGCACGTCCTCGCGCGTGGCCTCGCCCAGGGCGCGCAGGCGCTTGAGCGGCTCGGTGCGCGCGCCGGCGCGCAGGCTTTCCATGAACCGGCCCACCTGCACGTCGATGATGGCCTCGGCCGCATCGGCGGCTTCGCGCCGGCTGCGCCGGTTGTCCTCGACCGCGCGTTCCAGGTCGTCGACCGTGTACAGGTAGGCATCGCGCAGCTCCGCCACCGATGCGTCGATGTCGCGCGGCACGGCCAGGTCGAACAGCAGCATCGGCTTGTGCCTGCGCGCGGCGAGCGCAGCGGCGACCTGCGCGTGGCGCACCACCGGCTCGCGCGCGGCGGTGGCGGAGAACACCACATCGGCCTCGGCCAGGTGGCGGTCCAGTTCGGCCAGCGGCAGGGCGTAGCCGCCGTGGCGGCTGGCCAGTTCCTGCGCATGCGCCAGCGTGCGGTTGGCCACCAGCAGGCGGCGCACCCGTCCTTCGCTGAGGTGCTTGGCGGCCAGTTCGATGGTTTCGCCGGCGCCGACCAGCAGCACCGTGGACTCGCTGAGGCGGGCGAAGGAGTTCTGCGCCAGGCGCACGGCGGTGGAGGCGATCGAAACCGGGTTGGCGCCGACCCGCGTATCGGTGCGCGCACGCTTGGCCACGGCGAAGGTCTGCTGGAACAGCCGGTCCAGGCGGTTGCCGAGCGCGCCGTGTTCGCGCGCCGTCGCCCAGGCGTCCTTCACCTGGCCCAGGATCTGCGGCTCGCCCAGCACCATCGAATCCAGGCCGGTGGCCACCCGGAACAGGTGGCGCACCGCATCGGCGTCGCGATGCCGGTACAGATAGCCCTCCAGGCCTTCGGCATGGGTGGCCAGCCAGCTGGACAGCACGTCGCCATCTTCGGCCACGGCGTAGAGTTCGGTGCGGTTGCAGGTGGACAGCAGGGCGGCCTCGGCCACGTCCGGCAACGCGCGCAGCGACGACAACGCATGCGGCACCGTGCCGGCGTCGAACGCCACCCGTTCGCGCAGGTCGACCGGCGCGGTCTGGTGGTTCAATCCGAGGACCCACAACGTCATCGTTCAGGTGCTTGCAGTAAGCTGCTGGCTCATCAGGGCCGCCATTTTACGGCCCACGTGAGTTTCATGTCCGAAATGATTCGCACCCGCCTGGCGACGCTGGCGCTGGTGGCCCTGGCGCCCACGGCGTTGGCCGCTCCGTCCACGCGTCCCGTGGAACCGAAGGATGATGCGCTGACCACCGTCATGGCCGGCGAGTTCGCCCTGCAGGCCGGCCAGTTGCCCGACGCGACGCGCTGGTACCTGGATGCGGCCCGACAGGACGACGATGCCGGCCTGGCCGAGCGCGCCACGCGCATCGCCCTGCTGGCCAAGGACGATGCGCGCGCTGCCGAGGCACTGAAACTCTGGCGGGCCAGATCGCCGCGTACGCTCGCCCTGCGTGGGGCAGAAGCCACGCTGGCCCTGCGCCAGGGGCAGGGTCGCCAGGCCCGTCGGGAGTTGGCCGGGTTGATGCAGGACCCGGACGAGCTGGGCTGGCGGTATGCGCTCACCGCGCTGGCCAGCGGAGGCAAGGATCCGGAACTGGCACCGCGGTTGCTGCGGGAGCTGGTCGACCAGGGCGCCATCCCCGACAGCCTGCAGGCCTGGCTGGCGTTCACCGGGCTGGCCCAGCAGATGGACCAGCCGGTGCTGGCCGAGCGCATGGTGGCGAATGTGGTGAAGCGCTTCTCCGGCGAGCCGCAGGTGGCCTTGCTGCAGGCCAGCCAGTTGCAGCAGGCTGGCCGCAAGGACGAAGCGAAAACGGTGCTGGACGGTCTGCTGCCGAAGGCGGCCGGTGATGCGGCGCTGCGCCTCAAGCTGGCGGAAGAGTACGACCGGCTGGGCGACCCGGCGGCGGCCTCGCGGGCGATGGGGCAGGGGCCACAGGACACCCTGACCTACGGCTTGCGGGCGCAGCTGCTGGCCAAGGCCGACGACAAGCAGGCACTGGATGCGCTGTATGAGGAGTTGAAGCGGGCGTCCACGGGGAAGGACCCGGCGACGGCCTACAGCCCGGAACGTCGCCTGCTGCTGGGCCAGATGGCCGAGTTCCTCGAACGGCGCGAGGAAGCGCTGGCGTGGTACCGCAGCGTTCCAGCCGGCGAACAGCGCGCCGAAGCGCGCCTGCGGGCGATCAAGACCCTGTTCGACCTGGAGCGCAAGGACGAAGCCTTCGCCGAGGCGCGAAGGCTGCAGGCCGATGCCGAGGTCGGCGACGGGACCCGTCGCGACGCCTATCTGATGGAAGCCGAGCTGCGCCACGAGGATCAGCAGGACGCGGGCGAACTGGAGGTCTTCGCGCGCGGGCTGGCCGCCTATCCCGACGACCTGGCGCTGCTGTATTCGCGCGGCCTGGCCTGGGAACGCCGCGACCGCATCGACCACGCCGAAGCCGATTTCCGCCGGATCCTGGTGATCGAGCCGGACAACGTGGCCGCGCTCAACGCGTTGGGCTATACGCTGGCCGACCGCACCACGCGCTACCAGGAAGCCCTGGAACTGATCGATCGCGCCCGGGCCGCCGCGCCCGAGGATGCGGCGATCATCGACAGCTATGGCTGGGTCCTGTATCGATTGGGGCGCAACGCCGAGGCGCTGGTGGAGCTGCGCCGGGCTTTCACCCTGCAGAAGGACGCCGAGATCGCCGCGCATGTCGCGGAGGTACTGTGGGTGATGGGACAGAAGGAGGAGGCGCGCCGGTTCTTCGAGGAGGCGCGCAAGATCGATCCCGACAACCGCTCGCTGCAGCGGGCGCTGGAGAAGACGGGCGCATGAAGGTTTCAGGAATGCTGTGGGCGGGGCTGATGGCCCTGTCGCTGGCCGGCTGCGCCACGCGCGGACCGGCCGTGGGCTCGCCGGTCCTGCGCGATCCTGAAGCGCTCGCGGCCGCGCAGGCGTCGCAGGCCACGCGGGCCGCATGGCTGGCCTCGCAGGCGGACTGGTCGTTCTCCGGGCGGGTGGCCGTCAGCGCCAACGGCAAGGGCGGCAGCGGCCGCATCGATTGGGAGCAGACCGACGCCCGTTACCGGGTCGCGCTCAGCGCGCCGGTCACCCGCCAGAGTTGGCGGCTGGCCGGCGACCTGCAGACCGGCGCAGGCCGTCTGGAGGGGCTGGAGGGCGGAACCCGGGAGGGCGGCGACGCAGCGGACCTGTTGAGACAGGCCACCGGCTGGGACATCCCGGTAGCCTCGATGGTGCATTGGGCGCGCGGTCTGGCGGACCCCGCCATGGCAGTGGAGGGGCTGGAATACGACCCCCAAGGCCGCCTGCGTGCCCTGTCGCAGCACGGCTGGCGGGTCGACTATCTGGACTGGTTTCCGGCCGAGGGCGCCCGACCCGTCCTGCCGCGTCGGGTAGAGGCGCGACGCGACGGCGCAGCGGTGAAGCTCGCCGTCGACCAATGGCAGATGGCGCCGCAGTGAGCCGGTTTCCCGCCGAAGAGGGCTGGTCCACGTGGCCGGCCCCCGCGAAACTCAACCTCGTGCTGCAGATCACCGGCCGACGGGCCGATGGTTACCACGTGTTGCAGACCGTGTTCCGGCTGCTGGCGTGGGGCGACCGCATCCACCTGCGCCCCCGGTCCGACGGCATGGTCCGACGTGTCGGCGCCTCGGTTCCCGGTGTGGCCGAGGATGACGACCTGGTCATCAAGGCTGCCAAACTTTTGCAAAAAGTCGCCAAAGCGAATCAAGGTGCGGATATCGGCGTCGAAAAACGCATTCCGGCCGGGGGCGGCTTTGGTGGTGGGTCGTCCGACGCCGCGACGGTGCTGGTGGCGCTGGACCATCTGTGGGGCTGCAAGTTGGGCCCGGACCGGCTGGCGGGGCTGGGCCTGCAGCTCGGGGCGGACGTTCCGGTCTTCGTCCGAGGCCGGAATGCCTGGGCGGAAGGCGTCGGTGAGGTCCTGACCCCGCTGGACCTGCCCCCGGCGTGGTACCTGCTGGTCGATCCGGGCGTCCACGTGCCCACCGCGGCGCTGTTCGCGTCCCCGGATTTGACGCGTGATGCTGCACCCGCGAAAATATCGGACTTCGTTTCGGGATCACTGCTCGGCAACGCGTTCGAGCCGGTCGTGCGTCGCCGGGAGCCTGCCATCGAGGCGGTCTTCCAGGCCCTTTCGCATATCGGCACGCCACGCTTGACCGGTTCCGGCGGCGGCTGCTTCGTGGAGTTCGCCGACCGGGCCGCCGCCGAGGCTGCGCTGGCGCGTCTGCCGGCCGGGCTGCGTGCCCGGGTGGTGGAGGGCGCGGCGCGCTCGCCGCTGCTGGATGCGCTGGCGCAGGTCCGCGGAACGGAGAAAAACGCCTAGGGGCGTCGCCAAGTGGTTAAGGCACCGGGTTTTGATCCCGGCATTCGTAGGTTCGAATCCTTCCGCCCCTGCCAATCCAGTCCAGCCGCATCCGCCGAGACGACCCATGCAAGACGAACGTAACCTGCTTGTGTTCTCCGGCAACGCCAACAAGCCGTTGGCCAACAGCATCTGCCGCGAACTGGGCGTGCGTCCCGGCAAGGCGCTGGTGTCCCGTTTCTCCGACGGCGAAGTGCAGGTGGAGATCCAGGAGAACGTACGCCGGCAGGAAGTGTTCGTCGTGCAGCCGACCTGCGCGCCGAGCGCCGAGAACCTGGTGGAGCTGCTGGTGCTGATCGACGCGCTGAAGCGCGCATCGGCCAGCAGCGTCACCGCGGTGGTGCCGTACTTCGGCTACGCCCGCCAGGATCGCCGCATGCGCTCCTCGCGCGTGCCGATCACGGCCAAGGTGGCGGCGAAGATGTTCGGCGCGGTGAGCGCCGACCGCGTGCTGACGGTCGATCTGCACGCCGACCAGATCCAGGGTTTCTTCGACATCCCGGTGGACAACGTGTACGCCTCCCCGCTGCTGCTGGCCGACATCTGGCGCGCCTACGGCACGGAGAACCTGCTGGTCGTGTCGCCCGACGTGGGCGGCGTGGTGCGCGCCCGTGCGGTCGCCAAGCGCCTGGACGATGCCGACCTGGCGATCATCGACAAGCGCCGTCCGCGCGCCAACGTGGCCACGGTGATGAACATCATCGGCGACGTGGAAGGCAAGGACTGCGTGCTGGTGGACGACATCGTCGACACCGCCGGCACCCTCTGCGCCGCGGCCGCGGCGCTGAAGCAGCACGGCGCCAACAAGGTGGCGGCGTACTGCACCCATCCCGTGCTCTCGGGCCCGGCGGTGGACAACCTGAACAACTCGGTGCTCGACGAACTCGTCGTCACCGACACCATCCCGCTCTCGCCGCAGGCGCAGGGCTGCAGCAAGATCCGCCAGCTGTCGGTGGCGGAACTGCTGGCGGAAACGATCCGCCGTATCGCCTTCGGCGAGTCGGTCAGTTCGCTGTACGTGGATTGAGTCTCCGCCGCGCGCCGGCTCATCGGGGCGTGGCTTTTCGGGTTCATCTGGTCGCGGATGAGCCTTCATCGGGCCGCCGCAAGGCGATCCCACAACCTGGGTAGTGAAGAAACATGGCAAACACGCATGAAATCAAGGTGCAGCGCCGCGAGGACGAGGGTAAGGGTGCGAGCCGCCGCCTCCGTCACGCCGGCCAGGTGCCCGCCATCGTCTACGGTGGCGAACTCGATCCGGTCAGCATCCAGCTGAACCACAACGAGGTCTGGCTGGCCAGCCAGAACGACTGGTTCTACTCGTCCATCCTGGACCTGAGCCTCAATGGCGACATCCAGAAAGTGCTGCTGCGTGACATGCAGCGCCACCCGTTCAAGCAGCAGATCATGCACCTGGACTTCCAGCGCGTGAACGAGAACGAGACGCTGCGCACCGCGGTGCCGCTGCACTTCCTCAACGAAGACAAGTCGCCGGCCGGCAAGTCCGCCGAGGTCGTGGTTACCCACGAGCTGAACGAAGTCGTGGTCGAGTGCCTGCCGAAGGACCTGCCGGAGTTCATCGAGATCGACCTGGCCGACCTGGCCATCGGTGCGGTGATCCACCTGTCCGACGTCAAGCTGCCGGCCGGTGTGGTCATCCCCGAGCTGAAGCTGGGCAAGGAGCACGACGTCGCCGTCGTGATCGCCAAGCATGGCAAGGAAGAAGCCGAGGAAGCGCCGGCCGAGTCGGCCGAAGTGCCGGCTTCGAAGGTCGCCAAGAAGGACGACAAGTAATCGCGTGAGCCTGCGCCCGTTCCGGCGGGCGCAGGCGCGTGATGCGTCCCCATGGCAGGCCTGCGCCTCATCGTCGGACTGGGAAATCCCGGTGCCGAACATGCCCGAACCCGGCACAACGCCGGGTTCCATTTTGTCGACGCCCTGGCGGAACGGCAGGGTGAGCGCTTCGGCCTGGACAGCAAGCTGTTCGGCGAGACCGCCAAGGTCGTCGTAGCCGGGCAGCCGGTGTGGCTGCTGAAGCCGGCCACCTACATGAACCTGAGCGGCAAGTCGGTCGCCGCGGCGCTGCGGTTCTGGAAGATCGCGCCGGAAGAGGCGCTGCTGGCGCATGATGAGCTGGACTTGGCACCTGGTGTGGCCAGGCTGAAGTTCGATGGCGGCCATGGCGGCCAGAACGGGTTGCGCGACACCATCCAGCACCTGGGTCATGGCAAGTTCCACCGCCTGCGCATCGGCATCGGCCATCCCGGCCACAAGGACCGGGTGACCAGCTGGGTGCTGGGCAAGCCAGGCAAGGACGACGAGATCCTGATCGCGCGGGCCATCGACGACGCGTTGGGCGTGCTGCCGCTGGCGGTGTTGGGCAATTTCATGGATGCGATGACGCGGTTGCATACCCCAAGGCAGGGCTGAGTGGAGAGCAGTGAGGAGTGAGGGCGCCAGTGCGCTCACTCCTGACTTCTCACGACTCACTACTCGAATATGGGCATCAAATGCGGCATCGTCGGCCTGCCGAACGTCGGCAAGTCGACCCTGTTCAACGCGCTGACCAAGGCGGGCATCGCCGCGGCCAACTTCCCGTTCTGCACCATCGAGCCCAATGTGGGCGTGGTGCCGGTGCCGGACCCGCGCCTGAACCAGCTGGCCGAGATCATCAACCCGCAGAAGGTCATCCCGACCGCGGTCGAGTTCGTCGACATCGCCGGGCTGGTCGCGGGCGCGGCCAGCGGCGAGGGTCTGGGCAACAAGTTCCTGGCCCATATCCGTGAGGTCGACGCCATCACCCACGTGGTGCGCTGCTTCGAGAACGATGACGTCATCCACGTCAACAACCGGATCGACCCGATCTCGGACATCGACACCATCGACACCGAGCTGGCGCTGGCCGACCTGGAAAGCGTGGAGAAGGCGCTCAACCGCGCCGAACGGTCGGCCAAGGCCGGCGAGAAGGACGCCATCGCCCGCAAGCCGGTACTGCAGAAGCTGCAGGCCGGCCTGAACGACGGCAGGCCCGGTCGCGCGCTGGGGCTGGACGAAGAGGAGAAGGCGCTGGTCCGCGACCTGTTCCTGCTGACCCTCAAGCCGGTCATGTACGTGGCCAACGTGCTGGAGGACGGGTTCGAGAACAATCCGCACCTGGAGGCCGTGCGTGCCCGCGCCGCGACTGAGGGGGCCCAGGCGGTGCCGGTGTCGGCCGCCATCGAGGAAGAGCTGTCCCAGTTGGACGACGCCGACCGGGACGCCTTCCTGGCCGATCTGGGGCTGGACGAGCCGGGCCTTAACAGGGTGATCCGGGCCGCCTACGCCCTGCTGGGCCTGCAGACCTACTTCACCGCCGGCGTGAAGGAAGTCCGGGCCTGGACCGTGCGGGCGGGGTCCACCGCGCCGCAGGCGGCGGGCGTGATCCATACCGATTTCGAAAAGGGTTTCATCCGCGCCGAAACCATCGCCTTCGACGACTTCATCAAGTACCGGGGCGAGGCGGGCGCCCGCGACGCCGGCCGCTTGCGGCTTGAGGGCAAGGAGTATCGGGTCCAGGAGGGCGACGTCCTGCACTTCCGGTTCAACGTCTGAGAAAAAAATGTGTCTGGCGCGTTGACAGACGCATCCGCACACGCCAAAATCTCGGGCTGTTTCACCCTGGTTTGATTTGGCCGCCAAGCCTGATCAGTCCGGTGATCCCGGAGGGATACCCAAGCGGCCAACGGGGGCAGACTGTAAATCTGCTGGCTTACGCCTTCGGTGGTTCGAATCCACCTCCCTCCACCAGCTTTCCGTTGTTGTTTCGAGTTGTAGTGGTCTCCCGGTGCGGGAGTAGTTCAATGGTAGAACTGTAGCCTTCCAAGCTACTAGTGCGGGTTCGATTCCCGTCTCCCGCTCCACTGAACGCCCGTACAGGGTCTGCAGCAAGTCCAGGCAACACGAACAGGTTTCACGCTCACGTAGCTCAGTCGGTAGAGCACCTCCTTGGTAAGGAGGAGGTCGATGGTTCGATTCCATTCGTGAGCACCACTTCCCATTGACGATTCACGCGAGAACTAGCAGCCATGGCAAAGGGTAAATTCGAACGCACCAAGCCGCACGTGAACGTGGGCACGATTGGCCACGTTGACCACGGCAAGACGACGCTGACGGCGGCGCTGACGAAGATCGGCGCGGAGCGTTTCGGTGGCGAGTTCAAGGCGTACGACGCGATCGACGCGGCGCCGGAAGAGAAGGCGCGCGGCATCACGATTTCGACGGCGCACGTGGAATACGAATCGGCCACGCGCCACTACGCGCACGTGGACTGCCCGGGCCACGCCGACTACGTGAAGAACATGATCACCGGTGCGGCGCAGATGGACGGCGCGATCCTGGTGTGCTCGGCCGCCGACGGCCCGATGCCGCAGACGCGCGAGCACATCCTGCTGTCGCGCCAGGTGGGCGTGCCGTACATCGTCGTGTTCCTGAACAAGGCCGACATGGTGGACGACGCCGAGCTGCTGGAGCTGGTGGAGATGGAAGTCCGCGAACTGCTGAGCAAGTACGAGTTCCCGGGCGACGACACCCCGATCATCTCGGGCTCGGCCCGTCTGGCGCTGGAAGGCGACCAGAGCGAGATCGGCGTGCCGGCGATCCTGAAGCTGGTGGACGCGCTGGACACCTGGATCCCGACCCCGGAGCGTGACGTCGACAAGCCGTTCCTGATGCCGGTGGAAGACGTGTTCTCGATCTCCGGCCGCGGCACCGTGGTGACCGGTCGTATCGAGCGCGGCATCATCAAGGTGGGCGACGAAATCGAAATCGTCGGTATCCGTCCGACCCAGAAGACCACGGTCACGGGCGTGGAAATGTTCCGCAAGCTGCTGGACCAGGGCCAGGCGGGCGACAACGCCGGTCTGCTGCTGCGCGGCACCAAGCGTGACGACGTGGAGCGTGGCCAGGTGCTGGCCAAGCCGGGTTCGATCACCCCGCACACCGAGTTCGAAGCCGAAGTCTACGTGCTGAGCAAGGACGAAGGCGGCCGTCACACCCCGTTCTTCAAGGGCTACCGCCCGCAGTTCTACTTCCGCACCACCGACATCACCGGTGCGGTGCAGCTGCCGGAAGGCGTGGAGATGGTGATGCCGGGCGACAACGTGAAGATGGTGGTCACGCTGATCAACCCGGTGGCGATGGACGAAGGTCTGCGCTTTGCGATCCGCGAGGGCGGCCGTACGGTCGGCGCCGGCGTGGTGGCCAAGATCATCAAGTAAGGCCCCGGCGGTCCCGGCGACGGGTTCGCCGGACAGCGCGAAGGGCGGGCCGGAACCTCGGTCCGCCTTCGCCGTCTAAGGGAAGGTTGTAGCAAATCGATACGCCAGTAGCTCAATTGGCAGAGCAGCGGTCTCCAAAACCGCAGGTTGGGGGTTCGAGTCCCTCCTGGCGTGCCACCTCCTTCCCCGCGGAGTCCGGATCTGCCGTGCTCCCCTCGAGCTAAAGAGCGACAACTGACTTGAACAGCAAGGTCGAACAATCCAAAGCCGGCACGCCCGCGGCCGACATCGCCAAGTACGTCCTGGCGCTCGCGCTGGTCGTGGGTGGTCTGGTGGCGTGGTGGTGGTTCAATGGGCAATGGGCCACGCCGCTGCGTTCGCTGGCGGTGGTTGCGGGCCTGGTGCTGGGCGCGCTGGTGTTCCTGCAGACCGGCAAGGGGCGCGATACCCGCGAATTCCTGGCCGAGTCGCGTTTCGAGTTGCGCAAGGTGGTGTGGCCCACGCGCGAGGAAGCCACCCGGACCACGTGGGTGGTCATAGTCGTGGTGATCGTGCTCAGCCTGATCCTGGCCGGTTTCGATTTCGCCATCCAGGCGTTGATCGAGTGGTTCCTGAATTTTGGCCGTTGAGGAGAGTCGCTCAGTGAAGCGCTGGTATGTCGTCCATGCTTATTCCGGGTTCGAGAAGTCGGTGGCGCAGGCGTTGCGCGACCGCATCGTCCGCGACGGCATGCAGGAGAAGTTCGGCGATGTGCTGGTCCCGACCGAAGAGGTCGTGGAAATGCGCTCCGGCCAGAAGCGCCGTTCCGAGCGCAAGTTCTTCCCGGGTTACGTGCTGGTCCAGATCGAAACCCATGACGAGGGTGGCATCCCGCGCATGGACAACGAGAGCTGGCACCTGGTGAAGGATACGTCCAAGGTGCTCGGCTTCATCGGCGGTACCGCGGATCGTCCGCTGCCGATCCGCGACGAAGAGGCGGCGGCCATCCTGGACCGCGTCCAGGAGGGCGTCGAGAAGCCCAAGCCCAAAGTCCTGTTCGAGCCGGGCGAGATGGTCCGCGTCACCGACGGCCCGTTCAACGACTTCAACGGCGTGGTCGAGGAAGTCAACTACGAAAAGAGCCGCCTGCGCGTGGCGGTGCTGATCTTCGGCCGCTCCACCCCGGTGGAGCTGGAGTTCGGCCAGGTCGAGAAGGCCTGAGTCGGCGGCCGGACCGTCTGGGCGGTCCTGCCAAAAGCCTGTTATACTGCGCGGCTCCCTGAACGGTTGAGCCGGCGGGGGCCATGGCCGCCTTCGGGCGGCCGTCGGCGCATTCGAGATACGCGATGCCGGGACGCGTGATTTTCCCGGTCCGATGGGGAGCCTTCACAGGCGCTAGCACCCGGAGAGTACTCACATGGCAAAGAAAGTTGTCGGTTACATCAAGCTGCAGGTGAAGGCCGGCCAGGCCAACCCCTCGCCGCCGGTCGGTCCTGCGCTGGGTCAGCGCGGCCTGAACATCATGGAGTTCTGCAAGGCGTTCAACGCCGCCACGCAGAAGCTGGAGCCGGGCCTGCCGATTCCGGTGGTCATCACGGCCTATTCCGACCGTACGTTCACCTTCATCACCAAGACGCCGCCGGCGACGATCCTGCTGAAGAAGGCCGTCGGCATCACGTCCGGCTCCAAGCGCCCGAACACCGAGAAGGTGGGCAAGGTCACCCGCAAGCAGCTCGAGGACATCGCCAAGGCGAAGGAACCCGACCTGACCGCGGCCGATCTGGATGCAGCGGTGCGCACGATCGCGGGTTCGGCCCGCTCCATGGGCCTGACGGTGGAGGGTTAAGAGATGGCACAGAACAAGCGACAGAAGGCCATCCTGGCCGCCGTGACCCCCGGCAAGGCGTATGCCATTGACGAGGCCCTGAAGATCGTCAAGACCGCGGTCAAGGCCAAGTTCGTCGAGTCCGTCGACGTGGCCGTGCGCCTGGGTGTGGACGCCAAGAAGTCGGACCAGCAGGTCCGCGGCTCCACCGTGCTGCCGGCCGGTACCGGCAAGTCCGTCCGCGTGGCGGTGTTCGCCCCGGCTGGCGCCAAGGCCGACGAAGCCGCTGCCGCCGGCGCCGAAGCCGTTGGCATGGATGACCTGGCCGAGAAGATGCTGGCCGGCGACATCAATTACGACGTGGTCATCGCCACGCCGGACGCGATGCGCGTGGTCGGCAAGCTGGGTACGGTCCTGGGCCCGCGCGGCCTGATGCCGAACCCGAAGGTCGGCACCGTGTCGCCGAACCCGGCCGAGGCGGTGAAGAACGCCAAGTCGGGCCAGGTGCGCTACCGCACCGACAAGGCCGGCATCATCCACTGCACCATCGGCAAGGCCAGTTTCGACGACGAAGCGCTGAAGTCGAACCTGCAGGCGCTGCTGATCGACCTGGTGAAGGCCAAGCCGGCCACCTCCAAGGGCCAGTATCTGCAGAAGATCTCGGTCAGCTCGACCATGGGCCCCGGCGTCACCGTCGACCAGTCCTCGCTGTCCCTGAAGTAATCGCATCATCCCTGTCCCGCGACGCGGGGCAGGGCGCAACGAATTTTGAGGGCAGTCGCCCAGGCCGGGGTGCCGGTGCAAGCGACAGCCGTCAAAGACCGCAGGTGCGGTCAGCGCGCAACGACGACGGGCAGGGAAGCTCGTGCTGGCAGGGAATCGCCGTCGTGGCTAGCGGGACCGCTTAATCCATTCCCCCGGGAATGCGCCTGCGCAGATGGTGCCGCCTTCTGGAAGTTTTCTGGAGCACGACCGCAAGGTCGCCAGTCAGACAGGCCACCGACGGGACCTTCGTGTCCCCGGTACCCACGGAGGGGTGCCGTCCAGGACCGCAAGCGGCAGGAGTCGCGAGCGGAGTCAATAAGTGAGGAGTGTATGGCTCTCAATCTGTCCCAGAAGCAAGAAGTAGTCGCCGAGCTGGCAGACGTCGCCGCCAAGGCGCACTCCCTGGTCGCCGCCGAATACGCAGGCACCACGGTCAGTCAGATGACCGCGATGCGCAAGAAGGCCCGCGAGACCGGCGTGTACTTGAAGGTTGTCAAGAACACGCTGGCCGTGCGTGCCGTGGCCGGTACCGAGTTCGAGGTTGTCCAGGACAAGCTCGTCGGTCCGCTGCTGTATGCGTTTTCGACCGAGGAGCCCGGCGCTGCCGGCCGCCTGATCAAGGAATTCGCCAAGGGTAACGACAAGCTGCAGCCGAAGGTCGTCTCCGTGGGTGGCCAGCTGTATCCGGCCAGCCATGTGGAAGTCCTGGCGTCGCTGCCGACCCGCGACCAGGCCCTGGCCATGCTGGCCCGTGTGCTGGCCGAACCGGCCTCGATGTTCGCCCGCGCCGTCAAGGCCGTGGCCGACAAGCAGGGTGGTGGCGAAGCGCCGGCGGAAGCCGCAGCCGAAGCCCCGGCCGAAGCCTGATCCGACGTCTTCTACGGTTCTACGAACCCTAATCCCAGATAATTTCCAAAGGTAAACACAATGTCCCTTTCCAACGAACAGATCGTCGACGCCATCGCCGGCAAGACCCTGATGGAAGTGATGGAGCTGGTCAAGGCCATCGAAGAGAAGTTCGGCGTCTCCGCCGCCGCCCCGGTCGTCGCCGCTGCCGGTCCGGCCGCTGCCGCCGCCCCGGTCGAAGAGCAGACCGAGTTCACCATCGTCCTGAAGGACGCCGGTGCGAAGAAGGTCGACGTCATCAAGGCCGTCCGCGCCATCACGGGCCTGGGCCTGAAGGAAGCCAAGGACCTCACCGAGGCCGGCGGCGTCCTGAAGGAAGGCGTGTCGAAGGAAGATGCCGAGAAGTTCAAGAAGGACCTCGAAGCCGCTGGTGCGAGCGTCGAAGTCAAGTAAGCCGTATCCGTCGCCGGTCCACTCAGGCGACAACCCGAGGCCGGGGGCGCAAGCCCCTGGCCTTCGGTCGTTTCAACGGGAAGAGGGAATAGGGAATAGGGAATCGCACCAGCGCAGCGCCGTCCCTTGCTCGCCAGCGATTCTCCATTCCCTATTCCCGACTCCCGCCCAAGCGAGTTTGTAGTTGGAAGTAGCAGCAGAGGGCGTGCTGGTGCCGGCAATACCAGCGACTTCCAACTGAAAATTCCCCCGTTCGAAAGAATGTCCCCCGTGCGGTCGCGGACGCGCGCCCCACGCTGCCAAAGGCACAGTCACATGACGACATATTCGTTCACCGAAAAGAAGCGCATCCGCAAGGACTTCGGCAAGCAGCGCTCGATCCTCGAAGTCCCGTTCCTGTTGGCCATCCAGGTCGACTCCTACCGCGAATTCCTGCAGGAGCACGTCGATCCCGCCAAGCGCGAGGACCGTGGCCTGCACGCCGCGCTGAAGTCGGTCTTCCCGATCGCCAGCTACAGCGGCAACGCCGCGCTGGAATACGTCGGCTACAAGCTGGGCGAGCCGGTGTTCGACGAGCGCGAGTGCCGCAACCGCGGCCTGAGCTACGGCGCCCCGCTGCGCGTGACCGTGCGCCTGGTGATCTACGACCGCGAGTCGTCCACCAAGGCGATCAAGTACGTGAAGGAGCAGGAGGTCTACCTGGGCGAGATCCCGCTCATGACCGACAACGGCACCTTCATCGTCAACGGCACCGAGCGCGTCATCGTCTCGCAGCTGCACCGTTCGCCGGGCGTGTTCTTCGACCACGACCGCGGCAAGACCCACAGCTCGGGCAAGCTGCTGTACAGCGCCCGCATCATTCCCTACCGTGGCTCGTGGCTGGACTTCGAGTTCGACCCGAAGGATGCGCTGTTCACCCGCATCGACCGCCGCCGCAAGCTGCCGGTCTCGATCCTGCTGCGCGCCCTGGGCTACTCCAACGAGGAGATGCTCAACGAGTTCTTCGACGTCAACACGTTCCACATCCTGCCCGAAGGCGTGCAGCTGGAACTGGTCGCCGAGCGCCTGCGCGGCGAGACGCTGAACTTCGACCTGGCCGACGGCGACAAGGTCATCGTGGAAGCCGGCAAGCGCATCACCGCGCGCCACGTGAAGCAGCTGGAGCAGTCCGGCATCGCCGCCCTGGCCGTGCCGGACGAATACCTGGTGGGCCGCATCCTGTCGCACGACGTGATCGACGCCAACACGGGTGAGCTGCTGGCCGCGGCCAACGACGAGATCACCGACGACCAGCTGGCCAAGTTCCGCAAGGCCGGCGTGGACGCCGTGGGCACGCTGTGGGTCAACGACCTGGACCGCGGCCCGTACCTGTCCAACACCCTGCGCATCGACCCGACCAAGACCCAGCTGGAAGCGCTGGTCGAAATCTACCGCATGATGCGCCCGGGCGAGCCGCCGACCAAGGACGCCGCGCAGAACCTGTTCCACAACCTGTTCTTCACCTTCGAGCGCTACGACCTGTCCAATGTCGGCCGCATGAAGTTCAACCGCCGCGTGGGCCGCAAGGAAACCACCGGCGAAGCCGTGCTGTACGACAAGAAGTACTTCGGCGCGCGCAACGATGAGGAAGCCAAGCGCCTGGTCGCCAGCCTGGGCGAGACCTCGGACATCCTGGACGTCATCAAGGTCCTGACCGAGATCCGCAACGGCCGCGGCACCGTGGACGACATCGACCACCTGGGCAACCGTCGCGTGCGTTCGGTCGGCGAAATGGCCGAGAACGTCTTCCGCGTGGGCCTGGTCCGCGTCGAGCGCGCCGTGAAGGAGCGCCTGTCGATGGCCGAGTCCGAGGGCCTGACCCCGCAGGAACTGATCAACGCCAAACCGGTGGCCGCCGCGATCAAGGAGTTCTTCGGCTCCTCGCAGCTGTCGCAGTTCATGGACCAGAACAACCCGCTGTCGGAAGTCACGCACAAGCGTCGTGTCTCGGCCCTCGGCCCGGGCGGCCTGACCCGCGAGCGCGCCGGCTTCGAAGTGCGCGACGTGCACCCGACCCATTACGGCCGCGTCTGCACCATCGAAACGCCGGAAGGTCCGAACATCGGCCTGATCAATTCGCTGGCCGTGTACGCGCGCACCAACAGCTACGGCTTCCTCGAGACGCCGTACCGCAAGGTCGTGGACGGCGTGATCACCGACGAGATCGAGTACCTGTCGGCGATCGAGGAGAACGAGTACGTCATCGCGCAGGCCAACGCGCTGCACGACGCCAAGAGCCGCCTGACCGAGCAGTTCGTGCCGTGCCGCTTCCAGGGCGAATCGCTGCTGAAGCCGCCGAGCGAAGTGCACTACATGGACGTGTCGCCGATGCAGACCGTGTCGGTCGCCGCGGCTCTGGTGCCGTTCCTCGAGCACGACGACGCCAACCGCGCGCTGATGGGCGCCAACATGCAGCGCCAGGCCGTGCCGACGCTGCGTGCGCAGAAGCCGCTGGTCGGTACCGGCATCGAGCGCGCCGTGGCGCGCGACTCGGGCGTGACCGTGAACGCCCGTCGTGGCGGCGTGGTCGAGCAGATCGACGCCGGCCGCATCGTGGTGAAGGTCAACGAGAACGAGATCTCCGGCGAAACCGATGCCGGCGTCGACATCTATTCGCTGATCAAGTACACGCGCTCCAACCAGAACACGTGCATCAACCAGCGCCCGCTGGTGAACGTGGGCGATGTGGTGGCGCGCGGCGACGTGCTGGCCGACGGTCCGTCGACCGACATCGGCGAGCTGGCGCTGGGCCAGAACATGCTGATCGCGTTCATGCCGTGGAACGGCTACAACTTCGAAGACTCCATCCTGCTCTCCGAGCGCGTGGTGGAAGAGGATCGCTACACCACGATCCACATCGAAGAGCTGACCTGTGTCGCGCGCGACACCAAGTTGGGCCCGGAAGAGATCTCCGCCGACATTCCGAACGTCTCCGAGCAGGCGCTGAACCGCCTGGACGAGAGCGGTGTGGTGTACATCGGTGCCGAAGTGCGCGCCGGCGACATCATGGTCGGCAAGGTCACGCCCAAGGGCGAAAGCCAGCTGACCCCGGAAGAGAAGCTGCTGCGCGCGATCTTCGGCGAGAAGGCCTCGGACGTGAAGGACAGCTCGCTGCGCGTGCCCCCGGGCATGGACGGCACCGTCATCGACGTGCAGGTCTTCACCCGCGACGGCATCGAGAAGGACAAGCGCGCGCGCCAGATCGAGGAGAACGAGATCAAGCGCGTCAAGAAGGACTTCGACGACCAGTTCCGCATCCTGGAAGGCGCCATCTACGCCCGCCTGCGTTCGCAGCTGGTCGGCAAGGTGGCCAACGGCGGTCCGGCCGGCCTGAAGAAGGGCGACGCGATCACCGACGCGTACCTGGACGGGCTGAAGAAGTCCGAGTGGTTCACCCTGCGCATGAAGGACGATGACGCCTCCGACGCCATCGAGCGCGCCCAGATGCAGATCCAGGCGCACGAGAAGGAGTTCGAGCGCCGCTTCGCCGACAAGCGCGGCAAGATCACCGCGGGCGACGACCTCGCCCCGGGCGTGCTGAAGATGGTCAAGGTGTACCTGGCCGTGAAGCGCCGCATCCAGCCGGGCGACAAGATGGCCGGCCGTCATGGCAACAAGGGCGTCGTGTCGACCATCGTGCCGGTCGAGGACATGCCGTACATGGCCAACGGCGAGACGGTGGACATCGTGCTCAACCCGCTGGGCGTGCCGTCGCGCATGAACATCGGCCAGGTGCTGGAAGTGCACCTGGGCTGGGCGGCGAAGGGACTGGGCAAGAAGATCCAGGACATGCTGGATGCCCAGGCCAAGGTCGCTGACCTGCGCAAGTTCCTGACCCAGATCTACAACCACGATCAGAAGCTGGGCGAAGACCGCGTGGACCTGGACCAGTTCAGCGATGCCGAACTGATCGCGCTTGCCAAGAACCTGACCGACGGCGTGCCGATGGCCACCCCGGTGTTCGACGGCGCGGCGGAAACCGAGATCAAGCACATGCTCGAGCTCGCGGATCTGCCGATCAGCGGCCAGACCCAGCTGTACGACGGCCGCACCGGCGAGGCGTTCGACCGCCACACCACGGTCGGCTACATGCACATGCTGAAGCTGAACCACCTGGTGGACGACAAGATGCACGCGCGTTCCACCGGTCCGTACTCGCTCGTCACCCAGCAGCCGCTGGGCGGCAAGGCGCAGTTCGGCGGTCAGCGCTTCGGTGAAATGGAAGTCTGGGCGCTGGAAGCCTACGGCGCGGCGCACACCCTGCAGGAAATGCTGACGGTCAAGTCGGACGACGTGCAGGGCCGCAACCAGATGTACAAGAACATCGTCGATGGCGCCCACGAGATGGTCGCGGGCATGCCGGAATCCTTCAACGTGCTGGTGAAGGAAATCCGCTCGCTCGCCATCAACATGGAACTGGAAGACTGATCGCCACGCGCGGGCGCATCCTTGCGCCCGCGCTGCAAGCACGTCATCCCGCCCCCGACAAAGATTCCTCCTGACGGAGAAACAAAATGAAAGACCTGCTCAACCTCTTCAACCAGCAGCGCCAGACGCTGGACTTCGACGCGATCAAGATCGCGCTGGCCTCGCCGGACCTGATCCGTTCGTGGTCCTTCGGCGAAGTGAAGAAGCCGGAAACCATCAACTACCGGACGTTCAAGCCCGAACGCGACGGCCTGTTCTGCTCGGCCATCTTCGGCCCGATCAAGGACTACGAGTGCCTGTGCGGCAAGTACAAGCGCATGAAGCACCGCGGCGTGGTCTGCGAGAAGTGCGGCACGGAAGTGACGCTGGCCAAGGTGCGCCGTGAGCGCATGGGCCACATCGACCTGGCCAGCCCGGTCGCGCACATCTGGTTCCTGAAGTCGCTGCCGTCGCGCATCGGCCTGATGCTGGACATGACCCTGCGCGACATCGAGCGCGTGCTGTACTTCGAAGCCTATGTCGTCACCGAGCCGGGCCTGACCTCGCTCGAACGCCGCCAGCTGCTGACCGAAGAGCAGTTCATGCAGGCGCGCCAGGAACATGGCGACGACTTCGACGCCGCCATGGGCGCCGAGGCCGTCTACGACCTGCTGCGCACCATCGACCTGCAGGCCGAGATGGTGAACCTGCGCGAGGAGATCGCCAGCACCAACTCCGAGACCAAGCTCAAGCGCCTCACCAAGCGCATCAAGCTGATCGAGGCGTTCCTGGAGTCGGGCAACCGTCCGGAATGGATGGTCATGACCGTGCTGCCCGTGCTGCCGCCGGACCTGCGTCCGCTGGTGCCGCTGGACGGCGGCCGCTTCGCGACCTCCGACCTGAACGACCTGTACCGTCGCGTCATCAATCGCAACAACCGCCTGCGCCGCCTGCTGGAACTCAATGCGCCCGACATCATCGTGCGCAACGAGAAGCGCATGCTGCAGGAGTCGGTCGACGCCCTGATGGACAACGGTCGCCGCGGCCGCGCCATCACCGGCACCAACAAGCGCCCGCTGAAGTCGCTGGCCGACATGATCAAGGGCAAGCAGGGCCGCTTCCGTCAGAACCTGCTGGGCAAGCGCGTCGACTACTCGGGCCGTTCGGTCATCGTGGTCGGCCCGACCCTGCGCCTGCACGAGTGCGGCCTGCCGAAGAAGATGGCGCTGGAGCTGTTCAAGCCGTTCGTGTTCGCCAAGCTGCAGCGTCGTGGCCTGGCCACCACCATCAAGGCCGCCAAGAAGCTGGTCGAGCGCGAGGAAGCGGAAGTCTGGGACATCCTGGAAGAAGTCATCCGCGAGCACCCGGTCCTGCTGAACCGCGCGCCGACGCTGCACCGCCTGGGCATCCAGGCGTTCGAGCCGGTGCTGATCGAAGGCAAGGCCATCCAGCTGCACCCGCTGGTCTGTACTGCGTTCAACGCCGACTTCGACGGCGACCAGATGGCCGTGCACGTGCCGCTCTCGCTGGAAGCCCAGCTGGAAGCGCGCGCCCTGATGATGTCGTCCAACAACATCCTGTCGCCCGCCAACGGCGAGCCGATCATCGTGCCGTCGCAGGACGTCGTGCTGGGTCTGTACTACATGACCCGCGCGCTGGAGAACAAGAAGGGCGAGGGCATGGCGTTCGCCAACATCGCCGAGGTCAAGCGCGCCTACGACAACCGCGCCGTCGAGCTGCACGCCAAGGTCAAGGTCCGCATCAGCGGCACCGTGATCGACGAGGAAGGCGGCCGCAGCAAGCAGACCAGCATCGTGGACACCACGATCGGTCGCGCGCTGCTGGCCGAGATCCTGCCGGAAGGCCTGCCGTTCGCCCTGGTGAACACCGAGCTGAACAAGAAGGCCATCAGCCGCCTTATCAACTCCAGCTACCGCATGCTGGGCCTTAAGGACACGGTCGTGTTCGCCGACAAGCTGATGTACACCGGCTTCGCGTACGCCACGCGCGCCGGCGTTTCGATCGGCATCGACGACATGCTGATCCCGGCCGAGAAGAAGGGCATCCTGGGCGAAGCCGAGCAGGAAGTGCTGGAGATCCAGGAGCAGTACCAGAGCGGTCTGGTCACCGCCGGCGAACGCTACAACAAGGTGGTCGACATCTGGTCGCGCACCAACGAGCGCATCGCCAAGGCGATGATGGACACCATCGGCACCGACAAGGTGAAGAACGCCAAGGGCGAGACCATCAACGAGAAGTCGATGAACTCGCTCTACATCATGGCCGACTCCGGCGCCCGTGGCAGCCAGGCGCAGATCCGCCAGCTGGCCGGCATGCGCGGCCTGATGGCCCGTCCCGACGGCTCGATCATCGAGACGCCCATCAAGGCGAACTTCCGCGAAGGCCTGAACGTGCAGGAGTACTTCAACTCCACCCACGGTGCCCGCAAGGGTCTGGCCGATACCGCGTTGAAGACCGCCAACTCCGGTTACCTGACTCGTCGCCTGGTCGACGTGGCGCAGGACGTGGTGATCACCGAGGTCGATTGCGGCACGCTGGAAGGCCTGACCATGACCCCGATCGTGGAAGGCGGCGACGTGGTCGAGCCGCTGCGCGACCGCGTGCTGGGCCGCATCGTGGCCGAGGACGTGTTCCTGCCGGGCAACGACGAGGATCCGATCGTCACCCGCAACACGCTGTTGGACGAAGCCTGGGTGCAGAAGCTGGAAGATGCCGGCGTGCAGTCCCTGAAGGTGCGTTCCACCATCACCTGCGAATCCGACTTCGGCGTCTGCGCGCATTGCTACGGCCGCGACCTGGCCCGTGGCCACATCGTCAACATCGGCGAAGCGGTCGGCGTCATCGCCGCGCAGTCGATCGGCGAGCCCGGCACCCAGCTGACCATGCGTACGTTCCACATCGGTGGTGCGGCATCGCGTGCGGCGGCGGTCGACAACATCACCGTCAAGACCACCGGCTCGATCAAGTTCAACAACCTGAAGTTCGTCGAGCACGCCAATGGCAGCCTGGTCGCGGTGTCGCGTTCGGGCGAACTGTCGGTGCTCGACGGCCATGGCCGCGAGCGCGAGCGCTACAAGCTGCCCTATGGCGCCACCATCAACGTCAAGGACGGCGACCAGATCACCGCCGGCCAGGCCGTGGCGAACTGGGATCCGCACAACCACCCGATCGTGTCGGAAGTGGCCGGTTTCGTGCGCTTCGTCGACTTCGTCGACGGCGTCACCGTCATCGAGAAGACCGACGAACTGACCGGTCTGGCCTCGCGCGAGATCACCGATCCGAAGCGTCGCGGTTCGCAGGGCAAGGACCTGCGTCCGATCGTCCGCATCGTGGACAAGGACGGCAAGGACCTGAGCATCCCGGGGACCGACCTGCCGGCGCAGTACCTGCTGCCGCCGCGCTCGATCGTCAACCTGCAGGACGGCGCGCCCGTCGGCGTGGGCGACGTGGTCACCAAGGTGCCGCAGGAAGCGTCCAAGACGCGCGACATCACCGGCGGTCTGCCGCGCGTGGCCGACCTGTTCGAAGCCCGCAAGCCGAAGGACCCGGCCATCCTGGCCGAGCGTTCCGGCATCATCAGCTTCGGCAAGGACACCAAGGGCAAGCAGCGCCTGATCATCAAGGACACCGACGGTTCCGAGCACGAGGAGCTGATCCCGAAGTTCCGCCAGATCATCGTGTTCGAAGGCGAGCACGTGGCCAAGGGCGAAACCATCGTGGACGGCGAGCCGAGCCCGCAGGACATCCTGCGCCTGCTGGGCGTCGAGCCGCTGGCCGCCTACCTGGTGAAGGAAATCCAGGACGTGTACCGCCTGCAGGGCGTGAAGATCAACGACAAGCACATCGAGGTGATCACCCGCCAGATGCTGCGCAAGGTCGAGATCACCGATGCCGGCAACAGCAAGTTCCTGGCGGGCGAGCAGGTCGAGAAGCAGCGCGTGATCGAGGAGAACGCCAAGCTGGTCGCGCGTAACGAGCTGCCCGCCAAGTACGATCCCGTGCTGCTGGGCATCACCAAGGCGTCGCTGGCGACCGAATCGTTCATCTCCGCGGCTTCCTTCCAGGAGACCACCCGCGTGCTGACCGAGGCGGCTGTCCGCGGTACGCGCGACACCCTGCGCGGCCTGAAGGAGAACGTCATCGTCGGCCGCCTGATCCCGGCCGGCACCGGTCTGGCGTACCACAACCAGCGGCGCCGCAATGCCTCCGGCCTGACCGAAGCCGAGGTCGACGCCCTGTCCGGTGTCGTCAGCGAGCCGGCCGCCCCGGTGGCCGTGACCTCGGACGAGGCGGGCGAGGAGTCCAGCGCAAGCTAATCCGTACCACCCGACGGCCTCCGGGCCGTCCCAGACCACGAAAAGAGGCGCAGGACGCGCCTCGTTTTCGGCCCAGGAAGGGCGGGATCGCAGTCAGTTGGCAGGCACCTACCCCCGTCGCGTTGACGGTCGGGTGGGTAGCCGGCTATACTTTTCCGTCTAGGTGGGCCGTCTTGCGGCCTGCCTTCGTTTTCATGTCAAACAAGGCTCCGGCCTTCACACGAAGAATCCACTATGGCAACCGTCAATCAGCTGGTCCGCAAGCCGCGGCAGGCCCCCACGTACAAGAGCCAGTCGCCCGCGCTGGACAACTGCCCGCAGCGTCGCGGCGTGTGCACCCGTGTCTATACGACCACCCCGAAGAAGCCGAACTCGGCCCTGCGCAAGGTCGCCAAGGTGCGCCTGACCAACCAGGAAGAGATCATCAGCTACATCGGCGGTGAAGGCCACAACCTGCAGGAGCACTCCGTGGTGCTCGTGCGCGGCGGTCGCGTGAAGGACCTGCCGGGCGTGCGTTACCACACCGTGCGCGGCTCGCTGGACGCCTCGGGCGTCGCCAAGCGCCGCCAGGGCCGTTCCAAGTACGGCGCCAAGCGTCCCAAGGCTTAAGGAATAAACGAACATGTCGCGCAAAGGCTCTGCCCCCCAACGTGAAATCCTGCCGGACCCCAAGCACGGCAGCCAGACGATCGCCCGCTTCATCAACATGGTGATGCTGAGCGGCAAGAAGTCCGTCGCCGAGAAGATCGTCTACGGCGCCATGGATGTGATCGGCGAGAAGAATCCGAACGCCCTGGAGCTGGTCGAGAAGGCGCTGGACAACGTCTCTCCGGCCGTCGAGGTGAAGTCCCGCCGCGTCGGCGGCGCCACCTACCAGGTGCCGGTCGAAGTGCGTTCCTCGCGCCGCATGGCGCTGGCGATGCGCTGGCTGATCGAATCCGCCCGCAAGCGCGGCGAGAACTCCATGCCGCGCAAGCTTGCCGCCGAACTGCTGGATGCCTCCGAGAACCGCGGTGGCGCCATCAAGAAGCGTGAAGAGACCCACCGCATGGCGGAAGCGAACAAGGCGTTCGCGCACTACCGCTGGTAACGGCCTGCGGGCCCTTGCGATCAAGGGCCCTCGGCACCATCTAGGTGCCCCTGGGACGCGCTCCGGCGTCCCGATCCCGAAGGCCGCCGAAAGGCGGCATTCGGCCATTTGAAGATCCGCCCTCCACGGAAGGCCACGGCATCCCGCCGGCCCTCCATCAGAAAAGAGAGACTGTCGTGGCTCGCACCACTCCCATCGAGCGTTACCGCAACTTCGGCATCATGGCGCACATCGACGCCGGCAAGACCACCACGTCCGAGCGCATCCTGTTCTACACCGGCAAGAGCCACAAGATCGGTGAAGTGCACGACGGTGCCGCGACCATGGACTGGATGGAGCAGGAGCAGGAGCGTGGCATCACGATCCAGTCCGCCGCCACTACCGCGTTCTGGAAGGGTATGGACAAGTCCATGCCGGAGCACCGTTTCAACATCATCGACACCCCCGGGCACGTCGACTTCACCATCGAAGTGGAGCGCTCGCTGCGCGTGCTCGACGGCGCGGTGTTCGTCCTGTGCGCCGTGGGCGGCGTGCAGCCGCAGTCCGAGACCGTGTGGCGCCAGGCCAACAAGTACCACGTTCCGCGCATCGCGTTCGTCAACAAGATGGACCGGACGGGCGCCAACTTCTTCAAGGTCCGCGACCAGCTGAAGTCGCGCCTGGGCGCCTCGCCGGTGCCGATGCAGGTGCCGATCGGTGCCGAGGACGGTTTCGTCGGCGTCGTCGACCTGGTCAAGATGAAGGCCATCGCGTGGGACGACAAGACCCAGGGCATGACCTTCGAGTACCGCGACATCCCGGCTGACCTGCAGTCCGTGGCCGAGGAGGCGCGTGCGTTCATGGTCGAGTCGGCCGCCGAGGCCAACGAAGAGCTGATGGACAAGTACCTGGGTGGCGAGGAGCTGACCGAGGACGAGATCTATTCCGCGCTGCGTGCCCGTACGCTGAAGACCGAGATCGTGCCGATGTTCTGCGGCTCGGCGTTCAAGAACAAGGGCGTGCAGGCCATGCTGGACGGCGTGGTCAAGCTGCTGCCGTCGCCGGTGGACGTGCCGGCGGTGAAGGGCACCGACGTGGATGACGAATCCAAGGAGCTGACCCGCGATTCCAGCGACAAGGCGCCGTTCTCGGCGTTGGCCTTCAAGATCATGACCGATCCGTTCGTCGGCTCGCTCACCTTCTTCCGCGTGTATTCGGGAACGCTGAATGCCGGCGATCAGGTCTTCAACTCGGTCAAGGGCAAGAAGGAGCGTATCGGTCGTCTGTTGCAGATGCACTCCAACAACCGTGACGAGATCAAGGAAGTGCTGGCCGGCGATATCGCGGCTGCCGTGGGCCTGAAGGACGTCACCACCGGTGACACCCTGTGTGCCCAGGACGCCCCGATCATCCTCGAGCGCATGAGCTTCCCGGAGCCGGTCATCTCGATGGCCGTCGAACCGAAGACCAAGTCCGACCAGGAGAAGATGGGTTTGGCGCTGGGTCGTTTGGCGCAGGAAGATCCCTCGTTCCGCGTCCGTACCGACGAGGAATCGGGTCAGACCATCATCTCGGGCATGGGCGAGCTGCACCTGGACATCATCGTCGACCGCATGAAGCGCGAGTTCAACGTGGAGGCCAACGTCGGCAAGCCGCAGGTGGCCTATCGCGAGACGATCCGCAAGGCGATCAAGCAGGAAGGCAAGTTCGTGCGCCAGTCGGGCGGTCGCGGCCAGTACGGCCACATCGTCATCGAGATGTCGCCGGTCGAGCGCGGCGTGGGCTTCTCGTACGAGAGCGCCATCGTCGGCGGCGTCGTGCCGAAGGAATACGTCGCAGCGGCGGGCAAGGGCATCGAAGAGGCCATGAAGAGCGGTCCGCTGGCCGGCTTCCCGGTCGTCGACATCGCCATCAAGGCCGTGGACGGCTCCTTCCATGACGTCGACTCCAACGAAATGGCGTTCAAGGTCGCCGGCTCGATGGCGTTCAAGGAAGCCTTCAGCAAGGCCCAGCCGGTCCTGCTGGAGCCGATCATGAAGGTCGAGATCGTCACCCCGGAAGACTATCTGGGCGACGTGATGGGCGACGTGAGCCGTCGTCGCGGCATCCTGCAGGGTCAGGACGACAGTCCGTCCGGCAAGGTGATCAACGCGATGGTGCCGCTGGGCGAAATGTTCGGCTACGCCACCACGCTGCGTTCGATGTCGCAGGGTCGCGCCACGTTCTCGATGGAGTTCGACCATTACGCGGAAGCGCCGGCCAACATCGCCGACGCGGTCGTCAAGAAGAACTAAAAGACGTGATGGGTGATTCGGGATTCGTGATTCGCAAGAGCACGGGTCCCGCATCAAGCCAACCACGAATCACGAATCACGAATCACATAGGTAAAGACAATGGCAAAGGGTAAATTCGAACGCACCAAGCCGCACGTGAACGTGGGCACGATTGGCCACGTTGACCACGGCAAGACGACGCTGACGGCGGCGCTGACGAAGATCGGCGCGGAGCGTTTCGGTGGCGAGTTCAAGGCGTACGACGCGATCGACGCGGCGCCGGAAGAGAAGGCGCGCGGCATCACGATTTCGACGGCGCACGTGGAATACGAATCGGCCACGCGCCACTACGCGCACGTGGACTGCCCGGGCCACGCCGACTACGTGAAGAACATGATCACCGGTGCGGCGCAGATGGACGGCGCGATCCTGGTGTGCTCGGCCGCCGACGGCCCGATGCCGCAGACGCGCGAGCACATCCTGCTGTCGCGCCAGGTGGGCGTGCCGTACATCGTCGTGTTCCTGAACAAGGCCGACATGGTGGACGACGCCGAGCTGCTGGAGCTGGTGGAGATGGAAGTCCGCGAACTGCTGAGCAAGTACGAGTTCCCGGGCGACGACACCCCGATCATCTCGGGCTCGGCCCGTCTGGCGCTGGAAGGCGACCAGAGCGAGATCGGCGTGCCGGCGATCCTGAAGCTGGTGGACGCGCTGGACACCTGGATCCCGACCCCGGAGCGTGACGTCGACAAGCCGTTCCTGATGCCGGTGGAAGACGTGTTCTCGATCTCCGGCCGCGGCACCGTGGTGACCGGTCGTATCGAGCGCGGCATCATCAAGGTGGGCGACGAAATCGAAATCGTCGGTATCCGTCCGACCCAGAAGACCACGGTCACGGGCGTGGAAATGTTCCGCAAGCTGCTGGACCAGGGCCAGGCGGGCGACAACGCCGGTCTGCTGCTGCGCGGCACCAAGCGTGACGACGTGGAGCGTGGCCAGGTGCTGGCCAAGCCGGGTTCGATCACCCCGCACACCGAGTTCGAAGCCGAAGTCTACGTGCTGAGCAAGGACGAAGGCGGCCGTCACACCCCGTTCTTCAAGGGCTACCGCCCGCAGTTCTACTTCCGCACCACCGACATCACCGGTGCGGTGCAGCTGCCGGAAGGCGTGGAGATGGTGATGCCGGGCGACAACGTGAAGATGGTGGTCACGCTGATCAACCCGGTGGCGATGGACGAAGGTCTGCGCTTTGCGATCCGCGAGGGCGGCCGTACGGTCGGCGCCGGCGTGGTGGCCAAGATCATCAAGTAAGGCCCCGGCGGTCCCGCGTGTCGCGCCTCCGGGCGCGCCACGCAACCCGGGAAGGCTGGTAACGCCGGCCTTCCTTGGGGGTGCATCAGCTGGAGCCGCGAAGCGCTTGCGGCAAGGCTGCTGAGCGGCTACAATGCCGGCCCCCGAATGGCGACCCGCTATTCAGGATCGCAATATCTGCCGGCGCCCCCTGGGAGGAGGCCGGCCTACCGCGAAAAGAGGTGCAGGATGCGCCTCGTGTTCGCCAGACACGGAGTGTCGCGTGCCATCCTGCAGGCTTCGGCCGGGCGGGGCGCCCTGGTGGTTGACGGGGTGTGTCACGCGTCCTATACTTTCATGTCTGGGCGGGCCGGTTTACCGGCCTGCCTTGTTTTTCAGGAAGAATCCCCAGCCGGTTCAGGTGCTTTCCGCTCGTGGAGTCCTCGCGGGCGGTGGGGAAATGGATCAGCTTGGACTAACCGGGGCAAGGCATCCCAGAGGCCGCGCCCGTCGCTCTTTAACGAAGGAAATTTCCGTCATGGCGGACCAAAAGATCCGAATCCGGCTCAAGGCGTACGATCATCGTCTGATCGACCGCTCGGCCAGCGAGATCGTTGAGACGGCCAAGCGGACCGGCGCGCAGGTGCGCGGCCCGATCCCGCTGCCGACCAAGATCGAACGTTTCACCGTCCTGGTGTCCCCGCACGTCGACAAGGACGCGCGCGACCAGTACGAGACCCGCACGCACAAGCGCGTGCTCGACATCGTCGACCCCAACGACAAGACCGTGGACGCGCTGATGAAGCTCGAACTGGCTGCCGGCGTCGACGTGCAGATCAAGCTGACCTGAGGCCAACGACCATGACCGCGAAGAAATATTCGTTGGGTCTCGTCGGCCGCAAGGCCGGCATGACCCGAGTGTTCACCGAAGACGGCAAGTCCATCCCGGTGACGCTGATTGAAGCCACCCCGAACCGCATCACCCAGATCAAGACCCCGGAAGCCGACGGCTACAGCGCCGTGCAGGTCGCCGTCGGTACGCGCCGCGCCTCGCTCGTCACCAAGCCGGTCGCCGGTCACCTGGCCAAGGCCAAGGTCGAAGCCGGTCGTGGTCTGTGGGAGCTGCGTGTCGAAGCCGACAAGCTGGGTGACTTCACCGTCGGCGGCGAGATCAAGGCCGACATCTTCGAAGTGGGCCAGAAGGTCGACGTCCAGGGCGTCACCAAGGGCAAGGGCTTCCAGGGCACCATCAAGCGTTGGAACTTCCGCATGGGCGACGCCACCCACGGTAACTCGCTGTCGCATCGCGCGCCGGGTTCGCTGGGTCAGCGCCAGACGCCTGGCCGCGTGTTCCCGGGCAAGAAGATGTCCGGCCACATGGGTGCCGTGCAGCAGAGCACGCAGAACCTGGAAATCGTCCGCGTGGACGCCGAGCGCGGCCTGATCGCCGTTCGCGGCGCCGTGCCGGGTGCGCCGGGTGGCGACGTGATCGTCCGTCCGGCAAGCAAGGGTTGAGGAGAACGACCATGGAACTAGCCATTACAGGTAGCGCCAACAAGCTGTCGGTCTCCGACGACGTGTTCGGCCGCGAATTCAGCGAGGATCTGGTCCACCAGGTCGTCGTTGCCTACCGCAACGCCGGTCGTGCAGGCACCAAGGCGCAGAAGACCCGCGCCGAAGTGAACGGCACCACCAAGAAGTCCAAGAAGCAGAAGGGTGGCGGTGCCCGTCACGGTGCCCTGACCGCGCCGATCTTCGTCGGTGGCGGCGTGACCTTCGCGGCCAAGCCGCGTAGCTTCGCGCAGAAGGTCAATCGCAAGATGTATCGCGCGGCCATCAGCTCGATCCTGTCCGAGCTGAACCGCCAGAACCGTCTGAAGGTCGTTGAGGCGTTCGACGTGAACGCCACCAAGACCAGCGCCCTGGTCGAAAAGCTGAAGGGCCTGGAACTGGGTCGGCGTCCGCTGATCGTCACCGAGGATGCCTCCGAGCACCTGTACCTGTCCGCCCGCAACCTTCCCTACGTGGAAGTGCGCGACGTGCAGGGCCTGGATCCGGCGGCACTGGTCGGTGCCGACTCCGTGCTGATCACGGCCGATGCCGTCAAGAAGATCGAGGAGTGGCTGGCATGATCAGCAACGAAAAGATTTTTGCCGTGCTGCGCGCTCCGCGTGTCTCCGAGAAGACCGTGCGCCTGCAGGAACTCTCCAACCAATACGTCTTCGAAGTCTCGAACGATGCCACCAAGGCTGATGTGAAGGCCGCGGTCGAGCAGCTGTTCGACGTCAAGGTCGAGACGGTCAACGTGGTGAACGTGAAGGGCAAGAACAAGTCCTTCCGCAACCGCGCCGGCCGCCGCGGCGACTGGCGCAAGGCGTACGTGCGTCTGGCCGATGGCCAGGCCATCGACGTGTCGGCCAAGGCCTGAGGTAGACCCACATGCCATTGATGAAGTTCAAACCCACCTCCGCCGGCCGCCGTTCCGCCGTCCGCGTGGTGACGCCCGACCTGCACAAGGGAGCGCCGCATGCGCCGCTCCTCGAGAAGCAGAGCAAGACCGGTGGTCGTAACCACCACGGTCGCATCACCACCCGCCACATCGGCGGTGGCCACAAGCAGCACTACCGTCTCATCGACTTCAAGCGCGACAAGGAAGGCATCCCGGCGCGCGTGGAGCGGATCGAATACGATCCCAACCGCACTGCGCACATCGCGCTGCTGTGCTATGTCGATGGCGAGCGCCGCTACATCATCGCCCCCAAGGGCCTGAAGGCCGGCGACCAGGTCATCGCCGGTAGCGATGCGCCGATCAAGGCTGGCAATACGCTGCCGCTGCGCAACATCCCGGTCGGTACGACGATCCACGGCATCGAGCTGAAGCCGGGCAAGGGCGCGCAGATCGCCCGCGCCGCCGGCGCCGCCGTGCAGCTGGTGGCCCGCGAGCAGGGCTTTGCCACGCTGCGCCTCCGCTCCGGCGAGATGCGCAAGGTGCAGGTCGAGTGCCGCGCCACGGTGGGCGAAGTCGGCAACGACGAGCACAGCCTGGAGAAGCTGGGCAAGGCCGGTGCCAAGCGCTGGCGTGGTGTCAAGCCGACCGTCCGCGGTGCGGCCATGAACCCCGTCGACCACCCGCACGGTGGTGGTGAGGCCAAGGCCGGCCAGGGCAACCCGCACCCGGTCACCCCGTGGGGTGTGCCGACCAAGGGTTACAAGACGCGCAAGAACAAGCGCACGCAGCAATTCATCGTCCGCGATCGTAGGGGCTAATCGACCATGGCACGTTCACTCAAGAAGGGCCCGTTCGTCGATCACCACCTCGTCAAGAAGGTGGAGGCCGCGGGCGGCAGCAAGAAGCCGATCAAGACCTGGTCGCGCCGTTCGATGATCCTGCCGGAAATGGTGGGTTTCACGATCGCCATCCACAACGGCAAGAACCACGTTCCGGTGCTGGTCAACGAGAACATGGTCGGCCACAAGCTCGGCGAGTTTGCCGTCACCCGTACCTTCAAGGGTCACGGTGGCGACAAGAAAGCCGGCGGCAAGAAGTAAGGAGAGATGACCATGGAAGCGAAAGCCATCCTGCGCACCGCGCGCATCTCCCCCCAGAAAGCCCGCCTGGTCGCTGATCAGGTGCGCGGGCTGCCGGCCGAGCGCGCCGTCAACCTGCTGAAGTTCTCGGACAAGAAGGCTGCCCACCTGATCAAGAAGGTCGTGGAGTCCGCCATCGCCAACGCCGAGAACAACCAGGGCGCCGACGTCGACGAGCTGAAGGTCAAGACCATCATGGTCGACGAAGGTCCGATGCTGAAGCGTTTCATGGCCCGCGCCAAGGGCCGTGGCACCCGCATTCTGAAGCGCACCAGCCACATCACCGTGGTCGTGGGCGAGGGCAAATAAGTATGGGTCACAAAGTTCATCCGACCGGTATCCGCCTGGGCATCGCCAAGGACTGGAATTCCAAGTGGTTCGCCAACAAGCGCGACTACGCCGACTATCTGGCCGCGGACCTGAAGGTGCGCGAGATGCTTCGCAAGAAGCTGGCCCAGGCCGGCATTTCCAAGATCCTGATCGAGCGTCCGGCCAAGACCGCCCGCGTGACCATCCACACCGCCCGTCCGGGCGTGGTGATCGGCAAGCGCGGTGAGGACATCGAGAAGCTGCGCAAGGAAGTGAGCGACCTGATGGGCGTCCCGGCGCACATCAACGTCACCGAAGTGCGCAAGCCCGAGCTGGACGCCCAGCTGGTGGCCGAATCGATCGCGCAGCAGCTGGAGCGCCGCATCATGTTCCGCCGCGCCATGAAGCGCGCCGTGGGCAACGCGATGCGCCTGGGTGCCCTGGGCATCAAGGTCAACGTGGCAGGCCGCTTGAACGGTGCGGAAATCGCCCGTTCCGAGTGGTACCGCGAAGGCCGCGTGCCGCTGCACACGCTGCGTGCCGACATCGATTACGGTTTTGCCGAGGCGAAGACCACCTACGGCATCATCGGCATCAAGGTGTGGGTCTACAAGGGCGAAATCTTCGATTTCAGCCAGGTGGGTCAGGAGAAGCAGGACGACGCGCGCCCCGAGCGTAGCGAGCGTCCTTCGCGCCCGGCTCGTGACCGCGACGCGAGGTAATCAGTCATGTTGCAACCCAAGCGAACCAAATACCGCAAGACGCACAAGGGCCGGAACGAAGGCCTGAGCTGGAACGGTAACCTCGTCAGTTTCGGCGAGTACGGCCTGAAGGCCACGGCGCACGGTCAGCTGACCGCGCGCCAGATCGAAGCGGCCCGCCGCTCGATCAGCCGCTACGTCAAGCGCGGCGGCAAGATGTGGATCCGCGTGTTCCCCGACAAGCCGATCACCAAGAAGCCCATCGAAGTCCGAATGGGTTCGGGTAAGGGTAACGTCGAGTACTGGGTCGCCCAGATCCAGCCGGGCCGCATGATCTATGAAATCGAAGGCGTCAGCGAGGACATCGCGCGCGAGGCGTTCCGCCTGGCCGCGGCCAAGCTGTCGGTCACCACCACTTTCGTGACCCGGACGGTGCGCTAATGGAACTCAAGCAACTCCGCGAGAAATCGGCTGACGAGCTGAAGGCCCACCTGACCGAGTTGCGCAAGGAGCAGTTCTCCCTGCGCATGCAGAAGGTGACCGGCCAGCTGCCGAAGACGCATGAAACCCGCCGGGTCCGTCGCGAGATCGCTCGCGTCAAGACCCTGCTGGGCAGCCAGAAGTAAGGAGCGACCAAGATGAGCGATAACAAAGACAAAGCGCAACGCACCATCGAAGGCCGCGTCGTCAGCAACAAGATGGACAAGACGGTCACCGTCCTGGTGGAGCGTCAGGTCAAGCACGCCCTGTACGGCAAGTACATCAAGCGTTCCACCAAGCTGCACGCGCACGACGCGGACAACAGCTGCAAGGAAGGCGACGTGGTGCGCGTGACCGAGATCGCCCCGATGTCCAAGACCAAGAACTGGCGCGTGGTGGAAATCATCACCCGCGCGGCCGAATAAAGAGGAGATCTGAATCATGATCCAGATGCAGAGCTACCTTGACGCGGCCGACAACTCCGGCGCCAAGGAACTGATGTGCATCAAGGTGCTGGGCGGTTCCAAGCGCCGTTACGCCGGCATCGGCGACATCATCAAGGTGACCGTCAAGGACGCCATTCCGCGCGGCAAGGTCAAGAAGGGCGAAGTCTACGACGCCGTGGTCGTGCGTACCCGCAAGGGCGTCCGCCGCCCGGACGGTTCGCTGATCCGCTTCGACGGCAACGCCGCCGTGCTGCTCAACAACAAGCAGGAGCCGATCGGCACCCGCATCTTCGGGCCCGTGACCCGCGAGCTGCGCTCCGAGAAGTTCATGAAGATCGTTTCGCTCGCGCCTGAAGTGCTCTGAGCGGAGGACATAGAAATGGCTAACCGTATCAAGAAGGGCGACCAGGTCGTCGTCATCACCGGCAAGGACAAGGGCAAGAAGGGCGACGTTGTGCGTGTGGACGGCGATCGCGTGGTCGTGTCCAACGTTAATGTCGTCAAGCGCCACACCAAGCCGAACCCGCAGGCCGGCATTGCGGGTGGCGTGGTGGAGAGCGAGCGCTCGATCCACATTTCCAATGTCGCGCTGTTCAACCCGGCGACGGGCAAGGGCGAGCGTATCGGTTTCAAGGTGCTGGAGGATGGACGCAAACTGCGCGTGTTCCGCTCCAGCGGTGAGGCGCTCGACGCCTGAGGAATGAGGTCATGACCACCCGTCTCGAAAAAATGTACAAGGAAGAAGTGGCGCCGGCTCTGATGAAGAAGTTCGGCTACACCAATCCGATGGAAGTGCCGAAGATCACCAAGATCACCATCAATATGGGTGTGGGTGAAGCGGCGACCAACAAGAAGATCCTGGAAAACGCCGTGGCCGACCTGGCCAAGATCACCGGCCAGAAGCCGATCACGACCAAGTCCCGCGTGTCGGTGGCTTCGTTCAAGATCCGCGACGGTTGGCCGATCGGCTGCAAGGTGACCCTGCGTCGCGCCAAGATGTACGAATTCCTGGACCGCCTGATCAGCATCTCGCTGCCGCGCGTCCGCGACTTCCGTGGCGTGTCCGGGCGTTCGTTCGACGGTCGCGGCAACTACAACATGGGCGTGAAGGAACAGATCATCTTCCCGGAAATCGACTTCGACGCCGTCGACGCGATCCGCGGCATGGATATCGCCATCACCACCACCGCCAAGAACGACGCCGAAGCCAAGGCGCTGCTCGAAGCGTTCAAGTTCCCGTTCCGCAACTGATTCGCTAGGAAGAAGACATCATGGCAAAGACCTCGATGGTCAACCGCGACATCAAGCGGGAAAAGCTGGCCAAGCAGTACGCCGCCAAGCGCGATGCGCTGAAGAAGATCATCTCCAGCACGACGGCATCGTACGAAGAGAAGATCGAAGCGGTCACCAAGCTGCAGAAGCTGCCGCGCGACTCGTCGCCGAGCCGCCAGCGCAACCGCTGCGAACTGTCCGGCCGCTCGCGTGGCGTGTACCGCAAGTTCGGCCTGGGCCGCAACATGCTGCGCAAGGCCACCATGAACGGCGACGTTCCCGGCCTGCGCAAGGCCAGCTGGTAACCGTCTCCCGCGCCACCCGCGAGGGCGGTCGCACGGAGTGAAGCGACAAGTCCGGCACACGCCGGACTTGTTGTTGTACAATGTTCGGCTCCCGTGGCCTGGCCGGGGAGTGCCGGTCCGCCGGCGGCCCGCCTGGGGGTTCCAGGGACAACACAAGATTTTCGCGAAAGCGGATATCGGTGCTACTCATAAGGCAGACTCTAATGAGCATGACTGATCCCATCGCCGACATGCTGGTGCGCATTCGCAATGCCGCCGCTGTGGGCAAGCCGACGGTGAAGATGCCGTCCTCCAAGATCAAGACCTCGATCGCCAACGTCCTGAAGGCCGAAGGCTATATCGGCGACGTCCGCGTAACGAAGACCGAGAACAACAAGGCCGAGCTCGAGATCGTCCTGAAGTATTTCGAAGGCAAGCCGGTCATCGAGAAGCTGAGCCGCGTGTCCCGTTCGGGCCTGCGCCAGTACCGTGGCAAGGCCGAACTGCCCAAGGTCCTCGGTGGCCTGGGCGTCGCCATCATCTCCACTTCCAAGGGCATCATGACTGATGCGCAGGCCCGTGCGGCCGGCGTCGGTGGTGAAGTCCTGTGCTTCGTGGCCTAAGCGAAGGAGCCCAGAACATGTCCCGCGTAGCCAAGAAGCCGATCAACCTCCCCAAGGGCGTCGAACTGAACGTCCAGGGCGAGACCCTCAACGTCAAGGGCCCGAAGGGCACCCTGTCCATCGCCAAGCCTGCCGGCGTCGACCTGAACGTCGATAACGGCGTGGCCAACCTGTCGCCCGCCACGCCGGCCGACGACGCCATCACCGGCACCATCCGCGCGATTCTGGCCAACATGGTCAAGGGCGTGTCGGAAGGCTTCGAGCGCAAGCTGGAGCTGGTCGGCGTGGGCTACCGCGCCGCGATGCAGGGCAAGGACCTGAACCTGTCGCTGGGTTTCTCCCATCCGATCCTGTTCAAGACGCCGGAAGGCATCACCATCGCCACCCCGACCCAGACCGAAATCCTGGTGCAGGGCGCCGACAAGCAGCGTGTGGGTGAAGTCGCCGCCAAGATCCGCGGTTTCCGTCCGCCGGAGCCCTACAAGGGCAAGGGCGTGAAGTACTCCGACGAAACCATCATCCGCAAGGAAGCGAAGAAGGCCTAACCGGGCTTTCGGCTTCGAGGAACCAGATCATGAGCATCAAGAACACCGCCCGTCTGCGTCGCGCCAAGTCGACCCGTGCGCACATCCGCGAGCTCGGCGTGCCGCGCCTGTCGGTGCTGCGCACCGGCCAGCACATCTATGCCCAGCTGTTCACCGCCGACGGCGCGAAGGTTATTGCCTCCGCCAACACCCTGCAGGCCGACGTCAAGGATGGCCTGAAGAACGGCAAGAACAGCGACGCCGCCGCCCGCGTGGGACAGGTCATCGCCGAGCGCGCCAAGGCCGCGGGCATCGAGAAGGTTGCGTTCGATCGCTCGGGCTACCGTTACCACGGCCGCATCAAGGCCCTGGCCGACGCGGCCCGCGAAGGCGGCCTGCAGTTCTAATCCTGAAAGGCATGGGGGCGACCCCATGCCTTGTCCTGCCGGCGCGGGCTGCGCCGGGCGCGGTCGCTCTTCTGCAGCGGCCGATGCGTCACCGCTCCACACCACAACCATAAGCGGCCAAGCCGTACATACCTCATCAACCAAGGAATTCAAGCAATGGCAGAAGAACGTCAGCCGCGGGGTCGCGATCGCGACCGCAACCGCGAAGAGAAAGTCGACGACGGCATGATCGAGAAGCTGGTCGCGGTCAATCGCGTCAGCAAGACCGTCAAGGGCGGTCGCCAGTTCACCTTCACCGCGCTGACGGTGGTGGGCGATGGCAACGGCAAGATCGGTTTCGGTTACGGCAAGGCGCGTGAAGTGCCGGTCGCGATCCAGAAGTCGATGGAGTACGCCCGCAAGGGCATGCTGAACGTCGACCTGAACAACGGCACCCTGTGGCACCCGGTGAAGGCTGGTCACGGTGCGGCGCGCGTGTTCATGCAGCCGGCGTCGGAAGGTACGGGCGTGATTGCCGGCGGTGCCATGCGCGCCGTGCTGGAAGCGGTGGGCGTGAAGAACGTGCTGGCCAAGGCCGTCGGTTCGCGCAACCCGATCAACCTGGTGCGCGCCACGCTGAAGGGCCTGAGCGACATGCAGTCGCCGACCCGCATCGCGGCCAAGCGCGGCAAGAAGGTGGAGGAACTCCTCAATGGCTAACGAGTCCAACAAGACCGTCAAGGTGCGCCTGGTGCGCGGCCTGCGTGGTTCCCAGTCGCGCCACCGCCTGTCGGTGAAGGCGCTGGGCCTGAACAAGCTCAACGACGTGCGTGAACTGAAGGACAGCCCGCAGGTGCGCGGCCTGATCGCCAAGGTCCACTACCTCGTCAAGGTCGAGGAGTAATCAACATGCGTCTCAACACACTGAAGCCCGCCGACGGCGCCCGTACCGAACGCACCCGCGTCGGTCGCGGTATCGGTTCCGGCCTGGGCAAGACCGCGGGTCGCGGCCACAAGGGCTCGTTCGCGCGCGCCGGCAAAGGCAAGATCAAGGCGAAGTTCGAAGGCGGCCAGATGCCGCTGATCAAGCGTCTGCCGAAGGTCGGTTTCCGCTCCAAGCTGAAGCTGGATTGCGCCGAAGTGCTGTCTTACCAGCTGGAGAAGCTGGAAGCCGGCGAGATCGACTTCGCCGCGCTGCGTGCCGCCAAGCTGGTGCCCAGCACCGCCAAGCGCGCCAAGATCGTGAAGAAGGGTGAGCTGACGAAGACGTTCGTGCTGAAGGGCGTGGCCGCTACGGCCGGTGCCAAGGCCGCCATCGAGGCTGCCGGCGGCAGCGTGCAGGAGTAACGGACGCATGGCGCAGGGTAATGCCGCCGGTGCGCTGGCAGGCGCAGGCAAGTTCACCGAACTCCGCCAGCGCCTGCTGTTCGTGCTGGGTGCGCTGATCGTCTACCGGATCGGCTGCTTCATTCCGGTCCCGGGCGTCAATCCCGATGCCATGCTTGCGATGATGCAGGCGCAGGGCGGCGGCATCGTGGACATGTTCAACATGTTCTCGGGCGGCGCCCTGCACCGTTTCAGCATTTTCGCGCTGAACGTCATGCCCTACATCTCGGCGTCGATCGTGATGCAGCTGGGCGTGCACATCTTCCCCAGCCTCAAGGCACTGCAGAAGGAAGGCGAGTCCGGTCGCCGCAAGATTACCCAGTACTCGCGCATCGGCGCCGTGCTGCTGGCGGTCGTGCAGGGCGGCAGCATCGCCACCGCGCTGCAGAACCAGGTCGCGCCGGGCGGCATGCCGGTGGTGTACGCGCCGGGCATGGGTTTCGTGCTGACCGCAGTGGTCGCACTGACCGCCGGCACCATCTTCCTGATGTGGCTGGGCGAGCAGGTGACCGAGCGCGGCATCGGCAACGGTGTCTCGCTGATCATCTTCGCCGGCATCGTGGCCGGCCTGCCGGGTGCGGTGATCCAGACGGTGGGGGCCTTCCGTGACGGCACGCTGAGCTTCATCTCGCTGCTGGTCATCGCGGTGGTGGTGCTCGGTTTCACCTTCCTGGTCGTCTTCGTGGAGCGCGGGCAGCGCCGGATCACGGTGAATTACGCGCGCCGCCAGGGCGGTCGCAATGCGTACATGAACCAGACCTCGTTCCTGCCGCTCAAGCTCAACATGGCCGGCGTCATCCCGCCGATCTTCGCGTCCAGCATCCTGGCCTTCCCGGCCACGCTGGCGATGTGGTCCGGCGAGAACAGTGGTGCCACCACCTGGCTGCAGCGCATCTCCAATGCGCTCGCCCCGGGCGAGCCGCTGCACATGATCGTGTTCGCCGCAATGATCATCGGCTTCGCGTTCTTCTACACGGCGCTGGTGTTCAACTCGCAGGAAACCGCCGAGAACCTGAAGAAGTCGGGCGCGCTGATCCCGGGCATCCGCCCAGGCAAGGCCACCGCCGACTACGTCGATGGCGTGCTGACCCGCCTGACGGCCATCGGTTCGCTGTACCTGGTGGCGGTCTGCCTGCTGCCGGAAGTGATGCGCACGCAGCTGGGCACCTCGTTCTACTTCGGTGGCACCTCGCTGCTGATCGTGGTGGTGGTGGTGATGGACTTCATCGCGCAGATCCAGGCGCACCTGATGTCCCACCAGTACGAGAGCCTGCTGAAGAAGGCCAACCTGAAGGGTGGTTCGCGGGGCGGTCTTGCCCCCCGCGGCTGAGGTATAATCGCGGGCTTCCCGCACCAGTCCGGCCCTCATGGCCGGCTGACTTAGATGGGCGGCCCCCGCAGCGATCCGGTGCGGGGGTGCGAACCGGCCAGTCCCTGCGCCAGAGTAGCGCGGGCGGGGCGGGGCAGGGGGGAAACCCCCTTCCCGCACCAGGCAGGTTCCGGCGCCGGAGCATGGGCACACTCCCCATGCCGGTCCGCCGCCGGCTTTGGCCGGCACGGGCTTCCCGTAACCACCGGATCTTGCTAAAATTTCCAGTTCACTCCGCCTGTCTGCGCGAATCCCGCCCGGGATGACCGTACACGGGCCAATACTCACAGTTGGAGAGCCGCGTCATGGCGCGTATTGCAGGTGTCAACCTGCCTGCCCAGAAGCATGTCTGGGTCGGTTTGCAAAGCATCTACGGCATTGGCCGTACCCGTTCCAAGAAGGTCTGCGAAGCCGCCGGCGTCGCCTCGACCACCAAGATCCGCGACCTGTCGGAGCCGGAAGTCGAGCGTCTGCGCGCCGAAGTCGGCAAGTACGTGGTCGAAGGCGACCTGCGCCGTGAAGTCGGCATCGCCATCAAGCGCCTGATGGACCTGGGCTGCTACCGCGGCCTGCGCCACCGTCGCGGCCTGCCGCTGCGTGGCCAGCGCACCCGCACCAACGCCCGCACCCGCAAGGGCCCGCGCAAAGCCATCAAGAAGTAAGGGGCGACCATCATGGCCAAGCCAGCTGCTGCCAAAGTCAAGAAGAAGATCAAGCGCGTCATCACCGACGGCGTCGCCCACGTCCACGCTTCTTTCAACAACACCATCGTCACCATCACCGACCGCCAGGGCAATGCGCTTTCCTGGGCGACCTCGGGTGGTGCCGGTTTCCGCGGTTCCCGCAAGTCCACGCCGTTTGCGGCCCAGGTCGCCGCCGAGAAGGCCGGCCGCGCCGCACTGGACTACGGCGTGAAGTCGCTGGAAGTCCGCATCAAGGGCCCGGGTCCGGGTCGTGAGTCGGCCGTGCGTTCGTTGAACAACGTGGGCTACAAGATCACCAACATCATCGACGTGACGCCGATCCCGCACAACGGGTGCCGTCCGCCGAAAAAGCGTCGCGTCTAAGGGGGCGATAAGAAATGGCTCGTTATATCGGTCCTACCTGTAAGCTCGCGCGCCGCGAAGGCGCCGACCTGTCGCTCAAGAGCCCGGCCCGTGCGCTGGACTCCAAGTGCAAGCTGGAGCAGAAGCCCGGCCAGCACGGCGCCACCGCCCGCAAGGGCAAGCTGTCCGACTACGCCACCCAGCTGCGCGAGAAGCAGAAGGTCAAGCGTATCTACGGTCTGCTGGAGCGCCAGTTCCGCAACTACTACAAGAAGGCCTCGACCAAGAAGGGCAACACCGGCGAGAACCTGCTGCAGCTGCTGGAAACCCGTCTGGACAACGTCATCTACCGCATGGGCTTCGCCGTGACCCGTCCGGCCGCGCGCCAGCTGGTCTCGCACCGCGGCGTGCTGGTCAACGGCAAGCCGGTCAACCTGCCTTCCTACCAGGTCAAGGCCGGTGACGCGATCGCGCTGTCGGAGAAGGCCCAGAAGCAGCTCCGCGTGCAGGAGTCGCTGACGGTCGCCGAGCAGCTCGACCTGAACCCGTCGTGGGTCGAAGTCGATGCGAAGAAGTTCAGTGGCGTGTTCAAGGCGGTTCCGGCGCGTTCGGACCTGCCCGCCGACATCAACGAAGCGCTGATCGTCGAGTTGTACTCGAAGTAATTCATTCACGCACCCCCGGGCGACCGGGGGACCGCAGGAGACAAAGCAACATGACGGGTATTACTCAGCAAGTGCTGCGCCCCCGCGGCCCGCAGATCGAGCGCCTGACCGGCAACCGTGCGAAGGTGGTCATCGAACCGCTGGAGCGTGGTTACGGCCATACGCTCGGCAATGCGTTGCGCCGCGTGCTGCTGTCGTCGATCCCCGGCTTCGCGATCACCGAAGTCGAGATCGATGGCGTGCTGCACGAATACAGCACCATCGAAGGCATGCAGGAAGACGTGCTGGAAGTGCTGTTGAACCTGAAGGATGTGGCCATCCGCATCCACAGCGGCGACTCCTCCACGCTGAGCCTGGCCAAGCAGGGCCCGGGCGTGGTCACCGCCGGCGACATCAAGACCGACCACAACGTCGAGATCCTGAATCCGGAACTGGTCATCTGCAACCTGACGAAGGACACGGCGCTGAACATGCGCCTGAAGATCGAGCGCGGTTTCGGCTACCAGCCGGCCGCTGCCCGCCGCCGTCCGGACGAAGAGACCCGTGCGATCGGCCGCCTGGTGCTGGACGCCTCGTTCTCGCCGGTCCGTCGCGTGGCGTACGCGGTGGAATCCGCGCGCGTCGAGCAGCGCACCGACCTGGACAAGCTGGTCCTGGACATCGAGACCAACGGCACCATCGACGCCGAGGAAGCCGTGCGCACCGCCGCCGACATCCTCAGCGACCAGCTGTCGGTGTTCGGTGACTTCACGCATCGCGACCGCGGCGCGCCGAAGCAGGCCGCCAGCGGTGTGGATCCGGTGCTGCTGCGCCCGATCGACGACCTGGAGCTGACCGTGCGTTCGGCCAACTGCCTGAAGGCCGAGAGCATCTACTACATCGGCGACCTGATCCAGAAGACGGAAGTCGAACTGCTCAAGACCCCGAACCTCGGCAAGAAGTCGCTGACCGAGATCAAGGAAGTCCTGGCCCAGCGCGGCCTGTCCCTGGGCATGAAGCTGGAGAACTGGCCGCCGGCCGGTGTCGCCCAGCACGGCATGCTCGGCTGATGAAGTGATACGGGACTCCCGCGTTCGCGCGGGGGTCCCGCTGTTCCAGATGCAACACCACGCCGACGGACCTGAAGGTCTGCGGCGCTCCGGTCAGGGATGGCCGGTACGGACCACCCGCAGTCCACTGTTCCAACGCCTGGAAGGCGACAGCGAAGTACAACGACCCACCATTCAACAGGAATCACACCCATGCGCCACCAGAAAGCCGGTCGCAAGTTCAACCGCACCAGCGCCCATCGCGAAGCGATGTTCCGCAACATGGCCGCTTCGCTCATCAAGCACGGCCTGATCAAGACCACCCTGCCGAAGGCCAAGGAACTGCGCCGCGTCGCGGAACCGCTGATCACCCTCGGCAAGGTCGATGGCGTCGCCAATCGTCGTCTCGCCTTCTCGCGCCTGCGCGACAAGGAAGCCGTCGGCACGCTGTTCACTACGCTGGGCCCGCGCTACCAGTCGCGTCCCGGTGGCTACCTGCGCATCCTGAAGTGCGGCTTCCGCGCCGGCGATAACGCCCCGATGGCGTACGTCGAGCTGGTCGACCGTCCGGAAGCGGCGGCCGAGTAAGCCTCGCGTTACCGCGCGACCCCAGAAACCCCGGCCGATGCCGGGGTTTTTGCTTTTCAGGCGAGCGAGGGCGCGGCGAAGCGCCGCAGGGTGACGTTGGCCCCACCACGCATGGATAATGCGGGCAAGACCTCATGCCACCGGTGCCAATGAATCCTCTTCGCTGGAGTTTCCGTGCGCAGTGCTTCCTGGGTTTCGCGATCTGCGCGGGCCTGCTGGGCTATGCGCTGTACGTGCAGTTCGTGCAGCAGCTGGAACCGTGTCCGTTCTGCATCTTCCAGCGGCTGGCCTTCGCCGCGACCGGGGTGTTCTTCCTGCTCGGCGCATTGCATGGACCACGCCGGCCCGGTGGTCGCAAGGGGTACGGCGTGCTGGCCTTCATCGGTGCGGCCACCGGTATCGGCATCGCGGGCAGGCACGTGTGGGTCCAGCTGTACCCACCGCTGATGCCCAGCTGCGGCCCGGGCTGGGATTACATGATCGAGACCAACACGTGGTTGGGCGTGGTGCAGAAGGTGCTGACCGCCAAGGGCGACTGCAGCACCATCGACTGGAGTTTCCTGGGCCTGACCATGCCGATGTGGAGCCTGGTGTGGTTTGCGCTGCTGGCGGTCTGGGCGCTCTGGATCGGCTTCCGCATCCGCAGGACCTCGACCTTCCGCTGATTTGACGCGGCGCACCAATCTGGCAGGATGGTGGGCCCCCAGGAGTCCACCATGAATCCGTCCGACCGCAATCTGCGCGCCGTCACCCTGCCGCCGAACTGGGCGCCAGACAGCTGGCGTTCGCGTCCGGCCGTGCAGATGCCCACGTACCCGGATGCCGCGGCGCTGGAGTCGGCACTGGGCGAACTGCGCCAGCTGCCGCCCCTGGTCACGTCGTGGGAGATCTTCTCGCTGAAGAAACAACTGGCGGAAGCCCAGGAAGGCAAGCGCTTCCTGCTGCAGGGTGGCGACTGCGCCGAGAGCTTCAGCGACTGCGAGTCCGGGCTGATCTCGAACCGGCTGAAAGTGCTCTTGCAGATGAGCCTGGTGCTGGTGCATGGCCTGCGGCTGCCGGTGGTGCGCGTGGGGCGTTTTGCAGGGCAGTACGCCAAACCACGCTCGGCTGACATGGAAACGCGCGACGGCGTCACGCTGCCCAGCTATCGCGGCGACCTGGTCAATGCGCCGGAATTCACGCCCGAAGCCCGCGTGCCCGACCCGCGGCGCATGATCAAGGCGCACGCGCGCTCGGCGATGACGATGAACTTCGTGCGTGCGCTGATCGACGGCGGTTTCGCCGACCTGCACCATCCCGAATACTGGAACCTCAACTGGGTAGGCTATTCGCCGCTGGCGAACGAATACCAGCACATGGTCACCTCGATCGGCGACGCGGTGAGGTTCATGGAGACGCTGTCGGGCTCCGAGGTGCACAACCTCAACCGGATCGACTTCTACACCTCGCACGAAGCGCTGCTGTTGCCGTACGAGGAAGCGTTGACGCGCGAGGTGCCCCGCCAGTGGGGCTGGTTCAACCTCAGCACCCATTATCCGTGGATCGGCATGCGCACCGCGGCGGTGGACGGCGCGCACGTGGAGTACCTGCGCGGCGTGCGCAATCCCATCGCCATCAAGGTGGGGCCCTCGGTCACGCCCGACCAACTGCTGCGGCTGATCGACGTATTGAATCCGGAAGATGAGGCGGGCCGCCTGACCTTCATCCATCGCATGGGGGCGAAGCAGATTGCGGACAAGCTGCCCCCGCTGCTGGATGCGGTCCGCCGCGACGGTCGTCGCGTGCTATGGGTGTGCGACCCGATGCATGGCAATACCGAAAGCACGAGCAACGGGTTCAAGACCCGCCGCTTCGACAACGTGCGCGGGGAAGTCGAGCAATCCTTCGACCTGCATGCGGCGGCCGGTACGCGCCTGGGTGGCGTGCATCTGGAACTGACGGGCGAGGACGTCACCGAATGCACCGGGGGTGCGCGGGAACTGACGGACCTGGATCTGGAGCGCGCTTATCGCTCCACCGTCGATCCGCGGCTGAACTACGAGCAGTCGCTGGAGATCGCCATGTGCATCGTGCGCAAGCAGAGCCAGCTGGCCGCGCCGGCCACGCATTGACGGCCGTGCCGGGCCGGCGTCACCAACCGCGCGTGTGCGCGGCTGGCGCGATCGGTGGCAGGCGCCAGGTCTTCCCGCGCGCATACAGGCGCGCGAACTCCGCAGCCGGCACCGATGGGCTGAAGTAGTTGCCCTGCAGCTCGTCGCAACCGTTGGCGACCAGCCAGGCCGCCTGCGCGGCGGTTTCGACGCCTTCGGCGATCGTGCGGCATTGCAATTGCGCCGCCAGGCTGATGATGGCGCGGGTGATGGCGGCCTGGTTCGGTTCGCCGACGTCCCGCACGAACGTCTGGTCGATCTTGAGCACGTTGAAGCCGTAGTTGCCCAGGTAGCTGAGGCTGGAGAAGCCCGTGCCGAAGTCGTCGATGGCGATGCGCACGCCCAAGGCTTTCAGGGCGCGCAGCGCGCGGTCGGTCCGTTGCACGTCGCGCATCAGCGTGGTTTCGGTGACTTCCAACTCCAGGAACTCGGCGGGCAGCCCGCTGTCCTGCAGCGCTTCAACCACCGTGTCGACCAGGTCGTCGGTATCGAAGTTGGCGGCGGCGATATTGACCGATACCCGGATCGGCGGCAGGCCCGCCTGCTGCCAGATGCGGTTCTGCCTGCACGCCGCGTGGATGGCCCACTGGTCGATGTCGACGATCAGGCGCGTCTCTTCGGCGATGGGCAGGAATTCGCCCGGCAGTACCAGTCGGTCGCCACGCTGCCAGCGCGCCAGGCCCTCGACGCCGACGATCCGCCCGCTCACGCTGTCGATCTGCGGCTGGTAGTGCAGGATCAGGTCGCCGTTGCGCAGGCTGCGGCGCAGGCTGTTTTCCAGTTCGATGCGGGCGTCCACGCTGGACGCGAGCTCGCGCGTGTAGAAACGGCTGGCGTTGCGGCCGTTGCGCTTGGCCAGGTACATGGCGGCGTCGGCACGCATCATCAGCGTGCCAGCATCGTAGCCATCGTCGGGGAACAGGCTGATGCCGATGCTGAAGGCCTGGTGCAGTTCGTGCGAGGCCACGGTGTACGGTGTGCCGCACAGGGCGAGCAGGCGGTCCGCAACCTGCAGCACGCTGTCACGCGCCACCACGTTGGGCAGCAGCACCACGAATTCGTCGCCACCGGTGCGGTACACCGTGCCCAGGTTGCCGACATTGCGTTGCAGCCGTCGTGCCACCTGCTGCAGCAGTTCGTCGCCGGTGTGGTGGCCCAGCGCGTCGTTGACGTGCTTGAACAGGTCCAGGTCCAGGAACAGCACGGCGATACCGTTGCCGTGGTTGGTGGCGTGGGTGATGGCCTGGCCCAGGCGTTCGTTGAGCTGCAGGCGGTTGGGCAGCCCGGTCAGCACGTCGTGGTGGGCCAGGAAGGTCATGCGCGAGCTCAATGCGCGCGATTCGGTGATGTCGCGCAGCACCATCACGGTGCCTACGAGGCGATCGTCGCGATCGTGGATGGACGACAGCGAGCGCTCCACCAGCATGTACGAACCGTCCTTGCGCTCCAGCCGCAGGTCGCCCGGCTGGCCCGCCGCGTGCGGACCGTCGGCTTCCGGCTGCGCCTGGACCTTCGCCAGCGGCGCCACGCGATCCAGCGTCTCGCCCAGCGCCTGCTCCATGCTCCAGCCGCACAGCGCCTCCGCCGCGGGATTGAGGTACGTCACCCGCCCCTCGGTGTCGACGGTGATGACGGCTTCGCGGATGGAGGTCAGGGTGACTTCGGCCAGTTCGTTCGCCTCATGCAGCGCGTGTTCCAGGCGTGCTTTCTCGGTGATGTCGATCGTCATGACGAACAATCCGCCGATCCTGCCCGCTTCATCGATGTCGGGCGTGTAGAAGCTGTGCAGGCTGCGCACGCCGTCCACCGTGGCGAAACTGCTCTCGAACTCGCCCTCGCGCCCCTGCAGGGCCGCTTCGATCTGCGGCAACCGACGCAGGTACGCGTCCTCGCCGAAGAGTTCGCGCATGTGCTGGCCCGCCTGCGGCCTCACGCGCCAACGCATCTGTTCGGCGAACGCGCGGTTGTGGAAGACCAGCCGGTGTTCGGAGTCGAACTGCGCGATCAGCGCGGGCAGGCGATCAGTGACGCGCTTGAGGTGGTCGCGCGCCAGCGCCAGCTCGCGGTGCGTGCGCCGCTGTTCGCTGACATCGTTGCCCATCAGGTACCAGCCCGCGATCCGCCGGCCCGGCTCGACGTCGGGCACGAGGTACAGGTGGACGGCACGTGGGGGCTGCCCGAGTTCGGCGTCCCACGCGATCCAGCGGTCCGGCGTACAGTCGCGCATGGCCTGCTTGAGCGAGGCCAGGAACGCCGGCGCGCTCGCATGCACCTCGTCCACATGCCGCTCGCGCCACTCCGCCTCCGTTCCCGACCACTCCCGGCAGGCGCGGTTGGCGAAGCCGTAACGCCCATCGGCATCGACATAGGCGATCAGCGCGGGCAGATGGTCGGCGACCGCGTCCAGCAGGGCGCGGCTGCGGTGCTCGGTGCGCGCCAGGTTGCGCAGCAGCAGGAACAGCAGCCCTCCCAATCCGATCCCGCACAGCGTCAGCGAAACGATGGTCGTCAACCCGGACAGGGCATCGCGCAGCGGCGGCGACTGCAGGACGAGCTGCCACTCGCTGCCCAGCACGCGGATGCTGCGCTGGGCCGTGAAGGCCGGCCGCCAGCCTTGGCCGTGGCGATCCCGCAGCGCGCGGAGCTGGAAGACCGGTTCGTCGCCGAAGTCGCGTGCGAGCAGCTGCAGGTCGAACTCGTCCCCGGCGGTCCTGCCGATGGCGTCCTCCATGACCCGTTCCCAGCCGAAACCCGCCGTAGCGAACCCGCGCAGCAGGCGCCGCCGCGCTTCCACGGTGACTGCCGCCACCGGGTCGGCGTATACCGGCGCGTACAGCAGGAAGCCCGCTGTGCCGGTGCTGCCGTGGGAGGCGTCGCCCAGCGCGACCAGGGGGGCGGCGGCCAGTTCGCCGCTGTCGCGCGCCGATTCGATGGCGCTGCGACGCACCGTTTCCGCCATGACGTCCTTCCCCAGCAGGGGGCGCATGCCGGGCGTATCCGGATACAGCAGGTCCACGACGACGTACTCGCTGCGTTCGCCGGCTGGATGGATGGCGAAGGCGTCCCCGTAGCGTGCGCGCTGGGACGCGAGGTAGGCCTCGAGCTGGTCATGGCGCACGTGGCGCGCGAAGCCCAGCCCATGAACGCCGGCCTGGCGTGTGGGCACCTGCAGCTTGTCCACGAATGCGTAGAAACTGTCCTGCTCGATGTCCTGCCGCCCCTCCAGCACCGCGGCGGCGGCACGCACGGTGTCCTCATAGGCATTCATGTGCGTGCCGATGGCGGTGGCGATGGCATCGGCGCGGGTGTCGAACTGGGCACGCGCGTGATCGCGGGCCTGCCGCCAGGCGGTCGCGCCGGCCCACAGCGACAACAGGCAGGCCGCGACCAGCACGCCCCACGCAAGCGAGTTCAGGTTTCTCTGGCGTCGTCGTGCCGTGGAGACGGATCCACTCAACGCACGCAGTTCCGATGCCCGGTCCGCGCCTGACTCCACGCGTGCGATCCCCACCTGCCGTTAGTTGGCTATGACGCCACGAACGTGCCGCGGCTGCAAGCGCCGCGCGTCGCGAAACGTCTTACATTAGCCGCCGGTCCGATGTCGCGTGGCGCCGGGGGGCAGGGTCGGCCAGTACTCGGGCGGCTTGCGTGCCCGCGTCCGCTGCTCGTAGTCGTAGCCGAGCGCGATCAGCCGGGCTTCGCTCCATGCCGTTCCCATGAACACGATGCCGAGCGGCAGTCCGTCGCTGTGGCCCGCCGGCACGGTGAGGCTGGGGTAGCCGGCGACGGCGGCAGCGCCATAACCGCCGCCAGGGAAGTGGTCGCCGGCCTTGTGGTCGGTCAGCCAGGCAGGACCGGTGGTGGGGGCGATCAGGACATCCAGCCGCTGCGCCTTCAACGCGGCGTCGATGCCCTCGGGCCCGGCCAGGCGGCGTGCGCGACTGCGGGCGGCGATGTAGGCCGATTCGCCCAGTCCGCCCTTGGCGTTGGCCCGCTCGAACAGGTCCTGGCCGAAATGCGGCATCTCCGACAGGCGGTACTGTTCGTTGTAGCCGATCAGCTGCGTCAACGTGGTCAGCGGGGCGTTGCGCTCGGCGAGGTAACGTTCCAGGCCGTGCTTGAACTCGTACAGCAGCAGCTCCAGCTCGTCGGCGTTCCACTGGCCGTCGGTGGGAATCTCCGCATCCACCACGATCGCGCCGGCCTCGCGCATCACCTGGATGGCGCCCTCCAGCGCCGCGGCCGCGTCGGGATGGATGGCTGCCTTGCTGCGCAGCACGCCGATGCGCGCACCCTTCAGCGCGCCGGGCGTCAGTCGCGCGCTGTAGTCGAGGGTGGTGTTCCAGGCTGCATTGGTCGTTGCGGCGTCGGCAGGGTCCCGCCCGGCCAGTACGCCGAGCAGTAGCGCGGCATCGGCGACGGTGCGTGCGATGGGGCCCGCGGTGTCCTGGCTGTGCGAGATGGGCAGGATGCCCTGCCGGCTGACCAGGCCCACAGTGGGCTTCAGGCCGACCACCCCATTGATCGCCGCCGGGCACAGGATGCTGCCATCGGTTTCGGTGCCCACGCTGACGGCCGCCAGGTTGGCGGATACCGCCACCGCGCTGCCCGAGCTGGAGCCGCAGGGATTGCGGTCCAGTGCGTAGGGGTTGCGGGTCTGCCCGCCGCGCGCGCTCCAGCCTGAAGTCGAATGCGACGAGCGGAAGTTGGCCCACTCGCTCAGGTTGGCCTTGCCCAGGATCACCGCGCCGGCCTCGCGCAGGCGCCGCACCAGGAACGCATCCCGGCCGGGTCGGAAATCCTTCAGTGCCAGCGAGCCGGCCGAGGTGGCCATCGGTACCGCATCGATGTTGTCCTTCAGCAGCACCGGGATGCCATGCAGCGGACCGCGCACCGCATTGGCGCGGCGTTCCACGTCGCGCAAGGCGGCTTCTTTAAGGGCGTCCGGGTTCAGTTCGATGACGGCATTGAGCTGGGGGCCGGCCTTGTCGACCGCGGCGATCCGGTCCAGGTAAGCCTGTGTCAGCCGGCGGCTGTCCAGTTCCCCGGCCTGCATGCGCGCCTGCAGGTCGGCGATGTCGAGTTCGGCATAGATGAAGTCGGTCGGGGCTGCGGGCGCGGCGGCATTCGGCGGCGACGCCGGCTGGCAGGCTGCCAGGGCGAGCATCAGGCCGAGCGGCAGCAGGGATCGACGCATGCGGACACCTTTGTCACATGGGTGTGCAGGCTACGCAGCCCCCGCACCGCGCGTCAAATCGACCGGCGACGATGGATATCGCGCCAGAGCACCCACACGATCACCAGATTGACGAGCAGCAGCGCCCAGGTATGCCAGCCCCGGTGGTGGTACAGCGCATACACGTCCAGGGGCAGGTAGGCGGCCGAGCCGATGCAGCCCAGCCACGAGGCCCAGGCGCGTGCGCGCCAGAGGCCCCAGGCCTCCAGCAGGCGCATGCCCGCATACACGGCGATGATGAGGGCGGCCACGTGGACTGATTCGGGATTGATGCGCGCCATCCACTGGCTCACCACGCCGGGACCGGCGTCGGGGATGAAACGGGTGACGATCGCCTGCACGCTCTCGCGCAGGCGTTCCGGGCCGAACGCCAGCAGGCCGCCGGCGAAGGCCAGGGCCAGCACGCCTTTGGCGCCCTCGAACAGGGCGATGGCGTGCAGGCCGGGATGCGCCTTGGGGTCGGGATTGTAGGCGGCGTCGTCCAAGGCGCGGGCGGCGGTTACGCCGCGCGCGAGGCGCGCTTGCGGTCGCTCTCGGTCAGCAGCTTCTTGCGCAGGCGGATTTCCTTCGGCGTGATCTCCACCAGTTCGTCGTCGTCGATGAAGTCCAGCGCCTGCTCCAGCGAGAACTTGATCGCCGGGGTCAGCTGGATGGCGTCGTCCTTGCCCGAGGCGCGCATGTTGGTCAGCGGCTTGGTCTTGATGGCGTTGACGGTCAGGTCGTTGTCCTTGGAGTGGATGCCGACCAGCTGGCCTTCGTACACGTTGTCGCCTTCGGCGGCGAACAGCTTGCCGCGCTCCTGCAGCGGGCCCAGCGCGTACGCCGGCGTGGCGCCCGGCGCATTGGCGATCATCACACCGTTCAGGCGCTTGGCGATGGCGCCCTGTTCCTTCGGGCCATAGTGGTCGAACACGTGGAACAGCAGGCCCGAACCCTGGGTCAGCGTCTTGAACTCGTTCTGGAAGCCGATCAGGCCGCGCGCCGGGATTTCGTAGTCCAGGCGCACGCGGCCCTTGCCGTCGGGTTCCATGTTCTTCAGCTGGCCCTTGCGGGTGCCCAGCTTCTCCATCACGCCGCCCTGGTGGACTTCCTCCACGTCGACGACGAGCTGTTCGATCGGCTCCATCAGCTGGCCGTCGATCTCCTTGATGATGACCTCAGGGCGAGACACGGCCAGCTCGTAGCCTTCGCGGCGCATGTTCTCGATCAGCACCGACAGGTGCAGTTCGCCGCGGCCGGAGACCAGGAACTTGTCCGCATCCTCCAACTGCTCGACCTTCAGCGCCACGTTGTGCACGGTTTCGCGTTCCAAGCGTTCCTTCAGCTGGCGGCTGGTCAGGAACTTGCCGCCGGACAGGTCCTTGTGGCCGGCGAACGGCGAGTTGTTCACCTGGAAGGTCATGCTGATGGTCGGCTCGTCCACCGTCAGCGCCGGCAGCGCCTCCGGGACGTCCAGCGCGCAGACCGTATCGGAGATCGTCAGGTCCTGGATGCCGGAAATGGCCACGATGTCGCCGGCCTCGGCGGTTTCCTGCTCGATGCGCTCCAGGCCCAGAAAGCCCAGCACCTGCAGGACCTTGCCCTGGCGCTTCTTGCCTTCGCGGTCGATCACGGCAACCGGCATGTTCTTCTTCAGCGTGCCGCGCTGGATGCGGCCGATGCCGATGACGCCGACGAAGTTGTTGTAGTCCAGCTGGCTGATGCGCATCTGGAAGGCGCCTTCCGGGTCGACGTCGGGCTTGGGCGCGTGCTGCATGATCGCTTCGTACAGCGGGGTCATGTCGCCGGAGCGGACCTCCGGGTCCAGGCTGGCGTAGCCGTTCAGCGCCGAGGCGTAGACGATCGGGAAATCCATCTGCTCGGCGGTGGCGCCCAGGCGGTCGAACAGGTCCCACACCTGCTCGACGACCCATTCCGGGCGAGCGCCCGGGCGGTCGATCTTGTTCACCACCACGATCGGCTTGAAGCCCATCGCGAAGGCCTTCTGGGTGACGAAGCGGGTCTGCGGCATGGGGCCGTCCATCGCATCGACCAGGATCAGCACGGTATCCACCATCGACAGCACGCGCTCGACTTCGCCACCGAAGTCGGCGTGTCCGGGGGTGTCGACGATGTTGATGCGGTTCTCACGCCAGGTGATGGCGGTGTTCTTGGCGAGGATGGTGATGCCGCGCTCTTTTTCCTGATCGTTGCTGTCCATAACGCGTTCGGCCAGCACGGTGCGCTCGGAGAGGGTGCCGGACTGCTTCAGCAGCTGGTCGACGAGGGTGGTCTTGCCATGGTCGACGTGCGCGACGATCGCGATATTGCGGAGGTTTTGGATGGACATGGATTCTGGGATCGGAAAAACGCACCCGGATACCCCCTTCGAAGGGGCAGGGCGCGAGGACGGGGAGGAAAGAAGGCGGCGTATTATAGCGGGCTATCGAGCCCTAAGCACCTGATTTGCCGGAGAACACTGAACGAACGCCGCCGACGACGGTCTTCCCTTGAAATCCCGGACTGGCGCCGTGATCTCGCAAAGGGAAGGCCTGCATCCCCGGCCTCGACCTGTCGCCGCTCCCCCATCCGGCCCCTTGTTGGGCGGGGAGGGGGCGTCTGGCGCTTCCATAGTCTCGTGGCCGACCCGATGTCGGGCTCGGCCGCACCCGGGTAGCCACTGCCGGCGTGGTACGCCACCCGTTTCCCTTTTTTCACCCTGGAGAACCACCCCATGAGTCAGCTGACCGCTACCTTCGATACCTCGCGCGGCCCCATCAAGATTGAGCTTTACCCCGACAAGGCGCCGCTGACGGTGGCCAATTTCGTCAACCTGGCCAAGCGTGGCTTCTACGACGGACTGAACTTCCACCGCGTGATCGCCGACTTCATGATCCAGGGCGGCTGCCCGGAAGGCTCCGGCCGTGGCGGCCCGGGCTACCGCTTCGAGGACGAGACCACCAACGGCGTGCGCCACGAGCGCGGCGTGCTGTCCATGGCCAATGCCGGCCCCAACACCAACGGCAGCCAGTTCTTCATCACCCACGTGCCCACGCCGTGGCTGGACGGCAAGCACACCGTGTTCGGCAAGGTCACCGAAGGCCTGGACGTGGTCGATGCCGTCAAGCAGGGCGACCTGATCACCAAGGTCACCATCGAAGGCGATGCCGACGCCGTGCTGGCCGCCAAGGCCGAGCGCGTGGCGGAGTGGAACCGCTTCCTGAGCGCCTGATCCTGGGCTCCATCCAAGGCGGCCGCACCCGCCGCCTTGGACCTTTGGCGCATCCGGTCGCGGCGAGGGGCCGTGATACCATTTTGCGCCGCAAAAAGACGGCGGCGACCCTCCCTGACCTTTCCACGCGAGGTTGTGCAATGCCCCTGCTTGCCCGGCGCATCGGTCGCGCCAAGCCCAGTGCGATCATGGCGGTGGCCGAAAAGGCCAAGAAGCTGAAGGCCGAAGGCCGCGACATCATCAGCTTCTCGATCGGCGTTCCCAATTTCCTGCCTGGCGATCACGTCTACCAGGCCGCGCGCGACGCGCTGGCGAAGGACTCCGGCCAGTACGGCAGCAACCGCGGCACCGACGCGCTGCTGGACGCGTTCCTGCAGCACATCGAGGCGCTGGGCTTGACGGGCTACACGCGTGCCAACGTGTCCACCGGCATCGGCGCCAAGCACATCCTGTACAACCTGGCCGAGTCGCTGCTGGACGAAGGCGACACCATCGTCTACCCGTCGCCGTACTGGACCACCTACGCCGACATCGCCGACATCGTCAACGCCAAGGCGGTGCCGCTGCCTTGTCCGGCCAGCCAGGACTACAAGCTGACGCCGGCACAGCTGGACCAAGCGCTGGCGACGCACACGCCGAAGGTTTTCCTGTTCAACAACCCGTCCAACCCGACGGGCATGGTCTACACGCGCGAGGAAGTCGCCGCGCTGGCCGATGTGCTGGTGAAGCATCCGGACACCTGGATCGTCACCGACGACATCTACAACCGGATGCTGTTCGACGGGCTGGTCTACACCAACTTCGTGCAGGCGCGACCGGAACTGCGCGACCGCACGGTGTTCGTCGATTCGCTGTCCAAGACCTACGGCATGCCGGGCTGGCGCGTCGGCTTCATGGCCGGCCCCGAGGCGGTCGCCAAGGCGCTGACCACGATGAATTCCAACCACATCACCAACGTGCCGGAAGTGGTCACCGCCGCGGCGATCGCCGCGCTGACCGGTCCGCAGGACGTGCCAGCCGCGAAGAACGCCGAGTTCCAGGCCAAGCGCGACCAGGTGCTCGCTGCGATGAATGCGATTCCCGGCGTGGTCTGCCCGCGTCCGCAGGGCGCGTTCTACGTGTTCCCGGACATCAGCTGCGCCTTCGGCAAGTCGCATAACGGCGTGAAGATCGAAAACGACGTCGACTTCTGCAATGCGCTGCTCGACGCCAAGGGCGTTGCCTGCGTGCCGGGTTCGGCATTCGGCGAGCCGCGCGCGCTGCGCATCAGCTACACCTGTCCGACGCCGCAGCTCGCGCCGGGCCTGCAGCGTTTCCAGGAATTCTTTGCCGAGTTGAAGTAACAAGTACGGCGGGAACAGGGAACGGGGAACCAGGAATGAAGGTTCCGCGCGACGCTGCCCGCGATGTTCCATTTCCCGTTCCCAGGTCCCCGTTCCCGCTTTCCAAAGGAGTCCGCACCATGAAAACCCCCGTCCGTGTTGCCGTCACCGGCGCCGCTGGCCAGATCGGCTACGCGCTGCTGTTCCGCATCGCCTCCGGCGAAATGCTGGGCAAGGACCAGCCGGTCATCCTGCAACTGCTCGAGCTGCCGCTGGAGAAGGCCCAGGCCGCGCTGAAGGGCGTGATCATGGAGCTGGAAGACTGCGCGTTCCCGCTGCTGGCCGGCATCGTCGGTACCGACGATCCGGAAGTCGCGTTCAAGGACGCCGACGTGGCCCTGCTGGTCGGCGCGCGTCCGCGCGGCCCGGGCATGGAGCGCAAGGACCTGCTGCTGGAGAACGCCAAAATCTTCACCGCCCAGGGCGCGGCGCTGAACAAGGTCGCCAGCCGCAACGTCAAGGTGCTGGTGGTCGGCAACCCGGCCAACACCAATGCCTACATCGCGATGAAGTCCGCGCCGGACCTGCCGTCGAAGAACTTCACCGCCATGCTGCGCCTGGACCACAACCGCGCACTGTCGCAGCTGGCCAACAAGGCCGGCGTGGCCGTGGGCGACATCGAAAAGCTGGTCGTGTGGGGCAACCACAGCCCGACCATGTACCCGGACTACCGCTTCGCCACGGTCAACGGCCAGTCGCTGAAGGACAAGATCAACGACGCCGATTGGAACGCCAACACCTTCATCCCGCAGGTCGGCAAGCGCGGCGCCGCGATCATCGAGGCGCGTGGCCTGTCCTCGGCCGCCTCGGCCGCCAACGCCGCCATCGACCACGTGCGCGACTGGGTGCTGGGCAGCAACGGCAAGTGGGTGACGATGGGCATCCCGTCCGACGGCAGCTACGGCATCCCGGAAGGCGTGATGTTCGGCTTCGCCGTCACCACCGAGAACGGCGAGTACACCATGGTGAAGGACCTGCCGATCGACGATTTCAGCCAGGCCGCCATCGACAAGACCTTGGGCGAACTGGAAGAAGAGCGCAGCGGCGTGGCGCATCTGCTGGGTTGATCGCGGCCTGCAATGAGTGCGAAGAACGCCGGGCTTATGCCCGGCGTTCTTTTTTGCGGCATCGCGCATCGCCACTCCGATGGTTCACCCTCCGGGCGCATTGCGACGCGTGACGAGCGACGCGTGTCGATGCCTCCAGGGGGCGCCATGCGACCAAGGTAGGAAGGTGGCCGCGACAGGGCAGGTCTATGCTGGTCCCGGCTGTCGGATCTGGGAGGATCACATGGCATACGAAGACGTCTATCGGCGCTCGATCGAGCAGCCCGAGGCCTTCTGGGGCGAGGAGGCGAAGGCCATCCACTGGCATGTGTCACCGCAGCAGGTGCTGGACTATTCCAATCCTCCGTTCCGCCGCTGGTTCGTCGGCGGGCAGACCAATCTCTGCTACAACGCGGTGGATCGCCACCTCGCCGAACGCGGCGATCAGCTGGCGCTGGTGGCGGTGTCCACCGAGACCGATGTCACCCGCGAGCTGACGTACCGGGACCTCTACCGCGAGGTGAACGCCTTCGCCGCGGTGCTGAAAAAGCTCGATGTCGGCCGCGGCGACCGCGTGGTCATCTACATGCCCAACATGGCCGAGGCCGTGTTCGCGATGCTGGCGTGCGCGCGCATCGGCGCGGTGCATTCGGTCGTGTTCGGAGGCTTCGCCGCGCACAACCTGGCGCTGCGCATCGACGACGCACAGCCGAAGCTGTTGATCGCTGCCGATGCGGGAAGCCGCGGCGGCAAGGTGATCCCGTACAAGCCGCTGGTGGACGAAGCCTGTGCGAAGGCCGCCACGCCGCCGGCCAGGGTGCTGATCGTCTCGCGCGGGCTGGATGCGGCCGAGCCGAAGGTGGCGGGCCGCGACGAAGACTACGCCACGTTGCGTGCCGCCGTCGGCGGTGCCGAGGTGCCGGTCGAATGGCTGGAATCGAACGAGCCCAGCTATCTGCTCTACACCTCCGGCACCACCGGCAAGCCCAAGGGCGTGCAGCGGGATGTCGGCGGCTATGCCGTGGCCATGGCGCTGTCGATGCGCACGGTGTTCGACGTGGGGCCCGGGCAGGTGATGTTCTCCACCTCGGACGTCGGCTGGGCGGTGGGGCATTCCTACAACGTGTACGGCCCGCTGATCGTCGGCGCCACCTCGGTGCTCTACGAGGGCCTGCCGACCCATCCGGATGCCGGTATCTGGTGGGCGCTGTGCGAGCAGTACGGCGTGCGCACGATGTTCTCCTCGCCGACGGCGGTGCGCGTGTTGAAGAAGCACGACATCGACTTCATCAAGCGCCACGATCTGTCCGAGCTGAAATACCTGTTCCTGGCGGGCGAGCCGCTGGACGAACCCACTGCGCACTGGATCACCGATGCGTTGGGCAAGCCGGTGATCGACAACTACTGGCAGACCGAGACCGGCTGGCCCGCGTTGACGTTGCTGCCGGGCCTGGACATGAAGCCGGTGCGGTTCGGTTCGCCCGGCTTCCCGAATCTCGGCTATCGCATGAGGGTGATCGACGAGAGCACCGGCGAGGATGTCGGGCCCGGGCAGAAGGGTGTGCTGGTCATGCAGCCGCCGCTGCCGCCGGGCTGCATGACGACGATCTGGAACGACGACGCACGCTTTATCTCCAGCTATTTCAGCCATTTCAAGGAACTGCTGTACAGCTCGCTGGACTGGGCGATCCGCGACGAGGACGGCTACACCTTCATCCTCGGCCGCACGGATGACGTCATCAACGTCGCCGGGCATCGCCTGGGCACGCGCGAGATCGAGGAATCCGTCTCGGGCTTCCCGGCCGTGGCGGAAGCCGCCGTGATCGGCGTGGCCGACGAACTGAAAGGGCAGGTGCCGGTGGTGTTCGCGACGCTGCGGCACGCCACCGACGAACCGCACGAACGCGTGCAGGCCGCCGATGGCATGCGGCGCACGGTGGAGCAGAGCCTGGGCGCGGTCGCGCGGCCGGCGCGGGTCTACATCGTCAATGCCCTGCCGAAGACGCGCTCCGGCAAGCTGCTGCGGCGCTCGTTGCAGGCGCTGGCGCAGGGCGCCGATCCCGGCGACCTGTCCACGTTGGACGATCCTAACGCGCTGGAGGAAGTGAAACGCGCGCTGAAGCGCGGGCCGGAAGTCGGTAGCTGAAGATCAGCGTGCGGGTGGCGAGGGCGCCGCCGGATCCACGCTGCCATCCAGCGTCCACACCACGTCGCGGCCCTGCGGATCGCGGCTGAGCACAAAGTGCGCGCTCGCGCCCGGCGTGAGCGGCAGAGGCGAGGGCGGCTCGTCGTTGTCGCCTTCGTCGTTGGCTTCGATCCGCGTGCGTTCGCCCGCATGTCCCGGGATCGGCACGATGAACAGGTCGCGTGCGTCGATGGTGCGGCGCGCCTTCTTTCTGCCGAGATCGCCGACATCGGCGATCGCACCGTCGGTTTCCATCAATGGGTTGCGGAAGTTGACCAGCAGGTCGGCCTTCATCGGGGGCCGGCCCGGCACGGCCAGCGTGCCGCCGCGCACCAACAGGTCGGGCCACACGTCGCCGTTCTCCGGCAGTTCGCGGTAGAGCGCAGGCGATACGCCCTGGTGGCTGCCGGTCGCGATGCTGTCCAGTGCCGCCACCAGGCCGAGGAAGTAGAGCTTGCGCAGGCGCTGCTTCTGCACGTCGCCCTCGATGCCGCCGGCCTCGATCAGCACGGTGCTGGCGCCCCACTGCGTGGTGAGGTCGCCGAACGCGCGCGGATCGAAGGTTTCATCCCAGCGTGCGATATGGCCGGCCAGGTAGGGTTCCAGCGCCGTGCGGATCACGCCCGCCACTTCGATGGCGCGCGCACGCACATCGTTGACGTCGGCGGCGTGGTTGTACGGCGGCGACAACAACGCGATGGCGGTGCCGCGATCGGAGTCGCCGGCGCGGTAGCCGACGCGCTGGTCGTGCAGGTTGAAGCCGTACATCGGCTTCACCTTGTCGTACAGCGCCTTCAGCGTGCGTGCTTCGGGCGTCGCCAGCATGCGCGCATCGCGGTTGATGTCGATGCCCTGCACGTTGCGGCGCTGGAAACGCGCGGCGCCGTCAGGATTGAGGATAGGCAGGACATGCAGCGTGGTGTTCGCGCGCAGCGCCTTCACCTGCGGATCGTCCGGGTGTTCGCCGAGGAAGCGGAACAGGTCCGACAGCACCATTGAGGCCGTGCTCTCATCGCCATGCATCTGCGACCAGAGCAGCACCTGCGTCCTGCCTTCGCCCCAGCGCACGTGGCGCAGCGGACGGTTCTCCACGCTGCGGCCGATGTCTTCCACATGGAAACCGCGCGTGCGCTCCAGCAGCGGCGTGGTCACGGTCCACCAGTGCTCGGCCGTGAACACACGGTCGTCGAGCCCGGCAGCACGCAACTCGGCGTCGTAGCGCGCCTCCAGGGCGGGCAACCAGGCAGGCGGGGGCGGCACCGGCGTGGAGGCCGCGGTCGGTGCGTGAGGATTGTCGGCGTTCCGGGCGATGGTGGTGGGCGTCATCATCGTCAACAGCAGGCACAGGAGGAGGGAAGGGCGCATTGCAAGCGACACGGTGGGCGGACATCCGCAGGGTCCCTGCATGCGTCCGCGATGTCAAACCCGCGCGCGGGTATCACGCCGCCGGCGTGATGCCCGTGTAGCGGGCGCGCGGACGGATCAGGCGGCCCTGCGCCTGCTGTTCCAGCGCATGCGCCAGCCAGCCGGCCAGGCGTCCTGCGGCGAACATCACCAGCGCCGGCGTCGCCGGCAGCCGGTTGAGGTGGCAGATCGCGGCGAGCATGAAATCGATGTTCGGTCGCAGGCCGCTGATGTCCTCGGTCGCCGCGATCAGTGTTTCCAGTGCGGCCATTTCGCGCTCGCCTGCGTGGCGTTCGCGTGCGCGTGCCAGCAGCTCGGCGCCGCGCGGATCGCCCTGCGGATACAGCGCGTGGCCGAAGCCGGGAAGATCGTCGCCGCGCTGCCAGCGTTCACTGATGAAGCGGCGCGCATGCCCGGCCTCGCGTGCGTCCGCGATCAGCGCGTACGCGCGCGCCGTGGCGCCGCCATGGCGCGGCCCCGAGAGTGCGGCAAGGCCGCTGCAGACGGTGGCGTGCAAGTGCGCACCGGTGGAGGCGACCACGCGCGCGGCGAACGCGGAGACATTCAGTTCGTGATCGGCGCAGACCACCAGCGCGGCGCGCACGAGGTCGGCGAAGCCGTCGTCGCCCGGATGCCAGGCCTGCGCGAGCACGCGGTGCACCGGCGCATCGGACGGCGGCTGGGCCACCAGCAGCGCCGCGTTGTGGCGCAGCAGCCCCGCGGCGATCTCGTGGCGCACGCGGGGCGCGGAATTGAAGGAGTGGCGCACGTCCAACGCGAGCAGTGGGATGGCCGCCATCGCGCGTTCCAGCGGCGGCAGCGAAGCATCGGACGCGAGCGGCGCGACCACGGCCGGCCACCGGGCCAGCGAGAGCGCGGTGAAAGGATCCTCCTCGCCGCAATCCCAGAGCTGGCGGGCGACATCTTCCAGCGTGGCGCCGTCGTGGACCATGCCGATGGCCGACCGGCCCCGGTAGTACGGGCCATCCGGCCGGATCAGGGAGATCTGCGTCTCCAGCACCGGCAGGCCTCGGTCCAGGCTCTGCGCGGCGCCCCGGGCCGCGCCACGCCCCACCTGCTTGCGCTGGGCCAGCCGCTCCACGTCCTGGCGCAGATACAGGCGGCTGCGGTGGTCCTTGCCCGGGCGCGACTCCAGCAGGCCGCGGCTTACATAGGCGTACAGCGTGGCCTGGCTGATACCCAGCAGCCGGCAGGTGTCGCGGGCGGACAGGAGGTCGGTCGCAGAGGCCATGTGGAAATATTGATTCGTTCGATCAAGATTGATCAACCCTGCGGATGGTGCCAGATTTGCTTCCCGAAGAGGGGCGTACCCTTCACGCACCTCCGGCGGCCGGCACATGCGGGCGCCAGATCGAGAGGAGTTCCCATGAGTTCCGTTTCCGCTGGCGCGAAATTCCGCACCGCGCTCGCCGCCGAATCGCCGCTGCAGGTGATCGGCGCGATCAACGCCAACCACGCCCTGCTGGCCAAGCGCGCCGGCTACCGGGCGATCTACCTGTCCGGCGGCGGCGTCGCCGCAGGTTCGCTCGGGCTGCCCGACCTGGGCATCAACACGCTCGAAGACGTGCTGATCGACGTGCGCCGCATCACCGATGTCTGCGACCTGCCGCTGATGGTCGACATCGATACCGGCTTCGGTCCCAGCGCGTTCAACATCGAGCGCACGGTGAAGTCGCTGATCAAGGCCGGCGCGGCGGCCTGCCACATCGAGGACCAGGTGGGCGCCAAGCGCTGCGGCCATCGCCCGGGCAAGGAAATCGTGTCGGCCGGCGAGATGGTCGACCGCGTGAAGGCGGCCGCCGATGCGAAGACCGATCCGGACTTCTTCCTGATCGCGCGCACCGACGCCATTCAGGTCGAAGGTGTGGACGCCGCCATCGAGCGCGCCATCGCCTGCGTCGAGGCCGGGGCCGACGGCATCTTCGCCGAGGCCGCCTACGACCTGCCCACCTACCAGCGTTTCGTCGATGCGGTGAAGGTGCCGGTATTGGCCAACATCACCGAATTCGGCAAGACGCCGCTGTTCACCCGCGAGGAACTGGCCTCGGTCGGCGTGGCGATCCAGCTGTATCCGCTGTCGGCGTTCCGCGCGATGAACAAGGCCGCCGAGACCGTGTACGAAGCGATCCGCCGCGACGGCCACCAGAAGAACGTGGTCGACCACATGCAGACCCGCGAGGAACTGTACGACCGCATCGGTTACCACGCCTTCGAGCAGAAGCTCGATACCCTGTTTTCCGCAAAGAAGTGACGTAGGGAGTCCACCATGAGCGAAACCACACCCGCACCCGGCTTCAAGCCGAAGAAATCCGTCGCCCTGTCCGGCACCGCCGCGGGCAATACCGCGCTGTGCACGGTCGGCCGCAGCGGCAACGACCTGCACTACCGCGGCTACGACATCCTCGACATCGCCACGACCAGCGAGTTCGAGGAGATCGCCCACCTGCTGGTGCACGGCAAGTTGCCCAACCGCGCCGAACTGGCGGCGTACAAGGCCAAGCTGAAGGCGCTGCGCGGCATCCCGGCGGCGGTGAAGGCCGCGCTGGAGGAACTGCCGCCGTCCGCGCACCCGATGGACGTGATGCGCACCGGCGTGTCCGTGCTGGGCTGTGTGTCGCCGGAGAAGGACGACCACAATCATCCGGGCGCGCGCGATATCGCCGACAAGCTGATGGCCTCGCTCGGTTCGATGCTGCTGTACTGGTACCACTGGAGCCACAACGGCCGCGCCATCGACGTGGAGACCGACGACGACTCCATCGGCGGCCACTTCCTGCACCTGCTGCATGGCGAGAAGCCGCGCGCGTCCTGGGTGCGCGCCATGCACACTTCGCTGATCCTGTACGCCGAGCACGAATTCAACGCCTCCACCTTCACCTGCCGTGTCATCGCCGGCACCGGCAGCGACATGTATTCGGCCATCGCCGGCGGCATCGGCGCGCTGCGCGGCCCGAAGCACGGCGGTGCGAACGAAGTGGCCTTCGAAGTGCAGAAGCGCTACGAGTCGCCCGACGAAGCGGAAGCCGACATCAAGGCGCGCGTGGAGCGCAAGGAAGTGGTGATCGGCTTCGGTCACCCGGTCTACACCGTCGGCGACCCGCGCAATCAGGTCATCAAGCAGGTGGCGAAGGACCTGTCGGCCGAGCAGTCGAACATGAAGATGTACGACATCGCCGAACGGCTGGAGTCGGTGATGTGGGACATCAAGAAGATGTTCCCCAACCTGGACTGGTTCAGCGCGGTCAGCTACCACATGATGGGCGTGCCGACGGCGATGTTCACGCCGCTGTTCGTCATCGCGCGCACCAGCGGCTGGAGCGCGCACGTCATTGAGCAGCGCATCGACGGCAAGATCATCCGTCCCAGCGCCAACTACACGGGTCCTGAGGATCTGGAATTCGTTCCGTTGGACCAGCGCTGAGGTCCGCGCCGCCGAACCGCGGGGCCGTTTCGACCAAGGTCGGGCGGCCCCGTGTCGTTTGTGTGACCCGTGTGGCAGCCCCGGGCGGCCGCACCGCGGTACTACTGGCGGACAGGGGAACGCCGTAGCCGTGGGAGGGGCCCACCGCGCGGCGTGGGGGGATGCCATGCAGACCAGATGGAGCAAGACCGAGGCCGGACGCAACGAGATGCAGCAGCGCACGCGCAAGCTGCCGGCGGGACTGCGTTCGATCCTGTTGCTGGTCGACGGCCAGCGCAGCGACGACGAACTGCTGGCCATGATGAGCGGCCTGCATGCGCCCGACGATGCGTTGGGCCAACTGGCGGCGGACGGCCTGATCGAGCGCCGCTCCGGTGCCGCCTCGATGCTGGCCGCGGTGACCGCCACGAGATCGAACGACGGCGCGTCCGCGGCGACCATGACCCCCGCCGAGCGCTACAACCTGCTGTATTCGCGCATCACCGACGACATCCGCGCGCACATCGGCCTGAAGGGCTACTTCCTGCAGCTCAAGGTCGAGCGCTGCGCCAGCGCGGACGACCTGGAAGCCCTGCTGCCCGACATCGCCACGGCGATGACGAAGGCGCGCGACCATACCTTCGCCACCCGCTGGCTGGAGGACGTGCGAGCGTCGGTGGCCTGACGCGGGTCTTTCGAGGTCAGGCCAGGCCTTCGGCCTTCAACGCAGTCTGCACGCCGGCATCGGCCTGCATGCGTTGCTTGAACGCGGCGATGTTCGGCATGCCCGACAGGTCCACGCCGGTGCGCTCGGCCCAGCGCAAGGTGATGTAGAAGTAGGGATCGGCGAAGCTGCGGAAGCCGGCCAGCCACTCGCGGCCTTCGAGCTGCTTGTCGGCGGTTTCGTACATGCCGCGCAGACGCCGGCGCGCTGCGTCCTTCACCGCATCGAACTGTGCTTCGTCGCCGATGAATCGCCCCGGCCCGAACAGCGGATGGAACGCCGGATGCAGGTCCGAATTGACGAAGGCCAGCCACTTGGCCGCCTGCGCGCGCTGCTGCGGCGAACCATCGCCGGCCAGATGCGCCTGCGGATACGTGTCGGCGATGTAGCCCATGATCGCCGCGTTCTGGGTCAGCACGAAATCGCCATCGACGAGGGCGGGCACCGCGCCGGTGGGATTGATCGCCAGGTACGCCGGCTCCTTCATCTCGGCGGCCGTCATCACCTGCACGTCGAACGGCTGGCCCGTCCACTGCAGCGCGATATGGTCGGCGGTCGAGCACGCGCCGGGCTTGGTATAGAGCTTCATGGTGTCCCCGTGGGCAAAAGAAAGGCCCGCGATTATCGCGGGCCTTGAAGGTGTGCAGCGTGATGCGTGGTGCAACGGATCGTGTTGCGTACGAACGACAAGTATCGCGGCGGCCCAACCCTCACCCCTTCCCCTCTCCCGGGAGGAGAGGGGAGTAGGTGCCATGCGGGTTCGGCTTCGTTGGCCTGACGGCTGCGTGGAGCGCCCTGCAATCGGAAGCGTTGGTTTCTAGGAGCGGGGCTTGAGCTTCTGCACGCGCAGGAACGTGTGGTCGCCGATCGTCGCCACGTGGTAGGCGTTTCGCCAGCTGGGATTGGCGATCTGGTGCGCCATGAAGTGGCTGGCACCCGGCACGATCTCCTTGCGCTGGCCGGGCGGCAGGGCCCAGTTGCGCTCGGCGTTGAGCGCCACGCTGACCGACTTGGCCCAGGCGTCGGAATTCCTGAGGCGGGTGTTCGGGCCGACGATGGTCGGCGCGAACTGCTTGCGGGCGGTGACCACGGAGCAGACGGAGTCGCCCCACAGGCCGCTGTCGCGGCGGCGCAGGGCCACCTCGGCGACGGCCTGCTGGCCGCGCAGGGTCTGGTCGCGGGCTTCCAGGTACACGGTGGTGCTGAGGCAAAGCGAATCGGCGGCCGGCTGCGGCAACATCTGCGACAGCCATAGGATCCAGGCCAGTTTCATGGGAACTCCTTGCTCCGTCTTTCCCGCGCCCCTGCCTCTCCCCACTACGCGGGGAAGGACATCGAGGGGACGCGGCTAGGGCGTTATGGGGAGGCAGCCTTCACACGGGCTGCCCGGGGACCGGCAAGGCCAGACCCCGAGGGGGTCCGAGCGCCGGGCTCAGCCCGCCTGAACTGGGCGGCGGGCCGGAAAGTGCGCGCAAGGTAGGGGGGGGCGTCCCAACTTGGCCTGAACGGGCAGGCTTGACGGCGGGGGGCGGGATCTGGCTGGAAATTGTGAGGTGCGTCGCACCTGTACTGCCCGCGACGGATGCGACAAGCGCCGGCGCGTTGCCTGACGGTGCCGTCTAACCCCTGTAGGAGCGCCCCATGGGCGCGATGCCGTTGCTCAGGGTACGCGAAGAGCATCGCGCCCATGGGGCGCTCCTACAGAGCGGGTGTGTCGGCTGCCTGGTAGGCCGAGGGCCTTACAGGCGGGCGGCCAGCCGGCTGCCCTGGTCGATGGCGCGCTTGGCGTCGAGTTCGGCGGCCACGTCGGCGCCGCCGATCAGGTGGGGCGTCTTGCCCGCCGCGACGAGGCCGGCCTGCAGCTCGCGGCGCGGTTCCTGACCGGCGCAGACCACCACGTGGTCGACCGGCAGCACCTGCTCGGCGCCGTTCACGCGGATACGGAGGCCGGCGTCGTCCACGCCCAGGTACTCCACGCCACCCAGCATCTTCACCTGCTTGGCCTTCAGCGTGGCCCGGTGCACCCAGCCGCTGGTCTTGCCCAGGCGGGCGCACGGCTTGCCGGGGCTGCGCTGCAGCAGCCAGACCTCGCGGGCCGGCGGTTCCGGCTGCGGCTTCACCAGACTGCCGCGGGCCTCGAAGGTGGGGTCCACGCCCCATTCGGCCATCCAGCGGGCCGGGTCCAGCGAGGGCGAATGGCCCTCGTGGGTCAGGTATTCGGCCACGTCGAAGCCGATGCCGCCGGCCCCGATCAGTGCGGCGCGTGCGCCCACCGTCACCCGGCCGGACAGCACGTCCACGTAGCTGACGACCTTGGCGTGGTCGGCGCCGGGGAAAGCGACCCTGCGCGGGATGATGCCGGTGGCCAGCACCACCTCGTCGAAGCCGGCCAGGTCGGCCGCCGTCACCGGGGTCGACAGCTTCACCTCCACCCGGGTTTCCTCCAGACGGTGGCGGAAGTAGCGCAGCGTCTCGTGGAATTCCTCCTTGCCTGGAATCCGCTTGGCGTAGTTGAACTGGCCACCGATCTCGTCGGCCGCGTCGAACAGGGTGACGCGGTGGCCGCGCTCGGCGGCGATGGTCGCGCAGGCCAGGCCGGCGGGACCGGCGCCGACCACGGCGACGGTCTTGGGCGCGAAGGTCTTCTTGTAGGTGAGGTCGGTCTCGTGGCAGGCGCGCGGATTGACCAGGCAGCTGGCCAGCTTGTTCTCGAACACGTGGTCCAGGCAGGCCTGGTTGCAGGCGATGCAGGTGTTGATGGCCTGCGGAGTGCCGCGGCGCGCCTTGTCCGCCCACTGCGGGTCGGCCAGCAGCGGGCGCGCCAGTGACACCATGTCGGCCTTGCCGGCGGCGAGGATGCCCTCGGCCACCTCCGGCATGTTGATGCGGTTGGTCGCCACCAGAGGCACACGCACGTGCGGCTTGAGCTTGGCGGTCACGTCCACGAAGGCCGCGCGCGGGACCGAGGTGACGATGGTCGGCACGCGTGCCTCGTGCCAGCCGATGCCGGAGTTGATGATCGTGGCGCCGGCGGCTTCTACGGCCTTGGCCTGCTGGACGATCTCGTCCCACTGGTTGCCGTCTTCGACCAGGTCCAGCAGCGACAGGCGGTAGATGATGATGAAGTCCGGGCCCACCGCCTCGCGCACGCGACGCACGATCTCCACCGCGAAGCGCATGCGCTTCTCCGGGGTGCCGCCCCAGGCATCGTTGCGCTTGTTGGTGCGCGGCGCGGTGAATTCGTTGATGAAATAGCCTTCCGAACCCATGATTTCCACACCGTCGTAGCCGGCGTCGCGCGCCAGCTTCGCCGCGTTGGCGTAGGCGTTGATCTGGCGCTCGATGCCGCGCGCCGACAACGCGCGCGGGGTGAACGGATTGATGGGCGCCTTGATCTTCGACGGCGCCACCGTCAGCGGGTGGTAGCCATAGCGCCCCGCATGCAGCAACTGCGCGCAGATCTTGGCACCGTGTTCATGCACCGCCTTGGTCACGAACTTGTGCGGCCGGGCTTCCCAGGGCCAGGACAGCTTGCCGCCGAATGGCTTCAGCCAGCCCACCAGGTTGGGCGAGAAGCCGCCGGTGACGATCAGGCCCACGCCGCCGGCCGCGCGCTCGGCGAAGTACGCCGCCAGCCGCGGGAAATCCTTCGCCCGGTCCTCCAGCCCGGTATGCATCGAGCCCATCAGCACCCGATTGCGGATCGTGGTGAAACCCAGGTCCAGCGGCGTGAACAGATGGGGGTAGGGCGGGGATTCGATGGCGGTCGACGTCATGCGGGCGATGGATACGCTTGCGTATGGAAGGACGCACGATGCCGCGAATCGCGGGGGCACGCAAGCACCCGCATGCGCGGAGGTGGGGTCAGGGTGCGTGGGGGGCGTGGGGCAGTTCGGCGGGTAGGGCTTCCTGTTCCAGGCACAGCGGGTGCGAACGCAGTTCGGCGGCGATGCCGTCCCAGCCCGCGCGCTCGGCCCATCGGCACATGGCGCCCAGGACGGCCGCGTCCGGCACATATACCCCGGGAAGCGCCGCGCGCGCGAGTGCGGCCGGCGACATGCGCCAGGGCCGCAACCGGTGTCCGGTGGCGGCCACCGTGTCCGCCAGCACGGCGGCGATGCGGAAGCCGCCTTCGTCGACGTCCCCCCAGTGCCACAGCGGCATGTCCGGGGGCAGCGAACGCAGCAGTCGGGCGTAGGCGCGCCGCCAAGCCGGAGACGGCATGCCGCCGGTGTAGACCACCAGCATGCGGTCGGCACCCGCCGCGCGGGCGGCGTCGTGGAAGCTGGCCAGGTTCTCCACGCTCAGGACGCAAGCGGCGTCCGTCCGCACGCCCTGTACGGCGTCGAGCGGTACGCCGAGGAAGGTCGTGGCGAGCGGCAGCGCCGCATCGCCGCCTAGCAGCAGCGTGCCGGTGCCTGCGACCAGCAGCGGTTGTGGTTCGCGGCGCAGGCCCAGCGAGGCCCAGACGTGCTCTTTCTCCAGCGGACCGTCGGCTGCCAGCTGGCCACTCGCCAGCAGATCCAACCAGGGGGTGATCTGCTCCAACCGCTTGCTCGCGAGCGGACGGCCGGCGAACAGACGTGCGCTCTCGCGGCGGAGGATGCGTTCGTGGGATTCGTCCGCGCGGCGGGCGTGGACCGCCAGCGCGGCGTCGGCCAGATCGGGTGCCGCTTCCGGACCGTGGCCGCGCACCCTGCGGTCGGCCCGCCATGCGGCCAGCACGTCGTCCAGCACGGGGAAGTGCGGCCGCCACGGCGACAGCACCCCGGCGGCTTCGCGGACGCGGGCGTCCAGCAAGGCTACGCCCAGATGGCCGGCCAGCACGTCGAGATCGATCACCGTGAGCCTTAGCAGGCGGTCGCCGTCGCCGCGATGCCGTTCGCGCTGGACGGCGATCGCGCCGGCGCGCTCCGCCAGGGCCACCTGCGCGTGGAAGTTCTCGCGTTCGGCCAGCGTGCGCAGCGACACATAGTCGCGCGCGCTGGCTTCGGTCATCGGCAGCGAGGCGGGAGTGGCATCGCCGCGCAGCCGGGCGCGCTCGCCCTTGCGCAGCAGCCGCTCCAGCACGCGCCGCGCATCGCTCACGCCGGTGCCTGCTGCCTTTCGATGCGCGCGGTCTCTTCGGTCAGCAGGTCCGGATGCAGGTCGAACTGGTCGGACAGCAGCAGCGCGCGCGCGGCGGCCTGCACTTCGATGCGCTCGGCTTGCAGCAGGTCGCCGTCGCGGAACAGTTCGATATAGCTGTCCAGCACGCCGCTCAGCGTGCCCTGCGCCGTGTCGGGTGCGGCCAGCACCAGCTGTAGCCCCAGCGAGCGCAGGTAGTTGGTGGTGGCGCGCGCGTTCTGCGCGTCGATCTTGTCGCCGAACTCGTCCAGCAGGATCAGTCCCATGCCGCCCGGATGCGCCTCGCTCTTGCCGTAGGCCGCCGCCAGTGCGGCACCGGCGATCACGTACAGCGGCGCGCGGTGCTCACCACCGGAACCGGAGCGCATGCGCTCGCTGAGCGTGCCGATCACGGTGTCGTCCTGACGGATCTGCACCTCGAAGCGGAAGAAGCGGCGATAGTCGTCCAGAGGCGAGGTGGCGGTACGCGCCGCGGCCCCGTCCTCGATCAGGTCGCGGAACGCCGACGGTACTTCGCCGGCCGTGCCGAACAGGGTGTCCTCGCCGCCGACATCCACGGCGCGCCGGATGAAGCGCTCCAGTTCGCGGAACTCGGGCACCACGTCGTAGTGGAACTGATAGCGCTCGTTGTTGGAGAACGGCGGGCTGCTGCGCAACGTCCGGTTGAGCGTGGCGATCTGCTGGCGAAGGCGGATGAAGTTGTCGTTGAGCGCGGCGGCGACGCTGGCGCGGAAGGTGTCCACGGCGGTGTCGTAGGCCTGGCGCGCCTCGCCTTCGTAGCGCACCAGGTCGGTATCGCGCAGCTGGGTCAGCTCGCGCTGCAGCAGCGCCAGCGCCGGCCGCCAGGCGTTGGCGTCGAAGTCAACGTCCAGGCTGTGGTCGCGCGCATACTGCGCCAGCGCACTCCAGGCTTCCGGCAGCAGCTTGGCGAGCTGCCGGTCGCTCTCGTCGGCGCGTCGTTCGCAGCTGGCCCCGCGCTCCTCCAGGGACTCGACCTTCGCGTCCAACTCGTCGCGGTGCCGTTCGATCAGGTTGGGGTCGACATCGGGATCCTTGAAGGCGTCCACGGCGCGGCGGGCGACCCGTTCCTCCTGCTCGCGCAGGCCTGCGAGCAGGCGGCGGCTGCGGTCCAGGTCGGCCACGGCCACGGCTTCCTGTCCGACCAGCGCGTCGGTACGCGTCTCGCACTCGCCCAGTTGCACGGCGAGCGTGCGTACCGCGTCGGACAGGCGCAGCAGGTCCGGATCCAGCGCGGCGAGGCGGCTTTCCTGCGCGGTGCGGTAGCGTCCTGCGACCTGGCGGTGCTCGATCGCGCGCTCGTGCAGCGCCTGCGCCACCGCATCGGCATCGGCCAGCCGTGCCAGGCTGCGCTGGCTCTCGTCGGTGCGGCGCAGGAAGGGCTCGATTTCGCGCACCTCGCGTTCGGCTTTTTCGATCTCTTCGTGCAGCACGCGCAAACGGGCCCGGTTGTCGGACGCGCCGATGCGCAGCTCGCCGGCGGCAGGCAGGCGCAGCCGCTCGATGCTGCCGCCGCGGGCCAGCAGGCCATCGCGGGTCAGGCCCTGACGACTGCGCACCAGCTCGGCTTCGGTGTCCACGCAGCGCAGTTCGCCGAGTTGCCGGCGCAGGAACGCCAGGGCGTCGGCGTTGACGCCGTCCAGCAGCGCGGCGACGCTGCCTGACACCGCCTCCTTGCCGCGCACATCGCGCGCCTGACTGGACAGGGCCAGCTTCACGCCATAGACCGAGCGCCCGCCGGACAGGCTGCGATACAGCTTGACCGCGCGCTCCTCATCCGCGGCGGGAATCAGCAGCGCCTCGACGTTGCTGCGCAGGTAGGCTTCGATGGCCGGCTGCCAGGCGGCATCGGCGACCCGCACCAGGTCGCAGACCGGGCGGGCATCGATGCCGGCCTCGCGCAGATAGCTCATCAGCCGCACGGTATCGGCGTGCAGCTCCGCCTGGCCGGCGGCCAGTCGCTTCTGGTTCTGCCGCGCGGCCAGCAGGGCATCGCGTGCCTTGTCGTGGGCGGCGTGCAGCTGGCGGGCGTGCTGGTCGACCTTCTCGCGCAAGGGTTCTGCCGCGCGCAGCGCCTGGCGTGCGCGCGCGAACAGGTCTTCCGGCGTCCACGGCAGCGCGTCCCCATCGGCCAACGACGACAGTGCCGCGTGCCAGGCATCCCAGTCCGCGTGCGCGGCATCCACGGCGCCCGCCTCGATACCGCCGAGTGCGAGCGCGTCGAGCTGGCGGAAGGTGTCGCGGACGAAACCGATCTCGCGCAGCAGTTCTTTGTTCAACTGGGCCAGACGTTCGCGGTCGCGGCCGGCCAGTTCGTCCAGCTGCGCCTGTTCGCCATAACCGCTGCTCCCCTGCAGGCGGGCGGTTGCGCGTGCCTGCTCATCGCGCAGGGTGTCGCGCTCGGCGCGCGCGTCGACCAGGCGGCGGCGGGTGTCGACCAGGGCGTCTTCCGCAGTGGTGACCGCGCCTTCGGCGCGCTCCAGCTGTTCGCCGTACAGATCCCGCGCGTACTCGGCGGCCAGCGCACGGTAGGACGCGGCACGCACGGCCTGGGTGGCGATGCGGTCGTACTGCCGCTCGACGCCCTCGGCGGCCTCGATACGCTGGCGCACCTGTTCGATGCGGTCGCGGATCTGGCGGAAGCTCTCCAGCAAGGCGCGGAAGCGGGCGATGTCGGTAGGCCGATCCTCGGCGACCAGCGTGCGCACGAACAGATCCACGTCCTCCACGCGCTGCAGGTTGAGCGCGTTGAGGAAGGCCTTGCGGTAGGCATTGAGGTCGGGGTTGGCGGTAGGCGAAGCGCGCAGGCGCAGCAACAGGTCCTTGACGAAGCGCTCGGCGACAGTGTGCAACTCGGGCGTGCCGCCGGCCGCCTTGCAGCGGCGCAGCGCCATCTCGCGGAAGGTCGCCCAGGCCAGCGGCAGTTCCTTGCCTTTGACCTGTTCCACGTGGTCGGCCAGCTCCAGCGCCACGCCCGGCAGCAGATACAGCCCGTGCAGCCGATGGTCGGGTTCGTCCACCGAGGCGCCCAGGGCGATGCCGGCAGTCAGGACTTCGCCGGTGTCGGTGTCGCGGAACACCAGCGAGATGTAGGTGGTGGCGGTGCGCCGCTTACGTCCCTCGTCGCCGCTGCGGAACACGCCCAGGCAGTAGTCGCGGATGGTGCGCGCGCGATGGCTGCCGCCGGCCTGCGCGTTGAATCGGATACGGCTGCGGTCGCCGCCCAGCAGCACGATCTGCAGCGCATCGAGCAATGCGCTCTTGCCCGCGCCGTTGGGCGCGATGATGGCGGTGGTGGGGTCCAGTTCCAAGGTCTGCGCCTCGAACAGGAAGAACTGCACCAGGTGCACGCGTTCAAGCTGCTGCATCGCCGTCCTCCGTGACGTCGTCGTTGTCGTTCGCGTCGGCATCGTCGTCGCGGTTGTGCTGGTCCAGCCGTTGCAGCCACTGCTCGCCGACGATCTCGACGATGGCCGGCCGCACCTGCAGGTGGAACGGCTGGGGATCGTCCGGTTCCGACTCCACCAGCCGGCACGTGCCCCAGCGCTTCAGCGTGCGGGCCAGTTCGCGCAGGGTGCCGACATCGGGCATCGGCCTTCCCGCGAGGGCTTGATAGGCCTCCTGCAGCTCCGGCAATTCGACGGTGACGACGCCTTCGTCCTCCACCATGCCCTGCCGCATCGCTTCGTCGTAGCGCTGCCGCAGCACCAGCAGCAACAGGGTTTCGGCGAGCGTCACCGGTACGCCTTCGGCGTGCGCGGGCAGCGCCACCACGTAGCGGTAGTGGGCGTTGCGCTCCAGGCGGATGCCGAGCGGTGCCAGCGCGGCGATGAAATCGTCGAAGTGGTCTTCCACCAGGTGGTAGGCGAGGCGGGTGCCACGATCGCTCGCATACAGCACCTGCTCCACCACCAGCCGGTAGGCGGCGCGTTCGAAGTCCTGCACGGCGTAGACGCCGTTGGAGAGTTGGCTGAGCGTGTTCCAGCTGCGTTTCATGCGGTTTTCCGTGAGGGCGTACCGATGCGGTGCACGACGAAGCGTGGCGCGCGCAGGTAGCCGTTGTCGTCGTGCCCGCCGGCGTCGAGCAGTTCGACGCGGTAGCCGCGCAGCAGGCGGCCCAGCGGGTCTTCGCGCCGCAGGCCGCCTGCGCGATGGCTGCGCAGCGCGAGCGTGAGCAGGGTCTGGTAGGCGCGCAGATCCTCGATGCTGGCGATGGAGAACGCGCCCGATTCGACGGCGTCCGTCGTCTCCAGGTGCGGGCCGACGTAACGGGCCATGTCCTCGGCGGTGACCAGCCGTGCGCGCTTCATCCGCCGCAGCAGGCTGAGCCTGGCCAGTTGTTCCGGCGTTGGCGGCTGCGTGGCGTTGGCGCTGCGCGGGATGGGTTGCGGCTTCTGCCGCGGCGGGCGCAGTCGGCTGGCGTCCATCAGCGCGCCCGGGGCCACCGGCAGGCGCAGGGCGTCTTCCGGCGCATGCTGCACGCCACGGCAGGCGCGGCGCAGCAGGATGTCCAGCTTGTCGGGCGCGCGCAGGCGGTAGTCGAGGAACGCGAGCGCGCGACGGTTGGCCTGGCGGATGTCGTCGTCCAGCCGGCCCAGGTATTCGTCGATGCGGTCCAGTTCGCGCAGGCGTCGCAGGCTGCGCGCAAAGCGCTGGCTGCCGCGCCCGGCGTCGCCGCCGCCGACATGCTCGCGGTACCACGCCAGCAGCGCCGTGCGGCGCTCGCCGGTCTCGATCTGCTGCGCCATCGACAGGATCGCGCTGCGTCGCGCCAGCGGGTGATCGCCCTTGTGCAGTTCGGCGTAGTCGCCGATGAAGAATTCGCTGACGTAGCGTTCGAACCACTGGCGCGCGAATTGCGCGGTGGATTCTGCCTTGCTCAGCTCCGGCATCAGGTCGCGGACCTGCAGGCTCATCGAGGACAGCGACACCAGCAACCGCCGTGCCTGGTCGGCGGCCTCGTCCAGGGCGTCGCCCGCGGCCTTGCCTTCGGCCACCTGCTGCAACTGGTGCTCGATCGAGCGCATCTTCGCCGAGACGAAGGTCGGGCCGTGTTCGGCGAATTCGACCAGCAGCGAGAGGAACTGATGCACGACCGGCGGCATGGTGACCATCTCGCGCGCGCCCACCCGCTCCTGCCGCAGCCATCCTGCGCCGCGGAAGCGCTCGTAGATATTGCCGACCCTGACCGGCAGCGGCGTGTCCGGGGTGTCGCCGTCCTCGTCTTCCCACGGGTCGTCGGCGAGCAGGTAGCGCTCCAGCGCGGCGGTGATCTCGCGGCGCTGGAAACCCATGCTGGGCGGCACCGGCGCGTCCGGCCCGAAGAACTCATCGAACAGCCGGCACAGCAGCAGCCAGTAGTGTTCCCGGTTGGGCGACGCCAGGGGGCCGAACAGGCCGCTGGGCAGCAACGGGAACAGGGCAGGCGCCTGCGTCATGGCCGCGCGCACCGCCGCGGTGGACTGGCATTGTGATATAGCGGGCGCGGCAGCGCCGGGGAAAAGGGCATGGCGGGATCGGAAAGGCGGGCGGATCGCGCCGGAGCGCGCTGCGGCCAGCCACGATATCGCAAGTCGCCGGGGCGCCGGTAGCTGTTCCCACCCGGCTGCCGGCGCCCTTTCCGTCCCCCATGCCCGACGGCGGCAGCTCTACCAGCCGGCGAGCACCAGCTTGCCGATGGTGGTGCCGGATTCCAGCCGGCGATGGGCTTCGCGCAGGTTCGCCGCATTGATCGGCGACAGCGTGCCAGTCAGCGTGCCGCGCACATCACCGGCGTCTATCAGGTCCGCCACGCGGTCCAGCAGTGCGCCCTGTTCGCCCATGTCGGCGGTACGGAAGCGCGGGCGGGCGAACATCATTTCCCAGTGGATGCCGATGCTCTTGGCCTTGTAGGGGTCGCCGATCCGCAGTTCGCCCTTGGGTTCGACGATCAGGCCGACGTGGCCCAGCGGCGCCAGCAGGTCGCCCAGTTCGGTCCAGTAGCGGTCGGTATCGGCCAGGTTCAGGGCGGCATCGATGCTGTCGAAGCCCAGCGCCTTCAGCTGCGGACCCAGCGCCTGGCGATGGTTGATCACATGGTCCGCTCCCAGCGACATGCACCAGTCGATGGTGTCCTGCCGCGAGGCGGTGGCGATCACGGTGAAGCCGGCGCGCTTCGCCAGCTGGATCGCGATCGAGCCCACGCCACCCGCGCCGGCGATGACGAGCAGAGACTTGCCAGCACCGCCGCCCTCGAGGGCGTAAGGCATGCGGTCGAACAGCAGCTCCCATGCCGTGATGGTCGTCAGCGGCAAAGCAGCGGCCTGCGCGAAGTCCAGCGACGCGGGCTTGCGGCCGACGATGCGTTCGTCGACCAGCTGGAACTGCGCATTGCTGCCGGGGCGGGTGATGTCGCCCGCGTAGTAGACCGCGTCGCCCGACTTGAAGCGCGTCACCGCCTCGCCGACGGCTTCCACCACGCCGGCGGCGTCGTAACCCAGCACCTTCGGTTGCGCCTCGATCTGCGGCTTCGGCGCGCGCACCTTGGTGTCGACCGGGTTCACCGACACGGCTTCCACGCGCACGAGGATGTCGTGGCCTGTGGCCGTGGGTTTTTCGAGTTCGACGTCCACCAGCGATTGCGGATCGTCGATGGGCAGGTAACGGGTCAGGGCGACGGCTTTCATGAGGGATCCTCGTGGGGGAATCAGGACGCGTGCCGCCATGATGCGACGCGCAGAGCGATGGGACGATGGGGGTATCAGGCGCAGTCGGCGGCGAGCGCAAAGCGCTGTCGGCGCTCCAGCGCGAGCGCCCATAAGGCGACGGCGAAAGCGGAGGCCGGCACCAGCGCGGCGACCCACGGCAACGCCGACAGGCCCGGGCCCTGCGAGATCACCACGCCGCCCAGCCACGCGCCGAGCGCGTTGCCGAGGTTGAAGGCACCGATGTTGAGGCTGGACGCCAGGCTCTGCGCTTCGCGGGCCTTCTGGAGCACCCACAGCTGCAGCGGCGACACCGTCGCGAACGCCGCGGCACCCAGCAGGCCGGTGAACAGGATCATCGCCCATCGGCTGTGCAGGGCGAAGCTCATCACACCCATCACCAAGGCGAGCGCCGCGAGCGTGCCGAGCAGGGCGGTGGCCAGGCGACGATCGGCGAAGCGGCCGCCCAGCAGGTTGCCGAGGATCATGCCGACGCCGAACACCAGCAGGATCGGCGAGACGGCCGCGTCGGCGAAGCCGGTCACCTGGGTCAGCAGTGGCTGGATGTAGGTGTAGACGGTGAACATGCCACCGAAACCCAGCACGGTCATCGACAGGCCCAGCAGCACCTGCGGACGGCCGACCGCCCGCAACTCATCGCGGAACGAAAGCGGCGCGGGCGCGCTGTGATCGGCCGGCACCAGGGTGGCGATGATGACGGTGGCGAACACGCCGATGGCGGTCACGGCCAAGAAGGTGGCGCGCCAGCCGTATTCCAGCCCCAGCCAGGCGCCCGCGGGCACACCGAGCAGCGTGGCGACGGTCAGGCCGGTGAACATGATGGAAATAGCGGACGCTTTGCGGTCTTTGCTGACCAAGCCGGTCGCCACGACCGCGCCCACCCCGAAGAACGTGCCGTGCGCCAGCGAGGTCACCACGCGGGCCGCCATCAGCAACTCGTAGTTCGGCGCGAGCGCACAGGCCAGGTTGCCCAGCGTGAACACGACCATCAGCGCGACCAGCACCGCCTTGCGCGGCATCCGTTGAGTGGCCGCCGTGAGCACAGGCGCGCCGACGAACACGCCCAGCGCGTAGCCGGAGATCAACAGGCCCGCGGCCGCGATGGAGACCTGCAGGTCGGCGGCGACCTGCATCAGCAGGCCCATGATGACGAACTCGGTAGTGCCGATGCCGAAGGCGCCGGCGGTGAGCGCGTACAGGCCCGACGGCAGCCGGGAGGAGGGAGTGGGTGGCATGGGAGTGGCTGGGTAGAAGAACGAGGCGCGCAGCGTGCGCCTTCCCTTGATGAAGAAAAACAGTGAATATGCCGAATCACTATCAATGGTTTGTTGATAATGGACCGTGTCGGCGACTTGGCCCTGTTCCTGCGCGTGCTCGATCTCGGGTCGATCACCGCAGCAGCCCACAGCCTGGATCTTTCGGTCGCCGTGGCCAGCCAGCGCCTGAAACGACTGGAGAAGGAGCTGGGCGTGCGCCTGCTGCACCGGACGACACGTCGCCTGCATCCCACGCCGGAGGGCGCCGCGCTCGCCGAGCAGGGACGGGTGCTGGTGGAGGAGCTGGAGACGCTGGGCACCGGCCTGCGCGAAGCGGCGCAGGAGATCGCCGGCACCCTGCGGATGACGATGTCCGCCTCGTTCGGACGGCAGTACGTGTCGCCGCTGCTGCCGGCCTTCCTCGCGCGGCACCCGAAGCTGCGTCTCAGCATCCATCTGAGCGACAACGTGGTGGACCTGGTCAGCGAGGGCTTCGACCTGGCGATCCGCATTGGTGCGCTGGAGGATTCGCGTCTGGTCGCGCGGCGGATCGCACCCAATCGCCGCGTGGTCTGCGCCTCGCCCGACTACCTGCGCCGGCGTGGACGGCCGCGCACGCCCGGCGAACTCGCCGATCATGACTGCCTGCTGCTGTTCGGCCGCGGCGGCCGGCAGGATGTGTGGCGGCTGGGCACGCCGACGGGCGGCGAAGTCGCGGTGCGGGTGCAGGGACGCTTCGAGAGCAACTTCGGAGAAGTCCTGCGCGATGCCTCGCTGGCGGGCGAGGGCATCGTGATTCATTCGCTGTGGCACGTCGCCGACGATCTGCGCGCCGGCCGGCTCGAGGTGCTGCTGCCGGACTACCCGCTTGCCACCACCGCGATCAGTGCGGTGATGCCGCAGCGCCGCCTGGTGCCACCGCGCGTGCGGGCCTTCACCGACTTCCTGATCGAGCAGTTCGGCGACGACCCGCCGTGGGAGCGCGGTCTGCCGGGTTGATCAGACGGCTTCGAAGGCGAAGGCGTCCAAGGCCAGACCCCCCATTTCCACGTCGCGGTGGAGCAGCCGTCCCCTGGCGCGCGCACCCCCTGCGCCCAGCGCCACGTACAAGGGGAATAGATGCTCTGTCGTCGGATGGTTGCGGTGCGCCTCGGGCAGGGCGGTCCAGTCCAGCGCGCCGGCGATGTCGCCCGCCAGCAGCCGATCACGCAGCGCATCGGTGAACGCAGTCACCCAGGGGTAGGGCGCTGCGTGCGCGTGCTGCCAGTCCAGAGCGCGCAGGTTGTGCGAAAACCCGCCGGACCCGACCACCAGCACACCCTGCCTGCGCAGTGGCGCCAGGGCATGCCCCAGTCGGTAGTGCCACTCGGCGGTCTGTGACGGATCGACCGACAGTGCGATCACGGGGATCCCGGCATCGGGATACATCCGCCGGAGCGGCACCCAGACGCCATGATCCAATCCGTGATGCCCATCCACCTGGGCGGTAAAGCCGGCGTCGCGCAGATGCGTCGCGATGTCGTCCGCCAGACCCGGAGCGCCCGGCGCCGGGTACTGGATCCGATAAAGCGCCTCCGGGAACCCGCCGAAATCGTGGATCGTTTCCGGTGAGGGCGTGGCGGTGACGGTGGGCCGTGCATGGGTGAAGTGAGCGGACGCCACCACGATGGCCCGCGGGCGCGGCAGGCGCTCTCCCAGCCCGTCCAGGAAGCGGCCGGTGGGGGTGTCTTCGACCGCCAGCATGGGCGAGCCATGCGAAACGAACAGGCTGGGAGGCGGGGAGGTGGGCGTCGGGTCCATCGCCACAGCTTGCGGTCCGCGGGCGCGCCAGCCAAGGCGCGCGCGTGGATCGATGCGTCACCATAATGTGACTTGAAAGACGGGGTGCCTCCAACCCACACGAATCCGTGCCAGTTCGCGGGAAGAGTGTTAACCTTTCCCAACTTGTTATGGTACCGTTAACACAGTCTTCACGTACCCCCGCATAATCTGTTCAGCAAGGCGACGGGTGCCTGTCGCCTCGAATAACAACTAGAAGTGCCGGAATCCGCGTCACCACGAAGCCCTTCGGTTTCTCACAACTGAACTTTTACAAGGAAAGGAGCTGCAAATGAACAAGAAGATTCTCTGCGCCGCGCTGCTCGGCGGCCTGAGCCTCGCGAACACCGCGATGGCGCAGGAATTCGACGACCGTTGGTACCTGACCGGCTCCGCAGGCTGGAACCAGCAGGATTCCGACCGTCGCACTGAAGACACCCAGTTCCTGACCTTGGGCCTTGGCAAGTTCATCAGCCCGAACTGGTCGCTGGACGGCGAGCTGAACTACCAGAACCCGAGCTTCGACTTCAACAAGGACCTGAACTGGAGCCAGTACGGCATCTCGATGGACCTGCGTCGCCACTTCATCCAGGAAGGCCGTGGCTGGAACCCGTACATCGTGGCGGGCCTGGGCATGCAGCGTTCGGAAGAAGAGTACGTGATCAACAGCCCGGACTCCCCGGCGCAGCGTCGTGACAACAACCTGGCCGCCAAGCTGGGCGTGGGCCTGCAGACCACCTTCGACAAGCGCGTCGCCGTGCGCGCCGAAGTGGCCTACCGCGCCGACTTCGACGACCAGAGCTACACCGCCGAGGGTGGCATCCATCAGCAGGAAGAGAGCTACTTCGGCGACGTGCTGGCTTCGATCGGCGTCGTGATCCCGCTGGGTCCGAAGGCGGAAGCCGCTCCGGCTCCGGCTCCGGCCCCGACCACCACCTGCGCCGACCTGGACGACGACGGCGACGGTGTCAACAACTGCGACGACAAGTGCCCCGGTTCGCAGGCTGGCCAGACCATCGGTCCGGACGGCTGCCCGGTGCAGGTCTCGATCGACCTGAAGGGCGTGAACTTCGACTTCGACAAGTCGACGCTGCGTCCGGACGCGGTCGCGATCCTGAGCGAAGCCGCCGAGATCCTGAAGCGCTACCCCGACCTGCGCGTCGAAGTGGCCGGCCACACCGACCTGTGCGGTGCGGACGCCTACAACCAGTCGCTGTCGCAGCGTCGTGCGCAGGCCGTGTACGACTACCTGACCAGCAACGGCGTGGACGCTTCGCGTCTGGTGGGCCCGATCGGTTACGGCGAGAGCCGCCCGCTGGAGCCGACCGCGCAGACCCTGCCGGGCTGCAAGAGCGAGCGCAACCGTCGTACGGAACTGAACGTCCAGAACTGATCGGACGCTCAACCGCAGTAGTGGGAAGCCCGGCCTCGCGCCGGGCTTCTTTTTTGGCGCGCTTCGCGCGCCTTGCGTGACCGAGCGCCGCCTTTGCGCACCGGCGCGCGCGTGGCCGTGCATTTTCTTGCCATGCCCCGACACGCTGCCTACACTCGCGGCACTTGGAAAAGATTCAGGAGTCGCCCGATGCGCCGTCACGTGTTCGCCAGCCTGCTGTGCATCGCCGCCGTTCCCACGGCCTACGCCGCACCGGACTGCGCGAGTGGGCTGGTCCCGGCTCCGTTGAAGACACCGGCCACGGTGATCGCACCGGTCGCGCCCGAATTCACCGCCGTCGCAACGCAGCTTGGCGCACCTTCGGGCGTGCTGGCCTCGCATGCGTTCGATGAAGCCCAATCGGTCGATCGCGTCCTGTTGCGCCTGCGCATCGAAGGCTGCCGCAACGTGGCCAAGGCGCTGCCCGCGCCGACCGGCGCGCCGGCCGCTGCCGTCGCCAACAGCCCGGCGGCATACCAGCCCAAGACGGCGCACGACAATACGCCATGGCGCTTCGACATGAGCCAGAACGGCAAGCGCATGACCGCCGACGAATTCGATGCCTGGATGAAGTCGCGCGGCGTCCGTGTCGTCAAGGCGCCGGGTGCGCCGGCCGCCGCACCGGCGCCGGCCGAGCCGGCGAAGAAGAACTGATCCCGCGACGGCCGGCACTCCGGCCGTTCCGCTTGCATCCACGCAATGCCCGCGCCGCGCCCGCCCCGTGATTCGCGCGTGCCGTCGCGCACGCGTGCGCCCATGCGCGACAGGACGCAGCCGGGCGTCCGGCATGGACTGGCCCGCGTGCTGTCCAAGCAGGGCGTGTGCTCGCGCACCGAGGCGGCGCGCTGGATCGCGGAAGGACGCGTTTCGGTGGACGGGCGCGTCGTGCGCGATCCGGAGTTTCCCGTCATCGCGGGCCGCGCCGTCGTGCGAGTGGATGGCCACGAGCCGGCCGTCGCGCCGCGCCACTACCTGATGCTCAACAAGCCGCGTGGCCTGGTCACGACGACCCGGGACGAACAGGGGCGCGACACCGTCTACCGATGCCTGGAGGACGCAGGCCTGCCATGGCTCGCGCCGGTCGGGCGGCTGGACAAGGCCAGTGAAGGGTTGCTGTTGTTCACCAACGATCCCGCGTGGGCCGCCCGCATCACCGACCCGGCCCAGGGTGCGGACAAGACCTATCACGTCCAGGTCGACCGTGTGCCGGACGCCTCCTTGCTGGAAGCGCTGCGGACGGGGGTTGAGGTGGGCGGCGAACACCTCTCGGCGCGCGATGCGCGACTGCTGCGTGCGGGCGAACGCAACGCGTGGCTGGAGATCGTGCTGGAGGAAGGTCGCAACCGGCAGATCCGGCGCCTGCTCGAAGCCTTCGATGTCCGCGTGCTGCGGCTGGTGCGCGTGGCGATCGGCCCCATCGAACTGGGCGCGCTCGCCAAGGGCGCCTGGCGCCTGCTCGATGCGCATGAACGTGATGCGCTGGCGCCGACAGGCGGGCGCTGATTGCGCGACCACCGTCCGGGTTCCGTACGCAGGCATCTGCCTACACTCGTTCCGGGCTGAAACTTGGGGAATGACATGTCGAATCTGATTGCGCGCCTGCCGGCGCGTTGCGCCCTGCTGCTCGCGCTCGGCCTGCTGGCGGGGTGCGCCAGCCATGCGCCGGGCACCACCGCCAAGAGCGCGCCCAAGGATGCCGTTGTCACCGTCGCACCAGGGCCGCATGGCCATCGCTTCGACATGCAGCAGAACGGCCGCAAGATGACGGCCGAAGAGTTCGACGCCTGGATGAAGGCGCGCGGCATCCGCGTGGCCAAGGGTGCACCGACGCGGCCGAAAGCGTCGGCCACCGCCAGGCGCGCGCGCTGAACCCCGCGCGCGCCCGTTCCGTCAGGCCGCCAGGACGCCCAGCTCGCGTCCGATGCGGATGAACGCGTCGATGGCGCGATCCAGGTGCTCGCGCGTGTGCGCCGCGCTCATTTGCGTGCGGATGCGTGCCTGCCCCTTCGGCACCACCGGGAAGAAGAAGCCGATCGCGTAGATGCCTTCTTCCAAGAGGCGCTCGGCGAAGCGCTGCGCCAGCGGGGCGTCGTACAGCATCACCGGGCTGATGGGATGCACGCCCGGCTTGATGTCGAAACCCGCCGCCGTCATGCGCTCGCGGAAGTACGCCGTGTTCTCGCGCAACTGCTCGCGCAGCTCGCCGGCCGAGGACAGCATTTCGAAGGCCTTGATGCCCGCCGCCACGACATGCGGCGGCAACGAGTTGGAGAACAGGTAGGGCCGCGAGCGCTGACGCAGCAGTTCGACCACCTCCTTGCGCGCCGTCGTGAACCCGCCCAGCGCGCCGCCCATCGCCTTGCCCAGCGTGCCGGTGAAGATGTCGATCCGGTCCATCACGCCTTTCACTTCGGCCGAGCCGCGGCCCGTCGCGCCTAGGAAGCCGGTGGCATGGCATTCGTCGATGTGGACAAGGGCGCCGTACTTCTTCGCCAGCGCGGTGATCTCGTCCAGCGGCGCGATGAAGCCGTCCATCGAGAACACGCCGTCGGTGGTGATCAGCTTGGTCCTGCAGCCGGCCGCATCGGCGGCCTGCAACTGGGCTTCCAGGTCGGCCATGTCGCAGTTGGCGTAGCGGAAGCGCTTGGCCTTGCACAGCCGCACGCCGTCGATGATCGAGGCATGGTTCAGCGCGTCCGAGATGATCGCGTCATCCTCGCCCAGCAGCGGCTCGAACAGGCCGCCGTTGGCGTCGAAGCAGGCGGCGTAGAGGATCGTGTCCTCGGTGCCGAAGAAGTCGGCGATCGTCTTCTCCAGTTGCTTGTGCAGGTCCTGGGTGCCGCAGATGAAGCGCACCGACGCCATGCCGAAGCCGTGCGTGTCCAGGGCATCCATCGCCGCCTGGATGATGTCGGGGTGGTCGGCCAGGCCCAGGTAGTTGTTGGCGCAGAAATTCAGGACCGTGCGGCCGTCCTCCAGGGTGATCTCGGCCGACTGGGGGCCGGTGATGATGCGTTCGGACTTGAACAGGCCCTGGGCGCGGATCTCGTCCAGGGTGGCGGCGTAGTGGGCGGTCAGCGGATGGGACATGAGGGTGGGTATCCGGGAAAGCGGCCATTCTACCCGTCCACTCCGACCGTCCCCCCGCCGTTATGCAGCGCGGGAATAAGCGTCCGCCGTTTCCTCATTTCCCCACCTGCATGTGCGCCCGCAGCATCGCCTCTCCGGCCCACAGCGGCCATTTCGGGGACATGTGGTCATGCGGATACCTCCAGGGCTCGGCGAGCGGAAGGGCAAGGGCGTCGCCATCCTGGGTGCGCTGGCCTGTTCGCTGGCCATGCCGGCTTCGGCCCAAAGCCAGCCGACCGTACAGGAGCTGCTGAAACGCCTGGAGGCTCTGGAGCAGCGCGTCGGCGATGCGCCGGCGCCGGTAGCGGCCGAGGGCGAAACCGGGCCGGCCACGTTGGGGGATCTGGACCAGCGCTTGCGCATCCTGGAGCGCCGCCTCGAATTGCAGCAGGAAGAAACGGCGATCAAGGCCAAGGACGCGCCGGTGCTCGCGGTGAACGACAAGGGCGTGTCGCTGAAGTCCGCCAATGGCGATTTCGAGTTCAAGCTGCGGGGACTGGTTCAGGGCGATGCGCGCTTCTTCTTCGATGACAGTGCGGTGTCCCAGAACGACACGTTCCTGTTCCGCCGCATTCGACCGACGATCGAAGGCTCGCTGGGCAAGCTGGTCGCCTTCCGGCTGACGCCCGAGCTCGCCGGCGACAGCTCCACCATCGTCGATGCCTATGTCGACGTGAAGCTCGACCCCGCGTTCACGTTGCGCGCAGGCAAGGTGAAGGGGCCGATCGGGCTGGAACGGTTGCAGTCGGGTGGCGCGATCGCGCTGATCGAGCGCAGCTTCCCGACCGAACTGGCGCCCAATCGCGACCTCGGTGTCCAGGCGCAGGGCGAGTTCGCCGAAGGGCGCGTCAGTTACGTGGCGGGCGTCTACAACGGTGCGCCGGATGGCCGCGACGCGGCCACGACCAATCCGGACGACGAGTTCGAATACGCCGGCCGGATTTTCTTCGAGCCCTTCAAGAACACCAGTGGTTCGTGGTCGGGGCTCGGCTTCGGCATCGCCGGCAGCATCGGCGACAAGCAGGGCACGGGCAATAACTTCCTGCCGCGCTACCGCACGCAGGGGCAGGCCCAGTTCTTCAACTACCGCACGGCGGTGGCCGCCGACGGCGAACACAGCCGGATCTCGCCGCAGGGCTATCTCTACCGAGGCCGTTTCGGTCTACTTGCCGAATACATCGCGTCCAAGCAGGAACTGCTGGTCACCAGCGGCGCAGCAGCAGGCACGCGCGCCGATGTTGAGAACACCGCCTGGCAGGCGACCGCCAGTTGGGTGCTGACCGGCGAAGACGCCAGCTATCGCGGCGTGGTGAAGCCTTCGCATCCCTTCAATCCGGGCAAGGGCGCTTGGGGTGCGTGGGAACTGATCGGTCGCTACGGGACACTGGAGATCGATGATCGCGCCTTCCCGGTGTTCGCCGATGCTGCAGTGTCCGCGCGCCGTGCGAGATCCTGGACGCTAGGCGTCAACTGGTACCTCACCAGCAACCTGAAGCTGGTCGTCAATTATCTCGACACGCAGTTCGAGGGCGGGGCCGCCGCGGGCGCGGACCGTGAAGACGAAAAAGCCGTGTTCTCGCGACTCCAGGTCGCCTTCTGATTCCCGGAGACAACCCATGAAGATTTCCCTCCGTCCTCATCTTCGCAACGCCCTGCTGGCCTTCGGCCTGACCGTCGCCGCCGCCGCCGACGCCAAGGACGTCAAGCTGTTGAACGTGTCGTACGATCCGACACGTGAGTTCTACCGCGAGTTCAACACCGCCTTCGCCGCGGACTGGCAGAAGACGAAGCAGCATAACGTCAGCATCGAAACCTCGCATGGCGGTTCCGGCAAGCAGGCCCGCTCGGTCATCGACGGTCTCGAGGCCGATGTGGTGACCCTGGCGCTGGCCTACGACATCGACTCGATCTCCCAGCGCGCCAAGCTGTTGCCGGCGAACTGGCAGTCGCGCCTGCCCGAGAACAGTGCGCCTTATACCTCGACCATCGTGTTCCTGGTGCGCAAGGGCAACCCGAAGAAGATCCGCGACTGGCACGACCTGCTGAAGCCCGGTGTGTCGGTGATCACGCCGAATCCGAAGACGTCCGGCGGCGCGCGCTGGAACTACCTCGCCGCCTGGGCCTACGGTCTGAAGATCTTCAAGGGCGACGAGGCCAAGACGCGCAACTTCGTGCGTGCGCTGTTCCGCAACGTGCCCGTGCTCGATACCGGCGCGCGCGGCGCCACCACCACCTTCGTCCAGCGCGGTATCGGGGACGTGCTGCTGGCGTGGGAGAACGAGGCGTTTCTGTCGATCGAGGAACTGGGACCGGACAAGTTCGACATCGTCGTGCCGTCGCTGTCGATCCTGGCCGAGCCGCCGGTGGCGCTGGTCGACCGCAACGTCGACAAGCACGGCACCCGCGAGGTCGCGCAGGCCTACCTGAAGTACCTGTATTCGCCGACTGGACAGCGGCTTGCGGCCAAGCACTACTACCGTCCGCGCTATCCGCAGTACGCCGCGCCGGAGGACGTCGCGCGCTTCCCCAAGCTGGAGCTGGTGACGATCAACGGCGTCTTCGGTTCATGGGCGAAGGCGCAGGCCACGCATTTCGCCGACGGCGGCGTATTCGACCAGATCCAGGCGAAGTAGTCATGGCGGTCGTGTCGCCCCCCCTGCCGCAAAGGGCGCGTACCCGGCGCATCATCCCCGGTTTCGGTCTCAGTCTTGGCTACACGCTGTTGTGGTTGGGGCTGATCGTGCTGATCCCCCTGGTCGGTGTGTTCTTCAAGGCCAGCGGTCTGGGAGTCGCCGGATTGTGGTCGATCTGGACCGAGCCGCGCGTGCTGGCCGCATTGCGCATCAGCTTCGGCACCGCGGTGGTGGCGGCGGCGTTCAACGCGGTGATGGGAACGCTGGTCGCGTGGGTGTTCGTGCGCTACCGCTTCCCGGGCAAACGCGTATTCGACGCGATGATCGACCTGCCATTCGCATTGCCGACGGCGGTGGCCGGCATCGCGCTGACGGCGTTGTACGGGCCGACCGGTTGGATCGGCCAGTGGCTGGAAGCCGCGGGCATCAAGGTGGCTTACACGCCGCTGGGGATTGCGGTGGCGCTGGTCTTCATCGGCCTGCCGTTCGTCGTACGCGTGGTGCAACCCGTGCTGGCGGAAGTGGAAGTGGAGCTCGAGGAGGCTGCCGCGACGTTGGGCGCCAGCCGCTGGCAGACCGTGCGACGCGTGGTGTTGCCGACCTTGTGGCCCGCGGTGCTGGCGGGGTTCGCACTCGCGTTCGCCCGGGGGGTCGGCGAGTACGGTTCGGTCATCTTCATCGCCGGCAATCTGCCGGGCGTGTCCGAGATCGCACCACTGCTGATCACGATCAAGTTGGAGGAATTCGACTACGAGGGCGCCACCGCCATCGCGGCAGCAATGCTGCTGCTGTCCTTCGCGCTTCTGCTGGTGATCAATACGTTGCAGGCGCGCCTGCAACGTACCGGCAAGCGGGCGGGGGGCTGACATGGGCGAGCCCATCTCGGCCGCCATCGCCATGCCGCCGGGGTCCGCATCCGTGGAGCTTCGTGCCACCGCTTCGCCGCGCCCACGCAGCGCGACCAGCGAGCCCCTCTGGGTGCAGGTGCTGCTCGTGCTGGGCGCGCTGGGGTTCCTGCTGTCGTTCCTCGTGCTGCCGCTGGTTCTGGTCTTCGTGGAAGCGCTGCGCGGCGGTGCCGCGGCGTTCCTCGCCGCCGTCAGCGAAGCAGACGCCCTGGCGGCCGTGAAGCTGACGCTGCTGGTGACCTCGATCGTGGTGCCGCTCAACCTGGTGTTCGGGGTGGCCGCAGCTTGGGCCGTCAGCAAGCATGACTTCCGAGGCAAACGCTGGCTGGTGACGCTGATCGACCTGCCCTTCGCGGTGTCGCCCGTGGTGGCGGGCCTGATCTACGTGCTGATCTTCGGTGCGCAAGGCTGGGCCTACGCGTTGGTCGACGAAGGCTGGCGCCTGTCGCTGCCATGGTTGGGCGAGCTGCATGTGCAGTTGCCGAAAATCATCTTCGCGCTGCCCGGCATCGTACTGGCGACGATCTTCGTGACGTTTCCCTTCATCGCGCGCGAGCTGATGCCGCTGATGGAGCAGCAGGGAACGGACGAGGAACTGGCGGCACTCAGCCTGGGCGCCAGCGGATGGCAGACCTTCTGGCGCGTGACCCTGCCCAACATCCGCTGGGCATTGCTGTACGGCGTGCTGCTGTGCAGTGCACGTGCGCTCGGAGAGTTCGGCGCGGTCTCCGTGGTCTCCGGGCATATCCGCGGCCGCACCAACACGCTACCGCTGCACGTGGAGATCCTCTACAACGAGTACGCGTACAGCGCGGCCTTCGCGGCGGCGTCGCTGCTCGCGCTCACCGCGCTGCTGACGCTGGCGCTGAAGACCTGGCTCGAATGGCGCCATGGCGAAGCGCTGGCCGCCAATCATCGGCATTGAGACGACATCATGAGCATCAAGATCGAGCATCTGCGGAAGCGGTTCGGCACATTCACTGCAGTGGACGATGTCACCCTCGATATCCGCGAGGGGGAACTGCTGGCGCTGCTGGGGCCTTCCGGTTCCGGCAAGACCACCCTGTTGCGCGTGATCGCAGGCCTGGAGCAGCCCGATGGCGGACGCGTGCTGTTCGATGGCGAAGACGCCACTTCGTTGAGCGTCCAGGCCCGGCGCGCGGGCTTCGTCTTCCAGCACTACGCATTGTTCCGGCACCTGACGGTGGAAGAAAACATCGCCTTCGGCCTGCGCGTACGGCGGGGCAAGCAACGCGTGGCCGACGCGGCGATCCGTGCCCGCGTCGCCGAGTTGCTCTCGCTGGTGCAGCTGGACGGTCTGAGCGGACGCTATCCGGCGCAATTGTCGGGCGGCCAGCGCCAACGCGTCGCACTCGCCCGCGCCCTGGCCATCGAGCCGCGCGTGCTGCTGCTGGACGAGCCTTTCGGTGCGCTCGATGCGCAGGTGCGCCGCGACCTGCGCCGATGGCTGCGGCAACTGCACGACCGCACCGGGCTCACTACGATCTTCGTCACCCACGACCAGGAAGAAGCCCTGGAACTGGCGGATCGCGTGGCGATCCTCAATCGTGGACGCATCGAACAATTGGGAAGTCCTGCAGAGGCTTACGACGCACCGGCGTCGCCGTTCGTCTATTCCTTCGTCGGTGCGGTCAATCGCCTGACCGCGCACTGGGAGGCTGGCGCGTTGCATACCGCTGGCCTTCGGCTGCAGGCGCAGGACGCCCGGGGAGAGGGCGAAGCCGACGTGTTCGTGCGCCCGGAAGACCTGCGCCTGGTCGGTGATGCGCCGGGATGGGTGGCGACGATCGTGGATGCGCAGCGGAATGGACCGCGCTTGCGGCTGCGCGCCAGGTTGCAGGGCGGGGATGAGGTGGAGATCGAGCTGCCTGCGGATCACGAAGGGAGCGTGCATCCGGGGCGGGTGGTGCGCTTGGCACCAAAAAGGTTCGGGTGGTTTCCCCGAGGGGGTGCAACGGCACCATGCTGATGCCATGTAACCCGCTGAATTGATTGAAAAAGAAACCAGTTCAATAGAGTGCCGGCAGCCACTTGACGCCGGCGATTGGTGCGGCGCACTATCAGGGCGCAGTTAAAAAACCGTGAAACCGTGGCCGCGATCTGAGTACGTCCGCGCCACACCCCCCATCCGTCCATCGACCAGGAGACCCCGGATGAAGCCCGTCAAGCTCGCTACCGCCCTCGCCACCGCCCTGCTGCTTTCGCTGCCGCTGTCCGCCTTCGCCCAGGAGGCTGAAGAGGAGGAGTCTGCATTCAGCGGAACCCTTGCCGTAACCAGCGACTATGTCTTCCGCGGCGTATCGCAGACCGACAACAAGCCCGCCCTCCAGGGGGGCGTGACTTACTCGGCGCCTTTTGGCCTGTATGTGGGCGCGTGGGGATCGAACGTCGATTTCGGCGATGAAGGCCCCGATATCGAGATCGACTACTTTATTGGTTGGAGCAAGGATCTCAATGACACGTGGAACATCGATCTGGGGGTCAATCGATATACCTACGAGGGCGCGTCGAACGACTACGGCGACATCGACTACAACGAACTCATCGGCAAGGTCACCTGGAGCGGACCCGTGACGGTCGGGGGCATCGTCGCGTTCGCCGACGATTACGGCAATACGGGTGCCGAGCAGCTCTACACGGGCCTGTCTGCGAGCTATGACATCGGCGACTCCGGCTTCTCGCTGGGAGCTTCCACTGGCTATACATCGATTGATGCGGGTAGTGACGGCCGTGCCGACTATTACGATGGTTCGCTGACTGTTTCGAAGGGGTTCGGCTCCGGTACGGCGACCCTCGGCTACTACGACACGTTCGGATCCGATGCCTCCGAACTGCGGCGCGCGTCGGACATCTACAAGCCGGGTTTGGTGTTCACGCTTTCGCTCGACATCCCCTGATCGGGATTGTTCCACGAAATAGAAAGGGCGCTCGCGGGCGCCCTTTCTGCTCCGGCGGATGGAGTCAATTCCAGCTCAACACCACCTTGCCGGCCTTGCCCTGTTCCATCAGGTCGAAGCCCTTCTGGAAATCGTCGATCGGCAGCTGGTGGGTCAGCACCTTGCCCAACGGGAAGCCGCTCAGCACCAGTTGCGTCATCTTGTACCAGGTCTCGTACATCCTGCGGCCGTAGATGCCCTGCACCGTGAGGCCCTTGAAGATGATCCGGTCCCAGTCCACGCCGGCGCCCTTGGGCAGGATGCCGAGCAGGGCGATCTTGCCGCCGTGGTACATGCAGTCCAGCATGTCGTTGAACGCGCGCGGGTTGCCGCTCATCTCCAGGCCCACGTCGAAGCCTTCCATGTGCAGGTCCGCCATCACGTCCTTGAGCGACGTGTTGGCCACGTTGACCACGCGGGTAGCACCCATGTCCGCAGCCAGCTTCAAACGGAAGTCGTTGACGTCGGTGACCACGACGTTGCGCGCGCCGATGTGCTTGCAGATGCCGGCGGCGATGATGCCGATGGGGCCGGCACCGGTGATCAGCACGTCCTCGCCGACCACGTCGAACTCCAGCGCGCAGTGCGCCGCATTGCCGTAAGGGTCGAAGAACGCCGCCAGTTCGCTGGGGATCTGGTCCGGGATGGGCCACAGGTTGCTGGCCGGCATCACCATGTACTCGGCGAAAGCGCCGTTGACGTTCACGCCGATGCCCACGGTGTTCGGGCACAGGTGCTGGCGGCCGCCACGGCAGTTGCGGCAGTGGCCGCAGACGATGTGCCCTTCGGCCGACACGCGCTGGCCCACGTCGTAACCGGTGACCGCTGAGCCGAGCTGCGCGATGCGTCCCACGAATTCGTGACCGATGGTCAGCCCGGGCTTGATGGTGCGCTGGCTCCACTCGTCCCACAGGTAGATGTGCAGGTCGGTGCCGCAGATGGCGGTCTTCTCCAGCTTGATCAGCACTTCGTTCGGGCCGGGCTGCGGTATCGGCAGCTCCTCCATCCAGATGCCCTTGCCGGCCTCGCGCTTCACCAGCGCCTTCATCGTCTGTGCCATCGGACGTCGATCCAGGTAATGAGGGCGCGGATTATACGCCCCGGCCCGGAGCGGCCCTGTTGCAGGGCGCCTTGACAGCGCGGACGGCCACGGGGCGCGGGCGGGCAGGACGAAAGTCATGGGCGGCCGCGGTGACAGGTTCATTACAATCGGGACTTTCCTGTCCTTCACGGGGTTTCCATGCGTCCGAACCTGCTCGCCGCCGCCATCGCGGTCCCGTTGTCCCTGCTCGCCGCCCAGATCGCCCAGGCGGGCGAGGGCATGTGGGTGCCGCAGCAACTGCCCGAGATTGCCGGACCGCTGAAGAAGGCCGGCCTGAAGCTGTCGCCGCAGCAGATCTCCGACCTCACCGGCGACCCGATGGGCGCGGTGGTCGCGCTGGGCGGCTGCACCGCCAGCTTCGTTTCGCCGAACGGTCTGGTGGTCACCAACCACCACTGCGCGTACGGCGCCATCCAGCTGAACTCCACCGCCGAAAACAACCTGATCAAGAACGGCTTCAACGCGCCCACGACCGGCGATGAGGTCAGCGCCGGGCCGAACGCGCGCGTGTTCGTGCTGGACGAGATCACCGACGTGACGAAGGATGCGAAGGCGGCCATCGCCACCGCCGGCGACGATGCGCTGGCGCGCACCAAGGCGCTGGAGGCCTTCGAGAAGAAGCTGATCGCCGACTGCGAGGCCGAGGCCGGCTTCCGCTGCCGCCTGTACAGCTTCTCCGGTGGCAACACGTATCGCCTGTTCAAGAACCTGGAGATCAAGGACGTGCGCCTGGCGTACGCGCCTCCGGGCAGCGTCGGCAAGTTCGGCGGCGACATCGACAACTGGATGTGGCCGCGCCACACCGGCGACTTCGCGTTCTACCGCGCCTACGTGGGCAAGGACGGCAAGCCGGCCGCGTTCTCCAAGGACAACGTGCCCTACCGGCCGAAGCACTGGCTGAAGTTCGCCGACCAGCCGCTGGGTGCGGGCGACTTCGTCATGGTGGCGGGCTATCCGGGTTCGACCAACCGCTACGCCCTGGCGGCCGAGTTCGACAACACCGCACAGTGGACCTATCCGACCATCGCGCGCCATTACAAGAACCAGATCGCGATGGTGGAAGCGGCCGGCAAGCAGAATGCCGACATCCAGGTGAAGTACGCCGCCACCATGGCCGGCTGGAACAACACCAGCAAGAACTACGATGGCCAGCTGGAGGGCTTCAAGCGCATCGACGCCGCCGGCCAGAAGCAGCGCGAGGAAGCCGCCGTACTGGGCTGGCTGAAGGGGCAGGGCGCCAAGGGCCAGCCGGCGCTGGACGCGCACGCCAAGCTGCTCGGCCTGCTGGAGCAGAGCAAGGCCACGCGCGATCGCGACCTGACCCTGGCGCTGTTCAACAACACCGCGATGCTGGGTTCCGCCACGCAGCTGTACCGCCTGTCGATCGAACGCGAAAAGCCGAATGCCGAACGCGAATCCGGCTACCAGGAGCGCGACCTGCCGGCCATCGAAGGCGGGCTTAAACAGCTCGAGCGCCGCTACGTGGCGGCGATGGATCGCCAGCTGCAGGAATACTGGTTGAACGAGTACATCAAGCTGCCCGCCGACCAGCGCGTCGCTGCGGTCGATGCATGGCTGGGCGGCAATGATGCCGCGGCCGTGAAGCGCGCGCTCGACCGGCTGGCCGGCACGAAGCTCGGCAGCACGGAAGAGCGGCTGAAGTGGTTTGCCGCCGACCGCAAGGCGTTCGAAGCCAGCAACGATCCGGCCATCCAGTATGCGGTGGCGGTGATGCCGACGCTGCTCACGCTGGAGCAGGAGCGCAAGACGCGTGCCGGCGAGAACCTGGCCGCGCGCCCGGTCTACCTGCAGGCGCTCGCCGACTATAAGAAGAGCCAGGGCGAGTTCGTCTATCCCGATGCCAACCTGTCGCTGCGCATCACCTTCGGCAACGTGATGGGCTACGCGCCGAAGGATGGCGTGGAGTACACCCCGTTCACCACGCTGGAAGGCGTGGTGGCGAAGGAAACCGGACAGGATCCGTTCGATTCGCCCAAGGCGCTGCTCGACGCCGTGGCCGCCAAGCGCTACGGCGGACTGGAAGACAAGCGCCTCGGTTCGGTGCCGGTGAACTACCTGTCCGACCTGGACATCACCGGCGGCAACTCCGGTTCGCCGGTGCTGGACGCGCACGGCAAGCTGGTGGGCCTGGCCTTCGACGGCAACTGGGAATCGGTCAGCTCCAACTGGGTGTTCGACCCGAAGATGACCCGCATGATCGCCGTCGATGGCCGCTACCTGCGCTGGATCATGCAGGAGGTCTATCCGGCGCCGCAGCTGCTGAAGGAAATGAACGTCGGCAAATGAGCGGTCGCCAATTGGTCTGATGACCCGCGGGTCGTCGGCGAAGACCGGACGGGAGCGGTTATCATCCGCTCCCGTCTTCGTTTCCGGCGTATGGAAGCCACGCCGGCCCACCTTCAACGGACATCACCACGCATGCGCATCCTGCTTGCCCGCCACGGCGAAACGCCCTGGAACGCCGAAGGCCGCTACCAGGGCCAGATCGACATCCCGCTTTCGCCGGTCGGCGAGGGTCAGGCGACGGCGCTGGGTCAGCGATTGCGGGATGTGCGCATCGACCGCGCGGTGGCATCGCCGCTGTCGCGCGCGCAGCTGACCGCGCGCCTGGCCCTCGGCGATGCGCGGGCCGACATGCTGCAGACCGATGCCGACCTGCAGGAGATCGCCCACGGCGAATGGGAAGGGTTGCTGGCCAGCGAAATCCAGCAGAAGGACCCGGCCCGCCTGCTGGCCTGGCGCGAGGAGCCCGAAAACGTGCTGATGCCGGGCGGCGAATCGCTGCGCCAAGTGCTGGACCGTTCCTGGCGTGGCCTGGCCCGCGCCACGGAAGGCCTGAGCGAGGACGATACGCTGCTGGTCGTCGCCCACGACGCCGTCAACCGCGTCCTGCTGTGCCGCATCCTGGGCCTGCCGATCGCCCGCTTGTGGACGTTCCGCCAGGCGCCCACCACGCTCAACCTGCTGGAAGGCCCCTCGGTCGAACAGCTGGAAGTCGTGCGCCTCAACGACTGCGCGCACCACACGCCGTTCTTCGGCGAAGCCAAGCACCGGGCGCTGTAACACTGCCGAGGCCCGCATGGCGCTTACCGATCTTCCGCAATGGCTGGCCTACATCGAGCGGCAGCACCCCAAGTCCATCGACATGGGCCTGGAACGCGTGCGCGATGTCGCCGCGCGGATGACGCTGGGCAGGCCTGCCGCACGGGTCGTCACCGTCGGCGGCACCAACGGTAAGGGCTCCACGGTCGCCTTCATCGAGGCCATCGCGCGCGCTGCGGGCTGGAAGGTGGGCGCCTACACCTCGCCGCACCTGCTGCGCTACAACGAACGCGTGCGCATCGACGGCGTGGAAGCCGACGACGCGTCGCTGCTGGCGGCGTTCGAAGCGGTCGAAGCCGCGCGCGGCGAAACGCCGCTGACCTATTTCGAATTCGGCACGCTGGCCGCGTTGTGGTTGTTCGAGCGGGCCGGCCTGGAGCTGGCGGTGCTGGAAGTGGGACTGGGCGGCCGGCTCGATGCCGTGAACCTGATCGATCCCGACGTGGCCGTGATCACCACGGTCGATATCGACCACACCGACTGGCTGGGTGCGGACCGCGAGGCCATCGGTGCCGAGAAGGCCGGCATCGCCCGTGCCTGGAAACCGCTGGTGCTGGGCGAAGTGGATTCGCCCTCCAGCGTCCTGCGCCATGCCTACGCCATCGGCGCGAACGCGCTCAGGCTGGGCAGCGACTTCTTCCACGAGCCCATCGACAGCGGTCACTGGCGCTGGCGCGAAGTCGGCGCGGAACTGGTGTTGCCGATGCCCGTGCTGTCGGCCCCGGCCCAGCGGGCGAACGCCGCCAGCGCGATCGCCGCATTGCGCGCGCTGCCGGGCGACGCGATTCCCGACGAGGCCTTCGCGCAGGGCGTAGCCCATGCCTCGCTCCCGGGGCGCCTGCAGCGCATACCGCACGGCGAGGTGGACGTGGTGCTCGACGTCGGTCATAACCCGCAGGCGGCGCGCGAACTGGCCGCGTGGCTGCAGGCGCATCCCGCCGTGGGCGAAACGCATGTCGTGTTCGCGGCGCTGGCCGACAAGGACGTGACGTCCGTCGTGGACGCCTTCGCGGGCACGCCATTGCACTGGCATCTGGCGGGACTGGATGCCGGGCCGCGGTCGCAATCCGCCGACCAACTCGCCGCCCGGCTCGAAGGAACCGTCGCCGCACGGGCACTCCGCCATCCGCGCGTGGAAGACGCCTTGACGGCCGCATTGGCCGGTGCACGTGCCGGCGACCGCGTGCTGGTGTTCGGTTCGTTCCATACCGTCGCCGAGGCGCTACAGGCGCTGCATTCAGGTCGATGACGGGGAGCGGCCGGAAGCGCGCCGTATAATCGCGGCGGCATTCCCGCCGCTGCTGCCCTGGACCTGGATGGATACCGCCCTGAAACAGCGCCTGATCGGCGCCGTCGTGCTGGTCGCGCTGGCCGTCATCTTCCTTCCCATGCTGGTCAAGGGGCCGGCACCCGACAGTGGCGTGTCCGACGTGCCGCTTGAGGTGCCCGCCGCGCCCGATGGGGAATACGAAACGCGCGAACTGCCGCTGGTCACGCCGGGCAGTGCGCCCGCCCAGGGTGCCGTCGGACTGGATGGTCGGGTGGCCGCGCCTGCTGCCGAACCTGCGCCCGCCGAGGGCGCGCTGCAGCCGCCAGCGACAGCAGGCGGCGATTTCGCCGTCAGCTTCGGCGCCTACGCCACCCAGGCCGATGCGGACGCCGTATTGGCCCGCGTGAAGCAGGCGAAGCTGCCGGGCTTCGTCGAACCCGCCACCATCAACGGCCAGCCGGCCTTCCGCGTGCGGGTCGGCCCGTATGCGGATCGCGCGCAGGCGGAAGCGGCACGCCTGGACGCGATCAAGGTGCGCGGCGACGTCAACGCGCAGGTGGTCACGCTAGACGCGGGGGCGCCCGGTGGCACGCCCGTGCCGTCCCCGGCGCCCTCCGTCCCGACCGCCACACCGTCGACGCCGACGGTGACCACGCAGGCGCTCCCGCCCGCGCCAGCCAAGCCAGTGGCGAAGCCCGCTCCCACGGAAACCAAGCCGGTCGCCGCCCAGACAAAGCCGGCCCCCCCGGTCACCAAGCCCGCCGCGCCCGCACCCCAACCGACAGCGCCGTCCAAGCCCGCCGCATCCGCCGTGGGCTACGCGGTGCAACTGGGTGCGTTCTCCAATGCGGGCGATGCGAATGCCCTGCGCGACCGGGTGCGTGCGGCCGGATTCAGCGCCTTCGTGGAGCAGGTGCGCACCGATAAAGGCACGCTCAGCCGCGTGCGCGTAGGGCCCGTGGCCGACCGCGCCGGCGCCGATCGTCTGAAGGCGCAGGTGGCCTCGAAGGTCGGCATCGACGGCATGGTGCGTCCGCACCCTTGATGCCGGCCCCCGTCGCCGTGGCCGGAGGGCGTACCGCGTGAGTGCGCTCGATCTGACCCTGCTCGGTATCGTCGGGGTGTCGGCCTTGTTCGGTGCGATGCGAGGCTTCATCGGCGTGCTCGCCTCGGTGCTCGCCTGGCTGCTCGCAGGATGGGCGGCGTTCCACTATGGCGCCGAGGTCGCGGCCTGGCTTTCCGATGACGGTCCACCGGGCTCGGCCGATCTGCTGGGCGGCTACGCCCTCAGTTTCGTCGTCGTCATGGTGGTGGTGGGCGTGGCCGGCTGGCTGGTACGCAAGATGGTCTCCTCGGTCGGGCTGTCGGGCGTGGACCGGATGCTGGGCCTGATGCTGGGGCTGGCGCGCGGTGCGCTGATCGCCTGCGTCGTGCTGCTGCTGGCGGCCTTCACCGATCTGCCGCGCGAACCTGAATGGAAACGATCCTCTGTCGTGCCGGTGCTACTGCCGGGCGCGCAGTGGCTTTCACGCTGGTTGCCGGAATGGACCGTGCAGGAACTGGACTTTGGCAACGGCGTTCCCGCGGGCGATAATGCGCGCCTGCATCCCTTGCCCCTGCCGCTGGAAGAATCCGGCGTCCCGCAGGAGCGCGTCCCCCCTGCAGCTTCGCCCGAGTCGAAACCGGAGTAGGTCACCATGTGCGGCATCGTCGGAATCGTCGGCAACCAGAACGTTGCCGGCCAGCTTTATGACGGGCTGACCGTCCTCCAGCACCGTGGACAGGACGCCGCCGGCATCGCCACCGCCGACGGCACGCGCCTGCGCGTGCACAAGGACAACGGGCTGGTGCGGGACGTGTTCAACGCCAAGGCCATGAGCGTGCTGGAAGGCCGCGTGGGCATCGCCCATTGCCGCTATCCCACCGCCGGTTCCGAGGGCATGGACGAAGCGCAGCCGTTCTACGTGAACTCGCCTTACGGCATCGCGCTGGCGCACAACGGCAACCTGATCAACACCGACGCGCTGCGCCAGGACGTGTTCGCGCAGGACCGCCGCAACATCAATACCGATTCGGACAGCGAAGTGCTGCTGAACGTGTTCGCCCACGAACTGGACCTGCAGCGCACCCTCAGCCCCGAGACCGCGATCCGTGCCGTGGCCGGCGTGCACCGCCGCGTGAAGGGCGGCTACGCCGTCGTCAGCGTGGTGCTGGGCCTGGGCCTGGTGGCGTTCCGCGACCCGCATGGCATCCGACCGCTGGTGCTGGGCAAACGCGAACACAGTGAGGGCACCGAGTACATCGTCGCCTCCGAATCCGCGGCGCTGGACATCCTGGGCTTCACGCGCATGCGCGACGTGCAGCCGGGCGAAGCCATCGTCATCACCGCGCGCGGCGAGCTGTTCAGCGAGATCGTCGCCGAGCCGCAGGAACATGCGCCCTGCATCTTCGAATACGTGTACTTCGCGCGACCGGACTCGATGATCGACAACGTGTCGGTGCACAAGGCGCGCATGCGCATGGGCGTGAAGCTGGGCGAGAAGATCCTGCGCCTGCGTCCGGACCACGACATCGACACCATCATCCCCATCCCGGACACCTCGCGCGACGCCGCGCTGGAGATCTCCAACGTGCTGGGCGTGAAGTACCGGGAAGGGTTCATCAAGAACCGTTACGTGGGCCGTACCTTCATCATGCCGGGGCAGGGCGAGCGGGTGAAGTCGGTGCGCCGCAAGCTCAACCCGATCAACCTGGAATTCCGCAACCGCGTGGTGCTGCTGGTGGACGACTCCATCGTGCGTGGCACCACCTCCAAGCAGATCGTGCAGATGGCGCGCGATGCCGGCGCCCGCAAGGTCTACCTGGCCAGCGCCGCGCCGCCGGTGCGCCACCCCAACATCTACGGCATCGACATGCCGGCCGCCGACGAACTGGTCGCACACGGCCGCAGCGTGGAGGAGATCGAGAAGCTGCTCGGCTGCGACTGGCTGATCTACCAGGACCTGGACGATCTGGAAGCCGCGGTGCGCGAGGGCAATCCGAACCTGCCGCGCTTCGATTCGTCCTGCTTCGATGGCAACTACGTCACCGGCATCGAGCCCGGTTACTTCGAGCGCATCGAGCAGATGCGTTCGGACGAAGCCAAGCGCAAGCGCCGCGTCGGCTGAGCCGGCGCACCCCATGGCCACGCTGTTCGAGGCCGCGCGCGCCTGTCTGGCGGCGGCCGATGTCGATGAGAAGGTCGGACTGACCCAGCACTACGCGGACGCGTTCCATCGTGGCGAACTCGATGCGCCCGACGACGCGCCGGCGCCCGATCCGATCCGTATGCCCGGTCGCCCGGCGAAGCCGGCGCTGGTGCACCCGCGCGACCTGCCGCGCCGCGGACTGGGCAGCGTGCAGGGCCGTGCCGCCTTCGTCCACGCCATCGCGCACATCGAGCTCAATGCCATCGATCTGGCGTGGGATGCGGTGTACCGCTTCCGCGGCCTGCCCACAGCGTTCTACGCCGACTGGGTGCAGGTGGCGCACGACGAATCGCGCCATTTCGTGCTGCTGCGAAACCGGCTGCGCGAGTTCGGCCACGACTACGGCGACTTCGACGCCCACAATGGCCTGTGGGAGATGACCGAGAAGACCGCGCACGATGGCCTTGCGCGGATGGCGCTGGTGCCGCGCGTGCTGGAAGCGCGCGGGCTGGATGTGACGCCCGGCATGATCGTGAAGCTGCGCGAGCTGGGCGATGAGGCCACCGTCGCGATCCTCGACCTCATCCTTCAAGAAGAAGTCGCGCATGTGGCGGCGGGTTCGCGCTGGTTCCGCTGGTACTGCGAGCAGCGTGGCGTGGAGCCGCGCGCGCGTTTCCGCGAATTGCTGAAGGAGTATGCCGGAGGCTACCTGCATGGCCCGTTCAACATCGAAGCGCGGCTGCTGGCCGGCTTCGACGCGGACGAATTGGCGGCGCTGGAAGCCCCGTAGGCAGCCCCTTCGCCGCGAGGTTGTAGGAGCGGGCCATGCCCGCGATGCTGTTCCTCCGCCTGAGCGAAGAGCATCGCGCCCATGGGGCGCTCCTACAGGAGCTTCTCCAGCGCCATTCCACGGGGCTCCACGCGCAGCACGGAGCCTTGCTCGTACCAGTCGCCCAGCACGATGCGCCGGCACGCATGATCACCGAGGGTGAGATCGTGGAGGGCAGGCCGGTGTGTGTGGCCGTGGATCAGCGTATCGATGCCGAACTGCGCCAGCGTCGCCTCCACGGCTGACGGCGTCACGTCGGTGAGCGTTTCGAACGAGGCCTGGTTGTCCTGCTTCATGCCGCCCTGATGCGCGGCGCTGGCGGCACGCGCCTGCGCCGCGAACGCGAGTCGCGCGGCCAGGGGCTGCGACAGGAACTGCGCTTGCCATGCGGGATTCCGCGTCTGCGCCCGGAACGCCTGGTAGGCCGTGTCACCCGTGCACAGCAGGTCGCCGTGCATCAGGATCGCTGGCTTTCCATACAACATGACGACCGCGGGGTCCGGCAGGATACGCATGCCGGCGCGCCGGGCGAAGGTGTCGCCCAGCAGGAAATCGCGGTTGCCGCGGATGAAGAACACCGGCACGCCGGCATCGGCCACCTCGCGGATGCGCGCCGCGACATAGGCGCCGGTCTCGGAGGGGTCGTCATCGCCCACCCAGGCCTCGAACAGGTCGCCGAGGATGTACAGCGCGTCGGCGCGGCGGGCCTCGCCCTGCATGAAGGCCCCGAACAGCTCGGTCACGGCGGGGCGTTCGGCGTCCAGGTGCAGATCGGAGATGAAGAGCGTGGTCATGCGGGGATTCTAAGCCCTCCCCCTGAACGAGCAGGAGGAAACGCGGTGCGCGCGGGTTAAAATCGCCGTATTCCGTCTGTCGAGTTCCCCATGGCCTGCCGCACCCGTTTCGCTCCCAGTCCCACCGGCTACCTGCACATCGGCGGCGCCCGCACGGCGCTGTACTGCTGGCTGGAAGCGCGCCACCGCGGCGGCGAGTTCATCCTGCGCATCGAGGACACCGACCGCGAGCGCAGCACCCAGGCCGCCATCGACGCGATCCTGGAGGCGATGGACTGGCTGGGCCTGGGCTACGACGAGGGCCCGATCTACCAGACCCACCGCATCGACCGCTACCGCGAAGTGGCCGAACGACTGGTCGCCGACGGCAAGGCCTACTACGCCTACGAGACGCGCGAGGAACTCGACGCGATGCGCGAGGCGGCGATGGCCAAGCAGGAGAAGCCGCGCTACAACGGCGCCGCGCGCGAGCAGGGCCTGCCTTACCGCGACGACCCGAACCGCGTCATCCGCTTCAAGAATCCGCTCGATGGCGTGGTCGCCTTCGACGACCTGATCAAGGGCCGCATCGAGATCGCCAACAGCGAGCTGGACGACATGGTGATCTTCCGCCCGGACGGCTACCCCACGTACAACTTCGCCGTGGTGGTGGACGACTGGGATATGGGCATCACCGAGGTGATCCGCGGCGACGACCACATCAACAACACCCCGCGCCAGATCAACATTTACCAAGCGCTGGGCGCGCCGGTGCCCAAGTTCGCGCACATGCCGATGATCCTGGACGAGCAGGGCGCCAAGCTGTCCAAGCGCACCGGCGCGGCCGACGTGATGCAGTACAAGGACGCGGGCTACCTGCCGCACGCGCTGATCAACTACCTGGCGCGGCTGGGCTGGTCGCACGGCGACCAGGAACTGTTCACGCGGGAGGAGCTGATCGACCTGTTCGAGGTGAAGGACGTGAACTCCAAGGCCGCGCGCCTGGACATGGCCAAGCTCGGCTGGGTGAACCAGCACTACCTGAAGACGGACGCGCCCGCGGACATCGCGCCGCACCTGGTCTACCAGTTGGAGAAACTGGGCGTGGACCTGTCCACCGGCCCGGCACCGGCCGACGTGGTGGTCGCCCTGCGCGACCGCGTGCAGACACTGAAGGAGATGGCCGAGAAGGCGCTGGTCTGGTACCGGCCACTGACTGCATACGACGATGCCGCGGTGACCAAGCATCTGGGGGCTGCCGCCCAGGCGCCGCTGGCCAAGGCCCGCGAACATCTGGCCGCGCTGGCGGACTGGAGTGCCGAAAGCGTGTCGGCGGCGCTGCACCAGGCCGCGACGGCACTGGAACTGGGGATGGGCAAAGTGGCGCAGCCGCTGCGCGTGGCGATCACCGGTACCCAGGTCAGCCCCGACATTTCGCATACCGTTTACCTGGCCGGTCGCGAGGAAGCCTTGAAACGCATCGACGCCGCACTCATCAAGTGCGGTACGTCCGCCTGACTCCGGATCGCCCATGCCCAACGCCCACGCCTGCACCGACCCGCACCATCACGTCCACGACGCGCAGGCGTTCGTAGCGGCGGTGGAGCATGCGTGCCAGGAGCGCGGGCTGCGGCTGACGCCGATCCGCGCGCGCGTGCTGCAGCTGATCGCCGAAGCCGGCAAGCCGGTGAAGGCGTACGAACTGCTGGAATGGGTGCGGGCCACCAAGGGCGTCGGCGCCGATGCGCCGCCGACGGTGTACCGCGCGCTGGACTTCCTGATGGCCAACGGTTTCGTTCACAAGCTGGAATCGGTGAACGCCTTCGTCGCCTGCCATCACCCGAACAGCGCGCAACATTCGGTGCCCTTCCTCATCTGCGACCGCTGCCACAGCGCAGTGGAACTGGAGGATCGCGACGTGGTGGCCGCCCTGGATGCGCGCGCCAAGGCGCTGGGCTTCCAGCCGCAGGCACAGACGCTGGAAGTGCATGGCCTGTGCGCACGCTGCGCGGCGGCGTGAAGGTTGAGCTGTTGTAGGAGCGACGTGAGTCGCGACCGCAGACCTGCAGCGCACTGAATCCTTGTCGCGCGCGGGGGGAGAGCCATCGCGCGACGGTGTGCGAGCCGGTTCGGATATCTAGCGACGGACGCCTTGCGGTCGCGACTTGCGTCGCTCCTACAGTCGCATCGACATGCTTCTCTGGCCGCTGCCGCTACCGCCCTCGGTGAACACTCCCGGATCGGCAGGTTCGCGATCGCCGCGACTACGGCCAGCGCCATGTCGACGCACCACATCCACGCGTAGCCGCCGAAGCGTTCCGACACCAAAAAGGCGGCTGCCGTACCGGCCAGCCGCCCGGGGGAGAGACTCAGCGCTGGATCAGAAGTACGCGCGGATGCCGAAGGCCACGCCGCGTCCCGGCAGCGGCGCGTAGTCGCGCAGCAGCGAGGTATGCGGCCGGGCTTCCTCGTCGGTCAGGTTGCTGCCGTCCAGGAACACCTCCCAACTGGAGGCCGGGCGGTCCCAACGGTAGGCCACGTGCGCGTCGACCAGCGTGTAACCGTCGCTGGGCTCCTCGTTCTGCGCCACGTCGTCCTGCTTGCTGTAGCGCACCGCGCCCAGCGAGGCGCGCCAGCCGCCCAGCGACCAGCCCAGGTCCGCGCCGAAGCGCATCGGCGAGATGCGGGGCAGGTAGCCGCCCTGGGCGATGTCGACCTCGTAGCCATGCGTGTGGTCGCCGTGCGGCACCTCGAACGCGACCGTGCGCAGGCCGCTGCCATCCAGCTTGGCGCGCACGTAGTCGCCGTACAGACGCAGGTCCCATGCGCCAGCCGCGGTATCGGCCAACTGGATCTTCGCCTCGGCCTCGGCGCCGGTGAAGGTGGCGTCGTCCTGCGTCCACAGGCGCACCGGATAGCCTTCCTCTTCCACACCGGTATCGGTCAGGTAAATGAAGTCCTTGAACCGGGTCTGGTAGACGGCCAGCTTCAGGTCGACGCGGTCGGTGTGCCAGTGCGCGCCGATCTCGGCGCGCACGCCCTTTTCCGTATCCAGCGACGCATCGCCGATCTCGATGGACTGGGTGGCCACGTGGGTGCCGCCGGCGAACAGTTCCTCGTTGGTCGGCGCGCGCTCGGAACGGTCCAGGCCGAAGCGCAGGTCGAAGCCGTCGCTCAGGCGCCAGATAGCGGCGGCCGACAGGTTGACCGCGCTGAAATCGGTGGAAGCGCGGTCATCGGGCTTCAGCTTGACCTGGTCGTAGCGGCCGCCCAGCTCCAGCTTCCAGGGGCCGAAATCCTTCTCCTGCACCACGAACAGGCCCAGCGTGTCGGTGACGGTGGACGGCACGAAGGCCTCTTCGCCCACCGCGCTGAAATCGGTGCTGCCGAACTGCAGGCCGAAGGCGCCGCGCCAGCCGTTCCACGTCTTCTGCACCGCTTCCAGGCGGGCGTCGTAGCCCTCGTTGCTGAAGCGCGTGCCCACTTCGCTGCCTTCCAGCTCGACATGTTCGTAGTCGTTCCAGGCGGCACGCAGGTTGATGCTCTGCAGGAACGAGACCGGTTCGTAGACGCCGGCCTTCATGTCGAAGCGGTTCTGCGTCATGTCGATGCGCACGGCGCCTTCCTCGTGCGCTTCGTCGTCGTGGTCGGCTTCGCCATCGTGGTCGTGATCGTGGTCTTCCTCGCCGTGCACGTGAGCGCCGGCGGGGATGCCGTAGTTGCTGCGGTAGGTGCTGGCGGCCAGGCCGAAGTAACCGCGATCGCCCAGATAGGTCGCGCCCACCGCGCCCGCGCGCGTTTTCACCGAACTGTTCGGCAGGGTGCCCTTGGGCTGGGGTTCTTCCTCGTGCTCTTCGCCTTCTTCGTGGTCGTGCAGGATGGCGACGCCGGGAATGTCGTAGTCGTCGGTGTCGCGGACCAGGCCGTCGACATGCAGCACCCAGTTCCCGCTCACGCCGTCCAGACGGAACATGCCGGTGCGCTCGTCGTTGACGGTGTTGCCGCGCACTTCGGCGCGACCGCTCAGCGGCTGGTCGGGAATGGATTCGGCCAGGCGGCCGTCGACCACGTTGACCGCACCGCCGATGGCGCCGCTGCCGAACAGCAGGGTGGCCGGTCCCTTCAGTACTTCGATCTGGTCGGCGAGGAAGGGCTCGATGCTGACCGCGTGGTCGGCACTGACGGTGGAGGCGTCCATCGAGCCGAGGCCGCCGGACAGCACCTGCACGCGCGGGCCTTCCTGGCCGCGGATGATCGGGCGGCCGACACCCGTGCCGAAGTAAGTGGTCTGCACGCCCGGCAGCTTGGCGACGGTCTCGCCGAGGGTGCCGGCCTTGGTCTTGTCCAGGTCCTCGCCGTACAGCACGTCCACCGGGGTCGCGACGGATTCCGCATTGCCCTTCAGCGGCGAAGCGGTCACCACCACGGCCTCCAGGTCCTTGGTCTTGTTGTCGCTGGCGGTCTCGGCGAAGGCGGCAGGGGAGGCCAGGGCCAAGGCGAGGGCGGTGGCGAGCAGGCTGGGAGCGGGGCGTTGCAGGGAGAGCATGGGCAGGGATTCACTCATGTGGGGATAACGAATGATGTTATATTATACCAATAGCAACAATATAACCCTCCCGGAAGTCATACTTGCCGCCATGAAGTCTTCGTTTCGCCACCTGCTCGATCGGCTGGGCGCCGCCGGCTCCCTGATCTGTGCGCTGCACTGCGCCCTCGTGCCGTTGCTGCTGGCGCTGGCGCCGTCGCTGGGCCTGTCGCTGTGGCTGGGAGAGAGTCTGGAGGAGATCTTCGTGGTGTTCGTCACGGTGCTGGGCGCCTTCAGCCTGATCTGGGGCTACCGCCGGCATCGCGTCTTCCGCGCACTGGGCATGCTGCTGGCGGGTCTGGGGGCGCTGTGGGTGGGGGTGCTGTACCCACCTCTGCATGCCTCGGTGGTGCCGCATGCCATCGTGATGACCGTGGGCGGCACCCTGGTGGGCCTGGCCCATCTGCTGAACCTGCGCCTGAACCACTGGCACGTCCACGACGCCAGCTGCGCCCACTAGACCCGTCCCGCACGACCTGCGGCGGGCCCGAAAGGCCCCGCTGTGGTAGGCTTTGCGGCCTCGCGCGCGGCGCCCCCGAGCTGTGGATGCCCGTGCATCGCCCCGTCCAGGGCGGACTTTTCAATGAATCAGGAGAACAAAGATGGGCAAGGGTGATCGCAAGACGGCCAAGGGCAAGCGCTATTCGTCCAGCTACGGCAATGCGCGCAAGCACGCCGTCGCCAAGGCCGGCGTGGCGGCCACCGCCACCGCCAAGAAGTCGGTGGTGAAGGCGCCGGCGAAGAAGGCCGTGGCCAAGAAGGCTGTCGCCAAGGCGTGATGCCATCCGCACCGGCGCGGCCGGTTGCGACAGGAAACCCCGGCCATGGCCGGGGTTTCCGTTTTCTAGGCGCCGACGATGACGCGGCCGCCGACGTGGACGGCCGACACCAGATCGCCTCCCAGCCAGTACGCCAGTTGTGCCGGCTGGCCGATGCGCCAGCGCACGAAGTCCGCACGCTGTCCTATCGCCAGGCGGCCGCGATCCTCCAGACCCAGCGCCCGGGCGGCGTGGACGGTCGTGCCGCGCAGCGCTTCTTCCGGTGTCAGGCGGAAGTGGGTGCAGGCCAGCGACATCGCCAGCCGCAGCGACTGCAGGGGCGACGTGCCCGGATTGCAATCCGTCGCCACGGCCATCGGCACGCCATGGGCGCGGAACGCGTCGAGCGGAGGCAGTTTCGTTTCCCGAAGCACGTGGAACGCGCCCGGTAGCAGGACGGCGACGCTGCCCGCGCGCGCCATCGCTGCAACGCCCGCTTCGGACGCGTACTCCACGTGGTCGGCCGACAGGCCTTCGAAGCCGGCCACCAGCGCCGCGCCGCCGCCGTCGCTCAGCTGGTCGGCGTGCAGTTTCACCGGGATGCCCAGTGCGCGTGCCGCTTCGAACACGCGCTGCGTCTGCGTGGCCGTGAAACCGATGCGCTCGCAGAACGCATCCACCGCATCCACCAGGCCCTCCGCGTGCAGGGCGGGCAGCCAGCGGCATACGGCGTCGATGTAATCGTCGGCGCGCCCGGCGAATTCCGGTGGCAGTGCATGCGCGCCCAAATACGTCGTGCGCACCCTGATGCCGAGCGCGTCGCCGATGCGGCGTGCCACGCGCAGCATCTTCCGTTCGTTGTCGAAGTCCAGGCCGTAGCCGGACTTGATCTCCAGCGTGGTCACGCCGTCGTCGCGCAAGGCGCGCGCGCGCGGAAGCGATTGCGCGAACAGGTCGTCTTCGCTGGCGGCGCGGGTGGCACGCACGGTCGAGACGATGCCACCGCCGCTGCGTGCGATGTCTTCATAACTGGCGCCCTGCAGGCGCTGTTCGAACTCGCCGGCGCGGTCGCCGCCGAACACCACGTGGGTGTGGCAGTCGATCAGGCCGGGCGTGATCCATTCGCCCTGCGCGTCCACCAGGTCATCGGCCAGCGACGCGGGGGGCGCCGGCAGGTCCGTACGGTAGCCCGCGAAGACAAGCATGCCGTCGCGCCAGCCCAGCGCACCGTCCTCGATCACGCCGTAACCCGCATCGCCGGCCAGGGTGACCAGGCGTGCATTGACCAGCAGACCGTCCCAGCGCGTGTCCATGTCAGTCGCCTCCACCATCGCAGCCGCCCGCATCGGATGCGCAGCCGTCTTCGCCGTGCGTGGCGAGCGCGGGGTCGGTGGCGCTCTCGCCGGCACCCTCGGCGGCGCGGGTTCCCTTGTTCTTCGCCTGCACGGCGACAAAGACCACGATCAGCGCGATGGCGACGGCAGCCAGTGAAAGGATGATGGCAAGCATGGACGGGGGCGACCTGCGCGGGCGTGTCTTGGCGTGGGCGACGCGGTAGCCTAACGCACCCTGTCGCCGCCGCAAGCACTGCCATGTCGAACTCCGATCCCCTCGCCGGTCAGATCGTCGCCACCGACGCCGGCTGGCGCATGCCGGGCATCGCCAACCTGCATTCGCACGCCTTCCAGCGGACGATGGCGGGCCTGGCCGAACACCAGACCCATCCGGAAGACAGCTTCTGGACCTGGCGCGAGATCATGTACCGCTTCGCCGCACGGATGACGCCCGAGAGCACTTACGCGGTGGCGGCGCAGCTGTACGCCGAAATGCTGGAATCCGGCTACACGCATGTGTGCGAGTTCCACTACGTGCACCACCAGCCCGATGGCACGCCGTATGAGGACCCTGCGGCCATGTCCAAGGCGCTGATCGCTGCCGCACGCGACACCGGCATCCGCATGACCCTGCTGCCGGTGCTGTACATGACCGGTGGTTTCGACGGTCGCGAACTGTCGGTGCGCCAGCGGCGGTTCGGCCACGACGTGGACGGCTTCCTACGCCTGCTCGAAACCCTGTGTCCGCAGCAGGATGAGTCGTTGCGCGTGGGCTGTGCGTTCCACAGTCTGCGTGCGGTTCCGGAAACCGCGATGCGCGAGGTGCTGTCCGCGCTGCCGGGCGATGCGCCCGTGCACATCCACATCGCCGAGCAGGTGGGCGAAGTGCAGGACTGCCTGGCGCTGCGCAACGCGCGGCCGGTGGAGTGGCTGCTGCGTGAATTCCCGGTCGACCGGCGCTGGACGCTGGTGCACGCCACCCACCTGACGCCGGAGGAAACGCGGGGCGTCGCCGCCAGCGGCGCCACCGTCGCGATCTGCCCCACGACGGAAGCGAACCTCGGCGACGGCCTGTTTCCATTGCGCGAGTACCTGCAGGCGGGCGGACGCTGGGGCATCGGTTCGGATTCCCATGCGTCCGTGTCGCCGGTGGAGGAACTGCGCTGGCTGGAGTACGGCCAGCGACTGGTCACGCGACATCGCAACATCGCGGTACTGCCGGGCTCGCCCAGTGTGGGGCGCACCCTGCTGGCCGGGGTGCTGGACAGCGCCACGGATGCGACGGGCCTTGCGCCGGATCCGCAGGACGCCGTCTGGCTGGATGCGGATGCCCCGGTGCTGGCCGGCGCCACCCCGGAGGATCTCGTGGATCGCTGGCTGTTCGCCGGCAACCGGCCGTTGGTCCGGTCGGTCCGGGTCGGCGGGCGCGATGTGGTGGCCGGTGGACGCCATGTCGACCATGAGGCCATTGCCGGCCGCTACGGTGCGACGGTGCGCCGGTTGCTGGAGCACTGACTCATGACGGGCCGGCCGTCGTCCGGATCGCGGGTTTCGTCGCCGTCAGCGGTACGCCCATCGCAGACCCGCACGCGTGGCGATGTCCTTCGACAGCATGGCGACCGCCCCCTCAGGAGAACCGCCATGGCCTACGCCCATTCGCTCGCCTTCACCCTGGCCACCGCCGGCCTGACCGTCTTCACGCCCGCCCATGCGATGAGCGACCAGGCCCTGGCTGGCATAGTGAAACAACGCCTGCAGGGCGACCGCACCGGCGCCTGCATGGCGGTGGCGGTCATCGAGACCGGTACCGTAGCCCGCACGTACCAGTGCGCGGATCCGAAGGAGGCGGCGCGCATCGGGCCCGACAGCGCGTTCGAGATCGGCTCGGTCAGCAAGACGATGACGGCGGCGCTGTTGGCCGACCTGATCGCGCAGGGCAAGGGGTCGCTGGACGATCCGCTGTCCGCCTGGCTTCCGGCAGGCACGAAGCTGCCCGACTACCAGGGCACGCCCATCCTGCTGCGCCACATCGTCACCCACACCTCCGGCTTGCCGGCGCTGCCCTCGCGCATGGGCGCGGCCGACATGACCGATCCGTACGCGAAACTGGACGAAGCGGCACTGCTCGCCTCGCTGGGCGATGTCACGCTCACCGCGGCGCCGGGCACGAAGTTCGAGTATTCCAACTTCGCCTCGATGGTGCTGTCGCACGCCGTCGCCCGCCGCGCGGGCGCCGACATGGAGACGCTGCTGAAGCAGCGCCTGTTCGCGCCGCTGGGCATGCGTCATGCTTACGTCAATACAGCGCCGGACGGCGTGCGTGCGGCCGTGGGCCACACGCCGAACATGCGTGCCACGCCGGCCTGGCATTTCCAGACCAATCTCGCCGGCGTCGGCGGCGTGCGCGCGACGCTAGACGACATGGTGCGTTACGTGCAGGGCCAACTGGGAGCCGAGCCCACGCCGATCTCGGCGGCGCTGCGGCGCTCGCAGCAGAAGCTGTCGGATGCACCGCCGATGGCGATGAACTGGATGCTGATGCCCGTCGGCGGACGCACGGTGCACGTGCACGAGGGTGGCACCGGTGGTTTTTCGTCGTTCGTGTCCTTCGACATCGAGAAACAGCGTGGCGTGGTGATCCTGTCCGACACCACCTGGAACTCGATCGGCAGCCTGGGGTCCCTGGGACTGCACCTGGTCGATGCCAGTTTTCCGCTGGGCGCGCCGCGGCGCGAAGCCAGGCCGGACGGCACGCTGCTGGATGCGCTGGCTGGCGAATACGAACTCGCGGGCGGCTTGAAGATGACGTTGCGCAGGCAGGGTGACGCACTGGAGATCCAGCCGGCCGGGCAGGGCACGTATGCGATGGGTTACGACAGTGCAGGCGATTTCTATCCGCGCGAGTTCGATGCCGTGCTGCGCCCACGGCGCACGGCGGAAGGTCAGTCCTTCACCTGGATGCAGATGGGCGCCGCGCTGCCGGCCAAGCGCATCGATGCCGCCGCATCGGCGCCGGTGCTGAAGGTCGACGCCGATGCCCTGCGCGACTATGAGGGCGACTATCCGCTCATGCCCGCGTTCTCGCTCGCGGTGAAGGCGCAGGGCGACACCTTGACCATCCAGGGCACCGGCCAGCCCGCGCTGCCCGTGCAGGCGGTGGCGCGCGATGTCTTCGTGATGGACGCCGTGGGCGCGGAGATCCGCTTCGAGCGTGATGCGGCCGGCAAGGTGATCGCGCTGACGCTGAAGCAGGCAGGCCAGCAGTTGCGTGGAGAAAGGAAGTAAGCATGGAACGGACCTATCCACTGCGGCACAAGCTGCCGGCCGAGGTGCTGGTAGGCGGGAACGCGGTGTGGAGCCGTTATCGCCAGTACCCGGTGTTTGGCCTGCGCTGGCTGCTCGGCCGCAGCCTGTTGTTCTGCGGCGTGATCGCGGTGGTCGCCGCATTCATCGGCATGGGTACGGGCGTCGTCGCCCAGGACGTCGGCGTTGCGATCAAGGTGGCCATCACCGAGTTCGTCGTCTTCAGTTCCATGGCCACGCTCGGTCCCGCGCTGGCGACCGCGGTGCGTCATCGTGCGTGGCCGCTGAGCCGTGAGCGCAAGGCCGTCGTGATCGCCGTGCTGATCGGCATGGTGCTCAGCTTCTTCATCGATCGGCTGGGTTCCTCCTACATCGAACAACTCATCAAGCCGGGTCTCGAGGCCGCGGGATTGAGCATGAATCCCCCGCCGCCGCCGCCATGGGTGAAGGCGATCGGACTGGCCATCAACGTGGCGGCGCTGGTGGTGATCTACGGCCTGTTCGGTGGCGGCCTCGCCCTGCGTGCCTACTTCAGCGAACACCGCCGCTGGGACGAGCACCGCCATGTGCGCGAACTGAACGCGCTCGAAAGCCGCGTGCATGAGGCCGACCTTCGCCTGGGGGTGCTGCAGGCGCAGGTGGAGCCGCATTTCCTGTTCAATACGCTGGCCTCCGTTCGTGCGCTGGTGCGGCAGGATCCGGCCCAGGCCGAAGCGACCCTGGATGCGCTGGTCGACTTCCTGCGCGCCACGATTCCGAAGCTGCGCGAGGACCGCGGCCTGCACGCCACGCTCGGCCAGCAGCTCGACCTGTGCGGCAGTTACCTCGCGCTGATGCAGGTGCGCATGGGCGGTCGACTGACCTATGACGTGCGGGTCGACGAGGCGCTGCGTGCGGCGCCGTTTCCGCCGTCGCTGCTGATCACGCTGGTGGAGAATGCGATCAAGCACGGCATCGAACCACGGCCCGGTCCGGGCCGCATCGAGATCGACGCGGTACGCGAGGGCGACGCGCTGCGCGTGCAGGTGCGCGACGACGGCGCGGGTCTTCAGCCTGGCCTGAGTACCGGCGTCGGTCTGGCGAACGTGCGCGAACAGCTGGCGGCACGCTACGGCGCGCGCGCGGCCTTCGTCCTGTCGCCGGCCGCTGAAGGTCGTGGCGTTTGTGCGGAAATCCGCGTGCCGCTGGGGTCGGTCGCGTGACCACCGTCACCGCCCTGATCGCCGAGGACGAAGCGCCGCAGCGACGCGCGCTGCAGCAGCAGTTGCGCGCGGCTTGGCCGGAGCTGGAGGTCGTGGCTGTCTGCGAGGATGGGCTCTCGGCGCTGGACGCCGTCGCGCAACACCGGCCGAAGGTCGCCTTCCTCGACATCCGCATGCCGGGCGTCAGCGGTCTGGATGTCGCCCGGCAGGTGGTCGCGCATGGAGGCCTGGTGGTGTTCACCACGGCCTACGAGGACTACGCGGTCCGCGCCTTCGAGGCAGGCGCGGCGGACTACCTGCTGAAGCCCGTGCAGGATGCGCGGCTGGCGCAGGCGGTGCAGCGCATGCGGGCGCGCCTGGCCGAGGCGCGGGCGCCGGACATGCGCTCGCTGATCGACGACCTGGAAGCGCGCCTGCGGCCGCAGGGCGACCGCCTGATCCGCTGGATCACCGCCAGCGTCGGCGATAGCGTGCGCATGATCGCCATCGACGAGGTGCTGTTCTTTCAAGCGCAGGACAAGTACGTGCGCGTGGTGACCGCCGAAGACGAAGCCATCATCCGCATGTCGTTGAAGGAGTTGCTCGGCGGCCTGGATCCGGACGTGTTCTGGCAGGTGCACCGCGGGGTACTGGTGCGCGTGCAGGCGATCGACCGCGTGCGCAAGGATGAACTGGGCCGCCACCAGCTCAGCGTGAAGGGACGCAACGACGTGCTGCCGGTCAGCGGCGCGTTCCAGCAGCGCTTCCGCGGGATGTGACCGCGCTCAGCTGAACAGGTCGCGGGACTTCGGCAGGGCGCCCTCCAGCTCCAGCAGGAACTGCTTGGTCGGCAGGCCGCCGCCGAATCCCGTCAATGCGCCGTCCGCGCCGATCACGCGGTGGCAGGGCAACACGATGGGCAACGGGTTGCGCCCGTTCGCCGCGCCCACCGCGCGCATCGCGGTGGGCTTGCCCACCCGCTGCGCCAGCTGCGCATAGCTGATCGTTTCGCCGTAGCCGATGCCTGCGAGCGTCATCCACACCGTGCGCTGGAACTCGGTGCCGCGCGGCGCCAGCGGCAGGTCGAACACGCACCGCTTCGCGGCGAAGTAGTCGTCCAGCTGGCGTGCCGCCAGATCCAGCAGGCGGTGATCGCCGGGCATCCATCCCTCACGGTCTGCCGGGTGCCGGTTGCGCGGGAACTCGATGGCATGCAGACCCGCGTCCGTTGCGGCGACGGTGAGCGTGCCGACCGGGCTGTCGAGTTCGCGATAGAGGATCATGGTGGGCAGCATAAGAGCGTTCGATGTAGGAGCGACGTGAGTCGCGACCGCAAGACTGAAATGCTGTTGCGACCCGAAATATCCCGGTCGCGACTCACGTCGCTCCTACAGAAGGCATTGCCTTCTGCGCCGGCATACTGGCCTTCCACAGGTGGACCACCGCATAGGCGCGCCATGGGCGCCAGGCCTCCGCGCGCGCGGTCAGCGCCTTCGCCGTCATCCGCGTGCCGTCGGTGGGCACGGCCTTCTGCAGTACCAGATCGTCGGCCGGGAACGCATCCGGATGGCCGAGTGCGCGCAGCGCCATGTAGTGCGCCGTCCACGGACCGATGCCGGGCAAGGCGACCCAGCGCGTGGTGAAGTCTTCCAGCGTGCGTTCCGGCCGGAAATCGACGCGGCCATCGAGCAGGGCGCGCGACAGCCCCCGGACTGTCTCGGCCCGCGCGCGGGTCAGGCCGATCTCGGTCAGGTCGGCATCCACCAGCGCCTCCGGCGTCGGGAACAGATGCGTCAGCCCCCCGAACGGGATCGCCAGCGGCGTCCCGTGCCGTTGCGCCAGGCGCGCCGTCAGCGTGCGCGCGGCGGCCACGCTGACCTGCTGGCCGATCACCGCACGCACCGCGATCTCGAAACCGTCCCAGCCGCTGGGCAGGCGCAGGCCCGGCCGCGCCTTCAGCAAGGGGCGCAGGCGGTCGTCGTGGCCCAGCGCCGCCGCAATCGCCTGCGGATCGGCATCCAGGTCGAACATTCGCCGCAGGCGGTTGACGATCTGCAGCAGATCCGTCGCCGCACCGCCCTGCAGTTCCAGCTTCAGCGCATGCGCGCCTTCTTCCCAGGCGCTGACCCGCAACCAGCCGGGCGTATCGGACGTGCCGATCACGCGCCGATAACTGATGTCGTCGACGGCTTCGACGCCGGGCAAGGCGCGACCGCGCAGGAAATCGAGCATGGCGCCGAAATCGTACGGCGGCCGGTAACCGAGCCGCAGTGTCATCGCGTCGCGGGCGACCGGCAGTTCGCGCTTGCGCAGATCGCGCGGTGCCATGCGGTATTCCTCGCGGAAGGCGGTGTTGAAGCGGGTCAGGCTGCCGAAGCCGGCGGCGAGGGCCACCTGGGTGATCGGCAAGGTGGTTTCGCTCAGCAGTTGCTTGGCGAACAGCAGACGGCGGGTGCCGTGCACGTCGGCCGGGGTGGCGCCGAGGCGATCGGTGAACAGCCGACGCAGGTGCCGTTCGCCCAGGCCCACGCGCTGCGCAAGGTCCGACAATGGCGCCTCGGTCAATGCACCCTGGTCGATCAGCTTCAACGCGCGCGCCACGACCTCATCGCCACGCCGCCACGTGCCATCGCCCGGTGCCAGTTCGGGACGGCAGCGCAGGCAGGGCCGGAAGCCCGCGGCTTCTGCGGCCGCCGCGTTCCGGTAGTAGACGATGTTCTGCGGTTTCGGTGCCGGTGCCGGGCACACCGGCCGGCAGTAGATCCGCGTGCTGGTGACGGCCGTGAAGAACAGCCCATCGAAGCGCGCGTCGCGGCTCAGGCGCGCCTGTTCGCAGACGTGGCGGTCGGGCAGGGCGGTGGCATCGGACGGGACCATGGAGGCAGGCTAGCACCGCATCCACGCCTCGACTCACCGTTTCCGGACATCAATGCGCCGGTGCCGCCCGCTGTTTTAGCGCCGGAGCGAACGTCTGCAGCGTCCCGTCGTTCGGCACTGCGCGGATGCGCAGCAGATGGGCCAGCAGCGGATAGACGTCGACATTGTCGAAGGCGGGCAATGTCGCGCCCGGGACGAAATCGGGGCCAGAGGCCACGAAGAAGGCGCGCATCTGCGGGTCTTCGGGCGCGAAGCCGTGTTCGCCCTTCAGGGGTTGATGCGGCAGCGGGTGACGGCGCAGTTGCAGGCGCCAGCCCGTGTCCACCTGGCAGACGATCGATCCGATGCGGGGATTGCGGCCGTAATGCCAGGCGGGCGGCAGGGAAGCTTTGTCCCAGCAGGCGTAATGATCATGGCGCCCGACCAGCCGGCGGCGCACTTCGGCCTCCTGACCCGGGCGCGGTGTGATGTGGGCGACAGGGCCCAACGATGTCCACGCATAGAGCGATTCCGGCACCACATCGTCAAGATAGGCCGTGTCCGAGGTGCGTACGTCCGCCATGCCGTGGTCGGACAGCACGATCAGGTTGGTGTCGGCGCGAAGGCCGCGAGCATCCAGTCCGCCCAGCAGCTTGGCCAGCGCGGCATCGATGGCCTTCATGGCCTCCATGGCCGGGGGCGAGAAGGTTCCCGACGCATGCGCGGCCACGTCGTACTGTTCCATGTACAGGGTGATGAACCGCGGGCGTTCCCCCGCCGGAAGATCCAGCCATGCCAGTACTTCGTCCACGCGCTGGTCGGGCGTCAGTTTGCCGTTGAACGGCCGCCAGTGGTCGGGGCGCGTACCCGCGATTTCCGCTTCCGAACCGGGCCAGAACATCGTGGCCGTCTTCAATCCTGTACGACGCGCGCCCACCCAGATGGGCTCGCCGCCCCAGAACCTGCCGTCCCGCCCCGACGCCTTCTTGGACTCGAACCGGCCCAGCATCGAGTCCTGGAGGTCGTTGTGCACGATGCCGTGCCGATCCGGGCGCAATCCCGTCACCAGCGTGTAGTGGTTGGGGAAGGTCAGCGTGGGATACGACGGATTGACCCACGCCGCCCGCGCACCCTGTGCGAACAGCGCATCGAGCGTGGGCATGCGGCCGGTGCCGGGGATGTCGGCGCGCAGGCCATCGATGGAGACCAGCAGCAGGGTGGGCGGCGAAGCGGGAGCGGCGGCAGGTGCGGGAGCGGCGCGTCGGGCGGGAGAGCTGCAGGCGGCCAGCAACACCAGCATGACCAGCCACGCCCCCCTGACGATTGGCAGGTGCATAGGCTACGTAATCACTCTAGAACGGAGACAGCTTGGCAGACTCCGGGACATTCCGCATGACAACGCGCCTGCGACTTTCGTCCACGCTGGTCCTGGGCCTGGTGGCGAGCCACGCGCTGGCCGCTGCGCCGGAGACTGGCCCGCCGGCCGAATGCCAGGTCTGGCAGCGCGAACTCAGCTTCGCCCGGTCCGTGGCCGAGCACGATGCGGTGGCCTTCGCCGAGCACCTGCATCCCGAGGCGGCCTTCGGCGTCAGCCGGACACCCACGCGCGGGCGCGACGCCATCACCCGCGAGTGGACGCCGCTGATCCAGGGCGCGACGCTGAAGCTCAGCTGGTACCCTGCCGTGGTGACCCTGGGAGGCGACGGCCGCACGGCGTATTCGAGCGGGCCGGCGCTGTACGAGGATCCCAAGACCGGGGAAAGCCGCATCGGCCGCTTCGGCTCGGTCTGGCATCGCGGCGACGATGGCGTGTGGCGCGTCCTGTTCGACGACGGCGTGTCGCCACAGAAAGCCGATGCCGCGGCCATCCAGCGCTTCCACGAGGGGCGCCGGGAACAGTGTCCGGCGGCATGAGGAGCACCTGAACCGCAGGATGGAAGCGTGCGACGCGGGCGCGCGCCGGGGCGTACCGTGTAGACCACGTTCCTCCGGAGCCCCCTCATGAAGTACCTCCCCCTCCTGGCCCTCGTTGCCTGCCTGATGGCGACCACCGCGCAGGCCCAGTCCCCCGCATCGACGCCGGAGCCGTCACCCGCGCCCACGCCTGCGCCGGTTGTCGACCCGCCGCGGGATGCCGCCACGTCGGCCGCCATGCCGGCGAAGAACGAGGACGCGCCGCGCCTGTCCGACCTCACCTGCATCCGGCAGACCGGCAGCCGCATCCGCCAGCGCGATGCCAAGACCGCGTGCAACGGCCAACCGGGGCGTTCTTACTCGAAGGACGATCTGGACCGCACGGGCCAGCCGAGTCTGGCCGAGGCCTTGCGTACCCTGGACCCCTCGATTCGTTGAGGTCGCCTGTCGCTTTTTCCGTGCGCGTGCAAGGTGAAGGCGTCAACAGTCGTCCGAACGTCCCGAGACATAGCGCAAGCCGCCCCGTAATTGGGCGATGAAGTGGCGGTCGGCATAGACCGCCACATCGTGCCCGAGGCCGCTGTACCAGCCGCGACCGCCATCGAAGGCATGGCACCACGCGATGGGATGGTCCGCGCCCATCGTGCCGCCCTCGTAGTGCCGCTCGTCCACCGTGGCGATCACCTGCACCCGTCCGCGCGGATGGGTGCGGTAGTTGTACAACTCGTCCGTGATCGACCAGCGCGCGCCCACCGGTTTGCCATCGCGTTCGGGCTGCACGTAGGTGGACTGCAGGCCCGGTGGATGGCTTTTGAAGTACGCGCCCACCAGCCGACCGTACCAGGGCCAGTCGTACTCCGTGTCCGCGGCCGCATGCACGCCGAGGAAGCCGCCCCCCTGGCGCACGAAGCCTTCCATCGCCGCCTGCTGTGCTTCATCCAGCACGTCGCCCGTGGTGCTCGCGAACACGATCACGCGATAGCGCGCCAGGTTGGCCGGACGGAACGCCTGCGCATCCTCGGTGTGGTCCAGCGCCATGCCCTCGTCCGCCGCCAGCCGCCGTAGCGCTTCCACGGCGGCCGGAATGGCGTCATGGCGGAAACCCTCGGTCCTGGTGAACACCAGGACGCGGTCGGGTGGGGCGCCCTGCACGGGCACGGCGAACAGCAGGCCGACCCCCAGCAGGGCCGGGAAAGCGCGGCGGAAAAGATTCATGGCCCGATTCTGCCACGCATGCCTTCGCGCACTGCAGCATCGCCGCGGCTCGCGCAGGGCGGGGCCTCCCGCCGATAATGGCTGCATACCTGCATCTGGAACCTGTCATGTCCGATCCCCGCCACGACCCTTCCCGCGTCATCCGCGCCCCCCGTGGCAACACGCTGACCTGCAAGTCCTGGCTCAGCGAGGCGCCGTACCGGATGCTGCAGAACAACCTGGACGCGGAAGTCGCCGAAGACCCCACATCGCTGGTGGTGTACGGCGGCATCGGCCGCGCTGCGCGCGACTGGGCCTGCTACGACGCCATCCTCAAGTCGCTGCGCGAACTCGACGACAACGAGACCCTGCTGGTGCAGTCCGGCAAGCCGGTCGGCATCTTCCCCACGCATCCCGATGCGCCGCGCGTGCTGATCGCCAATTCCAACCTGGTGCCGCACTGGGCCACCTGGGAGCACTTCAACGAACTCGACCGCAAGGGTCTGGCGATGTACGGCCAGATGACGGCCGGCTCGTGGATCTACATCGGCAGCCAGGGCATCGTGCAGGGCACCTACGAAACCTTCGTCGAGATGGGGCGCCAGCACTACGGCGGCAACCTGGCCGGCAAGTGGATCCTCACCGCCGGCCTCGGCGGCATGGGTGGGGCGCAGCCGCTGGCGGCGGCGCTGGCCGGTGCCAGTTCGCTGAACATCGAATGCCGCCAGTCCAGCATCGATATGCGCCTGCGCACGCGCTACGTGGACGAACAGGCCACCGACCTGGATGACGCGCTCGCACGCATCGCCAAGTACACCGCGGCGGGCGAAGCCAAATCCATCGCGCTGCTCGGCAACGCCGCGGAGATCCTGCCGGAACTGGTGAAGCGTGGCGTGCGCCCGGATGCCGTCACCGACCAGACCAGCGCGCACGACCCCGTGCACGGCTACCTGCCGATCGGCTGGACGGTGGAGCAGTGGCTGGCCGAACAGAAGGCCGAACCCGAGCGCGTGCGCGATGCGGCCAAGCAGTCCATGCGCGTGCACGTGGAAGCGATGCTGGCGTTCCAACAGATGGGCGTGCCGACGTTCGACTACGGCAACAACATCCGGCAGATGGCGTTCGACCAGGGGTTGAAGAACGCGTTCGATTTCCCCGGCTTCGTCCCGGCCTATGTGCGTCCGCTGTTCTGCCGAGGCGTGGGCCCGTTCCGCTGGGTCGCGCTGAGCGGCGATCCGGAAGACATCTACAGGACCGACGCCAAGGTGAAGGAACTGATCCCCGACGACGCGCACCTGCATCGCTGGCTGGACATGGCGCGCGAGCGCATCAGCTTCCAGGGCCTGCCGGCGCGCATCTGCTGGGTGGGCTTGGGCCTGCGTCACAAGCTGGGCCTGGCGTTCAACGAAATGGTACGCAACGGCGAGCTGAAGGCGCCGGTGGTGATCGGCCGCGACCACCTCGATTCCGGCAGCGTGGCCTCGCCGAACCGCGAGACCGAGGCGATGAAGGACGGCTCCGATGCCGTATCCGATTGGCCTCTGCTCAACGCCATGCTCAATGTCGCCGGCGGCGCCACCTGGGTGTCGCTGCACCACGGCGGCGGCGTCGGCATGGGCTACTCGCAGCATTCGGGCGTCGTCATCGTCTGCGACGGCACAGAAGAGGCCGACAAGCGCATCGCCCGCGTGCTGTGGAACGACCCGGGCACCGGCGTCATGCGCCATGCGGATGCCGGCTACGACATCGCCGTGCAGTGCGCGAAGGAGCAGGGGTTGAAGCTGCCCATGCTGTGAACCATCGTCTGTCGTGATCGAAGACGGCCCGCCGCGGCGGGCTGTCCTTCGGGCGCGGCACATCGTCATATCCGCGTCATCCCCGCTGCCCAGAATGGAGCGGTCGTGCCTGTCCTCCCCCAGGGCACGTTCGGGGATCCGTCTTGTCGCTCCAACATCCGGTCGAAGAGGCCGTGCCCGACGACGCCGGGCGCGAGCACTGGTTCGCGGTCAACATCCTGCCCCACGAAGTGTCCCTGCGGCGCTGGCTGACACGGCTTCGGGTCCAGGATCCGGACGCACTGGACATCATCCAGGAGAGCTATGCGCTGCTCCTGGAACGCGAGCGGCTGGACGACATCCTCAATCCCCGCGCGTATCTGTTCCAGGTCGCGCACTCGCTGATGTTGCGCAACATCCGCCGCGCGCGGATCGTGCCGATCCTGGCGATCGAGGAGCTGGGCAGCGTCGAACTGGCCGACAAGGCGGCCACGCCGGAACGCAATGCCATGGGCCGGGACGATCTCCGCCACCTGGCCGACCTGATCGCGGGCATGCCCGAACAGGCCCGCCAGGCCTTCGTCCTCCGCCGCGTCCATGCACTGCCCCAGCGGGAGATCGCCCGACGCATGGGGATTTCCGAGAACACCGTCGAAAAACACATCGCGCGTGGCATCCGATGGCTGGGCGAACGGCTGGCCGATGGCGGAAACGGGGTGTTCAACGTCTCCAAGGGAAGTGGTCGGGATACCAGGAGGGCCTATGGACGGTCGCGAAACCAGTCAGGCGATTGAGCGGAAGGCGGCGCAATGGGTTGCGCGGATGGATCGCAGGCCGCTCGAGGCGCAGGAACAGGAAGAACTCCAGCACTGGCTGAGCGGCGACGCACGCAGGCGCGGCGCATTCATCCGTGCGCGGGCCTTGTGGTGCCGCCCGGACGCCATCGCCAGCATGGCGCCCCCCCCGGTTCTGCACCCATTGGAAGAGGTGCCCGCGCCCGCCAGTCCTCGTGGGAATCGCACGGATCGCTCACCACGGCGCAGTGGTCCGGCACTGCGTCGAGGGGTCGCCGCGCTGGCGGCGTCGATCATGCTGTTCGTCCTGGTGGTCGCCAGCATGCCGATGCCGGCGGCCTATGCGACGGCGAAGGGAGAGATGCGCCGGGTGCCGCTGATCGATGGGTCGACGCTTACCCTCAATACCGAAAGCCGCGTCGACGTCTATGAAGAGGAGCACCGCCTGCGCGTGAGGGTCCGGCGCGGAGAGGTGTTCGTGGAAGCGTCCGGAAGCGGCGAACCCCTGCTCGTGGAAGTCGATGGAGTGCAGCTGCGTGCGGGTGTCGCGGCCTTCGTGGTGCGCAAGCTGGATGGCCAGCCGGCCCAGGTCGTCGTGCAGGACGGCGAAGTGGGTCTGCCTGCGCCCAATGGATCGGTGAAGTCGCTGGCTGCGCACCAGCGCGGATCGTGGAAGACCACGTCTGACCGTGTCGAGGTGGCCTCGCTGTCGGCGGACCAGATGCATCGCGAACTGGCGTGGCGCGAAGGCAAGCTCGCCTTCCACGGGCAACGCTTGGCCGAAGCCGCCGAAGCCTTCGCGCGCTACAGCGATGTCCGGATCGTCATTCCCGATCCACGCCTGGCGAATGCGTCCGTCACCGGCTTGTTCGCCGCCAACAACCCGGCAGGATTCAGTCGCGCGGTGGCGGACGTGTTCGGCGCGGACGTGCGCCAGCACACCAGTCGCGAGATCGTCATCGTTCCGGAAGATTAAATTTTCATGACGCATGGCGGAAGCCGGGCGACGGCATCTCAAGCATTCGAGGTCCGCAATTCCTGCGGCCAACAATGCGAGTGCTCGCCTGATGAACTGCTGCAACAAGCTCCTGCTGGCCACTGCCATCGCGATCGCGCTGACCTCCGCGCCGCACGCGATGGCGCAACGGCGCCAGTTCAACGTCCCCACGCAGCCGGCGGTGACCGGCATCCCGGAATTCGCGCGCCAGGCGCAGCTTCAGATCATCGCACCCGCGGATGCGCTGGATGGCGTCAACACGCAGGCGGTGGTGGGCGAAGGCGATGCGCGGCAGACGTTGCGTGCGCTGTTGCGCGATACCGGCCTGGAGATCAAGTCCGATGACGGTCGCGTGATCCTGCTGCAGCCTTCGCGATCCGGCGAACCGGGCGCGGGAAGCGGAACGGTACTGGGCAGCGTGCTGGATCCGGCGACGGGCGGCTATCTCCGGGACGCCGTCGTGCGCATCACCAGCAGCGCCGGCACGCGTGTCGTCCATTCGGGCGAGCGGGGGGAGTTCCAGTTGGCCGGCGTGCCGGTGGGCACGGTGGATGTGACGGTGAGCTATACCGGCTTCCACGAGGAGCGGCGCACCATCGAACTTGAGCCGGGCGAACGCGAGCGGCTGGAGTTCCAGTTGCGCAGCACGTCGGTGGAGGCAGGCACCTCCGGCACGCGTACGCTGGATTCGCTGCAGGTGGTCGGGGTGCGGGAGGGCGATGCCAGGGCGATCATGGAGCAGCGCGCCGCCATGAACATCACCAACACGCTGTCGGCCGACAGCTTCGGCGAGATCGGCGATGGCAATCCGGGCGAGTTCCTCAAGTACATGCCGGGTGTCGACTTCGATGTCGTGGCGGACGATGCGCCGCGCAATATCAGCCTGCGCGGTCTGCCGGCGAAGTACACGGGAGTGACGCTCAACGGCGTCAGTCTTCCCGGGATAGATGCCAACTCGTCTAGCTCGCGTACCTTCAGCTTCGAACAGAGCGCACTGGCGGGCGTGGATTCGATCAGCATCAACAAGACCACCTCTGCCGACATGGATGCGAACGCACCGGCCGGCACCATCGACATCCGGACCAGGAAGGCGTTCGATGCCAAGGGGCGGCGGGTCGTCGTGTCCCTCGGCGGCACGACGCATTCCGGCCTATGGGACAGCAGGAACACCGGGTGGATGGAGGGCGGTTACGACACCAAGTGGCTGCCCAGCAGCTCAATCACGTATTCGGACGTGTTCTTCGACAAGCGCCTCGGCATCGCCGCCGGCGTCAGCAGCATCACCAACCTGGTGGAACAGGCGCAGATCACGGCCGGCCGGAACTACGTGGCGACGGCCACCAGTCCCTATCCGTATGCCGTGACATCGATCGCCGCGTCGGGCTACGACCGCGAATACAACCGCCGGGTCGCGTCCTTCAACGCGGACTTCAAGGCGACCGACACGCTGATCCTGTCGCTCTCGGCCAACCTGAGCCGCGGCGACATCGATCCCAACACCATCACGCCCACCTTCACCAACGGCCGCGCGACCGCCGCCAATCCGCATGAGGGCGACCCCTCGCTGCAGTGGACGACGCGGTATCCCGCCAGCACCAACACGTTGGCGTTGAACCACAGCTACACCTACAAGGTCGGCTACTCGCGCAACTTCGTGCCGAGCTTCGTCTGGCAGAACGAGAACCTGAAGGTGGATGGCAATCTGTTCTCCGCCACGTCCACCAGCCGGTACGACTCCGGCAAGAAGGGGCAGGTGTCGAATCTGCTCAACACCCTGAGCGCGCGCGGCAATTACAGCGCCTCGCGCAGCGACTGGATGCACCAGGACTGGCAGATCCAGCAGATCGACGGCATCGACTGGGCCAGCCCCGACGCATTCACGCTGGGCTCGTATGCCGGTGCGCTCGGTGCGTCCACCAGGCCGTCCATCCGCACCACCAGCGGCAGTTCGGCCGAGCTGGACTATCGGGGCGGGGCGCTCAACGTGGAGTTCTACCAGGACATCGGCCGCATTCCGGTCACATGGAAGACCGGCGTCAAGGCGACCCGTGCCGGCTACGAGTTCGGCAACACCTCCGACGCCAACATCTGGACCTACAACGGCCCGTTGAGCAACGCGGAGTTCTTGCGCGCCGTGCAGAGCCACAACGTATGGCACGGGGGCGAGAGCGGCATGGACATCAGGACGCTGAGCGGTGGCGACCTGTACCTGTACAGCCTGGCCAGGATCCACCAGATGATGCAGGCCAACCCCGAGCAGTGGATACGCAGCGAGACGCCCGCGCAGTGGTACAACGCCCATATCGCGAACGTGAACGAACTGGACGAACGGATCACCTCGCTCTATTTCATGGGAACCGCGGATTTCACCGAACGGTTGAAGGGCCAGGCCGGCCTGCGTTGGGAGAGGACCCGTGAGATCGGCTACGATTTCGACCCGCTCAGCCCCGACCAGGTGCGCGCTGCCGGGTATGCCGTTTCCGCCGCCACGGGCCGGGCCGCCACGGTCGACGGCCTGAAGTACCAGTATCTGACCAACCCGCGGAAGGAAACCGAGGGCCGCTACGACGACTTCTTTCCCAGCGCGTCGCTCAAGTACAGCGTGACCGGCAGCCTGGACATCCATGCAGGCTACAGCAAGACCATCATGCGTCCGGAGGTCGGCGACCTGGCCGGCGTGTGGTCCATCGCTTACGGCACCGAAGACGGGAACGTGCTCAGTGCGCCCAACGCCAACCTGAAGCCGGAATACTCGGACAACTTCTCCCTGCGCGCGACGCAGTACTTCGAGCCGGTCGGGTTGGTGGCGTTCGGCGTGTTCCACAACAGGATCAAGGACCTGATCGATACGGCCACACTGACGCCGGAGGAGTTCGGCTACGACGGCGACGAGCCCGTCGACCTGGTGAGCACCGCGACCAACAGCGCGGCGGACATCACCGTCAACGGTTACGAGTTCGAGTTCAACCACGCCATGGACTACCTGCCGGGTCCATTGAGCGGACTGACACTGCGCGGCCATTTCACCAACACCAACCCGTCCAAGAAGCTTTCGCGCGTGGCCCAGCAGGTGGCGGGCCTCGGCTTCGGCTGGAAGTACGGGCCCATACGCCTGAACCTCAACAGCGTGTGGAGCGATGAGAAGGATCGCGGCCCGACCAGCGCGGTGAGCGTGAACAACGGTAATGGCGCCTATTCGGTCGTCCAGGAGCAACCCTTCGACGACTACCTGGAGGTGAACCTGTCCGGCAGTTACACCCTCATTCCCAAGACCCGGGACAACTGGCTGGGGCTGGAGGTGTACTTCAGCGCGAACAACCTCTTCAACCAGAACCGCCACACCGTCTATTCGAATGGCCCCGTCGGGCTGGGGGCGGGCGGGCACCACAGCCAGATCTACATCACCAGCGGCCGTCGCGCCTCGCTCGGCATCCGGGCGCGCTTCTAGGCATCCGATGGCGGCGGCTGTGCATGCCGCAGGTGCGGGTCGCCGGCGGCAGGGCGTCGCGCCATGCCTCATCTCCACTTCCAGACAGCAGACCGATCTCTCATGTCTACCCGATTCGATCGTCGCACCTTCCTGCAGGCCGCCGGCCACCTGGCCCTGTTCGCGGGACTGGCTCCGGCCGCGCGCGTGTGGGCCTCGGTGCCCTTTCCCGCGTACCCGTTCCTGCTGGGCGTCGCGTCAGGCGATCCCGTGCCGGATGGCTTCGTGATCTGGACGCGCCTGGCACCGCGCCCGCTGGATGAACATGCCGGCATGCCCATGGTCGCCGTTCCCGTGCGCTGGGAAGTCGCCGAGGATGAGGCCTTTGCCACCGTCGTGCGCAAGGGAGAGGCTCTGGCGCGTCCCGAGCTTGGCCACAGCATCCACGTGGATGTGCAGGGGCTGCGACCGCGTCGCCCGTACTGGTACCGCTTCCATGTCGCGGGGCAGCCGCCGAGTCCGGTGGGAACGGTGCGTACCGCATCCGCGTCAGCGGATTCGCCGGAGCGCGTCCGCATCGGCGTGGCCGGTTGCCAGCACCACGAGGCCGGGCTCTTCACCGCCTACCGCCACCTGAGCCAGGAGCAGGACCTGGATGCGGTGTTTCATTACGGCGACTACATCTACGAGGGGGCGGGCAAGGAGGGCGCGCTGTCCTTTGTCGACACCCACGGACGCCCAGCGGATCGCAGGCACGTGGGCGGCGAGATCTACACGCTGGACGACTACCGCCGGCGTTACGCCCAGTACAAGAGCGATCCCGACCTGCAGGCCGCCCACGCCGCCACCGCCTTCCTGTCCACCTGGGACGACCACGAGTTCGACAACAACTGGGCCGCTGCGCTCGACCAGGACGGCACGCCTCCCGAGGTCTTCGCATTGCGGAAATTCGCCGCCATGCAGGCCTGGTACGAGAACATGCCAGTGCGGCGCGCGCTGTTTCCCTCACCGCAGGGCGGCATCACCCTGTATCGGCGGCTGGACTATGGGCGGACGCTGAGGGTGCATCTGCTCGACACGCGGCAGTACCGGAGCAAGCAGCGGTGCGAACGGGGGACGACCAGGCCCTGCCGCACCGATGCGTTGGCCGGACCGGAGCACATGCTGGGCAGCGCGCAGGAACAGTGGCTGGGCGCCGGCCTGGACAGCGGCGTGCACTGGCACCTGCTTGCGCAGCAAGTGATGGTGATGCCCTACGCCTATCCGGACAGCCGCAAATCCGGGCCCACCAATACCGACTCCTGGAGCGGCTACCCGGCGGCGCGCGCGCGTCTGGTCGACACCCTCCGGGAAAGAGGGCGGGGCAATGTCGTGGTCGCGACGGGCGACGTGCACAAGCATCATGCCGGCGTGATCCCCTCCGTGGATGGCGATCTGCTCAGCACGCCGGTGGCGACCGAGTTCGTCACCACCTCGATCGCCTCCGGCGGCGATGGCAGCGATATCCCTTCCGGCTGGGAGCATGTGCCATCCGAGAATCCCCACACCCTCCTGCTCAATGACCGCCGTGGCTATCAGGTCTTCGACATCGGTCCCCGGCTGTGGCGTACGGAGGTGATCGGCGTGGACAAGGTGTCGGCCCCCGGAGGGACGAAGACCGTGATCGCCCGCCTGGCGGTGGAGCACGGCAAGCCAGGCATCCAGCCGGCATGACCGCCGCGATCGGACGCCGCCGCTTCCGGAATTCCGGCCGGTCGCACGACAGGCTCTGCGGGCATCGTGGTCGGGCGAACGGACACGCAGCCTGCCTGCTTTCGCCGGTGCTGCTCCTGCTGGCACTTCCCCTGCTGGCCGGTTCCGATGCCGCGTCCGGACCTGGCCGGACGCTGCCCGCATGGCGCGAGGGCGAACTGGACATCCACCACATCAACACCGGACGCGGCGAGGCCCAGCTCATGATCCTGCCGGATGGCAGCAGCGTGCTGGTGGACATGAGCGGCAAGACGAACGAGCAGGCGCCGTTCTCGCTGCCCACCCGGCCGGACGCATCCCGCGCGCCGGGAGAGTGGGTGGCACGCTACGTCAGGCGGGTATTGCCCGGGGAAGCGAAGGGGCTGGACTACGCGGTCGTCAGCCACTTCCACGGCGACCACATGGGAGCGATCACTGCGGACTCCCCCGCATCGGCGAAGGGCTACCAGCTCAGCGGCATCACCCAGGTCGCCGAGTCCGTACCGATCGCCAAGGTCATCGATCGCGGATGGCCCGGCTACGACGACCCGGTGCCGTTGCACGGCGCGACCATGGACAACTATCGCCGGTTCCTCGACTGGCAGGCGCGGTACCGCGGCATGAAGGTGGAGAGGTTCGAGCCGGGCCGCAAGGACCAGATCGTGCCGGTGCACGACGCCGGCGCCTATCCCGGTTTCGAGATCCGCAATCTCTATGCGAACGGCGTGCTCTGGACGGGCGAGGGAGAAACCGTGCGCGCCCTGTTCCCCTCGGCGGAACGGATGGCGGAGCAAGGCGTGCCGGGCGAGAACAAGCTGAGCATCGCGTTCCGCGTGCGCTACGGCGGGTTCGACTACTACACCGGTGGCGATCTCTCCTCCCTCGACGAAGAGGTCGCGTACGGGCCTGCGGCGTGGAAGAACGTCGAGCCCGAAGTGGGGCGTGCCTGCGGCCCGGTCGATGCGATGAAGGCCAACCATCACGGCAGTTGGGATGCCAACAGCATCCCCTTCCTGGCCGCACTGCAGCCGCGGGTGATCGTCATCGCCACGCGCGCCGACGGTCACCCGGCGGTGAATGCCTACAAGCGGATGACCTCGCAAGCCGTCTGGTCCGGACCGCGCGACATCTTCATCACCCACCTGTCGGATGCGACCGCGAAGACGACTTATGGCGTGAGCGCCGCAGCCAGTACGCGGGGCCATGTCGTCATCAGGGTGGAGAAGGGGGGCGCGCGCTATCGGGTATTCGTACTGGACGATGCGGACGAGACGATGAAGATAAAGGCGGTGTTCGGCCCCTATGCGTCCCGATGAGATGCGAGGGTACCTCTGCCGCCTGCATTGGAAGGAGCCCTCCTTCATCCTCCTCCCGGGGGCGGATACGACGGTCCGCCCCGTCAGTCCGGTGTGGGAGGCACCTGATCCCGCCTTGCCAACTGCTGCTCCAGTTCCACCTGCCGCGAAATGTCGGTAAACACGCCGAACCAGCTGCGGGTACCGTCGGGGGCTGTCCGGGGCGTGGCCCGGCTGGAGACCCAGCGCCAGCGGTCGTCGAACCAGCGCAGGCGGAAGCGGGTCTCGAAGGCGTCGCGGGTGTGTACGGCGGCCAGCCATTCGGCGCGCACGCGCACGCGGTCGTTCGCGTCCATGCGTGCATACCAGGCGGCCATGCGCGCCTCCATCGAGCAGCCGTCCGGCTCTTGCGGGACGGGGCTGATGTAGGTGAGGGTGCCGGCGGCATCGCTGACCCACAGCACGTAGGGCCCCAGTTCCACGACGGCGCGATAGGTCGCTTCGCGGGCGCGCAGCTCTTCCTCGACACGCTTGCGGTCGGTGATGTCGATGCTGACCACGGAGATGCCGATGGGCTGGGCCGTTTCATCGGTCACCCGTGAGCCGACCACCAGAAAGGTCTCTTCGCGGCCCGGAAAGCGGAACTCGATGCGGGAGGTGTCGCCGCTGTCCAGGATCCGTTGCGATGCCTGCACGATCCACTCCGCGATGTCCGGCGCGTAGACCTGTCGGACATGCGAACCCACGATCTCGCAGGGCGGCCGGCCCACCATGCGCGCGAACTGCGTGTTCGCCGCCGCGTAGCGCATGTCCAGGTCCAGGAACGCCAGGCCCACCGGTGCGCTGTTGTAGAGCGAGGACAGCTGGTGCTGGCGCAGGTAGGGCGACAGCGGCTGCGATGCGGGCGACGCGGCGGATACCGGTGCCGTGGCCAGCAGACGGGCCGCGGCGTCGCCCGGCATGGGCCGACCCGTCAGCCAACCCTGGGCGAAATCGCAGCCCAGCTCGCGCAGCACGTCCGCCTGTGCATCGGTCTCCACCCACTCGGCCACGACCGGCACGTCCAAGCTGTGGCCCAGGCCGATGATGGCCGAGACCACCTTGCGGCTCTCGCGGTCGGTGGTCAGTCGCTGGATCAGGCTGCCATCGATCTTCAGTTCGTCGAAGCCGAAGCGGCTCAGCCGCACCATGCTGGAGAATCCGGTGCCGAAATCGTCCAGGGCCACGCGGATGCCGTGGGATTTCAGGTAGCCGAAAGCCCGTTCGGCCGCGGGTTCGTCCTCGACCAGCTCGTCCTCGGTCATCTCGATGCAGATGCGGTCCAGCGGGAACGACGACTCGGCCATCGCCTCCAGCAGCAGGCGCACCGCCGGTGCGTCCTGCAGCAGCGATGGCGGCACGTTGAACGCCAGGCAGAAGCGGCCAGGCCACGCGCTGGCTTCCGCGCAGGCGCGGCGCACCAGATTCAGGGTCAGCAGCGGCAACAACGAAGCCTGCAGCGCGATGGGAATGAAATCCTTCGGTGGCACGGCGCCGAAGTCGGGATCGTGCCAACGCGCCAGCACTTCCAACCCGTGGATGGCACGGGTGCGCAGGCAGACGATGGGTTGGTAGGCGGGATGGATCTTCTCGTGGCACACCGCGTCGGCGATGCGCTGGCGCAGCGCGTCCGCAGTGTGGATCTGTGGTGTCGCCATGCAGCCCCCAGTGCAACCTTGCCAGACCCCGTCATCGTCGAGTCCATTCCCCATGGCATCGGCGGGAGGACGCGCGACTTGAGGCGACGGACGCAGCGTGGTGCAGGCTGCGGTCCCATCACATTAGCGCGCGCGGCAAGGCGCAGGAAGCGGGTGCTGACCCGTGGCCAAGTAAGCTTGATTACACAGTTGGGATTTACAGTGCGTGCGGCACGCGCCGGATCTTCGATACGTCGTATCCCAATGCCTGTATCTGCCTGATCCGTGCCGCATAGTCCGCGTCGGATATCCGCGGCGTGCGCGCCATCAGCCACACATAGTCGCGCTTGCTGCGTCCCACGATCGTCTGCTGGTAGTCGGCGTCCACGTACGCAATGACGTACTCGGCCTGGATCGGCCAGATGAACTGCATGCCCCACACCGCACCGCCCGTGCCGGGGGTGACCGTGCCGACCGGATGCATCGTCTTCTCCGGTCCGTCCAATGCGCCCTTGCGGAAGCGGAACGTGGTCTGGATGCGGCCGTCCGGCAGCTTCGCGTACGACTCCACGGCGGCATAGGCGTCGCGCTCGGGGAACGAGGGGATATGCGCGATGACGTACCAGTCGCCCATGAAGCGGTCCACATCGACCGGTGCCGCGGTGGGGATGGACGGCTTGACGTTGCCGGAGCGGCAGGCGGCGGTGGTGGTGGCGACCATCAGGGCGAGCAGCACGAAGGGCAGGGTACGCATGTCAGTGCTCCCGCGCCGGCCGCTGGAAGCGATAGTGGGCCACCAGCCATTCCTGACCGTCGCGATAGCCGAACAGTTCCGCACAGGCCATCCAGAACATCCGCCAACGCTGATTCCACAACGGCGCTGCGTCGCCGTAGGCAGCGCGCAGTACGGTCATCACCTCGCCCCGTCGCGCATCATGATTGGCCAGCCAGTGGTTGGCGGTGCGCTGATAGTGCGTGCCGTCGAGCAGCCAGCGTTCCTGAAGGTGCAGATGGTCCTGGAAGAACAGCAGCAGGTCCGCCGACGGCATCATGCCGCCGGTGAAGAAGTGCCGGCCCATCCAGTTGTCCTCGCCCTGGGTCTCGAACGGATACATCAGGTGGCGGTGAACGAAGATGTGCACGAACAGTGCGCCGCCCGGGCGCAGGGCGTCATGGATGCGGCGCATCAGGGCGGCGTGGTTGCTGACGTGCTCGAACATCTCCACCGACACGCAACGGTCGAAGGCCCGCGGTTCCAGCTGCAGCTGGTTCACGTCGCAGGTGATGACGCGCACGTTGCGCAGGCCGCGCTCGGCGCAGCGTGCCTCGATGAACTGGCGTTGGGAGTGCGAGTTCGAGACCGCCGTGATGCGCGCGCTCGGATAGCGCTCGGCCATCCACAGCGTCAGCGAACCCCAGCCGCAGCCCAGCTCCAGGATGTCCTGGCCGTCGGCGAGCGCAGCGCGTTCGCCGTACAGCGCCAGCATCGCGTCCTCCGCCTGGTCCAGCGTTTCCAGGCCCGTGGGGTAGTAGCAACTGCTGTACTTGAGCCTGTGGCCTAGGCAGCGCAGAAAGAAATCGGCCGGCAGTTCGTAGTGCTGCCGGTTGGCGGCATCGGTGTGCACGGCCAGCGCGCCCTGGCGCAAGGCGCGCAGGCGTTGCGCCAGCAGCGCCGACTGCGCCTGTTGGCCGCCCGCGGTCTCGTCGCGCAGCCGCTGCGCGCACAGCCGCCGGATGCCGGCACGGATCAGCGCATCGGGCAACAGGCCGCGCTCGGCCAGGCCCAGCAGGCCGGGAGCGGCCCGGTCGGCCGCCAGTTCTTCCACCATCGCGTTCATCGTGTCGCCTCCTTGGTGGCGGATTTGGGAAACCAGGGGAACAGCATCGGCGTGGTGCGCTGGTACTCGCGGTACTCGTCACCGCGGGTGCGCAGCGCCTGCGCCTCGGTATAGGGAATGCCACTGATCCAGCGCAGGAATACGTACATCACGACCGGCCCGCACCACGACAACCCCTGCCAGGGCGATCCGACGGCCAACGCGACATAGGCGAACCAGTGCAGCCATTCGAAGAAATAGTTGGGATGGCGCGAGTAACGCCACAGGCCCTCGCGGCAGGTCCTGCCGCGATTGGCCGGATTGGCACGGAAGCGCGCCAGCTGGCGGTCGGCGATGGTCTCGCCGGCCACGCTGCCCACCCAGATGGCCACCGCCAGCACGATCCACGGCCATGCGGCATCGACCGGACTGCGCGCCGCGGCGGCGAAGGGCAAGGCGAACAGCACCACCAACAGCGCCTGCGCCATGAAGAACAGAAAGAACTTGCCCTGATGCCCCTGCCAATGCTCGCGCAGGTAGCGGTAGCGTCCGTCCTCGGGCTCGCTGCGCACGCGATGCCAAAGGTGCAACGCCAGTCGCGCACCCCACACGCCGCCGAGCACCGCCAGTGTGGCGCGCGCCTGCCACGCGCCGTCGCCCAGCACAGCAAGCAGGATCGCGCTGCCGCCCACGCAGGCCGACCACAGCACGTCGACGATGCCCGCGTTCTGGTGGCGCCGCTGCCACAGCCAGCCCAGCGTCATCACCGCGGCGGCGACCAGGGCCACCCAGCCGAGCGAGTGCAGGAGACTCATGCGGCCCCCGAGGGGTGGCCGGGACGGGCCATCAGCACATGCGAGACGCCGATGGACCGCTCCAGGAAGCCCCCTTCGCAATAGGCCAGGTAGAACTCCCACAGGCGGATGAAGCGCTCGTCGAAGCCCTGCGCGCGCACCTCCGCCAGCCGGGTCATGAAGCGGCGTCGCCACGCGCGCAGGGTGTACGCATACGACAGGCCGAAGTCCTCCTGGTGGACGACCTGCAGGTCGCTGGCGCGGGTCTTCGCGCCGTACATGGCATTGAGCGAAGGAATGAAGCTGCCCGGGAAGACGAAGCGCTTGATGTAGTCCACCGAGTCGCGCGCCTGCACGTAGCGATGATCCTCGATGGTGATGGCCTGCAGCAGCGCCTGTCCGCCGGGCCGCAACAGCGACCCCAGCTTGCCGAAGAACGTCTCCAGATAAGGCGCGCCGATCGCTTCGATCATCTCGATGGAGACCAGCTTGTCGTACTGTCCCTGCAGGTCGCGGTAGTCCTGCAGCAGCAGGGTCACCCGGTCCTGCAGGCCGGCGTCCGCCACGCGCTGGCTGGCCAGCGCATGCTGTTCGCGCGAGATCGTGGTGGTGGTCACATGCGCACCGTAGTGGCGCGCCGCGTGCAGGGCGAAACCGCCCCAGCCGGTGCCGATCTCGATCACCCGGTCGCTCGGCGAAAGCGCCAGCTTGCGACATACGGCATCGAGCTTGCGGTACGAGGCCGTTTCCAGATCCTCGTCGGGGGACGCGAACATCGCCGAGGAGTACATCAGGTCCGCGGACAGGAACAGTGCGAAGAAATCGTTGCCCAGGTCGTAGTGCGCCGCGATGTTGCGGCGGCTGCCCTCGCGCGTGTTGCGGCGGAGTGCGTGCCAGCTGCGCAGCGCCCAGCCCCCCAGCCGCGCAAGCCCGCCCTCCATGCCGTCCAGCAACTCGCGATTGCGTACCAGCAGGCGCACCAGGCCCACCAGGTCGTCGCATCGCCATTGTCCGGCGATGTAGGCCTCGCCTGCGCCGACGCTGCCCTGTGCCGCGACCGCGCGGTAGAACGATGGATCGTCGATCCACAGGTGCACGGTGGGCAGCGCGTCCCCGCCGGTGCGTCCGAAGCGATGCTCGCCCAGCGCGTCGCGGACCACCAGCAGGCCGTGATCCAGCGCGTCCAGTCGCGCAAGCAGTTGCGAGCGCAACAGGCGGTCGAGCGCGCCGTACGAGGAAACGGCAGTGACGTCGGCGATCTGGTTCATGGGGTCTCGCGGGCAAGGGAAGGATGGTCGTGGACGGGCGTGCGCTTGAGCCACAGGCGCAGCGCCTGCCAGTGGATGCCGGTCATCACCTGCGCCGTCATCAGCGGATAGCGCCACAGCACACGCGCCAGCGAACGGCCGTCCAGCGGCTGGCGCAACAGGGTGAGGGTGGCGTCGAAGGCGCGCCGTCCTTCGCGGTCGACCTGCATGTGCACGCGCAGCGCGTCGTCGGGCCGGGCGAGGCGCCAGCGGTAGGCGCAGTCCATCGGCAGGAAAGGCGACACATGGAAGGTCTTGTCGAAGCCCCACTCCCAGCCATCGCCGTACGCCACGCCATCGCGAACCGGCAGCACGTAGCTGTGCCGCTCGCGCCACGGTGTGTTGGTGATCTCGGCCAGTACGGCATCCAGCGTGGTGCCGTCCGGTTGGAAGCAGTAGTAGAAGCTGACCGGGTTGAAGACGTAGCCACCGTAGCGCAGGTGCGTCAGCAGGCGGACCGGTCCCTGCGGGCGATGGCCCGACGCGCGCCCGACGCGGTCCCGCACGACCTCGGCCAACGGCCGGTCGTGAGGCGCCAGATAATCGCTGCGACGGAATTCGGCCAGGTTGCGGCGATTCACCGACCACAGCCAGCGGCGGTCGAACAGCGTGTCGATTTCGTCCAGGTCCAGATAGAGCTGGGCCATGCGATAGCGGAAGGCGTGCGGGCGGGGTGTATGTCGGCGATGCCGTACCCACCCTTCATACACGGCGCTCGCCAGGGGCGCGTTCACGCGTTCACCGCTTCAACGTGGCGGGGGGCAGGCGCATCGACGGGCACCGCCTCGATGGCATCGACCACCTCGCGTGCACTGCGGATGCCGTCTTCGTGGAAGCCCCAACCCCAGTAGGCGCCTGCGAACCAGGTGCGCCGGCGTCCCTGGATCTCCCTCTTGCGGCGCTGCGCGGCCACCATCGCATGGTCGTAAACGGGGTGGCGGTAATGCATGCGGCGCAAGATGCGCGCCGGATCGATCGCCTCGCTGCGGTTGAGGGTCACCACGAACGGCTCGGGCGACTGGACCCCCTGCAGCAGGTTCATGCAGTAGCTGACGGTGCACGGCGCCGACGGGTCGCGCGGCACGTGCGCGTTCCATGCGGCCCAGGCCTTGCGGCGCTGTGGCAGCAGGCGCGCGTCGGTGTGCAGCACGGTGTCGTTGGACTGGTAACGGATCGCTCCGAGGATGTCGCGCTCGCGCGCGTCGGCGTCGTGCATCAGCCGCAGCGCATCGTCGCTGTGGCAGGCCAGCACCACGTGGTCGAAGCGCTCGCGGCCGCGCAGCGTATCCAGTTCGACACCATCGGCATCACGCCGTACCACCTGCACGGGCGTGTACAGTCGCTCCTGTACGTGCCAGCGACGGCGCAGCGCTTCCACGTACGTCGCCGAGCCGCCGGCCACCACGCGCCAGGGCGGACGGGTGCCCAGCGTCAGCATGTGGTGGTTGGCCATGAACTGCACCAGGTACCGCGCCGGGAACGCCAGGATGCCCTGCGGTGGCGAGGACCACAGCGCGGACGCCATCGGCACCAGATGCTCGTCGCGGAAGGCGTCGCCGTAGCCGCCGGCCTGCAGCCAGTCGCCCAGAGTGGGTCCGGTGGCATCGCCCTCGAGCAGCGCGGGCGCCTCCCGATAGAAACGCGCCAGGTCGCGCAGCATGCCCCAGAACCGCGGCGACACCAGGTTGCGGCGCTGGCAGAACAGCGCATCCAGCGAGGTCGCGTTGTATTCGACGCCGCTGCGTTCGCTGTGCACGGAAAAACTCATCGTGGTCGGCTGCGATGCCACGCCGAGTTCGTCGAACAATCCGCACAGCAGCGGATAGTGGTCCGGGTTGAACACGATGAAGCCGCTGTCGATGCGGTAGTCGCGGCCCGCCTGTTCGACGGTGTGGGTATGCGTGTGGCCGCCGAGGTAGTCGTTGGCTTCGAACAGCATCACCTCGTGCCGCTGCGACAGCCACCACGCCGAAGCCAGGCCGGCGATGCCGGATCCGATGACCGCAATGCGCATGCTCAGCGCCTCGCCTTGGCCAATACCCATTCGGGTACCGGCTTGAGGTCGCGCACCAGCCCGAGCAGCGCCATCGCGCGCAGGCCGTACCAGGTCAGGTCGATCTCCCACCAGCGGAAGCCCTGGCGTGCGGTGCCGGGGAAGAAATGATGGTTGTTGTGCCAGCCCTCGCCGAAGGTCAGCAGGGCGAGCCAGAGATTGTTGCGGCTGTCGTCGTGGGTGTCGAAACGGCGGCGGCCGAACCGGTGGGCCAGCGAATTGATGGTCACCGTGGCATGGAACAGCACGACGGTGGAGACGAAGAAGCCCCACACCAGCATCTGCGGACCGCTGGTGCCAAGCTGCGGGGATGTGCGTTCCAGCAGTGCGCCCAGCCCGTAGAGGGCAGCGGCCAGCAGTACCGGTACCACCGTGTCATAGCGGTCGAGCCAGCGCAGCTCGGGGTAGCGCGCCAGGTCGGGGATACGTGACCAGTCGGTGCGGAAGCCTTCACGGGTCAGGAACCAGCCCGCATGGCTCCACCAGAACCCGCGCTGATTCGGTGAGTGCGGGTCGGCGGGGGTGTCGGCGTGGCGGTGGTGGTTGCGATGGTGCGCGGCCCACCACAGCGGTCCGCGCTGGACGCTGGAGGCGCCGATCAGCGCGAACACGAACTGCAGCACCCGCGAGGTGCGGAAGGTGCGGTGCGAGAAGTACCGGTGGTAGAAGCCGGTGATGGCGAACATCCGCACCGCGTACAGCACCGCCGCCACGGCCACGGCGACCGGCGACACCCCGACCCAGACCACGGCGACGCACGCCAGGTGCAGGCCGATGAAGGGCACGACGCGCAGCCAGTCGATGCGGTCCGGCTGCCCGCCGTCGTCGCCGTGGGCCTGGGTGTCGAACCAGCGGCGCAAGACGGAGGCGGCACGGCGGACCGGCATGGAAGGGGAGGAATCGCTGGCCGGCATCGCGGGGGTCTCGGTTGCGTCGTTCATCACTACGGCGCAGCGGCGGTATTGGATGCGTGAAGACGCCTGGTCATCCGCGGCACTGACGCACCAGCGGCGTCGCCAGCGCGCCCTGCAACGCACGTGCATCGGCAGGCGCGGCCGCCTGCGGGAACACGATGCGCACGTCCTGGTGGCGGCCGTCTTCGTCGCGGATGGTCGCGATGCCGGCGAATTCCAGCAGGCGCCGGTCCTCGCTGGCATACGTCAGTTCCATCGTCGGCGCCACGAAACCGTACCAGCGGTCCAGCTTCATCGACAGGCGCTGGGCGGGCACGCCGTTCCAGCGCACGGCCGGGCCCGGCTGCAGCTTGACCGGGACGAACGCGAAGCGGCTCGGCAGCAGGAAGGGCTGGGTGACCCCGCGCCCCGAACGCAGCGCGTCCCAGTGCTGGCGCACGCTGGCGTCGAAGCCGGCATCGATGACGGCACCTGGCGGCGTCGACAGGGTGCGCTCCTTCGGACGGGCGTTCCCGACGTCCCTGACGTAGACCACGCGCCCGCCGGGGCCGGTGCGTACCCCCTCGCGATAGCCGTCGCGCGCATCCTCGAAGTCGAAGTCGGGCGCCTGCGCGGCAGGCCGTTCCACCACGGTCTTGCGGGCGAACGCGCGGCCGTCGGGGCATCGGTACAGCACCAGGCGCCGCGCCACCCCCTCCTGCCGGTAGCGCCAGTGGGATTCGCGATAGAGCACGGTGTCGCCCTTGCGGGCGTAGGCGATGGCCTCCTGGCGCAGGACATCGGTGCCGGCGAGGGCGGGGGGCGTGATCAGCAGCAGCGTGGCCAACAGGCGCAGGGTTTGGCGGGACATGGGCGGCACCGTACGGTAGGGCGGAGGCCTGTACGGCGGGGGAGGGCCAGCGGATGCCTATGCCACCGGCCCCGGTCTGCATCCGAACCCCGGTCATCTTCGTAGAGACCGTCATCACGCACGCACCGGGACCTGGCATACCATGCCCACCGACTTCACAAGGAGACCGCCGCCCCTTCGGGCCGCATCCCCGGTGTCCACGCCTACGCCCCTAACGCGCGACGCGCACGACTGGACCGCCGACATGCTGTCGGTGGCGCGGTCGCGCGACCGCGCGGCCTTCATGCGCCTGTACGACCACTTCATGCCGCGCCTGTGCCTGTACCTGCGCGGTCTGGGCAGTCCCGAGGCCGTGGCCGAGGAACTGGCCCAGGAAGCCCTGCTGCGCGTGTGGCAGCGCGCCTCCATGTACGACCCGCAGCAGGGTGCGGTCTCCACCTGGCTGTTCCGCATCGGCCGCAACCTGCACATCGACCGCATCCGGCGCGAGCCGGGCTGGGTGCAGGTGCTGGAAGAGGCTGCGCCCGCCAGCGACGAGGAACTGGCGCGGCCGTTCACGTCGGCCGAGGATTATGCCGAGCACGTGCACCTGCAGCGCCGCATCGAAGACCTGCCGGCCGTGCAGGCGCGGCTGATGCGCATGTCCTACTTCGAAGCCAAGAGCCACCAGGAAATCGCCGACGAGCTGCAGATGCCGCTGGGTACGGTGAAGTCGCACCTGCGGCGCGCGTTCCTGCGCCTGCAGGGCCAAGTACGAGGTCAGCCGTGAACCCGCACCATCATCTCGACCCCTCCACCGTGGTCAGCTACGCAGCCGGCGCGCTGGCCGTGGAGATGGCCGTCGTCGCCGCCACCCATCTGGAGACCTGCGCGCACTGCCGCGCGCGTGTGGACGAGGCCGAACGCATCGGCGGGCAGCTGGTCGAACACCAGCAGCCGGCGCTGTCGTCGTCCCGACTGGCCGGCCTGCGTGCCTCCATGCTGGAACAGCTGGACGCACCGCTGCCGCCGGCACCCATCGCGGCCCCTCGTGGCACGCCCTACGAGGACGACGACCGGCTGCCGGCGCCCCTGCATCCGTACTTCGGCGCCTCGTACCGCGCACTGAAGTGGCGCTGGATGGCGCCGGGTGTGCACTGCATCCGCGCTGCCGGCACTCGCAGCGGCACCCTGCTGATGCTGAAGATCGGTCCCGGCCGCAGCATGCCGGTGCACAGCCACGGCGGTACCGAGCTGACCCAGATCCTGCGCGGCGCCTACCACGATGCGCTGGGTCAGTTCGCACCGGGCGACATCGCCGATCTCGACAGCGGCGTCGAACACCAGCCGGTCACCGTGCCCGGCACCGCCTGCATCTGCGTATCCGCGCTGGACGCGCCGCTGCGCTTCCCCGGCTGGCTGGCGCAACGGCTGCAGCCGCTGTTCAAGCTGTAGCGGGACGCGCTGGCGCCCTGGGGTTCACGGGGCTCTCTGGCGCGCCCGCATCATGGCGGCGATTTCATCCAGGCGAAGGCGTATCGCCTCCAGCGTCTCATGCGGCGTTCCCGCATCGAAGGAGGGCATCGCGCGCTGCATCCGCAGTCGCTCGCGACGGGCGAGGATCTCGTCGCGCAGCGCATGCGCGTCGACGATGCCGACCAGCTGCATGCTGTGCGCCTGGCCGGGACTCTGGCCCGCGGTTTCCACCCGCAGGATGCTCAGGTGGTAAAGCCGAAGGATGGGGCCTTCGATGAAGGTCACATCCTGGATGTTCTCCAGCGGGATCGTCTTCTCCACCCGGAACAGGATGCCCTTGCGGAACTGCAGCGTGCGGTCGTCCAGCGTGCAGCCCAGCCGGTCGAAATAGTGCCTCGCCCACCATTGTCCGGGCCCCAGTACCCATACCAGGATCAGCGGTGCGCCGAAGATGGACAACAGCAGGTACCACGCCACCATCGCCACCAGGTACGACCGGATCAGCGGATTGAACGTGGCGTGCAGCGGGGGCGTCTCGGAAAGGGCGGGGAATGTCGGCACGGTCGCCTCCGGTCGGGGTGCGCGATTCTTGCATGCCATCGCCCTTCGCGGTATCGCGCGTCCGGCGTCGCCGTGTTGGCATGCGCATCGTTTCAACGCGGATGTCGGCGCCATTCCGTGCTCCCCGCTCGATGGGAGACGCCGCGCACACAGCGGTTATCTTCATCGGCGTTGTGGAGCGCTCTGCGCGTGCGGGACATCCCGCTTCCATACATGCCTGTTAATGCACGTCGACGACGCGTGAATGCAGTGTGCTCGCCGCGATTTCTGCATCGGAGTGAATCCAAGCGGCGCGATGCCGCGTAGGGGAAAGGCCGTGTGCATATCGCCGCGGAACTCCACCCATCACCTCTGGATACCATCACCATGAACACAAGGCTGGCTGGCTTGATGCTGTTTGCCGTTTCCGCTCCGGCGTTTGCGGCAGGCCCGGAACAAGGCAAGTTCTCGATGTCGCTGTTCGGCGGCGCGGACACGCCCATCAGCGGCGACGTGCACGACGGCGCGGTGGCGCCCGTGCCCGACCTGGGGCCGCTCAATCCCGACCTGGCCGGCGTCAGCGCCGAACTGCGTATCCAGCCGCGCAGTCATGAGGACATCTACGATCAGGCACTCACCTACGGTCTGGAGTTCTCCTATGGGCTGAGCGACCGTGCGGAAGTCTTCGGTCAGGTGCGCCGTACCGAAGCCGACCCGGGCACGGTACGCGTAGGCGGCGCCTTCGTGCCGGCGCTCAATACCGAACTGCCGGTGTACGGCACGTTCAGCGATTACAAGGCGCTCAGCCTGGAAGCCGGCTATCGCTACTACTTCATGCAGCCAGGTTCGGCGCGTCCGTTCGTCGCCGGTCGTCTGGGCGCCACCCAGACCGACGACATCCGCGCGACATTCGAGATACCCGATGCCGCCATCACCATCGCCAACGCGCCGTTCACCGAGAAGAAGTGGGCGGCCACCGCCGGCGTGGACGTGGGCGTGTTGATCCCGGTCAGTGAGGCCTTCAGCATCACCGCGCAGGCGGGCGTGCGCTATGTCGCCGACCTGGAAGGCGACGACAGCGCCATCGGCGGACTGGGGCTGGGCTCCATCAACGACACCGGCAAGCGCGTCTCGGTGCCGATCTCCATCGCGGCACGCTTCGACTTCTGAACGCGTCGCCGCGCTTGTGACGGCTTCGCGGACAGGACGTGTCGCGTCCTGTCCGCAAGTCGTCGGTATGTGCCGTCGGCTTCAGGGTCATGACGGATCGTCTCACTCCCTGCATGCGGTCGCTCGCTAGAATCCCGCCATGCAACTGAAAGACAAGCTGGCGATCCTGGCCGATGCGGCCAAGTACGACGCCTCCTGCGCATCCAGCGGCGCGGGGAAGCGGCACTCATTGGGCAAGGGCGGCATCGGCAGCACCGAAGGCATGGGCATCTGCCATTCGTATACGCCGGACGGGCGTTGCGTATCGCTGCTCAAGATCCTGCTGACCAATTTCTGCATCTACGACTGCGCCTACTGCGTCAACCGCGTATCCAGCAACGTTCCGCGCGCGCGCTTCGCCACCGCCGAGGTGGTGCGACTGACGCTGGAGTTCTACAAGCGCAACTACATCGAAGGGCTGTTCCTCTCCAGCGGCATCATCCGCAATGGCGACTACACCATGGAGCAGCTGGTGGAAGTGGCGCGGAGCCTGCGCGAGGACCACCGGTTCGCCGGCTACATCCACCTGAAGACGATTCCCGAGGCGTCTCCCGAACTGCTGGCCGCAGCCGGTCGCTACGCCGACCGCTTGAGCATCAACGTGGAACTCCCGACGGAAGCCGGCCTGAAGCAGCTGGCGCCGCAGAAAGATGCGCCAGGCATCCGTGCCGCCATGGGCGAGCTGCACACGCGCATCCTCGCGGCCAGGCCCAGCAAGCAGGAAGCGCAGCCGAAACGCCGCCGACCGCCGAAATTCGCGCCGGCCGGGCAGAGCACGCAGATGATCGTCGGTGCCGATGCCGCGGACGACCGCGCGATCCTGGTCAGCAGCGACGCGCTGTACCGCCAGTTCCGCATGCGTCGGGTGTATTACTCCGCCTTCAGTCCCATCCCCGATGCCTCCACCCAACTGCCTGTGCGCGCGCCGCCGCTGCTGCGCGAGCACCGCCTCTACCAGGCCGACTGGCTGTTGCGCTTCTACGGGTTCGACGTGAAGGAAATCGTCGAGGACGTTCCGGGGCAGGGCGGCATGCTGGATCTGGACATCGACCCCAAACTGGCATGGGCGCTGCGCCATCCGGATCGCTTCCCGGTCGATCTCAACACGGCGCCGCGCGAGATGCTGCTGCGCGTCCCCGGGCTGGGCGCACGCAACGTCCAGCGCATCGTCGATTCGCGCCGCCAGGGCAGGCTGCGCGTGGCCGACCTTGCGCGCTTGCGCGCGCCGCTGCAGAAGCTGCTGCCGTTCGTGGTGCTGCTGGACCACCACCCACGCCAGCGGCTGGACGATCCGGGGCGCCTGCGTCGCGAGCTGGCCCCGGCGCCGCGCCAGGCCGATCTGTTCGGCTGAAGCACACGATGTTCCGCGCCACCGTCACCCCGGCCTGGGATCTGGATGCGTGGCGTGCGCAGGCGCGCCACGCATGGGAGGCCGGCCTGCCGCCGGACGTTGTGGAATGGCAGGCGGATGCGCAGGGAGAACTACTTGCCAGCGCCGCCGTCACCGATCAGCCGGCACGCCGGCAGGGCCTGTCGGTGCCGGCGGAGTTCATGGCGTTCGCGGCCTCGGTGCTCTGCCATCGCGATCCGGGCCGGCACGCGTTGCTGTACCGTCTGCTGTGGCGCATCGGCAACGGGGAGCGCGCGCTGCTGGATCGCGCCACCGATGCCGACGTGCATCGCGCGGCGCGCTGGGCCCAGGCCGTCCGTCGCGATACGCACAAGATGAAGGCGTTCGTGCGCTTCCGCCAGGTTGAGGGCGAAGACGATGCCTACATCGCCTGGTTCGAGCCGGACCACTACATCGTCGATCGCGTGGCGCCGTTCTTCATGCGCCGCTTCGCCGGAATGCGCTGGGCCATCCTCACCCCTTATCGCAGCGTGCAGTGGGATGGCGAACATCTGTGGGCGGGCGAGGGTGCGGTGCGCGCCGACGCGCCGGCCGATGATGCGGAGGATGCGCTCTGGCGCACCTACTACGCCAACATCTTCAATCCCGCGCGCCTCAATACGCGGATGATGCGGCAGGAGATGCCGCAGAAATACTGGAAGCATCTGCCCGAGACGCACCTGTTGCCGGACCTGGTCCGCGAGGCCGGCCGGCGCGTGCGCGAGATGGACGAGCGCCAGGCGCAGGCGCCGCGGCGGCGCATTCCTGAACGCCTGCGCAAGCGGGAAGACTGATTCAGGGTTGTCGCGGGAACGCCTGCAGGGCCGGATCGATAGGGGCCCATGCTGGCGCCGAGTCGGTCCAGATGACGGTGGTCGGCACGATGCCGGTGGCATCGTCGAGCGTGCCCACGCGGATCACCATGCGTTCGGTGTTCTCGCGCGCCTCGCTGAACATCGGGGTCCCACACCGGGGGCAGAACGAGCGCCGCATGTGGTTTCCGCTCTCGGCCATGCTGTCCCAGCCTTCCAGTTCACCGTCCACCCGCACGGCATGGCGCGGGACGAGCATATTCACCGCCGCATTGCCGGTGCTCCAGTACTGGCAGTCGCGGCACCAGCACAACCGCACCGCAAAGGGCGCCGCGCTCAGTGTGTAGCGCACTGCGCCGCAGCGGCAGCCACCTGTTCGGTTCATGGTCCACCTCCGTCTCGGGAAGCGAATACCGTATAGGCCTGCCGGCTTGAGCGGAAGCGGCGGTCCGTTGAATCGAGCTCAAGGCTGCGTTGTGGAATGCTCGCTACGCGCACGGGGCGAACCCGGGTAGGGTGGCGCCGGCTCAAGGGAGACGGATCATGAGGATGCGCCTGTTGTCGTCCGCCTGCGGGATCGTGCTGGGACTCTGGTGTCGCGATGTGTCGGCCGGCGATCTGCAGGTGCCGGCGCCGCCGGCGCGCTGGACGCCTCATGCTCTCAGCACCGATCAGTACGAGTCATCGCCCGTGTTCTCTCCCGACGGACGCGAGCTGATGTTCTTCCGGGCGCCCCCGGCGTTCGATCGATACCGGCTGCGCATGTCGCGTTGCGAAAACGGGCAGTGGATTGAAGACCGCGAACCCGCGTTCTCCGGCCCCGGCGCCGCGCTGGAGACCGATCCCGCCTACAGCCCCGACGGCGGATGGCTTTACTACGCCAGCGACCGGGCGAATGCGGGCGATCTCGATATCTGGCGCGTGGCGCGCGGTTCCGACGGACAGTGGGGTGAACCCGAGCGCCTTCCGGGACCGGTCAACTCCCCACAGACCGAACTGCTGCCGCGCCCGCTGGCCGACGGCCGCCTGCTGTTCGGCTCGCACCGGCCCGGCGGGATCGGGGGCAGGGATCTCTACTTCGCCACGCCGCGTGACGATGGTCGCTGGGACGTCGAACCGCTGCCAGCGCCAATCAATACGCCCGGCGACGAGTACGAGGCCGACCTGTCGCGCGATGGCCGCGTGCTGGTGGTCGTGGCCAATCGTGGCGTACGTTCGCAGTTGTACGTCTACGATCTGAAAGCGGACGGCTGGCGCGAACGCGGCCGCGTACCCGCGCGCGAGGACGTGTTCCAGGTCGGCCCCCTGTTGTCGCCGGATGCGAAGCGCCTGATGTTCGCGCAAGCCGACGGGCCGGCATCGGGCGAGTTCTTCCTGGTCGATCTCGTGCCCGGAGCCGATCCCGCGTGGCCGCCGGCCTGCACAAGCCGGCGGCATGGCGCGCCACACGATTGAACCGCCCTGAGTCGCGGGGCCTGTCGCGAAACGTCGTCTGCGTCGCGACGCGTGCGATCTCGCTCGTGTAAGGTCCGGGCATTGCAACCCACAGGGAGTCGTGATGCCCGGCATGCGTGCGCTTTCGGCCAGTATTGTCCTTGCGTTGTCGTGCGCGACCGCGCTTGCCGCCCGCGCCGCGGATTCCCCGCGCCCCGCCTACGCATGGCAAACCGAGGAGGCCTTCGACGCGTCGCGCGTGCCGGCCTATGCGGGGCGCCACGATGCGGTGTACGCGCGCATCGAGGCGGACCTGGAGGCGCATGTCGCCCACCTGCAGCGTTGGGTAAGGCAACGCTCCATCAGCGCGCAGGACGATGGCATCGATGCGATGGCGGCCATGGTCGCCGACGATCTGCGCGCGCTGGGGTTCGATGAGGTGAGGCAGGTAGAGACGCCCGGTCATCCCGGCGTGCTGGGCTACTACGATGCCGGAGCCGCCCGCACGCTGGTGGTATACATGATGTACGACGTGCAGCCGGTGGAGGAGAACTGGCGCATCGAGGATCCCTTCGCCGGATCGCTGGTGGAGAACGAACACGGCACGGTGCTGATGGCGCGCGGCGCGACCAACCAGAAAGGACCGCAGCGGGCGTTCCTCAACGCACTGGACGCGATGATCAAGACCACAGGCACGCTGCCGGTGAACCTGTACGTCGTCGCCGAGGGCGAGGAGGAACTGGGCTCGCCGAACGTCGGACGGATCTTCGAGCCGTGGCTGGATCGGCTCCGCAAGGCCGATGGCGCGTTCTTTCCGATGAATATCCAGCGGCCCGACGGCTCCGCGTCGCTGAACCTGGGCGTGAAGGGCATCGTGTACTTCGAACTCGAATCGAAGGGAGGCGCCTGGGGAGGGCCGGCCCGGTCCGAAGTGCATGGTTCGGTGAAATCGCTCGTGGATTCGCCCACGCTGCGGCTGGTGCAGGCCATCGCCTCCATGACCACGCCGGACGGCAACACCATCGCCATTCCGGGCTATTACGCGCCGGTGAGGCCGCCCACCCGGGAGCAGCAGCGCCTGGTCAATGCGCTGGCAGCCGATTCCGACGATGCCGCGCAGCAACGCAGCCTGGGCGTATCGCGCTGGATCGATGGGCTGACCGGACGCGATGCCATCGTGCGCGACCTGTTCGAGCCGACGCTCAATGTGGATGGGCTGTGGAGCGGTTATACCGGCGAAGGCATGAAGACCATCCTGCCGCACGTCGCGACGGCCAAGATGGACTCCCGCCTGCCGCCCGGTCTCGAGCCGGAGGATGCCTACCGGATGATCCGTGCGCACCTGGATGCGAAGGGCTTCGACGACATCGTGATACGCCCCCTGTCCGGATATCCCGCCGCGTCCACGTCGGTCGACGCCCCTCTGGTGCAGGCCATGCTGGGCGTGCTCAACAAGTACGGGGCGCCTGCGCGGGTGTCGCCGTGGCTGGGAGGCAGCGCGCCGTTCTACCAGTTCACGCGCACGCTGGGCCTGCCGTTCGTGTTCGGCGGGCTGGGATACGGCACGGGCGCGCACGGGCCGGACGAGTTCATGCTGATCCATCCCGCGCAGGGCGTGAAAGCGGCGGGCCTGGCCGACATCGAGAAGTCCTACGTGGACATCCTGCATGCGCTGTCGGAGGATCGCTGAGACTCGCGACGGCCGGGTCGGCATGCCATCGCCCGCCTGGGGCCGGCGATGGCCGGGGACGAAGCCTAGGCGCGCAGCTCCACTACGGGCGTGAATCCGCCGAACACCATGCGCTGTCCATCGAAGGGCATCGGCGGATTGTCCTTGTTCGACGGATCCATGCGCGGGTCTTCCATCATCTTCTGCATGCCGGCATCGCGCGTGGCCTTGTCCGGCCACTCCACCCATGAGAACGCCACGGTCTCGTCGTCCTTCGCTTCCACCGCGCGGAAGAAATCCGTCTGCGTGCCGCGCGGCACGTCGTCGCCCCAGCCCTCGATGATGCGCGTGGCGCCGAAGCCCATGAAGATCGTGTCGAAGGTGGTGGCGTAATCGGTGAACGCGGCCTTGGCCTTCGTCGGCGCGGCGAGGACGAAGCCGTCCACGTAGGACGAAGGCGTGGCGCCGTCGCCCAGTTCCAGCGTCGGCACGAAGCCGCCATAGATCAGGCGCTTGCCGTCGAACGGCATGGGATTGTTCTCCGGGGACATGCGCGGGTCGTCCATCATCTTCTTCATTCCCTCGTCGCGGGTCGGCTTGTCCGGCCATTCGATCCAGGAGAACACCACGCTCTCCTCGGGCTTGGCCTGCACGGCGCGGCGGAAGTCGGTGACCTTGCCATCGGGCACATCGTCCTCCCAGCACTCGACCACGCGGGTTGCGCCCTGTTCGATGAATACGGGGTCGCCGAGGTGGGCGTGGTCGATGAACTTCTGCTTGTTGGCGCTGGGCACGGCGGCCACGAAACCATCGATGTACGGCATGGGGAAACCTCCGGAATCAGGGCGCCGGAATGACGCCTTCCTGAACATGACGAACGGGGAGGACGGAATTCGACAGGCGGCTGGCCGGTGCCCGCCAACGGGGGCGTTCAACCTGCCACGATCAAGACGAAGGTGGCGTGATGGCGGTTTCTGCAACGGGCGCGGTGCCGCGCCGAGCGGCCCTGTGGGGCATCGGCAGCGGCGCGTGGATGTGGGGCCTGGTGGCCTTGGTGGGCGTGGGCTTCTGGAAGACCTATTTCAGCCGCCTGGGCCTGGCCGACGCGGTCACGCATCTGCACGCCGGCCTGATGCTGGTCTGGATGGCGATGCTGCTGGTGCAGCCCTGGCTGATCCGCACGCGGCGGATGGCGCTGCACCGGCAGATCGGCCAGTTCTCATACGGTGTGATGCCCGGTGTACTGCTGACGGCACTGTGGCTGTCGCACCTGCGGATCGCGGCCGCCCCGCCGGAGATGTTCGGCCTGCAATCGATGCTGCTGTATCTGGGCACCGCCGCCTCGCTGATGCTGGCGCTGTTCTGGGGTTTGGCCATCGTCCACCGGCGCGAACCGGCCCTGCACGCGCGCTACATGGTCGCCACGGCCCTGGTGATGATCGATCCGGCGGCCGCGCGCCTGATGCTGGCGTTGCTGCCCGAAGGCGCGCGTTTCAATCCGTCATGGGGCGGCTATGCGCTGACCTTCGCGATCCTGGCCGTACTGATCGCCTTCGATCGCGCAGCGCCACGCGGGCGCGGCGTGTTCCGCTTCGTCGCCGCGGTGTTCGCGCTGAACTTCGTGCTGATGCACGTCGTGCCGGGAACGCAGGCGTGGCAGTCGTTCGCGCACGGATGGGCGGCGCTGGGCGGCTGAGTGCGATCTATCGCTGCATGCAACGGCGGTAGCGTTCGTCCACGCGGGTGGCGAACCACGCCGTGGTCAGTTCGCGGGTGATCTTCGGGCTCTCCAGCGTGATGCCCGGGATCATCGCGCGCGGCAGCGGCTTGCCGGCGCGTGCTTCCGCCAGCGCGTAAAGCCGCGCATACAGCAGGGTGTCGTCGAAATCGAGGCGACTACCGCGCTGCAGCGCCTCACGGATTTCGCGCTCGTCCATGCGCAGCTCGCCGGCCAGGCGGCGCACGGCGCGTTCGGTCTGACCGGGCTTGTCCATCGGGGCGCCCGGGTTCAGCAGATCGCCGTCGAGCGCCAGGGTCACGCCGGCGGCGATGCCCACGGCGTTCTGGAACGCCGCATTGCGGCTGGCGTACCAGCCGGCGTTGTAGTCGGCGAAGCGGTGCACCTTGCGCGTGTACGGCGTCTGGTAGCCCAGCAGATGGGCGATGCCGAAGTACAGGCCGCCGCGCCGGGTGAATACTTCGTCGCGGATGCTGCCTTCGACCGGATAGGGATAGCGCGAGGCATTGGCTTCGGCGAACGGGATGCCCACCTGCATCGGCCCGCCGGTCTGCACCGGGTTGTAGTCGGCGAACAGCCGCTTGCCCAGCGGCACGCTGCCGATCAAGTCTTCGTAGAGGTCGCTGAGGTCGCGCTCGGTGCGCACCTCGCGCAGGCGCTCGGCATAGCGGCGGCCGTCGGGCGAGCGCACTGCCAGTGCCGCGTCGACCATGAACTTCGGTACATGCAGGGCGGCGGCGCGGCGGTCGATCTCGCCACGGGCGATCTTCGGAAGATTGGCGACCGACGGGTTGGCGACGTAACCGGATTCCTGTTCGGTGATGGCCAGCACCGCACAGATGTTCTCGCTGGTGGGTTCGATGCGCTGCGCGGCGAACGCCGTCTCGATGTCGGCCGCCCACCCCTCGCGGTCGGACACCTTGGCCGGCATGCGCCGCACGATCTCACTGCGCGTGTCGGCCGGGGCGCGCGTGGGAGTGGGCGGGGCGGTGACGCAGCCGGCCAGCAGTAGCACGGACGTGAAGGCCGCGGCGCGGAGCAGGGAACGGAAGGCGGGCAATATGGGCATGCGCGCAGCATACGGAGCGCCCCCGCCGGATGCACCGGGGTCCCCTGCAGGGATAATCTTGATTCCTCCCGCGTGCACGCCGATGACGACGCCCCTCGACAACCCGTTCTGGTCCGCCCTCGCTTCGATCCACAACAGCATCGCCCTGCGCGCCGGCGACGTGGCACGCTATCCGACCGACTACGCGCCCTTCCTGGGCGTGCCCGACGCGGCCGTGCGCGTGGGCGATGCGCTCGGCTCCCTGGTGGCGCCGGGAGAGTCGGTGTATCTGCTTGGGGTGGTACCCACGCTGCCGGCGGGATGGCAGTTGCAGGCGTTCCGCCCGCTCGCGCAGATGGTGTGCGACGCACCGCTGGCATCGGTGGAGGGTCCGGAGATCGTGCCGCTGGGCGATGCACGGCGGGCCGACGTGCTAGCGCTGACCGCCTTGGTGTACCCGCACTATTTCCGCGTGAAGACGATGGACCTGGGGCGCTACTTCGGCATCTATCGCGACGGCCGCCTGGCCGCGATGATCGGCGAGCGCCTGGGCGACGACGGCCATCGCGAGATGAGCGCGATCTGCACGCATCCCGAGTTCCATGGGCTTGGCTACGCGGGTCACCTCACCACCTGGCTGACCAACGACACACTGTCGCGAGGTCGGCAGCCGTTCCTGCACGTCAGCTACGAGAATCCGCGTGCGCTGGGTCTGTACGAACGCCTCGGTTACCGCGTGCGGCGCGACATCGGGTTTTGGTCGCTGCGCCGGATCGACGCGGGCTAACGTGCGCCCGCGTCCCGCAGCATCCGGCGCATGCCGCCGAAGCGCCGGCGGTACTGGGCCGGCGACAAGCCCACCTTCCGCCGGAACAGCCGGCTGAAGTACGCGGCATCCTCGTAACCCACGGCCTGTGCGATGGCTTCGACGGCCTCGTCGCCGGTTTCCAGGTGCTGCTTGGCTTCTTCCAGGCGCAGCGTGTGCACGTACTCCAGCGGCGACAATCCGGTGGCCTGCTGGAAGCGGCGCGCAAAGGTGCGCTCGGCCAGGCCGCTGGCCTGCAGCATGCCGGCGACGGGCGCGGGTGTGTCGTAGTGCTGCGCGATCCACACCTGCGCCTGCGAGACGGCCGCGTCGGAGGTCGTCCGCGTGCGCGCCAGGCTGGCGAACGGCTGCTGGCCGGTCTGGTGCCAGTCGATCAGGAACACGCGCGCGGTCTGCATCGCGCATTCGATCCCGGCCACGCGCGCGATCAGGTAGAGCGAAAGGTCGTGCCAGCTGGAGCCGCCGCCGCCCATCACCAGCCGCTGGTCAGGGCCGGCGGTGACGACGACACGCTGCGGGTGCACGCGCACGTTGGGGTGGCGCGTTGCGAGCGCGTCGCAGTAGGCCCAGTGCGTGGTCGCGTCGTGGCCATCGAGCAGCCCGGTTTCGGCGAGCAGCATGGCACCGGTGCAGGCCGCGGCGATCACGCTGCCGCGTTCGTGGCAGTCGCGCAGCCAGCGGGCTTCTTCTTCGTAGCCATGCAGGGCGATGTCGCCGGGATAGATCGCCAGGTCGGGGATGCAGATGTAGTCCGGCGCGGGCAGGTCGCGCAGGGCGACCTGGGGGGTGACCACGATGTCGTTGACGACGTTCAGTGGCGCGGTGTCGCGTGCCACGATCAGCGGATGAAAGGCCGATTCGCCCGGCGGCAGGCCGATCATCGGCGGCCAGTCGCGGCCGGCCGAGTGGAACAGATCGTACATGCCGTACAGCACAGAGGCGGCGGCGCCGTGGGTGGCGAGCAGGGCGATGGTGGGGCGTTCACGGCGCGGCATGACGGAAATGTCAGGTTGGCGGCGGAAATGGCTGCGGTGTCGAGGTGCAGCGGCCCGTATCGTGCCGCCTCCCCCGTAGTAGAACAGAGCCGTTACCGCCATGCCAACGCCCCTTGAAGTCCTTCTGCATCCGCTGTCCTTCGCCTTCTTCGGCATGTACGTCGTGCTGATGCTGTGGGAGGCGATCGCCCCCGCGCGTGTCCTGCCGCGCATCGCACGCTGGCGTACGCGCGGCCTGCTCGCGGCGGTGTTCTACTTCCTGCTGTCCTCCTATCTGCCGATGCTGTGGACGCAGTTCCTGCTGCCGTTGCAACTGTTCGACCTGAGCCATCTGGCCTGGCCTGTCGGCGGGCTGGTCGGGCTGCTGGTCTACCAGGCTTGCGCCTACGCCTGGCATCGCGCCATCCACGGCAACGACTGGCTGTGGCGCTTCGGCCACCAGCTGCACCACAGCACCGAGCGGCTCGATACCTTCAGCGCCTTCTGGTTCAGCCCGTTGGACACGTTGGGCTGGACGGCCGTCGGCAGCCTGGCGCTGACGGTGATCGTCGGCCTGAGTCCGGAGGCCACGACGGCGGCGCTGCTGGCGGCCACGCTGCTGGCGATGCTGACCCACACCAACGTGCGCACCCCGCGTTGGCTGGGCTGGTTCGTGGAGCGGCCGGAGATGCATTCCTGGCACCATGCGCGCGGCCTGCACCGGCAGAACTACTCCGAACTTCCGGTGTTCGACCTGTTGTTCGGTACCTTCCACAATCCCCGCGAGTTCGCTTCGCAGACGGGCTTCCACGAAGGCGGCTCTTCACGCGTCATCGAAATGGTGATGGGGCGCGACCTGACCCGCGATCCAGCTTCGTGAAGTCGTTTTGACGCCCTCGTGCACGGCGGCGGCTATGGTCGCCGCTTCCGCATGAGGGAGTGACTGCATGATCGAAACCCTGACCAGCCCGCCATATTTGGCCGCGTACCGGTTCACCGGCCAGCTCAGCAGCGAGGACTACGATGCCTGCATCGCCGACCTGGAAGCGCGGCTGGCGCAGTTTCCGCGCATTGCCGTGCTGAGCGACCTCAGCGACATGCAGGGCGTGTCGCTGGAGGCGATCGGGCGATCGGGAAGGACCTGCGCTATGCAGCATCGAAGCTGGGCGAGTTCGGTCGGTTCGCGCGCGCGGCGATCGTCACCGACAAGCGGTGGCTGGTGACCGTGACGGAATTCGCAGCGCACCTGATGCCGAATACGCAGGTGCGTACGTTCGCGCAGGACGAGCGCGTACTCGCGCTCGCATGGGCTGCGGAACTCGATCCGCATACTCCCGCGCCTTGAACCTCTAGAGAAACAAGGCCCCACTGAGCGCCGCCAGCGTCATCCCCAGCCCCATGAAAGCCAGTCGGTGGAGCAGCGAGAAGGGGGCGCGCGCGCGGTGCATGGTGCTATCCAAACCTGAGTGGCGCGAACGCGCCGTGAAGCCCCTGTATCAGCTCTAACGCCGCGTCCGGCAGGTACCGGCCAGCTGCGTTGGACAGTGCCCGTGGCAAAAGCCTAGACTCGGGTCTTCACGGGGGGTGAATATGATCTTGCAAGGACGCTCGAAGCTGGCCACAAGCTGGTTCCTTTGGGGGGCAAATGGTGGGCTAGGTGCCAGGCGCGCCGTTCAGTCGGCTGCGGTTGTCATGTTGCTGGCGTGTTTGGGCCCGGCATCTTCAGCAATGTTGCAGACCATAACCACGGTCGCCGGGGGTGGTTCAACACTAGGCGACGGCGGTCCCGCGAACCAAGCCCAGCTCGGGTCTGCGGTGGATGTGACGGTGGATAGCCGCGGCAATCTCTTCATTGCCGACCGGAGTCGCGCCCGCGTACGGAAAGTGAACGCGGCGGGCGTAATCAGCACCTTCGCGGGCACGGGGGCAAGCGGCTACAACGGAGATGGAATTCCGGCCGCCAGCGCCTCGGTGACGCCCACAGGCTTGGCCGTGGATACCTACGACAATCTGTATATTTCCGAGACGACGCGGATTCGCAAAGTGTCACCCAGCGGCACCATAAACACCGTCGTGGGTAATGGCATCAGGGGCTTCGCTGGCGACGGGGGGAGCGCGTTGTCGGCCAGCATCAGTAACGCGCTCGACCCGGAGGTCGATGCACAGGGAAACCTGTACTTCATCGATAGCGGCAATCGCCGTGTCCGTAAAGTGGATACGCGGGGCATCATCTCGACCGTCGCTGGAAATGGCAGTTTTGCCGGAGAATTCCAGGAAGGCGGTCTGGCAGTAGACATGTCCGCTGGGGTCGTCGGACTCGGCATTGCCCTGGATGGTGCGCTGTTGATGGTCAGCGATGACCAGCGCGTGATGCGTCTAGGGGCCGATGGAAAAGTGTCGACCGTGGCTGGCGGTGGCTTTTTCGCTTCCGATGCCATGGCCAGGAATGTCGTGTTGCCATATGCAACCGACGTCGCCACGGACACGCGCGGTAATCTTTATCTGAGCCAGGGTGCTTTGGTGAAGATGATCACGCAGGACGGAGCGATACACGCTGTAGCTGGCACATGGGATACCCGCGACGGCTACGGCAACATGCAAAGCGGCTACGCCGGCGACGGAGGTGTCGCAGTACAGGCAATGCTCAAGGATGCGCTGGGCATCGCTGTTATGGGCGACGGTCACATCTTCGTCGCAGACAATGGGAATGCCCGAGTGCGAAGAATCACCCCGGTTGCGCAACCGGAAACGCCCGCCGGCATGTTCGCGCTGAGGGCGCCGGTGATCAGATATTCCGCTGCAACCGGTGCCACCGTTGTTGGCGATTTCAATGGGGACGGACTGGATGACATCGCCTCCGTTGCCAAGCCGGGCCTCTACGACTACCAGGGCTGGGCAGGCGACGCAGTCTGCATTGCTCTGCAGACTCTTGGAGGCTTTGAGGATGGTAGTTGCATCAACATGCCCGCGACCGCTGTTCCGCCTCGCCCTTCCGCGACATTCCGCGGCGTCGGCCTGGCCGTGGCAGATATGGATGGTGATCGGGTCAGTGACGTTCTGGTGGGTGGACCGGGCGGAATCGGGATCGTCGCCGGGAGTCGTAACCGAGATTTTCGGGCTCGGCGTTTCTCCAATATCTGGAACCAGCCGGCGGATGAACTGGCCGTCACTGATGTGAATGGTGACGGCATCCCCGATGTCGTGGCATGGACCATCGAGGCGCCCGGATCGCAGAGCTTCGGTCTGGGCATCTATTTGGGGACTCGCGGCGGCTTGGCACAATCGTTCCGCTTTATCCGTTTACCGTTCGATCTGGCGAGCCTCCGCGCGGCAGACGTGAACGGAGATGGACGTGCCGACTTGGTGATGGGTTATGAGGATGCTGCCAGCGGCACGGCAGGCGCGGCCGTTCTACGCCACGATGGACTCGCAGGCTTCCTGCCCGTCCAGCTTTACCCTGTGGCCGGAAGCGGTCGCGCGTCGGTGGCATCGGGCGATTTCAATGGCGACCGCAGGAATGACCTCGCGGTCACGCGGGTCGGGTACCAGGCCGGCACCTTGATTCATATGTTCCATCAGGACGCGTACGGTCGACTTCAGCCCGTTACGCCCTTGGACGCCACGCTTCAGCCCGCGGCACTGCTTGCCGTCGATCTGGACAGGGACATGCTGGATGATCTTCTCGTCTTGAATGTCGAGCATTGGTCGTTGGGCTACTACCAGAACCGCTACGGACGCGGGCTGGCGCCGCAAGTCCGTTACCAGGCGTTTCCGACGGATCCGGTGGATACAGGTACGTTCGCCGTAGGTGATCTGAACAATGATGGGTACCTGGACGTGTTCAAAGGCAGCGGTGACAAGCTCCTATTCCTGTTCGGTACCGGGCGGCGCGACGGTATCAGGGTGAACGGAAGCCAGCCGCGATTGCCGCCTGCGGCGGGAATTGGAGGCGCCGTCCCTCAATCACTTATCGGTTCCTTGAGTGATAATCCGACTGGTGGGAGCGCAAGTTATCGCTCCGACATATCGAGTGCCAGGCTGGACGCGGGGACGCGGCGGAACGCACGGTCTTCCTTCCTCGGGTGGCGAATGCGTGCGGTCAACATGGTGCGGACGTTGTTGGCGCGCGTGTCGACATGGAAGGAACGTTCAGAGGCTTGGCTTGGAGTGCCGAGAAGAGCGGCGATCCCAACGTCTCCCGTCGGTCTAACGAGGAACGCGCTAGCCCCACATTCCGTGGGACATACGCATTCCGTTGCAGGGATGTATGGTCCATTGGCCAGGTGCGCGCGTTTCCGCTGACGTTAAGCCCGCGCAGCATCCTTGGCTGTTTATGTATTCAGGGGCCTGCCTGGCAGCCGTGAAAGCAGCTGTCTGGCGTCGACTCATCTGCCCTCCGATGGTCCCGCAGGTCCTGCGTGGTCTCACGTACTAATGCCGCGATCTGCGCTCCCAGCACCAAATCGCTGACCTGGCCGAAATGCTGGTGGCGAAGACGGCCCTGCGCGTCGATCAGCACCAGTGTCGGCGTGCCGCGCATGGCGTAGGCCTCCATGGTCTGCGGGATAGGTCCTCGCGCGCCGGGGCGGTCCACACCGACCGGGAAGGAGATGCGGTATTCGTGCAGGAAGGCTTCCAGCGCCACCGGCGTCATCGCCGCGTGGTGTTCGAATACGGCATGCAGGCCGACGACGGCGACCTGGTCCGTTGGGAACGCCGCGTGCACGCGCGACGCCTGCGGCAGGCCGTGCGACACGCAGCCCGGGCACAGCATCTGAAAGGCCTCCAGCACGATGACCTTGCCGCGCAGCGCTTCCAGCGACAAGGGACGGGATGTGTTGAACCAGCGGTCCACCTGCCAGGGTGGCGCCGGGCGATCCATGGCGTTCATGGCAATATTCTCGTGGGGTCGCAGCCGGCCCGTGCGGACCGGAGCGAGTAGGGTGCGATTACTGGTTCGGCTTGCCGGGCAGGCTCAGGTTGCCGGAGGCGACCTTGAACACGTCCACCACGCACAACAGTGGCGCATGCACGCTGGCGTTGACGCGCAAGCCGGCAGTGACGCCGTCGAAGCTGCCGGCGGTGACCACGCCGATGTCTTCGAACGGCACTTTGACTTCCACCGTTTCGGCATTGAGCGTGGGGCTCCAGCCCGGGCTGTCGAGCAGGATGGGGAAGCCCGGCCAGGTCTTCGGCAGACGCGGCTTGCTGCCTTCCGGAATGTCGACCACGCCCAGTGCGCCGGGACCGCAGGCCTCGTTGGGCTTCAGTACGACCCAGTGGCTGTGCCAGAGGTTGCCATCGTTGTCGCGCTTGCCGTCGCCGTTCTCGTCGTACAGCGGCGTGTCGTCGAAGTCGGGGTGCGCGGTGACCGCCATCGCCAGGATGCCGGCGCCTTTCTCGAAGCCGACTTCGTACGGATCGATGGTGGTCGGCCACACGTAGGAGAACACATCGCTGCCGGCCAGCTTGCCGCTGGCGGCGGGCGTGCTCTTGCCGGCCTTGCCGGACACGGCCATGTGGAACGTGGCGACGTTCTTGTCGGTGCTGATCTTGGTGTGGACGATGTCGAAATCGGCGGTCACTGCCTTGTTGGCGGTGGACAGGATGCCGCCGGTGTGGGCCTTGCCGTCGTGGGCGTGCACGCCGCCGATGGCCAGCGTGAGTACGGCGGCCAACGCGAAACGTCGGGTGGTGTTCTGGCGCATAATGAAATTCCTCTTGCTTGCTCTCGTAGGGTGGGTGGGAGGTACCGGGCGGCGTCCGATTGCAGTCGGGCGCCGTCCTTCTTTTTTCCGCCTAGGGCGGAGTCGGTTGGCGGAAGCGGGCCACGCTTCCAAGCCGTTGTTCGTCGTTGGCTGGCTGCTGTTCTGCGCAGTCCACGCGCAGTTCGCTGTCGCCGAAGGCCTTGTCCAGGAAGGCGCAGACATGCGGCGCCGTGCGTTCGCCCGAGGCGAACGGCCGGAAGAACTCGCAGCCCAGGCAGGTCCGCAGGCCGGTGGCCAGCCCCTGTTCCTGCGCTTCGTTGACCAGCAACTGGGTGACCCGCAACAGCGCGCCGAGGTCGGTTTCGTCGAGCGATTCGATCAGCGAACCCATACCCTGGTCGGGGCGCTGCAACTGCGTGGCCACGCGCGAGCCGGCCGGGGTCAGCTTCACACGAGCGGCGCGCGCATCGTCAGGGTCGGGTGTGCGACGGATCCACTGCTTGCCCTCCATCGCCTTCAAGGAGTCGCTGAGACTGGCGGGCGATACGCCCAGGCGCTCGGCGATATGGCGGGCGCGCAGACCTTCCTGCACACCCTGCAGCATGCGCAGCACCGCCGCCTGCGTCGGCGGCAGCGAGGGCGTGCCGTCCTGGCGCCACGATTGGGCGCGCACCAGGTGGGTGAGCTGTTCCAAGCCGCGCGTGGCCTGTCTGCGCTGGAAGGGAGTATCCATTATGGCAAATAAGTTAGGAGTCCTAACGATATATGTCAAGGACCGTCCGTCGGCACGATGCGGCAGGCCCACCATGTCACCACCGCACCATCGGCAGTGGATCGAGTGGATGGTGGCGCAGTCGCTGCAGGGTCAGCATCGCCAGGCGCCGGTGAAAGCCCGCGTCCGGGAAGGCCGCCATCACCTCGCGCACCGCGAGCCGCGCGAGGCCGAACCGGCGCACGCCCATGCTGACGTCGATCCAGTCGGCGCGGCGGAAGGCTTCCACCGCGGGCGACGTGCCGGCAGGCGTGCGCATGACTTTGTGATGGCATTCGATCATCGCGTCCACGTCGACCATCCAGGCCGCCTTTCCCGTCTGGCGCAGGTAGTCCCTCGCGAGCACCCGCGAAGGCGGCAGGTAGTCGAACGTGCCGGCGGTCCAGATACCGAGGTCGTGGAAGGCGATGGCGATGCTCAGTTTCTCCAGCGCATCGGCATCGCCCGGCGCGAGCAACCAATAGAAATTCGCCACCCTGTAGGCGTGGTGGCGGTATCCGGTGGCATCGTTGCCCAGCGCCGCCGCGTGGGCTTCCAGCAGCGCGTCCAGCGTGGGCAACGCGGTCAGCACGGCCGCGTCCGCCGCTCAGGTCGCAGGCTGGGCCAACGTCGTGCGCCCACGGCGCAATGCACGCACCTGCAACGCCATGCCCACAAGGAAGATCAGGAGGGTGCCGCCGACCAGTTTCTGCAGCAGCGGATCCTGCGGCCCGGACACCAGCGGCGCACCGATCGGCACGCGGGTCAGCGTTTCGGTGAAGCCGGGGATGAAGTGGAAGTACACGGTCAGCGTGAACGCCAGCGCGGAGGCGACGTGCCGCCAGGAGCCGATTACCGTATTGCGTCCCAGCAACACGGCGGCCGCCAGCACGACCAGCGTCAGTACGGTCAGCCCGTGCGCTTCGCTCAGCTTGCCGGTCCGCATCAGGAAGAAGCTGGTGAGGCAGGTGGCGACGGTGAACCAGGTATACGTCTTGCCCAGCGGCGTTGCGTAACGGATTTCATGGTGGCGCAGCAGCGCGTACAGGCCGCCGAACAGCGAAACCAGGCTGATGGCGGTATGGAACCAACCGAACGGGGTGATATTGAGCATGGGATGTTCCTCAAGGGGCAGGCGAAGGATCGGGAAGATCGAACTGCATGAGGTTCCAGCGGGTGACGTCTTCTTCCCACTCGTCGCCGGTCGCGGCGCTGAGCGGCAGGGCGAGGTTGGCGACGATCATGCGGCGGCCCTGCACGGCGCTGGCCGCAGGAAACAGCAGGCCACGCGGTGCGCCCTGCGCATCCATCCCGCGGAAATCGCCCGCACGATGGCGCACGCGGCCGCGCTCATCCAGTGCCACCAGCGTGTCGATCTGGTTGGCGGATACCCACAGCAGGCCTTCGTGGAACAGCAGGCCATCGGCACCATAGACGCTGTCGACCAGCACCTCGATGGCGCCGTCGGGCATCCGCTTGCGCAGCACGCGCCCGTCGCCGGCGTTGTTGATGTAGAGGATGGATTGGTTGGCGTTGAAGGCCATGCCATTCGCGCCGAACGGCAATGCGCCGGTCGTCGCCAGCAGCGGATCGCGTGCGAACACATCCACCTTGCACGGACGGCAGGTCGCCGCATTCGCGATGCGGTAGACCGCGCCCTGGAACGAGTCGGAGACGTACAGCGTGCCGGCGCGGTCGAACACCAGGCCGTTGATGGCAGGGAAGCCTTGCGACCCGAACGTGATCGTGTCGTGGCTGCCATCGGGATTGTCGATGCGCCGCGCTGGCGGCGCGGGGGGCGACAGTGCGGCGAAGGTGGCGACATCCTCGATCGCGCTGTCCGCATCGAATCGTGCGGGCAAGCGCTGCAGTTTGGACGCGCCGAAGTTCAGGACGTAGACGTGGCCGTCGTGGAAAGCCACGCCGGTCAGTGGCGTGGGTCCGAAGCGGCGCTGCGCCAGCACGCGGCCGTCGGCGGCCAGGCGCAGCAGCTGATTGTTGCGCGCCGACTCCGGTGCGCGTGCGTCGAAGGTGCCCACGTAGACCTCGCCGGTCGCGGGGTCCACGTCCAGGCTTTCCGGATGCCGCACGTCGGCAGGCAACGTGGCGAACGGTGCCACCGGCAGGCGACCGGCATCCGCGGCGACAGCAGGTCCGGCGGTCGACAGGGCGGCGATGACGAGGGCGAGCAGGTGGCGGCGCATGCGTGGGCTCCCGAAGGGGCAGGGGGCACGCTGGCATGCTGCTTGCGGGCTGGCTTGTACCCGCGTGCGGGCACGTGCCGGAAACGAGGAACGCCGGCATGGGCCGGCGTTCCGGATGGTGCATGAAGCGATGCTGCTTCAGCGGTTGTCGATGCTCCAGCCGCCGGCGCCGCGGGCGGCGAGGGTGATGAAGCCGCCGGCCAGGGCGAAGTTCTTCAGGAACATGATCTGCTGCATCTGGTCGCCCAGGTTGCTGTGGAACAGCACCGCGCTGGCGATCGAGAACACGGCCAGCAGGCTGGCGACGATGCGGGTCTTGTAACCGGCAACGATGGCCAGACCGCCCAACACTTCCAGCGCGATGACCAGCGGCAGCAGGGCGCCGGGGACGCCGACGGATTCCATGTAGCCGGCGGTGCCGGCGTAGGCGGCCAGCTTGCCCAGGCCGGAGATGACGAACAGGGAGGCGAGCAGGCTGCGGCCGACGAGGTCGGCGGCGCCACGCAGGGCGGGAACTCGGGTGGTGCTGGGGGTAGCGGTCAGGCTGGACATGGTGGACTCCGGGGAATGAGGGGTGGGTGCAGCGGGTACGGAGCGCAGGTTAGGCCGTGGCGATGCATCCCGGAAGCCTATATATTTCGATGAAAACCATCGTCTGGAGCGATACATGCTCGACGCCGTCACGCTCGACCAGCTTCGTACCTTCATCGCCGCCGCCGAGCAGGGCAGCTTCTCCGCCGCGGGCCGCAAGCTGCGGCGGGCGCAATCGGTGGTCAGCCAGACGCTGGCCAATCTCGAGCTGCAGCTCGGTGTCGGCCTGTTCGACCGCAGCAGTCGCTATCCCCAACTGACCGAGGCCGGCCGCGTGCTGCTGGTGGAGGCGCGCGCGGTGGCCGAGCACATGGATACCTTCAAGGCGCGCGCCCGCAGCGTGGCGGAAGGACTTGAGCCCGAACTCTCTGTGGCCGTGGACGTGATGTTCCCCATGGATGCGCTGACGCGCGCCGCCACCCACAGCCGCGCTGTGTTTCCGCACACGCCGCTGCGGTTGTATGTGGAGGTACTGGGGGGCGTGATCCAGCCCGTACTGGAGGGCACGTGTCGCATCGGCGTGGTGGGCTCGCTGCCGGACCTGCCCGCCGAGGTGGTGGCCGAACCGCTGCTGGCGGTGCCCTTCGTCACTGTCGCGGCGCCCACGCACGCGATGGCTGCGCAGCGCGGCACGGTGCCGGTGAAGACCGCGGCCAAGCATGTGCAACTCGTGCTGACCGACCGCACGCCGTTGACGGCCGGGCGCGATTTCGCGGTGCAGTCGCCGCTCACCTGGCGCCTGGCCGACCTGGGTGCGAAGCACGCCTTCCTGCGCGCGGGCCTGGGCTGGGGCCACATGCCGCTGCACATCGTCGAGGAAGATCTCGCCGCCGGCCGCCTGAAACGCCTGCGCATCGCCGATGCCGATCCGCGTTACGCGCAAATGCCGATGCGCGCGGTCTGGCGCAAGGACACACCGCCCGGACCGGCGGGACGCGCGTTCATGGACCAGTTGCGGGTGGGCTGAATCCGGCGCCCGCTCAGCCCATGGGCTGGCGCAACTGCCCGCGCGCCAACGCGGTCGCTTCGTCCACTTCCATCGGCCGGCCGAAGAAGTAGCCCTGCATCTCATCGCACCGCATCTGCTGCAGTGCGTTCATCTGCTCCACGGTCTCCACGCCTTCGGCGATGGTGCGCAGTCCCATTTCGTGGGCCAGCACCAGGATCGTACGGGCGATGGCGCGATCGGTGCTGTCCTCCGCGGCGATGCCGTCCACGAAGCTGCGGTCGATCTTGATGACGTCCAAGGGCAGGCGCTGCAGGTAGGACATGCTGGAATAGCCGGTACCGAAATCGTCCAGCGCCAGGCGCACGCCGAGTTCGTGCAGCGACTGCAGGATGCGCTGCGCGGCGCCCATGTCCTCCACCAGCACGCTCTCGGTGAGTTCGAGCGTCAGCGCATCGGCGGGCAGCGCGTGGCGCTGCAGGCAGTCGGCGATCCACGGCGCCAGCGCCGGCTGGCCCAGCTGGCTGGGCGACAGGTTGACCGCCATGCACAGCGTGCGCAGCCCCATCGCCCGCCAGCGGGCCAGTTGCTGGCAGGCCTGTTCCAGCACGAAATGGCCGATGTCCTCCATCAGGCCCGCGCTTTCGGCCAGCGGGATGAAGACCGAAGGCGGTACCTCGCCCCATGCCGGATGGCGCCAGCGTGCCAGCGCCTCGAAGCCGATCAGTTGCAGGGTGTCGCCCGCCACAACGGGCTGGTATGCCAGGCGCAACTGGCCACGCGCCACGGCCTCGCGCAGAGCGGTGACGCGGCTCAGGCGGTCGTTGGCATCCTGCTGCGCGCCGGCGGAAGGCAGCCGCACCTGGTTGCGTCCCGCGCGTTTGGCCAGGTGGCGCGCGTCGTCCGCACTGCGGAGCAGGCTCTGCAGGTCGATGCCGTGTTCGGGCGCATGCGCCAGGCCGATGCTGGCGGTGACGGTGAACGAGGGATGGGTGGAGTACAGCGCGATCGGCTGTCCCACCGCGCGCCGGATATCCTCCGCCCAGCGGCTGAGGTGGTCGATGTCGGTATCGATGAAGTGCACCAGGAAGCCTTCGCCGCCATAGCGGTACACGCGGCCCTGTCCGCCGACCGCGCCAGAGATGCGCTGGCCCATGCGGCGCAGCACTTCGTCGCCGCCGTCGTGTCCGAACGAATCGTTGACCATGCCGAACCCATCCAGGTCGACGATGGCCAGCCCGTGCCCCGACGGCGCCTGCGTCCCGATCTGTTCGGTGATCAGGGTCGCCTGCGCGGAGAACCGCGGCAGGCCGGTGGCACTGTCCATCGCGGCCGCATCGTTGAGCCGCCGCTGCGCATCGAGCCGGCGTTCGGTCTCGGTCAGCAGCGAGCGCGCGGTTTCCGCCGCCTCGGTGGAGCGGCGCCGCGACAGGTCGAGCAGGAACAGCACGAACGCGATCAGCAGGCCGCTGCTCAGGCCGCCGACGACGAGCGCGCGCGGCAACGCGAACGAGGTCAGCGAGGGCGGTGCCCACAACGACAGCTCCACCTCGTGGCCGGGCAGGGCGACGGTCTGCACCGACAGCGGCTCGCCGAACGGCTCGCCCTGTTCCACCGTCGCCATACCGTCGGCGGTCGCGCGGACCGGGCGATCGGAGAACACCGCCCTGTTGAGCGTCATGACGAAGCCGTCCAACGCGATGAAGGCCTGCGTGCGCCGCCCGGCTTCGTCCACCGTCAGCCACCAGCCGCCCGGCACCGGTTGCAGCAGGCCTTCGTCGGCGACCGGCGATGGTGGCGACGGCGCGGCAGGCGCATCGAACCCGGGCTCGACCCAGCGGAACTCGCCCGCATCGCCCACGCTGCGCACCACCCGGAACGCGGCGAACGCGCGGACCATGTCGGCGACGTGGTGATCGAACAGCGCCTCCGCCGCCTCGGGGCGCGCGGCCACCAGCGACGACGACAACTGCCGCAACGCGCCGCGGCGGAGTTCCACGCCGCGCAGGAACGTCGCCGACGCGCTCGCCGTCTGCGTTTCCATCACCCGGCGTGCCATCGCATCGCGGTCCGCACTGGCGGCCAGCCAGAACATGCCGCCCAGCGCCAGCGCGGCGGCCATCGGCAACACGCCGAACAGGCGCTCGCGCAGGGAGTTCTCGCCGGCGACCGCCAGTGCCAGGCCCATGGCGACCAGCTGCGCCGTGGCGGTCAGCGAGATCTGGTAGACCGACATGCCCTCGCGGGGGTAAGGCAGCTGGATCAGCAGGCCCAGCGCGGCCATCCCCGCCACCGATGCCATTGCGATGCCCAGCCCGCGCACGATCCCCCAGCGCACGTTCTCCCAGCGCTGCAGCGCCTGCGGCAGCAGCGCGACCGCCACCCAGGTGGTCAGCACGCCGTAGTCGGTATAGCCGCCGATCAGGGGCGAACCGGCGCGGGGCAGCCACCCCAGCCGGTGCAACAAGGCGTTGAGCGGGGTGGTGACCTGACCCAGCGTCTGCAGCAGCGTGAGCAGCAGTGGCACGGCCACGATGGCCATCAGGAACCAAGCCGCGCGATCGCGATCGCGCTGGCGCAGCAGCAGCGCCAGCGCGAGCAGGGCGACGGCCAGCGTCGAAACCGGGCGCATGGGCGGATAGTCCACGCCCATCCTGCCCACCAGACTGCCAGGCAGGTGCCAGCCCACCAGCGCCAGCACCGCGAACGCCAGCACGAAGGCGATCAGTTCGGCACTGGTGTCCAGGGTCTGTCCCGCCCGCAGCGACGGCGTGTATACCAGCAAGAAGATCGCCAGCGCCGAGAGCGCCAGCGACCAGCCGATATCGGCCGGCGGGGCATCGGGTTGCAGTGCGCCCAGGACCGGCTGCACGGCGAGCAGCAGCAACGCCGCCGCCGACACGCGCATGACGAACTCCGGCCAGTACCCCCGCCAAAGGCGGGCCCAGGCGATCACCGCCGCGGCCGCCAGCACCAGGCAGGTGCCCAGGCCGTGGAACTGCCATAGATGCAACACGAACATCAGCGACAGCAGGCCCGCCACCGCGCCGCGCACCTGGCGGTATTCGCTGCGCCAGGTGGCGATGGCCACCAGGACCCCCACCAGCGGCACGCTTTCGTCGACGAAGCGGCCACTGCCCATGTTCGCCAGCATGAAGCCGGCCGCCATCGCCCATGCCAGCGCGGCGGCGAAACGCTGCGCCCACTGGACGGGCCGCCATAGGTCCTGGTGTATCGCCAATGCCATCCCCTGCGGGGCCGACACCCCGTGCCCCTGTGATACCCAAATCGCCGCCGCCCCGCAAGCGCGGGCGGCGCAATCGGTGAACAGGACGGGCAGAACCGGCGCGCCGTCACGCGCGCCGGCGGCGGTCGCGCATCAGCCCTTGACGAACGCCAGCATGTCGGCGTTGAGCTTGTCCTTGTGGGTGTCGGTGATGCCGTGCGGGGCGCCCGGATAGACCACCAGCTGGCTGTTCTTCACCAGCTTGGCCGACGCGCGCGCCGCCGCGTCGATCGGCACGACCTGGTCGTCGTCACCGTGGATGATGATGGTCGGCACGTCGAATTTCTTCAGGTCCTCGGTGAAATCGGTCTCCGAGAATGCCTTGATGCTGTCATAGGTGTTCTTGTGGCCGCCCATCATGCCCTGCAGCCACCACGCGTCGATGACGCCCTGCAACGGCTTCGCGCCCGGACGGTTGTAGCCGAAGAACGGGCCGCTGGGGATGTCCTTGAACAGCTGCGCGCGATTGGCCAGCAGGCCGGCGCGGATGCCGTCGAACACCTCGATCGGCAGCCCGCCGGGGTTGGCGGCGGTCTTCAGCATCAGCGGCGGCACCGCCGAGACCAGGCCGGCCTTCTTCACACGCTTCGTGCCATGGCGGCCGATGTAGCGCGCCACTTCGCCGCCGCCGGTGGAGAAGCCGAACATCGCGATGTCCTTCAGGTCCAGGTGCTCGATCAGCTGCGCCAGGTCGTCGGCATAGTGGTCCATGTCGTTGCCGTCCCACGGCTGGCTGGAGCGTCCGTGGCCGCGACGGTCGTGCGCGATCACGCGGCAGCCGTTCGCGGCCAGGTGGTACATCTGCGACTCCCAGCTGTCGGCATTCAGGGGCCAGCCGTGGCTGAGGGTGACGACCGGACCGTCCTTCGGACCCCAGTCCTTGAAATAGATCTGTACGTCGTCTTTCGTGGTGAACAGGCCCATGGTGGTTCTCTCTACGGTGGAGGAGGGGGAAGGAAGCGGCGATGCGGTGGGGGCGGGCGGTTCGGTACGTCCGCAGGCGGACAGCGGCAGGAAGGCGGCGCCGGTAAGGGCGGCGCCCGCCAGCATCAGCTGCCGTCGTTGCAGGTCGATGTCGCGGGGGATATCCGGCATGACGAGGATCCGGGCGGGTGGGACGGCGTCCACCTTCCCATCCGCGTTCACTTGCCGATTGCACCGGCGTGCGCAGATGCGGCTTCATGCTCTTGGCGCGCAGGCGCAGGCGCAGGCGCAGGCGCCGTCGGCGCGCAGGTGCGCTAGAGTCCGAGTACCTTCATGGGAGCGCCTGTCATGCCGATCGAACTGAAGATGCTGGCCTGGTCCGTGGCCCTGGGCCTGGCGCACGTATTGCTCGGTGCGGCGTTGACCACGCGGCAGCGCGGGCTGCGCTGGAACGTGGGCGCACGCGATGCGGTGCTGCCGCCGTTGACCGGCGTGGCCGCCCGCGTGGACCGGGCGCTGCGCAACTTCCTGGAGACCTTCCCGTTCTTCGCCGCCGCCGTGCTGGCGGTCGTCGTGCTGGAGCGGGGCGACGCCAGCACCGCGCTGGGCGCGCAATGCTATTTCTGGGCACGCCTGGCGTACGTGCCGCTGTATGCGGCCGGAGTGCCATACCTGCGCACGGTGGTATGGGGCGTGTCGCTGTGGGGCCTGCTGCAGCTGTTGTGGGCGCTGCTGTGACCACGCTGGGCGCGGGTTCATCGCCGGGCAGGCCTGTGTCGCCGGATTGACACTAGACTAGGGCGCCCCCCTCAGATCCGCGTGCGTGCGCGCGGGCGTTGTGCGACCGAACGATGCTGTCCCGCCCTTCATCCCTGATCTCCCTGGTGCTGCTGGCCGTCCTGGCCTTGGCCGGCTGCCGCATGGACTCACCCGGCATGGCGCCCGATGCGCTGGCGCAGGCACCGGTGGAGCCGCCGAAGGACACGCCCGCGCAGCAGGCCGAGCGTGGGGATGGCGCGGTCTCCAGCGGACCCGTTCCCACCGGTACCCGTGGGGAGGACAGGGCACTGCCGACCGATTGGCCCACCGCACGGGTCACCTCCGGCACCGCACAGGTCAGTTGCCAGGCCGACTACACCACCGAGGAGGGCGACGGCGTACCGCTGGAGTCGCTGGCCTTCTTCAGCGTGGTGGACGCGCTGTCGCCGTGCCAGAAGGGCGGCGTGCTGCGCCTGCGCTACCAGGGCAAGATCGCCGCCGATTTCACCGACCTGGTCACGCGGGTGGCCGACATTGCCGACCGCATGGGCATCCACAAGCGCATCCTGGACCTGGATTCGGCCGGCGGCCAGGTCGAGGACGCCATCCGTGCCGGCGACGCCATCGGTGCCAGCGGCTGGACCATCTGGGTGCGCGAAGGTTCGATCTGCCACAGTGCGTGCGTGTTCGTGCTGGGGGCCGGCGACAACCGGATGATCTCCGGCAAGGTCGGCGTGCACCGCATCATCCGGATGAGTTCCACCGCCACCACGCGCAGCGAGCTGAATGAGGAACTGCGTGGCGTCTACGACCGGGTGAAGGACTACCTGTCGCGCAACGGCGTGGCGGTGGCGGTGGCCGATCTGATGATGACCGTGCCCAATCGCCGGCTGCGCCTGCTCGACAAGGACGAACTGCAGGAGTACGGCCTGGACGGCACCAACGCGGCGCAGGACGATCTGGACCGCCTGCAGTTGATGCGCCGATGCGGCGAGGATTTCGTGCTGCGCCGCGACGCCTTCATGCGCAGTTTCGACAGCCAGTGCAAGACCGCCGGCGCCGGGCTGGACGAGATGCAGGCCTGCGGCCTGGCATTGCGTGAGCAGTTCCGCTTCCCCGACGCGAATTGCCCGGCCGACAGCCCGCTGTCGGAGTTCGACCGCATGGCCGATGTGGAAGCCACACCGGAGGACGCCGCCGGCGCCCCCGGGTCAGAGGCGGGCACCGCACCCTGAGCCGGCGCAATCTGTTCGGACGCATGGCGCCGGCGAAGTTTTTCTGCTCAAGCGTCGGGAAAAACCTCAATGCCAGGTCTTTGTGTGAGTAGTACCGGCTTCGCGCGCATCGCCCGAGGGGCTGCGCTGTGCGGAAGGCTGCGGCCGGCTCAGCCGTGGGCGGCCAGCACCCGGATCTCGGCATCGCCGACGCGGACGATCTGGCCCGCACGGATCTTTGCCGTCTTGCGCAGTTCCACCGCGCCGTCCACCGTCACCTCACCGCTGGCGACGATGGCCTTGCCCTGACCGCCGCTGTCGGCAAGGCCGACCAGTTTCAGCAGCTGGTTGAGTTCCACGTGCTCGCGGTCCAGGTCGAAGTCGATGGTGTGCATGCGGGCAGTGTAAGACAGGCCACGCTCACTCGTGCTCGAAGCGTGCGATCTCCTCCAACTGTGTGCGCGCACGGCGGATACCCCCGCTTTCCTCCCAGCCGGTGGCCGTCGGCGGCCGGCGGGCGCGCCGCCAGTGGAGCACGCCCACCGTCCCCAGGAAGCCGACGATGCCCAGCACCAGGCTCCAGGTGATCCATGCCGGCGTGCCAGCCGCCGGGTCGACCTTGCTCAAGCCCGCGAAACCCACCACCACCAGCACCCACATGACCCACCAGGGCGCGCCGCAGACGGTCGCATTGATCGCATGGAAGCGCCGCAGCAAGGCGAACCGTTTCTGGATCTTCAGCACCGGCGCGGTGTAGTCCATGGTGCCGATCAGCCCCATGGTGATGAACGCCATCACCATCGTGACCACGCCGAATGCATGCAGCACGATGCCCGTGGCGAACAGGCCCGGCACATCCGTATTGCGTCCCCAGCAGGCCACGCCCAACACCAGCAGGCCGATGCCCAGCATCGCCTGCAGCGCCTGGCCCCAGAACAGCGGGCGCACGCTCGCGCGCACCCGGTCCAGCTTGCGGTCGCGCAGCAGCTGCCACTGGATGGCTTCCTGCCGCTCCAGGCGATCGCCCAGCACCTGCCAGGCGGCTTTGAGTTCGTCGAGTTCCATGAGGAGGTTCCTGTAACGGGTGCGGTCAGAGTTCGTTGCGGACGCGCTGCTTCAGCCGGCTGATCTTGGTGGCGACGTTGGTCTCGCTGAGGCCGAGCACGTCGGCCATCTCGCGGTAACTGCGGTCTTCCAGATAGAGCAGCAGCAGCGCGCGGTCGAGCGGGGGTTGTGCGTGGATGAAGCGGTGCAGCTGGTCCACCTGCTGCACCGCTTCGTGGTCGTGGGCGTGCGGATCGGCCACCTCGCCGTGGTGGTCGCCGAAGGGCTCCGGCTGCACGCCCCGGGTCCGGCCGCGCACATAGGAAATCGCCACGTTCAGCGCGATCCGGTACATCCACGTGGCGGCAGGACGCTGCGGGTCGTAGCCGGGCCAGGCACGCCACAGCTGGGTGGCGATCTCCTGCATCAGGTCGTCGCGATCGTCCGGGTGCCAGGCGTAGGTGCCGGCCACTTTGGCGACGATGCCGCGATGGGCCTGCAGCAGGGCCTGGAAGCCCGCGCGGGCGTCCGTGTCCGTGGGAGTAGTCATGGCGAGCGTCGTTTCCATTCCGGCACCGGGTCGATTGTGCGGTCAGAAGGTGATTCGCCGCCGTGGCGGGAAAATCACGCCGCTCCCGGCAGAATTCCGGCCCTGGTCTGCTGCAGCGCGACAGGAGCCCCCCGAAGGCGCACAATACGCGGCTCGGCGTGCGGCTCCGCGACGCCCCGGAGTCTCTCGCATGTCCACCGAATCCCCTTCGTCCGCCCCCCTGCTGTTCGCCGATCTCGGCCTGTCCGCGTCGGTCATGGCCGCCGTCACCGCGGTGGGCTATGAAAGCCCGTCGCCGATCCAGGCGGCCACCATTCCCGCCATGCTGGCCGGCCGCGACGTGCTGGGCACGGCGCAGACCGGTACCGGCAAGACCGCAGCGTTCGCGCTGCCGGTGCTGTCGAACATCGATCTGAATGCCGAGCGCCCGCAGGCGCTGGTGCTGGCGCCCACGCGCGAGCTGGCCATCCAGGTGGCCGAGGCGTTCCAGAAGTACGCGGCCAAGATCCCGGGCTTTCACGTGTTGCCGATCTACGGCGGCCAGAGCTACTACCCGCAGCTGCAGGCGCTGAAGCGCGGCGTGCACGTCGTCGTCGGCACGCCCGGCCGCGTGATCGATCACCTGGAGCGCGGTTCGCTGGATCTGTCCGGCCTGACCACGCTGGTGCTGGACGAAGCCGACGAGATGCTGCGCATGGGCTTCATCGACGATGTCGAGACCGTGCTGAAGAAGACCCCGGAAACGCGCCAGGTGGCGCTGTTCTCGGCGACCATGCCGCCGGCGATCCGGCGCATCGCGCAGACCTACCTGAAGCAGCCGGTGGAAGTCACCATCGCGGCCAAGACCACCACCTCGGCCAACATCCGCCAGCGCTACTGGTGGGTCAGCGGCATGCATAAGCTGGATGCGCTGACCCGCATCCTGGAAGTGGAACCGTTCGACGGGATGATCGTCTTCGCCCGCACCAAGGCGGCGACCGAGGAGCTGGCCGACAAGCTGCAGGCGCGAGGACTGGCGGCCGCCGCGATCAACGGCGACATGCAGCAGGCGGCGCGCGAGAAGACCATCCAGCAACTCAAGGACGGCAAGCTGGACATCCTGGTGGCCACCGACGTGGCCGCGCGCGGCCTGGACGTAGAGCGGATCAGCCACGTGCTGAACTACGACATCCCGTACGACACCGAGAGCTACGTCCACCGCATCGGCCGCACCGGCCGCGCCGGCCGCACGGGCGACGCCATCCTGTTCGTCACGCCGCGCGAGAAGGGCATGCTGCGCGCGATCGAGCGCGCCACGCGCCAGCCGATCGAAGAGATGCAGCTGCCCAGCGTGGAAGCGGTGAACGACCGCCGCGTGGAGAAGTTCCTGGCCCGCATCACCGACACGCTGGCCTCCGGCAGGGCGGGCGAGTTCCGCGCGCTGATCGAGCGCTACGAGCGCGAGCAGAACGTGCCGGCGGTGGACATCGCCGCCGCGCTGGCACAGCTGGTGCAGGGCGATACGCCGCTGCTTCTCTCGCAGGAGCGCACGCCGCGCGAGGCGCGCCCGGCGCGCAGCGAGACCTACGGCAACGCGCCCCGTCGTGAGCGCGAGGAGCGTCCACGCCGTGACGACAGCCATGGCGAGCGTCCGGCACGCAGTGTCGACAAGCCCGAGCGTTCGAGGATCGAACGCCCCGACACCGACCGTCCGCGCGCCGACAAGCCGCCGCGCAGCGACAAGCCCGAGGTGGGCATGGAGACCTACCGCATCGAGGTGGGCCACATGCACGGGGTGAAGCCGGCCAACATCGTCGGCGCCATCGCCAACGAGGCAGGACTGGAAAGCCGCTACATCGGCCGCATCGACATCCAGCACGACCACACCACGCTGGACCTGCCCGAGGGCATGCCGCGCGAGGTGCTGATGCATCTGAAGAAGGTCTGGGTGTCCGGCCAGCAGCTCCGCATCCACAAGCCGGGCGAGAGCGGCGGTGATGCGCCGCCTCGCCGCTTCGGCGGGCCGGGTGCCGGCAAGGGCAAGCCGCGGGGCGACAAGCCGTTCGGCGCCGGCAAGCCCGGTCCCAGGCCGCACCGCAAGGGCCCTCCCCGCGAGGGATGACGGCCGGCCGGCGCGGGGACGCCGGCAGGTGGCACGGAGTTTGCATTTCGTAGAGGCGGGCCAGCGCACCGGATGTCGGGAAGCGGCGACGTACCGGAGTGTTTGTGAGGGGATGGGGCAGGCAACGGGGCGCGATCGCAGGGTGGCTGATGCTGCTTTGTGCTTGGCCGTGCGTGGCCCCGGCCACCCCCCAGGTCGGCCGCGACTACCTGGTCACCGGCGCCCCTACGTCCGAACAGGCCCCGCAGCGTCACTGTACGCCCGCCATGCAGGCCGAACTGACCGAGCGGGTCGAGATTCCCGCGCCACCGGAAGGCTGGTCGGGCGCGCCGCAGGCGGTCAATGTCTTCAACATCTTCGCCGGCGAAGTCCGGGTGCATCATGGCGATCGTGAGGTCTGCGGACGCATGCATGATGCCCGCACGCGCGATTCCCGCTTCCGCGCCGGCGTCGGCATGGTGGCCGTACCTCCAGCGGGCAGCCGTGAGCCGATCCAGGTCGCCTGGGCCACGCCGCTGAAAGCCGGCTGGATCCCGACCGTTCGCATCGGCGCGCCCAGCCCGATCCAGCAGTTCGATACCGCGCGGCTGCTGGTACGCACGGCCTGCGTGGCCATCGCCATCGCGCTGGCCTTCATGGCGCTGATGGGTTTTTTGAGCACGCGCGACCGCGTTTTCCTGGGCTACACGCTGCTGTGCACGCTCACGGTGCTGGGCCAGGCCGTGCTCAGCGGCCTGAGCGGTTATCCGGAACCCTGGCTGCCGATCGGCGACCAGGAATCGCGCTGGCTGGTGGTGCTCTCGTGCCTGGGCCTGCCCGTGCTGCTGTACGTGATGTGGCTGCTGACCGGTGCCGCACGTGCATGGCGGGCAGCGGGCCGCTGGCTGGCCCGCGCGACGGTGGCGTTCTGCGCGACGGCACTGCTGGCGGTGTGGTTGCCGCAGGGCGCGCTGTCGCGGCTGGCCACGGGCATGGATGCAGGGTTCGCGGTGGGCTGCGTGGCGATCCTGGTCCTGAGCCTGGTGGGACTGCGCCGTCGCCGGGGGGACGCGCTGGCCGCGATCGCCGCCGTGCTGCCGTTCCTGGCGATGACGCTCATGGACATGGCCGACAACCGGATCCTGATCGAATACCGGGTGGAAGCGATCCAGCTTTCGATCACCTGGTTCCTGACCGTCAGCGCCTACGTGCTGAACCTGCGCCTGGGCCAGCTGCGGCGCCAGCGCGACGAGATGCGCGCGCTGGCCGATACGGATGGACTGACCGGCCTGCCTAACCGTCGCGCCGGCCTGAAGCGGCTGGAACAGCACATGGACGCGGCCCGCGCCGACGGCGGGCTGCTGGCGGTCGGCTTCCTCGACATCGACCTGTTCAAGCGCATCAACGATGTCCATGGCCATGCCGTCGGCGACCGCGTGCTGGTGGCCGTGGCGGCCACGCTGACCTCGGCGGTGCGCGATCCCGCCGACGTCATCCGCATGGGCGGCGAGGAGTTTCTGGTGCTGTTGCCCGGGATCGGCGGTGCGACCGCGCGGGCGCGCCTTGACGCGATGCGGACCGGGGTGGGGGCCGCGGGGGCCGCCCTCGGCATCGAAGGGCTGGCGGTCACCGCCAGCATCGGCCTGGCCAGCCTGACGCCCGACGACGCCGACGCGGCGTCCCTGCTGCGGCGTGCCGACGAAGCGATGTACCGGGCCAAGCGCGCCGGTCGCGACCGGGTGGTGGAAGCTGGGTCCACGCCCGACGGCGAAGGCTGAGGGTCCGGTCCTCCTCGCGCAACGTCGGCCGGGGCCTCAAGTGCGTCAAAGGCAGGCCGATCAAGCGGAGTGGAACCCAGCGCAGAGGTCTTTTCTGCGCCGGGACCGAAAGGAGCCAGGTGTGACCCATACGGACGTCCCCACGACCGAAGCCGCCCCGTCACCGGCCGACCGCAACCTGCGGCGGCTGCCGGCCCGCGTGGCCGTGCTCATCGCCCTGTCGGCGCTGGGCGCGCTGCTGATCGCCGCGATCCTGGAGACGCAGGCGGGCGCGACGGCGTACATCGTGGGCGAGGGCCACTGGTCCAAGGCACAACAGCGCGCCGTGCACAGCCTCTACCGCTATGCCGGCCATGGCGACCCGGCGGACCTGGCCGACGCGCGGGAAGCGCTGCGTGTTCCGCTGGGCGATCGCGCCGGCCGCCAGGCCCTGGAGCGCGACCCGGTCGATCTCGCGGCGGCGCGCGCGGGATTCCTGCAGGGCGGCAATGCGCCGCAGGACATCGAACGGCTGATCTGGATGTACCGCCTGCTGCACGATGCGCCGTACTTCCGCGACTCGGTGCGCCTGTGGCGGGAGGCGGAGGCCGAAATCGACCAGCTGGTCGTGCTGGCCGATACGCTGGAAGCCCATCGGGCGCGGCGCGTGCCCGATGAGGCCAGCGTGCTCGCCTACAAGCGGCAGCTGACCGCCCTCGATGCGCGTCTGCGACCGAAGGAACTGGCCTTCTCGCGCTCGCTGGCCGAGGGCGCGCACTTCCTTCGACGCATGCTGCTGGCGCTCAGTGCGGCCGCCTTCGTCCTGCTGTGTGCATACGCCCTGCACGTGATGCGCAGCACCCTGCGTCGCGTGCGCGACACGGAAAGCGAGTTCCGCCTGGCCTTCCACCGGTCGATGGTCGGCATGCTCAAGCTGGATCGCCAGGGACGTTTCACCCAGGCCAACGAGGCGCTGGGCCGGATCCTGGGCATGTCGCTCACGGAGCTGCGGATGCAGCGTCTGGCCGATGTGCTCCACGCCGATGACCTGCCCGTGGACGAGCGCGGTGCCATCGACTGGGCGCGGTTGCAGGAGCCGGGCGAGCGCCGCCTGCTGCGCCGCGATGGCACGGTGCGCTGGGTGCGCTGGAGTGCTTCGTGGGTCGGCGTGCGTGGTGGGCGTGGCGAGCAGCTGTTCGCGCTGGCCGAGGACGTGTCCGAAGCGCACGAACTGGCCTGCGAGATCGCCCACCAGGCCAGCCATGACGAACTGACCGGCTTGATCAACCGACGCGAGATATCGCGCAGGCTGGATGGCGCCCTGGAAACCGCACAGGGCGGCGGGCAGCGGCATGCGCTGTGCTTCATCGACCTGGACCAGTTCAAGCTGGTCAACGACACCTGCGGTCACGAGGCCGGCGACCGTTACCTGTGCCATTTCGCCACCCGCCTGGCGTCGCAGCTGCGCCGCGGGGACTGGCTGGGACGGTTGGGGGGCGACGAGTTCGCCGTGCTGCTGCACGACACCACGCTGGACGAAGCGGAAGCGGCGATGGCGCGCGTGCACGCGGCATTGGCCGAGCAGGCCTTCCGATGGAACGGACGCGCGTTCGGCCTGAACTGCTGCATCGGCGTCGTGGAGATCAACGACGGGGCGATCGATGCCGACTGGTTGCTGAGGGCGGCCGATGCGGCGTGTTACGTGGCCAAGGAAGAGGGGCGCAACCGCATCCGCTGCTACCGCGACGCGGACCCCCGCCTGTCGCGTCGTCGCCACGACCTTGAATGGGTGGCGCACACGCAGCTGGCGATCGCCGAAGACCGGCTGGTGCTGTACGCGCAGCGCATCGTGCCGCTCGCCGGTCCGCCGCGCCTGCAGTACGAGGTGCTGGTCCGCCTGCGCGACCGCGAGGGGGGGCTGCATGCGCCGGGCGTGTTCCTGCCGGCCATGGAGCGTTACGGCCAGGGCATGGCGGTCGACCGGTTCGTCCTGATGGCCGTGTGCCGGCATTTCGCGCGCAATCCGGGCCGTCTGGCCAGCGTGGAACTCTGCCACATCAATGTCTCCGCCCAGTCCGTCGCGGATCCGGCCTTCCTCGAGCATGCCGGCGCGCTGCTGGACCGCCATCCGGGTGTGGCGGCGCGGCTGTGCTTCGAGATCACCGAAACCGCGGTGATCGCCAACCTCGACGACGCCTGCCGCTTCATCGAAGCCATGCGTGCCCGCGGGTGCCGGATCGCGCTGGACGATTTCGGCAGCGGCCTGTCCTCGTTCGCCTATCTGAAGCGGCTGCCGGTGGACATCCTCAAGATCGACGGTGCGTTCGTGCGCGACCTGGCGCACGGTGGGTCGGACCTGGCGCTGGTGCGTTCGATGAGCCAGATGGGGCAGGCGCTGGGCAAGGTCACCATCGCCGAGTGGGTGGAGAGCGAGGCGGTGATGGCCCAGTTGCGCGAAGTGGGTATCGGCTGCGTGCAGGGCTATGCGGTGCACGTGCCATGCCCACTGGACGAACTTGTCGACGCCTGGGAAGCCGCCTGCGCCGAACCGGCCTGATGCCGGCCACGGCGCCGCGCCGATGCCCGATAATGGCGGCATGACCACCCGCCTGAACAAGTTCATCGCCGAAACCGGCTTCTGCTCCCGCCGCGAGGCCGACCGCCTGCTGGCCGAGCGGCGCGTCACCGTCAACGGCACGACCGCCGGCACCGGCGCGGTGGTGGGCGAGGGCGACGAGGTCCTGGTCGATGGCCAACCGCTGAAGGTGCGCACGGCGAAGGCGGGCAAGCGCCGGCATGTCTACATCGCCCTGAACAAGCCCGTCGGCATCACCTGCACCACCGAGTCGTCGGTGAAGGACAACATCGTGGACTTCATCGGCCACGAGCAGCGCATCTTCCCGATCGGGCGGCTGGACAAGGATTCGGAAGGCCTGATCCTGCTGACCAGCAATGGCGACATCGTCAACCAGATCCTGCGCGCCGAGAACCGCCACGAGAAGGAGTACCTGGTGGCGGTGAACAAGCCGGTCACCGACGAGTTCCTGCGTGGCATGGCGCGCGGCGTGCGCGTGCACGGGCAGATGACGCTGCCGTGCCGGACCAGCCGCATCGCCAAGTTCGGCTTCCGCATCACCCTGACCCAGGGCCTGAACCGGCAGATCCGCTTGATGGCCGCGGCGTTCGACTACCGCGTCACCCAGTTGCGGCGCGTGCGCATCGACAACGTGAAGCTGGGCGACCTGAAGGTGGGCCGCTGGCGCAACCTCACCGACCAGGAACTGCGCGGCCTGCTGCCGCAGCAGGAAAGCTGGTGACGCGATAGCGTGACCGCGGTCGCGGCACGGCCCGCGTCGGCGGGGCGGCATCGCGGCATACTGCGCCTGTCTTCCCGATCCCGTGACGGCATGAGCCCTCCGCCGAAGCCCGACAACGAGGAAGCCCGCCTGGACGCGCTGTACAGCTTCGACATCCTGGACAGCGCGCCGGAGCAGGGCTTCGACGATCTGGTCCGCATCGCGGCCGGCATCTGCGGCGTTCCAATGGCGGCGGTCACCCTGATCGACCGCGACCGCCAGTGGTTCAAGGCGCAGGTGGGGATCGAGCATCCGGATCCCTCGCGTGAATCGTCGTTCTGCGCCCATGCCATCCTCGCGCCGGAGCGTACGATGGTGGTGCCGGATGCCACCCGCGACACGCGTTTCGCCGACAACCCGCTGGTCACTGCGGAGAACGGCATCCGCTTCTACGCCGGGGCGCCGCTGCTGACCCGCGAGGGTTTCGCGCTGGGTGCCCTGTGCGTGGTGGACGACCAGCCGCGCGACCTGGCGCCGTTCCAGTGCGAGGCGCTGGAGGCCCTGTCGCGCCAGGTCACGCACCTGCTGGAGCTGCGCCGCGTCAGCCGCGACCTGAGTCACCAACTGCGCGAGCGCGCCTGGTACGAGCAGCAGATGCGGCTCTACCAGGCACAGCTGGAGCAGCAGAACGCCGAGCTGTCCGAGCAGACCCGCACCGATCCGCTGACCGGCCTGCCCAACCGCCGCGCGTTCGCCGCCGCGCTGGCGGGAGCGATCACGAGAGTCTCGGGGACCGGGGACCCGCTGGCGGTCGCGGTGGTGGATGTGGACCACTTCAAGACGATCAACGACCTCCACGGGCACGACGAGGGCGACCGCGTACTGGTCGCGCTGGCCGACATGCTGAAGGCGCAGGCGGCCGGGCGCGGCATGGCGGCACGCCACGGCGGCGAGGAGTTCGTCGTCCTGCTGCCTGGGGCCACGCTGGAGGAAGCGCGCCTGCAGTGCGAGTTCATGCGCCAGAGCGTGGGCCTGCTGCCGATCGGCCTGCCGGTCTCGGTCAGCATCGGCGTGGCGACGCACCGGCGCGGAGATGCGGCCGAGGACTTGTTCCGCCGCGCCGACCAGGCCTTGTACGAAGCCAAGCGCGGCGGACGCGACCGCGTGATCGCCGCGGACTGAGTTGATCGCGATCAATGCGCGCTGCGACGCGTTGACGCATGCTGTTCACATGGGCGGCGCATCGGGCGATCGCCATGCACGGGAAGCACAACGATGAAGATCCTGTTGGCAGTGGATGGAAGCGCGATCGGCCTGGCCGCGGTTCGCCATCTGGTGGAGCTCAGCAAGTCGCTGGCGGAAACGCCTGCGGTGACCCTGCTCTACGTCGACCCGCCGCTGCTGCGCTCGGTGGCGCTGGAACTGGGCAGCGACGGCGTGGAGCGCTACCACGCCGAGAACGGCGCCTATGCCATGAAGAAGGCACGCACGGCGCTGAAGCGCGCGCAGATCCCGTTCGCCGAGAAGGTCGTGGTGGGCGAGCCGGCCGAGAGCATCGTCAAGCAGGCCAAGTCGGGCAAGGCGGACCTGATCGTGATGGGTACGCACGGCCGGGGTGCGCTGAAGCAGCTGCTGGTCGGCTCGGTGGCGCTGAAGGTCATTGCGACCAGTCCGGTGCCGGTGGTGGTCGCGCGCTGATCGCGCGGCTCAATCGCCGCGGGTACGCCACAGGGTGGGCCAGTCGCCAGGATGCTCGCCGCGGCACCACCCCAGGCGGTGGTAGCGCTGCAGGCGGAAGTCGCGGCCGTCGAACACCCAGGTGGCGCTTTCGCCGCAGTCGGCCAGGCCGCGCCCCTTGGCGAAGTGCGACAGCTGGCCTTGCCCGAACCCGACACTGGTGAACGCGTCGATCACCCGGGGCGCGCCCTCGTCTTGCACGGGTACCATCAATCGCAGGCGGAGGGGCGCACCGGCGCCGTCGCGGCGCACGCGGAACAGCAGGCTGGACGACTGGTAGGCCCCGCGCCAGCACTCGAGCGCGACCAGTGCCTCATCGTCGTCCAGGGCGTGCGCTTCATCGTAGGCGGTGTCGGGTTCGACGAAGCAGTCCTCGCGCCGTACGTCATCCGCCGCCTGCAGGCGCACCCGCGCCACCAGGCGGGACGCCTCGGCGTCGTCCAGCGGCGGCGCCACCACCGCGCGGGTCGGCAGCGGCGCAGCAGGCGCCGCCGGCACCTGGGCGGCCGGCAGCGATCCGCGTCTGAGCAGGGCGGTCGTGGTGCCCAGCCGCCGCTGGGTTTCGTCGATCAGCAGCAGGGCGGCCGACAAGCCGGCGAGCGAGGCGGAGGGAGCGTCCTCGCCGACGCCAGCCTGCAGCTGGGTGCCATTGCGGACCGCGTCGAGGAAGGCACGCACCTGCGCGCCGTCGTGCCCGATGCGCTGCACGCCTTCGTCGCCCGTCGCCGGCTGCAGCAGGGATGCAGCGGCGAACCGGGCGCCGTCCAGGCGCAGGTCGCGTGCGGCCACGGGAGCCTCCGATTCCAGCGACAACTCAGGTTCGCCCGCCGGACCTGCATCGATCGCCAGCCGCAGGATGAGCGGCGGATACGCCTCCTGCATGCCGATCGCTTCGCAACGCGCGGTGTTGTCGCAGGCCACCACCCAGTCCTTGATCTCCCGGTACACCGGCGTGGCCGCCGACGCCGCGGCGGCCATCGTCAGCGCGACGAGGGCCGCGGCGAAGGGCAGGGTGCGGGAACCCGGGGTCTTCATTCGACGACGTTCTTGGCTTCCGACGTGCCCAGCACTTCCGGATGCTCGATGCGTTTCGGACGTTGCGTCAGCGGGTGCAGGAACACCGCCGCCAGGATGATGCCCACGCCCAGGTAGAACAGCGGCGTCAGCTCCCGCTGCTCGCCCAGCAGCACGATGGCCAGCACGATGGCGTAGACCGGTTCCAGGTTGGTGACCAGCTGCACGCCGTAGGCGCTGAGGTGTTTCAGCGCGACCAGCGACAGGGCGAACGGCAGCAGCGTGCACGCCAGCGACAGCACGACCAGCAGCACGCCGTCCTTCAGCCCAGGCAGCACGAACAGGTCGCCGGCGAAGGCCGGGAACAGCACCGGCATCAGCGGCGCCAGCGCGGTCAGCAGCAGCGTGCCGGCGCCCAGTTCCAGGCCGGTGATGGTCAGCGGTTCGCCGTGGTCGATCAGGCGCTTGTTGAGCGGGCCGAACAGCGCCACCAGCAACGCCGACAGCGCGCCGACCAGCACGCCCAGGCGCATGCCGTCGGGAATGCCGCCCACCACCAGCGCCACGCCCGGCAGCACGGCGATGCCGAACAGCAGTTCGCGCCACGAGAATGGACGGCGCGTCAGCCAGGGCTCGATCACCGAGGTGAAGGCCGGCGCCAAGGCGATGCAGGTCACCGCGACCGAGGCATTGGACAGCTTGATGGCGCCGTAGAAGGTCAACCAGTGCAGGGCGACGATCAGGCCGATGCCGCAGTACGCGAGCACCAGCTTCACCGGCATCGCGCGCAGGCCGCGCCAGACGCGCGGCACCAGCGCCAGCGCGGCGACCACGATCAGCATGCGCCACCACACCAGCGGCAGCGCGGACAGGCTGATCAGCTTGCCCAGGATGGGGGTGAAGCCCCACAGCAGCACGCACAGGTGGATCTGCAGCTGGGCCTTCGCGGTGGGGGTCATCGGCATGCGCGCATTGTCGCCGAAGCGCTGCGTGGCTGGCGACCGGACCACTCCCGACCGGCGCCCGGCCGTGGCAAGCTGGCAGGACCGTGGACCGAGGATGTCCGATGCCGCCCGCACCGCTTGCCGTCCCATCCCGCGTCTGCGCCACCCTCGTGGGCCTGCTGTCGCTGGCCGCGCTGGTCCTGCAGTACATGCTGATCCTGCAGCTGACCCGCGACAACGTCGGCGTGGTGCTGGGCACGGTGCGGTTCTTCAGCTACTTCACCATCCTCAGCAACATCGCCGTGTCGCTGGTCGCCTTCACCGCCGCTGCCGGGCGGACCGGTTTCCTTGCGCGGGCCCGCGTGCGCGGTGCGGTTGCGCTCTACATCGGTGTCACCGGCAGCATCTATTTCTTTGTCCTGCGCCACCTGTGGCAGCCGCAGGGCGCGCAATGGTGGGCCGACACCGGACTGCACTATGCGGTGCCATTGGCGTACTGGGCATGGTGGCTGGCGTGCGTGCCGCACGGCACGTTGCGCTGGCGCGACGTGGCGGGATGGCTGCTGTTCCCGCTGGGCTATGTCGCCTGGGTGTTCCTGCGTGGTGCGTGGGTGGGCGAATACCCGTATCCGTTCATCGACGTGGTCCAGCTCGGCTGGGCGCGGGTCGGCGTCAATGCGCTGGGCGTGATGGGTGTCTTCGTCGCGCTGGGGTGGGTTGTCGTGGGGCTGGACCGCGTGCTTGGTCGGCGTAGAAGCCCCCTGTAGGAGCGACGTGAGTCGCGACCGCGAACCTACCGGTCAGGAAAGACTGCACCGCTCACGGCGTCTAGGATCGCCAGCTGCCCTGGCAGGCTTGGTGTACGGTCGCGACTGACGTCGCTCCTACAGGAGACCAGGGTGCTGGACGCGTCCCGTGCGGCATGCGATGTTCGCGCGCCACGCCCGTGTCGACACTCAGGACTTCCGCATGACCGCCGCCGACGCATCGCAGCCGATCCCGCGGCCCTTTGACCGCCGCGATGCGAAGACGCTCGGCCTGTCGGCGCTGGGCGGCGCGCTGGAGTTCTACGACTTCGTGGTGTTCGTGTTCTTCGCCAAGACGCTGGGCACGCTGTTCTTCCCGCCCGGCACGGCGCCCTGGCTGGCGCAGCTGCAGGTGTACGGCATCTTCGCGGCCGGCTACGTGGCGCGTCCGCTGGGCGGCATCGTGATGGCGCATTTCGGCGACCGCCTGGGTCGCAAGCGCATGTTCACGCTCAGCGTCTTCCTGATGTCGGTGCCCACGCTGCTGATCGGCCTGCTGCCCACGCATGCGCAGATCGGTGCATTGGCGCCGTTGCTGTTGCTGGCGATGCGGATCGTGCAGGGCATCGCGGTCGGTGGCGAAGTGCCGGGTGCCTGGGTGTTCGTCGCCGAGCACGTGCCGCGCAGCCGCGTGGGCATCGCCTGCGCCACGCTGACGGCGGGCCTGACCGCCGGCATCCTGATCGGTTCGCTGTTGGCCGCGTGGATCAATACGCGCTACAGCGCCGCGGAGGTACAGGCGTGGGTGTGGCGCGTGCCGTTCCTGATCGGCGGGGTGTTCGGCTTCGTCGCGGTAGGGTTGCGGCGCTGGCTGGAAGAAACACCGGTCTTCGTCGAGATGCGCGAACGCCGGCAGCTCGCCCGCCAGGTGCCGGTCAAGCAGGTGCTCGCCGCGCATCGACCGGCCGTGGTGCTGTCGATCCTCGCCTCGTGGCAGCTGACGGCGGCGATCGTCGTGATCGTGCTGCTGACGCCGACCCTGGTGCAGACCAGCTTCGGCATCGCGCCGGCCGTGGCGTTCCGTGGCAACAGCCTGGCGACGCTGGCGCTGGTGTTCGGCTGCCTGGTGGCCGGCTGGGCGGTGGACAGGATCGGCGTGGGGCGCGCGCTGCTGTCGGGTTCGCTGGGATTGGGTGTGGCCGCCTACGCGCTGTACGGCGCGCTGCTGGCGGGGCACGAATCGCAGTTCGTGGCGTGGTACACGCTGGCCGGCTTCTGCTGCGGGGTGGTCGGCGTGACGCCGGCGCTGATGGTCGCGGCGTTTCCACCGGAGCTACGCTTTTCCGGCCTGTCGTTTTCCTACAACGTGGCCTACGCGGTGTTCGGCGGACTGACCCCGCCGCTGCTCGCCTGGCTGGCGGAGGCGTGGGGCCCGCTGGCGCCCGCGCACTATGTGGCCTTCACCTGCCTGGTAGGTATGGGCGTGGCGCTGTGGTGTCTCAGGCGGCCCTTGAACACGCCTCTGTAGGAGCGCCCCATGGGCGCGATGCTCTTGCCCGTGCTGCCTGTTCCGTCAGAAGCATCGCGCCCATGGGGCGCTCCTACAGGCGGCGTATGAGCTCCATCGCCGCCGCCGGATTACGCTCCTTCGCGCTGCTGATGAAGTACACGAATACATCGCGTCGCGGCATCGCCGGTGCTGGCTCGCGCACGTGCGGCAGTTCGGCGATGTCCTCACCTCGCGACCAGGCGCGTGCGCGCTCGGCCCATTGGGCTAGTTCGTTCGGCGGGTAACCGGTCTCGATCGGCTGCGAGCGCATCAGGCGCGCATAGACGAAGTCCGCGGTGAGGTCGGCGAAGGAAGGATGTTCGGTGGAATCGGTGAAGACCGTGGCGACCTGGTGGCGGCGCGCAAGTTCGATGAAGTCCGCGTCCACGGCAGCGGGGTCGCGGACTTCCAGCGCGTGCCGCAGCCGGCGGCCGTCCACGTCGCGCGGTAGCAACGCCAGGAAGGCATCGAGTTCGTCCGCATCGACGCGTCGTCCCGCTTCGAACTGCCAGACCAGCGGCCCCAGCTTCGGGCCCAGTTCGGCGATGCCGCCGACGAAATCCTCCACCTGCGCCCGCGTCGAGGCCAGCGAGCGCGACTGCATGATCCGCTTGGGCGCCTTGGCCGAGAACACGAAGCCGTCCGGCGTCTGGTCGCGCCAGCTGGCGTAGGTCGCCGGCTTCTGCGCACTGTAGTAGGTGCCGTTGATCTCGATGGCGGTCAGCTGGCGGCTGGCGTATTCCAGCTCGCGCCGTTGTACCAGGCCCTCGGGATAGAAGTTCTTGCGCCAGGGCGCGAACGTCCAGCCGCCGATGCCGACGCGGATGCCGTCGGTGGCGAGGGGAGGCGGGGAAGCGAAGAGGTCGTCCATGCGCGAAGCATAGCCCGGTGCCCGTCGCGTCCGCGTTACCATGCGGTCAGTCCGCGCCCTCGGAGATGCCGCATGTCCTGGACCACGCCCGACCTGTGTGACCAACACCCCGACGTACAGGTCGCCGAACCGGTGTTCCGCAGCTACGGCGGACGCACCGCCTTCGCCGGACCGGCGGTGACGGTGAAATGTTTCGAGGACAACTCGCGCGTACGCGAACTGGCGGCCACGCCGGGCGAGGGCCGGGTGATGGTGGTCGATGGCGGCGGTTCGCTGCGGCGCGCGTTGCTGGGCGACCAGATCGCGGCGAATGCGGTGAAGCACGGGTGGTCCGGCCTCCTGATCTTCGGGTGCGTGCGCGACGTTGACGCGCTCGCCGCCTTGCCGCTCGGCGTGCAGGCGCTGGCATCGCATCCGATGAAGACCGACAAGCGCGGCCTGGGCGACGTGGACGTGCCGGTGGCGTTCGCCGGCCTGTCGATCGCGCCGGGCGACTGGGTCTATGCCGATGGCAACGGCGTGATCGTGGCGAAGACCCGGCTTTTGTAGGAGCGCCCCATGGGCGCGATGCTTTTCGATCGATGACGCAAGAGCATCGCGGGCGTGGCCCGCTCCTACAATTCTGTCTTGTCGCAGACCTTATCGGATCGGTTCGTCCAGCATCAGCTGGCGGACGAAGCGCACCGGCGGCGCGCCGTACGACAGCACCTGGTCGTGGTAGGCCTTCAGGTTGAACTGCGCGCCCAGTTTGGCTTCGGCGGCCTTGCGCATGTCGAAGTGCTCTTGCACGCCCACGAAGTACGTCGGCAGCTGTGCCGAGGTCAGCTGCGCGCGGGTCCACTTGCCGGCGGCCTCGCGTTCCTGCTGGAAGGTCTGGCGCACCATCAGGTCCATCGCCTGTTCGCGCGTCCAGCCATCCACCTGCACGCCCTGGTCGAGGATCGCATTGGCGATCGTGCGCAGGTAGAACTTCATCTGCACCAGGCGGAACAGCGGATCGTTGTCCAGGTAACCGGCGTCGACCATCATCTTCTCGGTGTACACGGCCCAGCCTTCGGCGAACATGCCCGAACGCAGCACGGCGCGCAGCGTGGACGGGAACTTGGCCGAGTGCCAGCCTTCCAGGTAGTGGCCCGGCGTGCCTTCGTGGATGCTCAGCAGGTGGATCATCCGGCTGTTGTATTCGCGCAGGAACGAGTCGACCTGCTTCTGGTCCCATTCGTCCGGAATCGGCGAGACGGCGTAGAAGGTCTTCAGGTGCTTGTCGAGCGGGCCGGGCGAATCGCAGTACGCCACCGCCACGCCGCGCTGGAACTCCGGCATCTCGATGATTTCCACCGGCGCGTCCGGCAGCGTGACCAGGTCGTGCTTGCGGACGAACTCGGTGGCCTGCGCCAGCGCCGCTTCGGCATCCGGCACCACCTTGTCGCGTGCCGGGCGCTCGGCGTAGGCCAGCTCGAGCGCGGCCTCGATCGCCTTCTGCTGCTCGTCGGCGGTGGGCGTTTCCGGCAGCGCGGGCGCGCCGGGCTTGTCCTTCAGCACGGTGCGGGCGATGCCGTACATCTCTTCGCGCACGCGCTTGAGTTCGCCCTCGGCGCGCTGCTTGATGTCGGCGCGCGACAGGGACGACAGCAGCGCGAACTGCAGCTTCTGGTCGTACAGCGTCTGGCCGATGCGGAAGTCGCCCTTCGCGTTCGGGACCAGGGTCTTGTCCAGCCATGCCTGGTGCTCGGCCACGGCCTTCTTCAGGCCGTCGATGGCCGCTTCGGCCTGCGCGCGGTCGGCTTCCGCCAGGTCCTTGAGGTTCGGCGTGATGAAGGTGTCGACGATGCTGAGGATGCCGGCGTTCTGCTTGGCGACCGTCTCGGCGTGCACCTTGGGCACGCGCGCCGGGTCCAGGTTCTCGCGCGCCTGCGCCAGCAGCGCCGGGATCTTCTGCATGCGCGCGGTGGCGGACTTCAGGCGGTCCGGCAGCGGTGCGAATTCGCGCGCCATCAGGCCGTAGATCGCGCCGCCGGCGACGTTGTTGTACACCTGCGGATCCCATGCCCAGCTCTGCAGGGTTTCCGCGGTCCAGATGTCGTACTGCAGCTGGTTGCGCAGGATGGCGGCGTCGACCTGGTTTTCGCGCGACAGGGCGGCGGTGTCGGTGGCATCCAGCTCGGCCAGGATCTTCCTGCTGAACTCCAGGGCCTTCTGGCGGCCGGCGGCGCTCAGGTCGTCGAGCTCGCCGTCGTACTTGTGCTCGCCGATCTGGGTGGCGCTGACCGGCGACAGCTGCAGCCAGCCTTCCAGGGCGCGCTTGGAGAGGTCGGCGAAGGCCGCATCGGCCTTGGCGGTATCCGCCGGTGCGGACGCAGTCCCGGGGGCCTGGGCGGCGGCGGGAGCTTCGTTCTTCTGGCAGGCGGTCATCGAGGCCAGCAGGGCGGCGGCGAGCAGGGTCTTGCGCATGGGAATCCTGTTGCGGTGCGGCGTGAGCGGAGCACACAGCATAGGCCGAAGGTCATGCCTGTACCCGTGCCATTCGATATACGCTTGGGCGAGTCCACCGGAGGAACCTGACATGACGCATGAGGGAAGCTGCCACTGCGGACGCATCGCCTTCGAGGTCGAAGGCGACATCGCAGAGGTCATCGATTGCAACTGCTCGCTGTGCCGCCGGCGTGGGGGCCTGTTGTGGTTCGCCCCGCGCCAGGCGCTGGTGTTGAAGACGCCCGAAGGCGACCTGTCGACCTACACGTTCAACAAGCACCACATCCGTCACCACTTCTGCGCCGTCTGCGGGATCGCGCCGTACGGCGAGGCGGCTCACCCCAAGACCGGTGCGCAGATGGTGGCCGTCAACGTGCGCTGCCTGCCGGGTGTGGACCTGGCCGGGTTGAAGGTGACGCCCTTCGACGGCGCCAGCCTCTGACCATCGCCACCGACGCAAGGAGATGACGATGCGCATTTCGACATGGTGGGTGCTGGCGGGTCTGCTGCTCTCCTCGCCTGCGCAGGCGGCATGTCCGCCCGAGGGCACCGATCCGGCTTCGCTGCAGGTGTTGCGCGAGCAGAAGTTCGCCGTTCCCGACGACGTGCGCGCCGCCCTGGTGGCGGGGTTGCCGGCGTGCCTGGCCGATCCCGATCCTGCCCTGCGCGATGGCGTGGCGTACGAAGGCCTCAGCACCTGGCTGCGCGCGGGCCAGGTGGACGTGGCGCAGCGCCGCGCCTTGCGTGATCGCCTGTACGCGATGCTCGGCCAGGAGGACCCCGCGGGATTCGGTCCGCCCTTCGCCGCGCTGGTGTTGTCGGAGGTGGCGCGCACCGACCGCATCGCGCCCTGGATGTCGGCCGATGAACGCGCCGACATGGTCGCGCGCGCCGCCGACTACCTGACATCGGTGCGCGACTATCGCGGTTTCGATGCGGTCGAGGGGTGGCGGCACGGCGTGGCGCATGGTGCCGACTGGTTGCTGCAACTGGTGCTCAACGCGCAGGTGGATCGCGCGCAGGTGGAGGTGTTGCTGCAGGCCGTGTCGGAACAGGTGGTGCCGGAAAGCGCACACGCTTATGTCTTCGGCGAGCCGGGGCGGCTGGCGCGGCCGGTGCTGTACGCCGCGAAGCGCGGCCTGCTCGATGAAGCGGCATGGAGGCGTTGGTTCGACGCGATGCCGCCAAGGCTGGGCGACACCAAGCAGGCCTATGCGGATACGGCCTGGCTTGCACGTCGCCACGATCTGATGGCGTTCCTGATGAGTGTCCATCTGGAAGCCGATCAATCTGAAGACCCCAATATCCGTGCGCTTAAACCGATCGTGGTGCAGGCGCTGAAAGCCGTGCCCTGAGCCTCTCGGGGACTATCGATGCGCGCCGCGTCCCAGCAAGTCGTCCGGCATCGGCGGCAGTGGCGTGCGTTCGTCGCGCGCCTCTTCCTTCAGCCAGTCGATGAAGGCCTGCGCCGCGGCGCTGGGCGGTTTGTGCGCCGGGTGCACGGCGTAGTAGGCGAAGCGCGCTTTCAGTGCGGGCCCCGGTAACCGCACCAGTTCGTATCGCTGAAGATACGGCTGGGCGACATGGCGGCGCGCCAGCGCGGCACCGACGCCGTACACGGCCGCGCGCATCGCATCGGTACTGTCGTTGAAGCTGTGCATCGCCGGCAGGCGCAGCCCGCGCACGCCCGCGGCACGGAACCAGTCGCGCCAGCCTTGCAGTGCCAGGTCCGTCACCAGCGGAAGCCGGGCGATCTGGCGCGGTTCCAGCACGGCGTCGATGCCGGGCAGGGCGGGCGACGCGACCGGGAACAGTTCGTCGTCCATCAGGTGATGCGCGGTCAGGCCTGCCCAGTGCCCGGGTCCGTGGCGGATGCCCAGTTCGGGGCCTTCGTCATCGAAGCGCGTCAGCGCGATGCCGGTATCCACGTGCAGGCGGATGTGCGGATGGCGCGCGCAGAAGCGCGGCAGCCGCGGCAGCAGCCAGCAGTAGGCGAGCGAATGCAGAGTGGTGATGCGCAGGGTGGTGGTCTTGCCGGCCAGCTTCAGGTGCGAGGCCACGGCGTCGATATCGCCCAGCGCCGCATTGGCGGCATCCGCCAGTTGCCTGCCTTCCTGGGTCAGCTTCACGCCGCGCGCGTGGCGCTGGAACAGGACCACGCCCAGCAGCGCCTCCAGCTTGCGCACGTGGTGGCTGACGGCACTCGCCGTGAGGTGCAGTTCGTCGGCGGCGTGGGCGAAGTTCTGGTGGCGCGCGGCGGCGGCGAAAACCCCAAGGGCGGGCAGCAGGGCGGGGCGCAGGCTCATGATCGTCTCCAGACACAAGCCAGATTTGTGGCTTGGCCGTATCGTACGCGCTTGTGGGGCTATCGCGTTACGCCAGAATGGTGCCTGACACGAACGAGGCTCCCGCGATGGCACAGGCAACGACCACCATAGACCCCCTCCCGCAGGTGGCCGGGCGCGACTGGCGCACGCCGCTGGAGTTGCTGGCGTTGGGCGCGATCTGGGGCAGTTCGTTTCTCTTCATGCGCATCGCCGCGAATCCGTTCGGGCCGTTTGCGCTGGTCGAGGTGCGGCTGGCGCTGGGTGCGCTGATCCTGCTGCCATTCCTGTGGCGAGAACGTGCGCACTTCCGCGCCGGCATGTGGCCGCGCCTGGCCATGATCGGCGCGATCAATTCGGCCATCCCGTTCCTGCTGTTCGCGTGGGCGGCGCAACGGTCGCCGGCCGCGATCGGTGCGATCTGCAACGCCATGACCGTGCTGTTCGCCGCGTTGGTGGGCTTTCTGTTCTTCGGGCAAAAGATCGGTACGCGCCGTTCGCTCGCGCTGCTTGTGGGGTTCGTCGGCGTGGTGGTGCTGGCGACCAGCAAGGCGGGTGGCCTGAGTGTGGGCGGCGCGGTGGTGGCCGGCTCCACGGCGGCATTGCTCTATGGCGTGGGCGTGAACCTGGTACGCAAGCACCTGTCGGGGATTCCACCGGCGGCGGCCGCCGCCGCAACGCTCGGTTGCGCGGCGCTACTGGTGCTGCCGTTCGCGGCGACGCATTGGCCGACGGCCCGCATCCCGCCCGGTGCGTGGGGCGCTGCCATCGCCATCGGCGTGGTCTGCACGGGCTATGCGTTCCTGCTGTATTACCGGCTGATCCAGCGCATCGGCCCGGCCCGCGCATCGACGGTGACCTACCTGGTGCCGCTGTTCGGCGCGGGCTTCGCGTGGGCCTTCCTCGGCGAACCGGTCACGCTGGCGATGCTGGCCGCAGGCGTGCTGATCCTGGGCAGCGTGGCGGCCAGCCAGCGCGCCGCCTGAGCGGCGTCAGGCGAACAGCCCCTGCGCCAGTGTCAGCGGTGCGTGCCGCCGCACCGCACCTTCCACCGCCATGCGCAGCATCGCCGGCGCGATATAGGCGTGGTGCACGCCGCTGATCGCGGCCATGTACGCGCGTCCGAAGAGATTGGCGCACTGCACGCGCGTGCCGAGGGTGATCTCCACGCCTGCATCGGTGATCTGCACGCCCACGCAGGACCGGAACGCCAGATGGCGATCGTCCGCGCCGAGGATCACCTGTGCGCGCCGCCCATCCACGTTGATGCGCTGCGCCAGTACCGGATATCGTCCGGCGAACAACGGCCCTTCGCCCGTCGACAGCAGCGACGATACCGGGCAGCCCAGAGGCGACGTGCGCAGCCGCAGCGGGCGCACCAGCGCATTCCGCAATCGCATCAGTCGTGTAACGCCGGCGGGGCGGTACTGCAGGAAGCCTTCCAGCACGTCCGTCATCAGGGCCGACGCGGTTGCCTTCGTCATGCCTTGCAAGCGCAGGCTGAAGGTGTCCTCGTGATGAAAGTCCCGCAGGTGCTCCGACAGCAATGATCCCGTGGGCGGAGACGGCAGTGCCTTCACCGGCGATGCCCGTCCTTCGACGAAGCCGATCTCGCCACACCAGCCCGCCAGCCGCGTGCGGACGCGCCCGGCCCGTGCGCGCAGGCCAGCGCAGAGGTGCTGCTGCCAGGTGCCGGGCGGCGCATGCAGGGCCAGCCGTACGGTGGGGATGCACTGCGCATGGGCGGAATGGGCTGTCAGCCATGCCTGCACGGCAGGAGGCAGCGTTTCCGTCAGCGTGGCGATGTTCGCGTCGCCGGCCAGGACTTGGTCTTGCAGGGCGCCCCGTGGCAGCCCGCTAAGTTCGTCGGTGTGGCAAGACAGTGCGAACAGCACCGGATGCAAACTGCCCGCCTGAAGCGGCGCGAACTGGTGCCAGGTGCCGCCACCGAAGCGCACGCTGAAAAGCGCGTCGGGGGGAAGGTCGACCTGGTGCAGCGCGGCGGCGAAATGCGCCGGATCGCGGGCGATCTGATCATCGGAAGCGGTCGAGAACCGTAGTCGTGCGCCACCGCTGCCGGTCACCGCGGTGAACGTGCGATGCCCGGCGTGCCGATGGAAGGGATGGCCGTCGGCGCCGACGGTGAAGGTGTACAGCGCGCTGCGTTCGCCGGCTTCGAAATCCGGTGCGGCGATGCGTACCGACGGTTCGTCCAGCGCATCCACGAAGCCCGGATGCGCGCGTTGCAACGTGCCTGTGTCCGCGTGCAGGCGATCGCCTGCGCCGGGTCCCAGTTGCGCCAGCAACACCACCTCCACCGGCAGCCCGCCCGAGTAGGAGCGGATGCGGGCGGTGGGGAACCCCGGGACGACATCGGCATGGCGGTGCATGGCAGGACTCCTCGAGGATCAGCGGGGCTTGGGTGTCGCGGTACCGCGCGCGCGGGCCTTGGCTTCGCGCTTCAGAGGGCCGGCGCTGGGGCAGACCTCGAAGGCGAAACCGGTCAGCGTGTTGACCAGGTTGTCGGGCGCCAGCCGGTAGAAAACGAACTGCCCGCGCTTGTCGCTGCTGACTAGACCAGCGGCTTCCAGCACCGACAGGTGCCGCGAGATTGCAGGCGCGCTCATGTCGAAGCGCGCGGCGATCTCGCCGGCGGTGAGTTCCTGGGCGGACAGGTAGGCAAGGATTTCGCGGCGCGGGCGGGAGGCCAGAGCGTCGAAGATGCGGTCGACCGTCATATGCACTTAGATAATTAACGTATTTGCTAAATATCTAAGTGCAGGGCACGGCTGTCAAGCGCCGCCCGTCGGGGCGGCGTTTGCGGAGCTCAGCGGGCCGGGGGCGAGCGCACCGGCAACGGCACGTTGCACAGGTCGATATGGCCCGCCGGGCGCACGTACCAGCCGTCGCGGCGGTTGCGGCGTGCCTCGGTGGCGGCGGCGAAGGTCTTGGAGTCGGTGCGCAGCACCTGCAGCGGCGTGCGCTCGGATTCGGGCACCTCGCTGGCCAGGCGGATGGCGGCGATCGGCGTGCGCTCGGTGGCGTTCTCGTAGAACCCCATCGGCTCGGGGCCGCGCGGGATCGCGCTGAGCAGTTCCATGCCCTTCACCACGCGCCCGACCAGGGTGATGTTGCGGTCCAACTGCCGCGGCGACTGGCCGGTGACCACGTACAGTTCGCTGCCATTGCTGCTGTCGGGCGGGCCACCGCGACCCGCGCCCAGCGCGCCATAGCAGTGCGCCAGCCACACCTCGTTCGTCTTCGGATCGCGTCCCACCGGAAAGCCATCGACGAAACCGACCTCGGGCGCCCAGCCGTCCACGTCCGGCAGCCGGGTCAAGGACACGCCTTCGCCCGTGCGCGCGAATTCCGCCGGCAGCTTGGTCTTCGCCGTACCCAGCGGTTTCGCCTTGGCGGTGTCTTCCGCATCGGCATCGCCGAACTGCACCACGAAGTTGTCCTGCGAGCGGTAGATGGCCAGCCCGTTCCAGAAACCCTCGCGCGCCAGCGTGCGGATGTTGGCCACGTGCTCCGGCGCGAAGCCCGGCGCCAGTTCGATCACCACGCGTCCACCGGGCACGTCCATGTACAGCGTGCTGGCCGGGTCGAGCGTGCGCCAGTCGGCGTCGGGCGAGGCGTCCAGGATCTCCTTGGCGCTGAGGTACTTCGGCGGCTCGGCCGCGTGCGCGGCGGGCAGGGCGAACAGGCAGGCGAGCAGCAGGGGCGTCAGGCGCATGGACGTTCCGGGGCTGGGGATGCCCGGATTGTAGTGCGACTGCGCCGCCGTCAGCTCTTGTAGTTCATGGTCCGGTTGATGCCAAGGGCAACCAGCGTGCCCAGCGCGCCGGACAGCAGGTAGGCGCCCAGCCACGCCAGTCCGAAGTTGGCGCACAGGCCCAGTGCGACCAGGGGAGCGAACGCCGCGCCGATCAGCCAGGCCAGGTCGGACGTGAGGGCAGCGCCGGTGTAGCGGTAGCGCTGGCCGAAGTTGGCGGTGACCGCGCCGGCGGCCTGGCCGTAGGACAGGCCAAGCAGTGCGAAGCCCACCAGGATGAAGGCGCCCTGGCCGACCGGTCCGCCCTCCATCAGCGTGGGCGCGAAACCGCTGAACATGGCGATGCCCACGGCCAGTGCGCCCAGCGTGCGCGCCCGGCCGAAGCGGTCGGCGATCACGCCCGAGGCCACGATGGCGCCAGCAGCGATGAACGCGCCGACGATCTGCACGATCAGGAAGCTGACGATGGACTGCTGCGAGTACAGCAGGATCCACGACAGCGGGAAGATGGTGACGATGTGGAACAGCGCATAGCTGGCCAGTGCCGCGAACGCCCCGATCACCACGTGGCGGCCCTTGGCCCGGAACAGTTCGCGCACCGGCGTGGGTTCCAGTTCCAGTTCGCCCATGCGGTGCTGGTACTCCTCGGCCACCACGATGCGCAGGCGGGCGAACAGCGCCACCACATTGATGGCGAACGCGACGAAGAACGGATAACGCCAGCCCCACGACAGCAGGTCGGCCGGCTCCAGGCTGGCGTACAGGAAAGCGAAGACGCCCGCGGCCACGATGAATCCCACCGGCGCGCCCAACTGCCCGAGCATGGCGTACCAGCCGCGACGGTCCTTGGGGGCGTTCAATGCCAGCAGCGACGGCAGGCCGTCCCACGAGCCGCCCATCGCCAGGCCCTGCAACACGCGGAACAGGGCGAGCAGCACGATGGCGGTGCCGCCGAGCGTGCCGTAACCGGGAAGGAAGGCGATGCCCGCGGTCGCCGTGCCCAACAGAAACAGCGCCACGGTCAGCTTGATGCCGCGTCCCCAGCGTGCCTGGACCTTCATCGACAGCATGGTGCCGAACGGCCGCGCGACGAACGCCAGCGCGAACAGTGCGAACGACCACAGCGTGCCCTGCAGACGGTCCATGAAAGGAAAGAACACCGCCGGGAACACCAGCGCCGAGGCGATGCCGAAGACGAAGAAGTCGAAGTATTCCGATGCGCGTCCGATCACCACGCCGACGGCGATTTCGCCCGGGGCGACATCGGCATCGGCCTTGGTGCCATGGTCGTGGGTGGAACGGGTGGGGCTGATCGTCGACATCGCGCAGGGGCCGCCGGGCCGGGCAGGGGAGGGGCGACCATAGACTCGCAGACCGGGCGCGCATCCGCGATAGGACAAAACGTCCAATACTCCCGGAACGCGGGGCGCACTACATTGATCTGGATCAATCGGCAGACCCCCCATGCCCATGTCCTTCGTGCGCAGAACCCTGCAGGCCGCCGTGGCGATGTCCGCCGCGTCCATGCTGTCGGGATGCAACCTGCTGGTCCTGAACCCGGCAGGCGATATCGCGGCCCGCCAGGGCCATCTGATCGTCGTGGCCACCGTGCTGATGCTCATCGTCATCGTGCCGGTGATCGCGCTGACGTTCTGGTTCGCCTGGCGTTACCGCGCCGCGAACACGCGCGCCACCTACAAGCCCGACTGGGACCACTCCACCCAATTGGAGCTGGTGATCTGGGGCGTGCCGCTGCTCATCATCATCGCGCTGGGCGCGGTGACGTGGATCGGCACGCACCTGCTCGACCCGTACCGCCCGCTGGGACGCATCGGCGAGGGACGCCCTGTGCCGGCCGACGTCAAACCGCTGGAAGTGCAGGTGGTCGCGCTGGACTGGAAGTGGCTGTTCGTCTATCCGGAGTACGGCGTGGCCTCGGTCAACCAGATGGCGGCGCCGGTCGACCGTCCCATCACCTTCCGGCTGACGTCGTCGTCCACGATGAATGCGTTCTACGTGCCGGCGCTGGCGGGCATGATCTACACGATGCCGGCGATGGAGACCAAGCTCCACGCCGTCATGAACAAGGAAGGCGAGTACGAAGGATTCTCCTCGCACTACAGCGGCGAGGGCTTCTCGCACATGCGCTTCCGTTTCCACGCATTGTCCGATCAAGGCTTCGATCGCTGGATCGCCGAAGCCCGGACGGGAGGCCAGGCATTGACCCGCGCCGAGTACCTGAAGCTGGAAGTGCCCAGTTCGCGCGAGCCGGCGCGCCTGTACGCGTCGGTCGATCCCGGCCTGTTCGATGCGGTGGTCAACCGCTGCGTCGACACCGACCGCCTGTGCATGGACCAGATGATGGCCTACGACGCCATGGGCGGACGTGGCCTCGACGGCATGCAGGCATTGCAGCGGCCGCGCCGCGGCAACCTCGCCGCCGGTCCGTTCGTCCGTGCCGAACTCTGCACGGTCGAGACGGCGCAGGCGGCGGATCGCATCTCGCCCGTTCCCACCGCCGGTGGCCTTAAGGCGCCCTGACGCGCCCGGTCGCCGCATTCCTGGATTCACCGGATCAGCAAGATGGCTTTCGATACCAGTACCGTCACGCACTCCCCGATCACCGGTCGCCTGGCCTGGGATGCGATTCCCATGCTGCACGATCCGATCATCGCCGCGACCTTCGTCGGCACCTGCCTCGGCGGCCTTGCGCTGCTCGCGGTGATCACGAAATACAAGTTGTGGGGCTGGCTGTGGCGCGAGTGGTTCACCAGCATCGACCACAAGAAGATCGGCATCATGTACATGGTGCTGGGCCTGGTGATGCTGCTGCGAGGCTTCGCCGACGCCATCATGATGCGCCTGCACCAGGCCATGGCCTTCGGCGACAATCTGGGTTACCTGCCGCCGCACCACTACGACCAGATCTTCACCGCCCATGGCGTGATCATGATCTTCTTCGTGGCCATGCCGCTGGTCACCGGCCTGATGAACTACCTGGTGCCGCTGCAGATCGGCGCGCGCGACGTGGCGTTCCCGTTCCTCAACAACTTCAGTTTCTGGATGACCACCGCGGGCGCGGTGCTGGTCATGCTGTCGCTGTTCCTGGGCGAGTTCTCGACCTCCGGCTGGCTGGCCCTGTCCAACCTGGGCAACCAGGACCCCGGGGTCGGGCTGGACTATTACATCTGGGCGCTGCAGATCGCCGGTGTCGGCACTTTGTTGTCCGGCGTCAACCTGTTGGTGACCATCCTGAAGATGCGCGCGCCGGGCATGGGCATGATGAAGATGCCGGTGTTCACCTGGACGGCGCTGTGCACCAACGTGCTGATCGTGGTGTCGTTCCCGGTGCTGACGGCGGTGCTGGCCCTGATGACGCTGGACCGCTACGTGGGCACCAACTTCTTCACCACCGATCTCGGCGGCAACGCCATGCTGTACGTCAACCTGATCTGGATCTGGGGCCATCCTGAGGTCTACATCCTGATCCTGCCGCTGTTCGGCGTGTTCTCCGAGATCGTGTCCACGTATTCCGGCAAGCGCCTGTTCGGCTACTCGTCGATGGTCTACGCCACGGTCTGCATCACCGTGCTGTCGTACCTGGTGTGGCTGCACCACTTCTTCACCATGGGGTCGGGCGCCAGCGTCAACTCGTTCTTCGGCATCACCACGATGATCATCTCGATCCCGACGGGCGCGAAGATCTTCAACTGGCTGTTCACCATGTACCGCGGCCGCATCCGGTTCGAGGTGCCGATGCTGTGGACGATGGGCTTCATGGTGACCTTCGTGGTTGGCGGCATGACCGGCGTGCTGCTGGCGGTGCCGCCGGCGGACTTCGTGCTGCACAACAGCTTGTTCCTGGTGGCGCACTTCCACAACGTCATCATCGGCGGCGTGGTATTCGGCCTGTTTGCGGCGATGACGCACTGGTTCCCCAAGGCCTTCGGCTTCCGTCTCGACGACTTCTGGGGCAAGGTCTCGTTCTGGTTCTGGCTGGCCGGCTACTGGTTCGCGTTCACGCCGCTGTACGTGCTGGGCCTGATGGGCGTGACCCGCCGCATGAGTCATTTCGAGGACCCTTCGCTGCAGATCTGGTTCCAGATCGCGGCCTTCGGCGCGGTGCTGGTGGCTATCGGCATCGCCGCCTTCCTGTACTGCATCTACGTCAGCTTCCGCCGACGCGAGCAGCTGCGCGACCACACCGGCGATCCGTGGGGCGGGCGCACGCTGGAATGGTCCACGTCCTCGCCACCGCCGGACTACAACTTCGCGTTCACCCCGGTGGTGCACGACACCGACGCCTGGACGGACATGAAGCAGCGCGGGTTCGAGCGTCCGAAGAGTGGCTTCAAGGCCATCCATATGCCGCGTAACACCGGTGCGGGCGTGGTCCTGTCGGCGCTGAGCACGGTGTGCGGCTTCGCGCTGATCTGGCACGTCTGGTGGCTGGCGGGCGTGTCGCTGCTGGCGACGATCGCCTATGCGATCTGGCACAGCTTCGATCGCGACCGCGACTACTACATTCCGGCCGACGAGGTTGCCCGCACCGAGCAGGCGCGCACCGAACAGCTGGAGCGCGCACTCCCGAACCAAGGCCTTGCAAACCACGCCCATGTCTGAGTCCATCGCCCTCAATCGACCCGACGGCTCGCCGGTGTTCCTGGACACCGAGGGCAGGCACCATCCTGAGAACGGCACGCTGCTGGGTTTCTGGATCTACCTGCTCAGCGACCTGATGATCTTCGGCAGCCTGTTCGCCACGTTCGGGGTGTTCTCGGGCAGCTACGCCGCGGGCCCGTCCGGCCGCGACCTGTTCCTGCCCAACCTGCACCTGATCGCCATCAATACCGGCATTCTGCTGGTCTCGTCGATCACCTACGGCTTCGCGATGCTGGCGATGATGAAGCGCAACAGCCGCGGCACGATCGGCTGGCTGCTGGTCACCGGTCTGCTGGGTCTGGCCTTCCTGTCGATCGAGGTCTACGAGTTCCATCACCTGATCCATATCGGTGCGGGACCCCAGCGCAGCGCGTTCCTGTCGGCGTTCTTCACCCTGGTCGGCACGCACGGCCTGCACGTGCTGTTCGGCGTCATCTGGCTGGTCGTGCTGTGCGTACAGGTGCGCAAGTGGGGGTTGAACCGGACCACCACGCGCCGCATCGCCTGCCTGTCGATGTTCTGGCATTTCCTCGACGTCGTCTGGATCGGCGTCTTCACCTTCGTCTACCTGATGGGCGTGCAGTGATGGGTCATCCTTCTTCCCACTCCGAACACGACGACTTCCTCGAGGACGGCATTCCGCACGTCAGCGTGAAGGAGTACGTCACCGGCTTCGTGCTGTCGGTCGTGCTGACCGCGATCCCGTTCTGGCTGGTGATGGCCAAGGTGCTGCCCACGCCGGCCATCACCACGCTGGTGATCCTGGCCTTCGCCATGGTGCAGGTCGTCGTGCACATGGTGTATTTCCTGCACATGAACCCGAAGTCGGAAGGCGGCTGGAACCTGTTCGCGCTGATCTTCACCGCCGTGCTGCTGGTGATCGTGCTGGCCGGCACGTTGTGGGTCATGCACAACATGAACACCCACATGATGCCGGGCGCGCACGACATGCAGCGGATGCAGGACGCGGTCCAGAGCCTGCCGTGACCGACGCGGCTGCCATGCCGCCGCCGCGCGCGCGCTGGCGGGTCGCGTTCGCGGCGCTGCTGGTATTCGCCTTCTGCGGATTCGTCGTGCTGGGTGTGTGGCAGCTGCAACGGATGGGGTGGAAGCACGACCTGATCGCCCGCGTCGATGCACGCATCCATGCGGCGGCCGTTCCGGCGCCTTCCCGCGTGCAGTGGCCCGTCATCACCGAGGCGGACCATGGCTATCGGCGCATCCGGGTGGCCGGACACTTCCTGCAGGACCGGCTGGTACGCACGCAGGCGGTGACCGAACTCGGCGGCGGCTTTTGGCTGCTGCAGCCCTTGCAGGCCGACAACGGTGACTACGTGCTGGTCAATCGGGGCTTCGTGCCGGCCGGCGCCACCGCGTCGCGCGCACCACGGGGCCCGGTGGTCGTGGAAGGCCTGTTGCGCATCAGTGAGCCCGGTGGCGGCTTCCTGCGCCGCAACCTGCCGATGCAGGACCGCTGGTATTCGCGCGATGTCGCCGCGATCGCACGCAGGCAGGGATTGCCGGCTGCGCAGGTCGCCCCCTTCTTCATCGATGCCGATGCCGACCCGGGCGGCCGTGGTTGGCCGCGCGGCGGCATGACGGTGGTGAAGTTCCGCGATCCGCACCTGTCCTACGCCCTGACCTGGTTCGGCATGGCGTTGCTGACGCTGGTAGCCGCAGGCGTCCTGGTCGCGTCGGAACGCCGCTTGCGCGATGATCGGCGCCGACACTCCTCCCGGGACACGCATGTACTTCCGCCAGGCTGAAGCTCCAGACGATCCTGCCCCGCCGGCTGTACGCCTGGCGGGGTCGTACGATCGTGCGGGCCTGCGCAACCTGCAGCAGCTCATCCAGCTGCGCTGGATCGCGGTGGTGGGACAGGTGGCGACGATCCTGGTGGTGCAGTACGGCCTGGGCGTCGCACTGCCCCTGCAGCCGATGTTTGCCGTGCTGGCCGCTCTGGTGCTGTTCAACCTGGCCAGCCACCTGTGGTGCCGGCGCCACACACAGGTTTCGCATTCGGCCCTGCTGGTTGGCCTGCTGGTGGACGTGGCCTCGCTCACGGTGCAGCTGTACCTGTCCGGCGGCATCGCCAATCCGTTCGTGTTCCTGTTCCTGCTGCAGGTGGTGATCGGCACGGTGCTGTTGCGTTCGCCCGGCAGTTGGGTAATCGCGGTCGCCGCGGCGCTGTGTGTCGTCGGACTCGCGGCCGTGCCTGCGCCGCTGAAGCTGGCGGTGGCGCCTGCGCGTGGGCTGGCGGATCACTACGTGCAGGGGTTGCTGGTCTGCTTCCTGCTGATCGCCGGCTTGCTGGTGGTGTTCATCACCCGCATCGGCGGCATCCTGCGTGAGCGCGATGCGCGCTTGGCCGAGCTGCGCCAGCGGGCGGTGGAGGAGGAGCACATCGTGCGCATCGGCCTGCTGGCGTCAGGGGCCGCGCACGAGCTGGGCACGCCGCTTTCCACGCTGTCGGTGATCCTGGGCGACTGGCAGCACCTGCCCACCATGGCCTCCGACGGCGAGCTGCACAACGACGTGCTGGAAATGCAGGCGCAGGTGGCCCGCTGCAAATCCATCGTCACCAACATCCTGATGGCCGCCGGCGAGACCCGCGCCGAAGCGCCCACCGAAACCACGCTCCATGCGCTGTTCGACGAACTGGCGCATGAATGGGAACAGGCGCGGAATCCGCCCCGCTTCGATTACCGCAACCAGAGCGGCCCCGATCCGCGTATCGTCACCGATGCCGGCCTTCGGCAGATGGTGTTCAACGTGCTGGACAACGCGCTGGAAGCTTCACCCGACTGGGTCGCCCTGGACGTGCGCTGCGAGGACGACGCCGTGGTGGTGGTGGTGGCCGATGCCGGACCCGGGTTCGAGCCGGGCATCCTGCAGCGGCTCGGCACGCCCTACAACAGCAGCAAGGGACGGCCGGGCGGTGGCTTGGGCCTGTTCCTGTCGGTCAACGTGGCCCGCACGCTGGGCGGCCGGCTGCAGGCGGAGAATCGCCCCCAGGGCGGTGCGGTGGTGACGGTGACGCTGCCGCTGGCGGCGATCGCGATCGAGGACCCGGATGATGACGGCCAAGAATGAGCGCCGGTTGCTGATCGTCGAGGATGACGCGGCGTTCGCGCGCACGCTGGTGCGCTCGTTCGAGCGGCGCGGCTACGAGGTGCGCCATCTCGCCGGCGAGGAGGGCATGGCGGCGTTGCTGGGCGAATTCGCGCCCACGCATGCGGTGGTGGACCTGAAGCTGGCCGGCGGTGCGTCCGGCCTGTCCAGCGTCAGGCTCCTGCACGACGCCGATCCGGAGATGGTGATCGTGGTGCTGACCGGCTATGCCAGCATCGCCACGGCGGTGGAGGCGATCAAGCTGGGCGCGCGCCACTATCTGGCCAAGCCGTCCAACACCGACGACATCGAGGCGGCTTTCCAGCGCGCCGTCGGCGATGCCGATGTGGAACTGAGCGCGCGCACCACCTCGATCAAGACGCTGGAGTGGGAACACATCCATGAAGCGCTGGCGGCCAGCGACTTCAACATTTCCGAGGCCGCACGCAGGCTGGGACTCCACCGGCGCACGCTGGCGCGCAAGCTGGAAAAGCGGCGCGTCAAATAGTTCCTTCCCGGGCCGTCCTTCACGGCGCGTGCACATCAGCGAATCCGCAGGCCGCCGTCCATCGGACGGTCGGCCCGATGCCACGTGCCCCGCATCCACGGCGGTTGCGCCCGCGTATGGCCGATGGCCTTCGATGCACGCGCCGAGGGCCGTGGGAAGCGTCGAACCCGCGCGTGCCCTGTCGTTGTCATTCCCCCGAAACCCACTTCACAGGAATCCCTCATGAAAACGCTTCGACTCCGTGGCCTGGTCCTGGTCATGGCCGCGCTGCTGCCTTCGGCCGCATTCGCGTCGCCCACCGTCAACACGCTGGGCGGCGATACCCGCGTGCAGCTGTCCGCCGACCTGGTGGGCGCGCTGACCTCGCTGGGCGTCTCCGTGAAAGCCTCGTATCCCGCCCGGCTGCGGGGCGCGAGCGCTTCGTTCCCCATCCCCGGCGGCGAGCTGGATCTGGGCACCCTGAAGGGCGAGGTGGACCATGCGGGCGGCCTGACGCTGCGCGCCGGGGCCACCGAGGTCAACCTGAGCAGCTACACCATCGACACGACCGGTGCCGCCCCGGTGTTGACCGGACTGGTGAAGGTCAACGACAGCGTGCTGGGACGCCTGCCGCTGTTCGACATCACGTTGGTTGGCGCGCCCGTCGTGCGCGGACTGCACGCGCGTGCTGGTTCCGTGCAGCTGGACAACGTGCGACTGACGCTCAACGACGAAGCGGCCGTGGCGTTGAACGCGGTCTTCAACGTGTCCGCGTTCCAGGCCGGCCTGCCGGTGGGCACCGCCCGCGTGCAGACCTATTTCTACGAGCCGGCGCCTTGAGTCGGGACCTGCGCCAGGAGAGCCGGGGGGCGTCGCCCCCCGGTCTTTCCGCATTCGGAATCCGGAAGGCCGCATGGCGGACGCTGTTCAATGTGGCCGGCAACCAGATCGTGTGGTTCATCGCGGTGATCGCCGCCGGACGGGGTGATGCATGGCCCGGCGTGCTGGCCGCGGCGTTGTTCGTTGGCATGCATCTGGCGTTGGCACCGCGTCGTGGCGACGAGGTGAGACTGGTGGTGCTCGCCGTGGCGTGTGGACTGGTGGTCGACGGCGTGGCGTCGGTGCAAGGCTGGGTGACGTATCGGGCCTCGATGGCAGGCGGTGGGGTGGCGCCGGCCTGGATCCTGGCGCTGTGGGCCTCGCTGGCCGTCACCCTCAATGGCGCCATGCGCAGCCTGCAGGCGCGGTGGTGGGCGGGGGCGCTGCTGGGCGGCATCGGCGGCCCCCTGGCGTATCTGGCAGCCGCACGCGGGTGGGGAGCCGCCGAGTTCGCCAGCCCCGCGTGGCGGGGACTTCTGTGGCTGGCGGCCGCCTGGGCCGTTGCGTTGCCGGGACTGCTGGCGGCCGCGCGGTGGCAGGCAGGACGCAGCCGGGGCGGTTCGCGGTGACGGGTCGGCGAGTCGCTGCAGGGCGTCGAGCCGCCGCGAGCGGGTCGCCGTGCATCAGGGTACGGTGACTACTGGCACATTCGCTATATCAAAGTTCGCAATAGCATCGTCTCCAACCTAGCGGATGTGCCGCGAAGGGGGGAGCCATGAGTGAACCCGATATCCATCTGAAGAAGTTCCAGAAGGAGCTGAGCGCCGGCACGGTGTCGCTGGCGCTGCTGGCGGTCCTGGCCCGCGCGGGCGAGCCGTTGTACGGCTACCTGATCGCCAAGCAGCTGGAGCGTGTCGGCGACGGCGTGCTCAGCGGAAAGCAGAGTGCCCTGTACCCGGTACTCCGCAACCTGGAGGGCGGCGGCTTGCTGGACAGCTTCGTCGAGCCGTCGGTCGCGGGCCCGCCGCGCCGCTACTACCGCATCACCGAGGCGGGGCGACAGACCCTGCAGTCCTGGGCCGCCGCCTGGCGCGCCACCCGCGATTCCGTCGATTCCGTGCTTGAGGGGATTCCTGCATGAACACCACCACCGACCCGGGCAGCCGCCTGCCCACCACGATTCCCGAGTACCTAGAGCAGCTGCGCGCCGCGCTCGCCGGTGCGGACAAGGCGATGATCCAGGACGCCGTCTACGACGCGGAGGAATACCTGCGCTCGGAACTGGCCGAAAACCCCGGCAAGTCCGAAGCCGAGGTGATCGCCTCGGTCGCCGGCAGCTACGGCGCGCCGGAGGAAGTTGCCGACATCTACCGCGAGACCGAGGTCACCGTCGCCAAGGCCCTGCGTCCGCCGCTACCGCCGAAGCGCAGGTCGCTGCTGGGACGGTTCTTCGGCGTGGCCGCCGATGCCCGTACCTACGGTGCGCTGTTCTACATGCTGTTGTCGCTGGCCACCGGCACGTTCTACTTCACCTGGGTCGTGACCGGCGCCAGCCTGTCGTTCGGTCTGATGATCCTGATCATCGGCATTCCGTTGCTGCTGTTGTTCCTGATGTCGGTGCGCCTGCTGTCGCTGGTGGAGGGGCGCGTGGTGGAAGTGCTGCTGGGCGAACGCATGCCGCGCCGTCCGCTTTACACGCAGCGCGACAAGCCGTGGACGACGCGCCTGAAGGAATTGTTCACCGACGGCCGTACCTGGACGGCGATGCTGTACCTGCTGCTGATGCATCCGCTGGGCGTCCTGTACTTTTCGGTGGCCATCACGCTGCTGGCCGTGTCGCTGGGCTTCATCGCGGCGCCGGTGGCGTACTTCCTGCCGTTCGACTACGTGATGAGCTTCGGCGACTGGAACATGATCACCGACGCGCCCTGGATGCTGCCGCTGGTGTCCGTCTTCGGCATCGTCCTGCTGTTCGTCACCCTGCACCTGGCGCGCATGGTCGGCCGCTTCCACGGCTGGCTGGCCAAGCACCTGCTGGTGCGCACGCCGGTGGTGTGAATGATCGATGTGGGCGCGACGCGTGTCGCGAACGAGAAGGCCGCCTGTGAGGGCGGCCTTTTCTTGCGTCGGCATGGAGGCGCCGGTGGTTCTTCAAAAGCTTCGCGACTGACGTCGATCCCACACCAGGCGATGCGTCAGCCGGCGTATTTCGCGATGAAGTCGCGCACCTGCGGATAGACCTTCTCGCGCCAGCGGCGACCGCTGAAGATCCCGTAATGGCCGGCGCCCTCGACGGTCAGGTGCTTGTGGTGGGGCTTGGGAATGCCGGTGCACAGATCGTGCGCGGCAGCGGTCTGGCCCTGGCCGGAAATGTCGTCCAGTTCGCCTTCGATGCTCATCAGCGCGGTCTTGCGGATCGCGGCGGGCTTCACCAGTTCGCCGTTGACCTTCCACATGCCGCGCGGCAGCAGGAATTCCTGGAACACGGTGCGGATGGTGTCCAGGTAATACTCGGCTGGCATGTCCAGCACGGCGTTGTACTCGTCGTAGAACCTGCGGTGCGATTCGGCATCCTGAAGGTCGCCCTTCACCAGGTCGCTGTAGAAGTCCCAGTGCGACATGAAGTGGCGGCTGGGATTCATCGCGATGAATCCGGCGTGTTGCAGGAAGCCGGGATACACGCGGCGGCCTTCGCCCGGGTAGGGCATCGGCACCGTGTGGATGACGTTGTGCTCGAACCACGACAGGGGATTGCGCGTGGCCAGGCTGTTGACTTCGGTGGGACTACGGCGCGCATCGATCGGGCCGCCCATCATCACTAGCGAGCGCGGCGTGGCTTCGCCACGCGCGGCCATCAGCGACACGGCGGCCAGCACGGGCACGGTCGGCTGGCAGACGCTGATCACATGCAGCTTCTCGGCGCCGATGTGGCGGATGAATTCCTCCACGTAGGCCACGTAGTCGTCCAGGCTGAAGGCGCCTTCGGACGCCGGCACCATGCGGGCGTCCACCCAGTCGGTCACGTACACCTTGTGGTTGCGCAGCAGGGTATGCACCGTGTCGCGCAGCAGGGTGGCGTGATGGCCCGACAACGGCGCCACCACCAGCACCACCGGGTCGTCCTTCAGCAGCGCGATGGTGTCGGCATCGTCGGTATAGCGCTTGAAGCGCAGCAGCCGGCAGAACGGCTTCTTCAGCGCTTCCAGTTCCACCACGGGCACGGTACGGCCATGCGCCTCGACCTCGCGGATCTCCCACGCCGGCTTTTCGTAATCCTTGCCGATGCGGTGCACGAGTTCGTTGCCCGCCGCGATGCGTTCGGCGCCCGGCAGGTTGGACAGCCAACTGGTCGGAGCGGAGAAGATGCGCGCGTTCGCTTCGGCCATGTAGGCCAGCGGCGCCATCCATGCGCGTCCGAGTTCGTGCAGTTGGTACAGGGTCATGGCAGTCCGGAATCCCGATTTTGGTGCATGGTGCTGCGTCGCAGCATACCGCAAAGGGTCAGTTGCCGCCCGTGGCCTGTTCAGGTTATCGGCCGGTAGTCCGCGGCCTCCAGCACGGCCACATCGCCGGCCAGGCGTGGCCCCAACCAGCAGTGATTGCCGACGGACTGGAACCCTTCGCCATTGAAGGCCTGCCGATACCACGCCGCCCTGCGCGGCTGGAAGCCCTCATGGTCGCCCTCGAAGTCGTCTTCCCTGGCGAACGTCTCCAGGAAGGCCACCCCGCCGCACAGCTCCGCCAGCCCGGTCAGGCCGCGCTTGAGTTCGCGCGTGGGCACGTAATGCAGTACATCCGAGCACACCAGCAGGTCGACGGGTTCGCAGGGGCGCAGGTACTGGAAGTCCTCGAAGCGCGCGTAGTGCAGGTTGCGCGTGCGCCCGAAGCGGCGGATCGCGTACTCGCTGCTGTCGAAGCCGAGGTACTGCAGCTTCGGTCGCAGCTTCAGCAGCGGTGCGCGCCAGGCGCCCTCGCCGCATCCGATATCGAGCACCGTGCGGATCGGGCGCTCCAGGTGGTACTCGGCCACCGCGACGGCCAGTGCGACCTTGCGCGCGAGCCGGGGTGCGCCGCCGATGTCGCCGTCGCGGTACCAGCGCTGGAAGTAGTCGGCGTCGTAATGCTTGGTCATTGAAGTACGCGGGTAGTGGAAAAGAAGCGCTTGGTCGTCATCCCGGCGGTTTTCAACAGCCGAATGGCTGGTCAAGCCGGGATCCACGTTGCCGTTGCATTTTCGTGGGAGCGTGCGCAGCGGCAGAATCAAGCTGGGTTCCAGCTTACGCTGGAACGACGGCAAGCCGGCATCCCGGAAGTTGGACAGGCCTTGCGACGGTAGCGGAGAATCCCGCATCACCCTTCCAAGCGATGGAGTCGGCCAGCGTGGACCAAGCCAGCCTTTACCTGTGGGTCAAGACCTTCCACCTCGTCTTCGTCATCGCCTGGATGGCGACGGTGTTCTACCTGCCGCGCATCCTGGTCAACCTGGCCGAGACGGCGGGGCAGGCCGACGTGCAGGCGCGCCTGCAGCTGATGGGACGCCGCCTCTACGGTTTTGGCCACAGCATGTTCGGCATCGCGGTGATCCTGGGCGGTGTGTTGTGGTTCGGTTTCGGCATCAGCGGCGGCTGGCTGCATGCCAAGTTGACGCTGGTCGCGCTGATGCTGGTGCACTTCATCGTCACCGGCCGCTGGCTGAAGAACGCCGCGAAGGGCAAGTCGCTGCCTTCGCCCACGGCGCTGCGGTGGTTCAACGAACTGCCGCTGTTCGGATTGATCGTCGTGGTGTGGCTGGTGCTGGCCAAGCCATTCTGAGGCGATCTCGCTTGCACGGGGGTGTCCTGGCGCGTTGCCACGCGCTTTCCCGTCGCGGTGCCTCTTGTTCGATGAGGCGCGGTGCTGGCCAAGCCGCTCTGAGTGCTGTGCCGGCCACGCCGGCACGCTGACTCACCTCTTCTCGAAATCCCCGATCTTCGGCAACTCCACCGGCACGCCGTTCGCGTCGCAGGTGCCTGCGGCGCACAGGCGCGCGCGCAGCTTCGGCGCGGCCTGCACGATGACGTGGTAGATCGTGTTCTGTTCCAGCGTGCCGCGGAAGGCGTCGCTGCCGGGGCCGATGGCCCAGATGCCGACGTCTTCGCCACCATGCGATTCGGACTTCAACGGTACCAACGCTTCCTGCAGGTAGTCGGGGTGCTCGGTGTCGACGTGGCTCAGGTCCGGGCGGCCTTCGGCGGGCTCGACGCTGCTGGGCGCATGCAGGAAGGTCTTGGGGCCGGCGGGCTGCCGGTTGCTGGCGCCGGTGTAGCCGGGGCCGTTGGCATAGCTCAGCGTGGTGAAGGTCAGACCGGTCTGGTCGCGGGCCAGGTCGCCCGGCGTGTCGTCTTCGCCGCCCTGGCCGCGCACTTTGCCGAGGATGGGATTGCCACGTACGGGGTAACCGACGAAGTTCAGCGTGTGCGAGTGGTCGGCCGTCACGACGATCAGCGTGTCGTCGCGTGAGGTCGCCTCCACCGCGGCCTGCACGGCGTCCGACATGGCGACGGTCTCGTCGAGCGCACGATAGGCGTTGCCGTAGTGATTGGCGTGGTCGATGCGCGCGCCTTCCACCAGCAGCACGAAGCCGTTGGGATTGCCTGACAGGGTGCGGATCGCCGCGCGGGTCAGCTCGGCCAGCGAGGGCTCGCCTTGGTCGTCCTTGCGGCGGTCGTGTTCGAACTGCATGTGGTCGTATTCGAACAGACCCAGTAGCTGCGGCGCATCGGCGGCGGCTTTCAGCTGCTGCGTGTTGGTGACGTACGCGCCCTGCGGATGCGCCTGCTGCCATTCGGCCACCAGGTTGCGGCCGTCCAGGCGCTGACCGACCTTGTCGTCTTCTTCGGGGTCGCGGACGTCGATCGGCAGGAACTCGCCACGCCCGCCGCCCAGCGCGACGGTGGGGCCGCGGCCGAAACGCGCGGCGGCAAGCAACTGCTGCGCGATGTCCTTGCAACCTGCTGCCGCGGCGTCAGGCGGCAGGTCGGTGTCGTTCTCCCAGTCGCGGTGCGAGACATGCGCATACGTCGCGGCCGGCGTCGCATGGGTGAGGCGGGCGGTGGTGACGACGCCCGTGGCCAGGCCGGCGCTGTCGGCCAGCGTCAGCCAGCTGAGCAGGTCCTTGCTGCCATCGGGCGTGCATTCGCCCTTGCGGCCCGCCGACACGCCGATGGCGCCCATGTGCGACTTCACGCCGGTGGCGATGGCGGTCATGGTGCCGGCCGAGTCGGGCGTCTGCGAATCGGTGTTGTAGGTCTTGCTGAAGGCGGTGTGCGGGAAGTGCTCCCAGCTCAGCAGGTTCTCCTCGCCCGGCATGCCCTTGCGCTGGCCTTCGAAGATGCGCGCGGCGGCCACGGTGGTCAGACTCATGCCGTCGCCGAGGAAGACGATGACGTTCTTCGCCTTGCCTTGCATTGCGCCATGGGCGGCGGCCTTCGCCGCACCATTCCGATACCACCACTGCGGACTCTCACCCTGCGGGTGCGCAACCGCAGGCACGTCGACGTGCAGCGCTGGTGAGGAAGAGGACGCGGTGCTGGCGCAGCCGGCCAGGGCGGTGAGCAGGGTCATGCCGGCGAGCGGCGACACGAAAGAACGCAGGAGCATGGCGAACCGGAAGAGGGCGGACGCGCCATTATGCCGCCCGTGCAGTGTCCTGTTCATGACACCCGGCATTCCGCGTGCAGGGTCGCGGGGTGGCAGGCCTTGGGCTAAGGTGTCGCGTCCACCCCGTGGGTCGTACGGATGAAGCTGGTTGCAGCCTGGTTGAGGATCCCGTTCTGGCAGCGCGTCGTCGCCGGCTTCGTGCTGGGCGCAGTGGCGGGCTGGCTGATGGGGCCGGCCGCGGGGACCTGGTTGAAGCCACTCGGCGACCTTTACGTCACGCTGATCAAGATGATCGCGGTGCCGCTGGTGTTCTTCGCGGTGATCAATGCCGTGTCCAGCCTGCACGGGCAGAAGTCCGTGGCCGCGCTGGGCGGGCGCACGTTCCTGTGGTTCGCTGCGACGGCCGCGCTGGCGGTCTGCGTGGGCCTGGCCGTGGGCTGGGTGGTGCAGCCGGGCAAGGGGCTGACCGGGCTGATGATGGCGCCGGATTACCAGGTGCGCGAAGTTCCCACGCCGGTACAGGTGCTGCTGGACATCGTGCCGGCCAATCCGTTCAAGGCGCTCACCGAGGGCAAGATCCTGCAGGTGATCTTCTTCGCCGGCCTGCTGGGCTTCGCGCTGGTCAAGCTGGGCGAGCGCAGCGCCGGCCTGCGCAAGCTCGCGGGCGAGGCCAGCGACACGATGGTGCAGGTGACGCGCTTCGTGCTGGAGATGACGCCGATCGGTACGTTCGGCCTGATCGGCAGCCTGGTCGGCACCTATGGATTCGAGAAGCTGCTGCCGCTGGGCAGCTACATCGGTGCGCTCTACCTGGCCTGCGCGCTCCACATCACCGTCGTGTACGGCAGCCTGCTGCTGGCGCACGGGCTCAACCCGTGGAAGTTCTTCCGTGGCGCCGCGCCCGGCATGCAGGTGGCGTTCGTCAGTTCGTCCAGCTTCGCTTCCATGCCGGTCGCGCTGCGCAGCGTCACCCACAATCTGGGCGTGGACAAGGACTACGCCGCGTTCGCGGTGCCGCTGGGTGCCAGCATCAAGATGGACGGCTGCGGTGCGATCTATCCGGCGCTGACGTCGATCTTCGTGGCCCAGTACTTCGGGCTCGACCTGTCGATGAACCAGTACTTCGTCATCCTGCTGGCATCGGTGCTGGGCAGCTTCGGCACGGCCGGCGTGCCGGGCACGGCCACGGTGATGGTCACCCTGGTGCTGAGCGCCGCCAACCTGCCGCTGGAAGGCATCGGCCTGCTGGTGGCGATCGACCGCATCCTCGACATGATGCGCACCATGACCAACGTGACCGGGCAGATGCTGGTGCCGGTGCTGGTGGCGAAGGAGACCGGACTGCTGGACAGGGAGGTCTACGAATCGGCATCGACGAACGTGGGCCTTGCGGACGATGCTGCGTCCGCGCCATGAGTGACGTGGACCGGATCGAACTGGTCGAGTCGTTCCCCGACGCGCCGACTTACAGGCGGCTTCGTATCGAGACGGGGCTGTCCCCCAAATTGCAGGAAGCCGCCGAGCGCGGCCTCGCGAACACACTGTACGGCGTCAGCCTGCTGAAGGCCGGTGAGGTGATCGGCATGGGACGGGTGGTCGGCGACGGCGGCACCGTCTTCGTCGTCGTGGACATCGCCGTGCGGCGGGACCACCAGGGGCAGGGGCTGGGCAAGCGGATCATGGCGGCGCTGGATGCATGGTTGCGTGCGAATGCGCCGCCATCGGCCTACGTCATGCTGATCGCTGACGGAGACGCCCGACACCTCTATACGCAGTTCGGCTTCGCCGAGACCGCACCCGCGTCCATCAGCATGGCCTACGTGGCGCGTGGCCCGGGGAGCAGCGATTAGCCCGCGGCGTGGCGCCCGCCGCGCGACACCCACCACGCGAACACCGCCGCGGTGACGAACATCAGCAGGCTGTAGACCGCCGCCGGTACCGAGATGGTCGCGTTCTGCAGCACGTTGAGCGCGATGAAGATGGCCAGCGTGCCGTTGTGGATGCCGATCTCCATAGCGATCGCGATGGCCTGCTTCTTCGGCAGGCGCAGCGCCAGCGGCGCGGCGTAGCCGGCGCCCATGCTGGCCAGGTTGAACAGCAGGCAGGCCAGGCCGACGATGGCGAAATAGGTGGTCAGGGTCTTCCATTCCTGCGCCACGGCCGCGACCACCAGCAACGCCAGCACGAGCACCGACAGCAGGCGGATGGGCTTTTCGGTGCGCGCTGCGAACCCGGCGGCCCGGGCGCGGATGACCATGCCGATGGCGACCGGCAGCAGGATGATGGCGGCGACCTCGACCACTTTCTTCGTCGGCGGCGGCACGTACTGGCCGGCGCCGAGGAAATACTCCAGTGAAAGATCCAGGATCACCGGCAGCGTGAGCAGGCAGAGCAGGCTGTTGATCGCGGTCAGGGTGATGTTCAACGCCACGTCGCCGCGCGCGAGGTGGCTGTAGATGTTGGCGGTGGCGCCGCCGGGCGAAGCGGCCAGCAGCATCAGGCCGACGGCGAGTTCGGCCGGCAGGGCGAAGCCCAGTGCCAGCCCGAACGCGGCCCACGGCAGCACCAGCGTCTGCAACGCGAGCCCGATCAGCACTGCGCGCGGGTAGCGCGCCACGCGACGGAAGTCGTCCAGCGTCAGTCCCAGTCCCAGCCCGAGCATGATGATGCCCAGGGCCAACGGCAGCAGCAGGTTGGTCAGCAGTGAAGCCTGCATCGCGTACGACTCCCCTTCGGCGCGAAACGACAGGTGGCGCGCGGTGTTGGCGCATCGGCCGGAGGATGGCGGCAGGGGGCCGTGCGGTGCAAGCTGCGCTGCACCGTCGCCCAGAATGCAGAAGGCCGCGCGAGGCGGCCTTCATCGTGTCGCGGAAACCTTCCGGCGCTTACATCGCGACGCGACGACCGCTCAGGTAGCGGTTGGCCCAGTAGCCGGTCAGCAGGCTGTCCACGCGCACGTCCTTGCCACGGCTGGGCGAGTGCAGGAAACGTCCTTCGCCCACGTAGATGCCGACGTGGTTCACGCGGCCCTTCAGTCCGAAGAACACCAGGTCGCCCTGGCGCAGTTCTTCACGTGCCGCGACCAGTTCTGCGTCCGCCTTGCTGGCCATGTCGCGGGACACGCGCGGCAGTTCGATGCCCAACGCGGTGCGGAACACGTAACCGACCAGCCCGCTGCAGTCGAAACCGCTGTCGGGCGAGGTGCCGCCCCAACGGTAGGGCGTGCCCATCAGGGCCAGCGCACGCTGCAGCACGGCCTGGACCTTGCCGCCCTGCTGTTCCTGGGCGACCACGCCTTCCTTGCTCAGGTCGTAGGCGGCCAGCAGCTTGCTGATGTCGCCGGCCACCATCGCCGAGCGGTCGACCAGCGGCAGCGTATCGCTGGCTGCCAGACGCGGAAGCAGGGCGGAGAGAGTGGCGGTGGCGGCCTCGGCGGCCTTTTCCTTGACGCTGGTGGTCACCGGCTTGGAGGACGCCGGGGCGGGGGAGGCGACGACATCGGCCGAGGCCTGCGTTGACGCGGCGTCGACGCCCGCCGGGGCAGTCTGTGCCTGCGCGATGGCGGCCATGGCCGTCAGGCCAAGCCCCAGAAGGAGTCGGGAAACCCCACGCGAAGGACGGTGGGTGGCGGCAGGCTGGCCTGTGGGCAGGTCGTCGTCGGTCGTCACGCGGGCGATGGGTTTAACAAGTCAGCGGCGATAATGCCGCCTGATCGACGCGATTTGGTTCATAAATCGTTATTTATTCGTTAATTGTGAACGGCCGGCGTCACAGAGTTGACCGATTCCTAACGAAGCACGCGTTTTGCGCCGGTGTAGTGGTCCCGCCAGTAGGGGCCGTCCAGATGGTCCAGCCGCACCGTGCCTCCGGTGCTGGGCGCGTGCACGAACCGGCCCTCGCCTACGTAGATGCCCACGTGGGTCACGCTGCCGCGGCTGCCGAAGAACACCAGGTCGGCCGGGGCCAGGCGACGGGGTTCGATCTTCGGCCCCTGCACCTGTGCCAGTTCCCGCGAGGTGCGCGGCAGGCGCAGGTCCAGCATGTCCCGGTACACGTAGGTCACCAAGCCGCTGCAGTCGAAGCCGGACTCGGGGGTATTGCCCCCATACCGGTAAGGCGTGCCCACCAGGCCGATCGCCCGCATCAGCACCGAGGTGGCGGCGGCGGGGTCGTCGGCCTGCACGACCGGCCAGTCGCGCTGGGTCGGCGGTGCGGTCCTGTGCGCCTGCGGCTTCGAACCGCCGCATCCGGCCACTGCCAGCAGGGCGCCGCAGAGCAGGGCGGCGGCCCACCGTTGAAGTGGCGCGGGCGCGGGCAAGCCGGGATAATGTCGGACCTTCATCGCGGCGCATCTTCGCCGCATTCCCTTGCGGCCGACAAGCCGCCCCCGTCCTGCCCGCTGGCAGGCCCCGCCCAGAGTCCCGCATGAAAATCGCAAAAGACAGCGTCGTCCGTTTCCACTACACCGTGTCCGAAGTCGGCCAGGAGCCGATCGAGAGTTCGAAGGACCGTGAGCCGCTGGCCATCATGATCGGCCACGGCAACATCATCCCGGGCCTGGAGAACGCCATGCAGGACCGTGAAGCCGGCGACAGCTTCGGCGTGGACGTGGCGGCGGCCGATGCCTATGGCGAGCGCCGCGACGGCCTGACCCAACGCGTGCCCAAGAAGCACTTCGGCAACCAGCGCCTGATTCCCGGCCAGCAGGTGGTGCTGCAGACCAACTTCGGTCCGCGCGCCGTCACCATCCAGAAGGTCGGCATGAGCGTGGTGGACGTGGATCTCAACCACCCGATGGCGGGCAAGGACCTGCACTTCGACGTGGAGATCGTCGATGTGCGCGAGGCGAGCCCCGAAGAGATCGAGCATGGCCATGTGCATGGCGACGGTGGCCATCACCACTGAGTCCCGCCACCGCCGTACCTGGATCGGCCCGCGAAAGCGGGCCGTTTCTTTTGGCTTGCGGGAAGCGGCGGCCGGCGTGGTCTAATTCGGGCATCGAACAGGGGAAGGGAATGTCGGCAACGATCACGGGGAACCTGTCACCCATCGCGGTGACCGAGCGCATCGAAGCGATGGACGTGCTGCGCGGTTTCGCGCTGCTGGGCATCCTGTTGATGAACCTGGAGGGCTTCGTCGGGCCGGTGATGGCGGCGGCGAGCGGCGTGGATCCGGCGCTGACCGGCGCCGACCGCATCGTCGACCTGCTGGTCTATGTGCTGGTGCAGGGCAAGTTCTACACGCTGTTCTCGCTGCTGTTCGGCATGGGATTTGCCGTGATGTCGCAGCGCGCGGAGCAGGCGGGCCGGCCGTTCGCGGGCACCTATTGGCGGCGCGGGCTGGTGCTGCTGGCCATCGGCGTGCTGCATGCGGTGTTCATCTGGGCGGGCGACATCCTGATGATGTATGCGCTGTGCTCGTTCCTGCTGCTTGCGTTCCGGCCGCTGCCCTACCGCTGGTACGCCTGGCTGGGACTGGCCGCGTACATCGCGCCGATCGCCTTCATGTACCTGATGGGCGCCATGGGGTCCCTGCTCGCCGGCACCGAGGCCTGGGACAAGGTGATGGCGCAGATCGGCGCACAGATGCAGGCGCTGATCGAAAGCGAGCGCGCGGCCTATGGCGGCGGCAGTTATGCGGACGCGACGTGGCAGCGCCTCAAGAGCGCCGGCATGGCGCTGAGCAACATCACCATGTTCGGGTTCATCGCCTTCGGGTTGTTCCTGCTGGGGGCCTGGTTCGTGCGCAGCGGCGCCATCGCGCGGCCACGGGAGTTCGGTCGCCTCTATGGGCTGCTGCGCTGGGGCGCCTTGCCGCTCGGCCTGTTGGCGATGCTGGGGTCGCTGGCGCTGTCGCCGACGATGGACTTCGCCACCTTCAGCCTGCGGCTGTCCACGGCCTTTGCGTTGCAGATGACGGCCAATCTGCTGATGTGCCTGGGCTACCTGGCGTGGATCCTGAAGGCCCTGCAGGTGCCGGTGTTCGAACGGGCGCTGTCGGTGCTGGCGCCCGCCGGCCGCATGGCCCTGACCAATTACCTGATGCAGTCGCTGGTGTGCACGTGGATCTTCTACGGCTATGGCCTGGGGTATTTCGAGCAACTGCCGCGCGCATGTCATCCGCTGTTCGCGCTGGTGCTGTTCGGAGGGCAGGTCCTGCTGAGCCATGCCTGGCTGTCGCGCTTCCGGTTCGGCCCGGTGGAATGGCTGTGGCGGTCGCTGACCTACGCATCGCCGCAACCGATGCGGCTGCAGGCGCGGTGATTCGGAATACACTGTCGGGGTGAATCCCCCCCACGACGACGTCCTCATCATCGGTGGCGGCGCCATCGGTCTGGCGACCGCGCTGGCCCTGCTCGACGCCGGCCGCGGCGTCCGCATCCTGGAGGCCGGTGCCGTTGGCGGCGGCGCCTCGCACGGCAACTGCGGCACCATCACCCCCAGCCATGCACCGCCACTGGCCGCCCCCGGCGTAGTGGCGCAGGCGCTGCGCTGGATGTTCACGCCGGACGCGCCGCTCTACCTCAAGCCCCGTGTCGATCCGGCGCTGTGGCACTGGCTGCTGCGCTTCGCCGCACGCTGCAATCCGCGCGATTGGCGGCAGAGCACGCAGGCGCGCGCGGCGCTGCTCAACGATGCGCGTACACGGTTGGCCGACTGGGTCGGTCGCTACGGCCTGCAGTGCGAATTCGAGGAAGAGGGCCTGGACTACGTCTTCCGTGATCCACGCAGGTTCCAGCAGTACGTGGACGAGAGCGTCGTGCTGAAGGCGTTCGGCATCGCCACGCAGGTCTTCGGCGGCGCCGACTACGAACGGGAAGAGCCGGCCATGCTGCCCGGTGTGGCCGGCGCCATCCGGTTCCCTGGCGATGCACGCCTGCGCCCGGACCGCTATGTGGCCGAACTCGCGCGCGTGGTGCGCGAGCGCGGTGGCGTGATCGAGGAACATTGCCGGGTCGATCGACTGGAGCCCACGCCCGATGGCGTTCGTCTGGCGACATCGCAGGGCGAGCGCAGAGGGGGCGACGCGGTGATCGCGCTGGGCGCGTGGACGCCCGCGTTCGCGCGGCGGCTCGGCATCCGCGCTCCGATCCAGCCCGGCAAGGGCTACTCGATCACCTATTCGCGTCCTGCGCGCGTGCCGCGCCATCCGATGGTGCTGAAGGACCGCTCGGTCTGCGTCACGGTCTGGGGCAGCGGCTTCCGCCTGGGCAGCACGATGGAGTTCTCCGGGCATGACGATACGCTCAATGCGACACGCCTGGCGGCGCTGGAGCGGGGCGCGCGCGAGTTCCTGCGCGAGCCCGTCGGCGCCGAGGTGCACGAGCGCTGGTGCGGGTGGCGACCGATGACCTGGGACGACCTGCCCTTGCTTGGGCGCGCGCCGGGGCATCGCAAGGTCTGGATCGCCGCGGGCCACGGCATGCTGGGTATCAGCATGAGCACCGCCACCGGGCAACTGATGGCCGACCTGATGACGGGCCGCCGGCCGGCCTTCGATCCTTCGCCCTACCGACCGGAGCGCTTCGCATGACGCCGCAGGACTTCGACCTGATCGTGATCGGAGGCGGCTCCGGCGGACTGGCCGGCGCTTTCCGTGCGGCCTCGCATGGTGCGCGTGTGGCCTTGCTGGAGCCGAAGGAACTGGGCGGCACCTGCGTCAATGTCGGCTGCGTGCCGAAGAAGGCGATGTGGCTGGCGGCGGAGCTCTCGCAGAAGATCGCCATGGCCTCGTCGCTTGGTTTCGCTACGCCACCGCCGGTGCTCGACTGGAAGGAGTTCATCGTCCATCGCCAGCGCTATATCGCCGGCATCCACGCCAGCTACCGAAAACGGCTGGACGAAAGCGGGGTGGTGCTGATGCCCTGCCACGGACGGTTGCTGGATGCGCACACAGTGGTGAACGCCGATGGCGTGCCGCTGCGTGGGGAACACCTGCTGATCGCCACGGGCGGTCGACCTTCGCGGCCGGACATCCCGGGCGCGGCGCTGGGGCAGGTGTCGGACGATTTCTTCAACCTGTGCGCGGCGCCGGAGCGCGTGGCCATCGTTGGTGGCGGGTACGTGGCGGTGGAACTGGCCGGCGTGCTGCGGGCGCTGGGCAGCCAGGTGGAACTGTTCGTGCGCGGGCCGCGGTTGCTGGACGGTTTCGATGCGCAGATCACCGTTGAACTGGCCGACGACATGCGGCAACACGGCGTGCACCTGCATTTCGGCCATGCGGTGGCCGCGCTGGAGGAGGCGCCCCACGACGGCGTGATCGTGCTGGCGGAAGACGGGACGCGCAGCGAGCGCTTCGACCGTCTGATCTTCGCGACCGGCCGCACGCCGAATACCGGCGGCATGGGTCTGGAAGACGCGGGCGTGGTCACCGATGCGCGCGGCTTCGTGCAGGTGGATGCGTGGCAGGACACGAACGTACCCGGGATCCACGCGGTGGGCGACGTCACCGGTCAGGCCGCGCTGACGCCGGTGGCGATCGCCGCGGCACGGCGCATGATGGACAGGCTGTTCGGTGGGCAGGCCGAAGCCCGCCTGGACTACCGCGATATCGCCACGGTCGTGTTTTCGCATCCGCCGGTGGGGAAGGTGGGCCTGACCGAGGACGAGGCGCGCGCTACTCACGGCGACCTCGTGAAGACCTACACCACGCGGTTCCGCCCCATGCTGCACGCACTGGCCGACTCGCCGCAGCGCAGCCTGTTCAAGCTGGTGTGCGTGGGCGAGGAGCAGCGGGTGGTGGGCCTGCACCTGCTGGGTGAAGGTGCCGACGAAATGCTGCAGGGGTTCGCGGTAGCGGTGAAGAAGGGCATCACGCTGGCGGACCTGCACGACACCGTGGCCATCCATCCCACCAGCGCCGAGGAAGTGGTGCTGATGCGCTGAATCCGCGGGGTGCGACGATACAATGCCGCCATGGACACCTACACGCTGCACCAGGGCACCGCGCCGCTGTTCATCAGCCTGCCGCACAACGGCACGCAGGTGCCCGACGACATCGCCGCACGCCTGACGCCCGAGGCACGCCGCGTGCCGGACACCGACTGGCATGTCGCCGAGTTGTACGATTTCGCGCGCGCGCTGGGGGCTTCGATCATCGTGCCGGTGTACTCGCGCTATGTGATCGACCTGAACCGGCCCGAGGACGATGTCTCGCTGTATCCCGGGCAGAACACCACCGGCCTCTGTCCCATCGTGCGTTTCAGCGGCGATCCGGTGTACCTGCCGGGCCAGGACCCTACGCCGGATGAGATCGCCACCCGCGTCGACGCCTACTGGCGGCCCTATCACCAGGCGTTGCAGCAGGAACTGGTCCGCATCCGCGAGACACATGGCCGTGCGGTGCTGTGGGAAGGCCACTCGATCCGCAGCGAAGTGCCGTTCCTGTTCGAAGGGCGGCTGCCGGACTTCAACCTGGGTACCGCGGCCGGCGCCAGTTGCTCGCCTGCGTTGCAGCAGGCGCTGGAAGCGGTTCTCGCATCGCAGGCGGACTACAGTTTCGTGGTCAACGGCCGGTTCCGGGGCGGCTACATCACCCGGCACTACGCCGATCCGGCCCACCAGGTGCAGGCCGTGCAGCTTGAGCTGGCGCAGCTCAACTACATGGATGAGGACAGCTTCGACTATCTGCCAGAACGCGCCGCGCCCACGCAGGCACTGATCCGGCGTCTGCTGGAATGCACGCTGGCATGACCGCGCGCCGATGAGCCGGCCGGGCGCGGAGGATGAACTGGCCCAGCCGCTGGATGTGGCACCGGCCGAAGCAGTCGACGCGCCGTCCACCCATTCCGCAATGCGCGCGGTCAGCCGCTCCGGCCTGGGTCTCGCCGCGCTGGGCGCCATCGCATTTTCGGGCAAGGCGATCATCGTCAAGCTCGGCTATCGCTACGGCACCGATGCGGTCACGCTGCTGGCGCTGCGGATGCTGGTGGCGTTCCCGTTCTTCCTGGCGATGGGCGCATGGGCCGCACACCGTGGCGCGCCCCTGGCGGCGGCGGACCGCTGGCGCATCCTGTCGCTTGGCTTCCTCGGTTACTACCTCGCCAGCTTCCTGGACTTCGCGGGGCTGGCCTACATCACGGCCACGCTGGAACGGCTGATCCTGTATCTCACGCCGACCCTGGTGGCGCTGATCGGCTGGCTGGCGTTCGGTCGCCGTATCACCCGTCGGCAGGCGCTCGCGCTGCTGGTCAGTTATGCGGGCGTGGCCCTGGCGTTCGGTCACGACCTGCAGGTGGGCGGTGCCGACATCATGCTCGGGGGTGGATTGGTGTTCGGCAGCGCGCTGGCGTATGCGATGTACCTGGTGGGCAGCGGCGAGCTGGTCGCGCGCGTGGGCGCGGTGCGCCTGACCGCCTACGCGAGCAGCGTGGCCTGCGTGCTGTGCCTGCTGCAGTTCGTGCTGCTGCGGCCGCTGGATGCGCTGGCGCTGCCGTGGCAGGTGTATGCGCTGTCGCTGGTAAACGGAACGCTGTGCACCGTGCTGCCGGTGCTGGCGGTGATGATGGCGGTGGCGCGGATCGGCTCTACGCTGGCCGCGCAGGTCGGCATGATCGGTCCCGTTTCGACCATCGTGCTGAGCCTGCTGCTGTTGGGCGAGCCGATGGGGCCGTGGCAGGTGGCCGGCACGGTGCTGGTGATGGCCGGGGTGTTCATGGTGTCGCAGCAGAAGACCGCCGCCCGATGATCCCGCGCATCTAAACGGGGGCGCTCGCATCGGCGAGCCAATGCACCACGTGCGACAGCGCGGCAGCATGGCTGTCGCCGGCATCCCGCCGCTCCCGGTAACGCTGCAGTTGCGCGTGAGCGCTGGTGCCTTCTTCCAGGATCCGCCAGACGCGCTCGACCTGCCGTTCGCAACCGAGTGCGCGGATGTCGTCGTCCAGCGCCTCCAGCGTGTTCTCCAGCATCTCGCGCACCGCCACCAGGCGGCGGCTGCCCAGATCGATCAGCCCGGCATCGAATCCGTGGCGCTGCGCGCGCCACAGGTTTTCCGCCACGATCGCCTGGTCGCCCGCCTGCAGGTCGGCGTAGAGCGATGGCCTGCGTTCGAGGTGCCGCACCAGACAGCGGTAGAGCTGGGCGATGGCCAGCGCGTCGCACAGGTCGGTGCAGGCATCGGTGACGCGCAGTTCCAGCGTGGGAAAGGCCCGCGATGGCCGCAGCGCCCACCACAGGAAGCTCGCGTCCTGGATCGCGCGGCCATCGGTCATGCGCTGCACGTAGTGGTCGTATTCGGTCTGGTCGCGGAACAGCGGCGGCAGTCCGGTGCGCGGGATCTCCTGGTATGCGGTCTGGCGATAACCCATCAGGCCGGTGGCATGCCCCATCCAGAACGGGGACGAGGTGCTCAGCGCCAGCAACAGCGGCAGGAACGGTTGCATGCGCGCCATCAGTTCCACGCGCCGGCCGGGATCGGCCGGCTGCACGTGCACGTGCAGGCCGCACAGCAGGTTGCGTTGCCCCAGCATCTGCAGCTCGCCCATCACCTGGTCGTAATGGGGCTTGTCGGTACTGAGCTGGCCGCGCCACTGGGCCGAGGGGTGGGTGCCGGCCGCCACGATGCCGAGTCCGTGCCGTTCCGCGACCCTGGCGACCGAGCGGCGCAGCGTGCGCAGGTCCTCTTCGGCCGCGTCAGGGTCATCGTGTACCAGGGTCTGGACTTCGACCTGGGTCTGCAGCATCTCGCTGCCGAAGCGTTCGCCCAGCGCTTCCCGGCATTCGGTGAAGAAGCGCCGCGGCATGTGACGCAGCCGGCGGCCATTGCGGCGTACCAGGAAGTACTCTTCCTCGAGGCCGAACGTGTAGGGGTGTGTGGCGGGCCCGGATGTGGATGTCATCTCCGGGTTATCGCATCGGCCGGGTGAACGCGATGTTCAACCGCTACGCGCCATGGCACCGGTCGCGGAAGAACCAAGCCATCGCAACGGCCCCGCGCAGTGGATGGCCGCGATCAGACCTCCAGCGAGGCCAGGTCGCCCTTGGTCTCCAGCCATGTCTTGCGATCGCCCGCGCGCTTCTTCGCCAGCAACATGTCCATCAGCCCGCGCGTCTGCAGGTCGTCGTCGACCGTCAGCTGCACCAGGCGGCGCGTGTCGGGATGGATGGTGGACTCGCGCAGCTGGGAGGGATTCATTTCGCCAAGACCCTTGAAGCGGGTGACGTTGACGGCGCCGCGGATCTTCTCGCGTTCGATCTTCTCCAGCAGCAGGCGCTTCTCCTCTTCGTCCAGCGCGTAGAACACCTGCTTGCCCACGTCCACGCGGAACAGCGGCGGCATCGCCACGAACACGTGGCCGGCGGCGACCAGCGCGGGGAAATGCCGCAGGAACAGCGCGCTCAGCAGCGTGGCGATGTGCAGCCCGTCGGAGTCCGCGTCGGCCAGGATCACCACCTTGCCGTAGCGCAGGCCGCTGATGTCGTCCTTGCCCGGGTCGCAGCCGATCGCCACGGCCAGGTCGTGCACTTCCTGCGAGGCGAGCACGCTGCCCGACGCGACTTCCCAGGTGTTCAGGATCTTGCCGCGCAGCGGCAGGATGGCCTGGAAATCCTTGTCGCGCGCCTGCTTGGCCGAGCCGCCGGCCGAGTCGCCTTCCACCAGGAACAGTTCGGTGCGCGACAGGTCCTGGCTGATGCAGTCGGCCAGCTTGCCGGGCAGGGCAGGGCCCTGGGTGACCTTCTTGCGGACGACCTGCTTCTCGGTCTTCAGTCGGGCGCTGGCGCGCTCGATGGCGATCTGCGCGATCTTCTCGCCCAGGTCCACGTGCTGGTTCAGCCACAGGCTGAAGGCATCGTGCGCCGCGCCTTCGATGAAGCCGGCGGCCTGGCGCGAGGACAGGCGTTCCTTGGTCTGGCCGCTGAACTGCGGGTCGGTCATTTTCAACGACAGCACGAAGGTCACGCGGTCCCATACGTCTTCCGGCGCCAGCTTCACGCCGCGCGGCAGCAGGTTGCGGAAGTCGCAGAACTCGCGCAGCGCATCGGTCAGGCCGCTGCGCAGGCCATTGACGTGGGTGCCGTGCTGCGCGGTCGGGATCAGGTTGACGTAGCTTTCCTGGACCAGTTCGCCTTCGGGCACCCAGGCCACGGCCCAGTCGACGACTTCGCTGTCCTTCTTCAGCTGGCCGACGAACAGATCCGGCGGCAGCAGTTCGCGCCCCGCCATCTCGCCCTTGAGGTAGTCGCGCAGGCCATCTTCGTAATGCCAGCGGTCACGCTCGCCGGTGGCTTCGTCGAACAGGGTGACGTTCAGGCCCGGGCACAGCACGGCTTTCGCGCGCAGCAGGTGGCGCAGGGCGCGCACGTTGAACTTCGGCGTGTCGAAGTACTTGGGGTCGGCCCAGAACCGCACGCGCGTGCCGGTGTTCTTCTTGCCGACGCTGCCCACCACTTCCAACGGCGTGGCGCGGTCGCCATTGCGGAAGGTGATGCGGTGTTCGCTGCCGTCGCGCTTGATGTGCACTTCCACCAGGGTGGACAGCGCGTTCACCACGCTCACGCCCACGCCGTGCAGGCCGCCGGAAAAGGTGTAGTTCTTGTTGCTGAACTTGCCGCCCGCGTGCAGCCGCGTGAGGATCAGTTCCACGCCGGGAATCTTCTCCTCCGGATGGATGTCCACCGGCATGCCGCGGCCGTCGTCGCTGACTTCGCAACTGCCGTCCTTGTAGAGGGTGACCTCGATGCTGCCGGCATGGCCGGCCAGCGCCTCGTCCACCGCGTTGTCGATGACTTCCTGCGCCAGGTGGTTGGGGCGCGAGGTGTCGGTGTACATGCCGGGCCGGCGCTTGACCGGGTCAAGGCCGGAAAGGACTTCGATGTCGGCGGCGTTGTAACGACTGCTCATGGGGTCTGCGGCGTCTCAGCGGGGCGGTGCGGCGCCCGGCAGGGCGTCGCTGGTGGGTGGATTGTAGTGATAGTCGCCTAGGAAACTCTCGCCGGTCCCCGCGTCGCGCCGTGGCGGCGGCACGCGGTCCGGGCGCGCACGGGGCGCGGGAAATACATTCGACATCCTCTGCAGGGGGCGTGAGGGTGCGGCAGTGTGCCGCCTGCCCCGGATTTTCGCCATGTTCAGTCGCACCGGCTGAAACTGCGCACGTGGACAGGGACGCCCTTGGGATCGCCGTCCGGCGCCCCCAGATTTCCGCCATCCACGAGGAGCCTTGCTATGAAGTCCCGCCACCTGTTGCTGCTGTCCGCCGCTGCTGCCGGCGCGCTGTTCGCGGTCCAGGCGTTCGCCCAGTCGAAGACCGCGACCGACGCCGACAAGCCCAAGCAGGACCAGTCCCAGACCAGTGATCCTTCCGATCCGGAAGCCAAGGCGCGCCGCCGTGCGGCCAACGAGGCCGCCGCCAAGCAGCGCAAGGCCGCCGAGAGCCAGCAGAAGAAGGCTGGCGAGGAAGAAGAAGAGCGCAAGCCCTGATCCAGGCCTTCACGGAAACCCTTGCAGCGCAAGGGTTTCGAGGTGCCTCGATGCGTCAGGACGCCCCGCTTCGGCGGGGCGTCGCGCTTCCGGGCGACACGCGTTGCCTGTAGACTATGGCTTTCCGGAGCCCCGCCCATGACTCCCCTGATTTTCGTTACCGGCGGCGTTGTGTCCTCGCTAGGCAAGGGCATCGCCGCCGCTTCGCTTGCGTCCATCCTCGAAGCGCGTGGCCTGAAGGTCACGATGATGAAGCTGGACCCCTACATCAACGTCGACCCGGGCACCATGAGCCCGTTCCAGCACGGCGAGGTGTACGTCACCGACGACGGCGCCGAGACCGACCTGGACCTGGGCCACTACGAGCGCTTCGTGCGCACGCGCCTGAGCCGCAAGAACTCCATCACCACCGGCCGGATCTACGAGAACGTGATCCGCAAGGAGCGCCGCGGCGACTACCTGGGCGCCACGGTGCAGGTGATCCCGCACATCACCGACGAGATCCGCCGCTGCATCGACGAGGCCACCGAAGGCTTCGACGTGGCGCTGGTGGAGATCGGCGGCACGGTGGGCGACATCGAGTCGCTGCCGTTCCTGGAAGCGATCCGCCAGATCCGCACTGAGCGCGGCCCCGAGAAGGCGCTCTTCATGCACCTGACGCTGGTGCCGTACGTCGCCGCTGCCGGCGAGTTGAAGACCAAGCCGACCCAGCATTCGGTGAAGGAACTGCGCTCCATCGGCATCCAGCCCGACGTGCTGCTGTGCCGGTCCGAGCAGCCGATCCCCGATTCCGAGCGTCGCAAGATCTCGCTGTTCACCAACGTGCCCGAGCGCGCCGTCATCAGCGTGCCGGACGTGGACGTGCTGTACCGCATCCCGATGGGCCTGCACGGCCAGGGCCTGGACGAGATCGTCCTGCGCCAGTTCCGCATCGACAACGCCAAGGCCGCGGACCTGTCCGAGTGGGAGGCAGCGGTAGACGCCACGCTCAATCCGCTGGACGAAGTGACTATCGCCGTCGTCGGCAAGTACGTCGATCACCAGGATGCGTACAAATCCGTAGGCGAGGCGCTCAAGCACGGCGGGCTCCGCCAGCGCACACGCGTGAACCTGAAGTGGATCGAGGCGCAGGACCTGGAAGGTACCGACATGGCCCTGTTGCAGGGCGTGGACGGCATCCTGGTGCCGGGCGGCTTCGGCGACCGCGGCTTCGAAGGCAAGGTGCTGACCTCGCGCTTCGCGCGCGAGCACAAGGTGCCGTACTTCGGCATCTGCTACGGCATGCAGGCGGCCGTGGTCGACTATGCGCGCCACGTGGCGGGCCTGTCCGACGCCAACAGCACCGAGAACGACAAGCAGTCGCCGCACCCGGTCATCGGCCTGATCACCGAGTGGCGCACCGCCGCCGGCGAGATCGAGAAGCGCGACGAACGTTCCGACCTGGGCGGCACCATGCGCCTGGGCCTGCAGGAACAGCGCCTGAAGCCCGGCACGCTGGCGCGCGAGCTGTATGGCAAGGACGTGGTGGCCGAGCGCCATCGCCATCGTTACGAGTTCAACAACCGCTACCGCACGCAGCTGGAAGACGCCGGCCTGGTCATCGCCGCCAAGTCGATGGACGACCTGCTGGTGGAGATGGTGGAACTGCCGCGCACCGTGCATCCGTGGTTCCTGGCCTGCCAGGCGCATCCGGAATTCCTGTCCACGCCGCGCGACGGTCATCCGCTGTTCGTGGGCTTCATCCGCGCCGCGCGCGAGAAGAAGGCGGGCGGGAAGCTGTTGAAGGAAGCGCGGGCTTGAAGGCTGTTTCCTTCTCCCTCCGGGAGAAGGTGCCCCGAAGGGGCGGATGAGGGTCGGCGGAATCCAGATGTTCCAGCCTCCGTATTCCGCCTTACCCTCACCCCAACCCCTCTCCCGGGGGAGAGGGGCTCAAACGAGAGGTGTGTGAATGAAGCTTTGTGGATTTGACGTCGGCCTGGACCAGCCTCTGTTCCTGATCGCCGGTCCGTGCGTAATCGAGTCGATGCAGCTGCAGATCGATGTCGCCGGCCGCCTGAAGGAAATCACCGGCAAGCTGGGGATGAATTTCATCTTCAAGTCGAGCTTCGACAAGGCCAACCGCACCTCCGGCACCAGTTTCCGCGGCCCGGGCATGGAAGAAGGCCTGAAGGTGCTGGACGCGGTGAAGAAGCAGGTCGGCGTGCCGGTGCTCACCGACGTGCACGAGTACACGCCGATGGACGAGGTCGCCGCCGTCGTGGACGTGCTGCAGACGCCGGCCTTCCTGGTCCGCCAGACCGACTTCATCAAGAAGGTCTGCTCGGCGGGCAAGCCGGTCAACATCAAGAAGGGCCAGTTCCTGTCGCCGTGGGACATGAAGCCCGTGGTCGACAAGGCCAAGTCCACCGGCAACCAGGACATCATGGTCTGCGAGCGCGGCGCGTCGTTCGGCTACAACAACCTGGTCAGCGACATGCGCTCGTTGAGCGTGATGCGCGACACCGGCTGCCCGGTGGTTTTCGATGCGACGCATTCGGTGCAGTTGCCGGGCGGGCAGGGCAGCAGCTCCGGCGGCCAGCGCGAGTTCGTGCCGGTGCTGGCGCGTGCAGCGGTCGCCGTCGGCGTGGCGGGCCTGTTCGCCGAAACCCATCCGGACCCGGCCAAGGCCCTGTCCGATGGCCCGAACGCCTGGCCGCTGGAGAAGATGGAAGCGCTGCTGGAAACGCTGTTGGCGCTGGATGCGGTCACCAAGAAGAACGGATTCCTTGAGAGCACGGTCTGATGAGACCGGCCGGCGGTCCATCCAGAACGGCACGGGCGGTATCCGTCTGTCTGCTGCTGGCCTGGGCATGGTGCCCGCTGCGCGCGGAGGCCTGCAGGACGTTTCCGCCCATGCGTGCGCCGCCGATCGCCGAACTGGTGCGGACGTCGGGCGTGGTCGCCATCGTTCATGTCGATCGCATCCATCCACTGACGGCCGAGGAAGCCGCCTTCAACGAGCGCATCTTCAGTGATCCGCCGTTGAACGTGCCGATCCGCCTGCCGACCCAGTCCGCCGACGTCACCGTGGTGCGCAGCCTGAAGGGAACGGTCCCGAAAGGTGCGCCCATAGGCAGTGGCACCACCAGCTGCGATGTCATGCTGATGGAAGGGCGCGATTACCTTATCTTTGCCCAGACGACGGCCGAGCCCGGCGACAAGATCGCCCCTCTTTACGGCACGTTTATGATCGACTCCAGTCCGCAAAGCGTTGCGGCGCTGGCCGAAGTGGAACACTCCCTCTCCTCACATCCAACCCCGCCATGACCAACATCGCCAAGATCCACGCCCGCGAAATCCTCGATTCCCGCGGCAATCCCACCCTCGAAGCCGAGGTCACGCTGGACGACGGCTCCTTCGGTCGCGCCATGGTGCCGTCCGGTGCCTCGACCGGCACCAAGGAGGCCGTGGAACTGCGCGACGGCGACAAGACCCGTTATCTGGGCAAGGGCGTGCGCAAGGCGGTGGAGAACGTCAACGGCCCCATCGCGAACGCGCTGCACGGGTTCGACGCCACCGACCAGGAAGGCCTGGACCGTCGCCTGATCGACTTGGACGGCACCGAGAACAAGGGCCGCCTGGGCGCCAACGCGCTGCTGGGCGTGTCGCTGGCCAATGCGCATGCGGTGGCTGCCTCGAAGAAGCAGCCGCTGTGGCAGTACCTGGCCACCGGCGATGTCGCGCTGCCCGTGCCGATGATGAACATCATCAACGGCGGTGCGCACGCGGACAACAACGTGGACTTCCAGGAGTTCATGGTGCTGCCGGTCGGCTTCGACTCGTTCGCCGAGTCGCTGCGCGCCGGCACCGAGATCTTCCACTCGCTGAAATCGGTGCTGAAGGGCCACGGCCTGAGCACGGCGGTCGGCGACGAGGGCGGTTTCGCACCGGACTTCCGCAGCAACGTGGAAGCGCTGGACACCATCCTGGAAGCCATCGGCAAGGCCGGTTACACCGCGGGCGAGGACGTGCTGCTGGGCCTGGACGTGGCGTCCAGCGAATTCTTCGACAACGGCAAGTACCACCTGGTGGGCGAGAACAAGCGCCTGACCAGCGAGCAGTTCGTCGATTTCCTCGCCGACTGGGCCGCGCAGTACCCCATCATCACCATCGAGGACGGCCTGGCCGAGGACGACTGGGCGGGCTGGAAGCTGCTGACCGACCGGATCGGCAAGAAGGTGCAGCTGGTCGGCGACGACCTGTTCGTCACCAACCCGAAGATCTTCAAGGAAGGCATCGAATCCGGTACCGCCAATGCGATCCTGATCAAGGTCAACCAGATCGGTACGCTGAGCGAAACGCTGGAAGCCATCGCGATGGCGCACCACGCGGGCTACGCGGCGATCGTTTCGCACCGTTCCGGCGAAACCGAGGACACCACCATCGCCGATATCGCGGTGGCCACCACGGCGACCCAGATCAAGACCGGTTCGCTGTGCCGCAGCGACCGCGTGGCCAAGTACAACCAGCTGCTGCGCATCGAAGAAGCGCTGGGCGGCAAGGCGCGCTATGCCGGCCGCAATGCCTTCGTGTCGCTGAAGAAGTAATCCATGCGCAAGGCGCCCTGGCTCCTGCTGGTGCTCGTACTGCTGCTGGGATGGCTGCAGTACAAGTTCTGGTTCGGCGTCGGCAGTTCGGGCCAGGTCGTCGCGCTGGAACAGCAGGTCGCGGCGCAGAAGCGCGAGAACGCGGGCCTGCAGGAGCGCAACGACGCCCTCGCCGCCGAAGTCGAGGACCTCAAGTCCGGCGAATCGGCGGTGGAGGAGCGCGCGCGCAGCGAGCTGGGCATGATCAAGCCGGGCGAGACGTTCTACCGCGTGGTGGAGCCGGTGCCCGCCGCGCCTGTGTCGGATGATCCGGCGTCCGCCGACGCGCACGAAGAGGCGGCGCCCTGATGGCCGGTGTCTGGGCCGTGGTCCCTGCCGCCGGCCGTGGTACCCGTTTCGGAGGCGAACTGCCCAAGCAGTACCTGACCGTGCACGGTCGCCCGCTGCTTGCCTGGACGCTGCAGGCCCTGTTCGCCCATGACGCCGTCGAAGGCGTGGTGGTGCCGTTGTCGGAGAACGATCCGGACTGGCCGGGCTGGACGGATTACGAGGGCCGGCCGCTGATCGCCTGTACCGGCGGCGCGACGCGGGCGGCATCCGTGCTGGCCGGCCTGCAGGCATTGCCGGCCAGCGTGCGCGCGGACGATTTCGTGCTGGTGCACGATGCGGCCCGCCCGAACCTGGGGCGGGAAGACCTTGTCCAACTGCTGGAGCGCGGCCGGAACGATCCCGTTGGTGCGATCCTTGCCGCCCCCGTGCGCGATACCCTCAAGCGCGCGGGCGACGATGGCGGCATCGACGGCACCGAGCCGCGCGAGCGGCTGTGGCGCGCCTTCACCCCGCAGCTGTTCCGCCGCCTGCAACTGACGCGTGCCCTGGAAGCGGCGACGGCCGACGGCATCGAAGTGACCGACGAGGCCATGGCGATGGAGCGGCAGGGCCTGCGGCCGTTGCTGGTCGAGGGCGCGGAAAGCAACTTCAAGATCACCACGCGCGCGGACCTCGACCGGTTCGAGTTCGAGCTTTCGCGCCGCACCTGAGCCCGCACGGTATCGCCATGCCCGACACCTTGAACATCCGCATCGGCCAGGGCTTCGACGTCCACGCCTTCGGCGACGGCGACCACGTCATGCTGGGCGGTGTGCGCGTGCCGCACGCGCGCGGCGTATTGGCGCACAGCGACGGCGATGTCGTGTTGCACGCGCTATGCGACGCCATGCTGGGCGCGCTGGCACTGGGCGACATCGGCAAGCACTTTCCGCCTTCCGACGATCGCTGGAAGGGCGCCGACAGCCGTGCGTTCGTACGGCATTGCGACGCGCTGCTGCGCGAACGCGGCTGGCGCGTCGGCAATGCGGACGTCACCGTCATCTGCGAGCGTCCGAAGGTCGGACCCCACGCCGATGCCATGCGCGCCTGTGTGGCCGAAGACCTTGGCATCGAGGTGGGCGCCGTCAGCATCAAGGCGACGACGTCGGAGACGCTCGGCTTCACCGGCCGCGGCGAGGGCATCGCGGCGCAGGCCGTGGTGCTGCTGGTGAAGGCATGAGCGAGCCGCTGCCGCGCGCGTTCGGCGCGCCGGTGCTCACGGCGCGGTTCCGTTGCACGCCCGAAGACTTCTTCGTCGAGGAACTGGCGGGCTTCGACCCGTCGGGCGAAGGCGAGCATCTGCTGCTGACGGTTGAGAAGCGCGGCATGAACACGGCCTTCGCCGCCAAGCGCATCGCTGCCTGGGCGGGCATCGCCGAGATGGGCGTGGGCTATGCGGGCCTGAAGGATCGCCATGCCGTCACCCGCCAGCGTTTCAGCGTGCACCTGCCGCGCAAGGTGGCGCCGGATCTGGCGGGCCTGGTGTCGGACGACCTCCAGGTCATCGAGGCCTCATGGCATTCGCGCAAGCTGCCGCGTGGGGCGCTGGCCGGTAATCGCTTCGAACTGGTCCTGCGGGATGTCGCGGGCGATCGAACCGCCATCGAGGCGCGGCTCGGCGAGATGGCTGCGCACGGCCTGCCCAACTGGTTCGGCGAGCAGCGCTTCGGCCGCGATGGCGGCAATGTGGCGGCGGCGCTCGCGATGTTCGCCGGGCGCCGGGTGCGACGTGACCAGCGTTCGCTGCTGCTCTCGGCCGCGCGCTCGGCGCTTTTCAACCGCGTGCTGGCCGCCCGCCTGGCCGATGGCAGCTGGAATCGCGGCCTGGAAGGCGAGGTCTGGATGCTGGCGGGCAGTCGCAGCGTTTTCGGCCCCGAACCCTGGAGCGGGACGCTGGCGCAGCGCCTGCGGGATTTCGACATCCATCCGACGGGTCCCCTGTGGGGGAAGGGCGTCTCCCGCGCGGAAGCGGCCGCCCGCGACTGCGAAGAGGGCGCGTTGCAGAGCGATGATGCCCAGGCGCTGAAGGCCGGCCTGGAACAGGAAGGCCTGCGCCAGGAGCGTCGTGCCTTGCGGCTTCGACCCGAGGGGCTGGCGTGGGAGTGGCCGGATTCATCGGTGCTGCGGTTGAGCTTCGCGCTGCCGCCCGGCAGTTATGCGACGGCGGTGCTGCACGAGCTTGGCGAGGTCAGGGAGGCGTCGCAGGTGATTTCCGACCGCTTGTCGGAAGATCGCTGAGGGGACTGGAAGCCTGCTGCAGCAGGCGTATAAGCCGAAGGTGAGCCGGAGGCGCACTCCGGTGTATCGGATGTCATGTCCACTCCGACCGACGGGAGGTCACCATGAAACGTCTGAACCTCGTGTGCGGAACTCTGCTTCTTGCCGCATTGTCGGCAGGCTGCACCAGCACGCAGAGTGCGATGCGCGATGCGCCGCTCATGCAGCGCGAAACCCAGATCGACCAGGTCTACGTGGCCTATGTAGACAGCGTGGCCAAGCAACGCGGCACGCGCGTGGTCTGGGTCAACCCGCCGAAGCGGACCGTCATCAAGCCCATCGCCTCGACGAACTGAAAACCGCCTAACGGCGACGCGCCAACAGTACCAGCACCGCACCGGTGCCGCCCTGAGCCGGCGGCGCCGAATGGAACGCCAGCACGTCCGCGCGCTGGCGCAGCAGGCGGTCGACCAGGTTCTTGATCACCGGCGCACCCGCGTCCGCGCGCTGGCCCTTGCCGTGGATGATGCGGACGCAGCCGTATTCGTGCAGAACGGCTTCGGCCAGGAAACCCCGCAGCAGGCCCTCGGCCTGCGCGGCGGTGGCGCCGTGCAGGTCGAGTTCGTCCTGCACGGCGAACTGGCCCCGCTTCAAGCGCTGGAATGCGCGTGCAGGCAATGTGTCGCGGCGATGGCTGAGCGTGTCGCCAGCCGCCAGCGGCTCAAGCGCATCCAGTCCCCGCTGGAACTCGCTGCGCGCATCCCACTCGTCGCGCTCGGCCATGCGCGCGCGGGGCCGGGGCGGCGCCTTGCGCGGCGGCGGCGGCGCGTCTTCCATGCGGCGCACTTCGCCGATGGCGTCGCGGAACAGCGCAGCGTCGTCGTCGTCGGGCGGATCGGGTCGGGCCATGCCACCAGCGTAGCCGCATCGTCCTGCGACGCAAGCGCGGGAAGCATCGGCGCGGTTCCGGTATCATGGGCCCGTCCCCGAGGAAACCCATGCGCGTACTGGTCAGCAACGACGACGGCGTCGACGCCCCCGGCATCCGAATCCTGGCAGAAGGCCTGCGCAGTGCGGGCCATGAAGTATATGTGGTCGCCCCCGACCGCGACCGCTCGGGCGCCAGCAACTCGCTGACGCTGGATCTGCCCATCCGGCTCAAGCGCATCGATCACTACACCTGCAGCGTCGCCGGCACGCCCACCGACTGCGTGCACCTGGCGCTGACCGGGATGCTGGAGTTCGAGCCGGACATCGTGGTTTCGGGTATCAACAACACCGCCAACATGGGCGACGACGTCATCTATTCGGGCACCGTGTCGGCGGCGATGGAAGGGCGTTTCCTGGGCCTGCCGGCCGTGGCGATGTCGCTGGCCACCAAGAACCACGATGCGAAGCATTACGAAACCGCGGCGCGCGCGGCCGTGGAGATCGTGGCGCGGCTGAAGGCCGATCCGCTGCCGGCCGATACCATCCTCAACGTCAATGTTCCCGACATGGCCTGGGGCGACGTGCGCGGCTTCGAGGTCACCCGCCTGGGCAACCGTCACCGTTCCGAGCCCTGCGTACCGCAGCCGGACCCGCGTGGCCATACGGTGTACTGGATCGGTCCGGCCGGACGCGAACAGGACGCGGGCCCGGGCACCGACTTCCATGCCGTGCGCATGGGGTACATCTCGATCACACCGATCCACGTGGACCTGACCCGTTACCAGGCGCTGGAAAAGGTCGCAGGTTGGGTCGGCGGGCTCACCGCCGCGCTGGAGGCGTCGGCGTGACGCCGCGGTTGCGCCTGCAGCCCGAAGCGGTGGGCATGGGCATGACCTCGCAGCGTGTGCGTGATCGCCTGGTCGAGCGCCTGCGCGAGGCCGGCATCGTCGACGAGCGCGTGCTCAACGCCATCCGCACGCTGCCGCGCCATCTGTTCGTGGACGAGGCGCTGGCCACGCGCGCCTACGAGGACACGGCGCTGCCGATCGGCCACAGCCAGACCATTTCCCAGCCCTGGGTGGTCGCGCGGATGACCGAAGTGCTGCTGGAAAATGCGCCCAAGAAGGTGCTGGAAATCGGTACCGGGTCCGGCTATCAGGCCGCGGTGCTCGCCATCCTCGGCCTGGAGGTCTACACGGTGGAGCGGATCGGCGACCTGTTGCGCCAGGCCCGCAAACGCCTGCGCCAGCTGGGCCTGAACGTGCGGAGCAAGCACGACGATGGCCGCATCGGCTGGGCCGAGCACGGTCCCTACGACGGCATCATCGTGACCGCCGCGGCGCCTGCGCTGGTGCCGGTGCTGGTCGAGCAGCTGGCGGTGGGCGGGCAGCTGGTGGCGCCGGTCGGCGGCAGCGGTTCTCAATCGCTGGTGCGGCTGGTGAAGCGCGAAGACGGCAGCGTGGAAGAAACCACGCTGGCACCGGTGGTGTTCGTGCCGCTGCTGTCGGGCACGCTGGACTGAGCGCATGACCGACGCCCCTCAAACCGAAGCCGTGGATCCGGCCGCCTCGCTGGGCCAGCAACTGGCCGACATCATCGAGCGCCTGCCTCCCGACGCCTTGAGCCTGGGCGAACTGCTGGATGTCTTCAGTGATGAGGGCCTGCTGCTGCTCACCGTCCTGCTGACCCTGGTGTTCCTGATCCCGGTGTCGATTCCGGGTGTGAGCACGGTGTTCGGTGCGGCCATCCTGCTGGTCGGCGTCAGCCGTCTGATCAACCGGCCCTTGTGGCTGCCGCAGCGGGTCAAGCACAAGGCGTTGCCGGCCGCGCGCCTGCGTCCGGGCCTGACCGCCGGACTGGTCTGGGTGCGGCGCATGGAGAAGATCAGCCGCCCGCACCGGCTGCGGTTCTTCGTCGACGGGCCGGGGCAGGGCGTGATCAACAACCTCGCCTTCATCCTGGCCGCCCTGCTGCTGATGGCGCCCTTCGGATTCGTGCCATTCAGCAATACCCTGCCAGCCTTGGCGCTGTTGTTGTACGCCATCGGCTTCATCCAGCGCGATGGTGGCGCGATCCTGCTGGGCCATCTGGCCAACATCGGCACGATCGTCTATTTCAGCGTGCTGATCGGGGGCGGTGGCGTGGCCGTACGCGAACTGTTCCAGCGGCTGACCGGCTGAGAACATGCCCTGTGAGGAAACAAAGCGACGCATGACCACGACGATCCGTTCCGCCCGCCGCATCACCTCTGTCGTCCTGATCGGACTGGGTGTCGCGCTGCTGGGCGCCTGCTCGACCACCGTGGTGCGCGAGCCTTCCGCATCGTCCGCCACCCGCAAGCCCTCACAGGGAAAACCCGGCGCGACCGTGCGCGTGCAGCGCGGCGACACGCTGTACGGCATCGCGTTCCGCAATGGCGTGGACGTCAACGACCTGGCCCGCTGGAACGGGCTGGGCGCGCCTTACACGATCTATCCGGGGCAGACGCTCAAGCTGTATCCGGGCAGCAACAGGCCGACGACGACGCCCCCACGCTCCACCGCTGGCACCACGACACGGCCCACGCCGCCGCCGGCGCCGGTGACCCGGCCTGCACCGGCGCCCGCGCCGGCGAGCAGCGGGTTTGCCTGGCGATGGCCCGCGGACGGCCATCTGATCGGGCGGTTCGTCGGCGGCGATGCGACCAAGCAGGGTATCGACATCGCCGGCAGCAGCGGCCAGGCGGTGCGTGCGGCGGCTGATGGCGTGGTGGTCTATTCCGGCGCCGGCCTGGTCGGCTACGGCGAACTGATCATCATCAAGCACAGCGAGCAGTGGCTGTCCGCCTACGGCCATAACCGCAAGCGCTTGGTCAACGAAGGCCAGAACGTGAAGGCCGGCCAGCAGATCGCCGAAATGGGCAGCACCGGCGCCGCGCGCGAGATGCTGCACTTCGAAATCCGCCACAACGGCAAGCCGGTGGATCCGTTGCAATATCTGCCGGCGCGATGAAGCGGGTCAGGATGGCACGTGCAGGTTTCGTCGCCGTGCTGTGGAGCGTGCTGCTCTGCCTGGCCGGAGGCTGTGCGTCGAAGGTCGTGACGCCGGCAGACAGCCCGGCCACCGTGGATGCGGTGACGCTCAACCTCTGGCACGACAAGCAGGACTGGCCGCGCAGGCAGGATGCGATCATCGCGGACCTGCGCGCGCGGGGACCCGATGTGATCCTGCTGCAGGAAGTCCTGCAGGATGCGGCACTGCCCAACCAGGCGCAGGTCCTGGCTTCACGGTTGGGCTACCAGTACCGCTTCTTTTCCGCCGATGCGCCCACCCAGGCCCGCCGCTACGGCAATGCGATCCTGGTGCGGGGCACGATCGAAGCCTCCCGCGAGGTGAAGCTGTCGCCACTGGACGACTACCGCAACGCCGGGTGGGTGCGCACGACGGTCGATGGCCGCCCGTTGAACGTCTACGTGACGCACTTGCACCACACGCCGGAGGGCGGCGCGATCAGGGCCGACCAGATCGCCGGGGTGCTGACGCTGATAGGCGAGACGGCGGGCGACGCTCCCTCGATCATCGGCGGCGACTTCAATGCGCGCTCCGATATGCCCGAACTTGCGCTGCTGCGCGCGCGCTTCGCCGAGGCCTATTCGGACGCACACCCGGGCGTGGACACGAACGCAGCGGTGCATACCACGCTCAATCCTCACCTGGGTCATGCGCCGATCCGCATCGATCACGTGTTCGCCCAGCGAGATGCGTTCCGCGTGGTCGAAGCCGATATCATCCTTGACCAGCCCGATGCCACCGGCGCCTGGCCGTCGGACCATTACGGCGTCTGGGTACGGCTGATGCACAACGAGGCTGCGCGCCGGTAGCCGTGCGCGGCGCGCCCCCCGTGTCGGGGATCAGCCCGGCGCCAGCAGGAAACCCGCGACCACGCGCCTCGACTCGCCGGCCAGCACGTTGAAGGTACGGGCGGCCGCGGCGTTGGTCATGACCTCCAGACCCACGCCCTGGCGCAGGCAGGCCGCCATGACGGCGGCGGGGGGGAACACCTGGCGTTCGCCGGTGCCTAGCAGGATCACTTCCGGCTGCAGTGCCAGCAGTGGCGCCAGGTCGTCCGGCACCAGCGCTGCGCTGTCGTGCACCTGCCAGTTTTCGACGAGTTGCTGCGGGGAGAGGACGAAGCTGGTCGCCAGCACACGGTCGTTCACGCGCGCGGTGCGGCCGTCGGCGGAGCGCAGGGTGAAGGCGTAGTCGGGCAGTTCGTGGCTCAGCTGCATGACGGAAGCCAGGAGAGTCGGATCAGCCGCGCGGCAGCACGATCTGCCGGCGTTCCTTGCTGGGGCGGTACAGCACGGCGGTGTGGCCGATGCGCTGCACCAGGGCGGCGTCGGCCTGCTCGGCCAGTTCCCCGATCATCGCGTCGCGTGCCTCGCGGTCTTCGCCCGCCACCTTCACTTTGACCAGTTCGTGCTGTTCCAGCACGGCGTCCAGCTCGGCGAGGAAGGCCGGAGTGACGCCTTTGTTGCCGATCTGCAGCAGGGCTTTCAGGTCATGGGCCTGGCCGCGCAGGAAACGGGTCTGGGCGGCGGTCAGGGCAACAGGCATGCGGCACGGTACGGGTGGGAAAGGGCGATCAGGGTATCATGGCGGCCCCCACGAACGGCTCCGGCGGCTCCCGTCGCAGCGTGCCCGGAGACATCGCCGCCCATGGCCACCCGCAGCAAGAGCAGCCAGCGCTGGCTGAAGGAACACTTCTCCGATCCCTACGTGAAGAAGGCCCAGGCCGAGGGCCTGCGCTCGCGCGCGGCCTATAAGCTGGAAGAGCTGCTGGAACGCGACCGCCTGCTCAAACCGGGCATGGTGGTGGTGGACCTGGGTGCGGCCCCGGGCGGCTGGTCGCAGTTCGTCCGCCAGGCGATGGGCGACAGCGGTCGCGTGGTGGCGATGGACATCCTGGACATGCCGCCGTTGGCGGGCGTGGAGTTCCTTCACGGTGATTTCAGGGACGACAGCGTCCTATCGCAGCTTGAAGCCCTGCTGGACGGCGCGCCCGTGGACCTTGTGCTGTCCGACATGGCCCCCAATAAGAGTGGTGTGGACGCGGTCGACCAGCCGCGGGCGATGTACCTGGCGGAACTGGCCATGGACTTCGCCGACCGGCACCTGAAGCCGGGCGGCGCCTTCCTGATCAAGCTGTTCCAGGGCACCGGGTTCGACGACTACATCCGCGAGCTCCGCCGCCGCTACGACAAGGTGGCGATCCGCAAGCCGGATGCCTCCCGCAAGCGCTCCCCCGAGGTATACGCCCTGGGGCAGGGCAAGCGGATCCAGATCAAGTAAGGTGACGTAAAGTGCGTATTACGAAAGAGGAACGCCGGAGCCGATGAGGATGAACGACCTGACCAAGAATCTGCTGCTGTGGGTAGTCGTCGCCGTCGTGCTGATGGTGGTCTTCCAGAGCTTCTCGCCCAAGGGCGGCGTCACCGCGACCGGCGGCCCGATCACGTATTCCGAATTCCTGCGCGAGGTCGAGTCCGGCCGCGTGGCTTCGGTGAAGTTCACCAACGAGAGCAACCTGGCCACCAACGCCATCGCGTTCAAGCGCAAGGACAACTCCACCGGTACCGTGTACGGCCCGCAGGACGACAAGCTGGTCGACACGCTGCTGGACAAGAACGTCACCATCGACCGCGAGCAGCCCGAAAGCGGCATCTCGCTGGTGGCCATCCTGCTGAACTTCCTGCCGGTGCTGCTGATCATCGGGTTCTGGATCTTCATCATGCGGCAGATGCAGGGCGGCGGCGGCGGCGCCAAGGGCGCCATGTCCTTCGGCAAGTCGCGAGCCAAGCTGCAGGGCGAGGACCAGGTGAAGGTCACCTTCGCCGATGTCGCCGGCTGCGACGAGGCCAAGGAAGAAGTCGGCGAACTGGTCGAGTTCCTGCGCGATCCCGGCAAGTTCCAGAAGCTGGGCGGCAAGATCCCGCGCGGCGTGCTGATGGTCGGCCAGCCCGGCACCGGCAAGACGCTGCTGGCCAAGGCCATCGCCGGCGAGGCCAAGGTGCCGTTCTTCAGCATTTCCGGTTCGGACTTCGTCGAGATGTTCGTTGGCGTGGGCGCCAGCCGCGTGCGCGACATGTTCGAACAGGCCAAGAAGCATGCCCCCTGCATCATCTTCATCGACGAGATCGACGCCGTCGGCCGCCACCGCGGCGCCGGCCTGGGCGGTGGTCATGACGAGCGCGAGCAGACCCTGAACCAGTTGCTGGTCGAGATGGACGGCTTCGAGGGCGGCGAAGGCGTCATCGTGATCGCCGCGACCAACCGTCCTGACGTGCTGGATCCGGCGCTGCTGCGTCCGGGCCGTTTCGACCGCCAGGTGGTGGTGGGCCTGCCGGACGTGAAGGGCCGCGAACAGATCCTGCGCGTGCACATGCGCAAGCTGCCGCTGGCCGACGACGTGGAGCCGATGGTCATCGCCCGCGGTACGCCGGGCTTCAGCGGCGCGGACCTGGCCAACCTCTGCAACGAAGCGGCGCTGTTCGCCGCGCGCGAGAACGCGAAGGACGTCCGTATGGACCACTTCGACCGCGCCCGCGACAAGATCCTGATGGGCGCCGAGCGCCGTTCGATGGCGATGAGCGAGGAAGAGAAGACGCTCACTGCTTACCACGAGGCCGGCCACGCCATCGTCGGCCGCGTGGTGCCGGAGCACGATCCGGTCTACAAGGTCACCATCATTCCGCGCGGTCGTGCGCTGGGCGTGACCATGTACCTGCCCGAAGGCGACAAGTACTCGCTCAACCGCGTGGCCATCGAATCGCAGCTGTGCTCGCTGTACGGCGGCCGCGTGGCCGAAGAGCTGATCTTCGGCGCCGACAAGGTCACCACCGGTGCGTCCAACGACATCGAGCGCGCCACCAAGATGGCCCGCAACATGGTCACCAAGTGGGGCCTGAGCGACGAGATGGGCCCGATCGCCTACGGCGAGGAAGAGGACGAGGTGTTCCTGGGCCGTTCGGTCACCCAGCACAAGAACGTGTCCAACGAGACCGCGCGCCGCATCGACGAAGTGGTGCGCGCCATCCTGGACCGCGCCTATGCGCGCACCAAGACCATCCTCACCGAGAACCTGGACAAACTGCACGCGATGTCCCACCTGCTGCTGCAGTACGAGACCATCGACGCGCCGCAGATCGACGCCATCATGGAAGGCCGCGAGCCGCCGCCGCCGATGGGCTGGAACAAGGCCGGCAAGGACGACGACAAGCCCGAGTCCCGCCCGTTGCCGCCGATCGGTGGGCCGGCCGCGCAGACCTGAGCCGCGTTGCCAGCACGACCATGAAAGGCCAGACTCGTGTCTGGCCTTTCTTTTTTCCTGCCCATGTTCGACACCGTCCCCCAACTCGACTGCGCCGGCCGCATCCTCAGGCTCGACCGCCCGCAGGTGATGGGCATCGTCAATGTCACCCCGGACTCGTTCTCCGACGGTGGCGCGCATGACACGGCCGACGCGGCCGTGGGGCATGCGCTGAAGCTGGTGGAGGAGGGGGCCGACGTGCTCGACATCGGCGGCGAATCCACCCGACCCGGCGCCGCCGAAGTGGAGGTCGAAGAAGAGCTTCGTCGCGTGGTGCCCGTGATCGAGCGCCTGGCTGCGCAGGTGGCCGTGCCGATCAGCATCGATACCTCCAAGCCCGAGGTGATGCGCGCGGCCGTGCAGGCGGGCGCCGGGATGATCAACGATGTCTACGGCCTGCGCCGCGAGGGTGCGCTCGATGCCGCGGCCGCGCTCGGCGTCCCCGTCGTGCTGATGCACATGCAGGGCGAACCGCGTTCGATGCAGGCCGCACCGCAGTACGACGATGTGGTGGGCGAGGTGCACCGCTTCCTGGCAGAGCGCATCTTCGCTGCGGAAATGGCCGGCATTCCGAAGCGGCGCATCGTCGTCGATCCAGGGTTCGGTTTCGGCAAGGACACCGCGCACAACCTGCAGCTGCTCGCGCAGTTCGAGCGTTTCGTCGAACTGGGCGTGCCGGTGCTGGCGGGGCTGTCGCGCAAGCGCAGCATCGGCGAACTGACCGGTCGCGACGTGCCGGCGGACCGCGTGGCCGGATCGGTGGCGGCGCACCTGATCGCCGCCCAGCGCGGCGCCGCGATCGTGCGCGTGCACGACGTGGCCGCCACCGTCGATGCCCTGAAGGTGTGGAACGCCGTCGCCGCGGCGCCGACGCCGCGCAAGGCCGCGGCGACACCGACGATCCGCTGGCCCGACGACGACTGACCGCGCCCGGCGTTCCACCGGCCAGCGCGGCGGCCGGATGCGACAATGCGCGCATGTCGCTCGACCCCCGTCCTTCCGCCATCGCCATCATGGGCCCGACCGCCTCGGGCAAGACGGCGTTCGCGCTGGAGGTGGCCGAACGTTTCAATGGCGAGATCGTCAGCGTCGATTCCGCGCTGGTCTACCGCGGCCTGGACATCGGCGCCGCCAAGCCCAGCGCGGACGAACGGACGCGCGTGCCGCACCACCTCCTGGACGTGCGCGATCCCTGGCAGGTCTACTCCGCCGCCGACTTCGCCCACGACGCGCGCCGCGCGATGGACGACATCGCCGCGCGTGGCCGTCTGCCGGTGTTGGCCGGTGGCACCGGGCTCTACTTCCAGGCGCTGCTTGAAGGGCTGGCCGCCATGCCGCCGGCCGATGCCGCCCTGCGCGACCGGATCACCGCCCGGGCGCAGCAGGCCGGCTGGCCCGCCCTGCATGCCGAGCTGGCGCGGATCGATCCGGAGGCCGCCGCGCGCATCCATGCCACCGACCCGCAGCGCATCCAGCGCGCGCTGGAAGTGTTCCACCTGACCGGCACGCCGATCAGCCACTGGCAACGTACGGCGCGGCGCGAACGGCTGCCGTACCGCGTGCTGAAGCTGGTGCTGGCGCCGGCCGACCGCGCCGTGCTGCACGCGCGCATCGCCCAGCGCTTCGACCTGATGCTGGCGCTGGGTTTCCTGGAGGAAGTCCGCACCCTGCGCGCCCTGCCCGGGATGCAGGCGGTGGCCGCGCCGCTGGACCTGCCGGCGGTGCGCGCCGTGGGTTACCGACAGGCCTGGGAATTCCTGGACGGGCAGGGCGATGCCCGGGACTTCCGCGAACGCGCCATTGCCGCCACCCGCCAGCTGGCCAAGCGCCAGCTCACCTGGCTGCGCGGCGAACTGGACGCCCGTTGGTTCGATCCCGCCACCGACGCAGAACGGCTGGCCCAGGCGCTGGCCCTGTTCCTGCCGCGCCGCTGAGCCTGCCGGCGCCGGCATGGCCGAACTGGGACCGGCTGCCGGACTTGGCGGCGCCCTCGAGGGCCGGAGTTGTGTAACATCGGGTCTCCGGAGCGGCTGGGGAGCCGTTTGCCGCGCCGGGTTCAACACCATACCTACTATAAGAACGCAAGGCGGGAGTACGTCATGTCCAAGGGGCAATCCCTGCAGGATCCTTTCCTCAATGCACTGCGGCGCGAGCGCGTCCCGGTGTCGGTCTACCTGGTGAACGGCATCAAGCTGCAGGGCACCATCGAATCCTTCGACCAGTTCGTGGTCCTGTTGCGCAACACGGTCAGCCAGATGGTCTACAAGCACGCCATTTCCACGGTGGTGCCGGCGCGCAACGTGCGCGTGGGCCCCGGGGGCGGCTACGTCCAGCAGGGCGAGGACGGGGCGGAAGGCGGCGACGACGAAACCGCGTGATAATGCGTGCCTCGACTGAAGAGGCACGACCCCATTGTTTGAAAGATCCCGCAAGGGCGAGCATGCGCTGCTGATCCAGCCGCATGCCGGCGGCCGTCCGGACGACGGCCTGACCGAGGAATTCAGCGACCTGGCGCGCTCGGCGGGCGCCAGCATCGCCGCGCTGCTGACCGCGCGCATCGACCGTCCCAATCCCTCCACGCTGATCGGCAGCGGCAAGCTGGAGGAAGTGAAGGCGGCCGCCGACGCGACCGGCGCCGACCTGGTGCTGGTCAATTTCCCGCTCTCGCCCGGCCAGGAGCGCAACCTGGAGAAATTCCTGCAGCGCCGCGTGCTGGACCGCACCGGGCTGATCCTGGACATCTTCGCCCAGCGTGCGCGCAGCCACGAAGGCAAACTGCAGGTGGAACTGGCGCAGCTGCGCCACATGGCCACGCGCCTGGTGCGCGGCTGGACCCACCTGGAGCGCCAGCGCGGCGGTTCCATCGGCCTGCGTGGCCCGGGCGAGACGCAGCTGGAAACCGACCGCCGCCTGCTGCAGAAGCGCGTCGAGCAGTTGCAGAAGCGGCTGGAAAAAGTCGAAGTGCAGCGCACCCAGATGCGCCGCGCCCGCGTGCGCAGCGAACTGCCGCGCGTGGCCCTGGTGGGCTACACCAACGCCGGCAAGTCCACGCTGTTCAATGTGCTGACCGGTGCCGAGGCCTATGCGGCCGACCAGCTGTTCGCCACGCTCGACCCCACGGTGCGCCGCATCGACCTGCCCGGCGGCGCGGTGGTGCTGGCCGATACGGTGGGCTTCGTGCGCGACCTGCCGCACGAACTGGTCGCCGCCTTCCGCTCCACCCTGAGCGAAGCGCGCGAGGCCGACCTCCTGCTGCACGTCATCGACGCTGCCGATCCGCACCGCGAGGAGCGCATCGCCCAGGTCGACGAAGTGCTGCAGGAGATCGGCGCCGGCGACCTGCCGCAGATGCTGGTGTTCAACAAGATCGACCGCATCGAAGGCGCCGCCCCGCGCCACGACCAGCCCGACCCGGGCGTGGACGAAGGCGATGCGCCCAGCGCCGGCATGGGCCGCGAGCGCGTGTGGATCTCCGCCCGCGACGGGCAGGGCATCGACCTGCTGAAGGGCGCGCTGGCGCAGCGGCTGGGCTTCCAGCGCGTGCGCGGCGAGCTGCACCTGCCGGCCAACTCCGCCCGCTTGCGCGCGCGCCTGCATGCGCTGGGCGCGGTGCTGGCCGAAGACTTCGAGGAACACGGCTGGCGCGTCACCGTCGACCTGGCCCTGGCCGACGCCCAGCGCTTGGCCTCGCAGGCCGGCGGGCATCCACTGGAAGCGCTGCTGCCGAAGGTCGAGCGGGAAGACTGGCAGTAGGGCAGGGTCGGGTTGCTGTTGTAAGAGCGACGTCAGTCGCGACCGCGGGAACTCCGTACCAGGGGATTTGCCCCCGGGCGGTTCACCCGTGCGGTCGCGACTCACGTCGCTCCTACGGCTGTCAGGCGGCCCCATGACCTCCCGGCCTTGCCTGCCGGCCGAGGCGTCCCTATCTAGTAGAATCGAAACCTGCGCCGGCCCCGGGCCGTGCGAATCCTTCACGATGGAGTGGGCATGGCCTGGAACACCCCCGGCAGCAGCAGCGGCGGATCTGGCAACAACGGCAACCGGAACAACAACTGGACGCCGCGCAACCGGCAGGGCGGCGGCATCGGCGACGTGGTCGAGCGCTTGCGCGGCCTGTTCGGCGGGGCCGGTGGAGGCGGCAACCCGCTGCGCTGGATCCTGGTGGGCATCGGCATCCTGGTGCTGTTCTCCAGCTTCCAGCTGATCGGCGAACAGGACCGCGGCGTGGTCCTGCGCTTCGGCCAGTACAACCGCACCATGCAGCCCGGCCCGAACTTCAAGTTCCCCTGGCCCATCGAAAGCGTCACCAAGGTCCCGACCACCGGCGTGCGCACCTTCAGCAACAGCCTGCCGGTGCTGACCCGCGACGAGAACATCATCACCGTCTCGTTCAACGTGCAGTACCGCGTAGGCGATCCGCAGAAGTTCCTGTTCGGCACCACCGACGCCGTCCGCGTGCTGGAACAGACCGCGCAGAGCGCCGTGCGCGAAGTGATCGGCCGCTCCAACCTAGACGCCGCGCTCAATGCGCGCGGCCCGCTGTCCGCAGCCGCGTCCACCGCGCTGCAGGCCTCGCTGGAGGCCTACCGCACCGGCCTGGTGGTCACCGAGCTGAGCCTGCAGGACGCGCGCCCGCCGGAAGAGGTCAAGCCCGCCTTCGACGAGGTCAACAGCGCCCAGCAGATGAACGAGCGTCTGGTCAACGAAGCCCGCGCCTACGCCGCCCGCATCGTGCCCGAGGCCCGCGGCCAGGCCCAGCGCGTGCGCACCGTGGCCGAAGGCTACAAGACCGCCGCCATCGCCAAGGCCACCGGTGACGCCACCCGCTTCAGCCTGCTGCTGGACGAGTACCGCAACGCGCCGGAAGTCACCCGCAAGCGCCTGTGGCTGGATACCGTCCAGCAGGTGCTGGCCGACAACCGCAAGGTGGTCGGGGGCGACAGCCGCCAGCTGATCTACGTGCCGATGGGCGGTGCGCAGGCTCCGGCCGCGCCCGCGCCCGCCGGCGCCCTTCCCGCCGAGGTCGTGATGCCGCAGGTCGAAAGCACCCCGTCCGGTGCGCGCAGTTCCGTGCGCACTCCCCGCCGCGAGGAGGCCCAGCCATGAGGACCTCCCTGATCGTCGGCATCGCCGTGGCCGTCCTGCTGGGCCTGATGGGGTCGGTGTTCGTGGTCCGCGAAGGGCAGGTGGGCCTGGTGCTCAACCTGGGCCGCGTGGCCCGCAGCGAGATCGGCCCCGGCCTGCACTTCAAGTGGCCGCTGGTGGAGACCGCGCGCGTGTTCGACCAGCGCTTCACGGCCAACGAGTTCCCGCCGGAGCGTTCGCTCACCTCCGAGCGCAAGGACGTCAGCGTCGATTTCATCGCCATCGGTTTCATCGTCAACGCCGCGGATTTCTACCGCGCCACCGGCGGCAACGCCGAAGTGGCTACCGACCGCCTGGCGCCGATCATCAAGGAGTCGCTGCGCAACGAGATCAACTCGCGCACGCTCACCCAACTGGTGTCCGGCAACCGCAACGAGCTGATCGAGAAGCAGCTGCCGGGCATCAACGCCGGCGCCAAGACCCTGGGCATGCAGATCGTCGACATCCGCTTCAAGCAGATCGACCTGCCCACCGACAGCGAAGTGATCGGCCAGGTCTACGACCGCATGCGCGCCGAGCGCCGCCAGGTGGCCAGCGCGCTGCGTGCCGAGGGCGAGGAACAGGCCCGCATCGTGCGTGCCCAGGCCGACCGCGACCAGACCGTGCTGGTGGCCGAAGCCGAGCGCGATGCGCAGAAGCTGCGCGGCGAAGGCGATGCCGAAGCCGCCCGCATCTACGGCGAAGCGGCCAACCGCGATCCGGCCTTCTACGCCTTCCAGCGCAGCCTGGAGGCCTACCGCGCCTCGTTCGCCGATGGCCAGGGCGTGATCGTGCTGGACAAGGACGACCCCTTCCTGCAGTACATGAAGAGCGACCGCTGAGCCCTTCCACCGGCCGCCCCAGGGCGGCCGGTCCCGTTTGGCCCTCCGTCTTTCATCGCCCCGCGCCTGGTCGCCGGGCCGGGATCCTGCCCATGTCCGAACTCTGGTCCGCCCTGTGCCTGGTCGCCATCCTGGAAGGCCTGGTGCTGTTCGCCATCCCCGCCGGCTGGAAGCGCGCCGCGCTGCAACTGCTGCAGATGTCCGACGGCCAGGTCCGCGCGGTCGGCGGCTTCATCCTCATCTTCGGCCTGACCCTGCTGTGGGCGGTGAAGCACTGACCGCTGAGCGTCTTTGCTGCACGGGCTGCTGACGGAAAAGCGCCCCTCATCCGCCCTCCGGGCACCTTCTCCCCGCTGCGCAGGGAGAAGGAAGGACACGGCGCCTCATGGCTTCTTCTCCGCATTCTTGCGGACTCAAAGCGTGTCTCGGATTCTTTCGTGCACGCTTCAACGTGCTTTTCCTTCTCCCCGCTACGCAGGGAGAAGGAAGGACACGGGCGCCTCATGACTTCTTCTCCGCATTCCCGCGGACCCCATGCGTGTCTCCGGTTCCTTCGCACACGCGCGAAAGTGTTTTTCCTTCTCCCTGCGCAGCGGGGAGAAGGTGCCCGGAGGGCGGATGAGGGGTGAGCGCGGCAATGATCGCGTGCAGGACATCGGCCGTGTCCCGCAGCACGTCATCGTTCCAAAACCTCAGCACCCGGAACCCTCGGGTTTCCAGGAAGCGCGTGCGCGCGTCGTCGCGACGCCGTTGCGCCAGATGCTGGCTGCCATCCAGCTCCACGATGAGATGTCCTTTCACGCAGGCGAAATCGGCGAAGTAGGGCTCTACCCGGTGCTGCCGCCGGAACTTCCACCCCAGCAGGCGCCGGTCGCGCAGGTATTGCCACAGCACCCGCTCCGCTTTGGTCTGGTCGCGCCGTAGCCGACGTTCGCGCGCGTGGTCTGTCTTTCCCCGCATCGTTTTGCCCTCCTGATGCAGGCAGGGTCGGTGCGCGGCAGCCTGCGCTGTATCGGGAAGCGCCGCATGGATGGATCGGAAAGCGCCCCTCATCCGGCCTTCGGCCACCTTCTCCCCGCTTCGCAGGGAGAAGGGGAAAGCCGCGCCCTGCTGCTTTGCCTTCTCCCCACGTTGCAGGAGAGGGAGGCAATCCCTGCGGTTTCCTTCTCCCCGTAAGCGGGAGAAGGGAGCCGCAGGCCGGATGAGGGGCCGCTCTTGGCGCGGACTTTCACGGCACGCATCCTTCTCCCCGCCTGCGGGGAGAAGGTGGCCGAAGGCCGGATGAGGGGCCGCTTTTGGCGCGATTCCTGAACCTCCAGTGCGGCCCCCCGGCCCAGGGTAGCCCCCGCCCCCCTAAACCCGGATAATGCACAAAAGCCGGACGGGCCCCCTGCGTGGGATACCCGCCGGCTTTTTCCGTGTCTGGGCCCGGCGTGGCGGGCGGCTCCCCGATGGAGTTCGCCGGCATCGGTAACGCGGTGGTCCCGCACGACCCCTTCCGGTGGCCCCGATGGCCGCCAACAATCGAGGAGTTACCCGTCATGGGTCAGTCAGTCGTCGTTCTCGGCGCCCAGTGGGGCGATGAAGGCAAGGGCAAGATCGTCGATCTGCTCACCGAGGAAATCGGTGCCGTCGTCCGTTTCCAGGGCGGCCACAATGCCGGCCACACGCTGGTCATCGGGGGCAAGAAGACCGTCCTGCACCTGATTCCGTCCGGCATCCTGCGCCCCGACGCGCTGTGCCTGATCGGCAACGGCGTGGTGCTGTCGCCGGCCGCGCTGATCAAGGAAATCGACGAACTGGAATCGGCCGGCGTGGAAGTGCGTTCGCGCCTGAAGATCTCCCCGGCCACGCCGCTGATCATGCCGTACCACATCGCCCTGGATCAGGCCCGCGAGAAGGCCGCCGGCGGCAAGGCCATCGGCACCACCGGCCGCGGCATCGGCCCGGCGTACGAGGACAAGGTGGCGCGTCGCGGCATCCGCGTGGCCGACCTGCATTACCCCAAGCAGCTGGAAGAACTGCTGCGCACGGCGCTGGACTACCACAACTTCGTGCTCACCAAGTACCTGGGCGTGGACGCGGTCGATTTCCAGAAGACCTACGACGAAGCCCTGGCCTTCGGCGAATACGTGCAGCCCATGAAGTCCGACGTGGCCGGCATCCTGCACGACCTGCGCAAGCAGGGTAAGCGGGTGCTGTTCGAAGGCGCGCAGGGTGCGCTGCTGGACATCGATCATGGCACCTATCCCTACGTCACCAGCTCCAACACCACGGTCGGCGGCGCGTTCGCCGGCACCGGCGTGGGCGCGGACGCCATCGACTACGTGCTGGGCATCTGCAAGGCCTACGCCACGCGCGTGGGCGGCGGTCCGTTCCCGACCGAGCTGGACGATGAGGTGGGGCAGGGCATCCGCGACCGCGGCCAGGAATACGGCGCCTCCACCGGCCGTCCGCGCCGCTGCGGGTGGATGGACATCGTGGCGCTGAAGCGCGCGGTGGCCATCAACGGCATCTCCGGCCTGTGCATCACCAAGCTGGACGTGCTGGACGGCATGAAGACGCTGAAGATCTGCATCGCCTACGAGTACCGCGGCAAGCGTACCGAGTACGCGCCGCTGGATGCGGGCGGGTGGGAAGAGTGCACGCCGGTGTACCTGGAATTCCCGGGCTGGGACGAGAACACCCACGGCATCACCGAGTGGGACAAGCTACCGCCGGCCGCGCGTGCCTACCTGCGCGCGCTGGAAGAGCTGTCCGGCTGCCCGCTGGCCATCGTCAGCACCGGCCCCGACCGCGACCACACCATGGTCCTGCAGGACCCGTTCGCGTAATCCGCCGTCATCCCGGCGAACGCCGGGACCCCGCGACTGAGAAAGCCCCGCACCCGCGGGGCTTTTTTCATGGCCGACCCTCATTCCGGCACACGCCTTGCAAGGACGTCGTCACCCTCAATCGCGGCCGCCCGTGGCCGTTAGAAGCACCGTGACACCGTACTGGTTGGAGCCTCCATGCATCGCAACGCCGCCCACGCTTCCGTCATCACCGGCCCCTGGCAGCACCCCGCGCCCGCCGCGGCGGCGCCACGCCGGCCCGAGCGCCGCAAGGCTGCGCCCGTGCAGAGCGCCGACGCACTGCGCGCCGGGCTGACGCCGGCGCAGTTGACGACGTTGGAAGCGCTGGAAATCTTCCAGTGGCGCCTGGCCTTCGTGCGCCGCCCGCTGTTCCAAGCCCCCATCCCGGTGCTGTTCGATCGCGACCACACGCGCCACGTGGTCATCCAGGAAGACGGCACCCTGGACGAGAGCCAGTCCCTCGTCCTGCGCGCCTGAGGCGCGCCATATCGTGCTGTTCCTTCTCCCCGTCTTGCGGGGAGAAGGTGCCCAACGGGCCTGCCCCGTACTTGATACGGGGGCGGATGAGGGGCAGAGCGCGATGCCAACCGCTCCCCTGAACACATCCCCCACACCCCAACGCCACCCTCACGTTCCCTTGAACCCGGCCGATAGAAGGTAGGGCACCTGCCGTCATCGACGGCGGGCCGCTTTCGTTCCATGCCTTCAGGAGTCCCCCGCCGGATGACGGATCCGCACCGCCCGCGCGACACCCCCGGCCCGGACACGCCGGGCACCGCCCCCCGTACCCCCGAGCGCCGCAAGGGCGCGCCTAAGCTGGACGACGCCACGCTGTTGGCCGGCCTTACGCCGGAGCAGCAGGCCACCATCCACACCATGGAAACCTTCCACTGGCGCCTGAAGTTCGTCCGCCGCCCCCTCTTCAAGATCCCCATCCCCGTGCTGTTCAACCGCGAAGGCGACCGCTACGTGGTGGTCAACGAGGACGGGACGATTGATGAGAACCCGGCGTTGAAGTTGAGGGATTGAGCAGATCCGGCAGAATGCGCCCGTGACCCCGTAGTCGCGGGGCCTTTTCGTTGAGCGAATGTGAACGTCAGCGTACAGTTCCCGGACCACGTAGGAGGGGAACGCTGTGGCGGACGTCACCAAGGCCAGGACTGGCCATCTGATTCGCAAACTATTCGAAATTCTCATCGCCCAGCCCGACGGCATGAAGGCCGCGGATGCGCTCAAAGCGCTGGAGCAGGCGGTCCAGCTGACGGACTACGAAGCCGGAGACTACGCGTCCGGCGGCCGCCGTTTCGAGCGGATCGTCCGCTTCGCGACAGTGACCTGCGTTAAGGCGGGCTGGCTGATCAAGCACAAGGGTGTCTGGTCGGTCAGCGATGAGGGCAAGGCCGCGTTCGCGTCCATCAAGGATGCAGAAGCGTTCTACCGTCAGGCCGAGAAGCTCTACTGGAAGTGGCGCAAGGCGCAGCCGGCCGCGCTGGAAGAAGACGAAGCGGAAGAGGCGGCGGAGAAGTCCGCGGTCATCACGCTGGAACAGGCAGAGGAGATGGCTTGGAAGGAGATCGAGGACTTCCTGGCCGAGATGCCGCCCTACGAATTCCAGGATCTGGTCGCCGAACTACTCAAGGCGATGGACTACCACGTGGCCTGGGTGGCGCCTTCAGGCAAGGACGGCGGCGTGGACGTCATCGCCTACAACGACCCGTTGGGCACGCGCCCGCCGCGCATCAAGGTGCAGGTCAAGCGCAACGCGAACTCGCCGCGGATCGATGTCATCGGTCTGCGTAGCTTTATGGCGGTGTTGGGGGAGGGGGATGTCGGCCTGTTCGTGGCGCTGTCCGGTTTTACCAAGGATGCGGAACTGGAAGCGCGCCAGTCGCATCGCCGCATCACCCTGCTCGACACCACTAAGCTGGTGGAGTTGTGGACTTCGCACTACTCGAAGCTCGATGACGGCGCGCGGCGCAGGTTGCCGTTGAAGCCGGTGTGGTTTCTTGCCGGTGAAGACTAGGGCTTGAGCGACAGTCGTTGCCGTTGATCCATTTTCGATGCCGCGTACTGCGCATCGATACCAGAACTACAAGAATGAATATCAAGAACCACGAAGAGCTCAAAAGCACCATTTGGGAAATCGCCAATCGCCTGCGCGGCCCTTATCGTCCGCCTCAGTACCGTCTCGTCATGCTGCCGATGGTCGTGTTGCGTAGGCTTGACTGCGTGCTTGAGCCCACCAAGGACAAGGTGTTGAAGCAGCATGAAAAGCTGCTGGCAAAGGGCACCCCCGAGAACGCCATGCACAGGCTGTTGGGGAAGGCCGCAGATCCCGGGCGCCAGTATCCCCTGTACAACGTCAGCAAATACACGTTTGCCAAGCTGCTGGGAGATGCGGAGAACATCGCTCCGAATCTGATCAACTACATCAACGGATTCTCGCCGGACGCGCGCCGTATCTTCGAGCGATTCAAGTTCACTGACCAGATCGAGAAGCTTGACGCCAGCAACCGCCTTTTCACCATCGTCAAAGCGATGGCGGACGTCGATCTGCATCCTGATCGCATCGACAATTTGCAGATGGGGTACCTGTTCGAGCACCTGATCATGCGGTTCAACGAGCAGGCGAATGAAGAGGCGGGCGACCATTTCACGCCGCGTGAAGTCATTCGCCTGATGGCGAACCTGATCTACACCGGCGAGAAAGACGTCTACAAGCCCGGCATCTTTCGGACGATCTATGACCCCACCTGTGGTACTGGCGGCATGCTGTCGGAGTCGGAGAAGTTCATTCTGGCACAGAACGCGCAGGCCAATCTCAGACTGTATGGACAGGAATACAACGACGAATCCTGGGCCATCTGCTGCTCGGACATGCTCATCAAGGACGAGGACACCAGTAGCATCGTGCTCGGTGACACCTTGGGGGATGGCAAGACCAGGGACGGCTTCGAGGGCCAGCGGTTCCATTACATGATGGCCAACCCTCCCTTCGGCGTTGAATGGAAGGATCAAAAGACGGTCGTCGAGAACGAACACAAAAAGCTCGGCCCGAATGGCCGCTTTGGCGCGGGCCTGCCCGCGATCAACGACGGGTCGCTCTTGTTCCTGCAGCACATGATCCACAAGATGCACCCCTACGCGAAGGGAGATGAGGACAAGCCGGGATCGAAGATCGCGATCGTTTTCAACGGCTCTCCGTTGTTCTCGGGTGACGCGGGCTCCGGTCCATCCAACATCCGTCGCTGGATCATCGAAAACGATTGGCTGGATGCCATCGTCGCCATGCCGGATCAGTTGTTCTACAACACCGGCATCTACACCTACGTATGGTTGGTGAGCAACCGCAAGCCTGTTGAGCGGCAGGGCAAGGTGCAGTTGATCGATGGCACCCGCTTCGTTTCCAAGATGAAGAAGAGCCTCAACAACAAGCGCAACGAGATCGCGGATGAGCAGATCGAGGCGCTCACCCGGCTGTATGGCAACTACCGTGATGGGGAGACCGCCGAGGTGGTCGTCGACCACAAGACCGGCGAGAAGGAAGTTCGCGTGGTGTCCAGGATCTTCGAGAACCGCGAGTTCGGCTTCCTAAAGGTGACCGTGGAGCGCCCGTTGCGTATGAACTTCGAAGCTACACCTGAGCGTATCGCCAGGCTTGATGAGCAGTCCGCATTCGCCGGCCTCGCGACGTCGAAGAAGCGCAAGGACGAAAAGGCCGCAAAGCGGGAGATCGCCGAAGGGGAGGCTATGCAGCAGGCCATTCGTGACCTGGTTGCCACGCTCGGCCGCAAAGGGCGTTACATGGATCGGGCCGTATTCGAGGCTGACCTGGGGAAGGCGGCAAAGAAGGCCGGCATGGTTCTCCCGTCCCCTGTTCGAAAGGCCATCTTCGCTGCGTTGGGCGAACGCGACCCCAGAGCCGAGATCTGCCGTAACAAGGGCCTGCCAGAACCCGACAGCGAACTGCGCGATACGGAAAACATCCCATTGCCCAAGGGCACTGCACTACCGCTGCCGATGGCCTTCGGCCCGGACAAGCCCAACGATGCGCTGGTAGAGATGTTCCGTGACACGATCGACGACTACATGGCGCGCGAGGTATTGCCGCATGTCGCGGATGCCTGGGTGGACTATGGCAAGACCAAGATCGGCTACGAGATCCCCGTCAACCGCCATTTCTACGTGTACAAGCCGCCGCGTCCGCTTCCGGAGATCGAGTCCGATATCCGCAAGCTGGAGGGCGAGATCGCCGATCTGCTGAAAGGATTGCTGGCATGAGCAAGGATGTGACCATCACCACGGAAGGCGAACTGCTGATCTATCCCGCTGGGGAGGGCCGTATCCGCGTGCTGTTGGCGGGCGAGACGGTCTGGCTGACCCAAGCCCAGATCGCGGCGTTGTACCAGACCACGCCGCAGAACATCACACAGCACCTGAAGGCCATCTACGCCGAAGGAGAGCTGGAGGAGTCGGCAACCTGTAAGGATTACTTACAAGTTCGTCAGGAGGGTGCGCGCACCGTCTCACGCCGACCCAAGCACTACAGCCTGGACGCCATCCTGGCCGTGGGCTACCGGGTTCGGTCGGCGCGCGGCACCGAGTTTCGCCAGTGGGCCACGGCGCGATTGTCGGAATACCTGGTCAAGGGCTTCGTGCTGGACGACGAGCGGCTGAAGGGTCATGCAGGTCCGGTGGATCATTTCGACGAGCTGCTGGCGCGCATCCGCGAGATCCGCGCCAGTGAGGCCCGGGTATACCAGCGCATCCGGGAGATCTTCGCCATGGCGGTGGACTACCGCGAGGGCGAGGAGGACACGCAGCGGTTCTTCGCAATCATGCAGAACAAGATGCACTATGCGGCCACCGGCCTGACGGCGGCAGAAATCGTGCGCCAGCGGGCAGACGCTGCGCAGCCCAACATGGGGCTGAGCACCTGGAAGGGTGGGCGGGTGTTGAAGCAGGATGTATGCACAGCGAAGAACTATCTCGATGCGCGGGAGGTCGAAACCCTCAACCGCATCACGGTGATGTTCCTGGATCAGGCAGAGTTCCGGGCGATGCGTCGGCAGGACATTCGGTTGGCGGACTGGGATGGTTTTCTGGACAAGTTCCTGCGCGACACAGAGCTTCCCGTACTGGCGAACGCAGGCAAGGTCAGCCAGTCGCAGGCGAAGGATTGGGCCGAGCGTCAGTACGACACTTTCTCCGAACGGCGGAGGCTGGAGGCGGAGCAGGTCGCAGAAGCCAGATACGTGGCTGACCTGCGGAGCGCAGCGGAGACTTTGAAGGCTGGCAGCGCGAATAGAACCAAGAAGAGATCGAGCAAGTCGCTCTCTGGAGGTGAGTCGTGATCTTCAATCCAGACATGCCGGGGACGCGCCTCAAGTGGGCCTTCGAAAGTTGCAAGAATGGTGCGTGGGGCAGTGAGCCCGATGGAGAGAACGATGTCGTTTGTATCCGGGCGGCGGACTTCGATGGGCAATCTGGCCGGTTGAACGCGGGTGAGCGCACCCTAAGGTCTATTGATACGGCTACGTTCGACAAGATTTCGCTGCGGCCCGGCGACCTGGTGATGGAGAAGTCCGGCGGTGGCGAGAAGCAACTGGTCGGTCGAACGGTGTTGTTCGAAGATGATCGGCCCAGCGTGACGTCCAACTTTCTTGCCCGCTGTCGCCCTGCCGAAGAAGTCGATCCTGCTTTTCTCAACTATCTGATGCTGGCGATCTATGTGGGGCGGGGCACCTATCCACATATCAAGCAGAGCACAGGGATCCAGAATCTTGACTTGGGCAGCTATCTGGACATGCGCGTCCCCATCCCGGAGCTGACCGTCCAGCAGCGCATAGCCCGCTTCTTGGACGAAAAGACCGCGCGCATTGATGCCCTGATCGAGAAGAAAAGGGCGCTACTGGACCGGCTGGCGGAAAAGCGTCAAGCCATGATCACTCGCGCCGTCACCAAGGGTTTGAATCCGGATGTGCCGATGAAGCCATCGGGAGTGGATTGGCTTGGCGAAATTCCTGAACATTGGGACGTAAAGCCGCTGAAAAGACACATCCGGACAATTGAACAGGGCTGGAGCCCTCAAACGGAGATGCGCACGGCAGAGATTGAGGAGTGGGCTGTTCTCAAGAGCGGGTGCGTGAATCTTGGGATTTTCGATGAAAACCAGCACAAGGCCCTTCCAGCTCATTTGGATGCAAGGCCTGATCTTGAGGTGAAAGCTGGTGATGTGCTGATGTGCCGTGCGAGTGGTTCTCTGCATTACATCGGATCCGTCGGATTGGTGGAAAATACTCGCCCAAGATTGATGTTTTCTGACAAGACCTACCGAATACGTCTTGATCTCGAAACGACGGATAAGAAGTTTTTCTCGCTCGCAATGTTTGCCAAGCACATGCGCGAGCAAATACGCCTCTCGGTTAGTGGTGCAGAAGGGCTTGCAAACAACATCCCTCAGTCCAGCGTCCAGGACTACCTTCACGCATTTCCGCAGTTATCGGAGCAGAAGGAAATTGCCGAGTATGTGAGCTTGAACGATCAGATGATGGGGAAAGCGTCAGCGGCTATAACTGCAACCATCGATCAGCTCTCCTCATATAGATCAGCGCTCATTACCGCCGCCGTCACCGGCCAACTCCCCGAACTCAACGGATAAGGACGTCCCGCATGGTTGGCCATACCGAACTCGCCTTTGAAGTCGCCATCGAAGCCGGCCTACTGGCCAACGGCGGCTACCGCAGGCGCAGCGCAGCCGACTACCACGAAACCCTGGCCTTGTTCCCCGCCGACGTGATCGGCTTCCTGCAGGACAGCCAACCCACGCGCTGGCAACAACTGCATGTATTGCTGGGCGGGCGCACCGAAGCCACCGTGCTGGAGGCACTGGCAAAGGAGCTGGAGATCAAGGGCGCGCTGCACGTGCTTCGCCACGGTTTCAAGTGCTACGGCAAAACCCTGCGCCTGGCCTACTTCCGCCCCAACTCCGGCATGAACCCCGAAGCGGCCGCCAAGTACGCGCACAACCGTCTGACCATCACCCGGCAGGTAGCTTTCACCTCCGTGCTCAAGCGGCCTGACGGCAAGCCCCGGCGCTGCATCATCGACGTGACGCTGGCGGTCAACGGTCTGCCGGTGGTGACGGTGGAACTGAAGAACCCCCTGACCGGCCAGCGCGCCCGTGATGCCATCCACCAGTACCAGCATGACCGTGACGAACGCGACCTGCTGTTCGCGTTCAAGCAGCGTGCACTGGTGCATTTTGCAGTGGACCCGGACGAAGCGTGGATGAGCACGCGACTCAAGGGCAGGGAGACCGTCTTTCTGCCCTTCAATCGTGGCGACCAGCACGGCGCGGGCAATCCTCCGGTGCAAGGCAACTGGAAGACCCACTACCTGTGGGACGAAGTGCTGACGGCAGATAGCCTGCTCGACATCCTCCAGCGCTTCATGCACCTGGAGGTCAAAGAGCGTCAGATCAAGACCGACAAGGGGGTGCGCAGCGTCCGCAAGGAGGCCATGATCTTCCCGCGTTATCATCAGCTTGAAGCCGTGCGGCGACTGGTCGGGCACGCACGCGAGAAGGGAGCGGGACACAACTATCTGGTGCAGCACTCGGCCGGATCCGGCAAGTCAAACTCCATCGCCTGGCTCGCGCATCGGCTGGCCAGCCTGCATGACGCCCAGGAAGAGAAGGTCTTCCATTCGGTGGTGGTGGTCACTGATCGCCGCGTGCTGGATCAGCAGTTGCAGAACACCATCTACCAGTTCGAGCATAAAACGGGCGTGGTGGAAAAGATCGACGAGGATACCCGCCAGCTCGCCCGGGCGTTGTCAGGTGGCACGCCCATCATCATCAGCACGATTCAGAAGTTTCCGTTCATCGCTCGCGCGCTCGCAAGGCTCGAGGCCGATGGCGAGGACGTCAGGATCGATACTGCCGGAAAGCGCTTTGCCGTGATCGTGGACGAGGCGCATTCCTCGCAGAGCGGTGAGACCGCCATGGCCTTGCGCGGCATGCTCAACCGGGATGGCATCGAGGCCGCGGTAGCTTCCCAGCTGTCCGACGAAGAAGATGACGATCTGGACGAGTCCACTCGTGCGGCCATCCTGCGCGAGGCCCAAAAGCGAGCGCGGCAACCCAATCTCAGCTTCTTCGCCTTCACCGCCACACCCAAGTTCAAGACCAAGGTGTTGTTCGATACGCCGGGGCCATCGGGAGAATCGCCGTTCCACGAATACAGCATGCGCCAAGCCATCGAAGAGGGCTTCATCATGGACGTGCTGGCCAACTACACCACCTACAAGCGCTTCTTCGGCCTGATCAAACAGGTTGAGGACGATCCGGAAGTGTCGCGAAAGCAGGCAGCGAAGGCGCTGACCCGTTACATGGAACTGCATCCGGTCAACATCGAGCAGGTCGTGTCGGTGATCGTCGAGCACTTCCGCGTGCATGTGATGCACGAGCTGGGTGGACGTGCCAAGGCGATGGTGGTCACGGGTTCGCGATTGGCTGCGGTCAAGTACAAGCTGGCCTTTGATCAGTACATCAAGGACAACGGCTACGAGGGCATCCGTTCACTGGTGGCGTTCTCCGGCTCCGTGGAAGATCCGGAGGACCCCGGAGCGTCCTACACCGAAGTATCGATGAATGACGGTTTGGCGGAAAGCGAACTGCCTGAAATGTTTGAGCGTGACGACTACCGCGTGCTATTGGTGGCAGAGAAGTACCAGACGGGCTTCGACCAGCCGCTGTTGCAGACCATGTATGTGGTCAAGAAGCTCGCGGGTGTGCAGGCGGTGCAGACGTTGTCGCGCCTCAACCGTATGGCGCCGGGCAAGAAGCGGACGTTCGTGCTCGACTTCGCTAACAAGGAAGAAGATATTCACAAGGCGTTCAAGCCGTACTACGAAAGCACGCCCATCAGCGACAACGCGGGTCCGGAGAAGCTGTCCGAACTGCAGCACAAGCTGCTGGCGCCCGCGATCTTTACGCCGGCGGACGTAGACGCCTTCGCGCAGGCTTGGTACAAGCCAAAGCGCGAGCATTCGGGCAGCGACCACAAGCAGATGAACGCCGTACTGGATGGCGTGGTGCAGCGCTTCAAGGCTCAGGCCGAGGAGAAGCGGGATGAGTTTCGGGGGCTGCTAACGGCCTATCGAAATCTCTATGCCTTCCTGTCGCAGATCGTCCCATATCAGGACAGCGATCTGGAGAAGCTGTACACCTTCGTCCGCAATCTAATGACCAAGCTGCCGTTGCCGGATGAAGGCAAAGCGTTTGTATTGGATGACGAGGTAAGCCTGCGCTACTACCGGATGCAGCAGCTTACGGATGGCTCGATTGATCTTAGTAAGGGTGACGTATATCCGCTGAAAGGACCCACTGATGTGGGGACTGCGCGTGTGGCGGATGAGGAGGTGGCGCTGTCGAGTCTGGTGGAGAAGCTCAATACACGCTTCGGTACGGATTTCACTGAGGCCGACCAGTTGTTCTTCGATCAGATTCGGATTTCGGCGGAAGCTAGTGACCAGGTAAGGGAGGCTGCCAAGGCGAACAATCTGGGCGACTTCACTTCCTATCTGGAACGCGTATTGGATGAGCTTTTTATCGAGCGAATGGAGGGGAATGAAGAGATCTTCTCGCGGGTGATGACTGACAGGTCGTTCCGGGTTGCGGCCAGCGAGCAACTGGCTTTCGAGTTGTTCGAGAAGATCAGGGGCGCGCGATCATCGGGTGCTTCAGATTTTGGCGGTTAGGAGGGGCGCGCTCGGGCCCTGCGGCCGATCTGCGCCGCCGTGAGCGCAGCGTCACGCTCCACTTTTAGGCCGCTTACGTCGATCGGTCCTAAGTCTCTTCTCACACAAACATCCAACGCCGGATGTTTTTCGGTGTTTCTTCTCACAATAAGGTCCAACGTTTCCCCTTTTTGGTGAAACGTTCCAGGTTTTCCGGCCTCTCATCTCTCACTAACGCCCAACGTTTCCCCTTTTCGGTCCAGCGTTGGATGTTTTTCGGTGCTTCTTCTCACAGTAGCGGTCAGCGTTGGATGTCTTAGGTCCAACGCTGGATGTTTTTCGGTATCGCACCGATGTTTTTCGCTCAATCGCGCATGCGAATGTGAGAAGTACTTCATTAGTGCGCGCGGGCGTCGCAACGCGGGTAGGGCGCAGTAGGCTGCGTGTGCCGGTCGGACCCGGCCGGCACAACCTGAAAGGACGCAAGCACATGACACAGAACCGCATCGCCATGACGTTCCAGCCCGACCGCCTGGAGCGCATCGACGGCTCATTGAACGCCCTCGAAGCCGACCTCGACCTGCTGATCGCCCTGACCGTCGAAGAACGTCAGGACCTGGTGAAGATGGGGCACAAATCGCGTGCCTTCTGCGCCACCGCGCTGAGCGTGGCCGAACAACACGCCGGCCTGATGCCGCGCGACTTCGACATCGACGCCTTCCGCCAGGACCACCTGGCCCTCGAACTGCTGCGCCCGCGCGCGGCGAGGCTGGCGCACCTGATGCAGCGCGCGGCCGACACCGAACTCGCCCTCGGCAGCGACCTGATGGCCGCCGCACTGGAGGTGTACGGCGTGCTGAAGGTGGCGGGCAAGGACAAGGGCGTGGACGAAGCGCGCCGCGAACTGGCCTCGCGCTTCGCCCGCCGCAAGGCCACCGCCGAGCCCGTCGGTGAAGCCGTCGTCGACGCCTGAGCCTGCGCCGCCGCGCCACCCCAAGGCCCCGCAACGCGGGGCCTTTTTCTTGGGCCCGCCTGAACAGAAGCCCCCGCGCAGGGCACCCCCCTGCCAAGTTTCACGGGTCGCCCACGCCGACGGGCGGTAGGGTGGGGCATCGCCATCAGAACACCCACGTCCATGGACAGCGCCTCGATGGCAGGCGGTGCGCACGCCTCGGCGGAGCAGCGCCTCCGCCTGTACGAAACCCTCCTGCAGACCACCCCCGACCTGGTCTACATGTGGGACCTGCAGCACCGCTTCACCTACGCCAACGCCGCCCTGCTGGCCATGTGGGGCAAGACCTGGGACGAAGCCATCGGCAGGAACTGCCTGGAACTGGGCTACGAACCCTGGCACGCCGCCATGCACGACCGCGAGATCGAACAGGTCATCGCCACCCGCCAGCCCGTGCGCGGCGACGTGCCGTTCAACGGCACCAACGGCCGCCGCATCTACGACTACCTGCTGGTGCCCGTCATCGGCCCCGATGGCGAAGTGGAAGCCGTGGCCGGCACCACCCGCGACGTCACCGAACGCAAACAGCACGAAGAAGCCCGCCGCCGCAGCGAAGAACGGCTGGCCGCCATGGTCGACGCCACCACCGACCTGGTCTACCGCACCAATGCGGACTGGAGCGAAGTGGACATCGTGGGTGGCAGCCTGCTGCTGGGCCGGCACGGCTCGCTCACCCCCGCCTGGCTGGAGGTGCTGGTGCACCCCGACGACCGCGACCTGGTGGCCGACGCCATCGCCCGCGCACGCGCCACCCAGAGCACCTTCAGCGCCGAACACCGCATCCGCAACGAAGCCGGCGGCTGGTCGTGGATCGCCTCGCGCGCAGTGCCCATCCGCCCCATCGGCGGCGAGGTGACCGAATGGTTCGGCGCCGCCACCGACATCACCGCGCGCCGCCAGCACGAAGAACACCAGCGCCTGCTGCTCAACGAACTCAACCACCGGGTCAAGAACACCCTGGCCATCGTCCAGTCCATCGCCCTGCAGACCCTGCGCCGCGCCGACGACATCGGCCTGGCCTGCGACCGCTTCGAAGCGCGCCTGCACGCGCTGGCGCAGGCGCACGACGTGCTGACCCGCCAGCAATGGGAACACGCCCCGCTGCACGACATCGTGCGCACCGCCATCGCCCCGTGCCTGCAGGGGGACGAGCAACGCTTCGACATCCATGGCCCGCCGATGGAACTGGAACCGCAACGCGCGCTGGCCTTGTCGATGGCCTTGCACGAGCTGTGCACCAACGCCATGAAGTACGGCGCACTGTCGGTGGCGCAGGGGCGGGTGCGCATCCACTGGACGTCCGAGCCGTTGAACGGCCGCCGCAGTCTGATTCTGCACTGGCAGGAACTGGACGGCCCGCCGGTGGTGGCGCCGGCACACCGCGGCTACGGCGCGCGCCTGATCGAGCGTGGCCTGCGCCACGACCTGGGCGGCGACGTGGCCCTGGACTTCCAACCCGCGGGCGTGCACTGCCGCATCACCGCCCCCATGCCCGACCTAGGAGTGGCCGCATGACGACGACCGACCCCGCACCGCGCGTGCTCATCGTGGAAGACGAATTCCTGCTGGTGATGCTGCTGGAAGACCTGCTGCCCACCCTGGGCTACACCGTGGCCGGCAGCGCCGGATCGGTGGAGCACGCGCTGGCCAAACTGGATACCGCCGACGTGGACCTGGCCGTCGTGGACGTGAACCTGGCCGGCGAACCGTCGTTTCCGGTGGCCGATGCGCTGCGCGCGCGCGGCGTGCCGTTCCTGTTCACCACCGGCTACGGCCAGCAGGGCCTGCCGGAACGCTTCGCCGATGCGGCGGTGCTGGCCAAACCGTTCCGCCGCCAGGACATCCAGAACGCCCTGGCCGGCTTGCGCCCGGCGGCCTGATTCCCGGACGGCGGCGCGCCGCGTCAGTCGGCGGCGTCCGGTTCGCCGTGCACGTAGTTCACGCCCAACCGCCGCGACAACGCGTGCAGTCGGCGCAGCACCGATGAACGCAGGTGCATGGGCGCGTGGTCGTACACCTGCGCCCATAACCCGCGCAGGAACGCATGCGGATCGCCGATATCGGCACCGGACATCACCCGCATTTCGGCATCGGAAAGACGCGCGTCGATACGTTCGTGGCACAACATGCGCTGAAGATTGCATGAGCCTGCGTCAACGCGCCGTGCGCACGGCGTGCCCGCGTTCAGCCCGCAGTCGCTCTGCGCGGTACAGCGTGACTGCCTGCTGAAAATCCGCAGGCCACCCTCACGTGTGGCCAACGTCTGCATGGCGACGCTGGACGCCCGCAAGCGAGGACTCCGCCATGCATCGCACCCCCCGCGACGCCACACCGGCCGCGCCCAACCCGATCGAACGACAACGCCGCCCCGAGGGCGACGTGGTGCCCGGCGAATCGCACGGCAAGCGCACCGACGACGCGCGCAACGACCCTGAAGTCGAACCCGGCGCGAAGGACGGACAACCGCATCGCCATCCCCCGCAGATCTGAGGACTCCGCATGACTCCGCTCGACAAACCGCTCCGACGCGAACTGATGCTGGGCGACCAGGCCTACACGCTGACGATCGATCCCACCGGACTGAAGCTGGTGGAGAAAGGTCGCCGCAACGGCGTGGAGATCCGCTGGACCGACCTGGTCAGCGGCGATGCCGCCCTGGCCGCCGCGCTGCAGGCTTCCACGGAGCGCACCTAGGCGCGCCACGCCGGCGCGCAGGAGGATCGACATGACGAACACCCACCGCATCATCGCGCACGGCACGCCGAAGCCGAGCGAACCCGGCACGCCGACACCGCCGGGCCGGCCCACGCCGCCCGGCACGCCGTCCGAACCGGGAAAGCCCAGCCTCCCGGGCATGCCGAGCGATCCGCAGCGTCCGCCGCCGTCGGAACGGCCGCCGATGCCACGCGATCCGGGCGACCCCGACGACGTGCCGGTCGGTCCCGATCCACCGGAAACGCAGGCGCACATCGACGACCCGCGCGATCCGCGCGGCCTCGCCCACTGACATGCGACTGCGCATTCCATCCCAGGGGGACGACATCACCGATCACACGACGCAGAAGGAACAACAGGACGTGCTTATGCGACTACCGGATTTCATCCAGGCCAACATGCAGCGCATCCTCGATGATGCGGTGGACTTCGCCATCACCCAGGCGCCGGAAGGCGCGCAGTTGAACCACAAGCGCCTGCGCAACGACATCCCGCTGATCCTGCGTGACATCGTGGCCGACCTGCGTACGCCGCAGAGTGCCGCCGAGCAGCGCGACAAGGCGCAGGGCCGCCCCGCTGACGGCACCGGCCCGGAATCGGCGGCCAGCAGCCACGGGCGCAGCCGCGCCGACGACGGCTTCGGGGTGAACCAGATGATCGCCGAGTACCGCGCCCTGCGCGCGTCGGTGCTGCACCTGTGGGCGGCCGACCAGGCGCTGTCCGGCGACGCCATCGACGACATGATGCGCTTCAACGAAGCCATCGATCAGGCGGTGGCCGAATCGCTGCTGGAGTTTTCGCGCACGGTGGAATCGTGGCGCAACGTCTTCCTGGGCGCGCTGGGTCATGACCTGCGCGGCCCGCTGGCGGCCGTGGTGGGCACCGCCGAGCTGCTGGCCGACACCGCGCAGGGCACGCCGCACGCGCACCAGGCCGCGCGCATCCTCAGCGGCGGCCAACACCTGAGCCGGCTGGTGGATGGCCTGCTGGACTACAGCAAGAGCACGCTGGGCGCGGGCATGCCGCTGCACCGCATCGCCTGCGACCTGGGCGAGGCGGTAGCGGCCGAACTCGACCTGCTGCAGGCCGCGCTGCCCGAGGCGCCCCTCCGTCTGCAGGTGCAGGGCGCCACGCACGGGTACTTCGACGATGCGCGCATCCGCGAGGCGCTGCACAACCTGGTGACCAATGCCGTGAAGTACGGCGAACGGGCGGCGCCGATCGACGTGGCCCTGACCGGCGATGCGCGCAGCGTACGCATCGCGGTGAGCAATACGGGCCAACCGCTGTCGTCCGACGCGCTGCATGCGCTGTTCGACCCGTTGCGGCGCGGCTCGCTGCCGGCGCACAAGGGCGAGCACGCCAGCCTGGGGCTGGGGCTGTTCCTCGTGCGCGAGATCGCCATCGCCCATGGCGGCGACGTGGCCGCGCACGTGGAAGAAGGCGTCACCACGTTCGTGATCCGCCTGCCGCGCGGTGACACCGCCGCCGCGTGATGTCGGGGCGATGCGTGGGCTCCGCTGTCCGTGAATGCGCCTCGCGCGCAGCGGTTCACCTGCCGTTTCGCGAAACACCCCCGTGCGCTCACGGCGCGATCATCAAGCTGAGCGCAGTGCACGCGGTGATCACCTGGAATGCGGAGTATCGGTGCCACTCCGCACGCGCGGCGATGCATCGCCGGCGGACGGAATGGGGCCGTGCAATCTCGCACGGCTTCATCACTTCACAGAGGACCTTCCAGATGACACGCGACACTTCGCAACGTGATGCCAACCGCGACCCCATCACCGGCACGCCGGGCGCACACCCCGTGGGCGTGGGCGTGGGCGGCGTGGCCGGCGGACTGGCCGCCGGCGCGGCGGCCGGCACCGTGTTCGGACCCATCGGTACGCTGATCGGCGCGGCGGCCGGCACCGTGATTGGCGCCGCCGCGGGCAAGGGCGTGGCCGAGCGCATAGATCCCACCGGCGAGGTGGACTACTGGCGCGATGCGCACCGCACGCGCCCGTACTACTCGGGCCAGTACGACTTCCAGCGCGACTACGCCGGCGTGTACCGCGCGGGCGCGGTGGCGCGCGGCGAATTCCCCGAGCAGTCGTGGGAAGAGACCGAACGCCGCCTGCAGGCGGACTGGGAGGCCCACAAGGGCGAGTCGCGCCTGGAGTGGGAACATGCCCGGCCTGCCGCACGCGATGCCTGGGAGCGCGCCGACCGCACCTACGGCGCGTACGCCTGGAGCGACGCCACCTATGCGCAGCACTTCCAGAAGGCGGCCTACCGCCAGGACGGCGATGCGTTCGACGATTACCGCCCGGCGTATCGCTATGGCACCTATGCGCGGGGCGAGTACGCCGACCGCGAATGGGACGACCATCTAGCGGCCGACCTGGAGCGCGGTTGGGATCGCTTCAGGGGCGGCTCGAAGCTGACCTGGGAACGGGCCAAGCACGCGGTGGCCGATGCGTTCACGCTGGACCGCACGCGCCCGCATTGAGGGATCGCCCGTGCGCCTGTCGTCGTCCGGCAGGCGCATCGGGTATCGATGGAAGGGGATGAGATCGCAGGCGCATCGCGCGATGCGCCGCCGTCCTGCTCAGTGCGCCACGGTGTCCTGCGCGTCGGGATAGTCGCGTTCCGGATCGGGCCTTCCTTCAGGCGTGGCCTCCGGTGGCACGGGTTCTTTCCAGCGCGCCTTGTCGTTGCGGTACTTGTCCGGCGTGTCGGGCTTGGCGGCGTCGCTGTGATCGTTGGGGCGAGGTCGGTTCGGCATGGCCGTTCTCCTGATGCGTCTGGCGAATGTGCTGCCGCCTGTGCCAATGCGGCACGACGGGCGCCTGCTACCTCGTCGCGGCAGGCGCCCGTCGCAGGTGGAGCGTTGCGCTCAGCGGTAGACGCGTTCGCAGCGGCGTTCGACGATGCGGTCGCCCTTGGTTTCCTGCTGGTTGCCCTGCACCTTGCGTCCGATCGCGCCGCCGGCCACGGCGCCGCCGACGGTGGCTACCTTCTTGCCGTTGCCGCTGCCCACCTGGTTACCCAGCAGGCCGCCGATCACCGCGCCGATCGCGGTGCCGGCCACACGGTTGGGATCACGGCTGTTCTGCCGCACTTCCACGTTCTTGCAGACCACCCGGCTGCCGTCGTCGAAACGGCGGCCTTCGTCCTGCGGACCATACGTCTGCGCCGCCGCGGCCGACATCACCGACATCAGGCCGACGGACAGCAGACAGCGGGGGGTGTTCATGACGTTTCTCCTGTGGGGAATCGCAGGGGCAGGCTGCGCGCGCGCTCGCGAACGCGTGGTGAAAGCAGGGCGCCCGCATTCATGCGCCAGTACGGCCGTCGTGACGCCGGCGCGACAAACATGACGCGGGACTGACGCTGGCCGCATGCCTTGACGGTGGCGCGACGCCGCATCGCCTAGCGTGGTGGCATCCACGACGAGGAGCACGCCATGCATACGCCGGAAGAACTGGAAAAGAAGCTGTGGAAGGCGATCAAGTCCGATCGCACGTTGATGCTGGGCCTGGACGGCGCCGAAGACGGCCACACCCGGCCGATGACCGCGCTGCTGGAGCACGAGGGTCGCGGCCCGCTGTGGATCTTCACCGCCACCGACAACGTGCTGGCGCAGCGCACGCGCACGCCGCAGCGCGCGATCGCCACGTTCGCATCCATGGGCCATGACATCTTCGCCAGCCTGCAGGGCGCGCTGGTGCGCGACGACGACCGCGCGGTGATCGATCGCTTGTGGAACCCTTTCGTCGCGGCCTGGTACGAAGGCGGCAAGGACGATCCCAAGCTCGCCCTGCTGCGCTTCGATGCCGAGCATGCGGAGATCTGGCTCAACGAGCAGAGCCTGCTCGCCGGGGTGAAGATGCTGCTCGGCGTGGACCCGAAAGAGGACTACCACGACAAGGTCGCCGAGGTGAACCTGCGCGGCTGAGCGCCGCGCAGGTAGGCCGGAAGTCATGCGTTCCCCAACGGCGCCTGACTCCGGCCTGCCGCGGTGGCCGGCCTGCGCGCCGACCCGCGTGATCAGGGAAAGAACCGACGTGCCGGAACAGGGGCCAGGCCGCGGTGATCACGTACCGGATGCCACGCCCCATGCTGCTGTACTCGCAAACCCACCTGCACAACCTGCTGGACCGCCTGGAAACCAGCGACGCCCGCACCACCGGCCAGCTCGAAGCCCTCACCGTGTGGGTGGCGGCGCTGGTGCAGAGCCACCCCGACGGCGAACGCCTGCGTGCCACCGCGCAGGCGCTGTCCGCGCGCAGTCCGTTCCGCGCGCTGTGCCAGTATCAGGAAGAGGTCGCCGCCTACGACGCGACGTTCTGTCAGTTGCAGTCGCTGGCCTCGCTGGCCGACCCGACTTTGCCCCGCGCACGCCTGGCGCCCCCGCCCCACGTATGAGGCGCGCGTCCCCGGATGCCGGCCGCCGCCGCGTCCTGCGCACGCGTCGCCACTGCGAAGGCAGCGTCCCCGGCCGCGCACCGCTGTCTACCGCCAGCCTGCTGGCCGTGGCGGTGATGGCCCTGGGCCCCGTCACTGCGCCCGACGCCACGCGCGTGGCGGTGCAGCCGCTGTCTGCGTTGCCGCTGTCGGTGGACGAAGGCGACGCGTAAGGCGCGGCGCGAACGGCATGCGCGCGCTGCTTCATGCACCGCGCTCGCCCCTCATCCGGCCGTGTATCAGGTACGGGGCAGGCTTTTCAGCCACCTTCCCCGGCGCGCGGGGAGAAGGTGCTTCTGCACGCATCGCGTTCGCCGGTCCGGCTATGGATGCAGACGTCGGCATCGACGTCGTTACGAACGCAGACGCAACACCGTGCGCTGCGCTTGAAGATCATCGCGCACTGTCGGTACGCATCCCTCTCCCCGCATCGCGGGGAGAGGGTGCCAACGGCGGGTGAGGGGCGACGAAGCCCGTGCGAGAGAGTGGAGGGAGTGTGGCCAACGCCGCGAACAGGATGCGGTGGAGCATCATGCATCGCGCTCGCCCTCATCCTGTCACGCTTCAGGTACGGGGCAGGCTCTGCCACCTTCTCCCGCCGCGCGGGAGAAGGGACCTACTGAGAGAACGATTCACTGCAAAAGAGGGTACCGCGCCAGCGATCCTCGACGGGGACGCACTTGCAGCCAAGCTGGACGAAGCTAGGGCTTCGCACAACGGTACCCATGTGGTCGCCGTGGCTGTTCACCTGGATCCGGAGGGCCGCTGCTGCGGCGCCGACCACGTAAGCAGTGTCGCGCGATGTTCGCAAAGACCGCGTCAACGCAGGCGTGTAATCGACAAGAAACTGCGCGCGGGGTCACACGAGCAGGTGAATATTCGCTGTCTTGCGCGCGCGATCACAGCCGGCACACGCAGCGTAACCGGATGGCGCCAGGCGCCGCGCCGTGCTGGCGCGCAGCGTCGTCGCGCAATGTCGCCACGATGGCGTCGGCCGATGCCGCCCGGTCGTCGACGTGCGCCGCCACCTGGCCCCACGCGACGCACTGTCCGCCTTCGTACACCTCATAGTCGGCGAAGTAGCGGCGAACGGATGCCTGAGCGTCCGCGTCAGGTGCCGACGTGCACATCGCACTCGCATTCCGCGCAGCCCAGCTGCTCAAGCGCGATCTCCAGCGCCAGCGCGTAACTGCGTGCGCCGTAGCCATCGACGACCGCAAGGCGACGGCCGGTGGCGGCGGGCAGGGCGCCTTCGTCGAGCGTGTCGTGGACCTCCACGTACGGATGGGCCAGACCCTGCACCGCGCGCTGCAACAGCGGATGATCGGTGAGCGCGCCAGGGTCGAGCAGGGTGGCGCGTACGCCCCATTCGTTGGCCAGGCGCAGGGCGGTGAGGACTTCGGTGGTGGAGCCGCAGCTGCGGACGGCGAGCGTCTGCCCGGCGCAGCCGGCGCGCTGCACCAGCGCGCCGAGCACCGACGACGGCAACGGCGGCGGGGGTGAAGTGAGGGCGTCGTGGCGTTCGGGACCGCGGATGACGAGGATGGACATGAGGCGTTCCGGCTCAGGCATGGAAGGTCTCCGCGGTGGCGGAGGGATGCAGGCGGCGCAGCGCGATGTCCAGCGCCATCGCATAGGCGCGCGGCAGATCGTTGCGCAGGATCACGGTGACCAGCGGTGCGTGCTGGGGCTTTACGCGTGGTTCCAGCGCGTGCGCGGCGTCGTCGTGCACTTCGATATAGGGCGCAGGCAGGCCGTCGAGTGCGTCGCGCACGGCGCGGGTCTGGGATGCGTCGTGCATCGCCAGGTCGCCGACGTCGAGCAGCAGCAGGTCGGTGTGTTCGCGGCGCGCGCGTCGCAGGCCGGTCACCAACTCGCGGACACTGGCGAAGGCGCGGCAGTGCACTGATTGGCCGACGGCGTTTGCACGTTCACGCAGCGGGCGGTCGAGGAAGGGAGCCTCGGGGAGCGCGGCATGCGGGCCGCGCAGGATCAGGATGGACATGGATCGGGGCGTGGCGCACGGGGTGTGCGGTGTGGCCACGATAGGCCCGTGGTGCGTAACGTCGCCATGCGTTCCGGCGACAGGCGCGTAAAGAACGCGTAGTGTTTCAGGGCAACGCGATCAGCATCACGCCCGTCAGGGCGAGCAGCAGCGTGCCGGCGGTTTCCGTCGGGAACGCGCGGTGCCGAAGGCCGCGACAGAGGCTGCCGGCGACAACCCGCGTTGCCACGAGCATCGCCAGCAGATGCACGGCCACGGCGGCCAGCATCAACGCAAACGATCCGGTGGCGGTGATGGCGCGCGCGGGTCCGTCCGTCATGCACAGTGGCAGCAGTGCCGGCACCAGCATCAGGCCGCTGCCGTGTGCGGTGCCCATCAGGCAGGACCAGGCGGCGAGTCCCGCGTGCGATCGAGGCGCGGCATGGCGAGCGGCAGTGCGTGGGCACGCGACGAGTCTCCATGCCGCGAAGGTCAGCAGGCCGCTCCCCGCCAGGGCGAGCAGGTGCTGCTGCGGCAGTCTTATGCCCTGCATCACCACCACCACGACCAGCGCCACCGACAGGGCGTGCCCGAGGGCGATGGGCAGCAGGCTGCGCCGCACGTCGCGCGCATCGCCGGACTGCGTGGCCCGGGCCGCAGCGAACAGCCAGCCGTTGGCCGGGTTCAGGCCATGCAGCGCGCCGAGACCGGCGACGGCGAGCCATGGCCACCACGCATCGGGCAGTGGCATGACGTCGCGGCCTCAGGGCCTGGCCGCGCAGCACCCGCCTGATGCGATGGGCGCTGCTGCGTCGTAGCGGTCGTGATGGCGAACCCAGGCCATGGGATAGTCCAGGGCGTCTTCATTGCGACCGTAGGGGGTCAGGTCGAGCAGGGCGTAGGTGTGCATCATCGCTTCCACGCCGCGGCCATAGCGCGAGTAGGTGTGGAAGACCTGACCGTCGTCGTCGCGCACGAACACGCTGATGCCGGGCGCTTCCTCGTGCGGGAACGGCTGCCGCGTGTAGTTGTAGTCCACGGCGCCGCGCGACATCTCTTCCTGGCTGAAGTTGACGCCGAAGTCGTGGTTGAACGAGGTGCCGAACGAAGACACCCACGGGAACGTCCAGCCCATGCGCTGGCGGAAGGCTTCGATGTCGGCCAGCGGTGCGCGCGACACGGCGACCAGGGTGAGGTCGCGCTGGCCGAGGTGGAGCAGGGCGCCTGCGTGATGGTCGGCCATGAAGGAGCAGCTCTTGCAGCCTTGTTCCCAGCCGGGTGCGAACATGAAGTGCTGCACCATCAGCTGGCGACGGCCATCGAACAGTTCGGCCAGCGTGCGCGTGCCTTGCGGCGTGTCGAACGTGTAGGGCGTGTCCACGCGCACCCACGGCAGGGCGCGACGCTCGCGGGCGACCTGGTCGCGCAGACGTGTGAGTTCTTTCTCGCGCGCGAGCAGGGCGAGGCGGGCGGCGCGCCAGGCGTCGCGGGAAACGAGGGTAGGGGTGTCGTGTGCGAGGGTGTCCATGGCGGGCTCCTGGTCGGGGGGAGAGGGGGCGAACGCAGGCATGCGTCGCCCGTGCCGGTGCGGTCGGGCACCGGAATGCAAGGATTCGGATGATGCGTAACGCGGCGGGCGGTCAGGACGCGCGCGCGGGCCGGCGCACGGCGCGCACCAGGCCGCTGCGGCCGCCGCCGCAGTAGAACAGGTCGCCGCCGTCGGATTCCAGGCCGCTGACGTGGACGCCGGCCGGCAGTTCCAGCCGTTCGAGCACGCGACCGTCGTCCGGGTCGATGCGGCGCAGATCGCTGTCGTCGCCTTCCCACGTGCCATGCCACAGCTCACCGTCGACCCAGCTGACGCCGGTGACGAAACGGTCGGATTCGAGCGTGCGCAGCACCGCGCCGGTGGCCGGGTCGATCTGCACGATGCGGCGTTCGCGGTACTGGCCTACCCACAGGCTGCCATCGGCCCAGGCCATGCCCGAGTCGCAACCTTCGCCGGGGGCGGGAATCGAGGCCAGCACGGCGCCGGTGGCGGGATCGATCTTGTCGATGCGCGCTTCGGCCAACTGGTACAGGTGGGTGCCGTCGAAAGCGGTGCCGGCGTCGGCCGGACGCGACAGGCTGCGTGCGATCTGTCCGCTGTCCGGATCGACGGCGATCAGGCGCTCACCGGTGGCGGCCCAGATGTGGCGGCCGTCGTAGGTGACGCCGGCCACGCCTTCGCTGGTGTCGAAGGGGCCGTATTCGCGGGCGATTTCAACAGGGCTGACGTGGACTGCGTGGCGCGGTGTGCCGTTCATGGCGGGCTCCTGGGTGGGCGACGGGGCCAATCTACGCAGACGACGGCGAGGCGGGGAGTAACAAGATCGTCGTGAATCCGGCCAGCGGCGGCGCTACCCAGCGCCGTGCGCGCGCACGCCCGATCGCGCGCACCTGGCCGGCGGCTTCCATATCGGCGAGCGCGCGCTGCACCGAGCGCTGGCTGTCGCCGGTGGCCAGGGCCAGCGCGGAGGTGGACCACGCCATGCCGTCGGCCAGCAGTCCGCGCAGCGCGCCCTGTGCGCCATCGACGGGAGGTGCCAGCAGGACCACGCGGCGCGCGCCATGGGGCGACAGCTGGAAGCCGTGCGCGCTGGCGGTGAGGTCGGCGAACGGCGCGAGCAGGCGGCGCAGGCGTCCGATCTCCACCCGCAAACGCACGCGGTGCGTTTCGTCGGGATGGCGCGTGCGGAACACGCGCGCGATCAGCGTGCTGCGGTCGACATCGTCCGGCCACGCGGCGGCGAGCGCGCGCAGCAGCGCGAACAGCACCGGCCGCCGAGCGAGCGATATCGGGCCGTGGGCATCGCGCACCGCGTGGCGCAGGGCATCAACGACCAGCGCGCCGGAGGCGAGCACGGCTTCCACCTCGTCCAGCGTGACGGGCTGTTCGTGGCCGGCGTGCAGGATGCGGGCGGCAGGGCGCTGCAGGCTGGCCTGGACCTGCGCGATCTCGGCGGACAGCGCGGGAATGCCGGCCTTGGTGGCGGCAGCCCATGCGCGCTGCAGCGCCAGGCGCGCATCGCGCGTGCGCAGCGAGCGCAGGGCGATCTCGGCCGCGGCGAGCGCAGCCAGCGCATGATGCGCGGCAGGCGCGTCCGTCAGATCCAGTGCGTCCACGGCCGCCCGCGCGGCGTCGAGACGACCGAGCAGCAGGTGCCGGCGCAGGGCGATCAACTGCGCGTGCCGGGCGTTGGCGCGGTCGCCACGTGCGGCCAGCGCCTGCGCGGCGTCTTCCAGCCGCTGCGGTGCGGGGGCGAAATCGCGCAGGGCGAGAGCGACCTCCGCCTCGGCGACCACACAGCGGGCGCGGGCCAGCGGCTCGCGCGGACCAAAACCGCGCGTGGCCCGGCGCAGCAGTTCGCGCGCACGCGGATAGTCGCCGAGCTGGGCCATGGCGATGCCGCGCAGCGCCAGCGCCGCCGGATCTTCGCGCCAACCCACGTGCTTGAGCGCGCCCAGCACGTCGCCCGCAGTCAGGGCGCGTCCGGCAGCGGCGATCAGGGAGTCCATGCCGGCAGCCTACCGTGTGGCGCGGCCGCCGTCGCGGGCCGGACTACTGCGCTTCCAGTTCCCTGCGCATGCGCGCATGGTCGCGACGGTACTGGCGTGCGAGCTGGGTCTTCTTCGTCGTTGTCAGGATCCTGCCGGAGACCTGGAAGAACTTCTTCTCCTCCTCGCGCAGATGATGATGGACCTTCTGCGAGAGTTCGCGCGCCTTCTTCAACCAGGCGGCGTGGCGGGGATCGAGGGATTGCAGGTCTTCCACCAGTTCATCGATCTGATGGTGCTCGTGCAGGGCATGTCGCGATGAGTTGAGCCCCCGGTCGTCCATGAGGATGGGCACATAGAGGAAACGTTCCTCGGCGGCCGCATGCGCGGCCAGCTCGATCCGCAGCGTGGTGAACAGGTCCAGCCGCTCGCGTGTGCCCGGCCTGGAGCGCAGCAGGCGACGGCACAGCGAGCGCTGGGTTTCATGGCTTTCACGCAGGGCGTCGTAGAGGGATTCGGGCATATGGGGTGGTCCGGGCCGGCAGTGACGGGATCAAGGCAGGGTGCGCACCTTGGACTCACGCGCGAACTGGCGGGTATGCGCGGCCTTGATGAAGGCCGCCGTCTCCGACGCCTTCACCACACCAGCATCCTTGCCGATACCGGCGGCCTGGATGACGGCGGACGCGCCGTCGTCATGCGCGATGGCCTTCAGGTGGCCGAACGCATCGCGCACCCAGTCGACCGCGGCCGCCTCCGATGCCAGCGCCTTGCCCGCCGCGTCCGACAGCACCAGGGCCACCGCATCGAACACCACCGACGGCGTGCCCGCCAGCTGACCGTCGGCCGGCAGGCGCTTGCCGTTGCCCAGCGTCGCGCCGCCGATCTTCGGCGCGACGATCTTGACCTGCGCGCCCTCGGCTTCCGCCGCCTTGCGCAGCGCGGCGATCGCGGCGGCATCCGAACCGTCATCGATCAGGATGCCGACGCAGCGGCCCTGCAGCGTGGGCTTCATCTTGCCGATGATCTGCAACGCGGGGGACGGCGGCATGTCCTGCGGCTTGACGGAAATGGGCGGTGCGGGCGGCAGTGCCTCCAGGCCCAGGCCATCGGCGACGCGCTTGGCCAGGTCCGCATCGATATGGCGCAGGTGGCCAACCATGGCCTCGCGCACGTGCAGGGCTTCCACCTTCGACAGTTCGAACACCAGCGCCGCCGCCATGTGCGCCTGCTCCGGCGCAGTCTGGCTGCGGAAGAACAGCCGCGCCTGGCTGTAGTGGTCGGCGAAGCTTTCCGGCCGCACGCGCCCCTTGCTGCCGTCGGCCAGGCTCGCATGGCTGCGGAACCCCGCGGGCGTCTCGCGCGGGGTGTCTCCCTGCAGGCTGCTCGGTTCGTAGTTCACGCGTCCCTTCGGCACCTGCATCTGCATGTGGCCATCGCGCTGCAGGTTGGCGAAGGGACACTTGGGCGCGTTCACCGGGATCTGGTGGAAGTTCGGGCCGCCCAGTCGCGAGAGCTGGGTGTCCAGGTAGGAGAACAGCCGGCCCTGCAGCAGCGGGTCGTTGCTGAAGTCGATGCCGGGCACGATGTTGGCGGGGCAGTAGGCGACCTGTTCGGTTTCGGCGAAGAAGTTGTCCGGCCAGCGGTCCAGTACCATGCGGCCGATCACCGTCAGCGGCACAAGCTCTTCGGGGATCAGCTTGGTGGGATCGAGGTGATCGAACGGGAAGACGTCGGCCTGTTCTTCGGTGAACAGTTGCACGGCCAGTTCCCATGCCGGGAATTCGCCCTTCTGGATGGCCTCGAACAGGTCGCGGCGGTGGAAGTCGTTGTCGGCGGCCTGCAGTTTCACGGCTTCGTCCCACACGGTCGACTGGATACCGAGCTGGGGCCGCCAGTGGAACTTGACGAAGGTGCTGTTGCCCTTGGCGTCCAGCAGCCGGAAGCTGTGCACGCCGAAGCCCTCCATCATCCGCAGCGAACGCGGGATCGTGCGGTCGCTCATCGCCCACATGATCATGTGCATCGATTCGGGGGTGAGCGAGATGAAGTCCCAGAAGGTGTCGTGCGCGCTCGCCGCCTGCGGGAAGGCACGGTCCGGTTCCATCTTCACCGAATGCACCAGGTCCGGGAACTTCATCGCGTCCTGGATGAAGAACACCGGGATGTTGTTGCCCACCAGGTCCCAGTTGCCCTCCTGCGTGTAGAACTTCACCGCGAACCCGCGCACGTCGCGCGGCGTGTCGACCGATCCGGCGCCGCCGGCCACGGTGGAGAAGCGGCAGAACACCGGCGTGCGCACGCCGGTCTCGGTCAGCACGCGCGCGATGGTGTACTTCTTCAGCGACTTGGTCAGCTCGAAGTAGCCGTGCGCGCCGGTGCCACGCGCGTGCACGATGCGCTCGGGGATGCGCTCGTGGTCGAAGTGGGTGATCTTCTCCCGCAGGATGAAGTCTTCCAGCAGCGTGGGGCCGAGGTCGTGCGCGCGCAGCGAGTTCTGGTTGTCGCGGACCGGGATGCCCTGGTTGGTGGTCAGCGGCGGATGCTTGCCGCCGGCGCTGAAATGGAGTTCGCCGCCTTCGCCGCGCACCGCGTCATCGGTGGTGGGGCGGGGGGAGGATTTCGCGGGGGATTTGCGCGCAGCCATGGGAGTCTCCTGGACGGCGTGGGGGCACTCCGTGGTGGAGGGCCTTGGCACGCCTCATGATCGGCTTGGCCGCGTGGAGGCCGCGTTAGGAGACGTTGACGACGGCCCGACGGGAGGTCGCGGACACTGGCTGTCCGCATCCGCTGGCATCAATGTCGCTTTCCCAAGGAGAAGACACATGGAAACGAACGAACTGCACCGTGGCCGCCTGATCGACCACATCCAGCTGGTCGTGCGCGACCTGGAGGCCAGCAGGACTTTCTACCGCGCCGTGTTCGACGTGCTGGGCGTGCCGATAGGCGGCGAGTCCGACGACTACTTCTGGGCCGACGAGTTGTTCGTCTCCACCGCCGACAGCCAAGCTGCGCACGGCGAGCTGACCGGTCGCCATCACCTGGCGTTCCAGGCGCAGGATCGCGCCATGGTGGACCGCTTCCATGCCGTCGCCCTCGCGCACGGCGGCAAGGACAACGGCGCGCCTGGACTGCGCCCCTACCACCCCGGCTACTACGGCGCGTTCGTGCTGGACCCGGATGGCAACAACATCGAGGCGGTGTACCACGGCGAGGCCAGGCGCAGTGCGCCTTCCGTGAAGGTGGAGTTCTGAAACATCCTTTCCCCGCTGACACGGGAAACGGGGAGTGGCGCTTGCGGACGCTGACGTGCGGGAACATTCCGGCCGACGCCTTGAGGCCTTGATCCGACGGGGTGTCGCCCGTTGTCTCAGCGCCCAGGGTACGCAACCACCTGGGCGCGCCCGTAAGGTGCATGCGGAAGCGTACCGGTGAGGATCCAGTCGACCTGCATGCGTTGGTAGCCATCGGCGATACGGGTGTACGTGCGGGTGTCGTCGTCGCCGGTCTCGAATTCGCGGATGCCGTGGTCAGTGCCGGGGTACACCACGGTGGTGATCGGGTGGCCTGCTTCCCCCAACGCCACGAGACGCCGCAGGGTTTCCTCCGGCGGCGCTTCGCGGTCCGCACCGGCCAGTATCCACAGCTGCGGGATGCGCAGCGCCCGCAGTACCGGCATCGTGTCGTAATTCCACGTGGTGCCCTTGTCGTGCTGAGCGGCGGTGGCTTCGATCTGTTCCCGCGTGTGCTGCAGCAACAGTCCGCTGAACTCGCCCTTGATCGCCGGGTACCAGGGCTCGTCCGCGTAGCGGCGGCGAAGGACTTCCAGGCGCTCCCAGTCGGCCTCGCGGCGCGAGGCCACGACGGCCCCGGTGGCTTCGGTGATCTCGCGCGCCTTCGCCATCGCCTCCTCGCCGTACCCGGCGCGGCGCAGGTCCAGCATCACCTGGTCGCGGTCCTCGGCGAGCGGGCTGTCCGCCATGCCATAGCCGACCACCACGAAGGCGGCCTGATCGGTCTTGCTGGCCGCCAGCGGCGCGACCCAACCCGCCTGGCTGCCACCCAGGAAGCCGATGCGCGCCGCGCGCGGCCCCGCCAGGCGATGAGCTTCGTGCAGCGCAGCGACGGCATCGTCGGACAGCAGATGGAAGTCCTGCGTATAGGTGCCGGTGGACTGCCCGGTGCCGCGTTTGTCGTAGACGAACACGCCCACGCCCTGTGCAGGAAACATATGTTGCGCCGCGTACAAGTCGACGCCGGAGTAGTCCTCCGACCCGTGCACGATGACCGCGATCGGCACGGGGCGATCGCCTTGCGGCAGCACCAGCCGGCCACGCAACTGTTCGCCCTTGCCGGCGAAACGCGTTTCGGTGATGTCGAAGGCGATCTTCGAGCCTGCCTGCCCATCGAAGGTGATGCGGGCATCCGCGCACTCGCCGAAGCGCACGACCTTGCCGTCGGGCCGGCCGGTCCAGCCCGTCGTGCTGCGCCATGCACCGTCCGCGGGCGACAGCAGGCCGGTGGTGCCATCCACGCGCCGCCAGCGCAACTGGGCAGGTTCGCTGAGGCGATCGATCCCCACCACGCTGCCATCGAGGAGGCGGTAGGCGCCGGCATGGCAGGCAGGTGCATCGGCCGAATGGGCTTCGCTCGGCAGCAGCGCGGCAACGAGCATGGCGCAGGAGAAGAGGAAAGGGCGCATGACGCATCCCGGGGGAAGACAGGAGCGGCAGGCTAGCCGGCGCGGCCGGCGCAACGGCAGGGTCGCAAGTCACTTCGAGTGCAGCCAGAAGTCACTTCCGGGCGCGGCGGGCAAGCCGCAAACGCAGAAGGCCCCGCAGTGCGGGGCCTTCTCTCGTGAAACCGTGGCGGCTTACGCCTCCACGTCTTCCTTGTACGCATCCACCGGAATACAGGCGCACATGACGTTCTTGTCGCCGTAGACGTTGTCCACGCGCGCGACCGGCGGCCAGTACTTCTGCAGTTTCAGCGTGGCCAGCGGGAAGGCGGCCAGTTCGCGCGGGTAGGCGTGGGTCCACTCGCTGGCCATCACCATGGTGGCGGTGTGCGGTGCGTTCTTCAGCGGGTTGTCCTCGCGGTCCAGGCGGCCGTCCTCGACCGCGCGGATCTCCTCGCGGATCTCGATCATCGCGTCGATGAAGCGGTCCAGCTCGTGCAGCGATTCGCTCTCGGTCGGCTCGACCATCAGCGTGCCGGCCACCGGGAAACTCAGCGTGGGCGCGTGGAAGCCGAAGTCGATCAGGCGCTTGGCCACGTCCTCGGCGCTGATGCCGGTACGGTCCTTGAGCGGGCGCAGATCGAGGATGCACTCATGCGCCACCAACCCGTTGCGGCCGGTGTAGAGCGTGTCGTAGTGCGGCTCCAGGCGCTTGGCGATGTAGTTGGCGTTGAGCAGCGCCACCTGGGTGGCCCGGCGCAGGCCGGTCGAGCCCATCAGGGTGATGTACATCCAGCTGATCGGCAGGATGCTGGCGCTGCCGAAGCTGGCGGCGCTGACCATGCCCACGCCGCCTTCGCCGCCGAAGGTCTTCGGCAGGTACGGGGCCAGGTGCGCCTTCACCGCGCACGGACCCACGCCGGGACCGCCGCCGCCGTGCGGGATGCAGAAGGTCTTGTGCAGGTTGAGGTGCGACACGTCCGAGCCCCACTTGCCGGGCTTGGCCACGCCGACCAGGGCGTTCATGTTGGCGCCGTCGGTGTACACCTGGCCGCCGTGCTGGTGGACGATGTCGCAGATGGCCACCACGTCTTCCTCGAACACGCCATGCGTGGACGGGTAGGTGATCATGATCGCGGCCAGGCGATCGCTGTACTTCTCGGCGGCGCGGCGGATGTCCTCGACATCGACGTTGCCGTTGGCATCGCACTTGGTAACCACCACGGTCATGCCGCACATCTGCGCGCTGGCCGGGTTGGTGCCGTGCGCGGATTCGGGGATCAGGCAGATGTCGCGGTGGCCTTCGCCGCGTGCCCGGTGGTAGGCACGGATCGCCAGCAGGCCGGCGTACTCGCCCTGCGCGCCGGAGTTGGGCTGCAGGCTGACGGCGTCGTAGCCGGTGCACTCCACCAGCATGGCTTCCAGTTCGTCGATGAGCTGACGGTAGCCGGCGGCCTGTTCGGCCGGTGCGAGCGGATGGAGGTTGCCGAATTCCGGCCACGTGACCGGGATCATCTCGGCGGTGGCGTTGAGCTTCATGGTGCAGCTGCCCAGCGGGATCATGGTGCGATCCATCGCCAGGTCCTTGTCGGCCAGCGCACGCATGTAGCGCAGCAGTTCGTGCTCGCTGTGGTGCGTGTTGAAGACCGGATGGGTCATGAAGTCGCTGGTGCGGCGCAGGGCCTGCGGGATCAGCGATGGCGCGCTGGCGTCCAGCGCATCGACCGACGGCAGCGTCGCGCCTTCGCCGGCGAACACGCCCCACAGCGTTTCGATGTCGGCGCGGGTGGTGGTCTCGTCCAGCGAGATGCACAGCGAGCCGTTGCCGCGCACGCGCAAGTTGAGGCGGGCGGCGTGGGCGCGGGCCAGGATGGCGTCGCGGGCGTCGCCCGGCTCGATGCACAGGGTGTCGAACGCGCTGGCATGCACGGCCGGGTAGCCCAGCATGCGCAGGCCCTCGGCCAGGATGGCGGTCAGGCGGGCGACGCGGCCGGCGATGCGCTTCAGCCCGTCGGGGCCGTGGTAGACGGCGTACATGCTGGCCATCACCGCCAGCAGCACCTGCGCGGTGCAGATGTTGGAGGTGGCCTTCTCGCGGCGGATGTGCTGTTCGCGCGTCTGCAGCGTCAGGCGGTAGGCGGCCTTGCCTTCGGCGTCGACCGACACGCCGATCAGGCGGCCGGGCATGCTGCGCTTGTAGGCGTCGCGGCAGGCCATGAAGGCGGCGTGCGGGCCGCCGAAACCGAACGGCACGCCGAAGCGCTGCGAGTTGCCGATCACGATATCGGCGCCCATCTCGCCCGGCGGCTTCAGCAGGGTCAGCGCCAGCAGGTCGGTGGCGACGACGAACAGCGCGTTGTGCGCGTGGATGGTATCGGCGTCCTTGGACCACTCTTCGACCCAGCCACTGGAGGCGGGGTACTGCACCAGCACGCCGAAGTAGTCGCCGGCGGCGAGCTTCTGGTGGAAGGCGTCGGTGGAGCGCACCACGTCGACCGTGATGCCCAGCGGCTCGGCGCGGGTGGCCAGCACTTCCAGGGTCTGGGGATGGGTGTCGCCGGCGACCAGGAAGGTGTTGGACTTCGACTTGGCCGAGCGCTTGGCCAGCGTCATCGCCTCGGCGGCGGCGGTGGCTTCGTCCAGCAGCGAGGCGTTGGCGATCTCCATGCCGGTGAGGTCGGCCACCATGGTCTGGAAGTTGATCAGCGCCTCCATGCGGCCCTGCGAGATCTCCGCCTGGTAGGGCGTGTAGGCCGTGTACCAGGCGGGGTTTTCCAGGATGTTGCGCAGGATGACCTTCGGCGTGTGGGTGCCGTAATAGCCCTGGCCGATGAAGCTGCGGAAGACCTGGTTGCGGGCGGCGACGGCGCGGATCTTGGCCAGCGCTTCTTCTTCGTTGATCGGGGCGGGCAGGGCCAGCGGCAGCGCGGACTTGATGCTGGCCGGCACGATGGCGTCGGTCATCGCGTCCAGCGAGTCGTGGCCGACGACGCGCAGCATGTGCGCGATCTCGGCATCGTTGGGGCCGATGTGGCGTTCGAGGAACGCGCCGTGGTGCTCGAGCTCGCGCAGGGAGGGGGTGTTCGACATGGGAGGCATCCGGGAAGGGCAATGGAACCGGGCGCGCGGAAACCGCACGTGGGATGCCCCTCTGTCCTTTTGCCTGAGAGTTTGGAAGCGCGCGGACGAGGAGGTCGCGTGCTTCGTGCCCCTTCGGCGCCGGCGCTGCCGCGAGGCGGCCGGTCTCTCCAGAGTGTCGTTGCAGTGGTGGTATCGGGCCTGAGCGATTACGGGCGTTTGCGCCTTCGGCAGCCGGTCGCGGGCGACGGGCTTCTCCCACCGGTGTTGCCGGCGGATTATAGCCTGCGGGCGGGTCCGCCGGCGGTTTCGGCGTACCATGTGCCGCCCGGCGCGGTCCGTTCATGGAGAACCGCCGCGCCCGTCCGGAGCGTCCCCCCGCAATGAGTGCCCCCCACGCCATCTCCAACCGCCGCCTGGCCCTGCTGCTGGGCGGGCTGGCGATGTTCGGTCCTTTCTCCATCGACACCATCTTCCCGGCCTTCCCGGCCATGGGCGCGCAGCTGGGCGCGGACAAGGTGGCGATGCAGCAGACCATCAGCGCCTACCTGCTGACCTACGCGTTGATGAGCCTGGTGCACGGGCCGCTGTCGGACACGTTCGGCCGCCGGCGGGTGATCCTGGGCGGGCTGTTCGTGTTCCTGCTGGCGTCGGTGGGCTGCGCGCTGGCCACCGACATGGGCACGCTGCTGCTGTTCCGCGCCCTGCAGGGCCTGTCGGCGGGCGTGGGCTTCATCGTCGGCCGCGCGGTGATCCGCGATGCCCGACACGGCGACGACGCGCAGCGGCTGATGAGCCAGGTGTCGATGATCTTCGGCATCGCGCCGGCCATCGCCCCCATCGTGGGCGGCTGGATCCTGGGCTGGAGCGCCTGGCCGACGATCTTCTGGTTCCTGGCCGCCTTCTCGCTGCTGTTGCTGGTCGCGGTGGCCGTGTGGCTGCCGGAGACGCATCCGGTCGAAGCGCGCCTGAAGGTGTCGCCGCGGCACCTGCTGCGCGACTACGTGGGCATCGTGCGCAACCGCCGCTTCCTGCGCCTGGCGCTGGCCGGTTCGTTGAGCTTCGGCGGGCTGTTCCTGTACATCGCGTCCGCGCCTGCGTTCGTGATGGACCTGCTGCACCTCAACGAGCAGCAGTTCGCGTGGCTGTTCCTGCCGACCATCGGCGGCATGGTGTTGGGTGCGTTCCTGTCCGGGCGTGCGGCGGGACGCGTGGAAGGGGCGCGCCTGGTGAAGATCGGCTATGCCTGCATGGCGCTGGCGATGGTGGCGAACGTGGGCTACAACGCCTGGGCGGGCGCGGACATCCGCGTGCCGTGGGCGGTGCTGCCGATGATGCTGGCGGCGCTGGGTGTGGCGCTGGTGTTCCCGATCCTGACCCTGGCCATCCTGGACATGTATCCGCGCCAGCGCGGTGCGGCCTCCTCGCTGCAGGCCTTCAGCAACCTGATGGTGAACGCCATCATCGCCGGTCTGCTGTCGCCGCTGCTGAGCCACCACGGCCTGCACCTGGCGCTGGGCATGGCCGGCTTCGTGCTGCTCGGTTGGCTGATGTGGCAATGGGAAGCGCACGCCAGCCGTCGTCAGCCCGTCTGCCCCCGCGAACCGGCGGCGCTGCAACCCACCGATCAACTCTGACGTCCAGCGAGATTCCCATGTCCATCCAGTCCAAGGCCCGCCGCGAAGCGAAGAAGCGCAAGGCGACGAAGGAGCGCAACGTGGCGCGCGCCAATGCACCGGCGATCGAACCGCATGCCGAGCTGCGCAATCCGCAGGGCGACCTGCTGGCCGGCATCGTCCGCCAGGCGGGCGTGTGGGTGCTGGGCATGGACGGCCGCATCGCCGGCAGTTCCGACAGCGCGGCGGAAGTGCTGGCGATGATCAAGCAGGCCGCGGCCCTGCACGAGGCGCAGGGCAGCCCGGTGCGGCTGGTGTACTCCGACGAGCTGCGCGATACCGCCGTGATCGAGGCGGCCGCGCAGGGGCTGACGCTGGAGCAGTTCGAGCAGCAGATGGCCGAGCAGATGAAGGCGAACAAGCCGGAGCCTGCGCCGGACGTGAATTGACGCCGTACGCCTCTCTGTAGGAGCGACGTCAGTCGCGACCGCAGCCTGTCCGGGCGGAGCAGGGGCGACTTGCAGCATGGCGATCGTCCTGCGTGCTTCAGCCCTTCTCGACCACTCCCGCCGTGCGGTCGCGACTCACGTCGCTCCTACAACGGCGCCACGCCGCCATAGCGGCCAGCGAGAGTGTGGGCATCCATACCCAGCGCAGTTCCGACAGCAGCACCTCCACGCCGCGCGCGCTGAAGAAGCGGTTTGCGAACGGCGACACGTCGATCACCCGCCAGGGTGCGAAATGACGTGTGTCGGACCAGGGCCAGAACAGCGCGACACCCAGGCCCCCGTCGGTCAGCATGTCCAGCAGCGGGTGGGAGGCGGCGGACAGGGCGACGAACAGTAGCGCGGTGAAGGGCGGCGCTTTCAGCATCCGCGCGGAACACGCGGCCAGCAGGCCGCAGGCCAGCGCGAAGACCAGCGAATGGCTCGCCCCCCGGTGACCGAAGGCGTGCGCGTAATCGATGCCGAGCGCGAACATCGCCACGTCCGCGTCCGGCAGCATCGCGGCCATCATCCCTGCCGCGACCAGCCGCGGCGGAAGGCGTGCACGGCCGAGCGCGATGCCGGCGGCGAGAGGAACCAGGGCGTGGGTGAGGATCGTGGGCATGGGCGAGGGCGGTGCGTCGGTGGCGCACAGGGTCAGGCCGCCGCGTGTGGCCTCGATGAAGCCGGCATGTGGACAAGAGAAAGGCCGGCGTGCGCCGGCCTTTCGCGACAACCCTTCAAGCGGTCTCAGCGTTCGCGTTGTGTCCTGCGCAGCGGTGCCATCGGGCGGCGCTCGCCGGTGGCGGGGCGAACGGGTGGGGTCGATGCGGCCGCGCTTCCGGCGGCACGTGCGCCCTGTCCTTGGGCGATGGCGCCGGCCGTCCGCACCAACGGCTGCGAGCTGTTTTCCCGGACCGGATCGGCGGCGATCCATTGCTTGATCTGCGGGAAGACCAGGTCGAGCCGCGAGTAATGGTCGCGGTTGGCGGTATTGGCGATGTTGCCCGTGTTGGCGCAGGACGCATCGCCGCCGTACAGGCCGCCCCGCAGCCGGTAGCTGTTGTCGGCGTAGCGCGTGAACAGTCCCGAGCCGCTGCTGCCGCCTTCGGTGGTGCCCTCCAGCCAGCCGACCGTGAACTGTTCCGCGTAGCGGTCGGCGACGTGCTGTCCGCGCGAATACTTCTTCGCGTCGCCCGAGGGGTGGTGGATGGCGATCACCTCGGCGTTCGGGGCCAGCGTGCTGGCGTCCCAGCCCGCGAACGTGGCGCCGGCCGGTGCGGGATTCTTCAGGCGCAGCAACAGGGCATCGACGTTGGTGTCGACGAACAGGATGTCGGCGCCGCCGGTCAGCGCATTGTTCTTGCGGCCATCGGCGGTACTGCAGCCACTGTTCTCGTAGCCCCAGTAGGTCGTGAGGGTATTGGCGACGGTCTGGCTGTCGATGCAGTGCGCAGCGCTGTAGAAGTAGGGCACCTGGGTGGAGGCGGTGGTGTCATTGAGCAGCGTGCCGGTGCAGATGTAGCTCTTGCCGGCATCCACGAAGACCATATGGGCCACGGCGTTCTTGGCCTGGACATAGGCCGGCCCCAGCTGGTCGACGCGGCAGACCGCATTGATGTTGCAGGCAGCCGATTCGCCGACCTTTTCCACGATCTTGAAATCGTTGCGGCTGTTGGCCAGCAGGTGCGACACCTGCGGCGCCTGCAGGCGTGCCTGCGTGGCGGCCACGTGGGACGGACGGTAGACCTCGATGATCTGGGTGGCGCCGTCGGTCGCCGGCGTCCAGTAAACGCCTTCCTTGTCCGCGAGTGCCTGCGCCTCGGCCGCCGTGATCCTGGCGACGACGCGTGCAGGGTCATCGGAGCCGGCGAAGCGCAGCTCGACGTGCGGGTGCAGGGGCTTCACCTGCAAGCCCACGCGCAGGCCCAACGCATCGGGGGAATCCACCCGCAGGCGGGCGACCGCGCCGCCCGATTTCAGCGTTACCCAACGCAACGCGGGCGTGAACCGCTCGATGCCTTCGTGGGCGAGCGCGCGCCCGACGCCGATCTGGGTGGCCTTGATGCGCTGGCTGGCATTGTGGTTCTCCAGTTCCACCAGCCGCCGGATCGCCAGTTCCCGATAGCCTTGCCGGGTGATGTCGCGCGCCGGGAATTGCGCCAGCTTCCAGGCAGGTGCCGCCTGCGCCGGCGTGCGGCTGGGTTCGCCGGCAACCTGGGTCACCGCGGCGCTGGCCGCGAAGGGCGTGGCGACCAGCATCAGGCTGGCCAGGCATCGCAGGGTGTTCGATCGCATCATTCTTCAGACCTCCGTGTCGGAGCGTGGAGCGGGAACGGGCGGACCGACGACGGTCCGCCCGTGTACGGGGCTTACGGTTTGGCGGGCGCCGCGGCGGCCACGGGTGCGGCCGCCGGCCAGCCGCAGGTCTGGCCTTCGTTTTGCTGCTTCAGCCAGTCCTGCAGCGGCGCGAAGTACTCCAGCACCGCGCCGGCATCCATCTTCTCGCCGCCGGTGAGCTCCTTCAGCGTGGCCTGCCACGGCTGGCTGGCGCCCTTCTCGAGCATCGCCCAGAACTTCTGGCCCGCCGCCTTGTTGCCGTAGAAGCTGCAGTTGTACAGCGGCCCCTTGTAGCCGGCCGCGTCGCACAGGCCCTTGTAGAACTGGAACTGCAGCACGTGCGAGAGGAAGTAGCGCGTGTACGGCGTGTTGCCCGGCACGTGGTACTTCGCGCCTGGATCGAAGAAGTCCTCGCCACGCGCGGTGGCCGGTGCCACGCCCTGGTACTTGGCCTTCAGCTCCCACCAGGCCTTGTTGTAGTCGGCCGGCTTGATGCTGCCGTCGAACACGCCCCAGCGCCAGCGGTCGATCATCAGGCCGAACGGCATGAACGACACCTTCGCCAACGCCATGCGCATCTGCGCATTGATCAGCGCTTCGTTGCTCTGCTGCTGTTCGCCGACCATGCCGATCGACTTCAGGTAATCCGGCGTCATCGCCAGCACCATCGTGTCGCCGATGGCCTCGTGGAAGCCATCATGCGCGCCGGTCTGCAACAGCGGCGGCAGCTTGTTGTAGGCCAGGTAGTAATAGACGTGGCCCAGCTCGTGGTAGATGGTGGTGAAGTCTTCCTCGTTGGGCTTGATGCACATCTTGGTGCGCACGTCGCCGGCCATGTTCATGTCCCAGGCGCTGGCGTGGCAGACCACGTCGCGGTCCATCGGCTTGATGAACTGCGTCTTGGTCCAGTAGCTCTCGGGCAGCTTGGGCATGCCCAGGCTGGTGTAGAAGTCCTGGGCGCGCTCGGTCATCTGCTTGGCGACCTGGAGCTGCGCTTCGCGCTCGGCCTGGAACAGCTTGTCCGTGCCCGGGCCCGGACCTGCCTTGGCCAGCGCCGCCTGATAGTCGGCCTGGTACTGCTTCTCCAGCGCGCCGGTGATGTCCAAGCTGCCGGCGCCCTTGTACGGCTCCAGCATGTCCCACAGGTTGCCCCAGTCCTGCTGCCACATGTTGCCCATCAGGTGAGCAGGCAGCAGGCCGTTGACCTGGCCTTTCTCAACCCCGTAGGTGGCCTGCAGCTTGGTGCGGGTGTAGCAGTGCAGCTGCTCGTACAGCGGCTTGACCTGGCCCCACAGGCGGTCGGTCTCGGCGGCGATCTCGGCCGGCGTCATGTCGTAGCCACTGCGCCACATCTCGCCGGTGTCGGCGAAGCCCATTTCCTTGGAGCCCTCGTTCACCAGCTCGACGAAGCGCGTGTAGTCCTTGCGCATCGGCTGGGCGATGGTGTGCCAGCCCTGCCACGCGTCCAGCTGCGCGTCGTAGTCGCGGCTGCTGCGCAGGACGTCTTCCAGTTCGCCCAGCTGGCGGCACTTCTTCGCCTCGCCTTCGCCGGTGCAGTAGGTGCCGGCACCGTAGGTGCCCTCCATCCGGGTGGCGATCTGGGTGAGTTCGGCCAGCTTGGCCGGATCCTTCGGCGCCGGCATCGCGGTGGCCAGCTTCAGCAGCTGGATGGCGCGCGCGGTCTCGGGCGACATCTGCTGGCCTTCGAACTTCTTGGCCTGCTCGATCCAGCTGTTGAGCTGGGTCAGGTAGCGCTCGTTGCCCTTGGCGGCCAGCAGCTGGCTGTCGTCGTTGATGTAGGTGCTGGACAGCCACTGCGCGGCGGTCATCTCCGGATACATCTTCTTGAACTCGTCGTTGACGCGCGCGATGAACTGGTCCGCGGTCTCGCCCTGCGGTGCAGCCGGGGTGGCGGCCGAGTCGGTGGCCGGCTCGTCCTTCTTGCAGGCGGCAAGGGTGGCGAGGCCCGCGCCGATGGCGAGGGCGAGCAGGAGATGGCGATGCTTCACGGGACGTCCTTCAGGGTGCGGTGGGCACAGGAACCTGAAGGGTAGTGAGGGGCGGCGGGGGCGGCAAGTGGGGGCGCCCAGCCTCAGCGATGCGGCAGCCCGCGCTCCTTGAGGAAGGCGCGGGCGTCGTCGGCATCCTGCTCGAACCACGCCCGGGTGGAGCCCAATCGGTAGGTATACCCCCAGGCATCCATGTCGGCCATCAGCCGGTGGCGACCCACGCCCGGCAGGTCGTCGGCCAGGATGATCTGCAGGCAGCAGGTGGCATCCTCTTCGATCACCGAATCGGTGGCGTCGGTGTGCACCTGCGCGCGCCGTTCGGCCGGAAGCACGATCAGGTGGCAGGCTTCATGCAGCATCGAATGGACGGGCGTATCGCCGCGCACGTAGACGTTATGGGCGATCACGCCGGCCTCCGGCTCGCCCCAGAAGCTGCCCGGGATCGGCGCGTCGTCCCCGACGAAATGGAGCTGCAGGCCATGGGACGCCAGCAGGGCATCGGCAGCGCCGGGCGGCAGGTCGCGCACCCGGAGCACGTCGGGTGGGGCGGCGTCGGAAGAGTCAGCCATCATGGGAAAACACCTGTAGGAGCGCCCCATGGGCGCGATGCTTCTGTTTTCCACCACGCATCGAAAAGCATCGCGCCCATGGGGCGCTCCTACGAGCAGCCCGGTCCGGTCAGGTGTTGCCTTCCGGCAGCGCCACCGAAATGTCGAGCACGTCGTGGTCGCCGTCCTTGATCAGGTCGACCTTGACCGCATCGACATCGACGTTGACGTACTTCTTGATCACTTCAAGCAGTTCGCGACGCAGCAATGGCAGATAGTCGGGCGCCCCCCGCGAGCTGCGCTCCTGCGCGATGATGATCTGCAGGCGGTTCTTGGCGGTTTCGGCGGTGTTTTTCTTCGCCTTCAGGAAATCGAACAGGCCCATGCTCAACCTCCGAACAACTTGCTGAAGAAGCCCTTCTTCTCCAGGGTGGTGAAGCGCAGCGGGCGGTCTTCGCCCAGCAGGCGCGCGACGGTGTCGTCGTAAGCCTGGCCGGCCGGCGACTCCAGGTCGAGAATGACCGGTTCGCCCTTGTTGGACGCGTTGAGCACATCGCCGGATTCGGGAATCACGCCGAGGGTCTTCAGGCCCAGCACTTCCTCCACGTCCTTGATGCTGAGCATCTCGCCGCCCTCCACGCGCGCCGGGTTGTAGCGGGTGAGCAGCAGGTTGGCCTTCAGCGGTTCGCCGTTCTCGGCGCGGCGGGTCTTGGAATCCAGCAGACCGAGGATGCGGTCGGAGTCGCGCACCGAGGAGACTTCCGGATTGACCACCACGATGGCCTGGTCGGCGAAGTACATCGCCAGGAACGCGCCCTTCTCGATGCCGGCCGGCGAGTCGCACACGACGAAGTCGAAGCCGTCGTCGGACAGGTCCTTCAGCACCTTCTCCACGCCTTCCTTCGTCAGCGCGTCCTTGTCGCGCGTCTGCGACGCGGCCAGCACGAACAGCGTCTCGAACCGCTTGTCCTTGATCAGGGCCTGCTTCAGCGTGGCCTCGCCCTGGGTGACGTTGACGAAGTCGTACACCACGCGGCGCTCGCAGCCCATGATGAGGTCCAGGTTGCGCAGGCCGACGTCGAAGTCGATGACCGCGACCTTCTTGCCGCGGCGGGCCAGCCCGCACGCGATGCTGGCGCTGGTGGTGGTCTTGCCCACGCCGCCCTTGCCGGACGTGACTACGATGATTTCAGCCAACGGTGTTCTCCTTGGTCGTTCTTATGTTCGGTCGGAGCCGCGCATCAGTCCTGCGCGGCGATCTTGAGTTGGTCCTGGTCCAGCCAGATCTGCACGGCCTTGCCGCGCAGTTCCTTGGGTACTTCCTCCATCACCTTGTAGTGGCCGGCGACGGCGACCAGTTCGGCATGGAATTCACGGCAGAAGATGCGCGCGTCGGCATTGCCGCGCGCACCGGCGAGGGCGCGGCCGCGCAGCGCGCCATAGACGTGGATGGAACCGTCGGAAATGACCTCGGCGCCCGCGCCGACGGTGCTGAGCACGGTCAGGTCGCGGTTCTCGGCGTAGAGCTGCTGGCCGGAGCGCACGGGTGTCTTCTGGACGAGGCCGGGCTTGATGTCGGCCGCCTTCGGCGCGGCGGGCGCCGGCGCCGCCTTCGCAGGCGCAGCATCGGATGCGACCGGGCGCGGGGCGGACGCGGTCGGGGCCGAAGCGCCTCCGACAGGTTCGTACTGGGCGCGGAACTTGGCCAGGAGAGGCAGGCCCAGCTGTTCGGCCAGGGTTTCGGTATCGCGGGTGCCATACGCCAGCGCCACCGGGATGACCCCGGCGCCGCGCAGGCCGTCGATCAGCGCGCGCGCGGTGTCGGCATCGGGCAGGCGGCTCAGGCCGCCGAAATCCACGATCACGGCGGCACGGCCGAACAGCTTGGGGGCGCGCTCGACCCGTTCGCGCATTTCGCGGATCAGCTGGTCCACGTCGAGGGTACGGATGCGGAGGTTGGCGATGCCGACCTGGCCGATCTTCAGTTCGCCGGCCTGTTCGTAGTCCATGGGGGCTCGCGTCACGCTCATGTTCCGGTCGGCCGCTGGACGCCGGCATCGGCCTGCAGGCGGGTGCGGGCCCAGGCGACGTCGGGCAGGCTGTCGCCGTAGGTGTCGTGCACCCAGGGGTAGCTGCACAGCTCCTTCATCAGCATGCTGGCGCGGACATTCGCCTCGGCCATCACGTGCTGGCCCACCTCGCGGAAGCCGAAGCTGCCATGGAACAGCAGTGCCGGATCGGCGCCGTGGTCGAGGAACACCTCGCACGCCAGCTGCGGGTAGCGCAGTTCGGCATAGCTCTGCACGTCGGCGTAGAAGGCGCGGCCCACGCCACCGCCGCGACGGCGGCTGGCCACCACGATGCGGTCGATGTAGAAGAACTGCGGGTAGCGCTCGCCGAACCAGGCGAAGTTGCTGCTGTCGTGGGCGGCCCCGGAACCGAAGCCGACCAGGAAGCCGGCCAGGTTGCCGTCGCGCTCGGCGACGCGGAAGTACTCGGCGGTCTCGTAGAAGCGGCGGACCTTGGCCGAATCCAGCGGCAGGATCGCCAGTCCGGCATTGTTGTTGAGGGCTAGGACGGAATCCAGCTCGTGCTCGCGCACGTCGCGGATGACAATCGACATTACCTGACTCCGAACGGGTCTTGCAGGGCGGCACGCAGCCAAGCCCGGATTATCGCATGCTGCCGCAGCACCGGACAGGCGCCGGGTGAGCCGCGGATGAACCCCGCGGTCCCGTGCGCCAGGCCCGGCATGACTTTAGTTGGGACATGGGTGCGGGCGATTCCGCCTAAGATGCCCGGATGTTGGGACGACTCAGCCACACCCGCCTGCTGCGCGCCGCCGGCCTCTACACCTGGGCCCTGGTGGGGATTCCCATCATCCTCAATGTCGTGGTGCCGCCGCCGAATGGGCAACCCGTCAACATCCCGATGGCGGCGCTCAGCTACCTGAGCTTCGGTGGTTGCTACTGGCTGGCGACCCGCGTGCTGGATGGCCGTCGGGACGGGCTTCCTCTGGCATGGAACATCCCGCTGGCCATGGTGCTGACGGCCGCGGCCATCGGGGTGGGCGTCTACACCGAGACGGGCCTGGGCGCGGTCCTGCTGATGATCATGGCCGGCGTGCTGCCGTGGCTGCTCGACCTGCGCTATGCCATGGCCTGGCTGATCGCGGCCCACGTGGCCCTGGTGCCGGCCTTCATGACGATGACCCGGGACCAGTTCACGTTCTGGGAGGCCCTGTTCCAGTCCATGTTTTACGTGGGCTTTGCCGCCTTCGTGATGATCACCACCTACGTCGCGCGCCAGCAGGCCCAGGCACGCGAGGAGCAGCGCCGTCTCAACGCCGAGTTGCGCGCCACCCGCGTGCTGCTGGCCGAAAGCGCTCGCGTGAACGAGCGCACGCGCATCTCCCGTGAACTCCACGACCTGCTGGGGCACCACCTGACCGCCCTCAGCCTGAACCTGGAAGTGGCCGGCCACATGACCGAGGGGAGGGCGCAGGAGCACGTGCGCCAGGCGCATACCCTGGCCAGGCTGCTGCTGACCGACGTGCGCGAAGCCGTCAGCCAGTTGCGCGACAGTGGCGCGATCGACCTGGGTGCGGCACTGGTGCCGCTGGCCGAGAAGGTCCCCTCGCTCGCGATCCACATGGACATCGAGGAGCCGCTGACGCTGGAGGACCCGCACCGGGCCCATGTCCTGCTGCGCTGCACCCAGGAGATCATCACCAATACCGTGCGCCATGCCGGCGCGCGCAACCTGTGGCTGCACTGCCGGCGCGACGGTGCGAGGATCCTGATCGATGCCCGCGACGACGGTGCCGGCAGCCCGCAGGTAGTGGCCGGCAACGGCCTGACCGGCATGCGTGAACGCCTGGCCCAGTACGGCGGCGCGCTGCGCATCGAAACGCGGCCCGGGCATGGCTTCTGCCTGCATATCGTGCTGCCCGTCAGCGAGGCCGCGCCGGCCTTCACGCCGCTTCCCGTTTCCCCACCCGAACCCACACCCGAGCTCAGCTCCGGAGGAACCCCGTGATCCGTGTCTGTCTGGTCGACGATCAAACCCTGGTGCGCCAGGGCATCCGCTCCCTGCTGGCGCTGGACGACGGCATCGAGGTCGTGGCCGAAGCCGCCGACGGCAAGCAGGCCGTCGACCTGGTGCCGCAGGTGAAGCCGGATGTCGTGCTGATGGACATGCGCATGCCGGTGATGTCCGGTCTGGAGGCGCTCCAGGCCCTGGCTCGGGCGGGCCAGCTGCCGCCGACCATCATCCTGACCACGTTCGACGACGACCAGCTGGTGCTGGCTGGCCTGAAGGCGGGCGCCAAGGGCTACCTGCTGAAGGATGTCTCGCTGGAGCAGCTTGTCGGCGCCATCCGTACCGTGGCCGATGGCGGCTCGCTGGTGCAGCCTGCCGTCACCCAGCGCCTGCTCTCCGGCCTGGAGCATATGCGCAACGAATTCGTCAGCCTGGACCGCCCGGATCCGCTGACCGACCGCGAGACGGAGATCCTCCGGCTGATGGCCAGCGGCTTCTCCAACAAGGAGATCGCCAATTCACTGGGCGTGGCGGAGGGCACCATCAAGAACCACGTGTCCAACATCCTGTCCAAGCTGGGCGTGCGCGACCGTACCCGGGCGGTGTTGAAGGCCTTCGAACTGCAGCTCGTCTGAGCAGGGCGGCCGGGCCAGGCTCCGCCGTGCGGGGGGGGTGCGCCGTCCGCGGAACCGGGTGATGCACGCGGCGTGGCCTTCGTTTCACGCCAGGGCACGCCATCGCACGGGATTCGCAGCGGCACGCGGGTCGCGACCGGTAAGGGGTTCCATACGCCCCGGAATAGGGCGGCCAACCGGTGTCAGATGGGCTGCGCGAAGCCCGGCAACCCTGCTAGGATGCGCGGTGCATTTTTTTCACGGCCGAGGCACCGGCCCCCGGAGACTCCTGAATGACCCGTTTGATCGAGTTCGTGATTGCGTTGGCGCTGGTCCTGGCGCTGTTTCTGGTGATCGGCCTGATCCTGCCGTCCTCGCGCGAATTGCAGGAAAGCGTCGAGACCAACCGCCGCATGACCATCGTGTTCGACACGCTGAACAACGTGCGCCGACTGAAGGACTGGAACCCGCTGGTTCCGAGCGCGGCCAACGAACTCAGCTACTCCGGTGGCGAAGACAATACCGGCGTCGGCGCCAAGGTCGACTTCAACTCCGCCAACCCGGCCTGGGGCCAGGGCAGCTGGGAGATCGTCGAGAGCGAGCGTCCCGCCCCGACCGGCGGCCCGGGCAAGATCGTCTATGCGATCAACGACAAGCGCATGGGTACCGACAAGCGCAGCACCTTCGCGCTGGAGCCCACAGGCAAGAACAACCGCAACGTCAAGATCACCCAGTCCTATGAGGTCACCTACGGCTGGAACCTGATCGGACGCTATGCCGGCATGTACGTCAGCCGTCACGTCGGCGATGCGGTCAAGGCCGGCCTGTCCAAGCTGACCAACATGCTGGCCACCGTGCCGAACTTCGACTACCGCACCGAAGGCAGCCCGCTGACCGACCTGAAGCTGGTCGAGCTGCCCGCCGAGGACCTGCTGGTGGTGAACGCCGGCAACATCGACCGCACCAATGACGCCATCAAGGCCTCGATCAAGCAGAACCAGGAGTGGATCAAGCGCGTGATGGAGGCCAACGGCCTGGTGGCCGCCGGTCCGGTGCGCATCATCACCACCGACTACGGTTCCGAGAAGTACGCCTTCGACGTCGCCCAGCCGGTCCGCAAGGGTACGGCCGCGCCGAAGGCCGATGCCGCCGCCGAGGGCGAAGCCGCCCCGGCCGCCGCGCCGGCCCCGGTCGCTTCCGCCGGTGAGCTGAAGGTCACCATTCCGTCGGGCGCCCCGGTCGAGTACGTGCGCTCCGAGCCGCGCAAGCTCGCCTTCGCCAGCTACACCGGCTACATGGCCGAACTGGACAACCAGCGCAACGCGCTGCGCGCCTGGGCGGTCACCGCCGGCCACGAAGTGGTCGATCGTCCGTTCGAGTCCTGGAAGTCCGGCGTCGACGGTGCCTTCGAGGCCGACGGCAAGTTCGACATCTACTGGGCGGTCAAGCAGTAACACCGCCCGGGCCTGCATCCGCGATGACAGGTACGCTTCCAACGCGCCGCTTCATGCGGCGCGTTGCGTTTCCGGCCATCGGTTTTCCGCAATGCCTTCCGCCACTGGCAGGATGCCGGTCTCCCCGCGAGGTCCGCTGAATCCATGAACTACGACCGGCGTCAACGCAAACCCTCCTTCCTGGCCCTGTGCGGCGGCCTGCTGGCCGCTGCCGCGGTCGGGCTGTCGGCCTACGCGTCTCACGGCGTCGGCGATGGGCAGGCGCAGTCGAACCTGCAGACGGCGGCCCTGTTCGGCTTCGGGCATGGCCTGGCGCTGGCGGCGCTGGGCGCGGGGACCACGCGTCGCATGGGCAAGGCCGCACTGTCCCTGCTGTTGCTGGGCACGCTGCTGTTCGCAGGCAGCCTGGTCGCCGGAGCCATGGTCGGAACCAGCACGCGGCTGGCGCCGGCCGGCGGCATCATGCTGATGCTGGGCTGGGTGCTGTGGGCGATCGACGCCATCCGCCGCTGACATGCCCCGGCACGCGCGCGGCTTCGATACCGAGCAGGCCTGGGACCACCTGAGCCGGCGCGACCGCAAGCTCGGCACCTGGATGAAGCGGATCGGTTACATCGAACCGCAACCGACCTGGCGCAAACCGTTCGATCCGGTGGATGCACTGGCGCGCGCGATCCTCTACCAGCAGCTCAGCGGCAAGGCGGCGGCGACAATCGTCGGTCGCGTGGAAGCGGCCATCGGCAGCACGCGGCTGCACTTCGACACCCTGGGACGCATCGATGACGCGGCCTTGCGGGCCTGCGGCGTCTCGGGCAACAAGACGCTGGCATTGCGCGACCTGGCGGCGCGTGAGCAGCGGGGCGAGATCCCGACTCTCCGGCAGATGTCGGTGATGAGCGAAGACGACATCGTCACCGCGCTGGTGCCCATCCGCGGCATTGGCCGCTGGACGGTGGAAATGATGCTGATGTTCCGCCTGGGCCGCCCGGACGTGCTGCCGATCGACGACCTGGGGGTGCGCAAGGGCGCGCAGTTCGTCGACCGGCAGGAGGTCATGCCCACGCCGAAGGAACTGCTGGCGCGCGGCGAGAAGTGGGGCCCCTATCGCACCTACGCGGCGCTGTACCTGTGGCGCATCGCCGATTTCGGCACCGAAGTGAAGACGGCGACGAAGCGGTCGCAGGATTGAGGCGACGTCAGGTGTCGCTGGCCTTCGGCGCGAACAGCGGGTCTTCGCTCAGTGGGCGCTTCGGCGCCGGCGGGTTGCGCTTCCACTCGCGAAGGAAACGGTGGTAGCGGAATGTCGCCGTCATCGCGCGGAAGTAGAAGATCGCGAACAACAAGCCCAGCACCAGTCCGGAGGGCTTGCCCGTGTCGATCATGATCAGCACCTTCGACAGGACGAAGTAGGCGAGCATGAGGGTGGCGGCTGTGCGGCTGCGTTTGTAGATGCCGAAGGCGAGTCCGGCGATCAGGGCGACATCGACAAAGTTCCAGGCGGCATCGGTGTTTCCCGCTGAATCGCCGGAGAGTGCGATCAGGGTGACGATCAACGTCATGGCGCAAGAGACGCATGCCGCCACCCAGCCATGCTTGATGGGATGCGAAATCTCCTCGGGAACGTCACGTTCCAGCGGCAGACGTGTTTCCGTGATGACGGCTGCAGGGCTTTCGTAAGGGTTGGATGGGTTCATCGAGATTATTCCTTTCCATGGAGAGGCGGTCCGTTACACGCACGCCCCGTCGATACTGTCGACGATGGCGGAGTGCACGCCCCAGAGCGAGAGTGTCCGCTCCCCCTCTGCCCGTCAAGCGGGCCACCGTCCAGCGAAGCACCAATGCCACGGCTCATACACGATGCCGTGCGGGTTGCCACGCGGGTAACTCATGACGAAGCCGAAATCGCTGGCGTGCCGGGTGAGCCAGGCGAAAGCGGTGGTGTGCTCGAAGGACTCCTCGGCGGGCGGTTCGCCCGGCGTACCGATGTCGAGCGCGCGGCCGCTGTGGTGTTCGCTGTAGCCGGGCGCGGCGTTGACGTGGAGGATCTCCTCGACACTTTGTCCGCGCGCGCGCTTGCGCTCGAAGATGCCGAGTTGGTAGTCGTGGCTGCGATAGCCGGAGATGGCCTCCAGCATCACGCCGTCGCGTGCGGCGGCGGCGCGCATTGCCTGCCATCCGCGCCCAGCGGAGCGCGTCAGCCAGAGCGGGCGGCGGTAGCGGTCGCGTCCTGCGAAGGCGAGAGCGGCCGGTTCGGCGACCAGGGTCAGGCCGGTGCGTTCGGCGTAGGCCGCATCGTCCAGTCCCAGGGCATGCAGGCGTTCCTGCAGGGCGTGCAGCGGCAGCGCGCCCTGGGCATCGGCGTCGAAACCGCGGGTGGCCGATTCGAAGCGGTCCAGGGCGTCCCACGCCTCGTCCAGGCCGGGTTGGCGCGGCAGGCCGGTCGCCAGCGGATGCACGCCGCGCGCGGACACCGCCGCCAGGTAGCGGCCATCCTGCTTGCGGCGCAGCACCCCGTATGCGCCTGCCAGCACGCGGGCATCGGCGTTGCTGCGCGCGCGCAGCAGGTCGGCCGGCCACAGTTCGATCCGCGACGTGTTGAGCAGGACCGACTTCAGAGGCAGGGCGGGCAGGCGGCGCATGCCCGCAGCTTAGCGGCGGGCCATGGGCGCCGCCAGCTCGCGCAGTCGCGCCAGCAGCTCGGCCGGGCGCTCAGGGCTGACCAGCACCTGGCTGCCGTCCCGCAAGGGCAGCGCCAGCACGCGCGTGCGATCGGTGACCAGGCAGAAGGCCTTGCCGAGGTTGCGCAAGCGGAAATGCCCGGCCTTGAATCCGGGCAGGCTGAAGCCGTTGGTCTTCAGGGTGGGCGAAAGCTCCGTGTGCTCTTCCAGGCTCACCACGCGGGCCTTGTCCAGGTCGATCGACTCGATGGCGAACCGCTTCGTATAGAACGTGGCGCGGACCTGCAGTTCGCGGTTGTCCAGGACGATCGCGCGTCGTCGCATCGCCACGGCCAGCGCCACGCCGACCAGCAGGATGAAGGGCAGGGTCAGCCATGCCGCAAGCGGCGGCGTGTCCGCTTCCAGCGTCATCGCCGCGGCGCAGGCGCCGACCGCGAGGATCAGCGGCACCCACAGCCATCCGTTGGCATGCGGAGGCAGTGGTGCCACGGGAAAGTCCTGCGGCTGCTGCATGGGGAAAGCTCCGTGTCGTGGATCAGGCGGGCTTCTTGAAAAACAGGCGCACCGAGACTTCGTGCTCGATGAAGAGCGTGCTGACCAGCTCCCAGCCCTGTGCGCTCATCTTGTCCAGCTCTTGCTGGATGCGGTCGGTCAGCTTGCCCGCGAACATCTTGTACGGGATTTCGACGACCTTGTGGTTCCATCGGGGATTCATGGCGATTCCTTCTTGGGAGCGTCCGGCGTCGAGCCAGTCCGGGGCAACCTTCCCGCCTTTCGCAAGGCGTCGCGCAACACGTATTCGATCTGCGCGTTGAGCGAGCGCAGTTCATCGTCGGCCCAGCGCTGCGCCGCAGTCAGCACATCGGCGCTGATGCGCAGCGGATAGGCCTTCTTGTCCTGCTTCTCGCTCACCGGCGCTTCCCGCTGCGGCGCAGCTGCAGCACCATCGAAACGATCAGCGCGTTGACCAGCACCACCATCGCGATCACCACGCCCTGGGCGAGGCGTTCGTCGTCGCCCGCCCAGTACACACCCACCGCACCGCCCTGGATGGCCAGGCCGATCAGCACCCAGTGCAACGCCAGGCCGCGCGAACGCGGATCGCGCGCCCGGCTCACCCACGCGCCGATGAGCAGCGCGGGCAGGCCGGAAAACGCGAGGATGAGCGGGGCGAGCGCGTGCATGGCGTGATGCCCGTCAGTAGATCGAGCCGGTGTTGACGATCGGCTGGGTGCCGCGTTCACCGCACAGCACCACCAGCAGGTTGCTGACCATCTGCGCCTTGCGCTCCTCGTCCAGCTTCACCACGTCGTTCTTCTGCAGTTCGGCCAGGGCCATCTCCACCATGCCCACCGCACCGGCGACGATGCGCGTGCGCGCGGCGATCACGGCATTGGCCTGCTGGCGTTGCAGCATGGCCTGGGCGATCTCCGGCGCATAGGCCAGGTGGCTGATGCGCGCTTCGATCACGTCCACGCCGGCCTTGCCCAGCCGCTCGGCGATCTGTTCCTGCAGGTGTTGGGAAATTTCCTGCGGATGACTCCGCAACGCGATCTGGCCTTCCTCATGCTGGTCGTAGGGGTAGCTGGACGCCATGGCGCGCAACGCGGCCTCGGACTGGATGTGCACGAAGCTCTCGTAGTCGTCCACGTTGAACACGGCCTCGGCCGAATCCACCACCTGCCACACGATCACCGCGGCGATCTCGATGGGGCTGCCATCCAGTTCGTTGACCTTCAGCCGGCTGCTTTCGAAGTTGCGGATGCGCAGCGAGACCTTGCGCTTGCTGAAGAAGGGGTTGTTCCAGCGCAGGCCGTTGTCCTTCACCGTCCCGACGTACTTGCCGAACAGGCTGAGCACGGCGGACTGGTTGGGTTCCAGCTTGTAGAGACCCGCCATCAGGAACATCACGACGAAGCCGAGCAGGGCGGCCACCACCATGGGCACAGGCTGCTTGTGGGCGGCGCCATGGAGGAACAGGGCGGCGACTCCCAGTGCCAGCACCAGCAGGCCCAGCAGGGTGGGAATTCCGGGCAGCGACGATTTGGCGTTCTCTTTCATGGTCTTGGTCTCGGGACAGGGTTACCGCAGCGACAGGCCGCTGCCCAGCGCAAGCAGGGCCACGGAGAGGAGAAGCAGGCCGCAGATGATCCGGGGCGCATGGTCGGGCCAGCGACGCTGGATCTGTTTGATCACCTGGAGCATGGTCGGCCTCCTGGGTTGGCTTACGCTTATCAGATATCAAATTGATATCAGATGTCAACGATCCGGGCCGCCATCCGTCGGGCCGGCCGGTACACTGGCGCCCCCTTTCCTGGAACTCGCCCATGGTCACGCTCGGAACGCCGCTGTCTCCCCACGCCACCCGTGTCCTGCTGCTCGGGTCAGGCGAGCTGGGCAAGGAGGTGGCCATCGAGCTGCAGCGGCTGGGCGTGGAAGTGATCGCGGCCGACCGTTACGCCGACGCGCCGGCCATGCAGGTGGCGCACCGTTCGCATGTACTGGACATGCTGGACCCGACCGCGATCCGTGCCCTGATCGCCCGGGAGCAGCCGCATCTGGTCGTGCCCGAGATCGAGGCGATCCACACCGAGACGCTGGTCGCGCTGGAAGCGGAGGGCGCGGCCCGGGTGATCCCGACCGCACGTGCCGCGCGCCTGACGATGGACCGCGAAGGCATCCGCCGGCTCGCCGCCGAAACGCTGGGTCTGCCGACCTCGCCATACCGCTTCGTCGACACGCAGGCCGAATACCATGAGGCGGTGCGCGCCATCGGCCTGCCGTGCGTGGTGAAGCCGGTGATGTCCTCTTCCGGCAAGGGCCAGAGCACGCTGCGCAGCGAGTCCGACATCGATCCGGCGTGGCACTACGCGCAGACCGGCGGCCGCGCCGGCGCCGGCCGCTGCATCGTGGAAGGCTTCATCGACTTCGATTACGAGATCACCTTGCTGACCGTGCGCCATGCCGGAGGCACCGCGTTCTGCGACCCCATCGGCCACTGGCAGAAGGATGGGGACTATCGCGAAAGCTGGCAGCCGCAACCGATGTCGCCGCGTGCGCTGGAACGGGCCCAGCAGATCGCCCGGGCGGTGACCGACGACCTGGGCGGCTGGGGGCTGTTCGGCGTGGAGCTGTTCGTGAAGGGCGACGAGGTGTGGTTCAGCGAAGTCTCGCCGCGCCCGCACGATACCGGCCTGGTCACGCTCGCCTCGCAGGAACTGTCCGAGTTCGCGCTGCATGCGCGCGCCATCCTCGGTCTGCCGATCCCGGTGATCCGCCAGAGCGGCCCGTCGGCTTCGTGCGCGATGCTGGCGCACGGTCACGGCGTGCCGGTGTTCGGGAATGTGGAAGGCGCGCTGGAGGAGCCCGACACCGCGCTGCGCCTGTTCGGCAAGCCGCGCGTCGAAGGCCACCGTCGTGTCGGCGTGACGCTGGCGCGGGGCGAGGACGTCGACATCGCCCGCTCCAAGGCCCGCGCCGCCGCCGCGGCCATCACCATCGAACTGAAGTGAGGTGCGCGCGATGAACGGCCATGGCGGTTACGCGGTTTTCTTTTTCCCGCAGGCGCTCGACGCCCTGGGCGAAGCGATCAAGCCCTACCTGACCAGCCAGCCCGACGGCCCGCACATCTTCTGCCGGGAGATCGACACCGGCGGCGCCTTCACCGAAATGACCCTGGTGGGCAAGGACGCCGAAGGCCACGACGTGCAGGTGGAACTGATGGTGCCCGGCAGCATGATCCGGATGATCGTGTCGGCGCAGAGCGAAGCCGTGTTCGGTTTCGGTCCGCGCGTCGCCCCCGCGTCCGCCTCGACGCCTACAGCGTAAGGTCCACCCATACCAGGTGGTGATCGCTGCCATCGGCGATGGCGGCGTCCGGATCGCTCTTCTTCGGCCAGAATACGCCGCTGCCCACCGGCGTCAGGCGCGTGGATGGCAGCACGTAGTCCAGCCGCAGGGCGCCGTTGCGGCGTCCGAAATCGCCTGTGACGTGCGCGGGCGCGCCACGGCGTTGCATGCCCTTGGCGGCATAGGCGAGCGCGGTTTCCTCGCCGCCCTCGCTGCGGGGAGTGGCCATGCGCAGCACGCGCGGATGTTCGAGCAGTTCGACAATGGCCTCGTGCTGGCCGTCGCCATCGGCGGGATCGTTGTTGAGGTCGCCGGCGATGACGAAGCGCGCATCGGCGGGCAAGCCCCCGCAGCGGCCCTGATCGTCGCACAACCAGGGCGCGTCACCGGGCGTCAGGTATTCGCGCCACAGCCGGATCTCGTCCGCATTGCGCAGTCCGTTGCGGTTCTCCGGGCCATCGAACACCGGCGGCGTGGGATGGGACACCAGGAAATGCACTGTGCCGCCGGGCGTGCGCACCGGCACGTCCCAGTGCGACTTGGACGACAGCCGCAGCTGCGCCCAGACGTGGTCGGTGTAGAACGGCTGTCGGGTGGTGGGATCGACCGGATTGGTGGCGCCGGGCAGCGCACTCCAGCGCAACAACTGGAAGGTGCGCACGCCGGCCTCGTCTATCGGAAAGCGCGACAGCACCAGCATGCCGTACTGGCCCGGGTGCAGGCCGTAGCCCCAGGCGTCATTGCCGCGCTCGCGGCCTTGGGCGCCGACGCTGCCGTTGCGGTCCAGGTCCAGCCCGCTGGGCACCCCGGTATTCACCGGCGCAAGATAGCGGTACGGGTAATGCAGCGCCTCGCCGCCGCCCGGTTGGGCGATCTCGAGGTAGCGCTGCTGGAACAGGTCGGCCGCGCGATGCGCCGGGTCGTAGTCGAATTCGTTCAGCAGCACCAGGTCGGGGCGCATCTTCTGCAGCACGGCGGCGATCTTGCGCGCATGCGCATCGTCGCCTTCCAACTGTCGGATCAGGCCGCCGGCCTCGTCCGAGAACAGCGAGGTGTTGTACGTGGCGACGCGCATCGGGGTCTCGTGCGGCGGGGTATCGCCGCGCTGCGGGGCGGCGCCGCTGCAGGCGGCCAAGGCGAGGATCATCGGAAACAGGGCGGCAGGGATTCGCATGCCGCCATGATGCCATGCACGGATGACATCCCCGCGTTGGCGCCACCTACCCGGCGCGGCGCCACTGGCGGCCGTCGAAGTGCTCGAGCGGCCGGAAGCGCCGCTTGTAGTCCATCTTGCGATGACCGTCGATCCAGTAGCCGAGGTAGAGATGCGAATAGCCGTCGCGCTTCGCCCACTCGATCTGGCGCAGGATGGCCAGTGTGCCCAGGCTGCGCGCTTCCTGTGCGGGGTCGTAGAAGGTGTACACGGCCGACAGCGCGCCGGGAATCACGTCGGTCACCGCCACCGCCAGCAGTTCGCCCGCCTCGCGCAGTTCCACGAAGCGGCCACGCGACCAGCTGCCCACCAGGAACTGGTCGAACTCGATGGCGCCATGCTCGTCCATGCCACCCAGCGGATGCCGCGCGGCCAGGTAGCGCTGGTACAGCGCCAGGTGCTCGTCGCTCCGAAGCGCGGCGACGATGCGCGTTTCCACGCCGGCATTGCGCGCGGCGCAGCGCCGCTGGCTGCGGTCGGGCGCGAAGTCCGCCACCGGAATGCGCACCGCCACGCAGGCGCGGCATTGCCGGCAGTGCGGGCGGTAGACGATGTCGCCCGAGCGGCGGAAGCCCCACGACAGCGCGTCGGGGTACAGCTGCGGCAGGCGCGGGTCGCGCGGATCCAGCACCAGGTCGCGCGCCACCCGGTCGGGCCAGTAGCCGCAGGGATGTTCGCCCGTGTGGAACAGGCGCAGGTCGTCGATCGGTTGGGTGTTCTCGCCCATGGTCATGGCATCCAGCGTGCGGCGAGCGGCCAGAGAGCGGCGCCCGCCAGCGTCCCCGCGATCGCACCGGCCACGAGGTCGCGCGGCTCGTGCCGTTCCAGCGCCAGGCGCGACCACGCGACCGCGACGGCGAACAGCAGGGCTGCCAGCGTCCAGAGGGTGCCGAGTTCGCCCAGCAGCCAGGCGGCGAACACCGCGAACGCCATGTGCAGCGACAGCTTGCACCAGCGTGCGGTGGCCATTGCAGCCAGGATCATCGCCGCGGACATCGCCAAGCCCAGCGCGAACACCGGCTGCGTGCCGCGCCATGCCACCAGCGCCGCTCCGACGGCCAGCGCCACGAACAGGAAGCGGTTCAGATGCCCCCGTTCATGGCGCGCGCTGGCGTCCACGTGCGCCCAGCGGCCGCGCCGCACCTGCCACGCCGAATAGCCCATGACGAGGGCGGCGAATGCGCCGAATCCCGCTGCCGACCAGACTGCGGTGACGCGCTCCCCACGTGCCAGGGCAAGCGTCACCACCGCCAGCGGCAGCACCAGCGTCGGGTGGCCGAAGATCGACAGCGCGCGGGCGAGGGCGTGGGGCATGCCCGCAGCATACTGCGGCGCTCCCGTCGCGTGGGTCGCGACCGTCCGCCGGCTGAACGCGCCCGTCAGCGCGTCAACCCGGCACGCAGGCAGGCGTTCTCCCTGCCAGTGGCGCATCTTGCGCCGCGTCTTCAGGAGAACACGATGAACCGCAAGACCCTGCTTTTCGTGGCCGTGCTGGCCGCCCTTGGTGCCGGTTCCGCACTGGCCGCCACCCAGGCAGGCGGCGCACACGAACCCGCGCGCGCAAACCTGGACGCGAACAGCGATGGCGTGATCGACAAGGCCGAAGCCGCCGCGCATCCGCGCCTGGCCGAACGCTTTGCAGACCTGGACAAGAATGGCGACGGCAAGCTCAGCGCCGAGGAACGCCCGCAACGCAAGGGCATGCGCGGTCCCGGCCGCCATGGCGGTGGCGAGCGTGGCGGAATCGCCTTCAGGAAGCTGGACGCGGATGGCGACGGCAAGGTCAGCCGTGCCGAGGCGGCAGCCGATCCGAAGTTCGCCGAACGCTTCGACACGCTGGATGCCAACAAGGATGACGCGATCGATCGCGTCGACCGCGAACTGCGCGGCAAGCAGCATCGGGACGCGTGGTTCGCCAAGGCCGATACCGACAAGGATGGCAAGCTGACCCGTGCCGAGATCGACCAGGCCCACGCTGCGCGCCGTGCCGAGGCCGGTCAGCGCAGGCAGGCCCGCATGGACGCGCGTTTCGCGACGGCGGATGCGAACAAGGATGGTCGCCTGTCGCGCAATGAGGTGAAGGACAGCCGCCTGGCCTCGCGCTTCGACGCCCTCGACGCCAACAAGGACGGTTCCCTGTCCAGGGACGAGCTGGCGGCAGGCAAGCCTGCCCACCGCTGAGCGGAACGGCGTGCACCCGGCCATCCGGGTGCACGCGCCATCGGGCTTCAGAACGCGAGGCGGCCGGACATCACCAACCCGGCGATCACGCCCGCACTTGCGAGTCCGATCGCGATCACCAGCCCCCACACGCGCCAGAAGCGCTGGCGTTCTATCTGCCGCCGCGTGCCTTCCGGGTCGCGTTGAAGGTCACGGGCCTGACGCCGCCGCAGGATGCGCGGCAGCCAGATCGCACTGGCCCAGCAGATGCCGCCCATGTAGACCAGGGTCAGTCCCAGGTGAGGCACCCAGCCGCGCACCTGCGTCAGTGCCATGATGCCGACGATGAAGCCGAGAATCAGCAGGGTGCAGAACGCGCCATAGAACACCAGGTCCCGCCGCTCGCGCGCGTCCAGCGGATCCTTCAACGGCTTGCGGATGCCGAACCACACCGCGCCGATGCCGACCAGCGTGCCGAACGCGGCCGCGCCCAGCGCGCCCCCCACCAGTTTGAGCAGGCCCTTGCCGGCCGCTGCGCCGCCGGCGCCCAGGACCACCGCGCCCGCCGACGGTGGCGCCGCGATGGCGATCATGCCCAGGATGCCGCTGGCGAATGCCGCAGACGGCGCCGAAGCGCGCGCGAACTCGCCGAAGCGCGCCATCAGTTCTTCGCGCACGTACTGGCGCGCACGCGACAGCCGTTTGCGCACCGCGGAGTCGGTGATGCCGAGCAGCGAGGCGACCTGCTGCGAGCGCTGGCCTTCGCGGTAGTACAGCAACAGCACCTCGCGGCTTTCTTCCGGCAGGGCGGCGATGACCTCGCGCGCCGCGGCTTCCTGTTCCGTCTGCAGCAGCGCTTCTGCAGGCGTGGGCGCGGTATCGGCCGCCAGCGTGAGCGCGATCTCGGCGGTCTCGCCGGTCATCGGTCGCCGGCGCTGCGCGCGCAGGTGGTCGCGGGCCAGGTTGCGGGTGATCTCCCGCAGCCACGGCAGGAAACTGTCGGGATTCTTCAGCGTCGCCAGCTGGCGCCAGCCTTTCAGGAAGGCCTCCTGGGCGATGTCTTCGCTGGCGTGCACATCGCGGGTGATCGCCAGGGCGATGCCCGTGACGGCGTTCTGGCACAGCGCGACCACGCGGCCGTAGGCGGCCTGGTCGCCGCGCGCGGCGGCCGGCAGTGCATCACGCAGGGAAAGTTCGATCGTCAGGGTGTCCATCGGGTCTCCGCTCTTTCGGTTCGTGCAGGCACGACGACCGACGGCGCCGAGTGTGACCCGGGCGGCGCGATGCGGGAACTAGAGGGTCAGGCGTCCGCTGCCCACCAGCGCGTACAGGATCGCCGCCAGGGCGAATACGCTGGTCAGCGCCACCGCCTTGCGGCCGATGATGTAGTCGTAGCCCCGCCGGCGTTGGGCGTTGGCGGGATGGGCCAGGATCGGGTCCATGATGCGGGGCAGGGTGACCAGGTACTGGTAGTTGATCACGCACATCCCCGCCACGGTGACGGCGAGGATCACCTGCCACCCCGGGGCCAGCAGGGTCGCCAGCATCAGGCCGACCATCCAGGCCGCGCCGGTGCTGGCGTTGAGCGCCATGAAGCGGCGTACCTGCAGGCGTTCCTGCGCGGTCTGGCAGAAGCGGGCCAGATACCACCAGGTGAAGGCGTACCCGATCAGGCCGCCGATCACGCCGCCCACCGCGCCGCCCAGAGCAGCGGGATGGTGGGTGACGTGTTCGAGGATGACGCCCAGCGAGCCGCCGGCCACCCCGCCGGTAACGCCGCCGGTGGTCAGGCCACCCGTGCCCAGCTTGCCCAGCAGGCCCGTACCCAGCACCCCGGAGCCGATGACCGTCGCCGCGCTGGCCGCCGGCATTGCGCCGACCAGTCCACCCAGCACGATCATCGTGAAGGCCGCGGTCGGTGCCGTGGAACGCGCGAATTCGCCGAAGCGCTGCAGGAGTTCCTCGCGCACGAGGGCGCGTGCGCGCGACAGGCGCTTGCGCACGGCGGCGTCGCTGAGGCCCAGCAATTCGGCGACCTGCTGCGAACTCTGACCTTCGCGATAGAACAGCAGCAGCGCCTCGCGGCTGTCTTCCGGCAGGGACGAGATGATGTCGGCCGCCACGACTTCCTCTTCCGTCTGCAGCAGGCGTTCGGCGGGCGTCGGATCAGGATCCGCGGCCATGCCGATGGCGATCTCGGCCACTTCGCCCGACATCGGGCGGCCATGCTGCGCACGCAGCCAGTCGCGGGCCAGGTTGCGGGTGATCTGGCGCAGCCACGGCAGGAAGCTGGCGGTGTTCTTCAGCCGGTCCAGCTGCTGCCATGCCTTGAGGAAGGCTTCCTGCGCGATGTCCTCGCTGGCCTGCACATCGCGGGTGATCGCCAGCGCGATGGCGGTGACGGTGTTCTGGCAGGCGTGGACGATGCGGCCGTAGGCCTCCTGGCTGCCGCGCGTGGCGGCGGGCAGTTCGGTCTGCAGCATCAGGTCCAGGGCGAGGGCGTTCATGGCGTCAGGATCATCGGGTGGGCTGATGACCCTGACGGGTCGGGACGACGGATGTGACCGGATCCCACGGCCGGGCGATCAGCCGCCGGTGGCAGGCTGGATGCGGATGCGGTCTTCCTCGGGCGCTTCGTCGGCCGGCGCCGGCTCCGGCTGCGTCGGTGCGGGGATCGGAGCGGCAGGAGGAGGCACCGGGCGCCGCATCCACATGATGGCGGCGGCCAGCGCGATGAGCGCCAGCAGCACCAGGCGGATCCGCCAGGCCCAGGAGCGCTGCGGCGTGGCGGGTGTGTCCTGTGCGCTGCGGAAGGTCAGCGTGGGCCCCTGGCCCGGGCGCGTGGTTTCCAGCAGGCCGGCCTGCCGCAGCAGTTCGCGCGCGCGCGGCTGGTCCTCGGCGTGGCGCACCCACACGGCGGGCTGCAGCTGCGCCTTCACCGGCTCGGTATAGCTGAACTGTCCGCTGCGCTTGCTCTGGTAGGAGCGGCCGTTGCTGATGTGCACGGCAATGCCCGCATCGGTCAGCAGCTTGGCCACGCCCTCGACGGTTTCGATGCGCTGGCTGGAAAAGACTTGCCGCATGCGGGGCGCCTCAGTCCTTCGCCGGCACGGCCGAGGCCGCTTCGGCATCCGGCACCACGCGGATCAGGCCTTCCTGCGCCGAGCTGGCCACCAGGCGGCCCTGGCGGTCGAAGATCTGCCCGCGTGCCAGGCCGCGCGAACTGCTCGCGCTGGGGCTGTCGATCGAATACAGCAGCCAGTCGTCCGCGCGGAACGGGCGGTGAAACCACAGCGCGTGGTCCAGCGAGGCCATCTGCACGTTGGGCTGGTAGTAGCTGATGCCGTGCGGGTACGTGGCGGTGCCCAGCAGCTGGAAATCGGAGGCATAGGCGAGCAGGGCGCGGTGCAGTTCCGGCGAATCGCCGACCGGTTCGCTGAGCCGGAACCAGACCTGCTGGAACGGCGGGCGCTTGGGCGGATTCAGCTCGTCGCGCGGATAGACGTGGCGGAACTCGAAGGGGCCGCGCCGCGACAGCCAGCGCTGCACTTTCGGCGGCAGCGTGCCCATGACCTCGGCGGGCACCGCCGGCGCCGGGGCGATGTCCTCCGGCTGCGGCACTTCCGGCATCGACAGCTGGTGCTCGGCGCCGCCCTCTTCGGCCTGGAAGGACGCCGCGCAGAAGAAGATCACCCGGCCGTGCTGGATGGCGGTGACCCGGCGCACGGAGAAGCTGCCGCCATCGCGCGTGCGATCCACTTCGTAGACGATCGGCGCTTCGATGTTGCCGGCACGCAGGAAGTAGGCGTGCAGCGAATGCGCGCGGCGTTCCCCGTTGCTGCCGTCCACCGTCGCCTGTGCGGCCGACAGCGCCTGGCCCAGCACCTGGCCGCCGAACACGTACTTGGTGCCGATGTCGCGGCTCTGGCCGCGGAACAGGTTGTCTTCCAGCCGTTCCAGCGACAGCAGTTCGATCAGCTCGGAGACGACGGGTTCGGGTGCGGGCACGGCAGGGCCTGGGGTCTTGGCGGACGGCGATTATACCGGCCGCCCGTGCGTGGCCCGTCAGGGCACCAGCCTTTCCAGCGGCGTCGCACGCAGCACGGCATCCCACGGGAACAGCGGGCCCGGGTCCATCTTGCGCGGCACGGTGACGGTGGGATCGTCGCTGGCGGGCTCGCGCGCAGTGTCCAGGTCCTCGTGGCCGGCGATGTAGCGCAGCGAGGGGAGTTCGCGCCGCAGTTCCGCCAGCAGCCGGGTCAGCGCCGCGATCTGCGCCCCGGTGTAGGGCTCTTCCATCTTCTGGCTGCCACGCGCGAGCCAGTCGGGATACCGGCCGGTGTTCACCAGTTCGATCCCCACCGAACGCGGGTTGTAGCCACGCACGTGGTGGGCGATGCGGTCCGGCCGCACGTAGACATGCACGCTGCCGTCCCGGTCGATGTAGTAGTGGCCACTGTTGCCGGTGCCCGACGCATGCAGGATGCGTTCGCCATAGTGGCGCGCCATCGCCAGGTCGGGCAGTTCGGTGCAGTGGATCACCACAAGGTCGATCTGCCCCAGGGGCCGCGCATCGAGTCTGTCCTCGTAGGGCAGCGGGTCGACGGTGGGGGCGCAAGAGGATGGCTCGGTGCTCATGCGCCGATGCTAGCAGGCGGGGGCGGCCCCGGGCCCGGTCCGGTAAACTGGCGGCCTTCCTTGTCCGTCCGGTTCCCCATGCCGCTCAATCCCGACTCCCCGCTGGCCACGCTGATGGCCACCCTGCCGCGTGCCGGCAAGGTGGAATGGATCGGCCTGCGGCCGGCCCGCGACGAGGCCATGATCGCCACCGGGACCGTCGAGGCCACTGCCGGCGCCGGCCTGGTCGGCGACCGCTACAAGGGCGGGAGCGGCAAGCGCGGCATCACCCTGATCCAGGCCGAGCACCTGCCGGCCATCGCCGCGCTCGCGCAGCGTCCCGATCTGACGCCCGCGCTGCTGCGCCGGAACGTGGTGGTCTCCGGCATTCCGCTGATCGCGCTGAAGCAGCGACGCTTCCGTATCGGCACGGCGATCTTCGAGGGCACGGAAGAATGCGACCCCTGTTCGCGCATGGAAGACGCGCTGGGTCCGGGTGGCTACAACGCCATGCGCGGGCACGGCGGCCTGTGCGCCAGGATCGTCGAAGGCGGCACGTTCGGTCTGGGCGATGCGCTGGAGGCGCTGTGATGCGCGGTCACTGCATCCTCTCGCACGGTTTCGAGAGCGGCCCCGACGCCACCAAGGTCACCGCGTTGGCCGACGTGGCCGAGCGCCTGGGCTGGACGCACGAGCGACCCGACTACACCGATCTCGACGCCCGCCGCGAGGTCAGCTCGCTGGGTGATGTCGTCGCGCGGCTGGATCGCCTGCGCTCGCTGGCGCAGGCGGCCGCCGCGCGCGGCCCGGTGGTGCTGGCCGGTTCCAGCCTGGGCGCCTATATCGCCGGCCGCATCTCGCTGGAGGTGCCGGTGCGCGGCCTGTTCCTGATGGCGCCGCCGATCACGATGGGCCCGTTGCCGGAACTCGACGCCGCCGCGGTGCCGGTGTCCATCATCCATGGGTGGGATGACGAACTGATTCCCGCGCAGGCCGTGACCGACTGGGCGCACGCGCGCCGTGCCCGCCTGTTGCTGGTCGATGACGGACATCGCCTGTCCGACCACGTCGTGGCGTCGGCGGACGCGTTCGGGCAGCTGCTCGCCGCGCTTTGAAGACCGCCATCCCGGCCTGCGCCGGGGTGGCGTCCACCATGAGGTTTCACTTTGAAATTCTTCGTCTCCTGCGCCAAGGGCCTGGAATACCTGCTCGCCGATGAGCTGCTCGCCCTCGGCGTGCCCAAGGCCACCGCCACCATCGCCGGCGTGAATGCCGACGGCGAGCTGGTCGACGCCCAGCGCGCCGTGCTGTGGTCGCGCCTGGCCAGCCGCGTGCTGTGGCCGATCGCCGAGTTCGAATGCCTGAACGAACAGGCGCTGTACGACGGCGTGATGGCGATCGCGTGGGAAACGCACACACGCCCCGAACTGACGCTGGCGGTGGATGCGCACGTCTCCGGCGAGGCGATCACCCATGCGCGCTTCGCGGCGCAGCGCGTCAAGGACGCCGTGGTCGACCGGCTGCGCCAGCAGGGCCTGGAACGGCCGTCGGTGGACGTGGAACAGCCGGATGTGCGCATCAACCTGTCGCTGCGCAGGAACCGTGCCACGATATCGATCGACCTGGGCGGCGGCCCGATGCATCGCCGGGGCTGGCGTCAGGCGCAGAACGAGGCGCCGTTGAAGGAGAACCTGGCGGCGGCCGTGCTGATGCGCGGAGGCTGGCCGGCGCTGTACCACGAGGGCGGTGCGCTGCTGGACCCGATGTGTGGCAGCGGCACGCTGCTGATCGAAGGCGCACTGATGGCCGCCGACGTGGCCCCGGGCCTGCAGCGCCACGGCAATGCGCTCCCGACCCGCTGGTCGGGCTTCGATGCGGCGGCTTGGCGCACGCTGTTCGCCGACGCCGTGCAGCGCGAAGCGGACGGGCGCAAGGCGCTGCGGCCGGCGTTCTTCGGCAGTGACATCGACCTGGGCGCGATCCGCGCCGCGCGCGACAATGCGGTGCTCGCCGGTCTCGCCGGCCAATTGCAGTTCGAGACGCGCGATATCGCCCAGTTGCCCACGCGCGAGGAACCGCGCGGGCTGGTGGTGTGCAATCCGCCCTACGACGAGCGTCTGGCCGCCGATGCCGATCTCTACCGCGCGCTCGGCGATGCGCTGCAGCGCGCCGTGCCGCAGTGGCGCGCCAGCCTGCTGTGCGGCAACGCCGACCTCGGCTACGCCACCGGCTTGCGGGCGGCGAAGAAGTACCAGCTGTTCAACGGCGCCATCGAGTGCGCGCTGATCGTCTGCGATCCGGTCGCCACGCCCGCGCGCGAACCGCGCGAGGCCAGGCCGCTGTCGGACGGGGCGCAGATGGTCGCCAACCGCCTGCGCAAGAACCTGAAGAAGTTCAAGAGCTGGCGCACGCGCGAGGGCGTGACCTGCTACCGCGCCTACGATGCCGACCTGCCCGAATACGCGGCGGCCATCGATGTCTACGAAGAAGAAGGCGGACAGCGCCGCACCTTCCTGCACGTGCAGGAATACGCCGCCCCGGCGAGCATCCCCGAGCACGACGTGCGTCGCCGCTTCAGCGAACTGCTGGCCGCCACCCGCGAGGTCTTCGGCGTGCCGCAGGAGCAGATCGCGGTGAAGGCGCGCGAGCGCGGCAAGGGCGGATCCAAGTACGGACGCATGCAGCAGCGGGACGAGTTCATCGTCGTGCGCGAGTCGGGTGCGTTGCTGCGGGTCAATCTGTTCGATTACCTGGACACCGGCCTGTTCCTCGACCACCGTCCGTTGCGCCGGCGCATGGCGCAGGAAGCGCGCGGCAAGCACTTCCTCAACCTGTTCTGCTACACCGGCGTGGCCAGCGTGCAGGCGGCGGTGGCGGGTGCAGCGAGCACCACCAGCGTGGACCTGTCCGCGACCTACCTGCAGTGGTGCGCAGACAACCTGGCCGAAAACGGCCTGGGCGGCGCGAAGCACCGGCTGGTACAGGCCGATGCCGTGCGCTGGCTGGAAGCCGAGCAGGCCGAGTACGACCTGGTCTTCTGCGACCCGCCCACGTTCTCCAACTCCGCGCGTGCCGACGACTTCGACGTGCAGAAGGAACACGTCCGCCTGCTGCGTGCCGCCGTCGCCCGCCTGGCACCGGGCGGGGTGCTGTATTTCAGCAACAACTTCCGCCGCTTCAGGCTGGACGAGGACGCAGTGGCGGACTTCGCGCGCTGCGAAGACATCAGCGCCAGCACGATTCCGCCCGATTTCGAACGCAATGCCCGCATCCACCGCGCGTGGCGGCTGACGCGCGCCTGACGTCCGTCGATCAGCCGACGATCAGTACGAAGTCGCCGCGCTGGGACGCCATCGTCAGCGCCAGGGTGCGGCCGGTGGCGGCCAGGTCGGCCGCGGACAACTGGGTGGAGGGCGGCTGGGCGCGGTAAACCGCATCGTCGGGCAGGGTATCGCGCACCACATAACCCATCAGCACGTTGACCAGTTCGCCCAGGGCGTCCACCGCCAGTTCGTCGTCGCATTGTTCCGGTGCGAGCGAGAGCAGGGCGCAGGCCATGGCGTGCATGGTGGCGCGGCTGCACCCCACGCCGACCAGCAGCGACTCCGATCCGGACGTGATGCGCACGTGCGCGGTGACTTCGCAGGCTTCGAGTGCGGCATCGTGGGCGATCCCGGCGGCCTGGCACTGGCTGCCGACCAGACGCGGGAACAGGCGGTTGCAGACGCGGATGGCGCTGGTCACCACATCGGCCAGGGAGTGGCCCGCGATGCCCAAAGCCAGGGCGTGGTTGGCCTCGTCCAGGTCGCGGCGATGCGCGGCCAGCTCGGTTTCCAGTTGCTCGGCGGTCAGGACGCCCTGTTCGACCAGGATCTGGCCGAACAGCTTGCGGCCCTTCTTCTGCGCTGCGAGCAGTACATCGAGCTGGCCCTCGTTCAACCAGCCCATCTCCAGCGCGATGTCGCCGAAACGCCGGTCTTCGGCGCGCTGGCGTTCGTTGATGCGGCGGGCCTGCAGGGCGTCGAGCATGCCGTGGTGGATGGCCAGTTCGCCAAGCAGGGGATTCGATGCGCGCTGCGCGTCGAGGGCGGCCAGGAGCTGTGCCGGGGTGAGGGTGCCGCGTTCCAGCAGGAACTGGCCCAGGAATTTCGCTGCCATGTCGGGTGGTCTCGTACGGAAGGTGGGAGGACGTGCGCGCCGGTCAGGCGACCGCCTCGTGCAGCACGCGATCCATCACTTCCGGATCGATGGGCTTCTGCAGGTACGACCTGGCGCCCAGCTTCAGGCACTCCTCGATGTCGCTCTGCGCACCCAGCGAACTCAGGATCACCACGCGCGCAGCGGGATCCTGCGCCAGGATCCGGCCCAGGGCCTGCTTGCCGTCGCATTCGGGCATCACCAGGTCCATCAGCACCACGTCCGGCTTCAGCGCCTGGTACTGGCTGACCGCCTCATGGCCGTTGCCGGCCTCGCCCACCACGTGGAAGCCGCAATCGTCGAGCTGGCGTGCCGCCAGCATGCGCAGGGCGCGCGAGTCATCGCAAAGCAGAACCGTCGGACGTGGCGTCATTTCAAGATCCCCCCGTGGATCGTATTGCCCGCGCGGCGGATGCGGCGCGGTTCGACATGTAGGCCGTATCGGCCGGTCCGGGGAGTTCTTGAGCGCAGGGCGGTCAGCGCGCCGTACCGGCCGCCAGCGCTTCCTCGACGAGGCTGAACGCGGAATGCGTACCGCCGCGCGAACCGCCCGCGTCGGTGGCGAAATAGACGACGCCCGTACCCGCCTTGCGGTCGATCCACAGGCCGGAACGCAGACCATAGGCATCGCCGGAATGGCCGACGCGCGCCACCCCGTCGCCGAACGGATCGTCACCGCATCCCGTCGTCGGTGTCGCCAGCGTCTGTACGGCCAGACCGTAGCGGCAGAAGAAGGCCTGGTGCTGTCCGCCGCCGGTGTCTTCTTCGTGCGTCACGCCGTTGCCGCCATCGAAGGTCCACTGCGGCACCACCATGGCATCGACACTGGCGGGCTTGAGCAGACGCATACCGTCGACCTCGCCGTGGTTCAGCAGCAGGCGACCGATTTTCGCCAGTCCGTTCGCGGAGATGCGCAGGCCGCCCTGTGGCGAGAACAGCGCGCCGTTCTCGCCGGCCTTCCAGTGGGCGAGGTTGCAGTCGGCACCGTCCTCGACGACCACGGCGCAGGCCGGCTTGCCCGTGCGGTTCTCGTCGCGGACCGGTGCGCGGTCGCGATACAGCACCACGGCACGCGTCGCCGTGGCGGCATCGCAGCTTTCCCAGTTGAAGCAGGCATCCAGCTTCAGCGGCTCCAGCACCAGCCGGCGCATCAGCAGGTCGAAGCGTTCGCCGGTGACGTTCTCCATCGCCATCGCCACCAACGGGAAGTTGAGGTTGGTGTAGCGGAAGTGCGTGCCGGGTGCGTGCGCATCGTCCCAGGCCTTCGGGTCGTCGAGGACCGTCTTCAGCGGTTGCCCCAGCGGCGTGGCGTAGTAGCCGGCGGCATCGGTCAGGCTGGAGCGATGCGACAGCAGCAGGCGCAGCGTGATCGGCCTGTCCGGGTGTTGTGGATGGCGCAGGGGCCAGCCCAGGTACGTCGAGACGTCGGCGTCGAGGTCGAGCTGGCCGGCTTCGACCAGCCGCATCACCCCGATCGACGTCACCAGCTTGGAGATCGAGGCCACGCGCACGGGATCGTCGGCGGTGACCTTGCGGCCGGTGGCGAGGTCCGCCATGCCTTCCGCGCGGGTACTGACCACGCCGTTGCGGTCGAAGGCGACGCGTACCTGCGCGACGGGCTCGGCAGCGGACGCCACCGCGGATGCCATCAGGCAGGCGAGGGAAAGCAGGATGCGGAGGGAACGCAGGGACATCGGCCAGCACCTCGAGGGAACCGGCCCCGACTTTACTTCATCGTCGGCATCACGAACTCGGCGGCGTGTGTGTCCGGCCAGCGGGCGGTGACGGTCTTCAGGCGCGTATAGAAGCGCACGCCGTCCGGGCCATGCACATGCAGGGGGCCGAAGATCGAGCGCTTCCAGCCGCCGAAGCTGTGGAAGGCCATCGGCACCGGGATGGGGACGTTGATGCCGACCATGCCGGCCTGGACGCGATGCGCGAACTCGCGCGCCGCGCCGCCGTCGCGGGTGAACACGGCGGTGCCGTTGCCGTACTCGTGTTCGTTGACCAGGCGCAGCGCGCTGTCCAGGTCCGGCACGCGGACCACGCAGAGGACCGGGCCGAAGATCTCCTCGCGGTAGATCGTCATGTCGGGGGTCACCCGGTCGAACAGGCAGCCGCCCAGGAAGAAGCCATCGGCGTGGCCATCGACTACGTGGCCGCGGCCATCGACGACCAGGGTCGCGCCTTCCGCAACGCCGGCATCGACATAGCCGCGTACCTTGTCGCGGTGGGCGCCGGTGACCAGCGGGCCCATCTCCGGATCCAGGCAGCCCGGCCCGATCTTAAGTGCCGCGACTTTCGGTGCCAGCTTCGCCACCAGCGCATCGGCGGTGGCATCGCCCACGCAGACCGCCACGGAAATCGCCATGCAGCGTTCACCGGCCGACCCATAGCCGGCGCCCAGCAGCGCCGAGACCGCGCCGTCCAGGTCGGCATCGGGCAGCACGACCATGTGGTTCTTCGCTCCGCCCAGCGCCTGCACGCGCTTGCCGTTGGCGCTGCCGCGCGCGTAGATGTACTGGGCGATCGGGGTGGAGCCGACGAAGCTCAGCGCCTGCACGCGTGGCTCGTCGAGCAAGGCGTCCACCGCCACCTTGTCGCCGTGGACGACGTTGAACACGCCATCCGGCAACCCGGCCTTTTTCAGCAGGTCGGCCATGAATAACGATGCGGACGGGTCGCGCTCGGAGGGTTTCAGTACGAAGGTGTTGCCGCAGGCCAGCGCCACCGGGAACATCCACAGCGGCACCATCGCGGGGAAGTTGAACGGCGTGATGCCGGCCACGACACCCAAGGGCGCGTATTCGGTCCACGAATCGACATCGCGGCCGACATTCATCGAATGCTCGCCCTTGAGCAGGTGCGGGATGCCGCAGGCGAACTCCACCACCTCCAGTCCGCGGGTCACTTCGCCGCACGCATCGGACAGCACCTTGCCGTGTTCGGCCGTGATGATCTTCGCCAGGTCGCCCGCGTGCGTTTCCAGCAATTCCTTGAAACGGAACATCACCCGTGCGCGGTTCAACGGGGTGGTGGCGGCCCAGGCGGGAAAGGCGGCGGATGCTGCGTCCACGGCATGCTTCACGTCAGCGGCCGATGCCAGCGGCACGCGCGCGGTGACGCGGCCGGTGGCGGGATCGAAGACATCGCCGAAGCGGTCGCTGCCGCCTTCCACCCGCTGTCCGTTGACGAAATGTTGCAACGGCTGGCTCATGCGATGTCTCCGATAGGGTCGTCCTGTAGGAGCGGGCCATGCCCGCGATGCTGTTGCTCGTGCCTCGAGACCCAAAGCATCGCGCCCATGGGGCGCTCCTACAGGGATTCTGGGGCGGTTTACGCCAGCGCTTCGCGCGCCGGCACGTAGGCGTAGCCCAGGTCGTCGGCGACCGCCTTGTAGGTGATCTTGCCGGCGTGCACGTTCAAGCCATTGAGCAGGTGCTCGTCGTCCAGCAGCGCCTGCTTCGCACCCTTGTTCGCCAGCTGCACCGCGAAGGGCAGGGTGGCGTTGGTCAGGGCGAAGGTGGACGTGCGGGCGACGCCGCCCGGCATGTTCGCCACGCAGTAGTGGATGATGCCGTCCACTTCGTAGGTCGGGTTCTGGTGGGTGGTGGCCTTCGAGGTCTCGAAGCAGCCGCCCTGGTCGATCGCCACGTCCACCAGTACCGAGCCCGGGCGCATCAGCTTCAGCTGCTCGCGGGACACCAGCTTGGGCGCCGCCGCGCCTGGGATCAGCACCGCGCCGATCACCAGGTCGGTGTCGGGCAGGCGTTCCTCGATGGCGTCGCGGGTGGAATAGATGGTGGTCAGCTGGTGGCCGTACAGCTCATCCAGGTACTTCAGGCGGTCGAGCGAACGGTCCAGGATGGTGACGTGCGCGTTCATGCCCATCGCCATGCGCGCGGCGTTGATGCCCACCACGCCGCCGCCGATCACCAGCACTTCGGCCGGCTTCACGCCCGGCACGCCGCCGAGCAGCACGCCGGAACCGCCCTGCGCCTTCTCCAGCGCATGCGCGCCGGCCTGGATCGACATGCGGCCGGCCACTTCCGACATCGGCGCCAGCAGCGGCAGGCCGCCCTTGCGGTCGGTGACGGTTTCGTAGGCGATGCAGGTGGCGCCGGAGGCGACCAGCGCCTTCGTCTGTTCGGGATCGGGCGCGAGGTGCAGATAGGTATAGAGCACCTGGCCGGGCCGCAGCATGGCGCACTCGTTCGGCTGCGGCTCTTTGACCTTGATGATCATGTCGGCGCGGGCAAAGATCTCCTCGGCCGTGTCGACGATTTGCGCGCCGGCCTTGACGTACTGCTCGTCGGTCAGGCCGATGGCCTTGCCGCCGTCGCGCTGGACGATGACCTGGTGGCCGTTCGAAACCAGTTCGCGCGCACCGGACGGCGTAAGGCCGATGCGGTATTCGTGGTTCTTTATTTCCTTGGGGACGCCAATCAGCATGTTGCTCTCCAGTAGCGGGAATGGGGCTTCGCGCGTGGGGAGCGCTGGGGCCGTTGGTCCGTAATTTTACGCGGTTGCCCGTATGGTGTCCGCCAGGACATCCACGATCCGGTCGATGTGGTGCTTTTCCACGATCAGCGGGGGCGACAGGGCGATGACGTCGCCGGTCACCCGGGTCAACAGGTGGCCCTCATGGAAGGCACGGGCGAACACGTCGTAGGCCCGGGTGCCGGGCGCCCCTGCGCGCGGCGCCATCTCGATGGCGCCGACCAGGCCGAAGTTGCGGATGTCGATCACGTTCGGCAGGCCCTTCAGCGCGTGCAGCGCCTCCTGCCAGTAGTCGCCCAGGCTGAGCGCCTTGTCGAACAGGTTCTCTTCCTCGTAGGTGTCCAGCGTGGCGAGCGCGGCGGCGCAGGCCAGTGGGTGGCCGGAGTAGGTGTAGCCATGGAACATGTCGATGGCGTTGTCGGGCCCGCTCATGAAGGCGTCGAACATCCGGTCCGACACGAACGTCGCTCCCATCGGCACGCAGCCGTTGGTGATGCCCTTGGCGGCGGTGATCATGTCCGGCGTGACGCCGAAACGTTGCGCGCCGAAGGCATGGCCGACGCGGCCGAAGCCGGTGATCACTTCGTCGAAGATCAGCAGGATGCCATGCTTGTCGCAGATCTCGCGCAGGCGCTGCAGGTAACCCTGTGGTGGGATGACCACGCCGGCCGAACCGGAGATCGGCTCGACGATGACCGCGGCGACGGTGGAGGCGTCGTACAGCGCGATCTGCCGCTCCAGGTCCTCGGCCAGCTCGATGCCGTGCGCCGGCAGGCCCTTCGAGAACGCATTGCGCGACACGTCCAGCGTGTGGCGGATGTGCGAGACCGCCGGCAGGCCCGGACCGAACCACTTGCGATTGTTCGGCAGCCCGCCCACCGACATGCCGCCGAAGCCGACGCCGTGGTAGCCCTTTTCGCGGCCGATGAAGCGCGTGCGCTGGCCTTCGCCGCGCACGCGGTGGTAGGCCAGGGCGATCTTCAGCGCACTGTCGACCGCTTCCGACCCCGAGTTGCTGAAGAACACCTTGTTGAGATCGCCGGGGGCGAGCGCGGCCAGGCGTTCGGCCAGCTTGAACGGCAGCGGCGAACTCATCGAGAAGTTGGGTGCGAAGTCCAGCGTGCCGACCTGCTGCTTCACCGCTTCGACAATGCGCGGCCGGGCGTGGCCGGCGTTGCAGCACCAGAGGCCGGCGGTGGCATCCAGCACCTCGTGGCCGTCGACGTCGCGGTAGTACATGCCGGACGCGCTGACGAGCAGCCTGGGTTTGGCCTTGAACTGCCTGTTGGCCGTGAACGGCATCCAGAAGTGATCGAGCGAGCCGGGCGCTTCCAGGTTCTGGCGTGCGTAGTGGTCGGCCAGGGCGGAGGAGGTGTCGTCGGCGCTCATCGCGGCTCCAAGGGGCGGGCAGATGGGCGCAGCTTAGCGCGTTGAAAAAACTTTACAACTGACGGAAGGTCTGTCCATCCCCCTGTCGGCGGAACGTCAGGCCCGGTGCTTATGCCGGAAGCCCATCAGGCTGGCACTTCTTCTGCAGGCGCGGTCTCGGGGCTTCCCCATCCGGCGGTCACGAGGTGTAAAGTATCCGGCAACACTTTCCGCTTTCCTGACAGGGTGGTGATGGACATCGGCGCACGCCTGCAACTGGTCCGCAAATCCAAAGGCCTCAGCCAGCGCGAGCTGGCCAAGCGCGTGGGCGTCACCAACAGCACCATCTCGCTGATCGAGCAGAACAAGGTCAGCCCCTCGGTCAGTTCACTGAAAAAGGTGCTGGACGGCATCCCCATCTCGCTGGCCGACTTCTTCACCCTGGATCTGGAGAAGGGCCTGCCCGACAGTCCCTTCTATGTCGCCGAGGAGTTGCCGGACGTAGGCAGCAACGGCATCCACTACTTCCTCGTCGGTCAGCACCGTCCGCAGCGGCAGATGTGCATCCTGCGCGAAGTGATGCCGCCGGGCAGCGACACCGGCGACAGCATGCTGGCGCACGACGGCGAGGAGGGCGGCGTGGTGATCGCCGGCGAAGTGGAGGTCACGGTGGGCGAGCAGGTGCGTGTGCTGAAGGCCGGCGAGGGCTACTACTTCGAGAGCCGCACGCCGCACCGCTTCCGCAACATCGGCGATGTGGACGCGGTGATCGTCAGCGCCAATACGCCGGCGACGTTTTAGATCATGCCCCTCTCCCGACGGGAGAGGGGTGGGGGTGAGGGGCGATGGCGTCCGGATGAGTCGGACAACGCATCTCCGCTCGCCCCTCATCCGGCGCTTCGCGCCACCTTCTCCCGGTGGGAGAGGGGAACACAGCCAGGAGTCTCCATGAGCAACCCCCGCACGCAACAGGACTGGCAGGCCATGGCCGCCGCGCTGTCGATCCGCACGCAGGCCTTCATCGATGGCAAGTACGTCGATGCCGCTTCGGGGAAGACGTTCGATTGCGTCAGCCCGATCGACGGGCGCGTGCTGGGCCGGGTGGCCGATGGGCAGGAAGAGGACATCAATCGCGCCGTCGCCGCCGCGCGCCGCAGCTTCGATGCGGGCGCGTGGTCCAACGCGCGGCCGACGCACCGCAAGAAGGTGCTGCTGAAGCTCACCCAGTTGATCGAGCAGCATGCCGACGAACTGGCGCTGCTGGAGTCGCTGGACATGGGCAAACCGGTCGGCGACGCACGCAGCGTCGATCTGGCAGCGACCATCCGCTGCATGGGCTGGACCGCCGAAGCACTCGACAAGGTGTATGGCGAAGTCGCCGCCACCGGCCAGGACGAGCTCGGCCTGGTGACGCGCGAACCGCTGGGCGTGATCGGCGCGATCGTGCCGTGGAACTTTCCGCTGCTGATGGCGACGTGGAAGCTGGCCCCGGCGCTGGCGATGGGCAATTCCATCGTGCTCAAGCCGTCGGAGAAGTCGCCGCTCACGGCGATCCGCCTGGCCGAACTGGCGATCGAGGCCGGCATCCCCACGGGCGTGCTCAACGTCGTTCCCGGCTTCGGCAAGACCGCGGGCGAGCCGCTGGCGCTGCACATGGACGTGGACGGGCTGGTGTTCACCGGTTCCACCGCGGTCGGCAAGCGGCTGCTGCAGTGCGCAGGCCTGTCGAACATGAAGCGCGCGTACATGGAATGCGGTGGCAAGAGCCCGAACATCGTCTTCGCCGACGCCCATGACCTGGAGGTGGCAGCGAAGGCCGCGGCCGGCGGCATCTTCTACAACCAGGGCGAAGTCTGCACCGCCGCCTCGCGCCTGCTGGTGGAGCGATCGATCAAGGACGAGTTCGTCGCCCGCGTGGTCGAGGCCGGCAAGGCCATGCGTCCGCGCCACCCGCTGGACCCCGGCGCGCCGATGGGCGCGATGGTCGACGAAGGGCAGACCCGGCGCGTGCTCGACTACATCGAGAAGGGCAAGGCCGAAGGTGCACGGCTGGCACTGGGCGGCCAGCGCGCCGACGTGGTCAGCGGCGGGTGCTATATCGAGCCGACCGTGTTCGACGACGTCGCGCACGAGCACACGATCAGCCGCGAGGAGATCTTCGGACCGGTCCTGTCGGTGATCGCGTTCGACAGCGAGGAAGAAGCGCTGCGGATGGCCAACGACAGCGAGTACGGACTGGCGGCCGGCGTGTGGACGCGCGACATCAGCCGTGCCCATCGCGTGGCGCGCAGGCTGCGCGCGGGCAGCGTGTGGGTGAACTACTGGGACGGCGGCGACATGACCGCGCCGTTCGGCGGCTACAAGCAGTCCGGCAACGGCCGCGACAAGTCGCTGCACGCCTTCGACAAGTACACGGAAATCAAGGCGACGTGGATCAACCTGGGCAGCTGATCGCCGTCTCTCCCTCTTGTTGCATCGCAGGCCGCGCTGTTCCTTCTCCCCGCGAGGCGGGGAGAAGGTGCCCAACGGGCGGATGAGGGGCAGGCGCGGCAACGAGCCGGGCGCGCAGCTCTCGCATCTCCGATCGCCCCTCACCCGCCCTCCGGGCACCCTCTCCCCGCAGGCAGGGAGAGGGAGACTTCATTGAGCACCCAGGGTAGTGGTTCTGCCAGAATCGCCCACGTCCCACCGACCGGCCCGTCCATGACCGCTACCGTTGCCCCCGCGCCGGCCAACTCGCCCGGCCGCGTACTGTTCGCCAGCCTGATCGGCACCACCATCGAGTTCTTCGATTTCTACATCTACGCCACGGCGGCGGTGATCGTCTTCCCCAAGCTGTTCTTCCCCCAGAGCGATCCCACCACGGCGACGCTGCAGTCCTTTGCCACCTTTGCACTGGCCTTCATCGCGCGACCGGTGGGGTCGGCGCTGTTCGGCCATTTCGGCGACCGCATCGGCCGCAAGGCGACGCTGGTGGCGGCGCTGCTGACGATGGGCATCTCGACGGTCGTCATCGGCCTGCTGCCCACCTACGCCCAGGTCGGCGTGGTGGCGCCGGCGCTGCTGGCCTTGTGCCGTCTGGGGCAGGGCATCGGCCTGGGCGGCGAATGGGGCGGGGCCGTGCTGCTGGCCACCGAGAACGCACCGCCCGGCAGGCGCGCGTGGTACGGCATGTTCCCGCAGCTGGGCGCGCCGCTCGGGTTCCTGTGCTCGACCGGCATCTTCCTGCTGCTGACCGAGGTGATGACGGATGCGCAGTTCCTCGCGTGGGGCTGGCGCATCCCGTTCGTCGCCAGCGCGGCGCTGGTGTTCGTCGGCCTGTGGGTGCGCCTGCGGATCACCGAGACGCCGGACTTCCAGAAGGCGCTGGACAGGGACGAACGGGTCAAGCTGCCGATGCTGACCGCGGTGCGGGAGCATCCGTTCGCCCTGGTCACCGGGACCTTCGCCCTGGTCGCGACCTTCGTGCTGTTCTACCTGATGACGGTATTCGCGCTGAGCTGGGGGACGTCGAAGCTCGGCTACGCGCGCGAGCACTTCCTGATGCTGCAGATGGTGGGCGTGCTGTTCTTCGCGCTGACCATCCCGCTGTCGGCGCTGTACGCCGACCGCTTCGGCCGTCGCAACGCGATGATCGTGGCGACGGTGCTGATCATCGGCTTTGGCTTCGTGTTCGCCCCGTTGCTGGAATCGGGCAGCGACCTGGGCGTGCTCGCGTTCCTGGCGCTGGGGCTGGGCGCGATGGGGCTGACATACGGGCCGTGCGGCACGATCCTGGCGGAGATGTTCCCCACGGCGGTGCGGTACACCGGCGCGTCGCTGGCGTTCAACCTGGCGGGCATCCTGGGGGCGTCGCCCGCGCCCTATATCGCCACGCGGCTGGGCGAGCGCTACGGGCTGGCGTCGGTGGGCTGGTACCTGGCTGGCATGGCCGCACTCACGCTCGTCGCGCTGCTGGCGATGCCGCGCCGCAGGTAACCGCGCTATCCGAACAGCCGCTTCACGGTACGGCTGAGCCAGCCGCCCTGTTGGTGCTCCCTGACGAAGTGGTTGAGGTGCCGCTTCACCGAATCGGCGTAGGCCTTGTCGTCGTTGCGGATGTGGTTGAACAGCCAGCGGGACAGCATGCTGCGCAGGTCGTCCACGATGTCCTCGCCCGCTTCGAAACGCAGCCGGTACTCCGATACGCGCTTGGTGAAGACCTCGTGCACGCGCTTGTGGGCGGCACTGAACGGGTAGCCCGCCTCCTCCATCAGCTCTTCCTCGAAGGCGAAGTGCGAGAGGGTGTAGTCGACCAGTTCATCGATCACTTCGCCCACGGCGAAGCGCTCCATCGATTTCTGGGTGATGTGCAGATGGTTGATCATCTCCACGATGCGGCGGTGCTGGCCATCGATGATGTCGATGCCCGTGTCCATGTCGTCCTGCCAGATCAGCAGTGTCATGTGCGTATCCCCTGCCGGCGGATGCCGGTATGCAGCGGGAATCTAGGTGCGCGCAGGCGTCGCGGCATTGATCGGGATCAATGCCGCGACATCCGGTCGCAGGGGCCGATGGGCTCTTGTAGGAGCGACGTAAGTCGCGACCGGAGGCCTGGCGCGATCAGTACCCTTGGGGCGAGAGGGGCCCTCCAGTGCCGCGTCGATGCTCGCCAGCATCGCGCTTCTCGCGGGCGCTTCATTCTTTTGGTCGCGACTCACGTGGCTCCTACGCAGAGCGGTTAGCCGCTCGATACCACCCGGTTGCGCCCGCCGGCCTTGGCCAGATACAGGCGCCGGTCGGCTTCGCTGAGCAGGTGGTTGAGGGTCTGTCCCGGGAAACGCGTGCGGAACACGCCGATGCTCACCGTCATGCGCAGCGTCTGTCCGCCGACATCGACCGCGAGCGCCTCGATCTGCGCGCGCAGCGATTCGAAATAGTCCGCCGACTCGCTTTCGCCCAGATAGGGCACCAGTGCGCAGAACTCCTCGCCCCCGAAGCGCGCCACCAGGTCCTGCGTGCCCGCATGGCGCGCGATGGTCTGGGCGACGGCCTTCAGCGCCACATCGCCGGCCTCGTGGCCATAGGTGTCGTTGATGTGCTTGAAATGGTCGATGTCGATGATGGCCGCCGTCACCGACTGCTGGCGGCCCAGGGTGTTGGGCAGCAGTGCGTGGCATTCGGCCAGGAAGTGCCGGCGGTTGGGCAGGCCGGTCAGGAAGTCGCGCGTGGCCAGGTCCTGCAGCGTGCCGATCAGTTCCAACTGATCGATGTTCTGCGAGACCCGGCAGAAGAATTCCTCGCGCGAGAACGGCTTGTGCAGGAAGTCGTTCGCGCCGCTCTTCAGGAATCGCGGCACCAGGCTGCCGTCGCTGGTGCCGGAAATGCCGATGATGGCCAGGTGGTCGCGGGCGTGGCGCGCGCGCAGGCGGCGGGTGAACTCGTGCCCCTTCATGCCGGGCATCTCCTGGTCGACGATGGCCAGGCGGATGTCCGGGTTCGCATCCAGCATCGCCAGGCCGGCCTCGCCGTCGGCCGCCTCGATCACCCGGAAACCGTACATCGACAGCAGCGCCGCCGCGTGCTGGCGGGCCGAGCGCGAATCGTCCACGACTAGTGCCGCGATCCGCCGGTTGCGCTCCAGCCGCTGCACCAGCCATACCAGGTAGTCGATGCTGCCGGGCGTGTTCTTCAACACATAGTCCACCACCTGCCGGCGCAGCACCTGTTCGCGCAGGCCGTCGTCGTAGACGCCGCTGACCACTACCGTCGGCAGCTGGCGCGACAGGAAGAACTCCACCACTTCGTCGTGGCTGCCATCGGCCAGCACCAGGCTGGTGACCACCATGAACCAGTCCGGGTGCCGTTCCAGCGCCATGCGGGCTTCCGCGAGCGTCGCTGCATAGATGACGGGCAGATTGAGCTTCTGCTCGATCGCCTCGCCGATCAGGCGTGCATGCGTGCGCGAGTTCTCCACCACCAGGATGCGCTGGGGTAGCGGGGACGGAGCGGTGGACGTGGGCGAGGCGCGCAGGGGTATCGGCATCGTCATCGGCGTTACGGAGGTTCCATTTACCCCCTATCGGCCGGCCGGAGGCGGACTTGAGAGCGCCGTCACGAAAATGAAGCGCGCGCCGATGGCCTACCAGAGTGCGTCGCGCAGTTTGTACCAGGCCATCGCGGCCACCAGCAGGGGCGTGCGCAGGGTGCGTCCGCCAGGGAACGGGCGGTGATCGATCTTTCCGAACAGGTCCAGCCGCTCGGACTGGCCGCGGATGGCCTGGGCCAGCGTGGTGCCCGCCAGGCCTGCGGCGATCAGCCCGTGTCCGGAGAAGCCTTGGGCGAAATAGATATTCGGCGCCAGCCGGCCCCAGTGCGGTGCGCGATTGAGCGAGATGTCGATCATGCCGCCCCACAGGTATTCGATGCCGACATCGCGCAGCTGCGGGAACACCCGGTGCATGCGCCGGGTCATCACGCCGCGCAGGTTGGGTGGGGGCAGGGTGGAATAGCTGGCACGGCCACCGAACAGCAGGCGGTGGTCGCGGCCTAGGCGGAAGTAGTCCAGCGCCCAGTTGGTGTCGGCCACCGCCATGTCGTTGCGGATCAGGGCGCGCGCGCGTTCCTCGCCCAGCGGCGGGGTGGCGGCGATGTAGGTGCCCACCGGCATCATCCGCGATTCGAGTTCCGGCGCGATCCCGCGCAGCAGCGCATTGCCGGCCAGGACGACGCTGTCGCAGACCACCTCGCCGGCCGCGGTCTTCAGCACAGGGCGCGCGCCGCGGACGAGCCGGGTGACGCGCGAGCCCTCGAAGATCCGCACGCCGGCCTCCAGCGCTGCGCGGCCCAGGCCCAGTGCATACGCCAGCGGGTGCAGGTGGCCGCTGACCGGGTCGTACATCGCGCCGAGATAGCGATCGCTGGCCAGTTCGCTGCGCAGGCGCTCGCGGTCCCACCATTGCACGGGGTGACGGTAGCGGGTGTTGAAGTCCTCCACGGCGTGTTCCACCTCGCGCTGCTGGCGTGGCTTGATCGGCACCGTGGCATGACCGTCGCGCCAGTCGCAGTCGATCCCGTGCCGGTCGATGCGTCCGCGCAGCCAGTGCAGGCCCTCCAGCGACAGGTCGAACATCTTCTTCGCATCGTCGAAGCCGACCAGCGCCTCCAGCTTGGCCTCGCCGCAGCTGAAGCCCGCGATGGCCTGCCCGCCGTTGCGACCCGACGCGCCCCAGCCGATGCGCTCTGCTTCCAGGACGACGACCCTGTAGCCGGCTTCGGCGAGTTCCAAGGCTGCCGAGAGGCCGGTATAGCCGGCGCCGAGGATGCAGACGTCGACTTCGATGCGTCCCTGCAGCATCGGTTGTGCCGGCAACGGCGTGGTGCTGGCGGCGTACCACGAAGCAGGATAGCTACCTGGACCCATGGGCACCTCGTGCCGCCGTTCCGGCGTACGCCGGAATGACGGAGGGATCGCAGGAGTGGGCGAGTCCGCGTCCCATCACACCGACCGCAGGTACCACGCGTACTCCAGGTCGGTCACCTCGGTGTAGAAGCTGTGCATCTCCTTGAGCTTCTGCTGGCCGTAGATGTGCTGGAACGAGGTGCCGAACTGCTCGCGGATGAACTCGCTGCTCATGAAGGCGGCGATGGCCTCGCGCCAGAACGGCGTGCGGATCTCGGTCTGGTCGTAGGCATTGCCGGTGATCGGCGGGCCGGGGTCGAAGCCCTGTTCGATGCCGTGCAGCATGCCGGCCAGTACCGCCGCGGTGACCAGATAGATGTTGGCGTCGGCGCCGGCGATGCGGTGCTCGATGCGCGTGTTGGCCTCGTCGCTGTGCGGAATGCGCATGGCGACGGTGCGGTTGTTGTAGCCCCACACATCGTTGAGCGGCACGAAGGCGTTGAGCACGAAGCGCCGGTAACTGTTGGCATGCGGGGCGAACAGCAGCAGGCAGTCCTGGTCGCTGCGCTGCAGGCCGCCGATGGCATGCTTCAGCGCATCGGCCGGCGCGGACTGCGGTGAGGCGAAGATGTTGCGGCCGTCGGCATCCAGCACGCTGGCGTGGATATGCATGCCGCTGCCGGCCTGCTGCGCGAACGGCTTGGCCATGAAACTGGCCATCAGGCCCTGCTGCTGCGCCGCGGCCTTGATCGCGCGTTTCAGGTAGATCGCATCGTCGCAGGCGAGCAGGGCGTCCTCGCGGTGCTTGAGGTTGATCTCGAACTGGCCGGGCGCGTACTCGGCCACCGCGGTATCCGCCGGGATGCGCTGGGCGCGGCATGCGGCGGCGACCGCATCGGTGAAGCCGCGATAGTCGTTCAGGTCTTCCATGTAGTAGACCTGCGTGCTGGTGTTGCGCTGCCCGGTCGCCGGGTTGATCGACGTGCGCGGGCGGCCGGCATCGTCCATCCGCTGGTCGAACAGGTAGAACTCCAGTTCCACCGCCACCACCGGCTTCAGTCCGCGCGCGGCGTAACGCTCCAGCACCCGCTTGAGCACCTCGCGCGGGTTGGCTTCGAACATGCCGCCCTGCGCATCCTCCATGCTCAACAGCAGTTGCGCGGCCGGCCGTGGCGACCACGGCACCGGCCGCAGCGAGCCCGGCACCGGCCGGCAGATCCGGTCCTCGTCGCCGATGTCATAGCCCAGTCCCGTTTCCTCCACGGTATTGCCGGTGATGTCGGTGGCGATCAGCGACATCGGCAGGCACACGCCGTCGCGGTAGACCTTGTCCAGCGCGTCGCGGGTGACGCGCTTGCCGCGCAGCAGCCCGTTCATGTCGGGCAGCAGCAGGTCGATCTGCTCGCAGTCGGGGATGGTCGCCAGGGTGGCGGCATCATCGGCAGGCAGGTGGAGGGCGGCGTCGTGATCGGGGCGCATGCGGGCGTTCCTGGAGGCTGCGGCGCAGCTTAGCAGAGCAGCGGCGGCGTCAAGAATACTCAACGGGAGGCTGCGCGAGAGGCAGGAAAATGCCCGGAATCGGTGCTGCTTCGCACCATTTTCGCGCCTGAAATGTCATTTGAGGACCTTGTGTTGTAAAAATAAAACGGCCGGGTTAACGTGCCGATGAGCCATTCCGGGCTGCCTGCATGACCCCGCTGCCGCGGGTCGGTCTGCCGACCGACCACAAGCAAATCGGTGCCCACCCCTTCCTCGCCGTTGGCGAGAAGTACGTGCGCGCGGTGGTCGATGGTGCGGGGTGCCTGCCGCTGCTGGTGCCCACGCTGGACCCGGTGCTGCCGCTGCGCGAGGTGCTGGCCGGGCTGGATGGGCTGCTGCTGACCGGTGCCGTCAGCAACATCGAACCCCACCACTACAGCGACGAGTCCAGCTACGAAGGCAACCTGCTGGATCCGCGCCGCGATGCGACCAATCTGCCGCTGATCCCGCTCGCCATCGAGATGGGCGTGCCGGTGCTGGCGATCTGCCGCGGGTTCCAGGAAGTCAACGTCGCTTTTGGCGGCACGCTGTACCAGAAGGTGCACGAACAGCCCGGCTTCATGGATCACCGCGAGAACAAGGACGATCCGCTGGACGTGCAGTACGGTCCCGCACACGACATCGCGCTGGTGCCGGGCGGCCTGCTGGCCGGGTTGGCCGGCGACACCCGCGCCACCGTCAATTCGCTGCATGGCCAGGGCGTGCGACGCCTCGGCGAGGGGCTGGTGGTGGAAGCGCAGGCGCCGGACGGGCTGGTGGAAGCCTTCCGTCACGACGGCCCGGCTTTCATGCTGGCGGTGCAATGGCACCCGGAATGGAAGGTGAGGGAAAACGCGTTCTACCTGGCGACATTCCGCGCGTTCGGCGACGCGTGCCGCGCCCGCGCGGCGCGGAGGCCTGCATGAAGCGGCGGCACCCGCCGCCATGGGAGGGCGGGCGCTGACGCGCCCGTGGCCAGGCCGCCGGCGCGCGCCGGTTCCTCCCTTCCGAGAATCGTGGTCCCCATGAGCCAGAAACAAGCGCAACGCAAGAAGAAAGTCGATGCCGCCGAGCTCTCCGAGAGCTCCCTGCGGCGCTGGCTGAAAGAACGCCGCATCACCGAGGTCGAGTGCCTGGTGCCGGACATTACCGGCAACGCGCGCGGCAAGATCATCCCGGCCGACAAGTTCAGCCACGACTACGGCACGCGCCTGCCGGAGGGCATCTTCGCCACCACGGTCACCGGCGACTACCCCGACGACTACTACGAACTGACCTCGCCGTCGGATTCGGACATGTTCCTGCGACCCGACCCGGACACGGTACGGATGGTGCCGTGGGCGGCTGATCCGACCGCGCAGGTGATCCACGACTGCTACACCAAGGACGGCAGGCCGCACGAGCTGGCGCCGCGCAACGTGCTGCGCCGCGTGCTGGCCGAGTACGAAAAGGAGGGCCTGCGGCCGGTGGTGGCGCCGGAACTGGAGTTCTTCCTGGTGCAGAAGAACACCGATCCCGATTTCCCCCTGCTGCCCCCGGCCGGACGCTCGGGCCGCCCCGAGACTGCGCGACAGTCGTACTCGATCGATGCGGTCAACGAGTTCGACCCCATCCTCGACCTGATGTACGACTACTGCGAGGCGATGGAACTGGACGTGGACACGCTGATCCACGAGTCCGGCGCCGCCCAGCTGGAAGTCAACTTCACCCACGACGACGCCCTGTCGCGCGCCGACCAGGTGTTCCTGTTCAAGCGCACGATGCGTGAAGCCGCGATGCGGCACGGCGTGTACGCCACCTTCCTGGCCAAGCCGATGGAGAACGAGCCCGGCAGCGCCATGCACATCCACCAGAGCCTGCTGGACGTGAAGACGGGCCGCAACGTGTTCACCGGCAAGACCGAAGGCAAGGGCAGCAAGCTGTTCGGCCACTACCTGGCCGGCCTGCAGAAGTACGTGCCGATGGCGATGGCGTTCTTCGGTCCGAACGTCAACTCCTACCGTCGGCTGGCGCTGGGCCAGGTTGCGCCGATCAATGTGCAGTGGGGATACGACAACCGCACCTGCGGCCTGCGCGTGCCGATGGATACGCCGGAAAACATGCGCGTGGAGAGCCGCTTCGCCGGCTCCGACGCCAACCCGTACCTGGCCATGGCCGGTACCCTGGCTTGCGGCCTGATGGGCATCCGCGAGCAGCTCAAGCCGACCGAGCCGCTGGCCAGCAGCGCCCAGGACATCGGTTTCGAGTTGCCGCGCTCGCTGGGCGAAGCGCTGGACGAACTGGAGGAATGCAAGCCGCTCCAGGACCTCATGGGGGCGCGCTTCGTACGCGCCTACGTGTCGGTCAAGCGCAAGGAGTACGAGACCTTCTTCCGCGTGATCAGTTCGTGGGAGCGGGAATTCCTGTTGTTGAATGTCTGATTGAACGTTATGCCCTTCTCCCTTCGGGAGAAGGTGGCGCGCAGCGCCGGATGAGGGGCGAACGGAGTCATGACGCTTGAATGGTCTGGACTCCATCGCCCCTCACCCCAACCCCTCTCCCGGTGGGAGAGGGGCTCGACATCACGGAGCCCTTATGACCCAACTCGACACCCTCACCCTGCAGAAGCTCGATGCCGAGCACCACCTGCATCCGTTCAACGACAACGCCGCACTGGCGAAGAAGGGCACGCGCATCCTCACCAAGGGCGAGGGCTGCTATGTCTGGGATGCCGAGGGCAACAAGCTGCTCGATGCCTTCGCCGGCCTGTGGTGCGTCAACATCGGCTACGGCCGCAAGGAGCTGGGCGAGGTGGCGTCGAAGCAGATGACGCAGCTGGCCTACTACAACAGCTTCTTCCAGTGCACCACCGAGCCGACCATCGAACTGGCGGCCAAGCTGGCCGAACTGGCGCCGGGCGACCTCAACCATTCCTTCTTCGTCAATTCCGGCTCCGAGGCCAACGACACCATCCTGCGCCTGGTCCGCCATTTCTGGGCGGTGCAGGACAAGCCGCAGAAGAACATCTTCATCGGCCGCCACGATGGCTACCACGGCACCACCATGGCCGGCGCCAGCCTGGGCGGCATGAAGGGCATGCACAAGCAGGGCGGCCTGCCGATCCCGGACATCCATCATATCGATCCGCCGTTCTGGTTCGCCGACGGCGGCGATCTGTCCGAGGACGAATATGGCCTGGTCGCCGCGCGCCGGCTCGAACAGAAGATCCTGGAACTGGGCCCGGAGCGCGTGGCCGCCTTCATCGGCGAGCCCATCATGGGCGCCATCGGCGTGTACATCCCGCCGATGACCTACTGGCCCGAGATCGAGCGCATCTGCCGCCAGTACGACGTGCTGCTGATCGCCGACGAGGTGATCTGCGGCTTCGGCCGTACCGGCGAATGGTTCGGTTCGCAGTACTTCGGCTTCCAGCCGGACATCATGCCGGTGGCCAAGGGCATCACCTCCGGCTACATCCCGCTGGGCGCGGCCATGTTCAACGATCGCGTCTCGAAGGTGCTGAAGGAGCAGGGCGGTGAACTGGCGCATGGCGCCACGTACTCCGGGCACCCGGTCTGTGCGGCGGTGGCGCTGGAGAACATCCGCATCCTGCAGGACGAGAAGATCGTCGAGCGCGCGAAAGCCGAGGTCGCCCCCTATCTGGCCCAGCGCTGGGCCGAGCTGGGCGAGCACCGGCTGGTCGGACAAGCCCGTATCGCCGGCATGGTAGGTGCGCTGGAGCTGGTGCCGGACAAGAAGAAGCGAGCATTCTTCCCGGAACGCGGCACGGTGGGGCCCCGTTGCCGCGACCACGCGTTGAAGCATGGACTGATCCTGCGCGCCACCTGGGACGCCATGCTGCTGTCGCCGCCGCTGATCATCACCCGCGATCAGGTGGACGAACTGTTCGACAAGACGTGGAAAGCGCTCAACGACACCGCGGCGGATCTGGGCATGTGAGGTCATGGCGCGGTCCGTGCGCTGCGTCACGGTGCCGCGGCCCGGGCGTATGATGTTTCCATCCCCCGAATCCTGTTCCATGGAGACCCCGATGAAGCTCAAGACCCTCACCGTCATGCTGGCCGCCGCGACCCTGGCGGCCTGTGGCGGCAAGGACGAGAAGGCCGCCGACGGCGCGCCCTCCAAGACGCTCAACGTCTACAACTGGTCCGACTATATCGCCGAGGACACCATCCCCGGGTTCGAGAAGGCCACCGGCATCGCGGTGACCTACGACGTGTTCGACAGCGACGAGATGGTCGAGACCAAGCTGCTGGCCGGCAGCAGCGGCTACGACGTGGTGGTCCCCTCGCTGAGCTTCCTCGGCCGGCAGATCCAGGCGGGCGTGTTCCTGCCGCTGGACAAGAGCAAGATCCCCAACCTGAAGAACCTCGACCCGGCCATGCTCAAGCGCATCGAGCAGCAGGACCCAGGCAACCAGTACGCCGTACCTTATCTCTGGGGCACCAGCGGCATCGGCTACAACGTCGACAAGATCAAGGCGGTCTTCGGCGACACCGCCGTCACCGGCAGCTGGGACGTGGTGTTCAAGCCGGAAAACGCCGCCAAGCTGAAGGACTGCGGCATCACCGTGCTGGACACGCCGTCGGAGCTGATCCCGATCGCGCTGAACTACCTGGGCGAGGACCCGCACAGCTTCGATCCGGTCGTGATCGACAGGGCTGCCGCGCTGCTGAAGTCGATCCGTCCCTACATCCGCAACTTCCACTCGTCCTCGTACATCAACGACCTGGCCAACGGCGATGTCTGTCTGGTGGTCGGCTGGTCGGGCGACATCATCCAGGCGCGCGACCGCGCTGCCGAAGCGGGCAACGGCGTCAACATCGCCTACTCCATCCCGAAGGAAGGCGCACCGCAGTGGTTCGACATGCTGGCCATCCCGAAGGATGCCAAGAACGTCGACAACGCCTACGCCTTCATCAACTATCTGCTCGACCCGAAGGTCGCGGCGGCCAACACCAATTACGTGACCTATCCGAATCCGGTCCCGGCGTCGAAGCCGATGGTGGATCAGGCCATCGCCGAGGACCCGACGATCTACCCGCCGGCCGAGGTGGACGCGAAGCTCTTCACCTTCGCGGTCCTGCCGCCGGAGGTGGACCGGCAGTACACGCGGATCTGGACGGAGCTGAAGACCGGCCGCTGAAACACACGGGGGCGCGTGCCATGACGGACGCGCCCTCTGTCATCGTGTCGCCACGACGTTACCGGCGGCACACGGGGAGAGGGGAGACGGGGAGCACGACGGCACGGAACCGGCCATTGCAACGACAGCACGCCCGCGCCGGCCTGATGGCGATGCGGGAACCACATCAAGCCGCCCTCGCGGGCCGAATGGAGAGAGATTGATGAAACTGCGCGTACTGGCAACCACCCTGGCCCTGTGTACCCTGGCGGCATGCGGGAAATCGGGCGGCGAGGGCGATAACGGGGCACCTGCCGCGGGCGGCGCAAAGCAGGTCAACGTCTACAACTGGTCCGACTACATCGCCGAAGACACCATCCCGAATTTCGAGAAGCAGTCCGGCATCAAGGTCACCTACGACGTGTTCGACAGCAACGAGGTCCTGGAGACCAAGCTGCTGGCCGGCAGCAGCGGCTACGACGTGGTCGTGCCGACGATGAACTTCCTGGGCCGGCAGATCCAGGCTGGGGTGTTCCTGCCGCTGGACAAGAGCAAGATCCCCAACTACGCCAACCTGGACCCGGCCATCATGAAGCGCCTGGAGAACCAGGACCCGGGCAACCAGCACGCGATCCCCTACATGTGGGGCACCACCGGCATCGGCTACAACGTGGACAAGGTGAAGGCTGCGTTCGGCAACACCGACCTCGCCAGCAGCCTGGACATCGTGTTCAAGCCGGAGAACATCAGCAAGCTGAAGGACTGTGGCGTGACCTTTCTCGATACGCCGTCGGAGATCATTCCGATCGCGTTGAACTACCTGGGCGAGGATCCCAACAGCCACGATCCGGCCGTGATCGACAAGGCGGCTGCGCTGCTGAAGACCATCCGCCCCTACATCACCAACTTCCATTCCTCGCAGTACATCGACGCCATGGCCAACGGCGACACCTGCCTGGTGGTGGGCTGGTCCGGCGACATCATCCAGGCGCGCGACCGTGCCGTGGAGGCCAAGAACGGCGTCAACATCGCCTATGCCATTCCGAAGGAAGGCGCACCGCAGTGGTTCGACATGCTGGCCATCCCCAAGGACGCCAAGCACGTGGATGAAGCCTATGCCTTCATCAACTATCTGCTGGACCCGCAGGTGATGGCCAACAATTCCAACTTCATCAGCTATCCCAACGCCATTCCCAAGGCGAAGGAACTGATGGACAAGGCCATCACCGGCGATCCGACCATCTATCCCACGCCCGAGGTGGAGGCCAAGCTGTTCACCTTCGCCATCATCCCGCCGGAAGTGGATCGCCAGTACACGCGCATCTGGACGGAACTGAAGACCGGCAAGTAAGCGCCGCCGCCGGGGCGGATGGCCTCCGTCCCGGGTTCGGTGGATCCACGCGATACATCACGGTCGGCGCCGGCATGGCGCCGGCGACCAGGGGAGTTCCATGGCGGCAGAACAGGGCAATGGCGCGGTACCGAATGGCAAGGCGGGCGCGCAGGAGTATCTGCGCATCGTCGACGTGCGCAAGGAATTCGACGGCTTCGTCGCCGTGGACGACACCAACCTGACCATCCGCAAGGGCGAGATCTTCGCGCTGCTGGGCGGCTCGGGCAGCGGCAAGTCGACGCTGCTGCGCTGCCTGGCCGGCTTCGAGAAACCGACATCCGGCAAGATCTACCTCGATGGCCAGCTGCTCAACGACCTGCCGCCGTACGAGCGGCCGCTCAACATGATGTTCCAGTCGTACGCGCTGTTCCCGCACATGACGGTGGAGCAGAACATCGCCTTCGGCCTGAAGCAGGACGGCCTGGCGAAGGACGCCATCAGGAAGCGCGTCGAAGAAATGCTGGCGCTGGTGCAACTGGGCAAGCTGGCCAAGCGCAAGCCGCACCAGCTTTCCGGTGGTCAGCAGCAGCGCGTGGCGCTGGCGCGGTCGCTGGCCAAGGGGCCGAAGCTGTTGCTGCTGGACGAGCCGATGGGCGCGCTGGACAAGAAGCTGCGCTCGCAGATGCAACTGGAGCTGGTGAGCATCATCGAGAAGTCCGGCGTGACCTGCGTGATGGTCACCCACGACCAGGAAGAGGCCATGACCATGGCCACCCGCATCGCGCTGATGGACCAGGGCTGGATCCGCCAGGTGGGCACGCCCGACGAGATCTACGAGCAGCCCACCAGCCGTTTCGCCGCCGAGTTCATCGGCTCGGTCAACCTGATCGAGGGCGTGGTGGAGGAGGACGAGGCCGACTACGTCACGATCCGTTCGCCGCAGCTGCCGGACCCCATCTACATCGGCCACGGCATCTCCGGCTTCGAAGGACAGGAGGTCGGCTTCGCGGTGCGGCCGGAGAAGCTGGGCATCGGCAAGCAGGAGCCCGAGCAGCCCCACAACAAGGCCAAGGGCGTGATCGAGGACATCGCCTACTTCGGCAGCCACTCGGTCTACCACGTGCGTCTGCCCAGCGGATACAAGTTCATGGCCAACTTCGCCAACGTGCAGCGCTGGGCCAGCGAAGGCCTCACCTGGAACGACGAGGTCTGGGTGTGGTGGGGCGACAACGACGGCGTGGTGCTGACCTCATGAACATCCTCCGCTCCCTGCGCAAGCGTCTGCCGGGGCCGCGCTGGGGCGTCATATCGGTGCCCTACGTGTGGCTGCTGCTGTTCTTCGCCATCCCGTTCCTGATCGTGCTGAAGATCTCGTTCGCCAAGCTGGCGATCGCGATGCCGCCGTACACGCCCATCCTGGAGTACATCGACGAGGCGCTGACGCTCAAGCTCAACCTGGGCAACTACACGGCGCTGTTCACGGATTCGCAGTACATCCAGGCCTATCTCAGTTCCATCAAGATCGCGGCCATCTCCACCTTCCTCGCCCTGCTGGTCGCGTACCCGATCGCCTACGTCATCGCGCGGTTGCCGCCTTCCACCCGCAACATCGCGATGATGCTGGTGGTGCTGCCGTCGTGGACATCGTTCCTGATCCGCGTCTACGCCTGGATCGGCATCCTCAAGAACAACGGCCTGCTCAACAACCTGCTGATGAAGATCGGCATCATCGACGAGCCGCTGCAGATCCTGTACACGCCCATGGCCGCGTACATCGGCATCGTCTACTGCTACCTGCCGTTCATGGTGTTGCCGCTGTACACCAACCTGGTCAAGCACGACCACCGCCTGCTGGAAGCCGCCTACGACCTGGGCGCGAAGCCGTGGAAGGCGTTCTTCACCATCACCCTGCCACTGTCCAAGGCCGGCATCATCGCCGGCTGCATGCTGGTGATGATTCCGGCGGTGGGCGAGTTCGTCATTCCGGAGCTGCTCGGCGGCCCGGATACGCTGATGATCGGTCGCGTGCTGTGGGGCGAGTTCTTCAACAACCGCGACTGGCCCGCGGCATCGGCGGTGGCCATCGTGATGCTGATCCTGTTGCTGATCCCCATCCTGATCTTCAACCGCGTGCAGCAGCGCGAGCTGGAAGGGAGGCTGACATGAGCCGTGTCGGACGACGCGCCGTCAACTGGACGGTGCTGGGGCTGGGCTTCGCCTTCCTGTACGTGCCGGTGTTCATCCTGATGGTGTACTCCTTCAACGAGTCGCGCCTGGCCACGGTCTGGTCCGGCTTCTCGTTCAAGTGGTACGGCGAGCTGTTCCGCGACGACAAGATGCTCCGCGCGGCGTGGATCAGCATCAAGGTGGCGTTCTGGACGGCGACCGCCGCGGTGGTGCTGGGCACCATGGCGGCGCTGGTGATGACGCGCATGCGGCGCTTCCCGGGCAAGACGCTGTTCGGGGCGTTGATCACCGCACCGCTGGTGATGCCGGAAGTGATCATCGGCCTGTCGATCCTGCTGATGTTCGTGTCGCTGGGCGAGTTCGTCGGCTTCAAGCCCGGCGGCATCCTGTCCATCTGGATCGCGCACGTCACCTTCACCCTCGCGTTCGTCACCGTGGTGGTGTCTTCGCGCCTGTCCGAACTGGACAAGTCGCTGGAGGAGGCCGCGATGGACCTGGGGGCGAACCGGATCAAGGTGTTCTTCCTGATCACGCTGCCGATCATCGCGCCGGCGCTGGTCTCGGGCTGGCTGCTGGCCTTCACGCTCTCGCTGGACGACGTGGTGATCGCCAGTTTCGTCGCCGGACCCAGTTCCACCACGCTGCCGATCGAGGTGTTCTCGTCGGTGCGACGAGGGCTCAGCCCGAAGATCAACGCGCTGGCCACGCTGATGATCCTGGTGGTGAGCGTGGCCGCGTTCCTGGGTTGGTGGTTCATGTATCGCGAGGAGAAGCGTCGCCAGCGCGACGTGCAACTGGCGTTGCAGGAGAACGGGTAGACCGCGGAAGGGCGTGGGCGGGCCACGTGCGGGCGCGCCCATGACCTTTGTCCCGTCATCCCAGCGAAAGCTGGGATCCATCTTGCTTTTCTGTCTGGCGCGAGCGAGCTGTGCGCGAACGTCAACATGGATCCCAGCGTACGCTGGGATGACGGCAGCGGACGTCCTGCGACGGTCGAGAAGTCCCGCCACGGCGCCATAACCTCGTCGCATCCACAATCCTTTTCTCGTCCGGCAAACCACGACTTAGAAGAAGCCATGACCGTCGAAACCATCAATCCCGCGACCGGCAAGGTCGAGTATCGCCACGAACTGATGACGGCCGCGCAGGTCGATGCCACGCTTGCGGCCGCGCAGCGGGCCTTTCCCGCATGGGCGGCGCTGTCGCTGGCCGAGCGCGGCAAGGTCCTGCGCGCGGTCGGCGTCGAGCTGCGCCGCCGCCGCGAGGACATCCAGCGCATCATGACGGCGGAGATGGGCAAGCTGCGCAAGGAAGCCCTGGCCGAGGTCGACAAGTGCGCAGGTGCCTGCGACTACTACGCCGACCACGCGGCCGACTACCTGCACGACCAGCCCGTGTCCACGGACGGGCAGCGCAGCTACGTGCGTTACGAGCCGATCGGCTGCGTGCTGGCGGTGATGCCGTGGAACTTCCCGATCTGGCAGGTGTTCCGTTTCCTTGCGCCGGCGCTGATGGCGGGCAACGTGGCGGTGCTCAAGCACGCGAGCAACGTCCCGCGCTGTGCCGACGTGATCGCGGAGGTGCTGGCGGCGGCAGGGCTGCCGGCCGGGGTGTTCGGCGTGCTGCATATCGACAACGACCAGGCGGCCGAGGTGATCCGCGATGCGCGCGTCGCCGCCGTGACGTTGACCGGTAGCGAGCGCGCGGGGCGCTCCGTCGCCGCCAATGCCGGCAGCCAGTTGAAGAAGAGCGTGATGGAACTGGGCGGCAGCGATGCCTTCATCGTGCTGGACGATGCCGATCTCGACAAGACCATCGCGGGCGCCGTGGCCTCGCGCTTCGGCAATGCCGGCCAGACCTGCATCGCGGCCAAGCGCTTCATCGTGCAGGAAGGCATCGCCGATGAATTCGTGAAGCGCTTCGTGGAGGCGGCGGCCAAGCTGCGACTGGGCGATCCGCAGGACGACGCCACCACGCTGGCGCCGATGGCACGGCAGGACCTGCGCGACGAGCTGCACAAACAGGTGCAGGCGAGCGTGGCCAAGGGCGCGAAGGTGCTGCTCGGCGGCGAACCCGATGCGTCGCACGCCGGTTATCCAGCGTCGATCCTCGATGCGGTCGCGCCCGGCATGCCCGCCTACGAAGAGGAACTGTTCGGCCCGGTCGCGAGCATCCTGCGCGTGAAGGACGATACCGAAGCCGTGAGGGTCGCCAACGACACCACCTTCGGTCTGGGCGGCAGCGTGTGGACGCGGGACGTGGATCGTGGCGACCGTATCGCGCGCCAGCTGCAGGTGGGTGCGGCCTTCGTCAATGCCATCGTGCGCAGCGACGTGCGACTGCCGTTCGGCGGCACCAAGCGCTCCGGCTTCGGTCGCGAACTGGCGGAGCACGGCATCCACGAGTTCATGAACATCAAGTCGGTCTATATCGCCTGATCGATCGGTGCCGGTTCTGCGGCGATTGTCCGCTTCGATGGAACGGACGGTTACGTCGGCCGCCGTTCCTAAGCCGCCATGCCGGTGCCATCTTGTCGGCAGTTGAACTGGAGGCGCCATGAGCACCCTGACCGATACCACCCCCGCCCGCGTGATCCGTACCGTGCGCGGCCGACCCACGTCCGACGGCGCGGGCGTCAAGCTCACGCGCGTGATCGGCGGGCCGGACCTGCCCGACCTTGATCCGTTCCTGCTGCTGGACGAGTTCGGCACGGACAAGGCCGAAGACTACATCGCCGGCTTTCCGGAACATCCGCATCGCGGCTTCGAAACCGTCACCTACATGCTCGACGGCCGCATGCGCCATCGCGACAACCATGGCAACGAAGGCCTGCTGACGCCGGGCGCCGTGCAATGGATGACGGCCGGGCGCGGACTGGTGCATTCGGAGATGCCGGAACAGGAATCCGGGCGCATGCGCGGGTTCCAGCTGTGGGTGAACCTGCCCGCACGCGAGAAGATGACGGCGCCGAAGTATCAGGAGTTCGCTCCGGATCGCATTCCTGTCGCCAAGCCGGCGGCAGGCGTGGAGGTGAAGGTGATCGCAGGCCGTGTCGGTGACGTGCAGGGTCCGATTTCGCAGCCTGCCACCGATCCGGTGTATCTCGATATCGCGCTCGATGCGGGCAAGGCGTGGGAGTACGCATTGCCGGCCGGGCACAATGCGTTTGCCTATGTGTTCGAAGGCGCGCTCACGGTGGGTGAGGGTGACGAAGCGCGGCCGCTGGATACCCACGAAATGGGCGTGCTCGGTGGCGGCGAAGTGCTGCAGGTGCGTGCAGGCAGTCGTCCTGTGCGTGTGATCGTGGTGGCGGGCCGTCCGCTGCGCGAACCGGTGATGCGCCACGGCCCGTTCGTCATGAATACGCGGCAGGAACTGATGCAGGCCTTCGTGGATTTCCAGGAAGGCCGCTTCTGAAAGAGGGAGCGGGCCGGGATACCCCCCGGCCCGCGCCATCAGTTGCCCGCGGAAAGCTGCGCGCTGGTGGCGCGCACGTCGAGCTGCTCGGTCAACGCGATCAGCGTGCCCAGTTCCTCGGGCGATTCGGCGTTGATCCAGACCTGTGCATAGCGGTCGTTGTCGAGTTCGACCACGGTGATGCGGCGGGACTGCATGCCGGGCATGTCGCGCCCTCCCAGGTCCGGCCGGTACCAGTACACGTCCTCGCCGGAGAAGGTGCCTTCCTCTTCGCGCAGCCGACGTTCCAGGCTGATCCTGGGATCGCGCGAGGTCAGCATCACGTTGAGCACCTGGCGCCCGTCGGCGGTGACCGCCTTGCAGGCGATGAAGGTGGCGTCCACGCGCTGTTCCCACTGCAGGCCCGCACTGGCGGGCAGGGTGGGGCAGGGCGGCGCTTCCTGCGACCACACGGACGTGGAGGCCAGCAGGAGGCAGGCGGCGATCAAGGTCTTCATGCGGTGTCCCCTTGGTTGGTCGCCCGGAAGGCGTGCTTCGGATCTTCCGAACACCGCGACGGGCCTGCGGCCCTGTTCCATCCCTTGCTGTCCCCGGCGTCGGTTGCCGTTTTCCCCCGGCAATGGTCCGACCTTAGCCCATGCTGCGCCGCAGAACAACGCTGCCCGGTCCCGGAAGCGCGCATGCGAGGCAGGGAAAACGCGTTGCCCGGCAGGGCCGGGCAACGTCGGCAGGCTTCAGCTGCGTTCCCTTCCCAGCCAGCCGTACAGCATCCCGCCGATCAGGCCGCCCAGCACAGGCGCCAGCCAGAACAGCCAGAGCTGGCCGATGGCGGCGGGCCCGGCGAACACCGCCACGGCGGTGGAGCGTGCGGGGTTCACGGACGTGTTGGTGACCGGGATGCTGATCAGGTGGATCAGGGTCAGGGCCAGGCCGATGGCGATGGGGGCGAACCCCGCCGGCGCGCGCCCGTGGGTAGACCCCATGATGACGATCAGGAAGAACGCGGTGAGCACCACTTCGGTCAGGAAGGCGGCGGCGACGGAATAGCCGCCGGGCGACATCGCCCCGTACCCGTTGCTGGCGAACGCGCCGGCGGCGTTGGGGTCCACCGCGAACGCCGGCTGTCCGCTGGCGATCTGCCACAGGATGAAGCCCGCCGCGATGCCACCGGCGACCTGCGCCACCACGTAGGGCAGCAGTTCTTTCGCGGAGAAACGGCCACCGGCCCACAGGCCTACGCTGACCGCCGGGTTGAAGTGTCCGCCCGAGATGTGGCCGAACGCATAGGCGCCGGTCAGCACGGTCAGGCCGAACGCGAGCGCCACGCCCAGGAAGCCGATGCCCAGCGGATTGCCGTCACCGCCGAAATGCGCGGCCAGTACGGCGCTGCCGCAGCCTCCCAGGACCAGCCAAAACGTCCCTAGGAATTCCGCCGCGAGTTTCTTCGTCAGACTCATGCCAGCCCCCAATGCGTGCGTGCCCCGTCACATGACGGTGGGCGCACGATAGCGGAACCGGAACGACACAGGTGTTTGCTTTGCGTTAGCTGCCCATGCTTCAAACGCGACTGAAGTAAAACTCACATTTCGCATGCCGGCGCGGCTCAGCGCTCCGGCAGCGGAATGAACTCGGTCTCACCCGGCACCTGGCCGAAGCGGCCCTCCCGCCAGTCCTGCTTGGCCTGCTCGATCCGCTCCTGCGAACTGGACACGAAGTTCCACCACATGTGGCGCGGTGCATCCAAGGGCTCGCCGCCCATCAGCAGGCCCTTCACTGGCGTCTTCGCTCGCAGCACCGGACGGCTGCCGCGGTCGAATACCACCAAATGCTTCTCCGGGATGTCGGCCCCATCGACCTGTGCGTCGCCTTCCAGCACGTACAGCGCCCGCTCGACATGACCTGCGTCGATCTCCAGTTCGGCATCGGGCTGCAAGTCCACGGCCGCATTGAAGGTGCCGCTGAAGACCTTCACCGGCGATTCCTCGCCGTAGGCGCGGCCGGCGATGATGCGCAGGCGCGCGCCGGCGCGTTCGACCACTGGCAGCGTGGAAGACGCGTGGTGGTGGAACTCGGGTGCGACCTCCTCGTACGACTTCGGCAGCGCCACCCAGGTCTGCATGCCGTGCACGTCGTGGCGGCCGGTGCGCACGTCGGCAGGCGTGCGCTCGGAATGGGCGATGCCGCGGCCGGCGGTCATCCAGTTGACGTCGCCGGGCGCGATCACCTGTTCCGAGCCCAGCGTGTCGCGATGATGGATCGCGCCGCTCCAGAGGAAGGTCACCGTCGCCAGGCCGATGTGCGGATGCGGGCGGACGTCGATGCCGCGCCCCGGCTCGAACACGGCCGGCCCCATGTGGTCGACGAACACGAACGGCCCCACGCTGCGGGCCTGCAGGCTGGGAACGGCGCGGCGGACGTTGAAGCCGCCACCCAGGTCGTGCACGCGCGGCGCGATGGTCGTGGTCATGTCGTGTCCTCGTTGGCTGGCCCGCAGCATCGCATGGGCCGATGCCGGACCCGACGACGATACGGAAACGGTCCGTTGCGCGTCATCCCCCATCCGGGCAGGCAAGGCGGTCAGTCGCGGCGCGAGGCCAGGCGATCCGCCAGACGGGTGGGTTCGGGCAGGCGGTAGCCGCGCAACGTGCGCAGGACGGCGTCCAGCGCGCCCTGCATGGACACGCGATGACCGGGCGAGACGAACAGCGGGTTGCAGCGTACCTTGCTGCGCAGGGCCCAGCCGATCTGTTCGCCGCGATGGAGCAGCGGCACATGTTCGCCGGCCAGTCCACCCAGCGGATCGTGTCGTCCGCACAGCACGTTCTTGGCCACGCCGATGCTGGGCAGGCCGGTCACCACGCCGAAATGCGCGGCAATGCCAAGTCGCCGCGGATGCGCGATGCCGTGGCCATCCACGAACACCACGTCCGGCACATGCGGCAGGCGCGCGAGCGCGGCGACCAGAGCCGGCAGTTCGCGAAAGCTCAACAGCCCCGGGACATACGGCATCGAAGTGGGCACGCGCACGACCTCGGTCGCGACCGGCTGCAGCGTATCGGCGGCCAGCAGCACGGCGGCGGCGCGGGTGATGGCACCGGCGTCCTCGAACCCGACATCGAATCCGCCCAGCCAGCGGGGTGCTTCAGGCGCGTCGTCGCGCAGTACCACCTCCGCGGCCAGGCGTTCCTGCACCCGGCGTGCATCGGCGGCACTGCCGTCCCAGTCGCCGAACAGGCCGCTCATGGCCGCGACGAGGCGCCGTACCGCTGCACTTCCAGCGACGCGCGGCCGTCGGCGGCGAAGCGTACGATGGAAATGCGGTCGTACTCGGTGTCGTCCATCGGCTCGGTGGCACAGGCACACAGCGCCGCCACCAGGTCCGGCACGGTGTTGCTGTGGCCGACGACCAGCACGGTGCCCGCATCGTGCGCCTGACGCCACTGCGCGGCGAGCTCGGCCGCGGGACCGCGCGCGAAATAGGGCTGCACTTGCAGGCCATGAAGCGCCGCGGCGGGCTGCGCAGTCTGCTGGGTGCGGCGGAACTCGGTGGCGTAGGCGGCCACCAGCGGCGCGTCGTGCAGGCGTCCGGCCAGCGCGGTGGCGCGCGCCCGTCCTGCGGCGGAGAGCCCGGGATTTTCCGGATCGTCGGTCGCCTTCTCGGCGTGGCGCACCACCACGAAGGTCAGCGGCGCAGTGTCGCGCGGTAGCGTGGTGCCGCACGCGGCCAACAGGTGCGCCAGCAGCAGGGCGAGGAGAACGCGGAACCGTCGCGGCATACGCAGGGAATCCTGGGACAAGGGTGGGTGCCGAGCGTGCAATGCGGGCAGGACCTGCGCAAGCAGCATCATCACGGGTTGACCGCTACGATAGGGCCAGGTCCGTGAAGAAGGGGAGACCATGCGCAAGTGGCTGCGCCGGCTGGGCATTGCGGTGGTGCTGATGGCCGTAGCGTCGGCGACGGCCTTGTACAGCTACGGACGCTTTGCCGAGGCGGCAAGGGGGGCGGCCTCGCATGCGCTGCCGACGGCGGCGGATGCCACCGCGCTCGACCGTGCCGTCGCGCCCCTGTTGCGCGCGCATCCCGGGCGCAGCGGCATGGCGCTGCTGGCCGACAATCTGGACGCCTTCACCGTGCGTGCCGCCAGCGCACGCGCGGCGGGGCGCAGCCTGGACCTGCAGTACTACATCTGGAACCACGATTTCACCGGCAACCTGCTGGGCTACGAGGTGCTGCGCGCGGCCGACCGCGGCGTACGCGTGCGCCTGCTGCTGGACGACATGACCGCGCATGGCAAGGATTCTCACCTGGCCGCGCTGGATGCCCACCCCAACATCGAGGTGCGCCTGTTCAACCCCTCGCGCAGCCGCGCCGGCGTGCTGGGGCGCGCCACCGAGATGCTGCTGCGCCCGGTGGCGATGAACCGCCGCATGCACAACAAGGCCTGGATCGCCGACGGCCGGGTGGCGGTGGTGGGCGGACGCAACGTGGGTGACGAGTATTTCGATGCCGCCGCGCAGACCAACTTCCTCGACCTGGACGCGGTGCTGGTGGGCCCGGCGGTCCGGCAGACGTCGGCGATCTTTGACGATTTCTGGAACAGCGCTTCGGTCATTCCGCTCGTCGCGCTGTCCAGGGCGGAAGGGGGCGCGCTGGAGCGACTGCGTGCGCATGGCGACGCCGGCTATCGTTCCACGCGCGCCGCCGACTATGTCGCGCGCCTGCGAAGCAGCCCGGGATTGCCGGCGCTGGTGGGTGGAAACGCGCTGCACTGGCTGGACGAGGTGGGCGTGTACTCGGATCCCGCTGCCAAGGGGCAGGGCGAAGGGCAGGGGCAATGGCTGGTCCACCGCCTGGGCAGGGCGATGGGCCTGGCGAAGCGGGAGCTGCGGGTGATCTCGCCGTACTTCGTGCCCGGCGACGAGGGGACGCGCTGGCTGGTGGGCAAACGTGCGCAGGGCGTCGACGTGAGCGTGCTGACCAATTCGCTGGCGGCCAACGACGTGATGGCCGTGCACGGCGGCTACGCGCCTTACCGGGTTCCGCTGCTGGAGGGCGGCGTGACGCTGTACGAACTGATGCCGCACGGACGGCAGGACAGCAGCCTGTTCGGGTCCAGCGGCGCCAGCCTGCATACCAAGGCGTTCGCGGTGGATGCCGAGCGCGGCTTCATCGGGTCGTTCAACCTCGACCCGCGCTCGGTCAGCCTCAATACCGAAATGGGCATCCTGTTCCGCGACCGCGCCGCCACCGCGGCGCTGCTGCGCAGCTACCAGGCCAAGATCGCACCGGACAAGAGCTATCGTGTGCGCCTGCAGGACGGCGCCTTGCGCTGGGACGATGCGTCCCGCAAGCCGCCGCGCGTGTGGGATCGGGATCCCGAAGCGAGTGCCTGGCGTCGTGGCGTGGCGCGTGCCGTGGGCTGGCTTCCTATCGAATCGCAGCTGTAGCGCTCAGGCCTCGCGCAGGTCGGCGTTGCGCATCAGCTGTTCGAACACGCGGAAGACCTCGGGGTCGATCTTGTGGTGCTGCTCGGCGTGCAGGATGCGCATCGCCGTTTCGTGGCTGCGGGCGTCGGCATAGGTGCGGCGCGTGGTCATCGCATCGTAGCTGTCGGCCACGCGCAGCAGGCGCGCGCCCAGCGGGATGGCGTCGCCGGCCAGGCCGTCGGGATAGCCGCTGCCGTCCATGGCTTCGTGATGATGGCGGATCAGCGTGGCGACTTCCGCGGCATGCGCATGGCCGCTGGCCAGGAAGATGCGCTCGCCCAGTTCGCTGTGCGCGCGGATGGCCGGCCAGTCGTCGTCGGGCACCGTGCCCGGATGCAGCAGCACGCGGTCCGGCACGCCGATCTTGCCCACGTCGTGGAAGTGCGCCGCCAGCTCCAGCTGTTCCAGTTGGGCGGGCTCAAGGTCGAAGCATTGTCCCAGCGCCCGTGCGATGCGCCCGGTACGGTCGCAATGCCCGCGCGTATAGGCGTCGCGCACCTCGATCGCCAGTGCCAGCGACTCCATCGAGCAGGCGATGTCGCCGAAGTCGGGGGAGGGATCGAAGCTCACGGCGTAGCGACCTGGGACGGGACACGGGACAGGGTGGCGGAAAGCCGGAAGGCAGGCAAGGCGGTCGTTTTCATGGGGATAGCGTCGCCAGCAGGGCCTTCGCGGCATTGAAACGGTCCGGCGCGTCCGGCAGCGGCACTTTGATGCGCAGCTTGTCCGGCCCGTCCATCGCATAGAGCTTGGGCTGTTTCTGGATGAGCTGGATCACCGCCATCGGGTCGATGTTCGGCTTGCTCTCGAACACGATGCGGCCACCGTGCTCGCCCAGTTCCAGCTTGCGGATGCCCAGTGCATTCGCCGCCAGCTTCAGCTCGGCCGTGGCAAAGAGGTATTTCGCCGGATCGGGCAGCAGGCCGAAGCGGTCGATCATCTCCACCTGCAGATCGCGCAGGTCCTCCTTCTCCGGCGCGCTGCTGATGCGCTTGTACAGGGTCAGGCGCGTGTGCACGTCGGGCAGGTAGTCTTCGGGGATCAACGCCGGTACGTTGAGTTCGACGTCGGCGCCACGCCGCTCCTGGCCCACGTCGACGTCGGGCAGGTGGCCGGCCTTGATGGAGCGCACCGCGCGTTCCAGCAGCTCCGTGTACAGGCTGAAGCCGACTTCGGCCATCTGCCCGCTCTGGTCTTCGCCCAGCAGCTCGCCGGCACCACGGATCTCCAGGTCGTGCGTGGCCAGGGTGAACCCCGCACCCAGCTCGTCCATCGAGGCGATGGCCTCCAGCCGGCGCTGCGCGTCGGCGGTGATGCTGCGCTTGTCCGGTACCACCAGGTAGGCGTAGCTGCGGTGGTGCGAACGGCCGACGCGTCCGCGCAGCTGGTGCAGCTGCGCCAGGCCGAACTTGTCGGCGCGGTTCATGATGATGGTGTTGGCGTTGGGGATGTCGATGCCCGATTCGATGATGGTGGTGCACAGCAGTACGTTGAAGCGCTGCTTCTGGAAATCCAGCATCACCTGTTCAAGCTCGCGCTCGGGCATCTGCCCGTGCGCCACGCCGATGCGGGCTTCCGGCACCAGTTCCTGCAGCTCGCGCTGCATGCGGCCGATGCTTTCGACATCGTTGTGCAGGAAGTAGACCTGTCCGCCACGCGACAGCTCGCGCTGGAAGGCCTCCTTCAGCAAGGCGTCGTCCCAGGGCGTGACGAAGGTCTGCACCGCCATGCGGTTGGCCGGGGGCGTGGCGATGATGGACAGGTCGCGCAGGCCGGCCATCGCCATGTTGAGCGTGCGCGGGATCGGCGTGGCGGTCAGCGTCAGCAGGTGGACGTTGGCGCGCAGCGCCTTCAGCGCCTCCTTCTGGCGCACGCCGAAGCGCTGCTCCTCGTCCACGATCACCAGGCCCAGGTCCCTGAACTTCACGTCCGGCTGCAGCAGGCGGTGGGTGCCGACGATGACGTCGAGCTTGCCCTCGGCCAGTTTCTCCAGCTCCGCCTTGATCTCCTTGGCGGTCTTGAAGCGGGACAGCACCTCGACCTTGAGCGGCCAGTCGGCGAAACGGTCGCGGAAATTGCGGTAGTGCTGTTCGGCCAGCAGCGTCGTCGGCACCAGCACGGCAACCTGCTTGCCGGCGCTGGCGGCGGCGAAGGCCGCGCGCACGGCGACTTCGGTCTTGCCGAAGCCGACGTCGCCGCAGACCACGCGGTCCATCGGCTGGCTGGACTGCAGGTCGCGCAGCACCGCTTCGATGGCCGCGCGCTGGTCGGGCGTCTCCTCGAAAGGGAAGCCGGCGGCGAAAGGCTCGTACATCGGCCGGTCCACGTGCAGCGCCAGGCCCGCACGCGCCTGGCGGCGTGCCTGGATCTCCAGCAGTTCCGCCGCCACGTCGCGCACCTTTTCGGCCGCCTTCTTCTTCGCCTTGGCCCAGGCTTCGCCGCCCAGCGAATGCAGCGGGGCCGTCTCCGGCGAGGCACCGGAGTAACGGCTGATCAGGTGCAGCTGCGCGACCGGCACGTACAGGCGGTCGCCCTTGGCGTATTCGATCTCCAGGAACTCGCCCGGCATGCCGCCCACGTCCATCGCGATCAGGCCACGATAGCGGCCCACGCCGTGGTCCTCGTGGACGATGGGCGCGCCTTCGGTTAGTTCACCAAGGTCGCGGATGATGGCTTCCGGTTCGCGGCCGGTGCGCCTGCGGCGATGCGCCTGGGTGGCGCGCTCGGGGAACAGCTGCCGCTCGGTGAGCATCGCGATGCGCGGGTCGTCGAGGGCGAAGCCGTCTTCCAGCGGCGCCACGGTGATCGCGAAGCGCTCGCGCCCCGTGCGGAATGCGGTGAAGTCCGCCAGCACCTCGGGGACGAGCGCGGCGGCCTGCAGCACCTCCAGCAGCGCCTCGCGACGGCCAGGGGAATCGGAGGCGATCAGGACGCGGCCGGGATAGTGGCCGAGAAACGACTTCAGCGCTTCGCCCGCGGGCGCATCCTTCGCCGCCACCGGCAGGGGCGGCAGCGGCTGGTCGCCGAGCGGCAGCGCGTCCGCGTGGCGGCTGTGCTGCGGACCGCAGACCTCCACGCGCTGACGCTGATTGAGGCGCTCGCGCAGGCTGTCCGGCGACAGGTAAAGCTCGTCCGGTGGCAGCAGCGGACGCTCGATGTCGTGGCGGCGCTGGTCGTAGCGGTTGCGCGTCTGCGCCCAGAACGCTTCCGCCGCCTCGCCGAAGCCGTCGGTCAGTACCGGCAGCGCGTCGGCGTGCAGGTAATCGAACAGCGTGGAGGTGGCATCGAAGAACAGCGGCAGGTAGTACTCCACGCCCGCCGGCGCCAGGCCCGATTTCAGGTCCTGGTACAGCGCGCTGCGGCGCGTGTCCACGTCGAAGCGGTCGCGCAGCAGGGTCATCGCGCGTTCGACCGAACGCTCGTCCAGCGGCACCTCGCGGCCCGGCAGCAGCTGCACCGATTCCACCCGGTCCAGCGAGCGCTGGCTTTCGGGATCGAAGTGGCGGATCGAATCGATGGTGTCGTCCAGCAGTTCGATGCGCAGTGGCGCATCCGCACCCATCGGGTAGACGTCCAGCAGCCCGCCGCGCACGGCGAAGTCGCCGGGGTCCAGCACCTGCGGCACGTGCCGGTAGCTGGCGGCCTCGAGCCGGCGCTTCTCGGCGTCGAAGTCCAGCCGCTGGCCCACGCGGTAGTCGAAGCTGCCCCCGGCGATGTGCCTCAGCGGCGAGAGGCGCTGCATCAGCGTCTGTACCGGCACCACCACGATGCCCCTCTCCAGCGTCGGCAGGCGATGCAGGGCCGAGAGGCGCTGGGAAACGATGTCCGGATGGGGGCTGAACTGGTCGTACGGCAGCGTTTCCCAATCGGGGAACGCCACCACGGCCAGGTCGCCGGCAGCACCCAGCAGGGTGTGCAGGTCGGCTTCCAGCTGGTGCGCCTCGTGGTTGTCGCGGGCGACCACCAGCAGCGGGCCTTCGTGCGCGCGCGCAGCGGAAGCGATGGACCACGCCAGCGCCGTAGGCGAGGCGGGTGCGCGCCACCAGGCGCGGGATTGGCTGCCTCGGGGCAGCGGGGGAACGGGGAAGGCGGGATTCTGGGGGTCGGTCATGGGTACACGGAACAACGGCAGCGCCGGACACCATGGGTGCCCAGCGCGAAGGGATGCGCAGTTTACCAAGCAGGCCCGTTCAGGCCGCTCACGGCCCCGGAATGGATCATTCCGCGGTCAGCGGATCGATCACCTGGGCGACGACGGAAATGCGGTCGACGGGGAAGCCGCCCCGGCGCGCGTGTTCCAGCACGATGTCCTCGTTCGGTGCGCGATAGACGCAGTAGATCCTGTCGTCGGTGACGTAGCTGTGCTCCCACTGGATCTGCGGACCCAGGTCGTCCAGTACGCGGCAGGAGGTCTGCGAGACGGATCTGAGCTCGGCGGGCGTCATCAGGCCGGCACCCTGGATGTCGCGTTCGATCAGGTAACGGGGCATGACGACCTCCCGGCACGGTGGCGGGGGCCACGTGCTCATCCGCTGACACGCGGTGAGCGGCCGCCGTGGGCCGACCGCCTGTCGGCGACATCAGGGCTCTTCGTTGAGGTCCAGCACCACGCGGACCAGGCCCGAGCCATCGCCCTCGCGCACGCGCTTGAAGCCCAGCGACTGCGCCAGCGCAAGCATGGGCAGGTTGGTGTCCAGCACGTCCCCGTACAGGCGGTCCAGCTTCTTGGAGCGGGCCCACTTGGCCAGCTTGCGCATCAGGTGGCGGCCCAGGCCCTGGCCGGCGATGAAGTGGCTCACCAGGATGGCGAACTCGGCATCGCGCGTGCGCGGCACCAGCGCCGCGCGCGCGACCGCGCCGACCAGCGCTTCGCCGGGGGGCAGCGGCTCGGCGGCGACCAGGGCGAATTCCGTGTTGGGGTCGGGATGGGTCAGGCGCTGCGCCATCTCCGGCGACAGCTCCTTCAGGGCGTAGAGGAACCGGTGGCGGATCTCTTCCGGCCCCAGCAGGCCGAAGGCGCCCTGGATGGGGCCGGCATCTTCCGGACGGATCGGGCGGATCAGCAGTTCGCGCCCGCTGGGCAGGCGGAAGTGTTCATGCCAGGGAGGCAGGCGTTTCGGCGCGGTCATGGGGCGATGCTCGCATGAAATCCGGAAGCGCGGCGAGGGCCGAAGGGCACACGGTTCAGGCAGCGTGGCGTTTGCCGCGCAGACGCTGGACCGCGGTCACCACGGCCAGGATGACCGCGCCGGCCACCACCCCCACGCCCGCGTTGAACAGGTTTTCCCACAGCACGCCCCATCCGCCGTGGATGTAGGGCTGGATGAGGTGGTGCAGCGCCGGGATGCTGTGGACCAGGATGCCGCCGCCCACCAGGAACATCGCCGCCGTGCCGGCGATGGAGAGGAACTTCATCAGGTAGGGCGCGCTGTACAGGATGCCGCGCCCGAAAGCCCGCTTGAAGCGCGCCCAGCTGCGGTCGCGCGTGTCGGCGGTCAGCGCCAGGCCGGCGTCGTCCAGTTTCACGATGCCGCCCACCAGGCCGTACACGCCCACGGTCATGATCGCCGCGATGGCCACCAGCGTCATGACCTGCTCGATGAAGGTGCGCCCGCCCAAGGTGCCCAGCGAGATCACGATGATCTCCGCCGACAGGATGAAGTCGGTGCGGATGGCGCCGCGGATCTTGTCCTTCTCGAACGCCACCATGTCGACGTTGGCGTCCTGCACCGCGGCCAGCCGTTTGGCATGCGCCTGTTCGTCCTCGCCCTTGTGCAGGAACTTGTGGGCCAGCTTCTCCACGCCCTCGAAGCAGAGGAAAGCGCCACCGATCATCATCAGCGGCGTCACCAACGGGATGCCGTAACCGCGCCCGTGCAGCCAGGTCTCCAGCGCGCTGATGGCCAGTGCGGCCGGCACCAGGATGGCCTTGTTGACCATCGAGCCCTTGGCCACCGCCCACACCACCGGCAGCTCGCGATCGGCCTTCACGCCGGTGACCTGCTGCGCATTGAGCGCCAGGTCGTCGCCCAGTACGCCCGCGGTCTTCTTGGCGGCCACCTTGGTCATCACGGACACGTCGTCCAGCAGGGTGGCGATGTCGTCGATCAGGGCGAACAGGCTGGATCCGGCCATGGAAGAAGGGTCGTCGGAAAAGGGGACGGAATTCTCGCACAGCCCCGTGGCGGCGCCGTGTGACGCGAGGACGCGTCAGGCGGGTGGGCGCAGCCACTCCAGCCGGTGGCCGGCACCTGTTTCGCCCAGGGCATTGGCAAGGACGGGCAGCACAGGCGCCAGGGCCTGGTCGAACTGCCAGGGCGGATTGATCACCAGCATGCCGCTGCCGTTGAGGCGCAACGGGGAGTCGTCCGGGCGTACCTGCAGTTCGGCGACGAAGGCGCCCTTCGAAGGCAACGCCGCGGCCTTGCGGAAGAACGGCAGCAGGCTGCGCCGCTGCTTGATCGGATACCAGACCGCATAGGTCGCCGCCGGCCAGCGTGCCAGCGCGTCGCGCAGTGCGGCGATGATCTGCGGGTATTCGGCGTCCTGTGACTCGTAGGGCGGATCGATCAGCACCAGCCCGCGGGCGATGCGCTGCGTGCCGGCGCGCGGGGGCAGCAATGCCTTCATCGCACCGTAGCCGTCGCGCGCGTGCACGGCCACGCGCGGGTCCTGAGCGAACAGGTCCTTCAGTGCGGCGGCTTCCTCGGGCTGGAGCTCGCAGGCGGCCAGCCGGTCCTGGTCGCGCATCGCCTGCGCGACCAGCAGCGGCGAGCCGGGATAGGCCACCAGCGCGCCGACCGGGTTGTTCGCCTGCACCGCGCGCAGGTAGGCCTCGGCCAGTGCCGGCAGGCGGGGCGCATCGAGCAGCCGGAAGACTCCTTCGTCCGCCTCGGAAGTCTTGCGGCTCTCCGCCCCGCCCAGCAGGTAGCGGCCACGGCCGGCATGCGTGTCCAGCACGAAGAACGGCGTGTCCTTGCGCTTCAGCGCCTCGACCAGGGCCAGCAGCACGAGGTGCTTGAGGACGTCGGCGTGGTTGCCTGCATGGAAGGCGTGGCGGTAATTCATGGCGTGCAGCATATATGCTTGCGCCATGCCCCGCGTACTGATTGCCGAAGACGAAGCCGCCATCGCCGACGCCGTGCTGTATGCGCTGCGCAGTGAAGGCATCGAAGCCGATCACTGCCTGCTCGCACGCGAGGTGGCGCCGCGCGTGCGCGCCGGCGGCGTGGACGTGGTGGTGCTGGACGTGGGCCTGCCCGATGGCAGCGGGTTCGACGTGTGCCGCGAACTGCGCGGCTTCAGCGATGTGCCGGTGATCTTCCTGACCGCCCGCAACGACGAGATCGACCGCGTGTTGGGGCTGGAGCTGGGCGCGGACGACTACGTCACCAAGCCGTTCTCTCCGCGCGAACTGGTGGCCAGGGTGCGTGCGCGCCTGCGCCGTGCGGGGGCGGGCCCCGCGGCATCCGTGGCGTCCGCGGACCCTTGGATCACGCGTGGCGCGTTCGCCATCGACCGCGAAGGCCACCGCATCCGCTACCGGCAGCAGCTGCTCGACCTGACCCGCTACGAATACGCCGTGCTGGACGCGCTGTTGCAGCGCCCGGGCGCCATCCTCAGCCGTGCGCAGCTGATGGACCGGGGCTGGGACAGCGATGCCGACAGCGCCGACCGCACCGTCGACACCCACGTGAAGACCCTGCGCGCCAAGCTGCGCGCGGCCGGGGCCGATCCCGACCCGATCCGCACCCATCGCGGACTGGGTTACGCCGTCGAGGCCTGACGCATGCGCCTGGGGCTGAAGCTCGTGCTCGGCTTCTTCCTGATCGTCGGCATCGCCGCGTTCTTCGTCATGCGCGTGTTCGTCAACGAAGTGAAACCCGGTGTGCGCCAGGCGATGGAGTCCACCCTGGTGGACGCGGCCAACCTGCTGGCCGAAGTGGCCGCCGACGACCTGAAGGCCGGTCGCATCGCCGACGGCGGGTTCGCGCGCCACGTCGCGCTGGCCCAGCAACGCGACCCGAAGGCTTGGGTATGGCGGTTCCAGAAGCGTTCGGTCGATTACCGGGTCACCGTCACCGACGCGCGCGGCACGGTGGTGTTCGACTCGCAGGGGCGCGATGTCGGCCGCGACAACTCGCGCTGGAACGATGTCTATCGCACGCTGCGCGGCGAGTACGGCGCCCGCTCCAGCCCGGAGACACCCGGCGACACGGCGCATACCGTCATGCACGTGGCCGCGCCCATCTACGACCCGGGCGACCGCCGCACGCTGCTGGGCGTGCTGACGCTGTCGCAGCCCAACCGCAGCATCGAGCCCTTCATCGTCGCCAGCCAGCGCAGCATCCTGCTGCGCGGGGCCTGGCTGATCGGCATCTCCGCGCTGATCGGCGTGCTGATGACCTGGTGGCTGGTGCGCGGCATCGGCGGGCTGAACCGTTACGCGCAGGCCGTCAGCGCCGGCGAGCCGGTGCCGCCGCCGCGGCCGCGTGCCGACGAGATTGGCGACCTGGGTCGCGCGCTGGAGACGATGCGCCGCAAGCTGGCCGGCAAGGCCTACGTGGAGCAGTACGTGCAGTCGCTGACCCACGAGATGAAATCGCCGCTGGCCGCGATCCGCGGCGCGGCCGAGCTGTTGCAGGAGCCACTGCCGGAGGCGGACCGCCAGCGTTTCGCGCGCCACATCCAGGCGCAGGAGCAGCGGCTCACCGAAACCATCGACAAGCTGTTGGCGCTGGCGGAGGTGGAACAGCACGGCTGGCTGCAGCGGCGCGAGCGCATCGATGCGGGCGCGCTGGTGGAACAGGTGGTGCAGGCCGTGGACGCCCGGCTCACCCCGCATGGCGTGCGGATCCACCGCGTGCCGCCCGCCGGCGCCTGGGCGGTGGAGGGCGATGCCTTCCTGCTGCGCCGCGCCCTGGGCAACCTGCTGGACAACGCGCTCGCGTTCTCGCCGCCGGGCGGTACGGTGGAGCTGGTCGTCGAACAGGCGGACGGGCAGATACGCTTCCGCGTACGCGACCGCGGTCCCGGGATTCCGGACTACGCGCACGAACGCGTGTTCGAACGTTTCTATTCGCTGCCGCGTCCGGACAGCGGCCAGCGCAGCTCCGGACTGGGATTGCCATTCGTGCGCGAGGTCATGCGCCTGCACGGCGGCGAAGCCTCGCTGCGCAACCGGCCCGATGGCGGTGCCGAAGCCGTGCTGTCGTTGCCGGCGGTCTGACGCGCGACTTCACACAGCCTTCAAACACGCTCCCTGCCGGTTGCACCGGGCCGCGTGACGATGCTTCCCGTATCCAACCGGGGCATCGACATGAAGTCATTGAAACTGCTGTTGCGTTTCCTCACCGTGGGCGGGCTGGTCCTGCTGCTGCTCATCCCGTTGCTGATGATCCGCGGCGTCGTCCAGGACCGCGAGCGTTACCGCACGATGGCCGAAGTGCGGGTTTCCCAGAGCATGGCCGGGGCGCAGCAGGTCGTGGGCCCGCTGCGCGTCGTGCCGTGGCGCGAGGAGCGCCTGGTCAATGCGCTGAACGAGGATGGCAAGCCCGAAGTGCGCCGGGACGTGAAGGAGGGCTACCTGTTACAGACCCCGGCGACCCTGGCGGTGGACGGGCACCTGCAGCCGGGTGAGCGGCGCATCGGCCTGTACACCGTGAACGTGTACGAGTGGAAGGCGGCGATGAAGGCAGGCTTCGCGCCGCTGCAGCTGCCGCAGGCCGATGGACGCATCTACGGCCAGCCCTACGTGGTGGTGGGCATGGCGGACGTGCGCGGACTGGTCGGCACCCCTTCGTTGCAGGTCGATGGCGTGCCGCGCACTCTGGCCGCCGGCACGGGCGCGATGGCGTCGCGGATGGAGGGCGTCCATGCGCTGCTGGATGCGCCGGACGGCGCCTTGCCCGCCAGCAACGTGCACCTGGAGATGGCGCTGGCGGGTACGCAGACCCTGGGCATCGCGCCGATCGCCGACAGCAACGACATCGCGATCCGCTCGCCGTGGCGGCAGCCGCTGTTCGGTGGCCGCTTCCTGCCCAATGCGAAGACGCTTGACGAAGGTGGCTTCACCGCGCGCTGGCAGGTGTCGTCGCTGGCCAGCGCGGCGCAGAGCCAGCTGGAGTCGGCGTCCGGCAAGCTGACCCAGGCGCCCTCGTTGCGCGTCTCGCCGGAGGGCTTCGGCGACGGCACCGGCGGCGACACCGCCATCGACAGTGCGGTGGTGAGCCTGGCCGATACGGTCGACGTCTACACTCAGGTGGACCGCGCCAGCAAGTACGGCATCCTGTTCGTGGTGCTGACCTTCGTCGGTTTCGCCCTGTTCGAACTGATCAAGCGCCTGCCTATCCACCCGCTGCAGTACCTGCTGGTCGGCCTGGCGCTGGCGATCTTCTTCCTGCTGCTGCTCAGCCTGTCCGAGCACATCGCCTTCTGGCAGGCCTATCTTGTGTCCGCCGCCGCATGCATCGGATTGCAGTTCTTCTACCTGTCCGGCGTGCTGAAGAGCTGGCTGCGGGCGGCCGGCTTCGCGATCATGCTGACGGCGCTGTACGGCGTGCTCTACCTCCTGCTGAAGTCGGAGAACAACGCGCTGCTGATGGGCTCGCTGCTGCTGTTCGGCATCCTGGCGGCGATCATGTGGGTCACCCGCAAGGTGGACTGGTATGCGCTGGGCACGGAGCTGCGCTGAGGCCGCCATGATCGATCCCGCCACCCTGCATCGGCGTGCACGGCGCGTGCTGCCCGAGAAGATCGGCACCGATGCGGTCATCGTCGAGGCCATGGACGACGCCACGCTGGCCATGCTGCTGGTCCCGCTCGCGCATCGGCGCAGGGGATGCCTGCTTTTCAGGCTTTCGTCGCAGACGATCGCCGCTCTGGTATCGCGCGCCGCCGGTTATCTGCAGGACGCACGCCAGGCCAGGGAAGGCCTGGGGCGCTGGACGCATCCCCTGACGTACACCGCATGGCGGGACCAGGGTCAGGGCGCACTCCAGCGGTTCGACACGCGCAGCGACGACGGCCGCGCGGCGTTGTGCCTGCTGCCTGCCGCCGCCTGCGCGGTGTACGTCTGGGACGATCGCGGACTGCAACACACCGACGCATTCCCCGCATCCCGCTAATGACGGGGGTCGTGCGGTTGCCTCGCTCCGGCCGATGGCGTGCGCTAGAGTTCACGGATGACCTCTGCGCACACCATCGGCCTCTTCCGCGGGCCGGAAATCACGCCCTGGCTGGACGATGTCGCGCGCCTGCGCGTGGCGGTGTTCCGCGACTGGCCCTATCTCTACGAAGGCGATGCCGACTACGAGCGCGAATACCTGGGCGCCTACGCACGCTCGGCCGAAAGCGTGTTCGTGCTGGCGATGGAGAAGGGGGAAGTGATCGGCGCCTCCACCGGCCTGCCGTTGGCTGACGATACCGAAGCCTTCCGCCAACCGTTCGTCGACGGTGCCATGGATCCGGAGGACGTCTTCTACTTCGGCGAATCCGTGCTGTTGCCGGCGTACCGCGGATGCGGGATCGGCCACGCGTTCTTCGATCATCGCGAAGCGCACGCGCGCGCGCTGGGCCGTTTCGCCTGGACCGCGTTCTGCGCGGTGGATCGTGCCGATGACGATCCGCGCAGGCCGGCCGATCATCGCGGCAACGAGGTGTTCTGGCGCAAGCGCGGTTATGAGCGGCGGCCCGGCATGACGATGCGTCTGCCATGGAACGAGATCGGCCAAGGGGAAGTCGACCATGCGCTTACGTTCTGGTTGCGCCCGCTGGAGACCGCGCGATGAAGGTCGCTGTCGCGAAGTATCCGATCCAGGCGCCCGCGGATTTCGCGGCGTTCGCCGAACGCCAGGCCGCCGTGCTGGGCGCGGCCGCCGCGCAGGGCGCGCGCGTCGCCGTGTTGCCGGAATACCTGTCGCTGGAGCTGGCCGCCACCTTCGACGCCGCCACCCAGGCCGACCTGCATCCCTCGCTGGCCGCGATCCAGCGCTACCGCGACGACTGGCTGGCGTTGTATGCGCGGCTGGCGGCGTCGCTGGACATGTATGTCGTGGCCGGCACTTTCCTGCTGGCACAGGGTGATGGTCGCTATCGGAACCGCTGCGACGTGTTCGCGCCGCAGGGCGCGCACCTCTGGCAGGACAAGCTGCAGCTCACCGGATTCGAGAAAGGCCTCGGCGTGATCGAGGGCGGCGATGCGCTGAAGGTGTTCGACCTGGATGGCGTGCGTGCCGGCGTGGCCGTCTGCTACGACAGCGAATTCCCGCTGCCCGTGCGTGCGCAGGCCGAAGCCGGCGCGCGCCTGCTGCTGGTACCCAGCTGCACCGACACCGATGCCGGGGCGACCCGCGTGCGCGTGGGGTGCCTGGCGCGTGCGCTGGAGAACCGCCTGTTCGTGGCGCAGTCGGTGACGGCGGGCGAGGCGCCCTGGAGCCCCGCGCTGGACATCAACACGGGCGAGGCCGCGATCTTCGCGCCGATGGATCGCGGATTACCTGCGGATGGCATCGTGGTGCAGACCGCCGGTGATGATCTATGGGTCCTGGCCGATCTCGATTTCGATGCCCTCGAACAGAGCCGCGCCGAGGCCCAGGTGGCCAACGATCGCGATTGGGCCGGCCAGTTGCGGCCCGCGTTGCTGCGAGCGCGGCTGGAACGCCCGGACTGAGTCGACCGAGCGGACGCACCGATCAGCCCAGCAGGCTGACGCCCGGCACCATCCAGACCGACAGCCCGGCCAGGGCCGAGCCGATGACGGTCGCCGCCAGCACATCGCTGGGGTAGTGCAGGCCCAGCACCACCCGCGAGGCCGCCACGCACCCCGCGAACGGGATCAGCAGGGGCGCCAGCACGGGGTAATGCGCCATCGCCACCAGGGTGAAGGCCACCGCATGCAGCGTGTGCCCGGACGGGAAGCTGAATTCGTCCAGCGGTGCGATCCAGGCGCGGATGCGCACATCGGAGGCGAACGGGCGCGGCCGGCGCGTCCAGCGCTTGAGGCCCTTGTAAAGAGTCAGCGCGATCACCCCGGTGGCGGCCAGGTGCGCGGAGGCGGCGAGTCCCTCCAAGCCGTCCACGACGATTAGTGCTGCCATCAGCACATACCAGAACACGCCGTCGCCCAACCGGCTGACGATGGCGAAGAAATGGCGTATCCCGCGCCATTCGCCCCAGCGGTTGGCGCGCAGGCACCAGCCGGCATCCTGGCCGATGAAGGCATTACGCGGGGGCGATGGACGCATGGGGGCTTCTCCGGGTCAGGGCGAGGTCGGTCAGCAGGGCATCGAAATCGGCTGCCACCTGCTCGGGACGCAGGGCGTGCATCGCGGCGACGGCAGCCTCGGCCATCCTGCGGCGTACGGCCGGATCGGCGGCCAATCGCCGGGCCGCGGCGATGAACGCATCATCGTCGTCCACCGCCGCGCCATGCACGCCATCGACCAGATGCTCGCGTGCGGCGCCGTAGTTGAAGGCGACCGTGGGCACGCCGCTGGCCATGGCCTCCAGGGTGACGTTGCCGAAGGTTTCGCTGTGGCTGGAGAACAGGAACAGGTCGCCGCTGGCGAAATGGCGGGCCAGTGCTTCGCCGCGCTGCACGCCGCAGAAGATGAAGTCGGGACGCTCCTGTGCCAGCCGCTCGCGCACCGGCCCGTCGCCGACCCATGCGAACTTCGCCGTCGGATGCTGCTGCCGGATCGCGTCGAAGGCCCGGATCGACAGGTCCAGGTTCTTCTCCGCGGCGATGCGACCCACGTAGATCACCGCCAGATCGTCCGGGCCCAGGCCCCACTGCGCGCGCAGCGCGTCGTCGCGACGCGCGGGGCTGAAGTGCTGCGCGTCGACGGCGCGCGCCAGCCGCACCACGTGCTGGAAACCCTGCGCCTGCAGGAAATCGGCCAGTTCGCGGGTGGGCACCAGCGTGGCCTGCGCGCCATTGTGGAAGCGGCGCATCCAGCGCAGCGCGGTGTGCTGCAGGAAGCGCACGCCGTAGTCGCGCATGTATTCGTCGAAACGCGTATGGAAGCCGGTGGCCACCGGAATGCCCAGGCGCCGCGCCGCGCGCACGGCCGACCATCCCAGCGGGCCTTCCGTGGCCACATAGATCGCATCAGGCGGGGAATGTCTCCACAGCGCCAGCAACCGGCGGGTGGCGGGCAGGCCGAACTTCAGGCCGGGGTAGCGCGGCAGGCGAGCGCCGCGCACCAGCAGCGTGTCGTCGGTCGCATCCGATTCGATCCCCTGCCGCGGTCGCACCAGCGAGACGGCGTGCCCGCGCTGGCGCAGGCCGGTTTCCAGCCCCTGCACGGTAAGGGCGACGCCATTGACTTCCGGCGGGTACGTCTCGGTGACGATGGCAAAGCGCATGCGCGGCTCCACGTTTTGCGCATGCTGTGGGCGGGAGATGTAGTGGATGTGTCGGATCGGTGACCGTGGGATGACGCTGCGGCCAGCACCGCATCCAGACGTGTGTGCGCTCCGCGACGCGCTCAGGTGCGTGAGGACGGGCGTTGGGCCTTCTTGCGTGGCGGCTGGCGGGGGGCGCCGGCTTTGGGGCGGCCTGATTCGGCGATGGCCTGACCCAGCAGCGCGCGGAAGCGGGGGCATTCGAAATGGCTGGGGGCAGAGCAGGCCGCGGCGTGGCGGAGTCCGTCGCGCATGGCGGTCAGACGCAGGATCATCGCATCCAGCTCGCGTGCCTTGGTGCGCAGGGCGCGGCGGTCGATATCGGGCTGTCCATCCGCACCGAACATCGCGGCGATCTCGTCCAGGGAAAACCCCGCCGTCTGCCCCAGCGCGATCAACGCCAGACGCTCCAGCACACGAGGGTCGAAGGTGCGACGCAGGCCGCGGCGACCGTCCGATGCGATCAGGCCCCTCTGCTCGTAGTAGCGCAGGGCCGACGCCGGCACCCCGGACCGTTTTGCGACCTCGCCGATGTCCATCGTGCCACCGCTTGACTTGAAGTTGACTTGAAGTGGCATCGTGCGCTCAACGGTCGATCGGCACAAGCCTGTGCCGGACCTTCGCACGAGGACAACGACATGCCTGCCTGGATCTGCACGGTACTCATCGGCATCGGCGCCACGCTCGCGATGGATGCGTGGGGCGTGCTGCGTCGACGCCTTTTCGGCGTACCGGCTCCCGACTATGCGCTGGTGGGGCGTTGGCTGGGCCATATGCCAAGGGGCCGGTTCCGCCATGACGCGATCGCCCGCAGTCGTGCCGTCCGCGGGGAACGCGTGCTGGGGTGGTGCATGCACTACCTCACTGGCGTGCTATTTGCCGCGGTACTCCCCTTGGTCTGGGGCACTGCGTGGCTGCGTCATCCCACGCCGGGGCCGGCGCTGCTGGTCGGTGTGGTGACCGTTGCCGCGCCGTTCCTGCTGATGCAGCCGGGCATGGGTGCCGGCATCGCGGCGTCCAGGACGCCGCGCCCCACCATCGCGCGCGTCCACAGCCTGACAAACCACCTTGTATTCGGAGCGGGGCTCTACCTGTCGGCGTTGCTGCTGCAGGCCTTCTCATCCGTCTGATCCACCTATCCCAAAGGAGTCTTCCATGCGTATTCCCGCCCGTTTCGCACCGTTGCTGTTCGGTGCGCTGCTCTCCGCCATCATGGTGTCGTTGGTGTCCGCGTTCGTACTGCTGGTCAACCAGGGGTTGCATCCGGGTTTCCTGGCCGCCTGGGCACGCAGCTGCGCCACCACCTGGCCGGTAGCCTTCATCGCGGTCACCGTGCTGGCGCCGTGGGTGCGCCGGATCGTCGCCAGGCTGACAGCCTGACCGCGGCATGCAGGGGCGCTGTCTTCAGGCCGTGCGATGTCCGCGCGCTGCCAGCCGGTGCCCCAGCCACGCCATGGGCAGGTAGGCCAACACCAGGTCCACCACGGTGAACCAGAGTGGCGAAGGCAGCATCGCGACAGCGGCGATGCCGCCGATCAGGAAGAAGGCGCCCACCGCCCAGGCCGGGCCGCAGGTCCGTCCAGGGGCGGCCAGCGTGGCGATGAAGGCGCCGACGAGCGTGCCGATCGCATGCGCCAGGAACGGGAACAGGAAGTGCTTCGGCTCGAACAGCGGCATCGCCGCCTTCAGGCCCTCGGTGGTGGTCGTGTCGACGCCGGCCGGGGACGGGATGACATGGCCACTCGCCATGACCAGCGCCATGTTGACGACGCTGCCGATGAACAGCCCGGCGATGACGGCCAGGATCAAACGGAACACACGCTTCATGACAACCTCCGGCGGGGATGCGAGGGATTGCCGGTCGGCGTGGGGCCGGCCGCCTTCGAGCGACTATAGCCGGGCCCCAGTGCCCGTTGGCACTGGGGCCGCTTCTTCACCACGCAAACCCCTCTTCCCAATCGCCCGGCGGTAACCACGTGGTCTGGTCCGGCGAAGGGGCATCAATCCGGCCGGCCGCCACGCTGCGCGCCACCGCGGGTTCGATGTCCGAGAAGCGGTCGGCGCGCGAGCCGATGCCGGCACCGATCAGGTTGTTGTGGATGTCCATCTGGTTGGATCGTTTGCCGCGCCGTTCCATCACGCCGTTCACCAGATCGATGGCGCGCGCGTGCAACGTATAGGCCACGACGGCGCTGGCGAGCGTATGCCGGTAGGCGTCCAGCGGGCCGTGCCGCCCACCCGGCAGCGTGCTCTGCAGGACATGGGACCACGTATACGTCAGCACGAACGTGGGATACGCCGCCATGATCAGGCTGGCCAGCATGAGCCTGCGCAACCACGGGCGCTTGCGCCTTATCGGCTTCGTGGGCCCCATCGCGCTCAGCCGTCCTGCGGTTCGACCACCACCGCCGTGCCGTAGCACAACACTTCGGTCAGGCCGGCCATCACATCGGTGGCGTCGTAGCGCACGGCGATGATCGCATTGGCGCCCAGTTGCCGGGCATGCTGGAGCATGTCGCGATAGGTCTCGTCGCGCGCCTGCTCGCACAGTTCGGTGTAGATGGTGATGTTGCCGCCGAACAGCGACTGCAGGCCGCCCAGGAAGTTGCCCACGATCGATCGCGACCGCACCGTGATGCCGCGCACCATGCCCAGGTTGCGGCGGATATGGTAGCCGGGGAGTTCCAGCGCGGTCGTCACCATCGCGTCGTCCAGGGGGCGCATCCGTGTGGCGACCGATGCCGGGATGGCGGCGTGAGCGGCGGATGAGTTGTAGGGATCGGTCATGGTGCATCCGGCAGGTGGCGAGGGAACAGCGGGTGGAGCATCAGATCCAGACATCGTTGGGGGCGGTGTAGGCGCCACCGGCGTCGCCGGTATTGATCACGCCGCGGGGCTCGACCAGCATGATGCTGCACTCCTCGCGGGCCACGGGCCGATGCTCGACGCCCCGGGGCACCACGTACATCTCCCCCGCGGCCAATGGCACGACCCTGTCCCGGAACTCGAGCGTCATCTCGCCCGACAGCACGATGAAGACTTCGTCCGTCTCTTCGTGCGCATGCCACACGAATTCGCCCAGGATCTTGGCAAGCTTGAACTGGTAGTCGTTCATCTCGGCCACGACCCGGGGAGACCAGTGCTCCGAGAAGCCGCTCAGCTTGGCCTGGAAGTTGATGGCGGTATCCGACATGGAGATTCCTGCAAAGAGGGGGCGCCATGATGGCGAGCGGACAGGACATTGCGCCCGTGCCACCGGTCATCGCGTTCTACGGCACGCGCCCGCCGCGCGCCGCGGTGAACAGCGCATACCATTCCTCGCGCGAGAGCTGTACCTCGTCCGCCGCGCAGCAGGCCGCAAGCCGCACGGGGTCGGTGGTGCCGACGATGGGCTGCAGGCCGGCGGGATGGCGCAGCAGCCAGGCCAGCTGGATCGCCTCGGGGGTCACGCCGTGCGCTTCGGCCCGTTGCCGCAACAGGGTCGCGGTTTCGCGGATCACCGGATCGGCGAAGCCCGAGGCCATGGCCAGCTTGCCGCCTGCCAGCGGCGACCATGCCTGCAGGCGGATGCCGTGCAGGCGTGCGTGGTCCAGCGTGCCGCGCGCGGATGCGTAGGCGTGGCCGGTGGTGTTGGCGACCACGCCGTCGTCGATCAAGGGCAGGTGCAGCAGGCTGATTTCCACCTGGTTCGCCACCAGCGGCTGGCGCACGTGGCGGCGCAGCAGATCGATCTGGGCCGGCGAGTGGTTGCTGACGCCGAACTGCCGCACCTTGCCGCTGGCGTGCAGCGCATCGAACGCGCGCGCCACTTCATCCGGCTCCACCAGCGGATCGGGGCGGTGCAGCAGCAGGACATCCAGGTGGTCCACGCCCAGGCGCGCCAGGCTGCCTTCGACCGAGGCCACGATATGCGCGTGGCTGAAGTCATAGCGCTGCGGTGCGCCCGGCGGATCGTCGGCGAAGCGGATGCCGCACTTCGACTGCAGGACCATCTTCGCGCGGAGCCCGGGCGAGGCGCGCAGCACGTCGCCGAACACCTGTTCGGACTTGCCGCGCGCATAGATATCGGCGTGGTCGAACAGGGTGATGCCGTGGGCCAGCGCCGTTTCGACCAGCCGCTGCGCGTTTCGGCGCTCGTCCCTGGTGATGGGCGATACGTCCCAGGCGCGGCTCAGGTGCATGCAGCCGTAGCCGATGCGGGACGTGGCGAGTCCATCGGCCAAGGGGTAGGTCTTCATCGTCGGCACGCGCAGGACGGGACGGGCATCATGCCAGAGCGCGGTGGTGCGTCAGGCCAGTGGCCGTTCGGCAGCGAGCATCCGCGCGAGGGCATCGGCTTCCAGCGGACGCGCTAGGTGGTAACCCTGTACGTCGTCCACCCCGAGCGCCTGCAGCGCCGCCAGTTCGGAGGCCGTTTCCACGCCCTCGGCGACCACCTGCGACTGGGTCTGCCGGGCGAATTCGATCAGTGCGGCGGCCAGCGCCTTGCGCGGCGAGTCGGTATCGATGCCGCGGGTCAGGCTGAGATCCAGCTTGATGATGTCGGGATGGATCGCCAGCACGTGCCGCATGCTCGCGTAACCTGCGCCTGCGTCGTCGACGGCCACGCGCACGCCGGCTTCGCGAAGGGGCGCAAGGCGCCTGTTGAGCAGACCGTAGTCGTCGACCAGCGAATGCTCGGTGATCTCCAGCACCACGCGGTGCGGTTCCAGGCCGTCGATGTACCCGTCGACACCACCGCTGATGAGCGTCTGTGGCGAGACGTTGAGCCCCACATGGAAATCTCCGGCGATGCCGCGCAGCCCGTCGAGTGAGGTCAGGATGGCGTTGAGCTCCAGGCGCACGCCCAGGCCGATCTCGCGTGCTTCGGCAAACCATACGTCGGGCGTTCGCTGCGGCTCCAGCCTGAAGCGCGATAGGCACTCCACCCCGACGATGCGGCGTTCGCTGCTGCGGAAGATCGGTTGGTACACGATATGCGGCTGGCCCAGCTCGAGTACCGCGGTGACGCGGGCGACCTTTTCTTCGTGCGCCTTCATGGCGTCCAGATCGCCATCGATCTGGTAGGCCAGCAGGTCGGCGAAGGCCCGCATCATGTGCAGGTCGCGCTGGCCGAGCGACAGGTTGGATGCCAGGCTGAAGCAGCAGAAGGTGCCGTACACGCGGCCGTCGCGCAGCAGGATGGGCACGCTGATATGGGCCCCGATGGGCAGCGTCCGGGTTTCCGGAATATCGTGCAATACGGGAATCGCGCCCGTATCGGGAATCAGCTGCGGGATCTGCCCCTCGACCACGCGCATGCAGTAACCCTCTTCGAGAGGGCTCGAATCGCCCGGGCGGATGGGGGCCGGATCCAGCCTGCAGGCGACATGGCGGAAGACCCGGTCGCGGCCGTTGAACTCGGACACGAAGGCCACGTCCATGTCGAGGTGGCGGCGCACCGCATCCAGCATGCGGTCCACGTTGCGGCCGATGGCCGCGGCGCCGGGACCGCCTTCGAGCCAGGCGTCGGACAGCAGTGCGTCGTGGATGCTTCGATCGATCAAGGCTTCCTCCTGAAGACAGGCGTGCGACGACGTTGGACGGCCGTCGGGCCTGCCCCCGCTGCAAGGGCGGTCGGGGAGGATGGCGTGGGGACACCAGGTCGCAAGCCACGCCGCGGACCTCTCGGCAGGCCCGAGTGTACCTTCATGTCACATGATGGGAAGTGCCGGCCGGTCAGGCCACGAACGGCTTGAACGCCACGCCCAGGCCCTGCATGTCCTCCGGCTCGCCGACCAGGTCGGAGCGAAGCAGCGGGCGGGCATCGATCCACTTCTTGCTGACCACCAGGTCCAGGCGGTCGCCGCTGGCGGTCAGGTCCAGGCGGGGAATGGCTTCGTTGTCGTGCGAACGGTGCAGCAGCACGGCCAGGCGCAGCAGCGCGGCCTTGCGCTTGGCGCCGAGCAGCAGACGGTCGGGCAGGGCGTCGAACGCGTTCTTCGGTACGCCGCGGCGGTGCGTGCGCACCAGCGCCGACAGGACCTGCTGTTCCTGGCGGGAAAAGCCTTCGATGTCGGAATGCTCCAACAGATAGGCACCGTGCACGTGGTACTGGCTGTGGGCGATGGCCAGGCCGATCTCGTGCAGGCGCGCGGCCCAGCCGAGCATGCGCGCATCGTCGTCGTCCAGGCTCCAGTCCTGCTCCACCTGTTCGAACAGGCGCATCGCGGTGGCTTCCACGCGCGCGGCCTGGAATTCGTCGATGCCGTAGCGCTGCATCAGCGCCGCCGTGGACAGGTCGCGCGGATCGTTGTCGCTGCCGCGGCCCAGCATGTCGAACAGGATGCCTTCGCGCATCGCCGCCTTGCTGACCATCAGGCGCTGGATCTCCAGCGCCTCGAACGCGGCCTCCAGCACCAGCACGCCGCCGGCGATGATCGGACGGCGGTCGCTGGACAGGCCGGGCAGGTCGATGTCCTCGATGCGGTCGGCCTGCAGCAGCTTGTCGCGCACCTGCGGCAGCGCCTCGGCGGTGACCGCGCCCTTGGTGAGCTTCATCGCTGCGCAGATCTCGCCGATGGCCTTGTTGGTGCCGGACGAGCCGATGGCTTCCTGCCAGCCCAGGCTGCGGTACAGGCCGGCGAACTGCTGGAACTCGGCACCGATCTCGGTGAGCGCTTCCTTCCAGCGCTTGCGCGAGAGCTTGCCGCCGGGAAAGAAGCGGCGCGTGCTGGCGATGCAGCCGGCCTGCAGGCTTTCGCGCTCCAGCGTCTCGAAGCCGCGGCCGATGATGAATTCCGTTGAGCCGCCGCCGATGTCGATGACCAGGCGGCGCTGGTTCGATTTCGGCGGCTGCGCGTGCGCCACGCCCAGGTAGATCAGGCGCGCCTCCTCGCGGCCGGAGACCACTTCGATCGCCTTCCCCAGCGCGGCTTCGGCCGCGGCCAGGAATTCCTGCGGTTCGCGCAGCTGGCGCACCGTGTTGGTGGCCAGGGCGCGCACGCGTGCGGCGGGGATGTCGCGGATGCGCTGGCCGAAGCGGGACAGGCAGTCCAGTGCGCGCTGGCGGGCAGCGGCGGACAGGCCGCCCTTGCCGTCCAGGCCGTCGGCCATGCGCACGGTTTCGCGCAGGCGGTCGACCACGCGCAACTGTCCCAGCATCGAGCGCGCCACCACCATGTGGAAGCTGTTGGAACCCAGATCGATCGCGGCCAGCAGGTCCCCGTCCTGGAGTGGAGGGGAGGTGGGGGAGGTCAGGGGCGCCATGCGATCAGTTTAGCCAATGGCGTGCCGCAATGGTGCACTGCGGTGCGCTGCGGCGATGGATGCGTCGATCGGCCGCATCACACTTTGGCCAGCAGCGTGCCCTGCGCCGAATGCGGCGGGTCGTCGCCAGGCCTGAGCTTGACGTAGTGGCCGTCGGCCTGCAGTTCCCAGGCGTTGCAGTTGTCGTCCAGATAGTTCTGCAGACCGTCCTTGAACACGCGCGCCGCCAGGTCCTTGTCGAGGATGGGGAAGCAGGTCTCCACGCGGTGCAGCAGGTTGCGTTCCAGCCAGTCGGCGCTGGCGCAGTAGAGTTCCGGCGCGCCGTCGTTGCCGAACCAGTAAAGGCGGCTGTGCTCGAGGAAGCGCCCCACGATGGAGCGCACTCGGATGTTGTCGGAAATGCCCGGCACCCCGGGGCGCAGGGCGCAGGCGCCGCGCACGATCAGGTCGATCCGCACGCCTGCCTGCGAAGCGGCGTACAGCGCGCGGATGATGCGCGGCTCGTTGATCGCATTGATCTTGGCGATGATGCGCGCCGGCTTGCCCGCCTTCGCCAGTCTCGCCTCACGCTCGATCTTCTTGATCAGGCCCGGGTGCAGAGTGAAGGGCGACTGCAGCAGGCGCTTGAGCTTGGTGGTGGGCGCCAGTCCCGACAGCTGCTGGAACAGCAGATGCACGTCGTTGCCGATGTCCGGGTCGGCGGTGATCAGGCCGATGTCGGTGTATGCGCGGGCGGTACCGCTGTGGTAATTGCCGGTGCCCAGGTGCACGTAGCGGCGCAGCTTGCGGCCTTCGCGGCGCACGATCAGCAGCATCTTGGCATGGGTCTTGTAGCCCACCACGCCGTAGACCACCTGCGCGCCGGCCTCCTGCAGGCGGTCGGCCACGCCCAGGTTGGCATCCTCGTCGAAGCGCGCGCGCAGCTCCACCACCACGGTGACGTCCTTGCCGTTGCGCGCGGCCTGCACCAGCGCGTCGACGATGGCCGAATCCTTGCCGGTACGGTAGAGGGTCTGCTTGATCGCCAGCACGTCGGGGTCGACCGCGGCCTGCTTGATCAGTTCGTGCACGGGCGCGAACGAATCGAACGGGTGGTGCAGCAGCACGTCGCCGTCGGCCACTTTCTCGAAGATCGCGTCGCTGTCGCGCAGCGCGCGCGGCGTGAAGGCGGGGTACTTCAGTTCCGGGCGCTGCACCAGGTCGTACACCTGGATGACGCGGTTGAGGTTGACAGGCCCGTTGATCGGGTACACCGCGTTGTCGGGCAGGGCGAAGTTCTGCAGCAGCGTGCGCACGATGGGCTTGGGGCAGTCGTGCGCGATCTCCAGCCGCACCGCGGGCCGGTAGCCCCGTCCGACCAGTTCGTCGCGCAGCGCCAGCGCCAGGTTCTCCACTTCCTCCTCGTCCACGACGACCTCGGAGTTGCGGGTCACGCGGAACTGGTAGGAGCCCTTGACCTCCATGCCGGGGAACAGCTCGTCCACGAACACCGACAGCACCGATGACAGCAGCACGAAGTCGTTCTCGCCGCCGGACACGCGCTGGGGCAGGTGGATGATGCGCGGCAGCGAGCGCGGCGCGCGCACGATGGCCAGGTGGCCGGCGCGACCGAACGCGTCCTTGCCCTTCAGCACCACCACGATGTTGAGCGACTTGTTGAGGATCTTCGGGAACGGATGCGCCGGGTCCAGGCCCAGCGGCGACAGCACCGGCATGATCTCGTTGCGGAAGTACGCGCGCAGCCAGCGGGTCTGCCGCGCATTCCAGCTGTCGCGGCCGAACACGCGCACGCCCGCCTCGGCCAGGCCGGGGCGCAGCACCTCGTTCCAGCACTTGTACTGCGCATCCACCAGCTCGGCGGCGCGGTCGTGGATCTTGTTGAGCACGGTGGCCGGGCTCATGCCGTCCGCGCCGGGCGGCAGTCCGAAATCCAGCGCGTGGCGCACCGTGGCCGCACGGATCTCGAAGAACTCGTCCAGGTTGGTGCACGAGATGCACAGGAAACGCAGCCGCTCCAGCAGCGGCACGGACGGATCCTGCGCCTGGGCCAGTACACGGAAATTGAAGTCCAGCTGCGACAACTCGCGGTTCAGGTACAGCGCGGGGTCCCGCAGCACGTCGTCGGTGGTGGGAGCGGCGGGTAGCGCGTCGGGGGCGGCGTTCATGCGGTCTGATCCGTCAGGACGGGTAGGGAAGCGTCCAGGCGCGGTTCCACGCGCTCGGGACCGAAATGCACGGAGAAGGTGCTGCCCTGGCCCACCTCGCTTTCGATGTCCAGCCGGGCCTGGTGCAGGTTGAGGACGTGCTTGACGATGGACAGCCCCAGGCCGGTGCCGCCGCTTTCGCGCGAGCGGCTGGTGGAGACGCGGTAGAAGCGCTCGGTGATGCGCGGCAGGTGCGAGGACGGAATGCCATAGCCGGTGTCGCGCACGCTCAGCACCGCACCCTCGCCCTCGCGCGCGAAGCGGACGGTGATGGTGCCGCCGACGGGGGTATAGCGCACGGCGTTGCTCACCAGGTTGGAGAATGCGCTGTGCAGTTCCTTGTTGGAGCCGGCCAGGTCCACGCCGGCCTCGTCCTGCACGACGATGGTGTGGCGGCGCTGGCTCAGCGCCTCGGCTTCGCGGCGCAGCGTGGCCAGCATCGGCGCCATGGCGACATTCTCGTCGGGCAGGCTTTCCTGCGCCTCCAGGCGCGAGAGCGTCAGCAGGTCCTCGACCAGCTGGGTCATGCGCTGGGACTGCTTCTGCATTTCCGCCAGCATCGGCGCCCAGTCGGGGTGCTCACTGGGCTCCAGCATGTCCAGGTAGCCGTGCACCACGGTCAGCGGCGTGCGCAGCTCGTGCGAGACGTTGGCGACGAAGTCGCGACGCATCTGTTCCAGCCGCAGCATCTTGCTGACGTCACGGGCGACCAGCAGCCAGTACTGGTCGGAATAGGGGATCAGGCGCAGGTTGAGGCGCAGGTCGGGGTCCACCGGCGACGCGGCATCCAGCATCGGTTCCGCATTGCGGCCCGCGGCCAGCCAGTGCGACATCGGCAGCGGCTGCAGGCGGTCGCCGACCGGCGCACCGATGTCGGCGGGGTACTGCAGGCCCAGCAGGCTGCTGGCAGCCTTGTTGAACCACTGCACGCGCTGGCTGTTGCGTTCCACCACCACCACCGCGTCGGGCAGGGCGGCCGCGGCGGCGCGGTAGGCGCGCAGCATGTCCAGCAGGCGGCGCTTGCGGGTGCGCATTTCGGCCTGGCCGCGGTACAGCAGGCGGTCGAGTTCGTTCCACACGCCCCGGCCCTGCGCCGGCTCCAGGCGCTGGCGTGCGGTCAGCCGCAGCAGCACCTTGCGCAGGCGCCAGTAGTGCCACGCCACCACGCCCAGCGCCGCCAGGGTCACGATCGGCCATGCCTGGCCGACCAGCAGTCCCACGACCACGGCCAGCGCCAGGATCAGCGCCAGCTGGCCGAGCGTCTTGAACCAGGCGGAACGGATGTCATGAGGCATGGGGGGATTGTAGGCAGATGTCTATGACAGCAGGGATGGGGAACGCAGGTGGCGCGACGGGCGTCGGGATCCGAAGCGGGTCAGCCGGGGCGCGATGCGGCCGACGCTGCCTTCTCGGTCGTCATCCCGGCAAACGCTGTGAACCAAGCGATGCCTGGCTCGGCTTGCGGTTTTCCAGAGCAGGAAGAATGGCAAAGGCAGGCTGGGTCACAGCCTTCGCCGGGACGAAAGGAAAAAAACGGTCACATCGGATGTCCGGGCCTGCCGGCATCCTCACATCGAAGCCGAGAAGCGGTAGCCCGAGCCGCGCACCGTCTGCACCATGTTCTCCAGCCCGTGCGGCTCCAGCGTCTTGCGCAGCCGGCGGATGTGCACGTCCACGGTGCGCTCCTCCACGTACACGCTGCCGCCCCATACGTGGTCCAGCAACTGGGTGCGCGAGTAGACGCGCTCGGGGTGCGTCATGAAGAAATGCAGCAGGCGGTATTCGGTGGGACCGATCGGCACGGGCGTGTCGCCGGCGAACACGCGGTGCGCGGCGCCGTCGATGCGCAGGCTGCCCACCGCCACGCTGCCGTCCTCGTCGTCGTCGCGCGAGCGGCGCATCACGGCGCGGATGCGGGCCAGCAGTTCGCGGGCCGAGAAGGGCTTGACCACGTAGTCGTCCACGCCGGCCTCCAGCCCGCCGACGCGGTCGTTCTCCTCGCCGCGGGCGGTCAGCATGATGATCGGCACGTCGCGGGTCATCGCGTCCTTGCGCCAGCGCCGGGCCAGTTCCAGGCCGCTGGTGCCGGGCAGCATCCAGTCCAGCAGGATCAGGTCCGGCACGCGGTCGGCGATGGCGTTCTGGGCTTCGCGGGCGTCGCCGGCGTGGATCGGTTCGTATTCGCCCTTGCGCAGGGCGAACGCCACCATGTCGCGGATGGCGGGCTCGTCGTCGACGATCAGGATGTGCTTCTGCACGCGGGATCCGGAGGCGAGGGGGACCGTGTCAGTAGACGACAATTTTATGACGTTTACATGACATGCCGCCGGGCTGTCACACGCAGGCCGGGCACGTGCTCAGCGGCGTTCCACGTCGGGGTCGCGGATGCCCTGGCGCCGGAGCTCCAGCACCTCCGGTGTGATGGCGGCGATGCGGGCGTCGATCCGGGCACGCGCGTAGAAATCCAGATCGTCCCGCTTCTTCAGGTTCTGCAGCTGGATCAGGGCCTGCTCGGGCCTGCCGTTCAGGTAGGCGGCCTCGGCGTAAGCCTCGCCGGCGCGGGCGACGTCGCCGGCCAGTTCGTTGGCACGGGCGAACTGCTGCTGGAACACGGGGTCATCGCCTGCACGTCCCATCAGCGGGCGCAGGACGGCCTGCGCCCGTTGGCCGGCCTGTCGGCCGCCCTGCTCGTTGAGGACGCGGGCGTAGGTCAGGCTGACGGCCCGGTTCTCGGGATGACGCTGCATCAGCGCGTCGAAGCGGCGGTTGGCCCCTTCCGGGTCGCCCGTGCGCGATTCGGCCTCGCCCAGCGCCAGGGCTACCCACAGGTTGTCGGGCACCTCTTCGGCCAGGCTCCGCAGTTCTGCCAGCGCCGTCCGCGTGTCGCCGCCCTGCAGGTGGGCGACCGCCACGCCATAGCGCTGGGCTCCGGTCAACGGCCTGCCGGCCTGGCGCCGCAGGGTCTCGTATTCACGCACCGCGGCCGAAGGCGTGCTGGCGCTGAGCGCACGCAGGCGTTCGCGCGCCCAGTCGAACTGTCCTGTCTCGCCCCGCTGGAACACCTGCGCGGGTAGGGTCACCGGGACGGGCAGCAGCGGGTTGTCGCTGCGCGTCTCCGGCAGGGTGACGCCGGTGCGGTCGAAGCGTTCGATGCGTTCGCCGCCCGGCACACTGGTGACGGCGGTGACCTGTGTGCCCCGCAACTGGTCCGCGCGCTGGCGGGCCTCGCTGATGCGGGTGGTGGTCACCGGATGGGTCTGCAGGTAATCCGGAACGGCTTCGCGCCCGCTGCCGCGCGCGACCCGGGTGGCCTGCTGCAGCTTGGCGAAGAAGCCGGCCATGGCGTCGATGTCGTAACCGGCGCGGGAAAGGGTACGGATGCCCACGCGGTCGGCCTCGGACTCGTTGGACCGGGTGTAGTCGATCTGCCGTTGCTGCATCAGTCCCATCGCCGACGCGATGGCGGCCTGCGAGGCGTCGCCGCTGGAACTGCCGCCGGCCGCCTGCGCCAGCACGATGGCGCCCAGCATGCCCAGCAGGATCGGGATCTGGTCGCGCTGCGCCCGCTCCACGCCGCGCAGCACGTGTTGCTGCGTGACATGCGCGATTTCGTGCGACAGGACGGCGGCCACTTCATCCTCGCGGTCCGCGGTCAGTACCAGGCCGGCATTCATGCCGATGTAGCCGCCCAGCGTGGCGAAGGCGTTGATCTGCCGGTCGCGCATCATGAAGAAGGTGTAGGCCTGCTGCGGATTGTCGCTGTCGGCGCCCAGGCGGTTGCCCACGGTCTGCAGCCAGTCGGTGACCAGCGGGTCTTCCAGCAGATAGCCGTAGTTGCGCAGCTCTCGCAGCATCATGCCGCCGTACTGGGCCTGGCGGGCCGGCGTGAGCAGTTCTCCGGCGGACGAGCCGATGTCGGGCAGCCGGCTGTCCTGCGACGCGGCCAGCGGGGCGGCAAGGGCCAGGGTCAGGGCGGTGGCGAGCAGCAATGGGCGCAAATGGAGGCTCCGTGGCGGATAATGACGCCGTCATCAGGATGACCGGTCGCTGAGCCGGGCGAGTGAATACGTGGTTAACCGGGCCAGTACCGGTCCGCACTGTTCCACATCGCCGGCTGGAAGCCGGCCCGGTCGGCCCGATATCGGTTGCGACCCCCCTTACGTTCCTTTCGTTCCGGAGAACTCCCTTGAGCGACACCCCGCAAGGCGCCACCGCGCCGGAAGTCATCCTCTACAGCACGGCGATCTGTCCTTACTGCGTGGCCGCGAAGAACTTCCTGAAGAGCAAGGGCCGGGACTGGACCGAGGTGCGCATCGACCTGGATCCGGCCGAACGCGAGAAGATGATCGCCCGTGCCAAGCGCACCAGCGTGCCGCAGATCTTCGTGGGCGAGGTCCACGTGGGCGGCTACGACGACATGATCGCGCTGCATCGTGCGGGCAAGCTCGATGCGCTGCTGGCGGGAGAGACCGCATGAGCGCCGGCGACGACAGCCAGGACCGCGTGAAGGCGTTCACCGAGTTCCGCCAGCGCATGAACAAGCGCATCCTGGACGAGCCCAACCAGGTCGTGCGCCGGTTCTTCGCGCTGGATACGCAGACCTACCAGGCAGGCGCGCTGGACGTGAAGACCAAGGAGCTGCTGGGCCTGGTCGCGTCGATGGTGCTGCGGTGCGACGACTGCATCAGTTACCACATCGCCCAGTGCAAGGAAGCCGGCGTGACCCGCGAGGAATTCTTCGAGACATTCTCCGTCGGGCTTGTGGTGGGCGGGTCCATCGTCATTCCGCACCTGCGCCGGGCGGTGGATTTCCTCGACCAACTGGAGGGTGGCGACGCCACCGCGCCCGCGGCCCACGACCACGGCTGAGCCGCACCGACCGGCCCCTGTGCCGGTCCTGCGACCATCGTCGATTTGGGGCCGCGAGGGGCGCTCGGGCATAATGGCGGATACAGACCTTCCCCTTCGCGCCCGCTCCGGCCCAGGCCCGCGCGCGCCCCTGTTCGGAAACCCCATTCAATGACCCAGACGATTACGGTCATCCGCGGCGACGGTATTGGCCCGGAGATCATGGACGCCACCCTGCACGTGCTCGACGCCCTCAAGGTCGGCCTGACCTATGAAGACGCCGATGCCGGCCTCGTCGCGCTGGAAAAGCACGGCGACCTGCTGCCCCAGGCCACGCTGGATTCCATCCGCAGGAACGGTGTGGCCCTGAAGAGCCCGCTGACCACGCCGGTGGGCGAGGGCTTCAGTTCGATCAACGTGGCCCTGCGCCGCCACTTCGACCTGTACGCCAACGTGCGTCCGGCCAAGTCGTTCCCGAACACCAAGTCGCGCTTCCCGACGGGCGTGGACCTGATCACCGTGCGCGAGAACACCGAGGGCGCGTACATCGGTGAAGGCCAATCGATCTCGGAAGACGGCGAAACCGCGCTGCTGACGCAGAAGATCACCCGCAAGGGCTCCGAGCGCATCGTCCGCTACGCCTTCGACCTGGCCCGCAAGACCGGCCGCAAGAAGGTCACCGTAGTGCACAAGGCCAACATCCTGAAGAGCACGTCCGGCCTGTTCCTGAAGGTGGCGCGCGAAGTGGCCGCGCAGTATCCCGACATCCAGTGCAACGAGATGATCGTGGACAACACCTGCATGCAGCTGGTGATGCGTCCGGAGCAGTTCGACATCATCGTCACCACCAACCTGTTCGGCGACATCATCTCGGACCTGTGCGCGGGCCTGGTCGGCGGCCTGGGCCTGGCGCCGGGCGCCAACATCGGCACCGATGCGGCGATCTTCGAAGCCGTGCACGGTTCGGCGCCCGACATCGCGGGCAAGGGCATCGCCAACCCCTGCGCGCTGCTGCTGGGCGCGGCCCAGATGCTGGATCACCTGGGCCAGCCGGAGAAGGCCGAGCGCCTGCGCGCGGCCATCATCGCCACGCTGGAAGCCAAGGACTCGCTGACCCCGGACCTGGGCGGCGAGGGCACCACGATGTCGTTCGCCAAGGCGATCGCCAGCCGCGTATAAAGGCAGGCCTGCAAGGCGGCATGCACGAACGGGACGCTCAGCGTCCCGTTTTTGTTGGCGTGTGTCCCATCCATGGGCTTTGACGCTAGGCTGGGGGCACGCACAATCCGCGGCCCCACGCAGAAGGCCCTGCCATGTCCGTCCGTCCCAGTGCGCTTGCGCTGACTCCGCTGCTGCTGTTCCTGGCGCTGTTCTTCGGTGCGGGGCTGTACTACACGGCGCAGGGCGAGGCGATGGGCTTCTACCAGCTGCGGGCGCCGGTGGCGATCCTGCCGGCCCTGGCGCTGGGCATCTGGCTGGCGCGCAGGCGCAGCGTTCCCGCCCAGCAGACCCTGCTGCAGGGCATGGGTGACGGCAACGTCATGCTGATGTGCCTGATCTTCCTGCTCGCGGGGGCGTTCGCCACGGTGTCCAAGGCCATCGGAGCCGTCGATGCGGTGGTCGCATTGGGCCTGGGGGCATTGCCGGCTGGCCTGATCCTGCCGGGCCTGTTCCTGGTGGCTGCGTTCGTGTCGCTGTCCATCGGCACGTCCATGGGGACGCTGGCGGCGGTGGTGCCGATCGCGCTGGGAGTGGCCGATGCCGCCGGCCTGGACCGCGTGCTGGTGACGTCCGCCGTGCTGGGCGGCGCCATGTTCGGCGACAACCTGTCGATCATCTCCGACACCACCATCGCGGCCACCCGCAGCCAGGGCGCCGAGATGCGCGACAAGTTCCGCGAGAACTTCCGGATCGCGCTGCCCGCGGCCATCGCCACGGTCATCCTGCTCGCCACCCTGGGCGATGCCGCGCCAGTGGAAGCGCCCAATGCCGCCTCGCCCTGGCTGGTACTGCCCTACGTGGTGGTGCTCGGCCTGGCGCTGGCTGGCCTGGACGTGGTGCTGGTGCTGGGGATCGGCCTGGTCGTTTCCGGCGTGTTCGGCTTCGTGCTGGCGCAGGAGTACGACGTGGTTTCGTTCGCCGGCGACATCTACGTGGGGTTCGAGAGCATGGTGGAGATCACGCTGCTGTCGATCCTCATCGGCGGCCTGGCGGCGCTGATCAAGGCGACCGGTGGCCTGGCATGGCTCGCGCAGGTCATCGCGAAGTTCGCGCGAGGTCATACCGGACGGCGCGCGGGCGAGATCAGCATCGCGGCGCTGGCCGCGGGTTCGGATGCGCTCACCGCCAACAATACGGTCGCCATCCTGGTGAGCGGCAGCCTGGCGAAGGACATCGCGCAGCGCCACGGCATCAGCCCACGGCGCGCAGCCAGCGTGCTCGACATCTTCGCGTGCGTGGTGCAGGGCGTACTGCCGTACGGCGCGCAGATCCTGCTGGCGGCATCGCTGGCGGCAGTGTCGCCGCTGGCACTGGCGGGCAGCGTGTACTACTGCTGGCTGCTGGCGCTGTCCGCCATCGGATTCATGCTGTGGCCCCGCCGCGCGGCCGCACCACACTAGCGCCAGCCGATGGCCGAAATGGAACGGGGCGCCATGGGCGCCCCGTCCTGTTTCAGTAACCCGCGCGCGCTCAGTCGCGCGATTGCAGCTTGGCCAGCAGGCGCAGAAATTCGATGTACAGCCACACCAGCGTGACCATCAGGCCGAACGCGCCGTACCATTCCATGTACTTCGGCGCACCGGCTTCCACGCCGGACTCGATGAAGTCGAAATCCAGCACCAGGTTCAGCGCCGCGATCACCACCACGAACAGGCTGAAGCCAATGCCGACCAGGCCGGATTCGTGGATCAGCGGGATGTCCTTGCCGAACAGGCGCAGGCCCATCGACACCAGGTAGACCAGGGCGATGCCACCGGTCGCCGCCACCACGCCCAGCTTGAAGTTTTCGGTGGCACGGATCAGGCCGCTGCGGTAGGCCGCCAGCAGGGCGCCCAGCGTACCGAAAGTCAGCACCACGGCCTGGAACACGATGCCGGGGTACTTGAGTTCGAACACGGCCGAGATCGCGCCCAGGAAGAAGCCTTCTACCAGTGCGTACAGCGGCGCGGTGACGGGCGACCAGGTCTTCTTGAACACCGTGACCAGGGCGAGGATGAAGCCGCCGATGGCGCCGCCCAACGCGTAGATCGTGACGCCCGGTGCCACCATGGCCGTGCCGTCCGGGCCGGTGACGACCGATTGCGTCCAGGCGAACGCGGCCGTCAGCACCGACAGCAGCAACAGGATGCCGGTCTTGTTGACGGTGCCGTTCAGCGTCATCGCCCCGGCGTCGCGCGAGACGACGGTGCCGCTGCCCAGGTCGAGGAAAGTCGATTCCTTCAGTGCCGGATTGCCGCTGCGTATCATGGTGCCCTCATCTGTTTGCCGGACGTCTGTCCCCAGTGGATGAGCATAGCGTACGCGGTGGTCGCTCACGTTTCGTTTGACAGGCGGGCCGCAGGTTCCGACAATGTGCGACCTCGTTGGCGTCCAGACGCCACGCCGGGACCCTCGTCGGGGTATAGCGCAGTCTGGTAGCGCATCTGCTTTGGGAGCAGAGGGTCGGGGGTTCGAATCCCTCTACCCCGACCAGTCTGATGTACTGCCCGGGTGTGTGTCGGCAGGGCGGGGATGCGACAATCCGGTCCGGGCGCCCGTAGCTCAACCGGATAGAGCACCGGCCTTCTAAGCCGGCGGTTACAGGTTCGAGTCCTGTCGGGCGCGCCACTTCCGGCGCAACCGGGAGGAAGCAGGTTTCAGTGGTGGCTGTAGCTCAGTTGGTTAGAGTACTGGATTGTGATTCCAGATGTCGGGGGTTCGAGTCCCCTCAGCCACCCCACTGAATCCAGGATCTCCGTGCCGCGGGGGTTCACAGCAAAAAGCGATGCGGTTACACTACGCGTCTGATGTTTCGGGGCCGTTAGCTCAGTTGGTAGAGCAGTTGACTCTTAATCAATAGGTCCAAGGTTCGAATCCTTGACGGCCCACCAATCCCGAAAACGCCCGGCCCCCGCCGGGCGTTTTTCTTTTTTTTCGGAACTCAGGCGTCCTGGCGCGCTGCGGTGCGTTCGCGGGTCATGGTGGCTTGGGTATACGGTGGCGCGGTTCGAATCCTTGACGGCCCACCAATCCCGAAAACGCCCGGCCCCCGCCGGGCGTTTTTCTTTTCTATCGAACTCAGGCGTCCTGGCGCGCCGCGGCGCGTTCCAAGGGCGCGCTGTCCGAGGGCAGGTCGAGGCGCGGTACAATCTCCGGGCCCTGCGAAAGTGGCGGAATTGGTAGACGCACTGGATTTAGGTTCCAGCGGGTAACCCCCGTGAGGGTTCGAGTCCCTCCTTTCGCACCACGCCCCGCGAACGCCGGATGGCATGGTCATGATGCGCATTGGCGACGCCCGGCGGGTGATCGCGGGCCATGCGTGCCGCCTTGGGAGGGTGGGACGCGGCGAGCCTGAGCGGCGCTCGACCGCTCATGGACCGTTTCGATGTCCGCAAAGGGTAGGGAGCTCCTGCGTTGCGGTCCCGGCCGTTCTCGGGCGGGCGTTGCGTCCGGTGGAGGCCTCCCCTGCGGCAAGGTCGGCAGCCCGTGCCCGGGCTGGGAGGACCGCCCAATGCCTTCCTGCTGGCAGCCCGCCGCGGAATCGGCGAAACTAGCAAGTTCCGTCGGGAGGGGCGCTGCGCCCTGGTCCCGGACGTCCCGGATTATCAACAGTGCCCCGGCCATGCCGTGGCCGCAGGAGTCAGTGAGTATGCAAGTTTCGGTCGAATCGGTCGGCAACCTCGAGCGCCGCATGAGCTTCAGCCTGCCGGCTGAGCGCCTGGACACCCACATCGGCGGCCGCCTGCGCGAACTGTCGCGCACCGCGCGCATCAAGGGATTCCGTCCCGGCAAGGTGCCGGCCAAGGTCATCGAGCAGCGCTATGGCGACCAGGTGCGCGCCGAGGCCCTGGACGGCCTGCTGCGCGAGACCTTCAACAATGCCGTGCGCGAGCAGGACCTGCAGCTGGCCGGCAATCCGCGCATCGAGAAGCGGGGTGAAGGCGAACTGGATTTCGTGGCCACGTTCGAAGTGGTGCCGGACTTCGGCGACATCGATGTCGCCAAGCTCAATGTGGTCCGCCACACCGCGGAAGTGACCGACGCGGACATCGACCAGATGGTCGACAACCTGCGCATGCAGCGCCGCACCTTCCAGGTGGTCGAGCGCGGCGCCCAGGTGGGCGATCGCGTGGCGCTGGAGACCTGGTCGCAGGCGGGCGAGGAGCGCATGCCGGCCGAGGGCATCGAGAAGGGGGCCACCCTGATCGGTTCGGGCGTGATGTTCGGCGAGATCGAGCAGGCCCTGGTGGGCCTGGCCAAGGGTGACGAGAAGACCGTGTCGGTGACGTTCCCGGCCGACTGGCGCGTGCCGCAGCTGGCGGGCAGGCAGGTCGACGTGCACGTGAAGGTCACCGAGGTGGCCGAGTCGGTGGTGCCCGAGGTCGACCGCGACTTCATCCGCAGCTTCGGCGTGAAGAGCGGCGATGCCGAGCAGTTCCGCGCCGATATCCGCAGCAACCTGGAGCGCGAACTGAAGGGTGCGCTGATGACCCGCCTGCGCCGCGAAGTGGGCGAGCAGCTGATCGCCGCCTACGCCCATGTCGAGATGCCGCCGCGCCTGGTCGAGAACGAGGCCCGCGTGATGGTCCAGCAGGCGGCCGAGCAGGCCCGCCGTCAGGGCCAGCAGGTGCAGATCCCCGACAACGCCCACGAAGGCTTCATGGACGCGGCCCGCAAGCGCGTCCTGGTGGGCCTGCTGGTGGGCGAGGTGGCCCGCCGCAACCAGCTGCGCCTGGACCCCAAGCGCCTGAACGAGACCCTGCGCCTGATCGCCTCGACCTACGAAGAGCCCGAGCAGGTCATTGAGTTGTACCGCAACGACCCCCAGTTGATGAACAGTCTGCAGGGCCGCGTGATGGAAGAGCAGGTGATCGACTGGATCGCCGAGCGCGCCCAGCACACCGAGCAGACGCTTTCCTTCCAGGAAGCCATCCGCAACTGAGCCGGGCGCCCGCCCGGGCAGAAGGTCCGGCTATCCTAGGCCGGACCTTTTCACGAACGACAGGCGCGAGAACCGATGAGTATTGAAACCAAAGCCCTCAACCTGGTGCCGATGGTGGTCGAGCAGACCAGCCGCGGCGAGCGCGCCTACGACATCTATTCCCGCCTGCTGAAGGAACGCGTGATCTTCCTGGTCGGCGGCGTGGACGACCACGTGGCCAATGTCATCGTGGCGCAGATGCTGTTCCTGGAGGCGGAGAACCCTGAGAAGGACATCAGCCTGTACATCAACTCGCCCGGGGGCGTGGTGACGGCGGGCATGGCCATCTACGACACCATGCAGTACATCAAGCCGGACGTCAGCACGATCTGCGTCGGCCAGGCGGCCAGCATGGGCGCGCTGCTGCTGGCAGCGGGCGCCAAGGGCAAGCGTTATGCCCTGCCGAATTCGCGCGTGATGATCCATCAGCCGCTGGGTGGCTTCCAGGGCCAGGCCACGGACATCGACATCCACGCCCGCGAGATCCTCACGCTGCGCGCCAAGCTGAACGCCATCCTGTCCCACCACACCGGGCAGTCGCTGGAAACCATCGAGCGCGATACCGAGCGCGACAACTTCAAGAGTGCGGCCGATTCGCAGGCGTATGGCCTGGTCGACCAGGTGCTCGAACGGCGCCCGGACGAGTCGATCCAGCCGGCCTGATCGCCTGAATTGACCGGCTTTCCGGCTCCAATCCCCCTGTTCACGGACCCGGCTGACAGGCCGGGGCCGTGTGCTATTCTCCGACCGAAAGCCCCCAGGGCAGGTTGAGCGACCGAGTAATACCAGCATGAGCGAAGATCGTCAGGGCCGTACCGGCGACAGCACCAAAATCCTGTACTGCTCGTTCTGCGGCAAGAGCCAGCACGAAGTCCGCAAGCTCATTGCGGGCCCCAGCGTGTTCATCTGCGATGAATGCGTCGAGCTGTGCAACGACATCATCCGCGAAGAGCTGGAAGAGAAGGCCCAGTCGGCCCGCAGCCACCTGCCCAAGCCGCGCGAGATCCTCGAGGTCCTGGACCAGTACGTGATCGGCCAGAACCGCGCTAAGCGCACGCTGGCGGTCGCGGTCTACAACCACTACAAGCGTATCGAGAGCCGCAGCAAGAACGACGAGGTCGAGCTGGCCAAGTCCAACATCCTGCTGGCCGGCCCCACCGGCTCCGGCAAGACGCTGCTGGCGGAGACGCTGGCGCGCCTGCTCAACGTGCCGTTCACCATCGCCGACGCCACCACGCTGACCGAAGCCGGTTACGTGGGCGAGGACGTGGAGAACATCATCCAGAAGCTGTTGCAGAAGTGCGACTACGACGTCGACAAGGCGCAGCAGGGCATCGTCTACATCGACGAGATCGACAAGATTTCGCGCAAGAGCGAGAACCCCTCGATCACCCGCGACGTGTCCGGCGAAGGCGTCCAGCAGGCCCTGCTGAAGCTGATCGAAGGCACCGTGGCCAGCGTGCCCCCGCAGGGCGGGCGCAAGCATCCGCAGCAGGAATTCCTGCAGGTGGACACCAAGAACATCCTGTTCATCTGCGGTGGCGCGTTCGCCGGCCTGGACAAGATCATCCAGCAGCGCAGCACCGAGGCCAGCGGCATCGGCTTCGGCGCCAAGGTGAAGAGCGCCGAGCGCAAGACCGAGACCGGCAAGCTGCTGACCGATGTCGAGCCGGAAGACCTGATCAAGTTCGGCCTGATCCCCGAGTTCGTCGGCCGCCTGCCGGTGGTCGCCACGCTGGAGGAACTGGACGAGGCGGCCCTGGTGAAGATCCTCACCGAGCCCAAGAACGCCATCACCAAGCAGTTCAAGAAGCTGTTCGAGATGGAAGGCGTGGAGCTGGAGTTCCGACCGGATGCGCTGTCGGCGATCGCCCGCAAGGCGTTGAAGCGCAAGACCGGCGCGCGCGGACTGCGCACCATCGTCGAGTCCGTCCTGCTGGATACCATGTACGAACTGCCGTCGCTGGAGAATGTGAGCAAGGTGGTGGTGGACGAGTCGGTGATCGAGCACAAGTCCGAGCCGTACCTGATCTACCAGAACCCGCCGGCCCCGAAGGTGGCGGCGGCCGAGTGACCGGCCCCGCAGGCGGTTCTCCGACAGGCGCCCTCGTGGCGCCTGTTCATTTTCCGGGGCGCGTGCAACAGCCTGGTTTTGCTGCGGTTTCCATCGCGCTATTGCATCCCCGTGCCGATGGCCCCATAACGGCCCCATCGGCGCCACGACGCCCCCTGATTCCGCACTCTGCTGGAGCCCCCCATGCCCCGCCGTTCCCAGACTGAAATCCTCGACCTGCCGGTCCTGCCTCTACGCGACGTGGTGGTGTTCCCGCACATGGTCATCCCGCTGTTCGTCGGCCGGGACAAATCCATGCGTGCGCTCGAACAGGCGATGGAAGCCGACAAGCGCATCATCCTGCTGGCACAGAAGTCCGCCGAGACCGACGACCCGGCCGCCGCCGATCTGTACACGGTCGGCACGCTGGCGCAGGTGCTGCAACTGCTCAAACTGCCCGATGGCACCATCAAGGTGCTGGTGGAGGGCACGGCACGCATCGGCGTGTCCAACGTGGTGGAACGCGACGGTTCGTTGTACGGACAGGGCGAGGAGATCGATTCCACCGACGCCCGTGAGCCACGAGAAATCGAAGCGGTGGCGCGCTCACTGATGGGCCTGTTCGAACAGTACGTGAAGACCAACCGCAAGCTGCCGCCGGAACTGCTGCAGACGCTGGCCGGCATCGACGAACCCAGCCGCCTGGCCGACACCATCGCCGCGCATCTCGGCGTGCGTCTGAGCGACAAGCAGCGCCTGCTGGAGACCATCGAGGTCGGCGAACGGCTGGAACTGCTGGTCGGCTTCGTCGACGGCGAGATCGACGTGCAGCAGCTGGAGAAGCGCATCCGCGGCCGCGTGAAGTCGCAGATGGAGAAGAGCCAGCGCGAGTACTATCTCAACGAGCAGATGAAGGCCATCCAGAAGGAGCTGGGCGAGCTGGACGAGGCGCCCAACGAACTGGAGGAGCTCGCGCGCAAGATCGCCGCCGCCGGCATGCCCAAGCCCGTGGAGACGAAGGCGCGCAACGAACTGAACAAGCTCAAGCAGATGTCGCCCATGTCGGCCGAGGCGGCCGTGGTGCGCAACTACCTGGACTGGCTGCTGGGCGTGCCGTGGAACAAGCGCACCAAGGTGCGCAAGGACCTCAAGGTCGCCCAGGACACGCTGGATGCCGACCATTACGGGCTGGACAAGGTCAAGGAGCGCATCCTCGAGTACCTCGCGGTGCAGTCGCGGGTGAAGAAGCTGCGCGGTCCCATCCTGTGCCTGGTCGGTCCGCCGGGCGTGGGCAAGACCTCGCTGGGGCAGAGCATCGCCAAGGCGACCAACCGCAAGTTCGTGCGCATGTCGCTGGGCGGTGTGCGCGACGAGGCGGAGATCCGCGGCCATCGTCGTACCTATGTGGGTTCGATGCCGGGCCGCATCGTGCAGAACCTCAACAAGACCGGCAGCAAGAACCCGCTGTTCGTGCTGGACGAGATCGACAAGATGTCGATGGACTTCCGCGGCGATCCCTCGTCGGCATTGCTGGAAGTGCTGGACCCCGAGCAGAACAGCGCCTTCAACGACCATTACCTGGAAGTGGACCTGGACCTGTCCGAAGTGATGTTCGTGGCCACCTCGAACTCGTTGAACATTCCGGGTCCGCTGCTGGACCGCATGGAGGTCATCCGCATTCCCGGGTACACCGAGGACGAGAAGGTCAACATCGCGCAACGCTACCTGGTGCCCAAGCAGCTGAAGGCCAACGGCCTGAAGGCGGACGAACTCAAGATTGCCGAGAACGCGATCCGCGACCTGGTCCGCTATTACACGCGCGAATCCGGCGTGCGCAACCTCGAACGCGAAGTCGCCAAGATCTGCCGCAAGGTGGTGAAGGAGATCGCACTGGGCGGCGCAAAGGCGCTCGCCAGGAAGAGGGCCGCCAAGGCCGCCGCGATGCAGGTCACCTCCAAGAACCTGGAGAAGTACGCCGGCGTGCGCCGCTACGACTTCGGGCGTGCCGAGGAGCAGAACGAGGTCGGCCTGGTCACCGGGCTGGCGTGGACCGAGGTCGGCGGCGACCTGCTGCAGATCGAGGTGGCGCTGGTGCCCGGCAAGGGCGGCATGCTGCTGACCGGACAGTTGGGCGACGTGATGAAGGAGTCCGGCTCGGCCGCCCTGTCGGTGGTGCGCGCCCGCGCTACCAGCCTGGGCGTCGACGCCGAATTCCTGCAGAAGCACGACGTGCACCTGCACGTGCCCGACGGTGCCACGCCGAAGGACGGCCCGAGCGCCGGCATCGCCATGGCCACCGCGCTGGTGTCGGCGCTGACGAAGAATCCGGTCCGCGCCGACGTCGCCATGACCGGCGAGATCACGCTGCGGGGGCGCGTCACCGCCATCGGCGGCCTGAAGGAGAAGCTGCTGGCCGCGCTGCGCGGCGGCATCACCACCGTGATCATTCCGGACGAGAACAAGAAGGATCTGGCCGACATCCCCGCCAACGTCACCGAAGGGCTGAAGATCGTACCGGTGAAGTGGATCGACGAAGTGCTGGACCTGGCGCTCGAGCGCCCCTTGGCACCGGTGCCGGCCGATGGCGGTGGCGGTGGACAGCGCGCCGTGCCGACCACCGAAAAGGAGGGCGACAAGGTGACGCAGCCGCTTGGCGTAAAACATTGACGAAGGAATGGATCGACCCTGCAATCGCCCGGAAACCCGCGTCATTGCTGGGTTTTCGGGTTGCGTGGCATTTTTCGCACTGGTATAACGAGTCACCTGCGCGCGCGGGGTGAGGCCTTGTTGCGCGCGGAGACAAACGGTCGGACCGCAAGGCAACCCTTGCCCCAGGTGCCGGCTACTCATTCCGCGGGTGTACCGCAAAGGGAGTTACTCAATGAACAAAACCGAATTGATCGATGCCGTCGCCGACGAAGCCGAAGTGTCCAAGGCCGAAGCCGGCCGTGCCGTCGACGCCGTCATCTCCAGCATCACGAAGGCCCTGAAGAAGGGCGACAGCGTGACGCTGGTCGGCTTCGGCACCTTCCAGGTCCGCAAGCGCGCTGCACGTACCGGCCGCAATCCGAAGACCGGCGACACGATCAAGATCAAGGCGTCCAAGAACCCTGCATTCAAGGCTGGCAAAGCCCTGAAGGATGCCGTAAACTAATCGACTCGCTGCCGATGGCAGGGTGCTTGCACCCGGGTGCTTAGCTCAGCGGTAGAGCGTCTCCCTTACACGGAGAGGGTCGGGGGTTCGAAACCCTCAGCACCCACCACATCGGGGCGATGCAATATAAAAAAATTGTCGGATGGGCTGGCGCAAAGCGCTCGAATCGTCTTACAATGTTCGTCTCAACGCGGAGTGGTAGTTCAGTCGGTTAGAATGCTGGCCTGTCACGCCGGAGGTCGCGGGTTCGAGTCCCGTCCACTCCGCCACTTGATCCCAAAAAGCCCGCGAAAGCGGGCTTTTTGCTGTCCGTCTGTTCGTAGGCCGGGGATGCTCCATGTCCGCTCGCGTATGGACCGTGCCCGCCGGCCCGCGAGACGCCGCCGCCCCGGCACGCTAAACTGCGCGGCTGAAAGAATCCGGGTCCCGTGCTCACATGCTGCAGAAACTCCGCGACAAAACTTCCGGCTGGATCGCCAGCCTGATCCTGGGTCTGCTGATCATTCCGTTCGCCTTCGTCGGCGTGAACGAATACATGACCGGCGGCACAGCCAGCGACGTGGCCCTGGTCGAGGCGCCGCCCACCTGGTGGGAGTCCGCCCCGCAGTGGTGGCCGGTGTCCACGCTGTGGCAACGCGAGGAAGTCACGCAGGACGAGTTCCGCACGGCATTCGAGCAGGCGCGGCAGCAGCAGCGCCAGGCGCTGGGCGATGCGTTCGATCCGCGCGAGTTCGAGAGCGCCGACAACAAGCGCAAGGTGCTGGAACAGCTGATCGACCAGAAGGTGCTGGCACTGGGTGCGAAGCGGGCGGGCATCGTCGTGGGCGATGCGGCCGTGCAGAAGATGATCATGAGCGAACCGGCCTTCCAGGTGAACGGCAAGTTCAGCCCCGAGCAGTACCAGATGCTGCTGTCCTCGCAGGTGCCGGCGATCTCGCCGCTGCAGTTCCAGGAGCAGCAGCGCGACCGCCTGCGCATGATGCTGGTGCCACAGGCCATCAGTGAGTCGGACTTCGTCACCGAGGGCGAACAGGCGCGCATGTGGAAGGTGCTGGGCGAGACGCGCGACATCGGCATCGCCCTGCTGCCGCCGGTCGCCGAAGACGCCGCGCCGGTCACCGATGCCCAGATCAAGGCCTGGTACGACGGCCACAAGGACGACTTCAAGCAGGCCGAGCAGGTGTCGCTGGAGTACCTGGAGATCAATGGCGCCACGTTGCCGGTCGCCGCGACGGCCGACGAGGCCGCACTGCGCAAGCGCTACGAGGCCGAGAAGTCGCGCTTCGTTTCGCCGGAACAGCGCGTGGTGGCCCACATCCTGATCGCCGCCGATGCAGGTGCCGATGCCGCCACGCTGAAGAAGGCGGAGGACAAGGCGGCGGCGCTGGCCAAGCAGGCGCGTGAAGGCGCCGACTTCGCCGCGCTGGCGCGTGCCAACTCCGACGATCCGGGCTCCAAGGAGCAGGGCGGCGAGCTGCCGCCGTTCGCGAAGGACGGGTCGATGGTCAAGCCGTTCGAGGAGGCCGCCTTTGCCATGCAGGTGGGCGAGATCCGTGGGCCGGTGAAGAGCGATTTCGGCTACCACGTCCTGCAGCTGAAGCAGGTCACCGGCGGTACCGGCCGCAGTTTCGAGGAAGTGCGCGACGAACTGGCGGCAGAAGAGGCCAATGCCGAGCGCGAGCGCGCGTTCAACGATCTTGCGGGTCGCGTGGTCAACGAAACGCTGAAGAATCCGACCGCGCTGGCGCCGGCCGCCCAGGCCACCGGCCTGCCGCTGCAGAAGGTCGGTCCGTTCTCGCGCAACGAGCCACAGGGCATCGCGACCGTACCGGCGGTGCTGCGTGCCGCCTTCTCCGATACGCTGGTGCAGGACGGCACCATCAGCGATCCGATCGAGATCGCTCCCAACCACAGCGTGGTCATCCGCGTGACCCAGCACACGCCGGAACAGGCGCTGCCGTTGGACAAGGCGCGCGATGCGGTGGTGCTGGCCATCCGCGCGGACCGGCGCGAGAAGGCGGCCCAGGCCGCGGCGGACGCCCTGGTCGCACGCCTGCAGAAGGGCGAGTCGCTGGCGACCATCGCCGCCGCCGAAGGCCTGCGCTACAACGCATTGCCGGGGCTGCGTCGTGGCATGCCCATGCCGACCGCTGAAGCCAACGAAGCGATCTTTGCTGCCGGGCGCCCCGTGCAGGGCAAGATCACCGCCGGCAAGGTCGCGCTGGGCAACGGCGCCTACGCCGTGTTCACCGTCGACAAGGTGACCGAGGGTGATATCGCGCAGATGCCGGCCGAAGAGCGCGAGGGCATGCGCCAGCAAATGACCCAGCTCAACGGCGGCATCGCGACGCAGGCCTACGTTGACGCGTTGCGCAAGCGTTTCAAGGTCAAAGTGTTCGAAGAGCGCCTCTGAGCCGCCGCCTTTGCGTTCTACCGGAATCCCGCCGCAAGGCGGGATTCTCGTATCTGCCGCGGAAATGCCGAGGGGGGCTCAACCGCCCGCGTCGTCCAGCTTGAGCACCATGCCCGGGCGAAGGACGGCATCGGTCTTCAGGCCATTGAGTCGCAGCAGCCGTGCCGTCGCGATGCCGTAGCGGCGGCCGATGCTCCAGGCGGATTCGCCGCGCTGGACGGTGTGCGTGCGCGCCGTGGCGGCGGCCGGAGGGGCGGGCGCGAGGGCGGCATCGATCGTCGGGATGCCCCCTTGCGGGGCCGGCTCCGTGCCGGTGCCCGTCGGCGCAAGCAGGCGCAGCGGCTTGCTGCCGCGGGTGAAACGGCCTGCCAGCGCCGGATTGAGCCGTGCGAGCAGTGCGGCGGACTGTTGCCGTTCGCGGGCCCAGGACGCGAGGGTCGCATCACCGGGCAGTTCGTGCGCCGCCAGCCGTGGCACCGGACGATCGAGCTGTCTGAGCCACGCGTCGCGGTCGTCGGCCTGCTGGAAAATGCAGGCGAGCGCATGCAGCTTCTCCACGTACGCGTAGGTGACGCCGGACAGTCCTGGCAGTTCCGCCGGCCGCGCATTGCGCGCATTCATGCCGGCACGGCGCATGGACTGCAGCACGCGGTACTCGCCTGCGTTGTAGGCCATGACGGCCAGCCGCCAGTCGCCGCCGAACATGCCGTGCAACGTCTTCAGGTACCGCACTGCAGCTTGGGTGGAGTCCACCGGTGAGAGCCGTCCGTCATACCCTTCGCGCATCGGTACTCCATGATTGCGCGCGGTGATGGCGATGAACTGCCACAGGCCCGCCGGCCCACTGGGATTGCGCGCGCCCGGCTTGTAGCCGCTCTCCACGAACGGGATCAACGCGAACTCGGTGGGCAGCTGCGCTTCGCGCAGGGCATCCACCACGTAGCCGAACAGGGGCAGAAGGTCGTCCTCGGCCCGTGCCAGTTGTCCGGGAGCATGGCCGAAGTGCTTCTTCCAGCGGCCATTCGTCGCCTGGCTGTCGCATTCGGGATCGGCCAGGCCGTCGCGGAAGCGCTGGTAGATGTCCAGGCCGCTGCGTTGGTGGCTCGCGGGAAGGTCGGCGACATCGGGTGCGGCGGGCGAGGCCGGCGGGGGCGCCTCCGACGTGGCGGGGGGTTCCGCCAGCGTGGCGGGCGCCGACGTACCCCACATCGATGCCAGCAGGGCCAGGCGCAGCACGTGGCGGCGGTTCATGCGCGGAAATCGTTCTTCCACTGCCGCAGTGTGGCGAAGGTCTCCACCCGATCGACCGGTGCACGCCCCAGGTGATGGGTGACCGCAGTGATGAGGGCGTCCTCGTCCACGCGCAGGAAGGGATTGGTCGCCGTCTCGCTGGCCAGCGTCACGGGCAGGGTGGGGCGGCCGGTCTGGCGCATGGTGCGGGCGTCCTCGATGCGTCGGCGCAGGGCCGGATTGTGCGGGTCCACGGTGCCGGCGAAGGCGGCGTTGGACAGGGTGTACTCGTGACCGCAACAGACCAGAGACGCGGCCGGCAGGGTCGCCAGCCGGTCCAGCGAAGCGAGCATCTGCGCCGGCGTACCTTCGAACAGGCGGCCACAGCCGAGGCTGAACAAGGTGTCTCCGCAGAAGAGATGCGGGGCGGCGCCAGGGTGGCCTCCGTGGAAGGCGATATGGCTGCGTGTGTGCCCGGGCACGTCCAGTACGGACAGGCGCCAGTGTTTCACCTGCACCACATCGCCTTCGCCAACGCGGTCCGATGCCTCGGGGATGCGGTCGTCGCGCGGGGCGAATACCGGCAGCGTCGGCCAGCGCGCACGCAGGGCGCCGATGCCGCCTGCGTGGTCGGGGTGGTGGTGCGTCACCAGGACGGCGGCGGGCCACAGCCCGTTGCCGGTGGCGGCGAGCACGGGCGCGGCGTCGCCGGGATCGATCACCAACGCGTCGCCTTCGTCGTCGACCAGCGCCCAGATGTAGTTGTCCTCGAAGGCGGGCAGGGCGAGCAGGCGCATCGGGGGCGGACTCCGGACGGGACGGACGCCCGGGGGCGGCGTCCTCTACAATCCGAACATGCCTGCCTTCGCGTTTACCCGTCAACCCGATGCCCTGGCGTGGTTCGGGACGGGCCGCGGCGGGCCGGTGCTGGCCTCGGAACAGGCCCGGGTCAGCCAGGCGCTCACCAGCAGGACCCCGGGGCCATGGCTCTGGGTTTCGCCGGACGGCGTGGAGCCTGTGCCTGCCGGGGACATCCCCCGCATGCGTGGCCTGCGGCTGCATGCCCGGTCCGGTGCCCAGCGACTGACCGGACAGGTGCGTTGCGGCCTGCCGCTGCCGCTTCCCACCGAGGCGGTCGCCGTGATCGTGCTGCAGCACGTGCTGGATGCGGGCGACCCGCAGCCGCTGCTGCAGGAATGCGCGCGCGTCCTTGAGCCCGGCGGACGGCTGTGGCTGTTCGTGCTGAACCCCTGGAGCCCGTATCGACTGCGCTGGCGCGGCACCGGCCTGACCGCCCGGGCCTTGGGCCAGTGGCAGCTTCAGCTGGCCGCGGCGGGCCTCACGACGGCCGAACACGTCCTGCACTACGGCCCCGTCTGGCGGGGTGTCCCCGACGCCCCCGGCCACGGCCCTGCACCCCTGCGTGCGGCCCGCCTGCTCGGCGCGGAAAAGCGCGTGGCGGGCCTGATTCCCCCGGCCCCGGTGGCGCGTGCCTGGCGCGCCGCCCCGGCGGCCTGACTTTCTTCCACGAGGACACATGAAGCACGTCAGCATCCACACCGATGGCTCTTGCCTGGGGAATCCCGGCCCCGGCGGCTGGGCCGCACTCCTGCGGTACGGGGAGAAGGAGCGTGAGCTGGTCGGGGGCGAGGCGCAGACCACCAACAACCGCATGGAGCTGATGGCGGCCATCGCCGCGCTGGAAGTGCTGACGGAGGGCTGCCGGGTGACGTTGCACATCGATTCGCAGTACGTGCGCCAGGGCATCACCGAATGGATGCCGGGCTGGGTACGACGCGGCTGGAGGACGGCCGGCGGCGACCCGGTCAAGAACCGCGACCTGTGGGAGCGTCTGCATGCCGCCACCGGCCGGCACACGATCGAATGGAAGTGGGTCAAGGGCCACAACGGCGATCCGGACAACGAGCGCGTCGACGTGCTGGCGCGCAACGCGGCGGTGCGGTTCCGCAACGGGGCGGTGGCATGACGATAGCGGTCATGCCTGGTCAGATCGTCGCCGAGACGCCGCGCCTGTGCCTGCATGCCATGTCCGATCGCAATGACGATGACGCGGCGCTGATGCTCGCGCTGCTCAACGACCCGGACTTCATCCGCCATATCGCCGACCGCGGCGTGCGCACGCTGGACCAGGCGCGTGCCTACCTGCGTGACGGCGCGCTGCGGAGCTATGCGGAGCATGGCTTCGGCATGTACGCGGTACGGCGCAAGGACACCGGTGCGCTGATCGGCAACTGCGGCCTGGTCCGACGCGAGGGGCTGGACGGCCCCGATCTGGGCTACGCACTGTTGCCCATGCACACGGGTGAGGGCTTTGCCCACGAGGCCGCGCAGGCGGTTATCGCCGACGCCGCCACGCGGCTGCGGCTTGGCCGCCTGCAGGCCATCGTCAATCCCGACAACGTCGCGTCGATCGGCTTGTTGCAGAAGCTGGGATTCGAATTCGACAGAATGATCGTGTTGCCGCACATCGAGCATTCGCTCGACCTGTTCCACCTGTCCCTGACCAAGGAAGCCTCCCTCTGATGCGCCAGATCGTCCTCGACACCGAAACCACCGGCCTGGAGTGGAAGAAGGGCAACCGCGTGGTCGAAATCGGCTGCGTGGAGCTGATCGAGCGCCGACCGACCGGGCGGACCTACCACCAGTACATCAATCCGCAGCGCGAGTTCGAGCAGGGGGCGGCCGAGGTCACGGGCCTCAGCCTGGAGTTCCTGTCGGACAAGCCCGTGTTCGCGGCGATCGCCGACGAGTTCCTGGCCTTCATCGACGGCGCCGAGCTGGTGATCCACAACGCCGCCTTCGACGTGGGGTTCCTGGACTACGAGCTGTCGCTGTTGGGGGAGGCCTACGGTCGCCTGGGCGACCGCGTGACGGTCGAGGATTCGCTGCTGCTGGCCCGGCAGCGGTTCCCGGGGCAGCGCAATTCGCTGGACGCGCTGTGCAAGCGGTTGGGTGTGGACAACACGCACCGGCAGCTGCACGGCGCGCTGCTCGATGCCCAGTTGCTGTGCGATGTCTACCTGAACCTGACGGCGGGACAGCGTGAGATCGGCTTCGGTGGCGCCGATGAGGCGGCACCGGGCGCCGCGGTGGCGGTGGTCCGCCATTTCGATCCCGCGGTTGCGGGCGCCCGTCCGCGCGTGACCGTGTCGGCGGACGAACTGGCCGCGCACGAGGCGCGCCTGGCGACCCTGCGCAAGAAGGCGGGGGGGCGCTGCCTGTGGGACCCGCCGGCGCTCGAAGCCGGCTGAAACGGATCAGTGGCAGCGCACGAGGATGGCGGTGACGTTGTCCGAACCGCCGCCGTCCAGCGCGGCGGCGATCAGGGTATCGACGCATTCCTGCGCACTGCAGTCGTCGTGCTTCAGGGTGGCGGCGATGCTGGGGTCGTCGACTTCCTCGGTCAGGCCGTCGCTGCACAACAGCAGCTGCATGCCGGGGCGGAGTTCGCCCGTCATCGTCTCTACGTTGAGGTGGTTCGGGTCGGTGACGCCGAGCGCCTGGGTGACGACGTTGCGGTGCGGATGCGTGCGCGCCTGCTCGCTGGTCAGCGCGCCCTGCGCGATCAGTTCCTGCACGTAGCTGTGGTCCTGGCTCAACTGCGCCAGTTGGCCCTCGCGCCACAGATAGGCGCGGCTGTCGCCCACCCAGGCCACCTCGAAGCGGTTGCCCTGGATGCGCGCGGCTACCACCGTGGTGCCCATGGGCAGGGTGTCGTTGCGGCGGCGGGAGGTACGGATGATCTCTTCGTCGGCGATCCGGATGGCCTGCGCCAGCGGCGTGCCGTCGCGGATCTCGCGCACGATGGTCTCGCGTGCCAGTGCGCTGGCCACTTCGCCACAGGCATGCCCGCCCATGCCGTCGGCCACCAGCCACAGGCCCAGCTCGCTGTCGCCGTAGTACGTGTCCTCGTTCAGCTCGCGCCGGAGTCCCACGTGCGAAATGTGGCCGAATTCGATCATGGTGCCCTGTCTGTGCGGACGGCGGTCGCCTATCCCGTCATACGCAATGATCCGGGTGGACAGGACATCGGGCAAGGCGGGCGTGCCGTGGGGCGTGGCCGGAGTTCATTCACGTGCAGGCGAAGTGAGGCACCGAGACGGCGGACGCGCCGGTGGGCATGGTGTCGGCTTGTCCGGACGCGGCCTGCCACGTATCATTCACGCCCCGGCAAGCGCCGGGCCACCGGAGAGGTGGCAGAGTGGTTGAATGTACCTGACTCGAAATCAGGCATACGTTAATAGCGTATCGAGGGTTCGAATCCCTCCCTCTCCGCCAGTTTCAAGAAAGCCCCCGCAAGGGGGCTTTTGCGTTCCGGGCGCGCGCCGGCGCCTAAAATGTCCTCCCCAGCCGTGGAAGTCCCCCATGTCCGAGATCCTCGTCCCCGTGTCCTTCGGCGAACTGCTGGACAAGATCGCGATCCTGCAGATCAAGTCCGAACGCATGAGCGATCCGGCCAAACTGGCCCATGTGCGCGATGAATTGGCCGCGCTGGAAAAGACCTGGCTGGCGCATCCCGTCGCCGGACACGACATCGCCGAACTCCGCGCCAGGCTGAAGGCCGTCAACGAACGGCTATGGGTGATCGAGGACGAGGTGCGGCTGAAGGAGAAAGCCCAGGCGTTCGACGACGACTTCGTCCGCCTGGCACGCAGCGTCTACATCGAGAACGACGAACGCGCACGGATCAAGAAGGCCATCAACCTGGCCCTGGGCTCGAGCTACGTCGAAGAGAAGTCCTACCAGGACTACCGGGTGGCTGGCACGCCCTGAGCGCGGCTCCGCTCACGCCGCCAGGTCGGCGCGGCGGCGTTCGAACGCGGCGATGGCGTCGTCTACGGTGATCAGCGCCATCACGCCATCGTGTTCGATCTTGGCGCCCCATTTCAGCTCCGATGCCGGCTTGCCCCTGTAGCGGCGCGCGGCATCGTCGTAGCGGTCCACGCAGTAGCGCACGCTGGAGTAGGGGCCGCTGCGGAGCGGGTTGCTGGCGGCATGCAGGCCCAGCACGGCGGTCCCCATCGCATTGGCGATGTGCATGGGGCCGGAATCGGGCGTCATCACCAGGTCCGCGCGCGCCAGCAGGGCCGGCAACTGCTTCAGGGTGTCCTTGCCCACCAGGTCCAGCACGGGCGCCCGCATGGCGCCGATGATGGCATCCGCAGTCCGGCGTTCCAGGTCGCTGCGTCCGCCGCAGAGCACGATGCGCCATCCCTGGGCCGCGGCATGGTCGGCCACCGCCGCGTAGCGGTCGGCGTACCAGTTGCGACGTTGGTGGCTGGAGCAGGGCGAAATGACCAGCGTGCGCATCGCGTCCGTGGGCCACTGCGCGCGGGCCCAGGCATGCGCGTCGGCGGGAATGGGCAGGTCCCAGGTGACGCCGGTCTGTTTCAGGCCCAGCGGTTCGCAGAAGCTGCCGATGGCATCCAGCACGTGGATGCCGGGACGGTCGGGGATGCGCTCGTTGATGACCAGGCCGTGCAGGTCCTTGGAGCGGCTGCGGTCGTAGCCGATGCGCCTGCGCGCGCGGATGAAGGCCGACAGCAGGTTGGCGCGCAGGGCCACCTGCATCTGCAGCAGCGCATCGAAACCTTCGGCCGGCAATTCCGCCCGCAACGCGCGCATGCCGGCCAGGCCCGTCTTCTTGTCGTAGGTGTGGAAAGTGACGCCTTCCAGGCCCTCCAGCAGCTTGAAGCCCCCCTTGTCGATCACCCAGTGCAGGCGCGCCTGGGGCCAGTGGCGCTGCAGTGTGCGCACCAGCGGGACCACATGGGTGACGTCGCCCAGCGCGGACAGGCGGAGCAGGCAGAGCGATTGGGGAATCGTGGACAAGTGTTGTTAGACTCGCTGGATGGTCGGTTTTGACGCCTCGGAATCCCTGACGCCGTTCCGCGAAGGCCGCGGATACGGTGCGATTCTGTTCGACCGCAAACACCTGCGGCAAGCCAGCCCGGACTGGTTCTCGCCGGAAAAGTGGGGCGAACGCGCCCGGCCGGTCGACAGCGGGGGCCGCGGCGGTGCCTGGTTCATCGATGCGCCTTCCAGCCAGTGCGTGTTGCGGCACTACCGCCGCGGGGGGCTGGCCGCCCGATTCAGCCGCGACCGCTATCTGTGGCACGGCCCGGACAAGACGCGCAGCTTCGCCGAATTCCGTCTCACCCGTGCCCTGCTGGCGCGTGGATTGCCCGTGCCGCGCCCGGTGGCGGCGAGCTATGTGCGCGACGGCATGTTCTACCGCGCCTCCATCCTGCTGGAACGGTTGATGGACGTGCGCACGCTCGCCGACCTTGCCGTAAAGACGGAAGGGCACGCGCCGTGGGAAAGCACGGGCCGCCTGGTGGCGCGCTTCCACCGCGCCGGCCTGGACCACGCGGACCTCAACGCCCACAACATCCTGTTCGACGGGAATGGCCACGGTTGGCTGATCGACTTCGACCGGGGACGCCTGCGTATTCCCGCCACCGCCTGGCGCGAACAGAACCTCGCACGCTTGAGGCGCTCGCTGTTGAAGCTGCGGGGCGAGCGCAGCGCGGAGGACGTGGGCCTGGCCTTCGCTCATCTGCGGCGTGCCTACGACCACGCCTGGGCGCGGGGGTACTGAGGTGGAGTGGGTGCTGCGCTTCCATGGCGTCGGCAACGCCAGCGCGGTCGAACTGGGCTCGGCGATGGCCACGCTCGAACGCGAGGGCGCGCCCTGGTTGACCATCGATTGCGGAGGCGAAGGCCTGACCGCCTTCCAGGCCCGTTACGGCGACATGCCGCGGGCGGTCTTCATCACCCACGTGCACCTGGACCACGTGGCGGGGATGGAACGGCTGTTCGTGGCCAGCTATTTCGATCCTGCGCGGCGCGGCCAGGTACGCCTGTACGTGCCGGCGCCGCTGGTCCCGCTGCTGCACCAGCGCGTTGCCAGCTATCCGAACGTCCTGGCCGAGGGCGGCGCGAACTTCTGGGATGCGTTCCAACTGGTGCCGGTCGGCGAGGCCTTCTGGCACGACGGCCAGCGGCTGGAGGTCTTCCCGGTGCGGCATCACTGGCCCGAGACGGCGTTCGGCCTGCGCCTGCGCGGCAGCGTGGTATGGACCGGCGATACGCGGCCCATTCCGGAAATGCTGGCGCGCCATGCCGATGCCGGCGAACTGATCGCGCACGACTGCGGACTGCACGGCAACCCCTCGCACAGCGGCATCGACGACCTGGAGCGCGAGTATCCGCCCGCGCTGCTGGCCCGCTGCGTGCTTTACCACTACGCCAGTGCCGAGGACGGCGAAGCCCTGCGCGCGCGCGGGCATCGGATCGCGACGCCAGGGGAGGGCATTGCGCTGTCGCCGCCCCAACAGGTCGCACTGCCGTGAGCGAGAGCCATCTGCCGTTCGACCTGCTGGGACGTCCGCTGCACGACCTGCGCCTGTCGGTCATCGACGCCTGCAACTTCCGCTGCGGCTACTGCATGCCGGCGGACCGTGTGCCCGAAGACTACGGCACGGATGCTTCGCAGCGCCTGTCCTTCGACGAGATCGAAACCCTGGTGCGCGCCTTCGTGCGACTGGGCGTGCGCAAGCTCCGGCTCACGGGCGGAGAGCCGCTGCTGCGCAAGCGCCTGCCTGACCTGGTGCGCCGGCTGGCCGTCATCCCGGGTCTGGAGGACATCGCCCTGACCACCAACGGCGTGCTGCTCGCCCAGCAGGCGCAGGCCTTGCATGACGCCGGCCTGCGGCGCATCACCGTCAGCCTGGACGCGCTGGATCCGGAGGTGTTCGCCGAGATGTCCGGAAGGCGCGGTCAGGTCGGCGAGGTGCTGGCCGGCATCGACGCCGCGGTGGCGGCCGGCTTCGGGCGGTTGAAGATCAATGCCGTCGTGCAGCGCGGCGTCAACGAGAGCCAGGTGGCGCCGCTGCTGGAGCGCTTCCGAGGCACCGGGCATGTCGTGCGCTTCATCGAGTTCATGGACGTGGGCGACAGCAACGACTGGCGGCTGGAACGGATGGTGCCGTCGTCGGTGCTGCGCGACCGCATCGCCGCGCGCTGGCCGCTGCATCCGTTGCAGGCCGAGTACCGGGGCGAGGTGGCCGAGCGTTACGGGTTCGACGATGGTGGGGGCGAAGTCGGCTTCGTCAGTTCCGTCAGTACGCCGTTCTGCGGCGACTGCCATCGTGCGCGCGTGTCCGCGGATGGCCGCTTGTTCACCTGCCTGTTCGCGTCCGCGGGCGCCGACCTGCGCGCGGTCCTGGCGCAGGGCGAAAACGCCTTGGTCGCGCATGTGGCCGGCCTGTGGTCGGCGCGCGGCGACCGCTACAGCGAGCTGCGCGGCCGGCCGGAAGTGCGGGACCGGCGTCGTGTCGAGATGTATCTTATCGGCGGCTGATTCCCCCAGGACCTGCATGCCCCGCACCGTACTGACCCATCTGGATGCCGGCGGTCGACCCACGATGGTCGACGTGTCCGGCAAGGCCGTCACCGCGCGGGAGGCCCGGGCGACCTGTCGCGTACGCTTTCCCGCCGACGTCGCACGACAGCTGAAGCGGAACGGCCTGCGCAGCGCCAAGGGCGGCATCGTCGACACCGCCATCATCGCCGGCACCATGGCGGTGAAGCGCACGCACGAACTGATCCCGTTCTGCCATCCACTCCCCATCGATGGGTGCCGGTTGGCCATCGACTGGGACGGAGAGCGTGCGCTGTTGATCGAATGCCAGGTCCGCACCGTGCACCGCACCGGGGTGGAGATGGAAGCGTTGACCGGCGCCACCGTGGCGGCATTGACGGTGTACGACATGTGCAAGGCGCTGTCGCACGCCATCGTGCTGGGGCCGGCGAAGCTGGTGGGCAAGCGCGGCGGCAAGCGCGACGTGGGGGTGGCGTGAGCGTCACCCTGACCCTGCTGTATTTCGCCAGCCTGCGTGAGCGTGCGGGTGTGCCCAGCGAGTCGCTCAGCACCGAGGCGGCCGATCTGGCGGAGCTTTATGAAGAGATCCAGGCCCGCCACGGCATCGCCTGGCCGCGCGAACACCTGCGCGTCGCCGTGGATGGCGAATTCGCGCGCTGGCAGGAACCGCTGCGGGCGGGCAGCGAGGTCGCCTTCATCCCGCCCGTGAGCGGAGGCTGAGCGATGTCGCGTTTCCTACTGTCGGCGAAGCCGCTGGACGTCGCCGCGTTGGGGGCCGGCCTGCGCGATCCCCGCGCGGGCGGCTTCGCGACGTTCGAGGGCTGGGTCCGCGACCACCACGCCGGTCGCGCGGTGGATGGCCTGGACTATGAAGCCTATGGCGCGCTCGCCGAACGCGAAGGCGAACGGATCGTGGCCGAGGCGATGGAGCGTTTCGACGTGCTGGTGGCCTGCTGCGCGCACCGCGTCGGCGCCCTCGCGATCGGCGATCTGGCCGTGTGGGTCGGGGTGAGCGCCGCGCATCGTGGCGCCGCCTTCGACGCCTGCCGCTACATCATCGATGAAGTGAAGCAGCGCGTGCCGATCTGGAAGCGCGAGCACTACCGCGAAGGCGACGCGGACTGGCTGCATCCCGTGGCGGATGGCCCGTGAACGCGGTTCGGGCGGTCGCACTCGGCATCGTCATCGCCCTGGCATGCCTGGGCGCACGTGCGACGCATGCGGCCGAACTACTGGTGGGCAACAAGTCCGCGGACACCGTGTGGCGGCTGTCGCTGCGCGACGGACGCAGGACGGGCGAGTACAGGACCGGCGAGGCACCGCACGAAATCGCGGTGGCGCCGGACGGCCGCACGGCCGTGGTGACGAACTATGGAGGCTCGCAGTCCGGCAACACGCTGTCGATCCTGGACCTGGTGGGAGGCAAGCCCACGCGCACGATCGACCTGGGGCAGCACAGCGCCCCGCATGGCATCCGCTTCCTCCCCGACGGTCGCCGGGTGCTGGTCACCACGGAAGCCACCGCCAGCCTGGTGGTGGTGGATGTCGCGTCGGGCGAAGTCGAGCGGACGCTCGACGTGGGCGCCGGCACCGGCCACATGGTGGCGCTGTCGCCAAACGGACAGGTGGCCTACCTGACCAAGATCCAGGCCGGCACGGTCAGCCGGATCGACCTGGTCACCGGTGCGCGCGTGGAACGTCCCGCAGGCAAGGGCGCGGAAGGCGTCGCGGTGCGGCCGGACGGGGCCGAAGTCTGGGTGACCAACCGCGAGGACGGCACCCTCACCGTGCACGATCCACGCACGCTGGCCGTCAAGCGCCGCATGAGCAGCAGGGGCTTTCCCATCCGCGTGACCTTCGCTGCCGACGGTACGCTCGCCTTCGTCACCCATGCGCGCGCGGCCACGCTGGCCGTGTTCAATGCGCGCACCAAGGTCCCGTTGGCCACGGTCCCGCTCTCTCGCGAGGACATGACCTACCAGCCCACGATGCTCGGCATCGCGGCGCTTCCCATCGGAGTAGCGGTGGCATCGGATCGTCCGCGCGCCTACGTGGCGATCAGTGGCGGCGATCGCATCGCCGTGGTCGACACGCAGCGCTGGCAGGTCGTCGACTACTGGGTGACCGGTCGTGAACCCGACGCCCTGGCCATCATCCCCGACTGATCGGCCGGCCTGGCGGCAACAAGAGGCCGCGAGCGGTAATCCGCTGAAAAGGCGGTGACCCCGCCGGCTGACCTCGGCGCCCGCGTCGATCGATACCGTTGCTGCCTTCCGGCCCTGGCGGGGTTTTCGACCTAGCGTCGCGAGGGGCCGACGGGGCCACCATAGAAACGAAACCGCGCCTTGGCGCGGTCCGTCGTCAACCCACCATGGCGGGTTGCGATGAATCTGGCGGAGAGAGGGGGATTCGAACCCCCGAAGCGCGGTTTAGACGCTTACACACTTTCCAGGCGTGCTCCTTCAACCACTCGGACACCTCTCCGGGACCTGAACGCGGCTTGCGGCCGCTTTCAGGGGCGTGAATTCTAGCCTCCGCAGGGGGGGCGCCACAAGCGAGGCCGGCAACAAGCAGCGGCCGGAGGACGGGCTTGCGCGGCGTGGCACAATGGCGGCATGTCCTATCTCGTCCTCGCCCGCAAGTGGCGTCCCAAGCGATTCGCAGAGCTGGTGGGCCAGGAACACGTGGTCCGCGCCCTCACCAATGCGCTGGACAGCGGCCGCGTTCACCATGCCTTCCTGTTCACGGGCACGCGCGGCGTGGGCAAGACCACCATCGCCCGCATCTTCGCCAAGTCGCTGAACTGCGAGAAGGGCACCAGTGCCGATCCCTGCGGCCAGTGCGCGGCCTGCCTCGACATCGATGCCGGCCGCTACATCGACCTGCTGGAGATCGACGCCGCCTCTAACACCGGTGTGGACGACGTGCGCGAAGTCATCGAGAACGCGCAGTACATGCCCTCGCGCGGCAAGTACAAGGTCTATCTGATCGACGAAGTGCACATGCTGTCGAAAGCGGCGTTCAACGCGCTGCTGAAGACGCTGGAGGAGCCGCCGGAACACGTCAAGTTCCTGCTCGCCACCACCGACCCGCAGAAGCTGCCGGTCACCGTGCTGTCGCGCTGTCTGCAGTTCAACCTCAAGCGCCTGGACGAGGAACAGATCCGTGGCCAGATGACGAAGATCCTGGGCGCGGAAGCCATCGAGGCCGATGCGTCCGCCATCGCCCAGCTCGCACGCGCCGCCGACGGCTCGCTGCGCGACGGCCTGTCGCTGCTCGACCAGGCCATCGCTTACGCCGGTGGTGCGCTGCGCGAGGAGGGCGTACGCACCATGCTGGGCACGGTGGACCGTACCCAGGTCAGCGCCATGCTGGCGGCCCTGGTGCAGGGAGATGGTGAGGCCCTGCTGCAGGTGGTGGCGCGGCTGGCGGAGTTCTCGCCCGACTGGGCGGGCGTACTCGATGCGCTGGCGGAAGCGCTGCATCGCATCCAGGTGCGCCAGCTGGTGCCGTCGGCCAGCGTGGAAGCGGAAGGCGTCGATGTCGATGCCTTCGCCGGCCAGCTGCGGCCCGAGGTCGTCCAGCTCTGGTACCAGATGGCGATCAACGGGCGTCGCGACCTGCACCTGGCGCCGAGCGGACGCGCCGGTTTCGAGATGAGCGTGCTGCGGATGCTCGCATTCCGTCCGGCCCAGGCCGGCGAGATGCGGGGCGAAGCGCGCACGCCTTCCGCCACCGCCACGCCGGCATCTGCGCCTGCGGCGTCGGTGCCGTCGGCCAGCGCTTCCGCGCCTGTGCAGGCGAGGGCGGCCGCCACAGCGGAGCCGGTCATGCCGCCGCAACAGATGGCGCGCGAAGAGATGCCGGCGCCGGCACGCGTTGCCGTCGACGACATGCCACCGTGGCCTCCCGCCGAACCGACGAGCCTGGGCGCACCTGTACCTGCACCTGCACCTGCAGCCACGACGATGCCGGCCGACATCGGGATTACCGATGCAGAAACCTGGCTGCATTTCGCCGGGACCTGCGGCCTGAAGGGCGTGGGCAAGCAACTGGTCGACAACGTGGCCTTCGCCGGTTACGCGAACGGAACGCTGACCCTGGCCCTGGACAGCGGCTTCGACTACCTCCGCTCCGAGCGCACCCTGGGCGAGCTGCGCGATGCGATCGCCAGCCGCTATGGCGTGGCGCCCCGGCTGGCCTTCGCCACCGCGGCCGAAGGCGAGACGCTCAAGCAGCGCAGCCACCGCCAGCGCGACGAGCAGCAGAACGTCGCCGAGGAAACCTTCATGAACCATCCGGACGTCCGGCAGCTGATGCAGCAGCATGGCGCCAGGCTCGTCCCGGATTCCATCCGACCTTACGAAGAGTGATCACGACATGCGTGGAAACATCGCCCAACTGATGCAGCAGGCGCAGAAGATGCAGGAGAACCTGCAGCGCGCCCAGGAAGAACTGGCCAAGCTGGAGGTCACCGGCAACGCGGGCGGCGGCATGGTCAGCGTGACGCTGACCGGCGCCAAGGAATGCCGCAAGGTCCGGATCGACCCCTCGCTGCTGTCCGATGCCGAGATGCTGGAAGACCTGATCGCGGCGGCGTTCAACGACGCCTCCAACAAGGTCGATGCCGAATCCAAGGCACGCATGGGCGCGGCCACGGCCGGGATGCCGATCCCGCCGGGCATGAAGCTGCCGTTCTGAGCGCCGTAGCGGCCAGGTGGAGGACAAGCCGCCACTGCGGTCAACCCGTTTGCACCCTCCACCGTAGCCGCGACGAAGCACATCCGTGTCCACACTCCTCGAGCAACTGATCGAGTCGCTGCGCGTCCTGCCCGGCGTCGGGCAGAAGACCGCGCAGCGCATGGCCTACCATCTGCTCGACCGCGAGCGGGACGGCGGCAAGCGCCTGGCCGGCGTGCTGGCGGAGGCGCTGGACCATATCGGCCATTGCGCGCAGTGCCGCGACTTCACCGAGAGCGAGATCTGCGCGCTGTGCGCCAGCGGCAGCCGCGACCGCCATCAGCTGTGCGTGGTGGAGTCGCCGTCGGATCGGCTGGCGATCGAACAGGCGACCGGCTACCGCGGCCTCTACTTCGTCCTGCATGGGCGGCTGTCGCCGCTGGATGGCATCGGTCCGCGCGAACTGGGGCTGGACGCACTGTCCGCGCGCCTGGCCCAGGGCGAGGTGACCGAACTGATCATCGCCACCAATCCGACCGTCGAGGGTGAAGCGACCGCGCACTACCTGGCGCAACTGGCGCGCCAGCAAGGCGTGCGGCCGAGCAGGCTCGCCCACGGCGTACCGCTGGGGGGCGAGCTGGAATACGTGGACCGCGGCACGCTGGCGCATGCGTTCGGTGGCCGCAGCGAAATGAACTGACCGCACCCGCACGAGGACGCGCCCCATGACCGACACCATCTTCGCCAAGATCATCCGCCGCGAAATTCCCGCCACCATCGTCTACGAGGATGAGGACGTGTTGGGCTTCAAGGACATCGCGCCGCAGGCGCCGGTGCACGTGCTCTTCATCCCGAAGAACGAAGCCATCCCCACGCTGGACGACATGCGCCAGGACCAGGCGCACCTGATCGGCAAGCTGGCGCTGGCGGCGGCAGAGTATGCGCGCCGCGAAGGCTTCGCCCAGGATGGTTACCGCATCGTCATGAACTGCCGTGAGCATGCGGGCCAGACCGTGTTCCACATCCACCTGCACCTGCTCGCTGGTGCGCCGCTGGGGCGCTTCGGCACGTCCGCCTGAGCGATGCGATGCAGGTTCATGAAAAAAGCCGCTCATCGAGCGGCTTTTTTCCACACCTGCGCGCCTACCCGGTCACCACCAGCCCCAGTAACCCCAGCGCGGGCCCCAGAAGGGGTCGTAATACGGATAGGGGCGGACTTCCACTTCGCGCACTTCCGGCCACAGATACACTACGTCGGCGGCGACGCGCGGCAGCTGGTAGTCGTATTCGCCGATGCGTGCCGTTTCGTAGCCCTCGATCTTGCCGATGAAGGTGACCTCGCGGCCTTCGGCGAACACGGCAGGGTCGTAGAAGCCGGCCCGGCAGGCGATGAAGCGGCCGTCGGTGGCATCCGGCGCGGACGAAAGCGGTCGGCCGGTGGCGCCCAGCGGGCGCGACACCAGCTGGAAGCAGGTCGAGTTCGGCCCCGGCGTGGTGCTGATGATCCGGCCGCCCCAGCGGACCGGTGCACCCACCTGGGGCGTGGCTACCGCGTCGCGCGGATTGACCTGGGTGAAGCTGCCCTGCAGCGGCTTGGGCGCCGTTGCGCAGGCGGAAAGCAGCGCGGCGGCTGCGACGAGGACAGCGAAGCGAAGGTTCATGGCCAGTCTCCAGCAGTTATGGGCGGTGCCGGCGCAGGTCTTCGATAAGAGCCCGCTGGTCCCCCTCACCCGGAGCGTAGCGCGCAGCGGCGAAACGGCGGCTGAGCGAAAACAGCAGATTGGCGCCTTGTGGACGGCTTGCCGCCACACGTCGCGCCCAGTCGCCCGCGGTTTCATGCGGCTCGCGCCCCAGTCCAAGGCGGGCATAGCGGGCGTCCAGGCGATGCCAGGCCCGCAACAGGGGATCGCGTTCGCGTTCGCCCCGCGCCAGGAACCACGCCATCCAGGCCAGGGTCGCTGCCGCGAACAGGCCGAACAGCAGCGCCAGTCCGCGGGACCCCAGCCCGTTCCCGCCCAGCCGCTCCAGCAGGCGCGCCTGCCGCTGCGCATCGAAGCCCAGGACCAGGTCGTTCCAGCCGCGGCGCAGCCAGTCGCTGACGCTGCCGAAACCCTCCAATGTCAGGCGGCCGGCCTCCACCCCCTCGCCGAGGCGGTCGTCCAGCGTGTCGTAGATGCGCTCGGGCGCGACTGCCGCAGTCGGATCCACGCGCACCCAGCCGCGCCCCGGCAACCAGACCTCGGCCCAGGCGTGTGCGTCCATCTGCCGGATCACCCAGTAACCGCCGAGGCGGTTGTATACGCCGCCGGTGTATCCGGTGACCACGCGCGCCGGCACGCCCGCTGCGCGCATCAACACGACGAAAGCGGAACTGAAATGTTCGCAATAGCCCTGCTTGCGGTCGAACAGGAACTCGTCGACCGCGTTGCGGCCGGGCAGCGGGGTTTCCAGCGTGTAGGCGAATTCGGCCCGGATCCAGTCCAGGGCGCGCCGGACCAGGGCAGCATCGTCCGCGCCGGCTTCGCGCCGCCACTGCGCGGCCAGGGCACGCGTGCGCGGGTCGAAGCCGGCGGGCAACTGCAGGGCCTGCTGGCGCAGCAGGTGCGGCAACGTGGCTTCGAAGCTGGCCGGCGTCGACGCGCGCATGCGCCATCGGGTCAGCGCGCTGAGCGGCGTGCGCACCGTCATGCCGTAGTCGTTGGCCAGATGCGCACCCTCGGGCGCGGCGACCGCCAGGTCCAGCGCGACCAACTGGCGGCGGTCGGTGGGCTCGACTTCCAGTTGATAGTCCCATTGCCGGTCGCCGTGCTGCACGCGCGCAGGCGGCAGGCCGCGCAGCCACGGGGCCTGGGTCCAGGTGCGGCCGTCGTAGTTCCACATGACCGGGCCGCGCCAGTACATCTGCTCGGGCGGCGGCGTAGCCCCGAAGAACTGGGCACGCAGAGCAGGGTCTTCATCCGCCATCAGGTCCAGCCACCCGCCGGGCGACATCTCGTCGCCCAGGCCCGGCTTGGACAGGGCGCGTTCGGGCACGCCCCACAGCGGGGTGGCGAAACGCGGGAACAACCAGAACGCCGCCAGCACCAGCGGCAGGCCGATCAGCACCAGTCGGCCCACCAGCGCCATGCGGGGTACCACGTCCGGTCCCGTGGCCACGCTGCGCGACTCCACATCGGCCAGCCTGTGCAGCGCGACCAGCGCACCGCCGATGCCCAGGGCCCCCAGCACCATGGTCAGGGGGCCCTGGTCGAGCAGGAATGCCGCGAAGGGCGCGAACAGCGCAAAGCCCACCAGGCTGCGGTTGTCGCGCAGGCTGCGGGTCTCACCGGGCTTTATCGCCAACATCGCGGCCAGCAGCGCGCAGCCGGTATCGCGACCGAACCGGAACCCCGTCACCGACAGCACGGCCGCCAGCATCGCCAGCGCCAGCAGGATGCGCACGACTGCCGGGAGCGGCCGCCGCCAGGATGCAGCGGTCAGCACCAGTCCCGTGGCGGCCAGACCGAGGGCCAGCGTGGTCGGCAGGTGCACCAGCAGCGCCAGCAGGCACAGCGCGGCGCTGGCCAGCGTCCACAGGCGGCTGTCGCGATCGGGGATGAGGGCGACGTCAGCGTGCGGCATCGGCATGCGGCATCAGCGCGAGGGCGCGCAGGCAGAGGTGGCGATGGGCGGGGCCGTGGGAGGGTCCGAGGGCGGGCTGCCCGGGCAGGGTGAGGCGGTAGCGGCGATCCATGCGCTCGGCCTGTTCCACCCAGTGCGCGAGGCGCCGGATACGCTGCTCGTAAGGCAGCGCGCCCAGCGCGTCCCATGCGAGCGACACCTCGATCCCCACCGGCTGCTCATACTCGCGCACCAGCAGGGTGTCCCGGCGGGCCGACGGTTTCCATGCGATCGTGCGCGGCGCATCGCCGGGACGATAGCCGCGCAGGTGGTGGACATCGTCGCCGGCCGGATCCAGGCGGGCGTGCTGGCCGGTGTTCCCGTCTTCGGGCAGCGGCGGTCCCTGTACTTCGGGGGCCGGATACACCAGCAGCGGCGACGGCCAGACCCACGACCACGCGCGTGCCAATCCCAGTGGCTGCGTGGTCGACACCCGCATGCGGCCGATGTCGTGCCAGCCGCGCTGGCGCGTATCCACGGACAGTTCGGCGACCGCGCTCCCTTCGGGCGGCAGCGGGGGAAAGAAGGTGCTGGCATCCAGTGCCTCCAGCCGCAGGCCGTTCCGTCGGCGTGCATCGCGCGCGGACAGCGACACATGCACCTGCAGGCGCTCACCCGCGAACACCGGATCGGCCGACACGGCGTCCACGCGCAGACCGGACAGCTGCAGATGGGCGAACATCAGGCTGGCCATTGCCGTGGCGCCGAGCAGCAGGGCCAGCAGCAGGGCCGGGTTGTTGTTGTAGTTCAGTGCACCCAGCGCCATGGTGAAGACGAGGGCGGCGTAGAACAGCCCGAACCGCGTGGGCAGCACGTAGACGCGGCGACGGTCCAGGCGCACCGGCAGCGCCTCCACCGCGCGCGGCCGCGCCCACTGGGCCAGCCACCGGGCCGCCGATGCCTGCATCGCCACCGTCAGTCCACCGGTACCGCGTGCAGGATGGCCTTGGCCAGTACGGAGGCGGACGCGGCTTCCGCTTCCGGCACCAGCCGGTGCGCGGCCACCGCGGCGAACAGGGCCTGCACATCTTCGGGCAGCACGTGGCTGCGTCCCAGCAACAACGCATAGGCGCGCGCCGCGCGCAGCAGGGCGATACCGGCGCGCGGCGACAGACCCACCCGCACGCCCGGGTGCTGGCGGCTGCGCGACAGCAGCGCCTGCACGTAATCGATCAGCGCATCGCTGGCGTGGACATCGTTCACCGCCGCGCGCAGTGCAAGCACGTCCTCGGCCGACAACAACGGCAGCGCCTGCGCAATCAGCGTACGCCTGTCGCTGCCGGCCAGCAGCTCGCGCTCGGACGCGGGGCTGGGATAGCCCAGCGCCAGCCTGAGCAGGAAACGGTCCAACTGCGAGTCCGGTAGCGGATACGTTCCCGACAGATCGACGGGATTCTGCGTGGCGATCACGAAGAAGGGCGTCGGGAGTGCATGGGTTACGCCGTCCAGGGTGACCTGGTGTTCGGCCATCGCTTCCAGCAGGGCGCTCTGGGTGCGGGGCGGGGCACGATTGATTTCATCCGCCAGCAGGACGTTGGTGAAGACCGGGCCGGGATGGAAGGTGAAGGCACGGGCCTGCGCGTCGTACACCGACACGCCCAGCACGTCGGCCGGCAACAAGTCCGAGGTGAACTGCACGCGCTGGAAGCCCAGGCCGAGGGTGGCTGCCAGCGCGTGCGCCAACGTGGTCTTGCCCAGTCCCGGCAGGTCTTCGATCAGCAGGTGGCCATCGGACAGCAGCGCGACGAACGCCAGCCGCACTTCGTGCGTCTTGCCCAACACCAGCGCATTGACCTGCGCTTGCGCCCGCTTGAGGGCGTCGGCGAGGCCTTCGGATAGCATAGGGCGGGTGCTGGGAATGGCGGACATCGCGCTCTCGGTTTCGATCGTGGTCCGGAGAAGTGTAGCGAGATGGACGAAGAACAACGCGCGCGCCGATGGTTCCTTGCCGTGTGGGCCATCGTGACGGTGGTCAAGGTCGCGATCGCCGCGCGCCTGCCGCTGTTCGTCGATGAGGCGTTCTACTGGCAGGAGGGCCAGCACCTGGCGGCGGCGTATTCCGACCTGCCCGGGTTGACCGCGTGGCTGACGCGGCTGGGCGTGGAACTCGGCGGGCATCACGTGCTCGCGGTGCGCGCGCCGTTCCTGCTGATCGCAGCCGTGCTGCCCTGGCTGGTGGCGCGCAGCGCCGCGCGCTGGTTCGGCGTCGTCGTGGGCTGGCAGGCAGCGTTGCTGACCGTGCTGATGCCGCTGTCGGGCACGCTGGGCCTGCTGGCGCTGCCCGACGTGCCGATGGCGCTGGCGACCGTGCTGTGCGCCGATGCCGGGGCGCGCATGCTGCGCGGCGTCGATGCGACGTCGGCCACCGAACTGGCGCTGGGCCTCATGTTGGGCGCGCTGAGCCACTATCGTTTCATCGGCGTGATCGGTGTGGGGCTGATCGCGCTGCTATGCCTGCCGCAGGGGCGCGGCGTACTGCGTGATGCGCGGGTCTGGGTTGCCCTGGCGGCGGGCCTGCTGGCATGGGCGCCCCTGCTGGCCTGGAATCTGGAATACGCCGATGCGGGCCTGCGCTTCCAGTTGCTCGACCGTCATCCGTGGCGCTTCCATGGCGACGGCGCGCGCTTCCTGCTGGTGCAGGCGGCACTGGCCACGCCCCTGCTGTTCTGGGCCATGCTGGTGGTCAGCGTGCGCGGCATTCGTGGCGAGGGCGGCGGCGAGCGCGGCACCGGGCCCGAATGGCGCTATTTCGCGCTGCTGGGCGCGGTGTCCACCTTCGGGTTTTTCCTGCTGGGTTTCTTCGCCGACAACGAGCGCGTCAGTTTCCACTGGACGCTGCCGGGCTACCTGGCGCTACTGCCCGTCGTGCCGCTGCTGCTGCGCGAATGGCCCCGGCAGAGGCGTCTGGCGGCTTGGGGGCTGGCGGCCGCCGGCATGCTGCTGATGCTGGCTTACTACGTGGCGGTGTCGGTGCCCGGCCTGCGTCTGCAGGCGGCCGGCAGCAAGTACTACCCGGAGAATTTCGCCGGCTGGGACCGCCTGGCGATGGAAGTGGAACAGGCGCGGGCGCGCATGCCGGAAGGAACCGCGTTGCTTGCGGACAGTTTCAAGACCGGCGCCGAGCTCGGTTTCGCGCTCGCTGACGCGCGCATTCCCGTGCTCGACCACCCGCTCAACCGCAAGCACGGCCGTGCCCCGCAGCTGCAGCTGTGGGGCCTGCAGCACGAGGGTCGCGTGAGTGCGCCCACTCTGCTGGTGGTGGGCGCGACGGATGTGAAGTTCAGTGCGCTGCTCGCCCGGTACCAGCAGCTGTGCTCCGTCATCGGCCCGTTGCCGCCACCGCAGGCCGTGAACATCGATCATGGTGCGCGCCGCTTCCTGCTGTTCGCGCTGCCGGGTATTCGCCAGAGCGGTACCTGCGTTTCGCCGGTCGTGGCCCATATCGCTGTGCCGCAGGCCGGCGCCCGCGTGGCGCGCCGCTTCAGCGTGGGCGGCTGGGCGGTGAAGGACGGGGCGGGGGTCACCCGGGTGGAGGTATTGCTGGATGGTCGGGTCGTCGCCGCCGCGACGGACTTCACCGACAACGTCTGGCTGCAGCAGTTCCTCAAGGGCGCATCGCGCGACCCGCGCATGCCGCGCGTGCAGTTCGAGGCGCAGGTGGACGCCAGCGGCCTTCCGGCCGGCAAGCATTGGCTGGGCCTGCGGGTGACGGGCGGGGATGGCAGCGTGGAGACGTGGGCCGAACAGCCGGTGGTGCTGCGCTAGCGGGTCAGGGCAGGTCGAAGCCTGCTTCGCGCAGCATCCTCGCCACCGCGATCAGGGGCAGGCCCACCAGCGCTGTCGGGTCGGAGGACTCGATGGCATCGAACAGGGCGATCCCGAGGCCTTCCGACTTGAAGCTACCGGCGCAGTCGAACGGCTGCTCGGCGTCCAGGTAGCGTTCGATCTCGGCCGGTGCCAGGGTACGGAAGCGCACGGTGGTGACGTCGGCCGCTTCCAGGACGCGTCCGTCCCGGACCATGCACACGGCGGTGTGGAAGCGGACCTGGCGGCCGGACATTGCGCCCAACTGGGTGAGCGCCGCCTCGCGGTGGCCGGGCTTGCCCAGCGGCGCGCCATCCAGTTCGGCCGCCTGGTCCGAGCCGATGATCCACGTGCCGGGGTGCTGGGCGGCGATCGCCTCCGCCTTGGCGCGGGCCAGGCGTGCCGCCATGGCCGGGACGGCCTCACCGGGCAGGGGCGATTCGTCCACCTCGGGCCGCGCGATATGGAATGGCAGGCGCAGCCGTTCCAGCAGCTCGCGCCGGTAGCGGGACGTGGAAGCGAGCATCAACGGCATGGGAGGAGCACCGGCAGGACGGGCGGGGGAGTCTGCCCGTGGGCGCGGCGGGCGGCAAGCCAATCCTCGGCGGTTGGGGTGGTTTGACAGTTCGGGGTTTGATCCTTAACATTCAGCGGCTTATGTCCGCGAATACGCCCGAGCTGCTGGATGCGTGGCGCATGGTCGCGAACCGGCGCAGCTTCGAAGGCCGCCTGCCGTTGTCTGCCATGACGCGCCTGCAGGGCCTTCTGGCCGATACCGAAGGCGACGTGCGCTACACGGTGGAGTTCGACCACGATGCGTTGCGGGTCCCGTACCTGGAACTGCACATCGAGGCCGGCCTGCCGTTGGTGTGCCAGCGCAGCCTGCAGCGTTTCGTGCTGCCGGTGGTACTGACGCAGCGGTTGGGTCTGGTGCGCAGCGAGGAGGAAGAGGCCGCGCTGCCGCCCGACTACGAGGCCTTGCTGGTGCCGGAAGACGGCATGCTGCGCCCCGCCGACCTGGTGGAGGACGAACTGGTCCTCGCCATACCGGTGGTGGCGGTGGATCCGGCGTCCGACGCGGTGGAACGCGAATGGGCGGCGGACGAAGAAGAGGTGGCGAAGACCAGTCCGTTCGCGGCATTGGCCTCGCTGAAGAAGAACTAGCCGCTACGGCGGTCTGGCAACACGAACCGCAAGGTTCACCAACAGATACGAGAGCTGGAGCAATCCCATGGCTGTGCAGAAATCCCGCGTCACCCCGTCCCGTCGTGGCCAGCGTCGTTCGCACGACGCGCTGACCGCCAAGCAGCTGTCCACCGACCCGACCACGGGTGAGACGCACCTGCGCCACCACGTGACCGCCGACGGTTACTACCGCGGCAAGAAGGTCATCGCCACCAAGACCTCGGCGGTCGAGGAAGATTGATCCATGCAGCGCGCCCGCCCACGGGCCGGGCGCGCCTTCCGCATGATCGATGACAACCTGGGCCCTCGATCGGGCCGGCAATGGGAGCGTGCATGAGCGAGCCGGGCAACAAGGGGCGCATTTACGCGCGCATCGCCGGTACGGGCAGCTATTTGCCCGAGAAGGTGCTGACCAACGAAGACCTGGCGAAGCTGGTCGACACCAGCGATGAGTGGATCCAGTCCCGCACCGGCATCCGCGAACGCCACATCGCCGCCGAAGGCCAGACCGCTGGCGACCTGGGTTACCAGGCCGCGCTGCGCGCGCTCGAAGCCGCAGGCGTGGATGCCTCCGATATCGACCTGATCGTCGTCGGCACCACCACGCCCGACCTGATCTTCCCATCCACCGCCTGCCTAATCCAGGCGCGCCTCGGCGCGACCGGCTGCGCCGCGATGGACGTCAACGCCGCCTGCTCGGGCTTCATCTACGCATTGAGCGTGGCGGAGAAGTTCATCCGCTGCGGCGACGCCAAGACCGCGCTGGTCATCGGTACCGAAACCCTCAGCCGCATCGTCGACTGGACCGAGCGCACCACCTGCGTGCTGTTCGGCGACGGCGCCGGCGCTGCCGTGCTCAAGGCCGACACCGAGACGGGCGTGCTCAGCACGCACCTGCACGCCGACGGCAGCAAGAAGGAACTGCTGTGGAACCCGGTGGGCGTGTCGGCCGGCTTCAACAAGGACGAGCCGAACAACGGCATCCGCATCCACATGAAGGGCAACGACGTCTTCAAGTACGCCGTGAAGGCCCTGGATGGCGTAGTCGACGAGACGCTCCAGGCCAATGGTCTGGACAAGCACGACCTGGACTGGCTGATCCCGCACCAGGCCAACCTGCGCATCATCGAGGCCACGGCCAAGCGCCTGGACATGTCGATGGACCAGGTGATCGTGACGGTCGACAAGCACGGCAACACGTCTTCCGGTTCGGTGCCGTTGGCACTGGATACGGCGATCCGCTCCGGGCGCGTCGAGCGCGGCCAGTTGCTGCTGCTGGAAGCGTTCGGCGGCGGTTTCACATGGGGCTCCGTGCTGCTGCGCTACTGAGCCGCGCGCACGCATCTCCGCCTGAGGAAAGGCGACGCTTCGCAGCGTCGCCTTTCGCGTTTCCGGCAACTTCATCGTGCGTTCGCGCGGTGCCGCCATGGCCTGCGACGCCTTGCTGCAGGCGCGTGCGCAATACGCCCCGGTACAGACAATCCGGCACGTTCGCCCGTATCATCGCGGCCTGTTTTCACGCAGGGTGTCCGAGTGACTTCCACGCATCTCGCTTTCGTGTTCCCGGGCCAGGGTTCGCAGTCCGTCGGCATGCTGGCCGAACTGTCCGAGCTGCATCCGATCGTGCGCGAGACGTTCGCCGAAGCCTCCGACGGCGCGGGTGTGGACCTGTGGGCGCTGTCGCAGGGCGGCCCCGAAGAAATGCTCAACCGCACCGAATACACCCAGCCTGCGCTGCTGGCCGCCGGCATCGCCGTGTGGCGTGCATGGCAGCAGCAGGGCGGGCCCGCGCCGGCGCAGCTGGCCGGTCACAGCCTGGGCGAGTACACCGCGCTGGTGGCTGCGGGTGCGCTCTCACTGAAGGATGGCGCGCACCTGGTACGCCTGCGCGGCCAGCTGATGCAGGACGCCGCGCCGACGGGCGTCGGCGCGATGGCGGCCGTGCTGGGCGCCGAGGATGCGCTGGTGTCCGAGGTGTGCACCCTGGCCTCCGACAGCAAGGTGGTCGTACCGGCGAACTACAACTCGCCCGGCCAGATCGTGATCGGCGGCGACAGCGAAGCGGTCGAGCGCGCCATCGCGCTGCTCACCGAGCGCGGTATCCGCAAGGTGGTGAAACTGGCCGTCAGTGTGCCGTCGCATACGCCCCTGATGCGGGAAGCGGCGAATCGACTCGCCGAGGTGATGGCGGGCCTGTCCTGGCAGGCGCCGTCGCTGCCGGTGGTGCAGAACGTGGATGCGAAGGTGCACGATGGTGTGGACGCGATCCGTGACGCGCTGGTGCGCCAGCTGTACCTGCCGGTGCGCTGGACCGAATGCGTGCAGGTGCTGGCATCCAGCGGTGCGACGCATATCGCCGAATGCGGTCCCGGCAAGGTGCTTGCGGGACTGGTCAAGCGCATCGACAAGGGCCTTGACGCGCGTGCCATCGGGGGCGTGGGCGACTTCGAAGGCGCGCTCGCCGAGTGGCGCGCCTGACCTTCGCCGCACCCGATCCCTTATCCTGATTCGCCGCGTCCGCGCGGACCGTTCCGAGGACATCACATGAGCAAGCCCCTGCAGGGTGAAATCGCGCTGGTCACCGGCGCCAGCCGCGGCATCGGTGCCGCCATCGCCGACGAGCTGGCGGCACAGGGCGCGACGGTCATCGGCACCGCGACCACGGCGTCCGGTGCGCAGGCCATCGGCCAACGCATGGCGGGTGTGGGCGGCCATGGCCGCCAGCTGGACGTGACCGACGCGGCCGCGGTGGATGCGCTGATCGACGCCATCGCCAAGGAGTTCGGCGCCATCTCCATCCTGGTCAACAACGCCGGCATCACCCGCGACAACCTGCTGATGCGCATGAAGGACGAGGACTGGCAGGCTATCCTCGACACCAACCTCACCAGCGTCTACCGCACGTCCAAGGCGGTGATGCGCGGCATGATGAAGGCGCGCAAGGGCCGCATCATCAACATCGCTTCGGTGATCGGCGTGACCGGCAATGCGGGCCAGGCGAACTACGCCGCGGCCAAGGCCGGCATCATCGCGTTCTCCAAGTCGCTGGCCAAGGAGATCGGCAGCCGCGGCGTGACCGTCAACGTGGTCGCTCCCGGTTTCATCGCCACCGACATGACCAAGGACCTGCCGGAAGAAACCAAGAAGGCGCTGGGCGAACAGATCGCGCTGGGCCGCCTGGGCGAGCCTTCCGACATCGCTCACGCGGTGGCCTTCCTCGCAGGCCCGGCGGCCGGCTACATCACTGGCGAGACCCTGCACGTCAACGGCGGCATGTACATGCCGTAAGAATTAGCTGTAAGTGATTGATTAGGTGGCGTTTGGCGATACCTGCCCGGCGTCCCCGGTTTCCACTACACTATCCCCGGTTTGCCTTCGCCCGGCGTCGGCAGAATCCAACAAGTCACCCATCTCCGTCTGGAGCGAATCCATGAGCAGCATCGAAGAACGCGTCAAGAAAATCGTCGTCGAACAACTCGGCGTGAAGGAAGAGGAAGTCACCACCAGCGCATCGTTCGTCGATGACCTGGGCGCCGACTCGCTGGACACCGTTGAACTGGTGATGGCGCTGGAAGAAGAGTTCGAATGCGAAATTCCGGACGAGGAAGCCGAGAAGATCACTTCGGTGCAGCAGGCCATCGACTACGTCAAGGCGCACGTCAAGGCGTAAGTCCCGCGTCTGCAGCAAACCGTGTCGGGGCCGCGCATGCGGCCCCGCGCGTATCCGGCCCCCATGCGCCCGCGTAGGGCGCGGCCGCCAAGAGTCATGAGGAATACGATATGAGCCAGCGTCGTCGCGTCGTCGTCACCGGCATGGGTCTGGTGTCCCCCCTGGGCAATGACATGGCCACCAGTTGGGACGGCATCGTCAACGGGCGGTCGGGCCTGGGCCCGATCACCACCTTCGACACCGAGGGCTACAGCACGAAGATCGCGGGCGAGATCCGCGGTTTCGACCCGACCGCCTTCGTGCCGCCGAAGGACGTGAAGAAGATGGACTCCTTCATCCACTACGGGCTGGCCGCCTCGCTGATGGCGATGGAAGACGCCGGGCTGGAAGTGACGGAGGCCAATGCCGAGCGCATCGGCGCCATCATCGGCGCGGGCATCGGCGGCATCCTCGGCATCGAGGAAACCGCGGTGAAGCTGCACGAGGGCGGCCCGCGCAAGATTTCCCCGTTCTACATCCCCAGCACCATCATCAACATGCTGCCGGGCCACCTGAGCATCATGAAGGGTCTGAAAGGCCCCGGTTATTCGGCGGTCTCGGCGTGCGCCACGTCGAACCACTCCATCGGCATCGCCATGCGCACCATCCAGTACGGCGATGCGGACGTGATGATCGCCGGCGGCGCCGAGCGCGGTTCGTCGCCGACCTCGGTGGGCGGTTTCTGTGCGATGAAGGCCATGTCCACCCGCAACGACGATCCTGCACGCGCGTCGCGTCCGTGGGACAAGGATCGCGACGGCTTCGTGCTGGGCGACGGCGCCGGCATCCTGGTGCTTGAGGAGTACGAACACGCCAAGGCGCGTGGCGCCCGCATCTACTGCGAGCTGGCGGGTTTCGGCGCCTCGCAGGACGCCTTCCACATGACCGCGCCCAGCGAGAACGGCGAAGGCCCGTCGCGCTGCATGCTGTCGGCGCTGAAGGACGCCGGGCTGAATGTCGACCAGGTGGAGTATCTCAACGCGCACGGCACCTCCACGCCGCTGGGCGACCTGGCCGAAACGCTGGCCATGAAGCGCGCGCTGGGCGACCACGCGTACAAGATCATGGTCAGTTCCACCAAGTCGATGACCGGCCACCTGTTGGGTGCGGCGGGCGGCGCGGAAGCCATCTTCTCCGTGCTGGCCATCCACCACGGCATCATCCCGCCCACCATCAACCTGGACGAGCCGGGCGAAGGCTGCGACCTGGACTACGTGCCGCATACGGCGCGCGAGAAGAAGATCGACGTGGCAATGTCGAACGGCTTCGGCTTCGGCGGCACCAACGGCACGCTGGTGTTCAGGCGGATCTGAAGCGGTGCCGGAAAAATCGCCGACGTCACCCCGGCGAAAGCCGGGGCCCAGCGTCTTACGCTTCAACCGCAGGACAAGACACTGGGTCCCGGCTTTCGCCGGGATGACGAAGCCATGATCGAAACGCGCGCTCTTCCGTCGGACACCGACCTGCTGGCCCTGCATCGCCTCGATCCGCAGCGCTATCCGGTGCTGCTGGAATCGGTCGCGTCGGGCACCGCCCAGGGCCGCTGGGATTTCCTGCTGGTGGCCGATGGCACGGGGCTGCGGCTGGATGCTGACGGCATCACCCGCGATCTGCAGGGCAACGCGGAGGCCGGCGACTTCCTCGCAGCGCTCGACCGTCACTGGCAGGCCGAGCGCACGCCGCGCGAGGAGCCACGCTGGCCGTTCCGAGGCGGCTGGGCCCTGATGCTGGCGTATGAGCTGGCGCAGCAGGTGGAGCCGGTGCTGCAGCTGCCCTGTGGGGCCGCGGCGCACCCCGTCGCGCTCGCGCTGCGCTGTCCCGCCGCCGTACTGCACGATCGGAGTACGGGCGATTGCGTGATCGTGGCGGAAGCGGGGCAGGGCGACCTGATCGCCCGCATCGGCGCCGACATCGAGCGCATTGCCCAGCGGCCACCGCTGCCGGCCTGGCAGCCGCCGTCACGCATCGACGAGGACGCGCCGGAGCGTTTCACCGAAGGCGTGCAGCGCATCCTCGAATACCTGCGTGCCGGCGACATCTTCCAGGTCAATCTCTCGCGCGCCTGGCATGCGCGCTTCGAAGCGGAACTGGATCCGGCCGCGCTGTACGCCCGCCTGCGCACCGCCAATCCCGCGCCGTTCGCCGGGTTGTTCGCCACGCCGGGCTGGACGGTGGTGAGTTCATCGCCCGAGAGGCTGGTCTCGGTGCGTGGCGAGGTGGTGGAGACGCGCCCGATCGCCGGCACCCGCCCGCGCTTCGAGGGCGACGACGATGCAGCACGCATCCGCGAACTCGTCGGCCACCCAAAGGAACGCGCCGAACACGTCATGCTGATCGACCTGGAACGCAACGACCTGGGCCGCGTCTGCACCCCGGGCAGCGTACAGGTGGACGAGCTGATGACGGTGGAGAGCTACGCGCACGTGCACCACATCGTCAGCAACGTGCGCGGCCACCTGCGTGCGGATGCGACGCCCGGCGACGTGATCCGTGCCACCTTCCCGGGGGGCACCATCACCGGCTGCCCGAAGGTGCGCTGCATGCAGATCATCGCGGAACTGGAACAGGTCCCGCGCGGCGCCTACACCGGCGCGTTCGGCTGGCTCAACCGCGACGGCGACCTGGACCTGAACATCCTGATCCGCAGCGCCGAGATCCTCGCCGAGGGGACCGGCAGCGTGGCCCGCTTCCGCACCGGGGCTGGCATCGTCGCCGATTCGGTCCCGGAAAAGGAGCTGGACGAGACCCGCGCCAAGGCCCGTGGCGTGCTGAAGGCGCTGGAAGGCTGACCCTGCGCCTACAGCCTGAGACAGCGACCGGGTATCCTGCACAGCCTGCTTCAAGCACCGAGGACTACGTGGCGTCAGCTCTCAAGCGCGGTTGCCGCTTTATCGTCATCCTGTTCGCCCTGCTGCTGGCCGTGGCGGTGGGTGCCGGCCTCTGGCTGTGGCAGGGTCATCGGGGTTTCGCGGATGCGCCCATCGGCGGCACCACGGCCGATGCGACGGTGGAAGTGGTCTCGGGCGATGCCTTCCCCACGGTCCTGCGCAAGCTGCGCGAGAGTGGGGTGTCGCATGGCACCGACCTGCAGTGGCGCCTGCTGGCGCGCCAGACGAACACCGCCAGCCAGCTGAAGGTCGGCGAGTACGCCCTGGCGCCCACGCTGACCCCGCGCGAGCTGCTGCAGCGCATGCGGGAGGGGCGCACGCTCCAGTACCGGTTCACGCTGGTGGAGGGCTGGAACATCCGCCAGGTCCGCGCGGCGCTGCGCAACGCCTCGCCCCTGCAGCAGAAGACCGCGCAGATGAGCGATGCCGAACTGATGGCTGCGCTGGGCCATCCCGACCAGCATCCGGAAGGCCGCTTCCTGCCCGAGACCTACGTCTATACGCGCAGCGAGTCCGACCTGGACGTGCTCAAGCGGGCTTACGCCGCCATGGAGAAGGCGTTGGCCGCCGCCTGGGAAGCGCGTGCGCCCGGCATTCCGCTGCAGTCGGCGGAGGAGGCGTTGATCCTCGCTTCGATCATCGAGAAGGAAACCGGCATCGCCGAGGAGCGGCCGGCCATCGCCGGCGTGTTCGCGCGCCGATTGAAGATCGGCATGCCGCTGCAGACCGATCCCACCGTCATCTACGGCATCGGCAGTAGTTACGACGGCAACATCCGACGCCGCGACCTGACCACCGACACGCCTTACAACACGTATACCCGCAAGGGTCTGACACCCACCCCCATCGCCATGCCGGGCGCGGAAGCGTTGCGCGCCGCGGTGAACCCGGCCGATGGCGATGCGCTGTATTTCGTCGCGGTCGGCGACGGCAGCGGCCGGCACATCTTTTCGGCCACGCTCGCCGAGCACAACGCCGCCGTCGCGCGCTACCTGGTCACCCGCCGCGAGACGCTGCGCAAGGCGGAAGCGCCATGAGCGAGGCCGTGCTGACCCAGCCACGCCTTGTCACGCTGGAAGGCGGCGAGGGCGCCGGCAAGACCAGCGCCATCGCGGCCATCCGCGACCGCCTGCAGGCGGCCGGCCACGAGGTGGTGCTGACGCGCGAACCCGGCGGTACGCCGCTGGCCGAGCGCATCCGCGAGCTGCTGCTCAATCCGCAGGACGAAGCGCTGGCGCCGGAGACCGAGCTGCTGCTGATGTTCGCCTCGCGCGCGCAGCATGTGCGCGAAGTGGTGCGCCCTGCACTGCGTCGCGGCGCGTTCGTCGTCAGCGACCGCTTCACCGATTCCAGCTACGCCTACCAGGGCGCGGGCCGCGGCCTGGACTCCGACTGGATCGCCGCCCTCGAGCGCCGCGCCGTGGGCGTGAAACCAGGACTGACCCTGCTGCTCGACCTGGATGTGCGCGAAGGCCGCGCCCGTACCGCCGGCCGCGACCTGTGGCCGGACCGCATCGAAAGCGAGCAGGACGATTTCTTCGAGCGCGTGCGCGCCGGCTTCCGCGCGCGTGCCGCAGCCGAGCCGCAACGCTTCCGCGTGATCGATGCGGCGCAGCCGCCGGCAGGCGTTGCGGCTGCGGTGGAAGCGGCGATCACCGCTTATCTGCGTACGCTGACGGACAGCGACCTGGCATGAGCACGCTGTTCTCGCCCTGGCAACAGCGCGCGTACGATCATGCGGTCGCTGCGCTGGAGGCCGGCCGCCTCGGCCATGGCCTGCTGGTCTGCGGCCCTGCAGGGTTGGGCAAGCGCGCGGTGGTGGACCGCCTGGCGCGCCGCGTGCTGGCGCAGCAGCGCGACGCCCAAGGCGAACCCGCAGCGAACGACCGCAGCGCGCACCTGATCGAGGCCGGCACCCATCCCGACCTGCAGGTGGTCTCGTTCGCGCCCACCAAGGACGGCAGCAAGCTGCGCACCGAGATCGTCATCGACCAGGTGCGCGAGGTCGCGCAGAAGCTGGCGCTGACACCGCAATACGGCCAGGCGCAGGTGGCGATCCTCGATCCTGCCGACGCCATCAACCGCGCGGCCTGCAACGCGTTGCTGAAGACGCTGGAGGAACCCGCCCCGGGCCGCTACCTGTGGCTGGTCAGCGCGCAGCCCGCACGCCTGCCGGCGACGATCCGCAGCCGCTGCCAGCGCATCGAGTTCAGGCTGCCGCCGCACGACGAGGCGCTCGCCTGGCTGCGGGCGCAGGGCCATGCCGAGCCCGACGCCCTGCGCGCACTGGACGCCGCGCGTGGCCACCCCGGATTGGCGGACGACTGGTTGCGCCACGATGGCCTGGCGCTGCGCGAAGCCGTGGCGCGCGATCTGCAGCGCCTGGAGCAGGGCGAGATCGGGGTGGTGGAGACCGCGCAGCGCTGGGCCAACGACGAGCTGGCCGACGCGCGCCTGCGCCATGCCGCCGATCTCGCGCTGGAGCAGGCCGGACGTGTCGGCTTGACCGATCCGGCCCGATTGAACAAGCTGGCCACCTGGTTCGACGCCGCCAATCGTACCCGCGACCTGTTGCGGACCACGGTACGCGCCGATCTTGCCATGGTGGAACTGCTGCTGGCGTGGGCCGGCAGCGACCGCGGACGCGCAGTCGGGGCGCGGCGCGGCTGACCGACACGCACGGAGACGGGGAATGAATGCAGCAGGTGGACGGCAGGGCATCCTGTCACTGGCAGTGAAGGACAAGGCCGCGCTGTACAACGCCTACATGCCGTTCGTGAAGGGCGGCGGCATCTTCGTGCCCACGCCCAAACGCTACTTCCTTGGCGACGAAGTCTTCCTGCTGCTCACGCTGCCCGAGTCCAGCGACCGCCTGCCGGTGGCCGGCAAGGTGGTGTGGGTGACGCCTGCGGGCGCCCAGGGCAACCGCGCGGCCGGCATCGGCGTGCAGTTCGCCGAGACCAGCGAAGGCGAAGCGATCAAGAACCGCATCGAGACCATGCTGGCCGGCAGCCTCAGCGGCGAGAAGCCCACGCACACCATGTGAGGCGCGTCCGCGTCGCGCGCGGACACCCGCTTTCACGCAGGCTTTCGTCCCGGCTGGCCAGCATGCAGGCCTCGTTTCCCGTGGCAGGCATTCCATGGCGCGCCCGATCTGGACCGGTACCCTCTCATTCGGCCTTCTCAACATCCCGGTCTCGCTCATGTCGGGCGAGCGCAAGGTCGACATCAGCTTCCGCATGCTGGACTCGCGCGACAGGAAGCCCATCCGCTTCGAACGCGTGAACGCCGAGACCGGCGAGGAAGTCCCGTGGAAGGACATCGTCAAGGCGTTCGAGTACGACAAGGGCAGTTACGTGGTGGTGGAGAAAGAGGACATCGCCTCGGCCGCGCCGCAGACGCACGAGTCGGTGGATGTGGAGGCCTTCGTCGACCGCGACGACATCGGCATCCGCTTTTACGAAAAGCCCTACATCCTGGTCCCCGGCAAGAAGGCCGAGAAGGGCTATGTGCTGCTGCGCGACACCCTGGCCAGCACCGGCAAGGTGGGCGTGGCGCGGGTGGTGATCCGCACCCGCGAATACCTGTGCGCCGTGGTCCCCGAAGGCGACGCGCTGGTCCTGATGATGCTGCGTTACCCGCAGGAACTGGTGGATCCGGAGGAATACAAGCTGCCTGCCGGCAAGGCGTCGGACTACCGCATCACCGCCAAGGAGCGCGAGATGGCCGAGAGCCTGATCGGCTCGATGTCGGCCAAGTGGGCGCCGGACGCCTATCACGACGAGTTCCGCCAGCGGCTGGAAGCCATCATCAAGAAACGCATCAAGGCCCGCGGCGCCACCACGAAGATCAAGGACGACGACGCGCCCGAGCGCGAGGACGCCGCCACCAACGTGGTCGATTTCATGGCGCTGCTGCAGAAGAGCCTGGACACCAAGAAGCGCACGCCTGCGAAGAAAGCGCCCGCGAAGAAGGCCCCGCGCAAGGCGGCCAAGGCCGCGAAGAAGGCCGCCGTGAAGAAGACGGCGCGCAAGGCCGCGTCGCGCTGACGCATGGCGGGCGGGCGCCGCGTCGTGCCGGTGGAAGGCGTCGGCACCGGCGCCAGCGGACGCGCCTTCCTGTACGTGCTGCCCTGCGCCTACGAAGACCACGCCAAGCTGGGCATCGCCACCAATCCGCTGCGGCGCATGCAGGCGTTCTCGCCGCGCTACTACGCGTTCTTCGACCTGGACCGCGGCTGGCTGGCCGAGGCAGCCAGCGTGCGCGAGGCCCGCGGTTGGGAAACGCGTCTGAAGCGCGATCTGCGCCTGCACGCCGCGCCGCCGCCGCTCACCGTGCCCGCGCGTGCGGCGGGCCGGACCGAATGGTTCCGGGGTGCGGAAACCGCCCTGAGCGCCATACGCGCGGCCCTCGAGGACGCGGGTTTCGCCCTCCATCCGCTGCGGGGCTGGGTGGCGGCGCGGCTGGCCGCGCAGCGCGAGCACCTGGGCGCGGGCGAGCAGGCCGCCATCGCCCGCTACGGTCCCGTGGACGGGTGGCCGCTGGCACGGTCGGGCACGCCCTGGGCCGTGCTGCGCGACGCGCTCGATGCCTACCGGGTGCTCGACGTGCCGCTGGACGATGCCGTTTCGCCGGCCCTGCGTGCGTGGCATGCACGCAACAGCCTGTCGCCCGGCTGACCCCGCGCGCGGCCCGGCCGCTACTTGCACGCGCTGTTGACGGCCGTGGCGTCATAACGGAGGCGAGGAGCGTCCATGAGCCTGCAGGAATACCGTCGCAAGCGCCGTTTCGACCGCACCCCCGAGCCGGGCGCGGACGCGGACGCGCGGCGCGGGCGCGGCAAGCGACCCATCTTCGTCGTACAACTGCACCACGCCGGCCGGCGCCATTACGACTTCCGCCTGCAGGTGGGCGACACGCTCAAGAGCTGGGCGGTGCCGAAGGGCCCCAGCTTCGATCCCGACGTGAAACGTCTGGCCGCCGAGGTCGAGGATCACCCCATCGACTACGCCCAGTTTGAAGGCGAGATACCGAAAGGGCAGTACGGCGGCGGCCACGTCGCCACCTTCGACCGCGGCATCTGGACCACCGACGGCGATGCCGAAGCGCAGCTCGCGAAAGGACACCTGCGCTTCCGCATGTTCGGCGACAAGCTCAAGGGGGGCTGGCACCTGGTGCGCACGCATACGCCGGCGCGTCAGCCGCAGTGGTTGTTGTTCAAGGAACGTGACGATTTCGCCGGCCCGCGCGAGGCCGATGATCTGCTCGACGACGTAACGCCGCCACCGGGCGCGCGTCCCGCCCCGCGCAGGCGCGCAGCGGCGAAAGTCGGCGCACGCGCAGCATCCCGCGCCAAGCAGGGCACCGCGCCCCGTGAGCGCTGGGCGCATCGCGCCGCCCGGCTCGATGGCGCGCGCGCCACGTCGAAGCATCCGGGCTTCCGCGCCCCGCAACTGGCGAAGCTCCAGCAGGAAGTGCCTGCCGGCGACGACTGGCTGCACGAAGCGAAATGGGACGGCTACCGCCTGATCGCCGAAATCCGGCGCGGCCGCGTGCGCCTGTGGTCGCGCAACGAACGCGAATGGACCGGCCAGGCGCCGGAGATCGTCAGTGCGCTCGAAGCGCTCGATCTGGACGAGGCGGTGCTCGACGGCGAACTGGTCGCTGGTGCGGGACGGCAGGAGGACTTCGGCCTGTTGCAGGCCACGCTGGCGGGCGAGAAGAACGCCACGCTGTCCTACGTCCTGTTCGACATCCTGCAGGTGGACGGCGTGGACCTGGCCGCCAGTCCGCAGTACCAGCGCAAGGCGCTGCTGGCGGAAATCCTGAAGTCGCCGCCGGACCGCCTGGTCTACAGCTCGCACATCGTCGGCCGTGGCGACGAGGCATTGAAGATGGCGATCGAGAGGGGGCTGGAGGGCATCATCTCCAAACGCGCCGACGCGCCCTATCATGCCGGCCGCGGCGATGCCTGGCGGAAGATCAAGCAACGCGATGCGGAAGAGTTCGCCGTGGTCGGCTTCACCGCGCCGAAGGGTCGCCGCGCCGGGTTGGGCGCACTGCTGCTGGCCGCACCCGACGGCGCCCGCGGCTGGCGCTATGCCGGGCGCGTGGGCACGGGCATGAGCGATGCGCTGCTCGATTCCTTGGCCAGGCAGCTGGCCAAGGGCGCGCGCGCGACACCCACCGCCCAGGTGGACGTGGACGATCCCGACCTGCGCCGCGCGCGCTGGGTGGTGCCGCGCCTGGTCGCCGAGGTGTTCCATCATGGCCGCGGCAATCAGGGTCTGCTGCGCCAGCCCGCGCTGAAGACCCTCCGCCGTGACAAGCGGCCGGCGGACCTGCGTGAAGCACGTCCCTCTGCCGGAGATACCGCCATGCCCGCCACGCGCACGCACGCCCCCGACGCCAGGACCGAACTGACGCATCCCCAGCGCGTGGTCTTTCCGGACAGCGGCATCACCAAGCAGCAGGTGTTCGACTACTACCGAGCGATGGCGCGCTGGCTGCTGCCGGAAGTCGAAGGGCGTCCTCTGTCGGTGGTGCGATGCCCGCAGGGCGCGGGGCGGCCGTGCTTCTTCCAGAAGCATCACACGGCCGGCATGGATCATGTGGAGGCGGTGTCGCTGGACGAAGAGGGCGGCACGCGCGCGGATTACCTGGTGGTGCGCGATGAGGACGGTCTGCTTGAACTGGTGCAGTTCAATACGTTGGAATTCCATCCCTGGGGTGCGCGGGCCGACGCCCCGGACCTGGCGGACCGTATCGTCTTCGATCTCGACCCGGGCGCCGACGTGACGTTTCCGCGCGTGGTGGAGGCCGCGCGCCTGGTGCGCAAACGCCTGCGTGCCCTGGGGCTCACGTCGTTCGTCCGCACCTCGGGCGGCAAGGGCCTGCACGTGGTGGTGCCGCTGAAGCCCCCGTGTCCCTGGCTGCAGGTGAAGGCGTTCGCGCACGCCTTCGCCGACGCGATGGCCGCTTCCGATCCGCTTGCCTATGTCGCCACCGCGACCAAGAAGTTCCGCAAGGGCAGGATCTTCATCGACTACCTGCGTAATGGGCGCGGTGCCACCAGCGTGGCGTCCTTTTCGCTGCGCGCGCGCGAAGGCGCACCGGTCGCCATGCCGTTGCGCTGGGAGGAACTGGGCCGCATCAAGGGCGGCGATGCCTATACGTTGACCAGCACGCCGCGCCGCATGGGCCGGCTGCGCGCGCATCCGTGGGGCGACTATGGCCGACGAAAGCAGGACCTGGGGTCAGTCAGCACGGCGCTCTCCGCACTGGAGGAATCACCCGTGCCGGAAAAGCGGCGTCGCAAGCGCTCATGATCCGCGGCGCATGCGCTTGAGGAGGCGGGTCGCCGCCTGCTCACATTGCCGGGGGCCACGTGCGTTCGCCGCCGCGCGCTGCAGGCGGCCGTCTTCCCAGCCTTCGAACACGTGTGGGTCCACGTAGCAGCGCTCGCAGATGCGCGGGGTGTTGCCGAGGATGGCGGCGGTGTCGCGCAGGACCTGCATGCGGACCTGCCGACGGGCCGCTTCCGCCTGGGGCACCTCCATCGTCGCCAGCGTGCGGAAGGCGAACAGCGTGGCGCCCCAGGTACGGAAGTCCTTCGCGGTGAACGGGCCTCCCAGCACGTCCTGCAGGTAGGCGTTGACGTCGCCGGAACCGATGCGCTGCACGGCGTCGCCGTCGCGGTACTGGAACAGCGCCTGGCCGGGCAGTTGCCGGCAGCGGCGCACCAGCCGCACCAGGCGCGCATCGTCGACGCGCGCTTCCAGCGTCTTGCCGCCCTTGCCGCGGAAGGCGAAGCGTACTTCGCTGCCGGCGATGAAGCGCGCATGCACGTTGCGCAGCGTGGTGATGCCGTAGGAGCCGTTGGTCTTCTGGTAGCTGGCGTTGCCCACGCGCAGCAGGGTCTGCCCCAGCAGGGCCATCACCAGCGCCACGACCTTGCCGCGCGGAAACCCTGGCAGTGCCAGGTCGGCGCGGACGCGTCGGCGCAGGCGGGGCAGGGCGTCGGCGAAGGCGAGCAGGCGGTCGTACTTGCGTGCGCCGCGTTCGGCATGCCAGTCGCGATGGTAGCGGTACTGCTTGCGGCCGCGCGCGTCGCGGCCGGTGGCCTGCAGGTGTCCGTTGGCCTGCGCGCAGATCCACACGTCGGTATAGGCCGGCGGAATGGCCAGGCGACGGATGCGCGCCAGCGTGGCCGGCGCGCGCACGGGGCGCCCACGCGCGTCCAGGTACACGAAACCGCGCCCGCATCGCTGCCGTCGCAGGCCGGGCATCGCATCCGAGGTATGCAGCAGCCCGGCCATCGCGTCTCAGAAGTCGTCCACGAATTCCAGCACCAGGCCGTACTGGCCTGCGATGTCGGCGGCGGCCTCGCGCACCCGGTCCGCGTGCGGCGACAGCACTTCGATCTCCAGGGCGCGCACATCGCCGCCGCGGTCGTCCATCAGACCGGCGGAACTGGAATCCTCATCGTCCATATGCGGCATGAGGTCGGCTAGTTCCTCGGCCCGCTCCACGCCCTCCATGCCGTGCAGGTCGGCCAGCAGGGCATCGAATCCGGTACGCGGGCCGGTGGCCCGCAGTCTGATCATGGTCATGGCGTTCCTCTGCGCGTGGCGCGTATGTGTCCGCCCAGAACTTAGGCGTGGCCGGGTCACGCTTTCGTGAAGCCGACGCCGCCGCGCCCGATGGTGTTCAGGCACGGCATGGCGTCCGACATCGCCGCGCATCGCGCTACCATCTCAACAGGCTTCTGCTTCTTGTGGGGAACAAGGATGAAGGAGATGCACGGAATCGCACGATGGCGGCTAGGTGCCCTGCTGTGCCTGATGTTGCTGTGCGTGCCGCTGCGGGCGCACACGCAGGCGCTGGTCGGTCTGCGTGTACTGCCGCATGCGGGCGGCGATACATCGTTCTCGGGGTGGCGGCATGAAGGACCGGTGCCGCCCCTGCTGACGGTCCCGCTGGAGCTGGGCGATGAGGTGTATGGCGCCACCCTGCAATTGCAGCCCGCGGAGCCGGGTGAAGCCTGGCGCGTGCGCGTACAGTACGAAACCAGCCTGGGCCTGAGCGCGGAAGGGCCGCACCTGGACCTGACCGGCTGGAAGCACTGCGTCTCCGGCTGGGAAGCGGCGGAGGCGGTGGATGCGGTCTCGTTCGTCCTGCCGACGCCGTCGGTCGAGCAGCACGCCTGCTTCCCGCCTTACACCCAGGCGGAACTGGAGCGGGCGGTACGCGCGCATACCACTGCCCAGGGCGAACCGTCGCTGGCGGACGACTGGATTCCGCGCATCGGCCAGGGCGATGCGCTGGGCACGGTGCTGCCGTTCGTGGCGATCAGCACGGTGCGGGTGCGGGTGGAGGTGCTGCGGAAGGGCAGGTGGGTGGTGGTATCGACGGTATCGTTCCTGCCGCCGATGGGGTGTTGAGCCAGGTTCGCGCGCTCGATGCCGCCTACGCCCGCTTCCACACGAAAAGGACACGCCGCATAGGGCCGTCACGCGATCTCGGAATTCGTGTCGCAATGTCCTGCACGTACGCAGGGATTGTGAGGCGTTGCTTGACGCGACTGCGAACGGGTTCAACAAATCGATGGATTCTTCCGAACAAGCGCCGCGAGGCTCATGGCTGCGATCTTCACGGCGTGTCTACGTACTCCAACCTAAGCTGAAGTGGACTTGCGGCCACCGCTGAAAACGCCGCTATATTCCAGGGCCCCAAGACGAAGGAGGATTGGAATGTTTACGACCACCAAGAAGAAACACCTGGCCATGGCGCGCGTGCTCGGCGTGGCGATCGTCGCGGGCGTGGGCCTTGCCGGCTGCGCTACGTACGACGACGAGTTCGCCACCATCAACTCGCGCCTCGACCAGCTCGATACCAAGGTGCAGGGCGCGGCGCAGAGTGCCGAATCTGCCAACCAGTCCGCGCAGCAGGCCAACCAGCGTCTGGACCAGATGGAAAGCCGCGTCCGGCAGCTGGAGGAGGCGCCGCGCCGCGTGCCGCGCGGTTGATCGTTCGCCCCACGTTGTGACGAACGGTTTCAACCCGGGATCCGGTGACCTCTTGTGGTCACCGGCTTCTTTGTTTTGCCCATTTATCGTTTCAAGGACCCGTCCCATCCGCATGTTCATGCACCCTGTGATCCGGAGCGCCTGTGGCGCACTGCTGTTGGCGCTGGCTTTCGCGAGCAGCGATATGGTGCGCGCCGAGGAGAGCACCGCATCCTCCGTCGCGTCCGTCGACCTGCTTCCGCCCGAACAGGATGTGTCCGAGACGGTGATCGAGCTCGCCGGTTGGGTGGTCGCCGCCAGGGACAGCGAAGGTTTTCCGTTCGCGGTCATCGACAAGGCCGCTGCGCAGATCCTGGTATTCGGCGGCGATGGACGCCTTCGCGGTGCGGCGCCCGGCCTCTTCGGCTCGGCGATCGGCGATCACACGGCGCCGGGCATCAGCGGCCTCGCGCTTCGCGAGATTCCCGGTCGGGACCGCACGACGCCCGCCGGACGCTTCGTGGGCGGTTATGGCCCGTCGATCGACGCGGGTCGCGTGCTGTGGGTGGATTACGATTCGGCAGTCTCCATTCACCCGACGGCGACCGGCGTCCCGGCCGAGCGGCGCGTCGAGCGCCTGGCCTCGCCTTCGCCCGACGACAACCGTGTCACCCACGGCTGCATCAACGTCGCACCCGAGTTCTACGAGCAGGTCATCCGCCCGACGTTCGAGCGGGGCGGGGTGTTCTACATCCTGCCGGACAAGGACTCATTGGCGGAGACCTTCCCGGAGTTCGTGCGCAGTCGCGCCACCGCGCAGAGCAGCAAGGGAAGACGTGCACGGTCCGCGCGCCGCTGAAGAGCGCGTTGGCGTAACGCCTTTGGCGGTAAATTCACCTGATCCGGCCGTTGGGGCGCACAATGCGCTCCCTCATTCGATCTGGATCACGCATGGACACCGAAACCATCCTCAGCGCCGCCCTGCGGGAAGCGGGTTACGGGCCTGACGCCATCGGCTCGGCCTTGCCGAGGATCCTGCGCATCCTGGAAGCCGAGGACGTACGCATCGAAATGGGGCGTCCGCTGTCGCGCAAGGAGCGGGAGTACGTGCGCCTGCAGCTCGAACTCGGGCTTGGGGTGTCCGAGATCGTGGCGGCCATGAAGAAATGAGCGGCGGCGCGACCTGCGGACGGGGAGCCTTATGAAGCCTGTCGCCGATCCGCGCTGTCGGCATGCCGGTGCCGCAGGTAGGGCAGCGCGAACAGGTACAGGCCGGTGAACAGCTGCAGGAACAGCGGTGGCAGCGGCGCGTACGTCACCCACGCCGGCGGTTCGCCCTGTGCGGCCGCGCGCCAGGCGAAGTTCAGCGCGACCGTCAGTGTGAACACGATCGAGAGCCCGCGGTGGCTCTGTCGTGAGAAGCGCGCGAGGCTCATGCCGTCTCCTTGCGCTGGCGTTCGATCATCTTCCAGCCGTTGCCGGACGGATCACGAAAGCCGGCGTCGACTTGGCCGTAGCGGCGGATGGGTTCCTGGATGAATTCCACGCCCTTTGCGCTCAGCGCCTCGTAAGCCGCACGACAGTCCTTCACCTGCAGCACCAGGGGCGGCATGGCGCCCTTCGCCACCAGTCCGTGCAAAGCGTCGGCGGTGGCGGCGTCGTGCACCGGCGGGCCGGGCCGGAACAGGCCCAGCTGCAGGGTCGGTTGTTCCGGGTGCTGCACCGTCAGCCAGCGATAGTCGCCGTTGCGCACGTCCGCCTGGACGCGGAAGCCCAGCCTGTCCACGTAGAACGCCAGCGCCTCGTCCTGGTCGCGCACATAGATGCCTATTACCTCGATGCCTTCGCTCATGGAGCCTCCTCGGTCGGGGCAGCCACCTTAGTCGCGCGCGCCCGCCGGCGCTTCTCCAGAACTGCGCTCTTCAGGTCCGGACGTTCCACCGCGCGCACCACGCACTCGGGCATGCCTCCGCGGGTGTCCAGGGCGTTGCGCGCGCGCAGGCGGCATTCGCCCGGGCTTTCACCGGTGATGTCGCGGAAGATGCGGCCGAAGGTGCCGATGCTGCGCCAGCCGGTCTGCAGCGCGATGTCGATGACGGGCGCATCGGTGTCGCGCAGCAGCGCCGCGGCGCGCTCGATGCGTCGCGTCAGCAGGTAGCGGTGCGGCGGCAGTCCGAAGGCCTGTCTGAAGGCGCGGGCGAAATGCGCCGGCGAAACCGCGCTGAGCTCGGCCAGCCGCGGGATGGGCCAGTCCTGGTCGGGAGCGGCATCCATGCGGTCCTTCGCGCGCAGCAGCCGGCGCAGCAGATCAGGGCGGGGTTTCACCGTGGAGGACGCTTCGCGGGTACGGGTGGCCATTGTGCCGCGTCCGCCCCGCCGACCCAGGATGGCGATAATGGCCGGGCCCGCCGGCCCGGCATCGATGAGGTATTCGGCATGATCCTTCGCACGGGGTTTCTCCTGGCTTGGCTGCTGGCCGTCGTGATGCCGGCGGCGTGGGCGGCGCCGCCCGTGCCTGCCGCCCCGGACGGTGCGGGCGTGCAGGGCCCACTGGCGCACCTGCCGGCGCTGAAGGGCGACTATTTCCCGCTGACGGACCGCGGTTCTGGGCGCGTGCACCACATCTTCGTGCGCTACCCCGAGGGCTACGACGCGACCGCGCCGACGCGCTACCCGGTGGTGTATGTCCTGGACGGCGACAGCCTGTTCCCGCTGCTGGCGCCGACGCACCTGTTCCTGCATTACGACGAGCAGCTGCCCGAGGCGATCATCGTCGGCATCGCCTACGGCGGCTTCGACCCGGCCGTCAACCGGCGCAATACCGACTTCACCGCGCCCGGGCCGGACGCCACTCCGGAGCAGGGTGGGGCGCCAGGTTTCCTGGCCTTCCTGCGCGACCGACTGGTGCCCGAAGTGGAGCGTCGCTACGCTGCCGACCCTGCACGACGCATCCTGCTGGGGCAGTCGCGTGGTGGTTACTTCGTGCTGTGGTCGGCGCGCGAGGCGCCGGACCTGTTCTGGGGACGCATCGCCAGCAATCCGGCGCAGGGCCCGGCGCGGGAGCAGCTTTTCGCGCCGGCCTCGGTGCATGCCCGCCAGGACCTGCGGGTGGCGGTGGTCAGTGGCACCCGCGATACCGAGGCGCGCCGGCAGACCGCACGTGCGTGGGCCAGTGCCTGGTCCGCGCAGCCACCGGCGCCCTGGCAGGTGGCGCTGATCGAGATCGAAGGCGGCACGCACGCGGCTACCATCGGCGAGGCCTACCGGCGTGCGATGCGCTGGCTGTTCGAACCGGCTGGCGCGACGCCGCGCAGGAAGCCGGGACCGTAACCGCATTCACGGTTTGGCGCCGATCGTCGGACGGCCGGGTCTCGTGTAACACAACCGGCATGCACGGCCCTTACCCTGCGCGCATGGACACGTTGGCCGACATCCGGGCCGCACTGGCCGCTGCCGGGGAGCGCATCGAACGCGGAGCGCTGCGCGAGGAGCCGCGCGTGTTCATGGACCGGCTGTGGCGGCAGGTGTACGACACCGCCCCTGACGACCTGCAGCCCTACGTGTGGGCGCGGCTGGCGGATTTCTCCGCGCAACTGGGGCTGGTGGGCGAGCTGTCCGCGCATCGCAGCCCGGTACGCGCGCCGCCCGAGGTGTTCGCACGGCGCTGACCCGCACTACGGTGTCGGCGGATCCCACAGGCGCTCGTCCACCGGGGCTTCCGACAAGCCGCGCAGCAGCGTCATCACCATCTCGTTCTCGCTGACGCCGTTCTGCCGGGCCAGTTGCTTGAACACGTCCTCACTCATGGTGGTCAGCGGGATGAGGTTGAAACGCCACCCGCCCGGTTCGCGCTCGAACTCGAAATCGACCGGCAGCTCGGTGGCGCCGATCTTCAGCCGCGCCGCCGCGCGGTCGCCGTCCACCTGTACGGTGCCCAGCTCGCTGCGCTCCACGCCCTCGCGGCCGATCCAGCCGCGATCCACCGCATGAGTGAACACCCGGCGTCCGTCCATCGCGCGCAGATCGGCGGCAGGTACGCGGGTACGGATGATCAGCACCTGCAGGCGCTCGGTCATGGGCAGCGCTTCCAGCGCGGTGCGCGGCGCAGAGAGGGCCAGTTCGCGGTAGCGCGCGTACTCGCGCAGCGTACCGGTGGTCACGTTGTCGGCGGCGCTATCCCCCTGGTGCGCCAGCACGGCCTTCTTGTAGGCCGCGAAGGTGGCGCGCACGGCGGCTTCGTCGTCGGCCGCGCGCGCATCCAGCAGCGGGATCAGCATTAGAGCCAGCATCAAGCAGCGGAGCATGGGAACATCCGGAACAAGGGGGGGTGCCATGGTAGGCGATGGGCGCCCGCACGACTCACATTGGCCTCGTGCGCACGGTCTCCGCGTTCTTTCACGGCATGGAAGCACGTACCATGCACGGTGCATGAAAACCGAAATCCGACCCGCGCGGCTGTCCGAAGCCGCTGAACTGTCCGCGATGATGCGGCGAACCTTCCTGGCCGCCAATGGCCATTGCAGCACACCCGAGAACGTCGCGGCGTTCGTTGCGCAGGCCTATACGCCCGAGCGACAGGCGCAGGAGATCCGCGACCCGGACACGCTCACGTTGATCGTGGAGCAGGACGGTGTGTGGGCGGGCTTCGCGCAACTGCGCTGGGGCACGCTGCCGCCGACCGACGTGGGCCTGCAACCCACGGTGGAGCTGGCGCGCATCTATCTGGACGAAGCCTTCCATGGTCGTGGCATCGCGGCGGTGCTGGTCTCGCACCTGCTGGCCGCCGCACGCCTGCGCGGCTCGCGCTCGGTGTGGCTGACGGTGTGGCAGGAGTCGTCGCAGGCAATCCGCTTCTGGCGCAAGCACGGCTTCCAGATCGTCGGTCGGTCTATCTTCCATGTGGGCGACGATCCGAAGGAAGACTGGGTGATGGCGCAGGTGCTGCCGGAGGGCTGAGCCGCCGCGCGGTGGTCGTCAGGACTCCGCGCGCCTGAGCTGCAGGGTGTAGTTGCCGGGCGGCAGGCCTTCGATGTGCAGGCGCAGGTTGACCGGGCGGATGCAGGCGGGAACGGGGCGGCCGGGTTCGGTTTCCGCAACGTGTACGTTCACCGTCGCACTGAGCGTGGTGCCCTCGCGCGCGACCTGGAGGACGTCGATCGGGTCGAGGGACTCGCGCGAGGACAGCCAGATGTCCTGCTCGAAGGTCGTGCGCGAGCCTTCCACATGCGTGCGCAGGCCGGTGTCGGCCTCGCCGCCGCAGCCGCCCGCGCGCTCATGGACCTCCAGCACGCCAGACAGCACGGCGGCATCCGGCGCGGCCGCGGCGGGCGCCGCCGCGAGCGCCAGGGCCAGCAGCAGGTCGGCGAAGGCCATGGTGCTCGCTTCCGGTCAGACCGTGGCCGTGCGCAGCGCCGGATTGTCCCAGCCCGGGCGCGGCGCGAAACGGTCGCCGTGGCGCGCCTGCAGCGCCTTGAGCTTTTCCAGCAGCGCGTCGGGGCCGACCGCCTTCACATGCTCGATCGGGCCGCCGCGGAACGGGGCGAAGCCGGTGCCGAAGATCACGCCGGCATCGAGCAGGTCGCTGTCGGCGACCACGCCGTCGTGCAGGCAGGCGACGGCCTCGTTGAGCAGCGGCAGGATCAGGCGGTCTTCCAGGTCGTCCGGCGTCTTGTAGTCCTGCGGGACCGGCGGCTTCACCGCCTTGCCGTTCTCCCACCTGTACAGGCCCTGGCCGTCCTTCTTGCCGCGCTTGCCTGGCTCCACCGTCGCCAGCGCCGCCGGCAATGTCAGGCCCAGGAACGGCGACAGCTCCGCGCCCACGCCCTGCGCCACGTCCAGGCCGACGGTGTCGATCAGTTCGATCGGGCCCATTGGCATGCCGAACTTCACCGCGGCCTTGTCGATGACCGGACCGGGAATGCCTTCGGCGTAGGCGGTGGCGGCTTCCAGCATGTACGGGAACAGCACGCGGTTGACCAGGAAGCCCGGCGTGCCGGCGACCGGCACCGGGAACTTGTCCAGCGCCTTGCAGAACGCGGCCAGGCGCCTGACGTTGGCTTCGTCCAGCGCGTCGTGCTGGACGATCTCCACCAGTGGCATCAGCGCCACCGGATTGAAGTAGTGCAGGCCGGCGAACTGCGCCGGACGCTGGATGTGTTCGCGCAGTTCGGTCAGCGGGATCGACGAGGTGTTGGTGGTCAGCAGCGCGTCGGCCTTCAGGCGCGGCTCGACGGTCTGGTACAGATCGCGCTTGGCCTCGGGGTTCTCGATGATCGCCTCGATCACCAGGTCCGCCTGCGGCACGCCGTCGCCGGCCAGGTCGCCCTTCAGGCGCGCGGCCACGGCGGGGCGCTTGCTCTCGTCCTTCACCTTCTTGGCGAACAATTCCTGCGCACGCGACAGCGCGCCATCGATGAAGCGCTGCTCGCGGTCCTGCAGGGTGACGTTGAAGCCCTTGTAGGCGGACCACGCGGCGATATCACCGCCCATCACGCCGGCGCCGACGACGTGCACGTTCGCGATGCCGTGGTCTTTCCCGCCAAGGCCCTTCAAGCGTTCGGTCAGGAAGAAGATGCGGATCAGGTTGCGCGCGGTCGGCGTGCCCGCCAGTTTCACCACCGCCCTGCGCTCGGCATCCAGACGCGCCTGGATGCCCTTGCCGCCGGCGCTCTTCCACACGTTGATCAGCGCATACGGCGCGGGGTAGTGCGCCCTCGGCGCCTTGCGTGCGACCTGCTTGAGCATCTGCGGCGCCAGCAGTTGGCGCGCCAGCCAGCTGTTGCTGATCCAGCCCGTGAAGCGTTGCTTGAAAGTGCGTTGCGGGCGCGAAGCGATCAATGCAACGGCGGCGTCCACCAGCACCGCCGGCTCGGCAATCCTGTCGATCAGGCCCATGGCCTTGGCCGAACTCGCCGACAGCGTGCGGCCGGTGAGCATCATGTCCATCGCCTTCGGTGCGCCCACCAGGCGCGGCAGGCGGGCGCTGCCACCCCAGCCGGGGAAGATGCCAAGCTTCACTTCGGGCAGGCCGATGCGGGTGGACGGATCGCTGCTGGCCACGCGGTAGTCGCAGGCCAGTGAGATCTCGGTGCCGCCTCCCATGCAGAAGCCGTGGATCGCGGCCACGGTGGGGCAGGGCAGCTCGGCCAGTTTCTGGAACACGGCCTGGCCGCGGCGGATCGCATCGTTGACGGTGCCCTTGCGGTCGAACTCCTGGAATTCCTTCAGGTCCGCGCCGGCGATGAAGCCGCTGGCCTTCGCCGAGCGCAGCACCACGCCCTTGGGCGGATCGATGGTCAGGCGTTCCAGGATGTCGGCCAGTTCGATCAGCACGTCCTGCGAGAACGCATTGACGCTGGTGCCCTGGCGGTCGAAAGCCAGCACGACGATGCCGTCGGCGCGCAGCTCCGTCTGCCAGTGACTGAATCGCAGCCCATCGAAGTTCGCGGCCATGCAGGGACCATCCGTTCACGTATGGATAAGGCCGCTATCATCCCGAGGTTGTTTCATCCCCGTCAAATCCACATATCAACGAGAACGTCGTCACGGGCGTGACCGGCGGCAGGGGGATGTTCCCGCTGCTCCGGTTAAATTCTTGATAGGGCAACGGTTTGGACAAGGCGTTGAACTTTCCTCCGCTAGCGCGGTCACAGGGCACGGCCACCGCCGAGCCGACAGGAGTGCGGCCCGGCATGGCCGAAACAGATCCAACCCAGGAGCTGGACCTCGAGCTGGTCAGGCGCGTGCAACGCGGCGACAGCGCGGCCTTCGACCTGCTGGTGCGCAAGTACCAGCATCGCGTGGTGGCGCTGATCGGGCGTTACATCCATGACTGGAGCGAGTGCCAGGACGTGGCCCAGGAGACGTTCCTGCGCGCTTACCGCGCGCTGGGTAATTTCCGGGGCGATTCCCAGTTCTATACGTGGCTGCACCGTATCGCCGTGAACACCGCCAAGAACCACCTGGTCGCGCACAACCGACGTCCTCCGACGGCGGACGTGGATGCCGCCGACGCCGAGCAGTACGACATCGGCGCCCGGCTGCGCGACACCGACACCCCCGAGCGCGAACTGATGCGCCAGGAGATGGAGGCCACGGTGATGAAGGCGGTGGACGGGCTGCCGGAAGAATTGCGCACCGCGATCACCCTGCGCGAGGTGGAAGGCCTCAGCTACGAGGAGATCGCGCAGAAGATGGATTGCCCGATCGGCACGGTGCGCTCGCGCATCTTCCGGGCGCGCGAGGCCATCGACGAACAACTGCGTCCCCTGCTGGATACCGACAGTGCAACCCGGGAGCGTGCCCGCTCATGACTGCCCGCAACGAGACACCCACCATCGACAAGCTCGACACCCATCACCGCCAGCAGCTGTCCGCCCTCATGGACGGCGAGTTGCTGGCCGACGAAGCCCGCTTCCTGCTGCGCCGCCTCCAGCACGACCGCGACCTGGCCGGCTGCTGGGAGCGCTGGCAGCTGTGCGGCGACGTGCTGCGTGGCCGCGCCCAGGCGCCGGCGCCGGCCGGATTCGCCGAGCGCGTGGCGCGGGCGATCGCCGGCGACGCGGCCGCATCGAATGCAGCGCAGGCCGCACCGTCGGCTCCGGTCGCGCGTCCGCGCAACCTGCTGGCCCGCTGGGGCGGGGGGGCTTTGGCGGCTTCGGTGGCGCTGGTCGCCCTGTTCATGGCCCGCCAGCAGTCGCCGCAGGACGTGCCGGTCGGCGATGGTGCCCAGGTCGCTTCCACGCAGACCACCACGCCTGCGACGGCGCCGGCATCGCCGGCCGATCCCGCTCCCGATGCCGAAGCCTACGCGGCGGCGGCCGTCGCCGTGGCCGCCACGGTGCCGCGGCGCCAGGACGCCACGCGCCGCAGTGCGACGCGCAGCCAGCAGGCGGCGCGCAATGCCCAGCGTGTGGCACGTGCCGATGCGCCGGTGCGCGCGAACGGCAACGTCGGCGCACAGCGCGCGCCGCTGGAAGCGATGACGGCGCTGTCGGCCGCAACCGCGCTGACAGCGGCCAGCGATCCGTTCTCGCATCGCGCGCAGGACGCCGTCGTCGCCTCGCGTCCCTGGCCACGCTCGGCCCTGTCGGGCTATCCGTCGGCCACGGGTGCGCTGACCACCGGGTACAGCGCGGAGACGGCAGCGCGGACGTTCTATCCGTTCGAACCGCGTCCCCAGTCCGCCCCGTCGGTGGCGGTACCCGCCGACGCGCCCCGCGAATGACCTTACGGCACCCGGTCGTACGCCGGGTGCCCTCTCAACCCCGTTTCCCCTTTTTATCGAGGCATGCATTCGATGACTCCTCACGCCCGTAACGGCCTGCTGGCCGTGTTGATGTTGACCACGCCGCTGGCCGCCTGCGCGCAGCAGGCCGAGGCGCCTGCCCCCGTGGCCGCCTCCGCGCCTGCGGTGGCGCAGTCGGCCGCGCCGCAGCTGGTGACCGGTCTGCCGGACTTCACCCAACTGGTGGAGCAGGTCGGGCCGGGCGTGGTGAACGTGGAAGCCACCGTCGGGTCGCGCCGCAGCGCGCAGGCCAGCGATGAGGAAGCGGACATCCCCGAGATCTTCCGGCGCATGCTGCCGCCCGGCTTCCAGATGCCCGGCCCGGGCCAGCAGGGGCCCCAGCGGCGCGGCACCTCGATGGGCTCGGGCTTCATCATCTCCGCCGATGGCTACGTGCTGACCAACCACCATGTGGTCGACGGTGCCGACGAAGTGAAGGTGACGCTGCCCGACCGCCGCGAGCTGACGGCCAAGGTGGTCGGCAGCGACCAGCAGTACGACGTGGCCCTGCTGAAGGTGGAGGCCAAGGGCCTGCCGACGGTACGCATCGGCAATTCCGCCGGGCTCAAGCCGGGCCAGTGGGTGGTCGCCATCGGCTCGCCGCTGGGACTGGACCATTCGGTGACCGCGGGCATCGTCAGCGCCGTGGGACGCAGTGCGTCGCCGGAGCAGCGCTACGTGCCCTTCATCCAGACCGACGTGGCGATCAACCAGGGCAATTCGGGTGGTCCGCTGCTCAATACGCGCGGTGAGGTGGTCGGCATCAACTCGCAGATCTTCTCGGTCTCCGGCGGGTACATGGGCATCAGCTTCGCCATCCCGATCGACCTGGCGATGGGCGCGGTGGAGCAGCTCAAATCCACCGGGCGCGTGAGTCGTGGCCAGCTGGGTGTGCAGGTGGGCGCGGTCACGTCGGACGCGGTGAAGGGCTTCGGCCTTCCCGACAACCGCGGCGCGCTGGTCAACGACGTGGTCAGCGGCAGTCCGGCGGAGAAGGCCGGCATTGGCCCGGGCGATGTCATCCGGTCCGTGAACGGCCGGCCGATCAACGATTCAAGCGAACTTCCGCCCGTCATCGGTGCGATGGCGCCCGGCACCAAGGTGACCCTGGGTCTGCTGCGGGACGGGAAGTCGCGCGATGTCGCCGTCACCCTGAGCGAACTGGACGAAGGCGAAACCGCCGCGCGCGCCCTGCCGGCCGCGCCCGATACCCCCGCCGCACCCGCCGGCCGCAACGTGCTGGGCATCCAGACGCAGCCGCTGGACGCTGACAGCCGCAAGCGCCTGGGCCTGGAGTCCGGCGACGGCGTGCTGGTCAGCCGGGTGGAAAGCGCCGCCGCCCGCGAGGCCGGCCTGTCGCCCGGCATGGTCATCCTGCAGGTGGGGCGCAATAAGGTGAACAGCCCGGCAGCGCTGGACCGCGAACTGGCGGCCGCCAAGCCCGGCGACACCGTCATGCTGCTGGTGCGCAGCCGCGGCGTGACCCGCTTCGTGGCGGTGACGGTCGAAAAGGACTGACCCGCCCCGACATCCGCGCATGGCCCCGCGCCAGCGGGGCCATGTCGTTGGGCACCGGGCCCATCCCATCCCCGGGTGAGACAGGCCGCGGCCCGGCCGTGCGATAATGTCGCGTTCTCCTGACGACGGCACAGGCCGCCGCCCCCATGTCCTCCGATTCCATGCGGAATATCCGCAACTTCTCCATCATCGCGCACGTCGACCACGGCAAGTCGACCTTGGCCGACCGCATCATCCAGCTCTGTGGCGGCCTCGAGGCCCGCGAGATGGAAGCGCAGGTGCTCGACTCCAATCCCATCGAGCGCGAGCGCGGCATCACCATCAAGGCCCAGTCCGTGTCCCTGCCGTACAAGGCCAAGGACGGGCAGGTCTACCAGCTCAACTTCATCGACACCCCCGGCCACGTCGACTTCAGTTACGAAGTCAGCCGCTCGCTGGCCGCCTGCGAAGGCGCGCTGTTGGTGGTGGACGCCGCCCAGGGCGTGGAAGCGCAGTCCGTCGCCAACTGCTACACCGCGGTGGAGCAGGGCCTGGAAGTGGTGCCGGTGCTCAACAAGATCGACCTGCCGACGGCCGACATCGAGCGCGCCAAGGCCGAGATCGAGGCCGTCATCGGCATCGACGCCGACGATGCCGTCGCGGTCAGCGCCAAGACCGGCCTTAACGTGGACCTGGTGCTGGAAGCCATCGTCCAGCGCATCCCGCCGCCGCAGCCGCGCGACACCGACAAGCTGCAGGCGCTGATCATCGACTCGTGGTTCGACAACTACCTGGGCGTGGTCTCGCTGGTGCGCGTGATGCAGGGCGAGATCGGCCCGAAGAGCAAGATCCTGGTGATGTCCACCGGCCGCACCCACGAGGTGGACAAGGTCGGCGTGTTCACCCCCAAGCGCAAGGAGCTGAAGAAGCTCGGCGCCGGCGAGGTGGGCTGGATCACCGCGTCCATCAAGGACGTGCACGGCGCCCCGGTCGGCGACACGCTGACCCTGGCCGGCGACCCGGCACCGGGCCCGCTGCCCGGCTTCCAGGAAATGCAGCCGCGCGTGTTCGCCGGCCTGTTCCCGGTCAACGCAGAAGACTACCCGGCACTGCGCGAGGCGCTGGAGAAGCTGCGCCTGAACGACGCCGCGCTGCGGTTCGAACCGGAAAGTTCGGAGGCCATGGGCTTCGGCTTCCGCTGCGGCTTCCTCGGCATGCTCCACATGGAGATCGTGCAGGAGCGCCTGGAGCGCGAGTACGACCTTGACCTGATCACCACCGCGCCGACCGTCGTGTATGAAGTCCTCAAGACCGATGGCACGGTGCTTTCGCTGGACAACCCGGCCAAACTGCCGCAGTCCAACCTGATCGACGAGGTGCGCGAACCCATCATCCGCGCGAACATCCTGACGCCCGAGACCTACATCGGCGCCATCATCAAGCTGTGCGAGGAAAAGCGCGGCGTGCAGATCGGCATCCAGTACCTGGCCAGCCAGGTGCAGATCAGCTACGAGCTGCCGATGGCCGAGGTGGTGCTGGACTTCTTCGACAAGCTGAAGTCGGTCAGCCGCGGCTATGCGTCCCTGGACTATTCGTTCCTGCGCTTCCAGCCCGGTCCGTTCGTACGCCTGGACACGCTGATCAATGGCGACAAGGTCGACGCGCTCAGCCTGATCGTGCATCGCAGCCACGCCGACCGGCGCGGCCGCGAGCTGTGCGAGAAGATGAAGGACCTCATCCCAAGGCAGATGTTCGACGTGGCCATCCAGGCCGCCGTGGGCTCGCAGATCATCGCGCGCAGCACGGTCAAGGCCATGCGCAAGAACGTGCTGGCCAAATGCTATGGTGGCGACATCACCCGCAAGAAGAAGCTCCTCGAGAAGCAGAAAGAGGGCAAGAAGCGGATGAAGCAGGTGGGCCGCGTGGAGATTCCGCAGGAGGCCTTCCTGGCGGTGCTGCAGGTGGACAGCAAGTAATCCGGTGCAGGGACCGGCGGCGGCAGCGCCGTCGCCGGCCGGCACGTGCAATCCAAAGGACGCTCGATGAGTTTGATGACCTGGTTCGAAACGTTGCTGGTGGTGGCCACGCTGGGCAGCGGTGCGGTGTGGCTGCTGGATGCCCTGTTCTTCGCCAAGCGCCGCAAGGCCAAGGGCGGGCTGCTGGACGAGGAACCGGTACTGGTCGACTACTCGCGCGCCTTCTTCCCGGTGCTGGCCATGGTCCTGGTGCTGCGCAGCTTCATCGCCGAGCCTTACAAGATCCCGTCCAGTTCGATGATGCCCAACCTGCTGATCGGCGACTTCATCCTGGTCAACAAGTTCTCCTACGGCCTGCGCCTGCCGATCACCAACCAGAAGTTCGTGGCCATCGGCGAACCGGCGCGCGGCGACGTAGTGGTGTTCAAGCCGCCGCACGACCCCGAGAACAACTGGATCAAGCGCGTGATCGGCCTGCCCGGCGACAAGGTGGGCTTCCATGGCGACACCGTCTACCTGAACGGCCAGCCGCTCAAGTACGAGACCCTGGGCGAGTACGGCGGCGCCGACGGGCGGGCCGAGGCGTTCGGCGCCACCCTGCTGCGCGAGGATCTGCCCGGCCGGCCGCACACCATCCTGGAAAGCGTGGGCCTGCCCCCGCCGGGGGGCGGCGAGGGGGACTGGGTGGTTCCGCCGGGCCACTATTTCGTGATGGGCGACAACCGCGACAACAGCCTGGACGGCCGTTTCTGGGACTACCATTTCCTGCCGGAGCAGAACCTGCGCGGCAAGGCGTTCCTGGTCTGGCTGAACTGCCAGGGCTGGTTCTGCAAGAATGGCTTCGATGCCTCGCGCATCGGCAACGGCATCGAGTAAGCGGTCCAACATCCACGGGGCAAGCACGGGGGAAGCACGATGAAGCGAAACCAGAGTGGCATGACGTTGTTGGGATTCCTGCTGGTACTGGTGGTGGTGGGATTCGCCGCCTTCATCGCCATGCGGCTGTTCCCGATGTACCAGGAGTTCTACGCGGTCAAATCCTCGCTCAAGGGCGTGGCGGCCGAACCCGGCGTGTCCGACATGGACCCGGCCAAGATCCAGGACCTGTTCTTCCGCCGGCTGTACATCAACTACTCCGAAAGCGTGAAGCCTTCCCACGTGAAGATCGAGCGCATGGACGGTGGCTGGAAGATGAGCGTCAGCTACGAAGTGCGTCGTCCGCTGGTGGGCAACCTGGACGTGATCGGCAAGTTCGACGCGTCCGAGCCGCTGACGCGGCGCGCGCCGGAATAAGGAGTTGGCGGTTGACCGCATCGGCCATGCCTTCGTCGACCAGGGCTTGCTTGCGCAGGCCCTGACGCATCGCAGCGCGGGTGCGCCGCACAACGAGCGGCTGGAGTTCCTGGGCGACGGCGTGGTCAATCTGCTGATCGCCGAGGCGCTGTTCCAGCGCTGGCCCAAGGCGGACGAAGGTGCCCTGACCCGGGCACGGGCCGAACTGGTCCGCGAGGCGTCGTTGGCCACCATCGCGCGCACGCTGCAGTTGGGCGAGCGCCTGACGATGGGTCCGGGCGAAATGAAATCCGGTGGCCATCGCCGCGATTCCATCCTGGCCGATGCGCTGGAAGCGGTGGTCGCGGCCATCTACCTGGACAGCGGCTATGAGGCCTGCCGGGCCGTGGTGCTGCCGTGGTTCGAGACCTCGCTGGCGGCGCTGCCGGTCGGACGGCCCGAAAAGGACGCCAAGACCCGGCTGCAGGAATGGCTGCAGGGACGCCAGCGTCCTTTGCCCGTCTACGAACTGGTGCTGGAAAGCGGCGACGACCACGCCAAGCAGTTCCTCGCCCGGTGCACTACGCTGGACCCCCCGCTGACGGCGGACGGTGAAGGCACTTCCCGTCGCAACGCCGAACAGGCCGCCGCCGCGGCGCTGCTCGAGAAGCTCGACATTTCCAGATGAGTACCCTCCGGTGAGCGATTCCCCTTCCCACCGCAGCGGCAGCGTTGCCGTGATCGGTCGCCCCAACGTGGGCAAGTCCACCCTGACCAACGCCCTGGTGGGTGCCAAGGTCAGCATCACTTCCAACCGGCCGCAGACCACCCGCCACCGCCTGCTCGGCATCGCCACGTTCGCCGCCGGCAAGGACCGGCCGGCGGGGCAGATCGTGCTGGTCGACACCCCCGGCCTGCACAAGCAGCAGGGCAAGTTCTCGGCATCGGCCATGAGCCGGGTGATGAACCGGGCCGCGCGCGGTGCGCTGGAAGAGGTCGATGCCGCGCTGATGGTGGTCGAAGCAGGCCGCTGGGACGAAGAAGACACCCTGGCCTACAACGTGCTGCGCGACGCCGGCATCCCGGTGGTGCTGGTGGTCAACAAGGTCGACCGGCTGAAGGACAAGGCCGCGCTGCTGCCGTTCCTGGCCCAGGTGGGCCAGGAACGCGAATTCGCCGCGGTGCATCCGGTATCGGCGCTCAAGCGCAATGGCCTGGAGGCCCTGGTCAAGGATGTGCTGGGCCTGTTGCCGGAAGCGCCGCCCACGTTCGGCGAGGACGAGATCACCGACCGCAGCGAGCGCTTCCTCGCCGCCGAACTGGTGCGCGAGCAGCTGATGCGCCAGCTCGGTGCGGAACTGCCGTACGCCACCACGGTCGAGATCGAGCACTTCACCACCGAGGAGTCGCCCAAGGGCGAACTGGCCCGCATCGGTGCGGTGATCTGGGTGGAGCGCGAAAGCCAGAAGGCCATCGTGATCGGCAAGGGCGGCGCACGCCTGAAGGACATCGGCAGCAAGGCGCGCCAGCAGATGGAGCATCTGTTCGGCCGCAAGGTCTTCCTGGAGACCTGGGTGCGCGTTCGCGAAGGCTGGTCGGACGACGAGACCGCGTTGAAGGCCTTCGGCTACGAATAAGGTGTCGCCCCCCTGATGCGCATCACGGGCGAGACCGCCTTCGTCCTGCACGCGCGCCCCTGGCGCGAGACCAGCCTGCTGGTCGAAGTGCTGGGCAACGACCACGGGCGCATCGGTCTGGTCGCACGCGGGGTGCAGGGCCCGAAGCGGCATGTGCTGCGCGCCGCGCTGCAGCCCCTGCAGTGCATCCGGCTGGACGTCGACCTGCGCGGCGAGCTGGGTCGGCTGGTCGCCGCCGAGGCGCTGGATGCCGCACCGCAGCCGGCCGGGGACGCGATGCTGGCGGCGTTCTACCTCAACGAACTGGTGCTGCGCCTGGCGCCACGGCACGATCCGCTTCCCGCCCTGTTCGAAGCCTATGCGGACGCGCGCGAGGGCCTGCGGCAGCGCGAAGGCCTGGCGTGGACCCTGCGACGCTTCGAGCGCGACCTGCTGGAGGCGCTGGGCGTGGGCTTTGCGCTGGACGAGGACGCCGAGGGCGATCCCATCGATCCTGCGGCACGTTACCGGCTCGATCCCGAGCAGGGGCCGCGCCGCCTGCTCAGCGACCGCGGGCACGACGAGCGGAGTCGGGCCGCGACCGGTCGGGCGTTGCTCGCGCTGGCCCGTGATGTGCGGCCGTCGGCGGACGACCTGGCCAGCCTGCGCCTGCCGCTGCGGTCCGTGCTGGCCCACCACCTGGGCCCGCGCGGGCTGAAGTCGTGGGAAATGATCGGCGACCTGGGCCGGCTGAAGCGCGCGGGCCCGTCGACCGGGTAGGGCTCAGGACGCGGGCGCGAGCAGGCGTGCGCAGGCCGCAGCGAAGGCCTCCCGAAGGTCCCGATCCGCCGGCGCAGCGTGCCAGCGCGAGGCGATCGCCGCCAACGTGGCCGCGCCCGCGAAACCGCAGCTGGCCTGCAGCCGATGCAACTGGGCGCGCAGCGCGGCAGGGTCGCTGCGGTCGAAGGCCGCCAGGCAGGCGCTGCGGGTGGTGGGCAGTTCGGACAGGAACAGCTGCCGCACGCTGGCCACGTGCTCCGGGTTGCCGGCCAGCGCCGCCAGCGCCGCACGATCATCCCAGTCGGCAACGTCGTGGGGCTCGTCACTCCCGCCACGCAGGGCAGCGCGCAGCGCATCAACCAGCGCCTGTGTCGACAGCGGTTTGACCAGGACTTCGGCGAAGCCCGCCCGCAGTAGCGCGTCGCGCGTGGCCGCCGTGGCGTCGGCGGTGTGCGCCAGCGCGCTGGCGGCCGCATCGGTCTCACGCAGGTGCTGCAGCAGCCAGGTGCCGCTGCCATCCGGCAGGTTGGCGTCGATCAGCCAGGCGTCGAACGGTCCGCTCGCCGCCAGCGCCTGTGCGCAGTCCTCCGCGACATGCACCCGTGCCGGCAGTGTCGCCAACGCGGCCGACAGGAAGGCCGCACTGATGCGATCGTCTTCCACCAACAGGATCGAGGGCATCGTGCCGGGAGCGGAGTTCATGGCGGGGCTTCCTGCGGATCGGGGCCATTCTAGCCTCGGAGTGCTATTCGGCCGCCATGCGACAATACGGCCCCTTCCGACTCACGCAGCCTGACGCCACGTGGCACGCACCCGTTCCCCCCGCATCGACAAGACCCCCTTCGAAGCCATCATCACCGACCTGACCCACGACGGCCGCGGCGTCGCCCGCCGCGACGGCAAGGCGGTATTCGTGTCGGGGGCGCTGCCGGGCGAGCGCGTGATGGCCGAACAGACCGCGAAGAACCGCCACTTCGACGAGGCCAGGACGCTGGACGTGCTGGAGGCCTCGCCCGACCGCGTGGCACCGCGCTGCCCGCATTTCGGCACCTGCGGCGGTTGCGTCCTGCAGCACATGGACGAGACGCGGCAGATCGAAGCCAAGCAGCGCGTGCTGATGGAGAACCTGGAGCGCATCGGCCATGTGTCGCCGACGTCCGTGCTGCCGCCGCTGACCGGCGCCAGTTGGGGCTACCGCCGGAAGGGGCGTTTCTCGGTACGTCGGGTCAACAAGAAGGACAGGACGCTGGTCGGTTTCCGTGAACAGGATCCGCGCTTCGTCGCCGACCTGTCCGAATGCCACACGGTCATTCCGGAGATCGGCGGCAAGGTGGCGCAGCTGGCCGCCCTGGTCGAAAGCCTGGACGCGCGCGAGCACATCCCGCAGATCGAATTCATCGCCGGCGACGCGGCCGCGGATTTCAGCGGCGTCGCGCTGGTGTTCCGCCACCTGCAGCCATTGAGCGAGGGCGACCGCGCCAAGTTGGCCGCATTCGGCCAGGCCAGTGCTTTCGCCATTTTCCTGCAGCCGGGCGGCGTGGAAAGCGTCCACGCGCTGTGGCCCGATGCACCGCTACTGGCGTTCGCACTGGCGCCCTGGGACGTGTCGCTGGCGTTCCGGCCGCTGGACTTCATCCAGGTCAATGCCGCGCTCAACGAGAAGATGATCGCACGCACATTCGAGCTGCTCGATCCGCAACCACAGGACCGCGTGCTGGACCTGTTCTGCGGCCTGGGCAACTTCACCCTGCCGATGGCGCGCCTGGTGGGCGAGGTCGTCGGCGTGGAGGGCGAGGCCGGGCTGGTGGCGCGCGCCCGCGAGAACGCGCAGCGCAACGGGCTGTCGAACGCGCAGTTCCATGCCGCGGACCTGACCCAGGACCAGCGCGGCACGGCGTGGATGCGCCAGGGCTTCGACAAGCTGCTGCTGGATCCGCCGCGCTCGGGCGCCATCGAAGTGCTGCAGCAGCTGCCGCTGAAGCAGTTCGACCGCCTCGTGTACGTCAGCTGCCACCCCGGCTCGCTGGCGCGCGATGCCGGCTACCTGGTCAACGAGCAGGGGTACGCGCTGGTGTCGGCGGGCGTGATGGACATGTTCCCGCATACGGCGCACGTGGAGTCCATTGCCCTGTTCGAGAGGCGCTGATGGGTATCGAAATCGAGCGCAAGTTCCTGGTCGCCGGCAACGGCTGGCGCGCGGCCGCACACGCGGTCGTCCCCATGGCGCAGGGGTACATCAACGACATGGGCGCGATGGACCGCGGCGAGCAGAAGGCCTCGGTGCGGGTACGCATCCAGGGCGACGAAGCGTTCCTCAACCTGAAGTCGCGCGAGCTGGGCCACACCCGCCAGGAATTCGACTACCGCATTCCGGTGGACGATGCGCGCGCCTTGCTGGCGCTGTGCGTGGGTGGGTTGGTGGACAAGCGGCGGCATCTGGTCCGCCACGGTGGCCACCTGTGGGAAGTGGATGAGTTCCTGGGCGAGAACGCCGGCCTGGTGGTCGCCGAGATCGAACTGGACCACGCCGATGAGGCATTCGAGCGGCCTGACTGGCTGGGAAGCGAAGTGACCGACGATCCGCGCTACTACAACCTGGCGCTGGCCAGCCATCCGTACACGCGCTGGGCAAGGTAATCGCGTATCGCACGGGCGCATCCGCGCGGGAGGGCGGCGCGTAGGAGGCGGTAAACCTCTGCCACACCCGCCATGCGCCGCAAGTCCGACCTGCCCAGCAAGCCCTGCCGCACCTGCGGTCGCCCCTTCACCTGGCGCCGCAAGTGGCGCGACGTCTGGGATGAGGTGGCGCATTGTTCGGAACGCTGCCGACGGCAGCGGGGCCAACGGAAGTGACGACATCGGACGGCGGGCGCACCGTGCAGCCCGTCCATACGCTCCGCCTGATTCTCGGCGACCAGCTGGATCCACAGCATCGCTGGTTCGCGCGCGTGGATCCCGGCGTCCTGCACGTGATGATGGAGATGCGGCAGGAAACCGACTACGTGCTGCATCACGCGCAGAAGATCCTTGCGATCTTCGCGGCCATGCGTGCCTTCGCCGCCCGCCTGCGCGCGCAGGGTCACCGGGTCCGCTATGTCGCCATCGACGACCCCAGCAACCGCCAGCGGCTGACAGAGAACCTGGACGCGCTGCTCACGCTCCACGGCGCCTCGACGTTCGCCTACCAGCCCGCCGACGAGTGGCGACTGGACACGCAATTGCGCGACTGGGCGGCCACGCTCCCCATCGTGGTGGAACGCGCGGCGGACGCGCACTTCCTGGCCGCGCGCGACGAGGCCGGTCGGCTGTTCGGTGCGCGCCGGCAATGGCGCATGGAAACCTTCTACCGCCACATGCGACGCCGGCTGGGCGTGTTGCTGGAACCCGACGGGACGCCGGCCGGCGGGCGCTGGAACTTCGACCAGGACAACCGTGCCGCCTGGCCCGGCACGCCACCTGCGCCCGCGGACTGGCGCAGGCCACACGATCACCGCGCCCTGTGGCACACCATCGAGGCCGCGGGCGTGGCCAGCTTCGGCGCTCCGCAAGCCGATGCGCTGCGCTGGCCGCTGGACCGCGACGAGGCGCTGGCCGATCTGGACGCCTTCGTCGAACAGGCATTGCCCTGGTTCGGCCAGTATCAGGATGCGATGAGCACCCAGGCACCGCGCCTGTTCCACTCGCTGCTCTCGTTCGCCCTGAACACGAAGATGCTGCATCCGGCCGAGGTGATCGCGCGCGCCGAGGCGGCATGGCGTGCGGGACATGCGCCGCTGCCGGCGGTGGAGGGCTTCATCCGCCAGATCCTGGGATGGCGCGAATACGTCCGCGGCGTGTACTGGGCGCAGATGCCCGGCTATGTGGCGCTCAATCATTTCGGCCACGACGCGCCTTTGCCGGACTGGTTCTGGACCGGTCGCGTGCGCATGCGCTGCCTGGCCGATGCCATCGGACAGTCCTTGGCGCAGGCGCATGCGCACCACATCCAGCGCCTGATGGTGATCGGCAATTTCTCGCTGCTGGCCGGCCTGGACCCGCAGGCACTGCATCGCTGGTATCTGGGGGTGTACATCGATGCGTTCGAGTGGGTCGAGCTGCCCAACACGCTGGGAATGAGCCAGTTCGCCGATGGCGGACGGCTGGCCAGCAAGCCCTACGTCAGTGGCAGCGCCTATCTGCATCGCATGAGCGACTACTGCAACGATTGTCCTTACGACCGCCGGCAGCGCACGGGCGCGCGCGCCTGTCCGTTCAATGCCCTGTACTGGGACTTCCTGGACCGGCACCACGTCGTCCTGCAAGGCAATCCCCGCATGGCGCTGGCCTACCGCCAGCTGGCGCGGATGGACGGCGCCGCGCGCGAGGCGCTGTCGGCGCAGGCCCGGCAGGTCCGCGGCATGCTGGAAGACCTGTGAGGCCGCACGCCGGCGCTGGCGCGTGAACGCCCGCATCTGACGGCCGCGCGGGCTTCTGCGACAATGCCGGCTCCGCGCCCCTTGGCGCCGCTTCGAGGCTTTCCCCGCAATGCTCGTCATCGGCATCGCCGGCACCGAACTCACCGCGCAGGAGCGCGACTGGCTGCAGCACGACGCCGTGGCCGGCGTCATCCTGTTCACCCGCAACTTCGCCTCGCGTAGCCAGGTGGCCGAGCTGTCGCAGGCCATCCGCGCTGCCGCGCCGCGCCCGCAGCTGGTCTGCGTGGACCAAGAGGGCGGACGCGTGCAGCGCTTCCGCGACGGCTACAGCGACCTGCCGGCCCTGGAGGGCTTCGGCAAGCTGTATGCGCAGGATCCGGCGCTGGCCCTGCAGCGTGCCGAAGAGCACGCCTGGCTGATGGCCAGCGAGATCATCGCCAGCGGCGTGGACCTGAGCTTCGCCCCGGTCGTGGACCTGGCCCGCGGCAACCGCGCCATCGGCGACCGTGCGTTCGACGCCGATCCGCAGGTGGTCGCCGAATTCACGCGCGCCTACGTGCGCGGCATGCACAGCGCCGGCATGGCGGCCACGCTGAAGCATTTCCCCGGCCACGGCACCGTGCTGGAAGACACCCATTTCGACGATGCCGTCGATCCGCGTCCGCTCGAGGTACTGCGTGCCGAGGACCTGGTGCCCTTCGTGGCGGGCATCGAGGCCAAGGCCGATGCGGTGATGATGGGGCACGTGAAGTACCCCGCCGTCGCCCCGGAGCCGGCCGGCTATTCGCCGTTCTGGATCCAGAAGATCCTGCGCGAGGAAATGGGTTTCCGGGGCGTGGTGTTCTCCGACGACATCGGCATGGCCGCGGCGTTTTCCGCCGGTGGCGTGAAGCAGCGCATCCACGACCATCTGGATGCGGGTTGCGATGTGGTGCTGGTCTGCTCGCCCAAGCTGGTCGAGGAATCGCTGAAGGCGGTGGAAGGGCGCGCGCTGAATACCGCCGCCGTTCTCGGCGTGCTGGGTCGCGGTGCGCTGGGGTGGGATGGGTTGATCGCGGATGCGCGCTATGGCCAGACGCAGTCGCGCGTGATCGAAAGTCTGAAAGGAGTGGCTTGATGGAATCGCTGGGCAATCCGCGGCCGAAGCTGGCCGATGCGCTGGCCAACGCCGACCTGCTGGTCGATCGCGCGACGATCGACCATACCATCGCGCAGATGGCCGCGCCCATCGCGCGCGACTACGCCGGTGAGGTGCCGGTCTACCTGACCATCATGCACGGTGCGCTGCCGTTCGCCGGCCAGCTGGCGCTGGAACTGGGCGCGCGCGGCCTGGACCTGGAATTCGACTACCTGCACGCCACCCGTTACCGCGGCGAAACCACCGGCGGCGAGCTGGTGTGGAAGCACCGTCCGGCGACCGCGCTGTACGGCCGCCGCGTGCTGCTGGTGGACGACATCCTGGACGAAGGCCACACGCTGCTGGCGGTGAAGCAGTGGTGCCTGGAGCAGGGCGCCACCGACGTGCGGATCGCCGCGCTGACCACCAAGCAGCACGACCGCTGCGTGGAGGGCATCAGTGCCGATTACGTGGGCATGCAGGTCGCCGACCGCTATGTGTTCGGTTTCGGCATGGACTACCACGAGCAGGGACGCAACCTGCCGGCCATCTACGCGCTGAAGGACTGAGCCATGGCCGACATCGCGCTTGCCGTCATCGGCGGCACCGGCGTCTACCGGCTGGCCGACCTGCAGGACGTGGAGACGCGGGTGCTGGACACACGCTTCGGCGCGCCTTCCGGACCGGTCCGCATCGGCACGCTCGAAGGCCGGCGCGTGGCGTTCCTGGCCCGTCATGGCGAGGGGCATTCGGTACCCCCGCACCAGGTCAACTACCGCGCCAACCTGCAGGTGCTGAAGGACATTGGCGCCACCCGCGTGCTGGCGCTCAACACCGTGGGCGGCATCACCGATGCCTACGGCCCGCGCGTACTGGCCTGTCCCGACCAGCTGATCGACTACACCTGGGGCCGTATCTCGACGATCTGCGAAGAACCGGGCAGTGAAGTCCTGCATGTCGACTTCGGTGACCCGTACACGCATTTACTTCGCCGGCAGGTGATGGACGCGGCGCGCGCCTGCGGCGTTGAACTGGTCGATGGCGGCTGCTACGGCGCCACCCAGGGGCCGCGGTTGGAGACGCGTGCGGAGATCCGCCGGATGCGACGCGACGGCTGCGATCTGGTCGGCATGACGGGCATGCCGGAGGCGGGCCTGGCCCGTGAAATGGGCCTGGAATACGCATGTCTGGCCATCGTCGCCAACTGGGCGGCGGGCTGCGGAACGGACGAGGAGATCACCATGGATGAGGTGCTGGCGAACGTCGCTGCGGCCTCGGCCGGTATCCCCGCCCTGATCGCCGCGGTGGCGCGCGGGTGATTGTCAACGCGCGCGAGCCTTTGCATACTCGGCCGGTGTGACCTCCCGTCACACACACCACCCGCATCCAGAAAAGGAAATACAAGCGCTATGCCGTACGGTACCGTGAAATGGTTCAACGATGCCAAGGGCTTCGGATTCATCGCGCCAGAAGATGGCAGCGCCGATGTCTTTGCGCACCACACCGCCATCAATGCCAAGGGCTTCCGCAGCCTGCAGGAAGGCCAGCGCGTCAGCTACGAGTTGACCCAGGGCCCGAAGGGCGCACAGGCGTCCAACATCACGCCGGCCGCCTGATCCAAGACGATTTTCTTGAACCCCGCTCCGGCGGGGTTTTTTAACGCCTGCATTCCGGCCCCCCGCGCCGGCGCTACGGAGAAGCCGCCTGAGTGAAACCGCTGCACATCGCCATCGTCGGATACGGCACCGCCGGCCAGGCCGCCGCGCTGCTGCTCGCGCGCGACGGGCACCGGGTGGAGGTCTTCGAACGTGCGCCGGAACCGGGTCCGGTGGGCGCGGGTTTCCTCCTGCAGCCGACCGGCCTGCAGGTGCTGTGGGAACTGGGCCTGTTGCCCGACGTGATGGCGCATGGCCGACGGGTCAATCGCCTGTACGGCGAAACGCCGTGCGGTCGCGCCGTGATGGACATGCGGTACAGCGGTCTGGATGCGCGCCTGTTCGGCCTGGGCATGCAGCGTGGCGCGTTGTTCACGCTGCTGGCGGAGGCGTGGGCGGGGCAGGGTATGCTCCACCCCGGGCACGCGATCGACGCCATCAGCGACGACACCCGCCGCATCCGCGATCCGCATGGCCGCTGGCACGGTCCGTTCGACCTGGTGGTCGCAGCGGACGGATCGGCCTCGCGCCTGCGCGGCGCCACCGGCGCGGTGAAGCGCGAGGCGGTGTACCCCTGGGGCGCGCTTTGGCGGCTGGTGCCGCAGGGCGACTGGGCGTGGGGCGACGAACTGCGGCAACGCTACGTCGCCGCGCGCAAGATGATCGGCCTGCTGCCGGTGGGTACGCGGCCCGGCGACGACACGCCGCGCCTGAGCTTCTTCTGGAGCCTGCCGATCGACGACTTCGAGGGCTGGCGCGCGCGCGGATTGCCCGCGTGGCGCGACGAGATCGCCCGTCTGTGGCCCGAGGCGGATGCCCGTCTGGCCGATACGGTCGACCCGGACCAGTTGGCGCGCGCGAGCTATCGCGACGTCACCCTGCGTCACTGGCATCGCGATCGTCTGGTCGTGCTGGGCGACGCCGCACACGGCATGAGTCCGCAGCTGGGACAGGGCGTCAACATGGCGCTGATGGACGCGATGGCCCTGCGCGACGCATTGCGCCTGCAGGCCGATGTCGCTTCGGCCCTGCAGGCCTACCAGCGACAGCGGCAGGCCCATGTCGGCATCTATCAGTTCTGGAGCCGCTGGCTGACACCGATCTTCCAGTCAGACCTGGACTGGGTCGCGCGTGCGCGCGATGTCGCCTTCCTGCCTGCGGGCCGCCTGCCCGGCGGGCGCGGCCACATGCTGCGCGTGCTCAGCGGCATCCAGCACGGTTTCCTAGGTACGCTGGCGCCGAAGCCGGACTTCATGCGGGCGCTCGACGGCCTCCGCGCTCCCGCCTTGGGAAAGATGTAACCCGCGGCGCGAGCAGCGCGCACGTCCGGCAGCCGGATCGAAGTGCGGGTTCCGGCCGCAGGCACCGCGGAATTGCGAGAGAATCGGCCTGACGCGCAGCGGGAGCCGGTGATGGACGACCTACCTTCATTCGAAACGCATCGGGTCGACAACGCGCCGCCTCCGTTCGAGCCGCGCGACCTGTGGGCGGATGACCTGGCGTTGCGCGAAACGGTCGCGCGCGAGGGGGCTTCCGCCTTCGCGCCGCGGCTCGCGGCGTACGGCGCGCTGGCCGGCGATGAACTCTATCGGCTCGGCTTCGACGCCAATCGCGACCGGCCGCGGCTGCGTACTCACGACCGCCATGGCCGACGCATCGATACGGTCGAATTCCATCCCGCCTACCATCGCCTGATGGAGGCCGCGAAGGCGCATGGGGTGGCGGGCCTGTCGTGGCACGAACCCGGACCTGGCGCGCACGTCGCGCGCGCGGCGTTGAGCTACCTGCATCACCAGGCCGAAGCCGGCACCAGTTGCCCCCTGACGATGACGCATGCCGCGGTGCCGGTCCTGCAGCGCGAGCCGCGTCTGGCGCACTGGGCGGCCAAGGCCGCTGCACCGCACTACGATCCGCGCGACATCCCCATCGCCGACAAGGCCGGCATCACCCTGGGCATGGGCATGACCGAGAAGCAGGGCGGGTCCGACGTGCGCGCCAACACCACCACGGCCACGCCGCGCGGCGATGCTTACGTACTGGTCGGGCACAAATGGTTCTTCTCCGCGCCCATGTGCGACGGCTTCCTGGTACTGGCGCAGGCGCCGGCGGGCCTCAGCTGCTTCCTGATGCCCCGGCACCTGGACGATGGGAACCGGAACGCACTCCGGCTGATGCGGCTGAAGGACAAGCTGGGCGACCGGTCGAACGCCTCCAGCGAGGTCGAGTTCACCGGCGCGCATGCCTGGCGCGTCGGCGAGGAGGGTCGGGGCGTGGCGACCATCATCGAGATGGTCATGCTGACGCGCCTGGACTGCATGCTGGGCTCGGCGGCGGAGATGCGCATGGCGCTTGCGCAGGCATTGCACCATGCGCACCATCGCCGCGCGTTCGGCAAGCCCTTGATCGCGCATGCCTTGATGCGCAACGTGCTGGCGGACCTGGCGCTGGAGGCGGAGGCGGCGCTGGCGTTCGCGCTGCGCGTGGCACGCGCGGTCGATGCAGCCCCGCACGACGCGGGCGAGGCGGCATTCGCCCGCATCGCCACCGCCGCCGGCAAGTACTGGATCTGCAAGCGCGCCCCGGCCTTCGTCAATGAGGCGCAGGAATGCCTGGGTGGCGCGGGGTACGTGGAGGACTCCATCCTGCCGCGGCTGTACCGGCAGGCGCCGCTCAATTCGATCTGGGAAGGCAGCGGCAACATCCAGTGCCTCGACGTGCTGCGCGCGCTGGCGCGCGAACCCGGCGTGCTCGATGCGGTTGGTCGCGAACTGGCATCCGCCGCGGGGACGGACGCGGCTTACGAGGCGTTCGTCGATGGTCTGCGCGTGGACCTGATGTCCACTGGCGAAGCCGGTGCGCGCCGGCTGGTCGAGCGTCTGGCGCTGGCGCTGCAGGCGGCGGTGCTGCTGCGCGCGGGCAGCCCCGTGGCGCCATTGTTCGTGCGCAGCCGGCTGGCGGGCGAACATGGCCTGGCGTTCGGGACGCTGCCGGAAGGCGCTGACATGGAACCCGTGCTCGCACGGGCATGGCCGGCATGAGGCGTTGGCTGCCCGTCCTGCTGACCACCTTGGGCATCACGGCGCAGGCGCAGGCGCATGCGCCGGGCGAACCGTCGCCTTCACTGCTCCCGGCCCCGCAGCGGGCGGATGCGATCCATGTGTACAAGGCGCAGCGCCGCATGGACCTGCTGCGCGGCGGCCGGGTGATCGCCACCTACCGCGTCGTGCTGGGCGGTGCCCCGATGGGGCACAAGCGCGAACAGGGCGACCAGCGTACGCCGGAGGGCGACTACCGCATCACCTATCGCAATGCACGCAGCCGGTTCCACCTGTCGCTGCGCATTTCCTATCCCGACGACACCGACCGCCGGCAGGCGCTGGCGCGCGGCGTCGATCCGGGCAGCGACATCATGATCCACGGCGCCACGCCGCCCGGTTCGCGCGTCGACTGGACCGAAGGCTGCATCGCCGTGACCAACGACGAGATGGATGCGATCTGGCAGCGCGTTCCCGTCGGAACGCCGATCCGCATGATGCCCTGAGAGCGTTCAGCGCGGCGCGGAGCGGGAGGCGAGGGCGCGCGAGCCGGTGATGATCAGGCGGACCATTTCCGACAGCTGGTCGATCAGTTCGGGATCCTTCGCCCGCGGCAGGTCCATGGCGGTGGCGCCCATCGCGAACACCAGGCGGGTGATTGCCTTGGAGACGATCGCGGGCTCGTGGAGCGGGGCGTTGTCGCGTGCGGCCAGGCGCACCAGATCCAGGCACAGTTCCTCTTCGAAGAACTGCAGTTCGCGCTCCACCGCGTGCTTGAACGCGTCCGAGCCCACGTTGCCTTCCCGCAGCAGCACGTGCAGCAGCTTGTCGTCGGCGCGCAACTGCTCGATGAAGGCCTCCACCGAACCGCGCACCACGCTGCGGTCGGTGCTGGCCGCGCGATGGCGCGCCTCGCCGATGATCTTGCGCAGCGAACGGCCCGCCAGGTCGATCAGGGCCACCGCCAGTTCGTCCATGTCGCGGAACTGGCGATAGAAGCTGTTGGGCGCGATGCCGGCTTCGCGGGCGACCTCGCGCAGACTGAGCGTGGAGACGCTGCGATGGGGGCCGACCAGTTTCAGGGCGGCCGCCAACAGGTCCTCGCGGGAGATCGAGGCCTTGCGGCCGGGGCCGTGGTCGTCGGGATGCAGCGATTGCGGGGATGAGGTCACGCGTGCGGGCCCGACATACGGAGTGGTAGGGCCATCATAGCCCCGTAAATTAATGTACAAGTGTATACACATGCGTCTTCCCGCGGGTATAGTGGGGACATGAATGCCCAGATCCGACCGCCGGCCCGCCGGCCCGGCCCCCTGAAACGCCTGATCCGGCCGCTGGTCAAGCCGGATGTGTTCGACTTCTGGGCCTCGCGCCTGCATCGCACCTGGACCTGGGACCGCCCGCTGGCGCGGCTGGTGGCGCGCGAAGCCGCCTCGACCGACGCCGTGACCCTGCTGTTCAAGCCCAATCGCCACTGGGCCGGCCACCGCGCCGGCCAGCATGTGAACCTGGGTATCGAGATCGACGGCGTGCGGCTGACCCGCAGCTACAGCCTGACCGCGCCGCCGCGCGCCGACGGCCTGCTGCCGATCACCGTCAAGGCGATCGAAGGCGGCAAGGTGAGCCGTCACCTGTGCCATGACGCCCGCATGGGCGACATCGTCGACCTGGGCCAGGCGTTCGGTGAAATGACGCTGCCCGCGTCGCCGCGTGGCGCCTTCCTCCTGCTGGCCGCCGGCAGCGGGATCACCCCATTGATGGCGCTGGTGCGCGACCTCGCCGGCCAGGGCATGCCGACCGACACGACGCTGCTGTACTGGGTGCGCCGGCGCGAAGAGGCCTGCTTTCTGGACGAACTGCGCGCGCTCGCCGCCGTCCATCCCCGCTTCCATTTCCGCCTGCTGCTCACGCGCGAGGCCGCGCAGGCCGCGGACGAGGCCGAAGGCCGCATCGACGACGCGCTGCTGGGCGCGCATGTCGGCGACCTGTCCGCGCGGCAGGTGATGGCCTGCGGTCCGGGCGGGTTCGTCGAAACCGCGCGCAGCCTGCTGGCGCCGCGCGTGGCGGCGTTCCAGGCCGAAGCCTTCACCGCGCCGCCCGTGACGGTGGTGGACGAAGGCGAAGTCGACATCCGCCTGCGACGCAGCGGACGCACGCTGCGCGTGCCGCGCGGCCAATCCCTGCTGGTGGCGCTGGAGCAGCACGGTCTGAAACCGCCCGCCGGTTGCCGCATGGGCATCTGCAACACCTGCGCCTGCGGCAAGTCGTCCGGCAGCACGCGCCACCTGCCCAGCGGCGAGCTCCTCCACGAACCCACCCAGGCGCTGAAGCTGTGCGTCCACAGCGCCGCCACCGACCTCGAGCTGGATCTGTAATGGCCACCCCTGCGACCTCCTCCCGCAACCGCGCGCTGAGCGCGGAAGAACTGGACCGCTTCGGCGCGGAACTCGACGCACTGCGCGCCCGCACGCTGGCGACCCTCGGCGCGCGCGATGCGCGCTACATCCGCAACGTGGTGAAGGCGGTGCGCTACAGCAACCTGATCGGGCGCGCGCTGCTGTTCGCGGCGGCGATCGCCGGCGGCCTGTGGCTGGCCGACAGCGCGGTCGGCTGGCTGTTCTGGGTGCTGTGGGCGCTGGGCGCGCTGTCGCTCGGCCTGGGCAAGATCCTGGAGAACATGGAGCTGGGCCACAACGTCATCCACGGCCAGTACGACTGGCTGGGTGATCCGCAGCTCAACGGCAAGAGCTACGACTGGGACATCGTCGGCACCGCCGACAACTGGCGGTACACGCACAACTTCCGCCACCACACCTACACCAACGTGCGCGGGCTGGACGACGACATCGGCTACGGCCTGCTGCGCATCTTTCCCGAGCAGAAGTGGAAGCCGTTCTACTTGGCGCAGCCCGTCATCGCGGTGGTGTTCGCGCTGCTGTTCCAGTGGGGCATCGCCATCCAGAACCTCAAGCTGGGCCGCTGGTGGCACGGCAAGATGAGCAGCCGGCAACTGCGCGTCGCATCGGCGCCGGTGGTACGCAAGATGGGCAAGCAACTGGCCAAGGACTACGTGATCTACCCCGCGCTGGCCGGCCCGTTCTTCCTGCCCGTGCTGCTGGGCAACCTGGTCGCCAACGGCCTGCGCAACGTGTGGACCTACGTGATCATCTTCTGCGGGCACTTCACCGCCAACGCCGAGACGTTCCCGAAGGAATGCGTCAAGAACGAGTCGCGCGGCCACTGGTACCTGCGCCAGCTGCGCGGTTCGTCCAACCTGCGCGGCGGCTTCCTGATGAACGTGATGTCGGGCAACCTGAGCCACCAGATCGAACACCATTTCTTCCCGGACGTGCCGGCCAACCGCTACGCGGAAATGGCCAAGGAAGTGCGCGCCATCTGCGCGCGCTACGGCCAGCACTACAACACCGGCACGCTGCTCACCCAGTTCGGCCAGGTCTGCTGGCGGATCGTGCGGCACGCCTTCCCCAGCCGGCCGCCGAAGTTCGCCCCGCTGCGGCACGCCGACGCCACCGCGTGAGGCGCGCAGGCGTGCGCGCCTAGCCGTCCGGCGACACTGCGCGTGCTGCGCGGGCAATACTGCGCTTGAGCTGCCATTCGGCGAAGAACGAGGCTGCGATCAGGCCGGTGCCCAGCAGGCCCAGCCACTGGAACCAGGGGTTCTCGAAGACCTCGTCGGCCAGGTCGTTGTCCTGCAGTTGCAGGCGCAGCAGCCTGAGTTCGGCGGTGAGCGCGTCCGTGCCGGTGCGGCCCTGCTGAAGCGATCGTTCCGACTCCAGCGCCATGCGGGCGAGGTGCGCCTGTTCGGCACGTTCGGCATTGTCGCGACGCTCCACGGTCACGACCAGTGCGCTGGTCAGCAGGATCAACAGCGTGCCCAGGCCGCGCAGCAGCGGCGGCAATGGTTCGGGGATCATGCGCGATCTCCTGCGGGCAACACGGCATCCTAGACCCGTGCGCGGGCGGCCGTCATCGCCCCCGGCGGATCAGTCGAGGAACTGCAGGCGCGCCAGTTCCGCGTACAGGCCGTCCTGGGCGAGCAGTTCCGCATGCGTGCCCTGGGCGACGATACGGCCGCGATCCATCACCACGATGCGGTTCGCCTTGAGCACGGTGGCCAGCCGGTGCGCGATGACCAGCGTCGTGCGTCCGGCCATCAGCCGCTCGAGTGCATGCTGCACGGCGCGCTCGCTTTGGGCGTCCAGTGCGCTGGTCGCTTCGTCCAGCAGCAGGATGGGGGCGTCCTTCAGCAGGGCGCGGGCGATGGCGATGCGCTGCTGTTGGCCGCCGGACAGGCGCGCGCCGCGTTCGCCGAGCTGGCTGTCGAAGCCCCTCGGCAGTTCGCGGATGAAGTCGTCCGCTTCGGCGGCCTCGGCGGCCGCCTGCAGCTCGGCATCCGTGGCGTCGAGCTTGCCGTAGCGGATGTTCTCCGCGGCGCTGGCGGCGAAGATGGTGGGCTGCTGCGGCACCAGGGCGATGTGTTCGCGCAGGTGGGCGGGGTCGAGGTCGCGCAGGTCCACACCGTCGATGCGCACGCTGCCGGACTGCGCATCGTGGAAACGCAGCAGCATGGAGAACACGGTGCTCTTGCCGGCGCCCGAAGGACCGACCAGGGCCACCGTTTCGCCCGGGCGCACGGTCAGATCGAAATCGTCGAGCGCGGGCAGGTCGGGCCGCGAAGGGTAGTGGAACGCGACATGCTCGAAGCGGATCTCGCCCTTCACCGGGGTAGGCAGCGCGCGTGGCGCGGCCGGGGAGCGGATGGTCGGCGTCTCGTCCAGCAATTCGGCGATGCGGCCCATGCCGCCGGCGGCGCGCTGCAGTTCGTTCCAGACCTCGGCCAGGGCGCCGACCGAACCGCCGCCGATCAGGGCGTACAGCACGAACTGGCCCAGCGTGCCGGCGCTCATCGTGCCGTCGATGACATCGTGCGCACCCGACCACAGCACCAGGGTGATGGCGCCGAAGATCAGCGTGATCGCCGCCGCCGTCACCCAGGCCTGGGCGCGGATGCGACGGCGCGCCGCGTCCACGGCGGTGGCGATGGCGGCGCCGAAGCGACTGCGCTCGTAAGGTTCGCGCGCGTGCGCCTGCACCGTGCGGACGGCGCCCAGGGTTTCGCTGGCCAGCGTATTGGCATCGGCCACGCGGTCCTGGCTGGCGCGCGAGGCCTTTTCCAGCCGGCGCGCGCCCAGCACGATCGGCAGCACCGCCAGCGGAATGCCGATCAGCGCGAAGGCGGCCAGCCGCGGACTGGTGACGAAGAGCATCGCCAGGCTGCCGATCACGGTGACGCTGCTGCGCAGCGCGACCGACATGCTGGTGGCCACCACGGTCCGCAGCAGTTCGCTGTCGGCGGAGAGCCGCGACACCAGCTCGCCACTGCGTGTGCGGTCATGGAACTCCGCGTCCAGCCCGATCAGGTGGCCGTAGAGCTGGCCGCGCAGGTCGGCGACCACCTTTTCGCCCAGCAGGGATACGAAGTAGAAGCGCGCGGCGCTGGCCAGGGCCAGCACGACCGCCACCACGAACAGGAACAGGAAGGCTCGGTTGATATTGGCGCCGTCGGTGAACCCGTTGTCGATCATCTGCCGGAACGCGACGGGCAGGCTCAGCGTGGCCGCAGAGGCCAGCGCCAGGGCCAGCAGCCACGCGGTGAACAGTCCGCCATGCCGGCGCACTAACGGCCACAGCGCGCGCAGGGTGCCCAGCTTGGCCTTGGGCGTGGGATCGGCAGCGGTGTGGGTGGTCGTGGCGTCGTCGTTCATCGGCATCCGGCATCGATAAGAGGGTGTCGCACCTGCCGCCGGATTCACGCCGTTGCGGGTACCACGTGCACCCGGTTACGGGTGGCGTCGCGCAGATGGGTTTTCAAGGCGTCCACGCGATGCGCGGGAAGTTCCAGCGTCAGCAGCGCGCCATTCTCGTCAAACGATTCCTGCAGTTTGGTCGCCAGATATGGTGCCAGGGCCGCATGCACGGCTCCCAGGTCATCGAACACACAGGCCAGCACCAGGCGTGTGGTGACCACGAGCGGTTGCCGCGGGGCGGTGCGCAGGCATTCCGCGGCGGCGCCCCCGTAGGCCCTGACCAGGCCGCCGGCACCCAGCTTGATGCCGCCATACCAGCGGGTGACCACCACCATCACCCGGTCGAAGCCCTGGCCGTCGATCGCAGCCAGGATCGGACGCCCCGCTGTGCCTGCAGGTTCGCCGTCGTCGCTGGAGCGGTACTCGCCTCCTATCCGGTAGGCCCAGCAGTTGTGCGTGGCATCGGGTACGGCGATCTCGCGCAGGAACGCCAGCGTGTCGTCCGGCGTGGCGACCGGCGCGGCCTTGGCGAGGAAACGGCTGTGCTTCACCTCCAGCAGATGGGAGGTGCGCTCGGCAAGCGTGTCGGTCACGGCGTGCCCAGCAAGGGGCGCAGATCGTCCGGGACGCGCTGGAACGGGTGCGCCTGAACGAACAGTTGCAGGCTGCGCAACGCATTGGCGCTGTCGCCCAGGTCGCGCCGCAGGCGGATGCGTTCCAGCCATTCGTCCGGCGGGAGCCGTGTGTCCTCGTCCACGGGGACCTGCAGGTCGGTGCGGCGCAGGGCGGTACGGGCGGCGCTGGGCTGGCTGCTGCCGGCGCTGGCGGCCGGGGGCGGTGGTGCGGGTGGCGAGGGGGGTGTCACGTCGGCAGGCACCGGGGCGGCTCCCTGAGCACGGGTGGGCGTCTCCCGGTTCTGGACGCGGCTTCCGGTCACGGTGATCGATTCCAGCGCACGTGCGTCGGTGGCCCGGGCCTTCTCCTGCCGCGCCTCGTCGTAGCGGATCCGCTGTTCCTGCTGCTGTGCGGCCGCCCGTTCACGCGCCTGCGCCGCAGCCGCAGCGTCCTGCATCTCCATCGCTTCGTCTGCCACCACCGGGGCGGGCGCCGGCGCGCTGGTGGCCTCGGCCGGGAAGGCTTGGGGCGCGGAGCGCGTGATCCGTGGGGCTTCAGGGGCGGAAAGGCCGGGCACGGCGGGAATCAGTCCCAGCGGACCCCGCTTGGGGGCCGTCTCCTGTCGCGCGGCCGCTTCCGCATTCTTGCGCGCGGGGCCCGACGCCGCGGCGTCGACGGGGACCGTGGGCGGCAGCGCCGGGGCAGGCGCTTCCTGCACGGTGACGGGGGCGGCGCTGACGGCGGCCGGATCGATGTCGGCCTCGGGGCTGTCCATCACCACGGCGGGCGCGTGGACGGGCGCCGCGGCCGGGACCTCGCTGGCCACCGGTACCTCGTAGGCAGGGCGCAGCTGCCAGGCGACGCCGGCGGCGAGCAATACCGAGGCGGCCACGCCCAGGCCCAGCGGCCAGCGGCGACGCGGGGGCGGCACCTGCCCACCCGGTGCGGGCGCTTCCTGCGCGGCCGCACGGGCGGCCGCCAGGATGCGCGCGTCCAGCCCCGGCGATGGACCGCCGTGCGGACCCAGCCGGGACAGCGACTGCGCCAGCGCGCGTTCTTCGGGCGTCAGGGGCTCGTGGGGGGTCTTCATTCGTTCAATCTCGTCCGCAACCGGTCCATCGCATACCGCAACCTCGATTTCACGGTTTCCCGGCCCACGCCGGTGATCTCGCCAATCTCCTCCAGGGTCAGTTCCTGTTCCAGCCGCAGCAGCAGCACTTCGCGCTGCTCCGGCGGCAGTTCGTCCATGGCCAGCTGCAGGCGCCGCCGCTGTTCGAACTGCGACAGCTGGCGCTCCGGCGTATCCGGGTCCGGCACGCGCTCGGTGCGGGCCTCGGCGTCCTCGGGTGCGGGCGGCCGGTGCTTGAGCGCGCGCCAGTGGTCGTTGAGCCGATTGTGCGCGATCCGGTACAGCCAGGTCCCGAATGCGGCTTCCGGTTTCCAGCCCTGGCGCGCCGCGATCACGCGCTGCCAGGTGTCCTGGAAGAACTCGTCCGCCAGCGCGGCGTCGCGCAGGTGCCGCAGCAAGAACCGGTACAGCGGCCCGCGATGGCGTGCGTAAAGCTGTTCGAAGGCCGACGCGTCGCCGCTGGCGTAGGCCAGCATCAGGGTTTCGTCGGCAGGCTCGGCAAGGTCGTTCACCGGCACCAGCGTAAGCGGTCCGCGCGTGCGCGTGAAGCTGGGACACGCGGGAGCAGCGGGTGCGAGCCGCGCGCGGCAGGCCGACCGGAGGGCGGAGGTGGCGGGAGCAGGGAAAAGGCGCACCTGTTCCGGAACGGCCCGGAACGTGCGGCGGGGTTGCAGCGGTCGTTTCCGTTCAGGGCCCGGCTGGCGGTATGCTCGCCGTGGGGGATATCCAGATTCACGCACCGTCTCTGTCGGGACACGGTCATGCCTACGCCATCGGTCAGCGCGGACAATCCGGCCAGCACGCCCGTGTCGCCCGCAGAGCGGATCGCGGCGATCCTGTGCGGCCTGCTGCCGCCGGACGCGGAGCTGGCGGTGTGCTGGCGCGACTGGGCGCTGGGCGGTGGCAGCGCGGCCACGCCGGGCGCATCGGCGGCGCTGCGGCGGCGTGCGGACCAGGCGCTGGCCGACGCGGCCGAGCACGACGATCCGGACCTGAGCGTGCACGCCTGGGACAATGCCGACGGCAACGCCCGCATGGCGCTGGCGGTGGCCGGAGCCCACGGCCGCCCGGCCGAGCATGAAGCGGCGTGGCTGGCGCTGGCGCGTACCCTGGTGGAAACCACGCTGGACGCCTCGCGCGCACAGGCGCGCATCGTGTCCCTGGAGAAGTCCAAGCGGCTGCAGCAGGCCTTGTACGAGATCGCCGATCTGGCCGGTGCCGACCTGGAGATGCCCGAGATGCTCCGCCGCATCCACGCGGTGGTGAACTCGCTGATGTATGCGGAGAACTGCTACATCGTCCTCTACGACGACCAGCGTCGTACGGTGCGCTTCCTGTACTTCGCGGATCAGCGAGACCCGTATGTCGCCGAACCGGAACGCGAATTCGGCGAAGAGGAAATGGCCAACAGCATGACGTTCGCGCTGCTGCGCCACGGCCAGCCCCTGCGGGGACCGTCGGCGGTGATCCGGCAGAAGCTGGGCGTGATCCGCGACCCGTCGCACGGGCCGGACAGCCTGGACTGGCTGGGCGTGCCTATGCGCCGCGACGACCGCGTCTGCGGCGCCATCGTCGTGCAGAGCTACGACGCCCCCGCCAGCTACGCCGACGAGGACCGCGCGCTGCTGGGGTACGTGGCCCAGCACATCCTGACCGCGCTGGACCGCAAGCATGCGCATGTGGAGCTGGAGCATCGCGTGGCGGTGCGCACGCACGAGCTGCAGCGCGCCAACCGCGAGCTGCAGGCCGAGATCATGGAGCGCAAGCGTGCCGAGAAGCTGCAGCGCGCGCTGTTCCGCATCACCGAGCTCGCCATCACCTCCGAGACCCTGGAACGTTTCTATGCCGACGTCCACGTGGTGGTGGACGAACTGATCAATGCGCGGAACTTCTACATCGCCCTGGTCTCGGACGACGGCGAGCAGCTCAACTTCCCTTACTCGATCGACGAGCGCGACCCGATGCGCAAGTCGCGGCGCATGACCAATGGGCTGACCGAGTACGTGATCGCCACCGGCCGGCCGCTGCTGGCCGACCGCCCCGTGATCGCCCGACTGGCCGAACAGGGCAAGCTGCAGCAGCACGGGCCGCCAGCGTACAGCTGGCTGGGCGTGCCGCTGTTCCGCGGCGAGGACGTGGTGGGTACGGTGGTGGTGCAGAGCTACACCGAAGAAGTGAAGTTCACCTCGCACGACCAGAACCTGCTGACGTTCGTGGCCCACCACATCGGCAACGGACTGGACCGGCAGCGCACGCACGAACGTTTGCGCAGCGCGCACGCCGAACTGGAGCGCAGGGTGGACGAACGCACCCGCGAGCTGGCCGAGGCCAACCACCAGCTGCGCGCACAGATCGGCGAGCGCCTGCGCGCCGAGCAGCAGCTCACCTACCAGGCCACCCACGATGCGCTGACGGGTCTGCCCAACCGTCCGCACCTGCTGGACCGGCTGTCGGCCGCCATCGAGCGCGCACGGCATGGCGACGGCCAGGCCTTCGCCGTGCTGTTCCTCGACCTGGACCGCTTCAAGCTGGTCAACGACAGCATGGGCCACGCCGCCGGCGACGAACTGCTGGTGGAGGTGGCGCGGCGCATCACCATGAGCGTGCGCGAGGACGACGTGGTCTCGCGCCTGGGCGGCGACGAGTTCGCCCTGCTGGTGGAATACACGGACGGCGTGGAGAACGTGCGCGACTTCGCCCAGCGCCTGCTGGCGGTGCTGGGGCGGCCGATGTGGGTGGCCGGCCGCGAGCTTTTTCCCTCCGCCAGCCTGGGCATCGCCGTGTGGCACCCGCGCTATCGCAATGGCGAAGAACTGCTGCGCGATGCCGATGCCGCGATGTACCGCGCAAAGGAGCAGGGGCGCGACCGCTGCGCCATGTTCGACGAAGCCATGCGCGAAGCGGCGATGCAGAGCCTGGATCTGGAGGCCGACCTGCGCCGCGCGATCAACCATCGTGATTTCCTGCCGTTCTACCAGCCCATCCGCCGCATGGACGACGGGCGGGTGATCGGCCACGAGGCGCTGCTGCGCTGGCAGCACGAGCGCCGTGGACTGCTGCTGCCGGCGGAGTTCATCGGCCTGGGCGAGGACAGCGGCCTGATCGAACAGGTCGACTGGCTGTTGTACGAGCAGGTGGTGCGGCAGATCGCGCGGGGCGTGGACGGCTACATCTCGGTGAACGTGTCGCCGCGGCATTTCCGTTCGCCCGACTTCGGCGATCGCCTGCTGGCGATGTTCGAGGCCCATGGCGCCGATCCGGCCAGGTTGCGGCTGGAGATCACCGAGGTCGCGCTGCTCGACGACGCCCCGCGCACGCTGCGCATCCTGCGCACGCTGCGCCAGCACGGCATCCTGGCCCAGTTGGACGACTTCGGCACAGGCTTCTCGGCGCTGTCGTACCTGCACCGGTTCCCGATCTCGGTGTTGAAGATCGACCGCAGCTTCGTATCGGGACTGGGCGCCGAAGCGCGGCCGGAGAGCCTGGCGCTGGTGCGCGCGATCCTGGCGCTGGCCGGCACGCTGGGCATCGAGACCATCGCCGAAGGCGTGGAAACCGAGGAGCAGCGCAGCGCACTGATCGAGCTGGGCTGCCATCTGGGCCAGGGCTATCTGCTGGGACGGCCGATGGCGAGCCTGGAGCAGGTCGGCATGGCCGACACGGTACAGGCCGGGTAAAGCGGGAGGGCGGCCTCGATGCCGCCCTCCTTGCGGCTCACTCGCCGGCGATGGCGGGTGCATCGTCCTGCACCGCGACCAGCCTTCGCGCCTGGTCGACCAGTTCGACGAACTCCGCCTTCAGTCCGTGCGGGTCGCGGCCGCCGGCCTGTCGTGCCGTGCGGGCCACATCGCGCCAATCCCATGCGTCGATGCGCTGGCCGCCACGCAGCAGATCGGCGTAGGCCGCCACTGCGCTGGCGAACCGGAACGCGTCGCTGGGCTGCGTGGTCAGTGACGTGCGTGCGACCGGCGCCTCGATCAGGCGGCTGCTGTCCTGCCCCGGCAGCTTGTAGCGCAGGCGCACGTGCGCGACCTCGTCGGTCGGGGCGCCGGCGGCCACCTGCCTGTCGCCATAGCGCAGCGCGGGCAGGCGGGCGGCGCCGCTGCCCACCGGCGTGATCTCGTACAGCGCGGTGACCTCGTGGCCCGCGCCGATGTCGCCGGCATCGACCTTGTCGTTGGCAAAATCCTCGTTGGCCAGCACGCGGTTCTCGTAGCCGATCAGGCGATACTCGGACACGACCGCGGGGTTGAACTCCACCTGGATCTTCACGTCGCGCGCGATGGTCAGCAGGGTGGACTGCATTTCGTCCACCAGCACCTTGCGGCCCTCCTGTAGCGTGTCGATGTAGGCATGGTTGCCGTCGCCCACATCGGCCAGCTTCTCGGCCAGGGCGTCGTTGTAGTTGCCGGTGCCGAAGCCGAGCGTGGTCAGCGCGATGCCCGACCTGCGCTGGTCGGCCACCATTGTTTCCAGTGCATCCTGGCTGACGGTGCCGACGTTGAAGTCGCCATCGGTGGCCAGGATCACGCGGTTCACGCCGTCCTTGACGAAGGCCTGCTTGGCCATCGCGTACGCCAGCCGTATGCCGTCGCCGCCGTTGGTGCTGCCCCCGGCCTGCAGCCGGTCCAGCGCGGCGAGGATCTCCTCGTGGCGGTCGCCCGCCGTGGGCGGCAGCACCAGTCCGGCCGAGCCCGCATAGACCACGATGCTGACGCGGTCCTGACGGCGCAGCTGCGGCACCAGCTGGGCGAAGGACTGCTTCAGCAGCGGCAGCTTGTCCGGCGATTCCATCGAACCCGACGTGTCCAGCAGGAACACCAGGTTGGCCGGCGGCAGCGTCGCCTTGGGTACGTCGTAGCCCTTGATGCCGACCATCAGCAGCTGGCGCTTGGCGTTCCAGGGCGCAGGGGCGAGTTCGGTGGTGACATTGAAGGGACGGCTGCGGTCCGTCGGTGCGGCATGACCGTAGCGGAAGTAGTTGATGAATTCCTCCGCGCGCACGGCGTCGGCCGGCGGACGCTGGCCCTCGCGCAGCATGCGTCGCACATTGCTGTAGCTGCCGGTGTCGACGTCGACGGAGAACGTGGAGACGGGTTCGTCGAGCGTGCGCTTGACCGGATTGTCGTCGCGTTCGGCGTACTTCTCGGTGTTGGCCGGCGTGGCAGGCTGGGCCAGTGGCGCGTGGGCGATGCGGTATTCCATCGCCATCACCGGCGCCGGCGGTGCAGGCGGCGCGTAGACGTGCCCCGTGGGCATGGCGGTCTTGGCCTGTTCGCGGTGCAGGCGAGTTCCGGTCACCACGATGCTGTCCAGCGTGGCCTGCTCGCTGCGTGCGGCCGCCGCGGCCTGGTGGGTGAGCTGGGCATCGGCCGCGGCGGTGGCCGCTTCCGCCTCGGGCGCGTGCTGTGCGGTGGGACTGGACTGGCAGGCGGCCAGCAGGGCGGCGGCCAGCAGGGTGACGGTCAGACGGTGCGACATGGCGTGACTCCGTGTGTGGGACAGGGAGTCGAACGCGCGGGGTCGGGGAATGGGGTTGAGCGAGGGAGGCCTCCGCATCCGCACCCCGCGCGCGGGCGTGTCGCGTCAGTCGATGGCGCCCACATCCATGCCGTCGTAGGCATCCAGGCCATGTTCTTCGGCGAAGCGGTACAGCGCCTGGTTGCGCTCATGGAGGCTGTCGGGCGTGTGCACTTCGGTCTTCTCGACATGCAGCCACCACAGGTCCGGGTCTTTCCGGTTGTCCTTGTCCTCCAGGTACAGCGCGATGACGCGGTAGCCCTGCGCCTGCAGCAGCGGCACGACCGCTTCAAGTGCGGGACGCGAGCCATGCGTGAAGAAATAGCCCCAGACCAGCGGCTTGCTCAGGTCCCAGGAGGTTTCCCTGGCCATGTTGTCGAACATCTCGACCAGTTGTTCGCGTGTGATCATGTCGTGCTCCTGGTGTGATGCGCGCGGCCGGCCGGGCGCGCGTTTAAGTGGGGTGCCATAGCCCCGGTTCCGGTGGCCTGCGTGCGGTATCCGCGTCCGGTCTACGGTTCGGCGCGCAGCGTCAGGCGACCATCGCCGACCTGTGCGTCGACGCGCTCACCCGGCTGCACCTGCGCCACCGAGCGCACCAGGGTGCCGTCTTCCTTGGTGATCAAAGCGTAGCCGCGTGCGACGGTCGCCAGCGGGCTGACGGCTTCCAGCGAACGCGCCAGCGCGCGCAGGCGCAGGGCGTCGCGTTGCAGCGTGCGGGCGACGGCGGCCTGGGGGCGGGGGGCGAGGGCCAGCAGCCGCGCCCGCAGTTGTTCCAGCCGACGCCGGGGCGCGTGGGCGCGCAGCACGGCGTCGGCATGGCGGAGTGCGGCCTGGCGACGCGCCTGCTGGTCGCGCCACAGCGCATGCAGGCGGCGTGCGGCGTCTTCCTGGCGACGCCGCAGCATCTCCAGGCGCGCCTGCGGTCGCAGCGCATGGAGGCGCAACGCGGCGCGGTCGGCGCGTTGCATGGCGTTGCGCAGCCGATGCACCTGGTTCGTCGCGAGCCGGCCTTGCAGCGCCTGCACGCGCGCCAGCAGGTCGCGCCGGTCCGGTACCAGCAGTTCGGCCGCGACCGAGGGCGTCGGTGCGCGCAGGTCGGCGGCGAAGTCGGCGAGAGTGAAGTCGGTCTCGTGGCCGATGGCGGACACGACGGGGACCGGGGAGGCCGCGATGGCGCGCGCCAGGCGCTCATCGTTGAAGGCCCACAGGTCCTCCAGCGAGCCGCCACCGCGGGCGACCAGCAGCACGTCGTAACGCCCGCTGCGCGCCGCACGCTGCAGCATGTCGACGATCTGGCCCGCCGCGGTTTCGCCCTGCACCTGCACGGGCAGCACGTCGACCTCCAGCAAGGGGTAACGGCGTTGCAGCACGCTCAGCACGTCGCGCACCGCCGCGCCGGTGGGCGAGGTCAGCACGCCGAGACGCCGCACGTAGGCGGGCAGGGCGCGCTTGCGCGTGTCGTCGAACAGGCCCTCCGCGGTGAGCCTCGCCTTCAGCTCCTCGAAGGCGCGGCGCAGTGCGCCTTCGCCGGCTTCTTCCAGACTGTCGATGACCAGCTGGTAGTCGCCGCGCGCTTCGTACAGCGTCAAACGACCGCGCGCGAGCACGCGCAGGCCCTCGCGCGGGGCGAATTTCAGCCACTGGCTCTTGGGCTTGAACATGGCGCAGCGCACCTGCGCGCGCGCGTCCTTCAGGGTGAAGTACAGGTGGCCCGAGGCGGGGCGGGTGACGTTGCCCAGTTCGCCTTCCACCCACACCAGCGGGAACGCGCCTTCCAGCAGATCGCGGGCGAGCGTGTTCAGCTGGGTGGGGGTGAGGATGTCGCGGGCGGTGTCGGTCATGCGGGAAGGATAAACGGTGACGCCGGTGGGTGACGCGAATGCCTGCGACACGCGGTCGCAGTCGGGCGGCGGCATTCCGTGATGGAATGCCGGGGTCCCGATGGCCGGAAACGTCCGCATGTCCCTGTCACGCTGGTCCCATGTCGCGTTGCCGATGCTGATCGTCGCGCTGTCGGCCTGTTCGCCCACCGACGCGCCGGCCCACGCCGTCGGCGCCGCCCAACCCAAGGTGGAAGACCTGCGCCTGCCGTCGCCCACCCCTGCCGCGCAACCCGACCTGGTCACTGCGCCGGACGGTGCGCTGCTGCTGAGCTGGGTGGAGCCGATGGACAAAGGCGGGCATCGGCTGCGATTCAGCCGTCGTCCTGCGCAGTCCGGGGACTGGCATGCGCCCAGGACGATCGCCGAAGGCGCGAAGTGGTTCGTCAACTGGGCCGACACACCGCACGTCCATGCCTTGCAGGACGGTTCGCTGTGGGCGCACTGGCTGCGCAGCACGGGGCCCTCGCGCATGGACTACGGCATCGACCTGGTGCGTTCCGGCGACGGCGGGGCGACATGGAGCGCCCCTCAGCTGGTGCATCCTGCCGGCACGCCGGGCGATCACGGCTTCGTGACGTTCTGGCCGCAGGCGCGCGACCGGTTGGGCATCGCCTGGCTGGACAGCCGGCAGAAGGCCGTCGAGGGCGCGCATGCGCATCACGATGACGGCCATCACGGCGGTGGCGCGCCGATGATGCTGCGTGCCGCGATCTACGACGCGGAGGCGAAGCAGGACGCCGAATGGCCCCTCGACACGTCCACCTGCGACTGCTGCACCACCTCGTCCGCCGTGACGGATCGCGGTGTCGTGGTCGTCTACCGGGGACGCAGCGACGACGAGATCCGCGACACGCGCATCGTCCGCTTCGATGGCGAACGCTGGACGCCCCCGCGCGACGTGCATGCGGACCGCTGGCGGATCGCGGGATGCCCGGTGAACGGGCCGGTGGTGGTCGCCGATGGCGCGACGGTCTGGGTCGCGTGGTACACGGAAGCGGAGGGTACGCCGGCGCTGCGGGCAGCGCGCTCCACGGATGCGGGCGACACGTTCGCCGCGCCGGTGACGCTGGCGAAGGGCCCGCACGTGCTGGGCCGCCTGGGTCTGGCGCGCGGCGAGGGTCATCTGCTGGTGAGCTGGCTGGAGCAGGCGCCCGACGAGCGCCAGACGCTGGTGCTGGGCCGATACGACGACGCGTGGCGGCAAGCGCACCACGTGCGCGTGGCCACCCTGTCCGCGCGTGGGCGGGCGAGTGGAATCCCCCGCCTGCAGTGGCACGACGATGCCGCATGGCTGGTGTGGACCGATGTGGCCGGCGACGTGCCGGGCCTGCACGGCGCACGCGTAAGGTGGCCCTGATGAGGAGGGTGCGACATTCCGTCGCATCTGACCTCCAGAGTCCTTAACGCTTAGAATTCCACGGTGATCCGCTCACACGCCTTCCTCCGACCGATGCTGCAGCTGGCCCTGCTGGCCGCGCTGCTGATGGCGTTTGCGCCGTCCATCACGCGGTGGATGGCGAGCGACGGGCCGCAGGTGCTGGCAGGCTGGACCGAGCTGTGCACCACCGAGGGCACCCAATGGGTCGACACGCGCGCCGAGTCGCCGGTCGGTAAGTCGCCGCTGCCCGACGGCATGCCGATGGGCTCGGATTGCGCGTACTGCACGCTGGCGGCGGCGCTGCCCTTGCTGCTACTGGCCATCGCGTTGCTGTTCCCCCGTCTGGCCGGAGACGCGATCGCAAGCGTCGTAACGCTTCCACGCGCCAGGCGGCTGCGCCTGCGTGGCCTGGGCGGGCAAGGACCGCCCGTCCTGCTCTGAACCACAAGACCCCTGGTTGACCGTGCGGCCGATGCGCCGCGTCCTTGTGCTTTGGAGTTTCCATGTCCCTGATGTCCCGGGCGACGCCGCGTGCGTCGTGCCTGTCCGTGGCCGTAGCCGCGGCCCTTTCGCTTGTCCTGTCCGCGCATGCCGCCGAATCCGTCGTGTTGCCTGATGGCGTGCGTGCCACCGAGCTCGACACCGTTGAAGTCAAAGGCCACAAGGCCGGCCTTGAACAGACGGCCGGTACCGGCACCCGCCTGTCGCTGAGCCTCCTGCAGACGCCGGCCTCGGTCACCGTGATCGATCGCGACACGTTGGATGCGCGCGGCGTGCGCACCACGCAGGAGGCGCTGGCCGGCATCCCCGGCCTGACCGTGGCATCGCCGCCCGGCAATGGCAATGCGGTGACCTACCGTGGCTTCTCCGGCAGCCAGATCACCCAGCTGTTCAACGGCATCGACGTGCAGTACGCCAGCATCGCCGCGCGTCCCGTGGACGCGTGGCAGTACGAGCGGGTGGAAGCGATCGGCGGGCCATCGAGCTTCCTGTACGGTGCCGGCGCGGTCGGCGGCACGATCAACTACGTCACCCGCCTGGCCCGGCTGGATCGCGACGAAGCGGGCATGCAGGCTTCGTGGGGCTCGTTCCGCGACGGCACGCTGGCGATGGGGGCCAACGTGCGCGTGGGGGGAGACGACACGCGCCAGGCGATCCGCGTGGACGCGAGCACGCGCGACGCCGAAAGCGGGATCGACGGGCAGGAACGCGAAGCCTCGACGCTCGCGGCGTCGTGGCTGGTACAGGTCGCCCCCATGCTGCGCCACACGCTGGCGGTCGAGTTCCAGCAGGAGGACAGTCATCGTCCCTACTGGGGCACGCCGGTGCGCCAGCCCGCGACCGGTCGCCTGTCGGTGCTGCCGCAGACGGTGGGTCGCAACTACAACGTCGCCGACGGCTACTACGGACAGGACGTGCGCTGGGTACGCTCGCTGCTGGAGTGGACGCCCGGCGGGCACGACACCGTGCGCAACACGGTTTACCACTACGACGCGCTGCGCGATTACCGCAACGTCGAGAGCTATCGCCTGACGGCCGACAACGGCGGCGTCATCCGCTCCGGCACGCTGCTGCAGCGGCACGACCAGCAGGTCTACGGCAACCGGCTGGAGTGGAGCCACGACGGCGCGCTGTTCGGGTTGCCGACGCAATGGGCGACCGGTCTGGATGTCAGCTACAACCGGCAGACACGCTTTCCGTTGTCGCTGTCGGCCACGGTGGACACCGTGCCGCTCGACGCCGTGACGCCGGGCCGCTTCCTCGACGTGCCCGGCACCTCGATCGTCTACACGCCCGACCGTACCAACCGGCTGCACACGCAGGCGCTGTACCTGGAGAACCTGACCGAGCTGACGCCTTCGCTATCGCTGCTGACCGGGCTGCGCCGCGACCGCATCGTGCTGGACGTGGTGAACCACCGCGCGGTCACGGCCACCAATCCCGCACGCTTCGAGCGCGAGTACACGCCCACCACGGGACGTGTCGCGCTGAACTGGGCCATCACGCCGCAGACGAGCGTGTATGCGCAGTACAGCACCGCGGCCGATCCGCCGGCGGGCATCCTCAGCACCGCCAATTTCGCCACGCTGCGCGACTTCGATCTGACCACGGGACGGCAGGGCGAGGTCGGCGCGAAGTTCCAGTCACGCGACGCGCGCCACTTCGCCACGCTGGCCGCGTACCGCATCGTACGGCGGAACCTCGCCATCACCGATCCCGCCCATCCGGGGCAGACGCTGCCGGTGGGGCAACAGTCCTCGCGGGGCATCGAAGCGACGTTCGGCTGGCGACCGCTGGAGGCGCTGAAGGTCGAGGGCAACCTGGCCTGGGTGGATGCCACGCTCGACGATTTCTACGAGAACGTCGGCGGCGTACCGGTGTCGCGTGCCGGCAATCGCCCCACCAACACGCCCGCGCGCGTGGGCAACCTGTGGGTGGACTACGCGTTCGGGCCGCGCTGGTCGGCGGGCCTGGATGTCCGCGGCGTCTCATCGCGCTACGCCAACGCCGCCAACACGCTGTCGACCGCCGGCTATGCCACCTGGGGCGCGCACCTGGGCTTCAAGTGGAACGGGAGCACCGAGCTTAGCGTGCGTGGCCGCAACCTCGGCGACCGCACCCACGTGGTGTACGCGCTGGGCAGCACGATGGCCTATCTCGGCGATCCGCGCAGCTGGGAAATCGTGCTGCGCAAGACCTTCTGACCGCATCGCCCGGGATTGCCATAGACACGATCTTCTTCCTCTGCGTCAGCAGCTGGCTGATCGCGTGGGCCTGCGTACTGGGCCTGTGCGGCCTGGGGCGCGTGGCCGCGCATGCACGGCCGCTGACCCTGCTCGACACCTTCTCGTCCACATCCGATACGGAAACCACGACATGAAACGTTCCCTTGCCAGCCTGATATTGCTGCTGTCGGCCTGCCAGCCGTCTCCCCATGAAACCCAGCCGCCGGCCCCGCCATCCGCCGCCGTGACCGTCACCGGACCGTGGCTGCGCGCCACGCCACCGGGCGCACCGGTCGCCGGCGGCTTCCTCACCCTCCACAACGGCACGTCGGCCGATGACCGCCTGCTGACGGTCGAGAGCGCCGCGGCGCAGCGCGTGGAGATCCACGAGATGCGCGACGAGGGGGGCGTGGCCCGGATGCGCGAGCTGGTCGATGGCCTGCCGTTACCCGCGGGCACGATGGCCGAACTGAAGCCGGGTGGTCACCACCTGATGTTCATCCAGCCCACGCGCGCACTGCCGGCAGGCGAACAGGTGGACGCGACGCTCGTGTTCGAGCGCGCGGGCCGCATGCCGGTCGTGTTCGAGGTCAGGCCGCTCGGTGCGGCGTCGCCCAAGCCGCACCAGTGATGCAGAAGAAGGGAGCGCCTGACGGCATCGCCCTGCGCCCGACCCTGGCAGCGAGGGGCGCCGGAGGAAGCGACGCTTGTTGACCGAAGCTTCGCCGGGCAGATGCGTTGCCGGTAAAGCTGTCCTCGGCGGCTATTCGTCGACCCAGCGTCGCTCCGGTCCGGGACGCTTGGCCAGCTTGCGCTGCAGCGAGCGCCGGTGCATGCCCAGCAGGCGGGCGGCGGCGGAGATGTTGCCTTCGGTTTCGGCCAGCGCCTGCTGGATGTGCTCCCATTCCAGCCGGCTGAGCGGTGTCATGGTGTCTTCGGCAGCCTCGATGTCGTCGATCGGCGTGGCGGGTGTTTCCAGGCCCAGTGCGCGCAGGATGGTCGGCACGGTGGCCGGCTTGGGCAGGTAGTCGTCGGCGCCGCGCTTGATCGATTCCACGGCGGTGGCGACGCTGGCGTAACCGGTGACCAGCAGGATCTGCATGTCCGCGCGCAGCGCGCGCAGCGGCTCGATCAGGGTCAGGCCCGAATCGCTGCCCAGCTTCAGGTCGACCAGGGCGAAGTCGGGCAGGTATTCGCGCGCCCGCGCCAGTGCGCTGGCCGCGTCCAGTGCGATTTCCGTCTCGATGCCCTTGCGCGCCAGGCTGCGCTGCAGCGTGCGCGCGTAGAGTTCGTCGTCGTCGACCAGCAGGCCTTTCATCGGATGCCTCGCATCAGGGAGATTCGTCGTTGCCCGCCACCGGCAGGCGGAACTGCACCTGCACGCCCTTGGGCGGCACGGCGCGCATGGTCATGCGCCCGCCCAGCCGCTCGATGGTGGCGTGCGACAGGGCCAGGCCCACGCCCATGCCCTCGGGCTTGCTGGTGCGGAAGAGTTGTTCGGACTGGAACGGCACCGATTCGTGGAAGCCGTTGCCGTAGTCGCGCACGGTGCCCACCAGTTCATCGCCCTCGCAGCGCAGGTCCAGGTCCACCCGTTGCGAGCCGGCCTGGCGGCTGGCATCGGCCGCGTTGTTCAGCAGCGCCTGCAGCAGGTGCCCGGTGGAGGCGTCGGTGGCCAGCCAGGGGGGCAGGGCGCCGGTGCGCTGCAGCTCCACCGTCGGGCGGATCAGCTGCCAGCGCTGCACCACGTCGTCCAGGTCCACGCGCTGGTGCACGCCCATGTCGGCCGAGGCGGCGAGCGCGCGTACGCGGTCGCGACACACGTCGATCAGTTGGCGCATCGTGCCGGCGTCGTCGCGGACATCCGCGTCGCTGGCGTGCTCGCGGATGTCCTCGGCCAGCAGCGTCAGGGTGGCCAGCGGGGTGTTCAGTTCGTGCGCCACGGCAGCCGCGTGGGTGGCCAGCGCGACGATGCCCTCGTTGCGCGCGAAGCGCTCGCGCAGGCGCGCGAGTTCCTGTTCGCGCATCCGCAAGGCGGCCACCAGGCGGGTGGAGAAGTACAGCACCACGCCGGCCGAGAGCACGAAGTTCACCGCCATGCCCCACAGGTGCACGTTGAACTGGCCGCCATGCAGGTGCGGCAGCGGGCGGCCGAACACGGCGGTCATGATGTAGCCCAGCAGGCAGGCCACGCCGGTGGCCAGCACCCAGCGCAGCGGCAGGGCCAGCGCTGAGACGGCGATCAGCAGCAGGAACATGGAGCTGAACGGGTTGCCGATGCCGCCGCTCCAGGCCACCAGCCAGGACAGCACCGCCACGTCTACCAGCATGTGGGCGAAGGCTTCCCCCGGGCGCTCCTCGCCGGGCCGGCGGCTGCGCCAGGTGGCGTACACGTTGAACAGGGCCAGCGCACCGATCCCGCCCCACAGCGGCCAGCGGGGCAGGGCGATGCCCAAGGGACCCAGCGCGACCAGCACGGTCACCGCCTGGCCCACGATCGCCACCCAGCGCAGGTTGCACAGCGTGCGCAGGAACGACGGCGTGGTGGTCAGCAGGGTATTCGGCATCGGTACATGCTAGTGCAAGCGCGCCCACGCGGCCTGCGGCACGGCGTCGCAGGCGGGCGGGGTGCCCACGTTACAATGCGGGCATGCACGACGCCGTCACCCGCCCCACGCCCCCTACCGACGCCGCGCCCTGGCCGCGCCGCATCACCCAGGCCGTCCAGATCGGCAACACCATCGTGGGCGGCGGTCGCCCGGTGGTGGTGCAGTCGATGACCAACACCGATACCGCCGACATCGCCGGCAGCGTGAAGCAGGTCGCCGAACTCTGGCGCGCCGGCTCGGAGATGGTCCGCCTGACCGTCAACAACCCCGAGTCCGCCGCCGCCATTCCGCGCATCCGCGAGAAGCTGGAGATGATGGGCATTTCGGTGCCGCTGATCGGCGACTTCCACTACAACGGCCATCAGTTGCTGGCGGGCGAGCCGGCCTGCGCCGAGGCGCTGGCCAAGTACCGCATCAACCCGGGCAACGTGGGCTTCGGCAAGAAGAAGGACACCCAGTTCGCCCAGCTCATCGAATTCGCCATCCGCTACGGCAAACCGGTGCGCATCGGCGCCAACTGGGGTTCGCTGGACCAGGCGCTGGCCGCGCAGCTGATGGACGAGAACCACGCGCGCGAAGTGCCGTGGGATGCCGGCCGCGTGCTGCGCGAGGCGCTGATCCGCTCGGCGGTGGATTCGGCCGAACGCGCCGTCGAGATCGGCCTGCCGCGCGACCGCATCGTGCTGTCCGCCAAAGTCAGCGGCGTGCAGGAGCTGATCGCGGTGTACCGCGACATGGCGGCCCGCACCGATTTCGCGCTGCACCTGGGCCTGACCGAGGCCGGCATCGGCAGCAAGGGCATCGTGGCGTCCAGCGCCGCGCTGGCGGTGCTGTTGCAGGAGGGCATCGGCGACACCATCCGCATCTCGCTGACGCCGGAACCGGGCCAGTCGCGCACCCAGGAAGTCATCGTCGCGCAGGAACTGCTGCAGACCACCGGCCTGCGCGCGTTCACGCCGATGGTCACGGCCTGTCCCGGCTGTGGCCGCACCACGTCCGAGTTCTTCCAGGAACTGGCCAAGGTCGTGCAGGAACACGTGCGCGGCCGGATGCCGGAGTGGAAGGTCACCCATCCCGGCGCGGAGAACATGACGCTGGCGGTGATGGGCTGCGTGGTGAACGGGCCGGGCGAATCGCGTCACGCCAACATCGGCATTTCGCTGCCGGGCACGGGCGAGGCGCCCGCGGCCCCGGTGTTCGTCGATGGCGAAAAGAAGTTCACCCTGCGCGGCGAGAACATCGCGCAGGAGTTCATCGCCCTGATCGACGGGTACGTCGAGGCCAAGTACGCGCGTGCGGCCGGCTGACCCGCTGGCGAACGGCCGGCGTTTCATCGCCGGCCTGTTCCGCGAACATGGCGGGCGCCTGGTCCTGCTGTTCCTCTGCCTGCTGGCGCCGCTGTGGCTGTTCGTCGAACTGGCTGACGAAATCCACGAGCTGGAAGACTTCTACTTCGACGATGCGCTGCTCTGGCAGGCGCATGCGCTGTCCAGCCCGACCCTGGACCGGTTCTTCGTGGTGGTGTCGGCGCTCGGCTACCAGTGGGGCGTGGTCCCGGCCGACATCGTGCTGACGCTGGGCCTGCTGGTCGCGCGTCGCTGGCGCGAAGCGACCTTCGCCGGCGTCTCGCTGGGTGGGTCCGCGCTGTTGAACATGGCGACCAAGCAGTTCTTCCAGCGCGACAGGCCGGCGCTGTGGGAGTCCATCGCGCCCGAGCACACCTTCAGTTTCCCCAGCGGCCACGCGATGGGCTCGGCGACGCTGGCGATGGTGGTGGTGCTGCTGTGCTGGCACACGCGCTTCCGCTGGCCAGCCGCCGTGCTTGCCGCGCTGTTCGCGCTGACCGTCGGGGCCTCGCGCATCTACCTGGGCGTGCACTATCCGTCCGACATCCTCGGCGGCTGGGCGGCGGGCATCGCGTGGGTGTCCGGCGTCTACCTGGTGCTGTACCGCATCCGCGAGCGGCCGTGGCAGGTGCGGTGAGGCGTTCTGCTCTTCTGTGGGAGCGACGTAAGTCGCGACCGCACGAATTGAATATCGCGGATGCGTAGCTGATAGCGTCCTGTCCGCGTCGCCATGTTGCGTGAGCGAGGGGGGGGGCGGCGGAGAGCGTGCGGTCGCGACTCACGTCGCTCCTACAACGAGCGGGTTCTACGGCGCATACGCCCGCTCGCGTTCTTCCTGCAGGCGCTGGCGCAGGTACTGGTCGCGGGTGAGGCCGGCGGGAATCGTGGTGGCGGCCATCACCTCGGCGACCACCTGCGCTTCGCGCGCCTTGTAGGTCTGGAAGCGCGGGTCGTTGCGCTGCTGTTCGAGGAAGGCGGCCATGCGCCGGTCGGCGTGGGCGCGATAGCGGTCGGCGATGGCCGCGACTTCCTCCGCCTGTCGCGCGGGATCGTCCACGGTGGCCTTGACCAGCGCGGTGCGCAACAGCACGGCTTCGCCCGCGGACAGGCCGCCCGCTGCTTCGTACTTGTCGATCTGGCGCGTCAGCGCATCGGCGCGTTCGCTGCGTTCCACCGCGCGCAACGACGTGGAACGGGCGAAGAAGTCTTTCGCATCGGCTTCGAAGCGCTGGCGCTCGAGGTGCTCCTTCGCCTGTGGCGTGGCTTGCAGCGTCTCCAGCCCGGCTGGGGCCGTTTCGACTTCATCGCCTGCGGAGATGGGCTGTACGGCGGTCGGCGTCGTGCCGTCGCCTGTCCACCACGCTACGGCGGCCAGCAGCACCAAACAAGGTACCACCCACGTCAGCAGCTTCTTCATGCGCGACCCTCCACCGGGACCGTCGTCGGACGGCCCCGGCCTTCCTGCTTCACCCCAGCAACTGGTCCACCAGCCAGTACAGCAGGTTGAACGGTTTGGCCTTGTCGGCCTTGTCGTCCTGCTCGCTGGCATCCAGCACCTTGCCCCGGCCATCCAGCACGCTGTCGATGAAGTGCTTCAGTTCCAGGTTCTGCGCCTGCACGTCGGCGTTCTTGAAGTCGACGATGGTGGTGCAGTGGCTTTCGTTGAGCGCGCGGTACTGCGGGAAATAGCCGCCGACGTTGTCCAGGCCATTCAGGCGGTCGCGCAGGCGTGCGGTGTCCATGTCCCAGCGCGCATGGATGCGGGCTTCCTTGGTCGCCTGGTCGGGCGCGTTGGCGATGTCGGGATAGAAGCGCTCGTACGAGTACGAGGAATAGTTGAGGTCCTTCCAGAAGTGCGTATGGCCCAGGCGGTCGTTCGCGTACTTGCTGGACAGCGCGGGATACAGGCTGCCGAGTTCGTCGAGGTCGAACTGCGGCAGGCCGCTGGCGAGATAGGGCAGCGGGCCGTTCGGCTGGTCCAGCCCCCAAGCGCTGCGGATCAGGGCCATCAGCGGTTGCGAGGGATAGTCGACCGGGTTGCCGTTCTTGGGCGTGGGGAAGATCGGGCCCGAATCGTCGATCAGGAAGCTGCGCGTGGGCGCCAGGTCGCGGCGCAGCGGGTGGTAGCTGGTCAGGCTGCCGGCACCACCGGCGCTGCAGCCGGTGGACAGCATCTGGGTGGGGCGTGGCAGGTTGTCCTTCAGCCAGCTCACCACCGCGCGCACGTTGCGCACGCCGTTGTGGTGCCACACCAGCGGCGCGTTCTGCCCGCTCGGGTCGTCGTAGACCGCCACGCGGTCGCCGCTGTAGATGTCGCCCGTGCAGTAGGGGATGTAGACCATGTTCCAACCCTGCGTCTTCACCGCATCGAACGGACTGACGCGGGTGACGAAGGGACTGACCAGGCTCGCGCCCGGGTTCAGCAGGCTCATGTAGTCGTCGGGAATGCCGTTGGGATTGCGTGCGCCGCGTACGCCGGTCTGGCCGGTGCAGCTGGCGTAGTCCCAGCAGGCGCCACCGCCTTCCATGTAGACGATGGTATTGCGCGTATCGGCCACGCGGTTGACGAAGAACTTGAAGGGCGAGCCGTCGCCGCAGACCGCGCCGGTCGAGGGCGCCAGCTGGATGGTCTGCCAGGCGTCGTAACGGCCGGGCTGGAAGCCGTCGCTGAAGCCGGACGGATTGGACAGCAGCGGATAGCTGCCGGTGCGCTGCGCAGCGGTCACCTTGTTGTCGGCCTTGGGCGGCGAGACCAGGTTCACCAGGGTCTGCCAGAAGCTGTAATCGCCTTCTTCGGCCTTGAGTGGCGCGGCGATGGCGATCGCGAGCGCTGCGGTGGAGAGGACAAGCGGCAGGCGTGCGGGTCGTACGGGTGCAACCATGATCGGATCCTCCGGCGAGAGTCTGTGGACGTTCAACGGGATGGACTGCCTTGGCGTGCGGCACGCGTGGGGGCGGCGACCGTACAGCGGCGCATGGTGGTGCGTTCGTCGCGCCACGGGATTAAGTCCGCGTGATGGCGTCGGCTTTGGCTGCCCTGGCCCCCGGAATTGGCCGCGATGCCCCCCTTCGGCGCCCGCGCGGGCGGTCAGGTAAACGGAGCGATCCCGCGTCGCAGCACGCAGGTGGTACAGGCGTGCGGTATCGCGCCGGGCAACGGATCGTTGCGGGCGGACGCCTTGCCGCAGGCCGGCCGTGGATCGAACATGCGCACGCACGCCGCCGAATGCGCCGTGGACTCCCCGGGGATGGCAATGCAGGATCTGGTCGACCGATACGGCGCACTGCTGGTGTTCGCCAATGTGCTGGCGTTGTCGCTGGGTCTGCCCGTACCGGCGATGCCCACCTTGGTCCTGGTGGGTGCGGGGCTGGCGCTGCAGCCGGAGGCGATGTGGCTGCCGCTGCTGGGCGTGTTGGCGGTGTCGGTGGCCGCCAGCCTGATCGGCGACAGCGTGTGGTTCTACGCCGGTCGCCGCTACGGCAACCGTACGCTGCAGTCACTGTGCCGGCTTTCGCTGTCGCGCGACACCTGCATGAAGCGCACGGAACGCTTCTACGGCCGTTTCGGCGTCCGCGTCCTGTCGGTGGCGAAGTTCATCCCCGGCCTGTCGATGGTGTCCGTGCCGCTGGCCGGCGCCATGCAGGCGAGGCTGCCGCTGTTCCTGCGTTACGACGGCCTGGGTGCTGCCCTGTGGGCGGCGCTGGGGCTGGGACTGGGCGTGGTGTTCGCCCGCCAGGTGGAAACGGTCATCGATGCGTTGTCGCAGCTGGGCACTGGCGCCGGCGTGGTCATCGGCGTGCTGCTGGCGGCCTACGTGGGCTGGCGCTGGTGGCGTCGGCGCACGCTGCTGAGGTCGCTGGAGGGGGCGCGGATCGATCCGCCGGAACTCGAAGCCCTGGTCCGGGCGGGCCAGCCGCCGGTGGTGTTCGACATCCGCGCGCCGGGTTTCCGCGACGTGGACCCGTACGTCATCCCGGGCGCGGTGTTCGCCGACGAGCGCCAGCTGGACGGGATCCTGGCCACGTATCCGCGCGATGGGAAGGTCGTCATCTACTGCGCCTGCCCGGATGAAGTATCCGCAGCGTGGATGGCGGCGAGGCTGCGCGAGGCCGGCTTCCGCGACGTGCTGCCGCTGCGGGGCGGCATCGATGCGTGGCGGGACGCCGGCTACGGGGTGGAACGGATCGGCGGCTGAGCGCGTCCGCCGCGGTCAGTGCTCGATGCACACCCGGTTGCGGCCTTCGCTTTTGGCCCGGTATAGGGCCGCGTCCGCCGCGGCCATCATCCGGCTGACCGTGTCGCGCTCGGGGGTCAGTGCGGCGATGCCGATGCTCACCGTGATGCGCTGCGGCTGGCCGCCGGGCCGGAACACCACCGTCTCTACCGCCTCCCGCAGGCGCTCGGCGAAGCCGTAGGCGGCTTCCGGCCCGCATTCGGGCAGCAGCACGGCGAATTCCTCGCCGCCGATGCGGGCGGCCGCGTCGTCGTTGCGTACATGCCGGCGCACCAGTCCGGCGATCTGCTTCAGCACCTGGTCGCCGGAGATATGGCCGTAGCGGTCGTTGATCGGCTTGAACAGATCCACGTCGATGATGCACATGGTCAGCGCGCGCTGGTGGCGCATGGCGCGGGCGATCTCCTTCTCCACCGTTTCGATGAAATGGCGGCGGTTGTACATCTCGGTCAGCGCATCGTGGGTGGCGAGCTGGTAGATCTCCTCGTGGTAACGCGCCTCCACGCTGCTGTGGCTGATGAACTTCAGGATGCTCTCGCCCAGGGTGATGTGGTCGCCGTCGACCAGCGCCGACTGCGCCACCGGCGTATCGTTCAGCCGGGTGGTGTTGGTGGCGCCGAGGTCGCGCACCCAGTAGGTGTCGCCGTCGCGCCAGAGCTCGCAGTGCAGGCGCGAGACGCTGTTGTGCGGGATGTGCAGGTCGGCTTCCTGCGAGCGGCCCACGCGCACCCGGGCGGTGTCGATGTCCGCACGCCGGCCCAGGCCTTCGCCGTGGATCACCACCACGCAGGCCGAGCGCGGCGAGGCCGGCCGCGGGCCGTCGCTCAGGATGGTCCGTTGCGTGGTGGGTGGATCGTGGGGGTCCCGGGACATGCGCGTGCGGCTGGCAGGTGCGGGCCCGAGTGTACCGGATCGGTCGGTCAACTCACGCTTCCGATACCATGCCGGGGCGCACCGGGGACCGTGGAATGACATCGCAGCCTTACGACGAACTCGCACCCACCGAGAGCCTGGCCACGCGACTGCAGGATGCGCCGACCGCGGCCGACGGCACGCTGGCGCCCGGGGCGCGCCTGGGGCATTACCGCATCGAGGGCCTGCTGGGTCGCGGCGGCATGGGCGAGGTCTACCGCGCCACGCAGCTGGAACCGGTGCGCCGGGAGGTGGCCCTGAAGCTGATGCGCGCGCAGCGCCTGCAGGCCCGCCACCTGGCCTGGTTCGAAGTGGAGCGGCAGGTGCTGGCGCAGATGCGCCATCCGGCCATCGCCCAGATCTACGATGCCGGCACCACGGAGGAGGGCTATCCCTTCTTCGCGATGGAGCTGATCGAGGGCAGCCCGATCACGCGCTACTGCCGGGAGCAACGGCTGTCGCTGGACGAACGCGTGGCGTTGTTCATCCGCGTCTGCGAGGGGGTGCAGCACGCGCATCACAAGGGCGTGGTCCACCGCGACCTGAAGCCGGGCAACCTGCTGGTGGACACGCTCGACGGCCGGCCCGCGCCGAAGATCATCGATTTCGGCATCGCGATGGCCGCGTCGCTGGCCGGCGACGCCGCACTGGAGCGCGCGGGCACGCCCGAGTACATGAGCCCCGAACAGGCGCATGGTGACGCGCGCCAGGTGGACACGCGCAGCGACGTGTACTCGCTGGGCGTGGTGCTGTGCGAACTGGTGAGCGGCGTGCGCCCCGAGGCCGTGGGCGAGACCTGGTCGGCGGAAACGCCGACCGCCGTCGCGCCGTCGTCGCGGCTGGCGGCGCTGCCGGCCGAGCAGGCGCGGCAGGTGGCGCAGGAGCGCGGCCTGTCGCTGCCGCGCATGCGCGAGCGCCTGCGCGGCGATCTGGACTGGATCGTGCTGAAGGCCATGCAGCACGATCGCGACGCCCGCTACGGGTCCGTCGCGGCGTTGGCCGACGACCTGCAGCGCTATCTCGAGGGGCGCACCGTGGCGGCGGTACCGCCGAGCCGCGCCTACGTGTGGCGCAAGTTCCTGCGCCGCCACCGCGCCGCAGCCGTCGCCGCGGGCTTCGCGCTGGTCGCGTTGCTGGGGGGTCTAGCGTTGTCGTTGTACGGTCTGCAGCAGGCGCGCACGCAACGCGCACTGGCCGAAACGCGCAGTGCGGAGCTGGAGAAGGTGGCTGCGTTCCAGCAGTCGATGCTGGAGGAAATCGACATCGAGACGATGGGCGTGGGCCTGGCCGAGGGTCTGGCGGCGCAGGTGGCCGAACGCGACCCGGTCGCCGCCGCCGCCTTCGGCGCCACCCTGGCCAAGGCCAGTACCGGTGATCTCGCTCGCGACCTGGTGGACCGCCAGCTGCTGGCCAATGCGGAAGCGGCCATCTCCCGCGATTTCGCCGACCAGCCCGACGTGGCCGTCGGCCTGCGCGAGTCCGTGGCGCGCGTCTACGCCGCGATCGGCCTTTACGACAAGGCCGCCGAGCTGTTCGGCCGGGTGGCCGAGCACCGCGCCGCTCGCCTTGGCGACGGCGCACCGGAGACGCTGCGCGTGCGCAACGAGCAGGTGCAGGCGCTGTTGGAAGGGGCGCACCTCGACCAGGCCGAGGCCGTGCTGGAGAAAGCGCTGCCGCGCGCGTTCACCCTGCCTGCCAACGACCGCGTGCGGGTCAAGCTGGAACTGGCACAGGCGCAGGTGATCTCGGCCCGCGGCGACCGACCGCGGGCGAAGGGCGTCGTCGAGGCAGTCCGTGCACGATTGATCGAGGTCGCCGGCGAGCGGGATCCGGCCACCCTGGAGGCCACCAACAATCTGGCCGCCGTGCAGCGCAACCTGGGCGAACTGCCCGAGGCACGCGCGAACATGGAGCAGGTGGTGGCCGGCCGCACCGCGGTGCTCGGTCCCGACCACGAAGAGACGTTGTCGGCCATGGGCAACCTGGCCGTGCTGCGCATCATGAACCGCGAGAAGGACGCCGCCATCGCCATGCAGCGCGACCTCACTTCGCGCTACGTGCGCAAGCTGGGCAGCGAGCATCCGGTCACGCTGCAGGCACGCAGCACGCTGGCGACGATGATGGTGGACGCCGGCGCCGCCGCCGCCGCGCTGCCGCTGCTCAAGGATGCGCTGGCCGCGCGCGAGCGCGTCCTCGGGCGCGATCACCCGCAGTCGGTAAGGACTCGCCTGAACCTCGCCACGGCGTACGCACGCCTGGAGGACTACGCGGCCGCGCTGCCGCTGGAGGAACAGGTCATCACGGTGCGCAGCCGGATGCAGGGCCCATCGCATCCGGACACGCTGTCCATCCTGATCAACCATGCCGGCACGCTGCTCAATGCGGGGCAGCCCGAGGCCGCGCTGCGCCTGCTGTCGGATGTGCAGCCACTGGCGTTGAAGGTGCTGGGTGAAAGGCACCCGCAGGCGCAGATGACCATGGTGATCCGCGCCGAAGCCCTGCGCGTGTCCGGGCGCACGCGCGAGGCGCTGGACGAGTACCGCCGCCTGTTCGAACTGCGACGCAAGGTGCTGGGCGAGACGCACGTGGAAACGCGCACCGCGGCGTGGAACCTGATCGACACCAGTCGCGAACTGGGCCTGACCACGCAGGCCGACGCGCTGGAGCGGCAGTACATCGCCCCCCTGCTTGCGGCCGATCCGGCCACGCTGGCCGATGCGGACGCCGAGTTCGTCAAACGTTACCGAGAAGGCAGGCGGCCTGGCAAACAGGGCTGAGCGCCGGCCCCGTCACTCGCCGGGTTTGGCCGCCGCGCTGGGCGCCTCGGACGCGGCGCGGCGCGACAGCACCGCCTCGCGGTGCGCGATGTAGGCGTTGGCGCCAAAGATGATGCCGGCGCCGGCCAGCGTCCATGCGTCCAGCGTTTCGTCGAACAGCAGCCAGCCGAACAGCGCCACCACCGGCAACTGCATGAAGCTGATCGGCGTCAGGGCCGAGACCTCGCCCAGCTTCAGCGCGCGCGTCCACAGCATGTGGCCGCCGGTGCCCAGCACGCCGGCGGCGACCACCCACACCCAGGTGATGCCCTGCGGCCATTCCCATACGGCCAGTGCCGGCAGCAGCGACATCGGCACCCACAGCAGGGTGGTGTAGATGACGATGCGGTCGGCCGGCTCGGTCTGCGAGAGCTGCTTGATCTGGATCGCCACCAGTGCGCTCATCACTGCCGCCAGCACGGCGATCATCGCGTCCGCGGTGAATTCCGCGGTGCCGGGCCGCACGATCACCAGCACGCCCACGAAACCCAGCACCACCGCGGTCCAGCGGCGCGCGCGCACGCGTTCGTTGAGCATCGCGGCCGCGGCCAGGGTGACGAACAGCGGCGTGGAGTACGACAGCGACACCGCTTGCGCCAGCGGCAGGTGGCCGATGGCCCAGAAGCCGGCCAGCATCGAGCAGATGCCGATCACGCAGCGGAACAGGTAGCGCGGGAACTGGGTGGTCTTCAGGAACCCCGGGCCGTGCCGCAGGATGAGCGGCGCCGCGGCCAGCAGGCCGAAGAAATTGCGGAAGAACGCGATCTCGAACGTGTGCAAAGTGGCCGAGGCCAGCCGGATCGCCACCACCATCAGGGCGAACAGCACCGTGCTGCCCAGCATCAGCACGGCGGCGCGGAAGTGGGCGGGAATGGCGGGCATGCGCGGTGGTCGGGCTACCAGCGGGCGCCGATGATCTTCGGTTCCGGCTCGATCCCCACGCCGAAGCGCGCGTGCACGGATTCGGCGATGCGCCGCGCCAGCCCCAGCAGCGCGGCGCCGGTGGCCTGCCCGTGGTTGACCAACACCAGGGCGTGCGCGGCGGAGACGCCCGCATCGCCATCGCGGTGGCCCTTCCAGCCGCAGGCTTCGATCATCCATGCAGCGGACAGCTTGCGGTTGTGCGGGGCGTCGCCACGGAATACCGGCAGCGTGGGATAGTCGACCAGCATCGCGTCGGCCTGCGCCTGCGAGACGATGGGATTCTTGAAGAAGCTGCCGGCATTGCCCACCACGGCCGGATCCGGCAGCTTGCGTCGGCGGATCCGGATCACCGCCTCGGCCACCTCGCGCGCGGTCGGCGCGGAGATTCCCATCGCGTCGAGTTCCTCGCCGATGCCGGCGTAATCCAGGCGCAGGTGCGGCGTGCGCGGCAGCACGAACTCCACCGCCGTCACCAGGTAGCGGTCGGCCTGGTGCTTGAACACGCTGTCGCGGTAAGCGAATGCGCAGGCGTCGCGGTCCAGCCGCACCATCGCGCCCGCATGGCGGTCCAGCGCTTCGACCACGGCGATGAACTCGCCCACCTCGGTGCCGTAAGCGCCGATGTTCTGGATGGGCGACGCGCCGGCGGTACCGGGGATGAGGGCCAGGTTCTCCAGCCCGCACAGGCCCTGCTCCAGCGTCCACATCACCAGCGGGTGCCAGGCGACGCCGGCATCGGCGCGCACGCGCGCCTGTCCGCCGTCGTCGGACAGCACGCGCAGGCCATGCGTGGCCATGGCGATCACCGCGCCCGGTGCATCGCCGGCGAACAGCAGGTTGCTGCCGCCGCCGATCACCAGGCTTTCGGATTCGGCGACCTGCGGCAGCGCCATCACTTCGGCCAGCGCCGAAGCGTCGTCCACTTCGACCAGCCAGGGCGCCAGCGCCTGCACGCCGAAGGTATTGCGGTCGCGCAGCGGGGCGTTGGCGGTGAGGCGGTAGCCTGGCGTCATTCCGGCGCCACCGGCCCGCGGCTCGGCGCTTCGCGACGGCGTCGGATGGCTTCCACGCATTCGCGGATCAGCTCCGGGCCGCGGTACACCAGGCCGGTGTAACACTGCACCAGCGATGCGCCGGCAGACATCTTCGCCACCGCATCGGCGCCGGACAGGATGCCGCCCACGCCGATCAACGGAATGCTGTCGGGCAGGCGCGTGCGCAGGCGGCGCAGGACCAGCGTGGCCTGGCCCATCAACGGCGCGCCGGACAGGCCGCCGGTTTCCCGCGCCAGCGGATGGTCCTGCACGCTCAGGCGCGACACGGTGGTGTTGGTGGCGATGACGCCATCCACCTGCATGTCGCCCAGCACGCGCGCGACCGCGTCGATGTCGCTGTCGGACAGGTCGGGCGCGATCTTCACCAGCATCGGCACGCGCTTGCCGTGCTGCGCCGCCAAGTCCTCCTGCGCATCGCGCAGCGTGCCGATCAGCTGGCGCAATGCCTGTTCTTCCTGTAGTTCGCGCAGGCCGGCGGTGTTGGGCGAGGAGATGTTGACGGTCACGTAGTCCGCCAGCGGATAGACGCGTTCCAGGCAGTACAGGTAGTCGGACGCGGCGCGTTCGTTGGCGGTGTCCTTGTTCTTGCCGATGTTGATGCCCAGCAGGCCACGGTCGCGGCGAGCGGCTTCCACGTTGCGCACCAGCGCATCGACGCCTTCGTTGTTGAAGCCCAGCCGGTTGATGACGGCCTGATGCTGCGGCAGGCGGAACATGCGCGGCTTCGGATTGCCCGGCTGCGGTCTGGGCGTGACCGTGCCGATCTCGACGAAGCCGAAACCCAGCGCGAACAGCGCATCGATGTGCGCACCGTTCTTGTCCATGCCGGCGGCCAGGCCGACCGGATTGGGGAAGGTCAGCCCCATCACCTTGGTGGGCATCGGCGCGATGGGGCGGGCCACCAGCGGTGTGGTGCCGGTGCGGTAGGCCAGGTCGAGGGCCTTCAGGCCCAGGCCGTGGGCGGTTTCGGCATCCAGGCCGAAGAGAAAGGGGCGGGCGAGGGGATACATGGCGGCGGGCGGGATCAGTTCAGCGTCGCCAGCCAGGCCAGGCCGCCCAGGAACAGGAAGAGCACCGCGATGCCGATGATCCACAGCAGCGCCGACAGCCAGCCCAGGATCAGGCCGCCGATGGCCAGTCCGTCGCCTTCCAGCGCACCGCCGCTGCGGCGGATCTCCGCGCGCGCCATGTGGCCGGTGACGATCGCCACCAGCGTGCCCAGGACCGGCAGGAGGGTCCAGCCGAGGATGCCGGACACGAGGCTGGCGATGGCGAGGCTGCTGGTGGTGCGTGCTGGGTTCATCAGGAGCTCCGTGCAGGGGTCAGGGAGGCGATGGCACTGGATCGGACAGGCAAAAAAAAGCGCCGCCCGATGAGGGAGGCGCGATTATCCCAGATGCTGGCCCGTTCAGGGCAGCCGGCATGCGGGCATGCCGGCCGTCTTGCGGGTCAGAGGTCGAACTTGATGCCCTGCGCCAGCGGCAGCGAGTCGGAGTAGTTGATCGTGTTGGTCTGCCGGCGCATGTAGACCTTCCACGCGTCCGAGCCGGACTCGCGGCCGCCGCCGGTTTCCTTCTCGCCGCCGAAGGCGCCGCCGATCTCGGCGCCGCTGGTGCCGATGTTGACGTTGGCGATGCCGCAGTCGCTGCCGGCCGCCGACAGGAACTGTTCGGCCGCCTTCAGGTTCTGGGTGAAGATCGACGAGGACAGGCCCTGCGGCACGGCGTTCTGCATCTCGATGGCCTCGTCCAGGGTCTTGTACTTCATCACGTACAGGATCGGGGCGAAGGTCTCGTGCTGCACCACTTCATCGGAGTTCTTCAGGCCGGTGACGATGGCCGGCAGGACGAAGTTGCCCGGACGGTCGATCGCGGTGCCGCCGGTTTCGACGGTGCCGCCGCTGGCCTTGGCCTTGGCGATCGAGTCCAGGAACTGCTGCACCGCGCCCTGGCTGTTGAGCGGGCCCATCAGGTTGGCCGGGTCCAGCGGGTCGCCGATCTTGCCCTCCACCTGCTTGTACGCCTTGATCAGCGTGGACAGCACGGTGTCGTAGATCGATTCGTGCACGATCAGGCGGCGCGTGGTGGTGCAGCGCTGGCCGGCCGTACCGACGGCGCCGAACACGATGCCGGGGATGGCCAGCTTCAGGTCGGCGGTTTCGTCCAGAATGATCGCGTTGTTGCCGCCCAGCTCCAGCAGGCTGCGGCCCATGCGGCGGGCGACGCGCTCGCCCACGGTGCGCCCCACCTGGGTGGAACCGGTGAAGCTGATCAGCGGGATGCGCTTGTCGTCGACGAACTGCTGCGCCAGCTCGACGCCGGCGTCGTTGATCAGGAAGAAGATGTCCGGGAAGCCGCCTTCCTTCAGCGCCTCGTTGCAGATCTTCATGCTGGCTATCGCGGTGAGCGGGGTCTTGTTGGACGGCTTCCAGATGCAGACGTCGCCGCAGATCGCGGCCAGGAACGAGTTCCACGCCCACACCGCGACCGGGAAGTTGAACGCGCTGATGATGCCGACCAGGCCCAGCGGATGGTACTGCTCGTACATGCGGTGGCCGGGACGCTCGGAATGCATGGTGTAGCCGTACAGCATGCGGCTCTGGCCCACGGCGAAATCGGCGATGTCGATCATCTCCTGCACTTCGCCATCGCCCTCGGGCTTGCTCTTGCCCATTTCCAGCGCGACCAGCGAACCCAGCGCGTCCTTGTGCCTGCGCAACGCCTCGCCGCACAGGCGGATGGCTTCGCCGCGGCGCGGCGCCGGCGTGGTGCGCCAGATCTTGAACGCGGCCTGCGCGCGCGCGACGACCTTCTCGTAGTCGGCCTGGCTGCTGGCATGGACCTCGGCGATCACCTCGTTGGTGGTGGGGTTGATCGACTGCAACAGGCCGGCGTCGGTGGTCGTGGCCCACTCGCCGCTGCCGAGGTAGGTGCCGGAATTGGTGCTGGCAAGGCCAAGGGCCTTGAGAAGGTCTGCGGGCATGAAGTGCTCCAGGGATCGAATGCGGGGATGCGGCCGGGCCGCATCGCGGGGGCATGATTCTACCAGAGCGGGCGGGCGCGAACGCCGGGAAATCCCGTGCATTTCAACCGCTTACGTTGCCGTTGATTCGCTGTCGGCGTCTGTTCGGATTGCCGAGCCGGAGGTGGCGCTATCGGCGATCTGCCGATGCGCAGCGGCGCCTGCAGGGCAGGGAATGGCGGCCCCGACACGATTCGAACGTGCGACCTGTCCCTTAGGAGGGGACCGCTCTATCCAGCTGAGCTACGGGGCCATCGTTGATGCTAAGAATAGCGCAGTCCGGCAAATGGCCCAAAGCGTGCGCGATCCCGGAGCGCTGGGTGATCCTCAGCACGCCCGCGGTTCGTTCGACGGAAGTCTGCGTGGTGGTGTGGGACAACGTCGTTGTCGGAATAGTCCGATACCCGGCCGCGTCGTCCCACGTCAAACTGCCCTCACTGCCCACTCCAGGAGGCCCCCATGGAGTTTCGGAATCCTCGCTCAGTCATGTATCCGCACCGTCTGGCTCTGCGCATGCCGAGAGGGTGCCTTGGCCTGCTTGCCTGCGTTCTCGCTCGGGTCAGTTTCGCAACGCCCGCGGACGCGCCGGTCGTGGAGGGGGAGGCTGACGGTTCAGACATCGCTTTTCATTGCGCACCCGAGCGGTCCAGCGTGATCCTTGCGGATCAACCGCAGCGTCTCCGGCGTGGTTACGAGGCACGTGTCATCGATCTGGGCTCGCTTGTCGTCTATGGCAAGGCAGACTCCCGCGGTGAGGTCCTCCGCATAGGCACGAAAGCGTTGACGTCGGAGTGCGGAGCGCTGACCGTCGTGATACGGGGTGCCTACTACAATGCAAATCCGCAAGGCGAACTGGGAGCGGCAGAGGACTATGCCGTCGTCACCATCCGGGAGCAGGACCGCGTCCTCCTGGGGCCCATCGCCTTGGGTACTTGCTCGAAAGGTAGTCCTCGCTATGACACACACGCGAAATGCCCAGAGGAGTGGGCAACGCATGTGGAGATGCATGCGGTGCAGAACGGAGCCTATTCGGTTCAGCTGCAGCACGCTTACTACGAATGGATGACAGTGACGCCGTAGGGGGAACTGATTGGTTTCAGTTGCATCCATCTGAAATCATTGGCTTTGTTGCGTCGCAGCGCTTGACAGACCCCGGGGGTGCCGTGGTCTTCTTCGTGCATGCGCTCCCACGCCCACGCCACTGCGGATACGACGACGGCCCCGATGCCGGCGAGCCCGCGTGCGCACGGCGGACGCACGACCCCGATTACGACCATTACCACCCTGACTCGTCAGGTGCGGCCGGTCGTGTTCGCGTAATCCGCAACCCACGGCCCCGCACCCGGATCAGGATGCAGGGCCACCCCGATTCCTGATGCGTGCCGGGCCTCCTTACCGAGGTTCCTGACCCATGTCGTCCCGCAGCGCCGAAGTCGAACAGCCCAAACCCCGCACCGTCGTCCACAAGTTCGGCGGCACCTCCGTCGCCGATGCCGAACGCTATCGCCACGTGGCCAAGCTGCTGCTGGCGCGCGACGAGGAGGTGCAGGTCACCGTGGTGTCGGCCATGAAGGGCGTCACCGATGCGCTGATCGAACTGTGCGAGCTGGCCGCCGCCAACCGGCCGGAATGGCACGAAAGCTGGCATGCGCTGCGCGCCCGTCATCGCGGCGCGGCGGTGGCGTTGCTGGGCGAAGCGGCCGGGCCGGTGATCGAGTGGGTGGACGAGCGCTTCCAGAAGCTCGAGGAGATCCTCAACGCGCTGATCGTCATCGGCGGCCTGCCGGAGCTGGTGCTGCAACGCGTCCAGGGCTTGGGCGAGGTGTGTTCCGCGCGGTTGCTGGGCGAATACCTGACGCTGCAGGGCGAGGACTGCGCCGTGCTGGATGCACGCGAGGTGCTGCGCGTCGATCACGGTGAACTGGGCGTGGTGGTGGACTGGGAGGACAGCGCGCGGCGGCTCGCGGCGTGGCGGGACGCGCACCCGCAACGACGCGTGGTGGCCACCGGCTTCGTCGCGCGTGACCGCGAGGGGCGCTTCACCACCCTGGGCCGCAACGGCAGCGACTATTCCGGCGCGATCTTCGCGGCGTTGTACGACGCGGCCGAACTGCACATCTGGACCGACGTCGATGGCGTGCTGTCCGCCGACCCGCGCGTGGTTCCCGAGGCGGTACAGCTGGGTGCCCTGAGCTACGACGAGGCCTGCGAACTGGCGTATTTCGGCGCCAAGGTCGTGCATCCGCAGACCATGTCGCCGGCCATGGAGCGGGGACTGCCCATCATCATCCGCAACACCTTCCATCCGGAACATCCGGGTACCCGCATCACCGCCGAGCGCGACGCGGTGGGCCCGGTGAAGGGTCTGACGCTCAGCGCCGACCTGGCCCTGCTCAACCTGGAAGGCACCGGCCTGATCGGTGTGCCCGGCACGGCGGAGCGCGTGTTCGCCGCGCTGCGCAACGCGCATGTCTCGGTGGTGATGATCTCGCAGGGCTCCTCCGAGCATTCGATCTGCTGCGTGGTCAGGGCCAGCGAGGCCGCCAAGGGACAGGCGGCGCTGCTGGATGCCTTCGCGCACGAGCTGGATACCCGCCAGATCCAGCGCGTACAGCGCCGCGACGGCGTCAGCGTGCTGGCCGCCGTCGGCGACGGCATGGCCGGCACCCCGGGCGTGTCGGCGCGCCTGTTCGGCGCGCTGGGGCGCGCGCAGGTGAACATCCTGGCGATCGCGCAGGGCTCGTCCGAGCGCAACATCTCCGTGGCCATCGACAGCGCCGACGCCACCAAGGCGCTGCGCGCGGCGCACGCCGGCTTCTGGCTGTCGCCGCAGACCTTCGCCATCGGCGTGATCGGGCCGGGCAACGTCGGCGCGGCGCTGATCGAGCAACTGCGCGCCGCGCAGCCGCAACTGCTGGCCAAGGCCAACCTGGACCTGCGCCTGCGCGCCATCGCCTCCAGCACGCGCATGGTGCTGGAAGAGCGCAGCCTGGGCGACGACTGGCGCGCGCGTTTCGACGCCAGCACGCAGGCCGCGGACCTGGACCGCTTCACCGAGCACCTGCTGTCGGCGCACATGCCGCACGCGGTGATCGTCGACTGCAGCGCCAGTCCGCTGGTGGCCGACCGTTATGCGGGATGGCTGGCCGCCGGCATCCACGTGGTCACGCCCAACAAGCAGGCCGGTGCCGGTCCGCTGGCGCGCTACCACGCCATCCGCGATGCCGCGTCCGGCAGCGGCGCGCGTTTCCGCTACGAAGCCACCGTCGGCGCTGGCCTGCCGGTGATCTCCACGCTGCGCGATCTGCTGGATACGGGCGATGCGGTGGTGTCGGTGGAGGGCATCTTCTCCGGCACGCTGGCATGGCTGTTCAACAAGTTCGACGGCAGCGCGCCGTTCTCGCGGCTGGTCACCGAGGCGCGTGGCCTGGGCTATACCGAACCGGATCCGCGCGACGACCTGTCCGGCACCGACGTGGCGCGCAAGCTGGTGATCCTGGCCCGCGAAGCCGGACGCGAACTGGCGCTGGAGGACGTGGACGTGGAGAGCCTGGTGCCCGAATCCCTCCGCCAGGCGAGCGTGGACGATTTCATGGCCCGGCTGCACGAGGTGGATGCCGGTTTCGCCGACCGGTTGGCGAAGGCGCGTGCCGCCGGCAACGTGCTGCGTTACGTCGCCCGGCTGGATGCCGAAGGCCATGCCAGCGTGGGGCTGGTGGAACTGCCCGCGGCGCACGCATTCGCCAACCTGCGCCTGACCGACAACATCGTGCAGTTCACCACGCGCCGATACTGCGACAATCCGCTGATCGTGCAGGGCCCGGGCGCGGGCCCGGAAGTCACCGCGGCCGGCGTGTTCGCCGACGTGCTGCGCGTGGCCGCGGGGCAGGGCGCGAAGCTGTGACGCATCCGGGAACGAACGACATGGAGTGGGCATGAGGCAGCAGGCAAGTGCGTTTTCGCCGGCATCGGTGGGCAACGTGGGCGTGGGATTCGACATCCTGGGCCATGTGATCGAAGGCGTCGGCGACACCGTGACGGTGCGTCGCATCGAGGCGACGGATGTGCGCATCACCGGCATCCACGGCGCCACCGTCGACCTGCCGCTGGATGCGCCGGGCAATACCGCCGGTGCGGCGCTGATCTCGCTGCGCGAAGCGCTGGCGCTGCCGTTCGGCTTCGAGGTGGAGATCGAGAAGGGCATTCCCCTCGGCTCCGGCATGGGCGGTTCCGCCGCATCGTGCGTGGCGGCCCTGGTCGCGGCCAATGCGCTGCTCGATGCGCCGGTGACGCGCGAGCAGCTGTATCCGCACGCCCTGGTCGGCGAGGCCGTTGCCAGCGGTGGCAAGCATGGCGACAACCTGGGGCCGATGCTGCTGGGCGGCCTGGTGCTGTCCACGGCGGACCGGCTGGTGCGTGTGCCCGTCCCGGACCATTGGCACAGCGTGCTGGTGCATCCGGAGGCGATCCTGGAGACGCGCCGCGCGCGCGCCGCGTTGCAGGGCGCCTACGAACTGAAGGAGTTCGTGGCGCAGAGCGCGAACCTTGCGCTGGTGCTTGCGGGCTGCCATGCCGGCGACGCCGGACTGGTGCGCGAAGGCCTGCGCGATGTGCTGGTGGAACCGCGGCGCGCGCCGTTGATCGCCGGCTTCGGCGCGGCGAAACAGGCGGCACTGGACGCCAATGCGATGGGGGCGAGCATTTCCGGCGCCGGCCCCAGCGTGTTCGCCTGGTTCGAATCGCGTGGCGAGGCCGAAGCGGCGGCGCCTGCCGTGCAGGCGGCTTTCGCGGCCGCCGGTTTCGACAGCCAGGCCTGGGTATCGCCGATCAACGCGACGGGCGCCGAACTGCTGTCCGCGACCTGAATCCCTTCCCCCACGGCCGCCGCATACGCCGCCTTGCCACGACAGACCATGAACTTCATCTCGACCCGCAACACCGCGCCCGCCGCCACGCTCAGCCAGGCCATCGCCGCCGGACTGGCTCCCGATGGCGGACTGTACGTACCGGACGTGCTGCCTGCGCCGCGCGAGCTCGCGGCCGGGGACGACATCGCTTCCACTGCCGCCACGCTGCTGGCGCCATTCTTCGCCGGTGATGCGCTGGCAGGCGAACTGGCGGCGATCTGCCGGGAGGCGTTCGATTTCCCGGCGCCGCTGCGCCCGCTGGGTACGCCGGACGACCACGTGCTGGAGCTGTTCCACGGGCCCACGGCGGCATTCAAGGATTTCGGTGCGCGCTTCCTGGCCGCGAGCATGGCGCGTGTACGCCGCAACGAGACCGCGCCGCTGACGATCCTGGTGGCGACGTCCGGCGATACCGGCGCGGCCGTCGCTGCGGCATTCCACCGTCAGCCGGGCCTGCGGGTTATCGTGCTGTATCCGGATGGGCGCGTGTCGCCGCGCCAGGCGCACCAGCTGGGCTGCTTCGGGGACAACATCGTGGCGCTGCGCGTGGCGGGTTCGTTCGACGACTGTCAGGCGTTGGTGAAGCGCGCGTTGAACGACGCCGAGCTGCAGGCGCAGGCCCCGCTCAGTTCCGCCAACAGCATCAGCCTGGGCCGCCTGCTGCCGCAGATGAGCTACTACGCGCATGCGGCGTTGAGCCACCGGGCAGCCACCGGCCGAACGCTGAATCTCGTCGTGCCCACGGGCAACCTGGGCAATGCGCTGGCCGCGATCCTTGCCCGCACGCTGGAGGTGCCGCTGGGACGCATCGCCTTGGCCACCAACGCCAACCGGGTGCTGCCCGCCTTCTTCGCCGGCGGCGCCTACGCGCCGGCGGCGAGCGTGGCGACGCTGGCCAATGCGATGGACGTCGGGGCGCCCAGCAACTTCGAGCGCCTGCGCTGGCTGTACGCCGGCGATGACGTCGCGTTGCGCGCAGCCTTCACCGCCAGTGAGGTCGACGACGCGACCATCCGCGAGGTGATCGCGCGCCGCTACCGCGACCATGGCGAAGTGCACTGCCCGCATACCGCCACGGCGGTGAAGGTGCTGGAAGACCTGCGTGCACAGGGCGGGGAGGGCGACTGGGCCGTGGCGGCCACGGCGCACCCGGCCAAGTTCGAAAGCGTGGTGGAGCCGCTGATCGGGCGCGCGGTCGAGGTGCCGCCCGCACTGGCCGACCTGCTGTCGCGTCCTGCGCATGCCGATCCGATTCCTGCCGACTACGACGCCTTGCGCGAGCGCGTGCTGCCGTAGTCGGGATCCATCTGGCACAAGGCAGGAGCTCCTGCGCTAAGCTCATCGGATGACGCGCCATTTCTTGCCCGCCCTCTTGCTGGCCACGCTGCTGTGGGGGATCGCCCCGTCTGCCGCGCAGGCGCAGTCCGCGGTCTCGCCGCCCGACGTCCGTACGCTGAAGCCCGGCGAATTCCTGTGGTACCCGCAGATCGCGCCGGAAGGTCCGGTAGTGCTGGTGGTCAGCCTGGACGAACAGCGCGCCTATGTGTACCGCAACGGCATCGCCATCGGCGTGTCGACGATCAGCTCCGGCAAGGCGGGCAAGGAAACCCCCACCGGCGTGTTCACCATCCTGCAGAAGAACAAGGATCACCGGTCCAACCTCTACAACGATGCCCCCATGCCGTACATGCAGCGGCTCACCTGGGACGGCATCGCCCTGCATGGCGGCCACCTGCCGGGATACCCGGCATCGCATGGCTGCGTGCGCCTGCCGCAGGCGTTCGCGGAGAAGCTGTTCGGCATCACCCGCTTCGGCGATTCGGTGGTGGTGGCCAATGCGAAGGCGTCGCCGGCCAGCGTCGTGCATCCTGCGGTGCTGGCGCCGGTCATCGCCGGCGGGCAGGCCGCGTACCCGGCGCTGTCGGCCTACGAGGTGTACTGGAACGAAGCCGCCTCGCCGGAGGGCCCGGTCAGCATCCTCGTCAGCCTGTACGACCAGCGCGTGTCGGTGTTGCGCAACGGCGTGCTGATCGGTTCGGCGCCCTTGCAGAAAATTCAGGATTTCGCCCTCAACGGCACCGTGCTGCTGGTGATGACGACGGAGATGGAAGACATCCCCAGCCTGCTGGATCCGCAGCAGAAGGAGCACCGCTGGGTCGCCCACCGCGTGCTGGGCGAGGCGGACACGCCCATGCCGTCCCTGCGCTCGCTGGGCGATGCGCTCTGGATCCCGCAGGACTTCGCCCGCCGGCTATACGGCATCCTGACTCCCGGCACCACCGTGCTGCTGTCGGACCTGCCGGGCGTGCGCGCAACGCCGGCCGAACAGCCGACGGTGCCGGTCTTGGAATCGGATGAAGCGGGCCCCACCTCGGCTTTACGCTGAGCGGTGTGGAGGGAACCCGGGCACGGCGCATCCTGTCCCCCCGTTCCCGAGCCTGATCATGAAGCGTTGCCTGTCCGTCCTGCTGTTGAGCTGCACCCCGACCGCCGTGGCGCTGGCGGCCGACGCGCCCCCGCGTGTCGGCCCCGGTCGTCTGGCCGAGGCTCTCCACCGGGCGGCGCCGGGCGTTGACCGCGAGGTGCTGGCCATGGCCACGCACGCGATGGCCTGCACCCTGCGGCGCGGCGACGCCGACGTGCCGATGCGCCGGCTCAGTGTGATCGACTACAGCCGACCGTCCACCCAGCCGCGGCTGTGGGTGTTCGACCTGGAAAAAGCCCGCCTGCTGTTCGAGGAGCGCGTCGCGCATGGCCGCAATACCGGCGAGAACCTGGCCACCCGCTTCTCCAATGCCACCGGCAGCTATATGTCCAGCCTGGGCGCCTTCGTCACCCAGGAGGCCTACCGTGGTTCCAACGGGTACTCGCTGCGCCTGCAGGGACTGGAGCCCGGCTTCAACGACAAGGCGCGCGAGCGCGCCATCGTCATCCACGGCGCTCCCTACGTCAGCGACGCGCTGGTGCGTTCGCAGGGCCGGCTGGGCCGCAGCCTGGGGTGCCCGGCCGTCAGTACCGCCGTGGCGCGGCCGCTGATCGACAGCATCCGCGGCGGTTCCTTCGTGTTCGCGTATTACCCCGACCCCGCCTGGCTGAAGCAGTCGCGCCTGTTGAGCGCCGATTGCGGAAGCGGCGTGGCCGCTCGCGCCGCATCGTCGGCTGCGGGCCGCTGACGCGGATCAGGGCTTCAGCGGGATCCTGAGAAAGCGGCGTCCGTCCCGATCCGGGTCGGGCAGCCGGCCGGCGCGGATGTTCACCTGCAACGACGGCAGCAGCAGGACGGGTGCGGCCAGGGTGGCATCGCGCGCCTCGCGCATGGCCACGAAGCTGGCTTCGTCCACGCCGCCGCCCACATGGATGTTGCGCGTCTTCTCTTCGCCCACCGTGGTTTCCCATGCGAAGTGGTCGCGTCCCGGTGCCTTATAGTCGTGGCACAGGTACAGGCGCGTGGCGTCCGGCAGTGCGAGCAGCCTGTGGATGGAACGGTACAGCGTGCGTGCATCGCCGCCCGGGAAGTCCGCGCGTGCGGTGCCATAGTCGGGCATGAACAACGTGTCGCCGACGAACACCGCCTCGCCGATGCGGTACGACACGCAGGCCGGCGTATGGCCGGGCGTGTGCATCACCTCGACCTGCAGCCCGCCGATTGCGATGGTCTCCCCGTCGCGGAAAAGACGGTCGAATTCGCGGCCGTCGCCGCTGACATCGTCCAGCCCGAACACGGGCGCGAACGTGCGCTGTACCTCGGTGATGCGCGCGCCGATGCCGATCGGGGCACCGGTTTTTTCCTTCAGGTACGGCGCTGCGCTGAGATGGTCGGCATGTGCGTGCGTCTCCAGCACCCAGTCGACGGACAGGCCTTGGTCAGCGACGAAGCCGAGCAGGTCATCCGCCGAGCGGTGCGACACGCGGCCGGTGCGGTGGTCGTAGTCCAGCACCGGATCGATGATCGCGGCACTTCGCGTGGCCGGATCCCAGACCACGTAGCTGACCGTGTGGGTGGCTTCGTCGAACTGCGCATGCACCCGGGGTTGTGTCATGGCAGGGCTCCTGGCGGGTTGCGGCGGCCCATCATGGCAGCCCGCACGCACGCGGCCAAGCGCTCTCAGGACGCTTTCGCGGAGAACTCCTCGAATGCTTCCAGTGCATGCGCCGCATACATCAGCGATGGGCCACCGCCCATGTAGACGGCGACGCCCAGCATCTCCTGGAACTCCTCCGGCGTGGCACCCAGGCGCACCAGCGCCTTGGCATGGAAACCGAGGCAGCCATCGCAGCGCGCCGCCACGCCGATCGCCATCGCGATCAGTTCCTTGGTCTTCTCGTCGAGCGCGCCGGCGGCCATTGCACCGCGCGCCATGGCGCCGAATCCCTGCATCACCTCCGGCGCCGCCGTGCGGAAGGGGCCGAGGTGCCGGTTGATGCGGGTGGTCAGTTCCTGATAACGGTCTGCACTGGACATGGGAATACCTTGTGGTCTCGGATTAGTGGTGTCGCACGATGGGCAGGCCGTGGCTCTGCCACGCCGCCATGCCACCGGCCAGGTTGAGATAGGTGCGCGCGGGGTCGCCTGACAGGATGGCCTGGGCCACGCGCGAGCGCATGCCGCTCTGGCAGACCAGCACGACCTCGCGCGTACCGGCGGGGAGGTGGGCATCCAGCAGCGCGGTGCCGCCGGCGCGCAGTTCGCCCAACGGAATGTTGAGGGCGCCCTGCACATGACCGCGTGCGAACTCGCCCTGTTCGCGCACGTCGACCAGGGCGGCTCCCCGGTTGAGGCACGCGACCGCTTCCTGCGGAGAAGCCTGCGCCCCGCGGCGGCCGAACAGGGACTTGAGCATACCCAGCATCATGACTTTCGCGTGCGCTGCCGGGGCGCGGGCGCCGCGGCCGGTGCGCAGTAGATGCCGTGCAGCGTATGCATGACCTGCGCCGCCGGCCCCGGCATCAGTGCGTAGAACACGTTCTGGGCCTCGCGGCGCGTCTGCACCAGGCCTTCTTCGCGCAGCACGGCCAGGTGCTGCGACAGCGCGGACTGGCTCAGGTCGAGCAGGGCGTTGATGTCGCCCACCGAGCGCTCGCCCGCGGTCAGCAGGCACAGGATCTGCAGCCGCTTCTCGTTGGCGAGGGCCTTGAGCAGTTGCGCCGCATCGCCTGCATGCGCCTGCATGGCGGCGATGTCGAACGTGGACGTGGAGAGGCTGCGGGTCATGCGGGTTCCGGGGTGAGGGGATGGCCGGCATTGCGCCATGCGGTGAGCCCGCCCGCAAGCGAGCGCACACGGGTGAAGCCGAGCGCCTGCAGGCTGTCGGCCGCCAGCGCCGAGCGTCCGCCGGTGAGGCAGTACAGCACCAGCTCACGGTCGGCGACGGCCAGCGCTTCGCTGGTGGTGCAGGCCATCGCCGGGTGCGCGTGGATCTGGAATTCCAGCACGCCGCGCGGCAGGTTGATCGCGCCCGGCAGGTGGCCCTGCGCGTATTCCGAGGGTTCGCGCACATCGATCAGGACGCAGTCGTCCTGCGCCGCCAGCTGGTCGGGCGCGATCTCTTCGATACGGCCGCGTGCCTCGGCCACCAGATCCTGGACGGTGCGTGCCATGGATGCCTCCAATATATTAGTTGACTCTAATATTAGTAGATGCTAATTTGTATTGCAAGCCGACCGGCACTCCTGCCGGCGGCGGCCATCGAACCTGGAGGGGAAGACATGGCACGCATCGTCGTACTGGGTGCAGGCATCGGGGGCATGAGCGCCGCCTACGAACTGCGCGGCACCTTGGGACAAGGGCCCGAGATCACCGTGATCGGGGAGGGCGACCGCTTCTCGTTCACGCCCTCCAACCCCTGGGTCGCCGTGGGCTGGCGCAAGCCGTCCGATGTCGAGATGCCGGTCGCCCGCTACCTGGCGAAGAAGAACATCGCCTTCGAGGGCGTTGGTGCCGAGCGGGTCGAGCCCGACCACAGCCGTGTGCGGCTGCGCGACGGGCGCACCCTCGACTACGACTATCTGGTGATCGCGACGGGTCCGCGACTGGCGTTCGATGAAGTGCCGGGCCTGGGGCCGGAAGGCGGCTTCACCCACTCGATCTGCACCACGCCGCACGCGACCACCGCGTGGCAGGCCTACCAGGCCTTCCTCGAGAACCCGGGGCCGGTGGTCGTGGGTGCGGCGCCGATGGCCAGCTGCTTCGGGCCGGCGTACGAGTTCGCGATGATCCTGGACAGCGACCTGCGCAAGCGCAGGCTGCGCGACAGGGTGCCGATCACCTACGTCAGCCCGGAACCGTACGTCGGACACATGGGGCTGGGGGGCGTCGGCGATTCCAGGGGCATGATGGAATCGGAGTTCCGCCAGCGCCACATCCAGTGGATCACCAACGCGAAGATCACCGCGGTGCGCGAGGGCGAGATGGACGTGTCCGAAATGGACGATGCCGGTCAGCCGAGGAAGATGCACACCCTGCCGTTCCGATATTCGATGGTGCTGCCGGCCTTCACCGGCGTGCCGGCCGTGCGCCAGGGCGAGGGGCTGTGCAATCCGCGGGGTTTCATCCTGATCGACAAGCACCAGCGCAACCCGGCCTATCCCAACATCTTCTCGCTCGGCGTGTGCGTGGCGATCTCGCCCGTGGAGGCCACGCCGGTGCCGACGGGCGCGCCCAAGACCGGTTTCATGATCGAGTCCATGGTCACCGCCGTGGCGCACAACATCCAGGCCGAGCTGGCCGGCAGACCGGTCACCGCCGAAGCGACGTGGAACGCCATCTGCCTGGCGGACATGGGCGACACCGGCGCGGCGTTCGTGGCCCTGCCGCAGATCCCGCCGCGCAACGTCACCTGGGCCAAGGTCGGCAAATGGGTACATGTGGCCAAGATCGCGTTCGAGAAGTACTTCCTGATGAAGATGAAGTCCGGCAACACCGAACCGATCTACGAGAAATACGTGCTCAAGCTGCTCGGCATCATGCGCACCCGCTGATTTCCCCCCATTCCATTTCTGGAGAACCCCTCATGAACCTCGACCGTGCCGTCCTCGGCTTCGCCGGCGTGATGACCCTCGCCAGCCTGGCGCTGGCCCACTTCGTTTCGCCGCTGTGGCTCTGGTTCACCGTCTTCATCGGCGTGAACATGCTGCAGGCCAGCGTGACCGGCTTCTGTCCCGCCGCCATCGTCTTCCGCAAGCTGGGCGTACGCGCCGGCTGCGCATTCAAGTGAGCGCGATGCCTGCCGTGAGCCGCATCGTGATGTCATCGCGCCCGTTGTTGCCGCTGTTGCTGGTGGCCGCCCTGGCCGCGTGCGGGCATGAAGAACCCGCCGCGCCTGCCGCGCGCATCGAGGGACTGCAGACGTTCCAGGTGAAGACTGCCGATGCGGTGGGCGGCCGTGCCTGGGAGGGTGTGGTGGAAGCCGTGCAACAGGCCACGCTGTCGGCGCAGACGAACGGGCGCGTGGTCGCCGTGGCGCGGGATGCCAACGACCGCGTGGCGGCAGGCGACGTACTGGTGCGGCTCAGTGCGGTCGAACAGCAGTCCGGTGTCGACGCCGCCCGCGCCCAGTTGCGCGCGGCCGAAGCATCCGCGACCGAGGCGGAAGCCAACTACCGGCGCTTCGCCAACCTGGCGAAGGACCAGTTCGTCTCACGGGCCCAGCTCGACCAGGCCCGGATGGCGCGCGATTCGGCGGCCGCCGCACGCGACGCCGCCCGCGCCCAGCTGGCGAACGCCGGCCAGCAGACCGACTACACCACGGTGCGCGCGCCCTACGCGGGCATCGTCGCCACCCGCGATGTCGAACCGGGCGAGAGCGTCGGCATCGGCCAGACCCTGATGACCGTGTTCGCACCGGGCGCCTTGCGCATCGAAGTATCGGTGCCGCAGTCGGAAGCGGAGGCGGTCCGGGCCAACCCCGCGGCCGTGGTCACCTTCGACGACGGGCGCCGGATCGATGCCGCCGACGTCATCGTCTTTCCTGCCGCGGATGCGTCCACCCACGCAGTGCGGATCCGCGTGCAGCTGCCGGCGCTCGATGTGCCGCCGCAACCCGGGCTGACCGCGAAAGTGGTGTTCCCGGCCGTGAAGGGCGCGGCATTCCCGCGCGTTCCCGCCAGCGCGCTGCTGCGCCGCGGCGAGGTGACGGCGCTGTATGTGCTCAGCGACGGGCGGCTGTCGTTGCGTCAGGTCAGGGTGGGTGATGCGGCCGGCGATCAGGTGGACGTGATCTCGGGATTGAAGCCCGGCGAGAGGATCGCCACCGATCCGGTCGCCGCGCAGCAGGCGCTGGTGGCGGCGCGCAAGGACGGCTGACATGGCATCGCTCCCGAACCTCCCGCGACTGGGCATCTCCGGTCGCCTAGCGCGCACGTTCCAGGCCAACCCCCTGACGCCGATCCTCGCGCTGCTCGGCCTGCTGCTGGGGCTGGTGGCGGTGATGATCACGCCGCGCGAGGAAGAGCCGCAGATCGACGTCACCATGGCCAACGTCATCGTGCCGTTCCCGGGCGCGGATGCGCGCCAGGTCGAGCAGATGGTGACCTATCCGCTGGAACAGAAACTGTCCGAGATCGAGGAGATCAAGCACACCTATTCGATCAGCCGGCCCGGCGTGGCGGTGCTGACGGTGGAGTTCGACGTGGGCGTGAAGCGCCAGCCCGCGCTGGTGCGCCTCTACGACAAGGTGTTCTCGAACCAGGACTGGATGCCGGCGAACCTCGGCGTGGGCCAGCCCATCATCAAGCCCAAGGGCATCGACGACGTGCCGGTGATGGCGCTGACCCTGTGGACGGACGATCCGCAGCGCGGCGCACGCGACCTGGCCGAAGTGGCCCACACGCTGGAAACCGAGCTCAAGCGAATCCCCGGCACGCGCGACGTGTTCACCCTCGGCGCACCGGAGCGCGCGGTGATGGTGCAGCTCGATGCCGCGCGACTGGCCAGCCATGGCCTGGCGGTGAATGATCTGTCCGCGGCCCTGCAGGCCGCCAATCTGGCGCGCCAGGCGGGCGAGCGCGTCGGTGCGGACGGGGTGGTGCAGGTGACCTCCGGCCAGTTCCTGGCCGATCGCGCGGACGTGGCCGGCCTGGTGCTGGGCGTGTCGGGTGGCCAGCCGGTGCGCCTGGAAGACGTGGCGACGGTCCGCGATGCGGCCGATGCGCCGTCGAGTTACGTGTGGCACGGTGCGCCCGCCAAACGCGCGGGACCTTCCAGTGGCGTGGCGCCCGCGGTGACGCTGGCCATCGCCAAGAAGCCGGGCAGCAATGCGGCCGATATCACGTCCGCCGCCCTGGCGCGGGTGAAGGCGCTGCATGGCACCGTCATTCCCGACGGCATCCAGGTGGAGACCACGCGCGACTATGGCCTGACGGCCAGCGACAAGGCGCAGACGCTGATCAAGAAACTGGTCTTCGCCACAGGATCGGTGGTGCTGCTGGTGCTGTTCGCGCTGGGCCGCCGCGAAGCCATCGTGATCGGCAGCGCGGTGGTGCTGACCCTGGCGGTCACGCTGTTCGCGTCGTGGGCCATGGGATTCACCCTCAACCGCGTCTCGCTGTTCGCGCTGATCTTCTCCATCGGCATCCTGGTGGACGATGCCATCGTGGTGGTCGAGAACATCCACCGGCACATGGCGCAGGGCGGCATGTCGCTGGCCGAGGCCATTCCGCCCGCCGTGGACGAAGTGGGCGGTCCGACCATCCTGGCCACCTTCACCGTGATCGCGGCGCTGATGCCCATGGCCTTCGTCACCGGCCTGATGGGGCCGTACATGCGGCCCATCCCGATCAACGCCTCGGTCGGCATGCTGCTGTCGCTGATGATCGCGCTGGTGGTCACGCCGTGGCTGTCGCTGAAGCTGCTCAAGCGGCATGCGGTCGCGCCTGCGGGTGAGGGCGCTGCCCACGGCCATGCGGAAGGCACCATGGCCGCGCGCCTGCATCGCCTGTTCGAACGCGTGATGACGCCCTTCCTTGATGCGGGCCGAGGCGCACGACGCCGGCGCCTGCTGTTCGTCGCCATGGCCGTTCTGGTGGCGCTGGCGGCCAGCCTGGCGGTGTTCAAGCTGGTGGTGCTGAAGATGCTGCCGTTCGACAACAAGTCCGAACTGCAGATCGTGGTCGACCTGCCCGAAGGCCGCACGCTGGAAGACACCAACGCCCTGCTGGCCGAACTGGCCGGCGTGCTGGACCGCACGCCGGAAGTCCTGCACTACCAGGGCTATGCCGGTACGGCCGCGCCGATCAACTTCAACGGGCTGGTGCGGCAGTACTACCTGCGCGAGGGTGCGAACGTGGGCGACCTGCAGGTGAACCTAGTGGACCGCCACGACCGCGAGCGCAAGAGCCACGAGATCGCCGTCGCCCTGCGCCCGCAGGTGGACGCGATCGGCCGTCGCCATGGCGCGTCGGTCAAGGTGGTGGAAGTGCCGCCCGGGCCGCCCGTGCTGTCGCCGATCGTGGCCGAGGTGTACGGGCCCGACTATGCCCGCCAGCGGCAGGTGGCGCGGGCGCTCGAGCAGCGCTTCCTGGCGACCGAGGGCATCGTCGATGTGGACACCAGCGTGGAAGCCGATGCACGCCGCGACATCCTGGTGATCGACCGCGTGCGCGCGGCGCGCCTGGGCGTGCCGCAGTCGGCGATCACCGAGACGATCGCCGCGGGCCTGTCGGGGCTGGACGCCACCCACGTGATCGATGGCGGCTCGAAGTATCCGCGTCCGATCCGCCTGCGCCTGCCGGTGGCCGACCAGGCTTCGCTCGACGGTCTGCTCACGCTGCGGGTGAGGGGCGGCAGCGGCCAACTCGTGCCGCTGTCGGAACTGGTGCAGGCGCGCTCCACCTGGTGGGACGGTGCCATCCACCACAAGGACCTGTTGCCGGTGGTCTACGTGATGGGCGACGAGAGCGGCACGGTCGACAGCCCGCTGTACGGCATGTTCGACCTGGTCGGGCAGGTGTCGGACAACGCCCTCGACGGCCAGCAGGTGGGGCAGTTCTACATCCGCCAGCCGCCCGAGACCGCCGGCTTTGGCATCAAGTGGGACGGCGAGTGGCAGATCACCTATGAGACCTTCCGCGACATGGGCATCGCCTATGCGGCCGGCATGGTGCTGATCTACCTGCTGGTGGTGGCCTACTTCCGCAACTACGTGGTGCCGCTGGTGATCATGGCGCCCATCCCGTTGACCGTGATCGGCGTGATGCCGGGCCACGCCCTGCTGGGTGCGCAGTTCACCGCCACCAGCATGATCGGCATGATCGCGCTGGCGGGCATCATCGTGCGCAACTCGATCCTGCTGGTGGACTTCATCAACCATCTGGTCGAGCGCGGGCAGTCGCTGGAGTCGGCGGTCGTCGACGCCTGCGCGGTGCGCGCGCAACCGATCGCACTGACCGCACTGGCGGCGATGGCGGGTGCGTTCTTCATCCTCGACGACCCCATCTTCAACGGCCTGGCGATCTCGCTGATCTTCGGCATCCTGGTGTCCACGGTGCTGACGCTGGTGGTGATCCCGTTGCTGTACTACGCGCTGAAGCACCGTGCTTACAAGGAGTCCGACGCATGAGCCCATCGAACCCTCAACGGCTGCTGTGGTCGGCTTGCCTGGCGTGGGCCGTCACGGCATGCGCCCCCGGGGCCGTCGGTGATGCGGGCCGGAACGTGGCCGAAGCCCGCCCGGAACAGGGCGCCGAAGCGTCACGGACCGCGCCCGCGCTTGATCCCGATCTCGATCGCGCGAAGGCGGCCGCACAGGCCTTCAGCGCTCGCCTGCGTGGCCGCCTGCAGGCGGCGATGCAGGCCGGTGGCCCCACGGCTGCCGTGGAGGTCTGCCACGCCGAGGCGCCGGCCATCGCAGATTCGGTGATGGCCGAGCACGGCGTGCGCCTGGGCCGCGTCGCGCTGCCCGGGCGCAACCGCAACGCCGGACAGGCCGCCGAGGGGTGGCAGCTCGCCACGCTGGACGCCTTCCAGCAAGCCGTCCTGGAGGGTGCGCCCGCCGCGGAGCAGGTGTCGGTGGTCCGCGAAGGCCTGCCCGAGGGCGTCGCGCTGCGCCTGATGCGGGGCATCGCCACCGAACCCGGCTGCCTGGCCTGCCATGGCACGCAGGTCGCCCCGGCCGTCCGCGCGGCCATCGCGGCGCATTATCCTGACGACGCGGCCACCGGCTTCGCGGTGGGCGACCTGCGCGGCGGACTGTGGGTCGAAGTGCCCGCCACCGCTGCCCACACCCCTCAGGAGGCCACGCCATGAGCACCGACGCGCCGATCCGCATCACCCTGGAGCAGGAAGAGGACTACAGCTTCCGCATCCGCTTCGACGACACCACCATCGCCGACCTGATGACCGACGAGCCCGAGCCGCTGGGCAAGGGAGAGGGCCCGAACCCGACGCGGCTGCTGGTATCGGCCGTCGCCAACTGCCTGTCGGCCAGCCTGCTGTTCGCGTTGCGCAAGTTCAGGAACACGCCGGGCAAGCTGGTCACCCATGCCACCGCGGCGCTGGTGCGCAACGAGCAGGGCAGGCTGCGTGTGGGCCACATCCATGCCGATATCCAGCTGGCCGAGCCCGGCACGGCGCACGCCTCGCTGGAACGCATCCTGGCCCAGTTCGAGAACTTCTGCGTGGTGACCGAGAGCGTGCGCCACGGCATCGAGGTTTCCGTCAGCATCACCGACGCCGACGGCGTCCAGCTGCACGGCATGGCGCGGACGGAGCAGGGCGACTCCTGAGTTGCAGATGGGGGGTGGCTGCTGTTGTGGGAGCGACGTGAGTCGCGAAGGGCCAGCGGGAAGGCATCATCGCGACTCACGTCGCTCCCACAGGGCGCCACAAGGCCGTGTAAGCCCCGCGCCCTCCGGGTCGCCGCCGGCCACCGAGCATGGCATGATCCGGATCTCCGCAGTCCGTTGCAGACGCCGTCCGTGATCGCGCCCATCAAGGGAAAGGCCACTTCGCTGGACATCGCCCACCTGGCGGGCGTGTCCCAGCCCACCGTCTCACGCGCGCTGAGGGGCAGCCCGATGGTCAACGAGGAAACGCGCAAGCGCATCCTGGCCATCGCCGAGCAGCTGAACTACAAGGTCGACAAGAACGCCTCCAACCTGCGCCGGCAGCATTCGGGCACGCTGGCCCTGCTGTTCTTCGAAGATCCGACCCCGGATGAGTCGTCCATCAATCCCTTCTTCCTGTCCATGCTGGGCAGCATCACCCGCGCCTGCGCGCTGCGCGGCTACGACCTGCTGATCTCGTTCCAGCAGCTGTCCAACGACTGGCAGGCCGATTACGAGGACAGCAAGAAGGCCGACGGCATCATCCTGCTGGGTTATGGCGACTATCTGGAGTCGCGCGGCCGGCTGGAGAAGCTGGTCGAGCAGGGCACCCACTTCGTGCGCTGGGGCGCCGTCCAGCCGGATACGCCCGGTGTGTCGATCGGTTGCGACAACACCCAGGGTGGCCACGACATCACCGCCCACCTGATCGCGCAGGGACGACGGCGCATCGCGTTCCTGGGGCATGCGTCCAACCACTATCCCGAGTTCTTCGAGCGCTACCTCGGCCATCGCCAGGCACTTGAGACCGCGGGCCTCTCGGCCGATCCCGCCCTGCAGGTCGATGCCATCACCACCGAGCAGTCCGGCCACGACGCGGCCACCGAGCTGTTGGCCCGCGGTGCCTCCTTCGATGCGATCTTCGCGGCCAGCGACCTGATCGCCGTCGGCGCCATGAAGGCGTTGCTGGAGCGCGGGCTGCGCGTACCGGAGGATGTCGCCGTGGCCGGCTTCGACGACATCCCGCTGGCCAGCTTCGTCAACCCCGGCCTGTCCACCGTGCAGCAGGACACCAAGCGCGCGGGCGCGTTGCTGGTCGAGACCTTGCTGGCGCTGATCCATGGCGAACCGGCGGAAAGCCAGACCATCGCGGTGAAGCTGGCGCTGCGCGGCTCTACCGCAGCGAAGTGAGGGCGCCGTCGTAGGAGCGACGTCAGTCGCGACCGCAGACCGTGCATGTCATGAACGCGTGCCGGCCTGCAAACCGCAAAGGTTCGCCTTGGGCATCCAGCGCCGAAGTGGACTGACGGCAGCCGGTCGCGACTGACGTCGCTCCTACAGTGGGGCCCCTCAATCCGCCTTCGGCGCCTTGCGTGCCATCAGCTCGGCCAGGCGCGCGCGCGTATCGGCGCGGGTGATCGGCGCATCCAGCACGAACACGCGCACGCCGTGCGCCGGTACGTCGGCCTGCAGGCGGTTGCGTACACGTTGGGTCTTGCCGGTGAACGCATCGCGCCATTGACCGGATTGCAGGTGCTCCGACACCGACAGCTTCGCCGGCGCATCCGCCTTGTTCAGCAGCACCAGCGCCGTCTGGGTGACGCCTTCGTGCTGCAGGACGCGGTAGAAGATCGCCTGGTCGCCTTTCAGGCGCACGTTGAGCTGCAGGCCACGCTGCAGGGCCGGAGTGTCGCGGCGCAGCTGGGCGATGCGCTTGAGCGGGGCGAAGATCGGGCTCTGCGGTGCCGCGTCGATGCGTTCCTGACCGAAGTAGTTGCGGTTGCCGGCATGCTCGGCATTGCCGCGCTCGAAGCCGATCTCCGAGCCGTAATAGATCACCGGAATGCCGCGTGCCGTGAACAGCCAGTTGTGCGCGTCGATGAAGCCCGCGTCGCTGGCGTTCATGCGCGCCATGTCGTGGTTGTCGTAGAACGTCATCAGATCGTACGGGTTGGCGTACGGGCCGTCTTCCAGGTACAGCGCCTTGCCGATCTCCTCGTAGCCGGTGCCGGGCTTTTCGAACACCTCCGTCAGTTTTGCCTTCAACGGAAAGTCCAGCACGCTGTAGCTGCCGTTGCGGGCCCAGGTATGGCCGGCGATGCTGGCCGCGTCGTAGTTGAAGTTCTCGCCGAACATGAAGAAGCCCGGTTTTTTCGCGCGGATGCGGTGGGCGAATTCCTTCCAGAACGCGTGCGGCATCCAGGCGATGGTGTCCACGCGGAACGCCGCCGCGCCCTGGTCGATCCACTGCTCATACGCGCCGACCAGGTACTCCATCACCGCCGGGTTGTTCTCATTGAAGTCGGACAGCTGCGCCAGGCCGCCCCCGGTGTTGTAGAACGCGTGCATCGGCGTGCGGCGCGGGTCCAGCTGGTCCGGATCCAGGTTCTGGTGGTCGGCGACCAGCCTGCCATCCTTGTCCCAGAGCTTGCCGTACTGCGGCTGCATCTTCGGCATCGAATACGCGGGCGAGCCATGGTTGCCGACGATGTCCAGCACCACGTCGAGCTTCTGCGCCTTCATGCCGCGAGTGAAGCCGGCGAAATCCAGCCCTTCGCTGGGCAGGTGCTCGTCCAATTTGTAGAAGTTGATGCCCCAGTAGCCGTGGTAGCCGGTCTTGCCGCGGTCGGTGAACATCCCGGCCCACTTCACTTCTTCGCCGCCGGTGAAGGCTTCATCCGGGTTGTCCACGATCGGCGTGATCCACACCGAGGTGAAGCCGAGGTCGCGGATGTAGCCGGCGTTGTCCAGCACGCCCTTGAAGTCGCCGCCCAGGTAGCCGACGTTGTCGGTCCTTCCCTCCGGCGCGCCCGGGGTGGGGCGGTCGAAGGTGCGGTTCGCGCCGCCCTGGTCGCGGTGGTCGTTCGACGGATCGCCGTTGACGAAGCGGTCCGTCAGTACGAAGTACACGGCTTCCTTCGCGAAAGGCTCCGTGGTGCCGTAGAGATCGTCCGTGGCCAGTGCGGTTATGGGGGCGCAGAGCAGGGCAGCCAGGCTGGCGGCGAGCGGTCGGCGTGGAAACTTCATCAATGGGCCTGCGAAGCGAGAGGGACGGGCGTGTGGGCAGGTTCGCGCACGCGGACGAGTGCCAGGGCCGCCAGCAGCAGGCTGGCGCCGCTGATGACCAGCGCGAACACCGCCTCGTTGGCGAAGAACGCACGCAGGGCTGGCCCCAGCAGGGTGGCGGCGACGATCTGCGGTATCACGATGAACATGTTGAAGATGCCCATGTAGATGCCCATCTTCTCCGCCGGCACATGGCTGGACAGCAGGGCGTAGGGCATCGACAGGATGCTGGCCCAGGCCACGCCGACCAGTGCGAACGAGCCGATCAGCCAGGCCGGATGCGGCACGAACCACATCGACAGGAAGCCGACCCCGCCCAGCACCAGCGAGCCGGCATGCACCGCCTTGCGGTTGAGCGGGAAGCGCGCCGCGTAGAAACTCAGCAGCAGGGCGATCAGCATGGAGGACAGACCGTAGTAGCCCATGTAGGAGCCGACCAGGTCGGCCGCGTTCTGGAACGCGGCATTGGCCGACTGGAAGGCGGCGGCCTGCGCGGGGACTGCCATGTCGAAGGCCGCCGGGTCCGGCGCGGGCGCCTTGAACACGTGTTCGGTCAGGCCGGGGGTGGCCATGCTCCACATGGCGAAGAAGGCCAGCCAGCTGAAGAACTGCACCAGGCCCAGGCGGCGCATCTGCGCAGGCATGTGGACCACGTGGTGGACGATCTCACCGGCGAAGTTGCCGCGCCGCTTCTGTTCTTCGCGGAACCGCTGCAGGTCTTCGGGAGGGTACTCGGGCGTGGTGAAGATGGTCACCAGGATGCTGGCCATGAACACGAACGCGCCGATGGCGAACGCCACCTTCACCGAGGGCGGTACCACGCCGGGGCCGGCTTCGTTTGGAATCCCCATCTGGGTGATGAACCACGGCAGGTTGCTGGCCACCCACGTGCCCACGCCGATGATCAGCGTCTGCAGCACGAAACCGTACGAACGCTGCTCCTCGGGCAGCTTGTCGGCCACCAGCGCACGGAAGGGCTCCATGCTGATGTTGATGCTGGCATCCAGCACCCATAGCAGGCCTGCCGCGATCCACAATGTGGGCGAGTGCGGCATGAATACCAGGGCGATGGAACTGAGGATGGCGCCGATCAGGAAGAACGGTCGACGGCGCCCCAGGCGGGGGTGCCAGGTCCGGTCGCTGAGATAGCCGATGACCGGCTGGACCAGCAGCCCGGTCAGCGGCGCGGCGATCCACAGCAGTGGCAATGCATCCTTTTCCGCGCCCAATGTCTGGAAGATGCGCGACATGAAGCCGCCCTGCAGCGCGAAGCCGAACTGGATGCCGAGGAAGCCGAAAGACATGTTCCAGATCTGCCAGAAGGACAGGCGTGGCTTGGCGGTCATGCAGGATTCCTGGCGGAGCGTGGACGAGGGCGTACGCGAAGGTCGCGGGCGTGGCGGCATCTTGCAGGCAAGCGCCTGCGTTTCCATGCTGCACCGCAAACAATGCGGATAGCGCACCGGGTGCGACCGATCGTGCCCACCGAGCGTCGAGGTAAAGCCCAAGCCCTTGCCGCACTTGGATTTCGGCCGATTCTCCCAACGTCGGATGCCGACCAACGCGCTTCGCTCGTCCGCCGACGTTCGCGTTGCATGCATACGTATTCATGCGCGCCCATGACGCCTTGCGCTCACGCATGTCGGCGGGTCATGGAATAGTGGCGCCCGCCGTGCGCACCGGAGGGGTGCGCCATGCATGCAGACCGGTGCCGCAATGAAGAAGAACAATTGGTGGCGCGGAGCGGTGATCTACCAGATCTACCCCCGCAGCTTCCTGGACACCAACGGGGATGGCGTGGGCGATCTGCCCGGCATCGTCGAGAAGCTGGACTACATCGCGGGCCTGGGCGTGGATGCCATCTGGATCTCGCCATTCTTCAAGTCGCCGATGGCCGATTTCGGCTACGACATCGCCGACTACCGCGACGTGGATCCGATGTTCGGCACGCTGGCCGACTTCGACGCCCTGCTGGCAAAGGCGCATGCGCTGGGCCTCAAGGTGATGATCGACCAGGTGTTGAGCCACTGTTCGGTGGAGCACGCCTGGTTCAAGGAAAGCCGCGAGAGCCGCGACAACCCCAAGGCCGACTGGTACGTGTGGGCCGACCCGAAGGAAGACGGCACGCCGCCCAACAACTGGATGTCGCTGTTCGGCGGCGTGGCCTGGCGCTGGGAGCCGCGACGCGAGCAGTACTACCTGCACAACTTCCTGGCCAGCCAGCCGGACCTGAACTTCCACAACCCGGCCGTGCAGGACGCCACGCTGGACAACGTGAAGTTCTGGCTGGACAGGGGCGTGGACGGCCTGCGCCTGGACGCGATCAACTTCTGCTTCCACGACGCGCAGCTGCGCGACAACCCGCCCAAGCCCAAGGAAAAACGGGTGGGGCGCGGCTTCAGTCCCGACAATCCGTACGCGTACCAGTACCACTACTACAACAACACCCAGCCGGAGAACATCGGCTTCCTGGAGCGCCTGCGCGCGCTGCTCGACCGGTATCCGGACGCGGGTGCCCTGGGTGAAATCTCGTCGGAAGATTCGCTGGCGACCACCGCCGAGTACGTCACCGACCAGCGCCTGCACATGGGCTACAGCTTCGAGCTGCTGACCGACGACGGTACGGCCGCCTACATCCGCGACACGGTCGAGCGCCTGGAAGCGGCGATGGTGGATGGCTGGCCTTGCTGGGCCATCTCCAACCACGATGTGCAGCGCGCCGTGACGCGATGGGGACGCGGCGACACTTCGCCGGCGCTGGCGGCGCAACTGGTGGCGCTGGTGTGTTCGCTGCGCGGCTCGGTCTGCCTCTATCAGGGCGAGGAACTGGGCCTGCCCGAGGCCGACGTGCCGTACGAAGCGCTACAGGACCCGTACGGCAAGACGTTCTGGCCGAACTTCAAGGGCCGCGACGGCTGCCGTACGCCGATGCCGTGGCGCGAAGGCGCGCAGGCCGGTTTCAGCCAGGGGCAGCCGTGGCTGCCGATCCCGGCTGAGCACCGCGCCATCAACGTGGCCGCGCAGGACGCCGATCCCGACTCCATCCTCAACCAGGTGCGGCGCTTCCTGGCCTGGCGACGCATCCAGCCCGCACTGCGGGTGGGCCGCATCCGCTTCCTCGATGCGCCGGAACCGGTGCTGGCGTTCGTGCGCGAGTCCGAAGGCGCCGCGATGCTGGTGGTGTTCAACCTGTCGCCGCAACCCGTCGCCTGGAAGCTGCCCACCGGCCTGTCGCCGCATCCGGTGGAAAGCCACGGCCTGCCGTCCGGCACCCTGCAGGATGGCACGCTCGCGCTTCCGGCCCGCGGCGTGTACTACGCCGCCCTCGAATGAGTCGGAGTGCCGTGAACATGGGTATCGGTGTGTTTCGGATCGGTATGGCGCTGCTGCTCTGCGTCGCTGCGTGCGCCGCGTCGGCGCAAGACGTTGCATCGCCTTCACCGCCTGCACAGCGGGTAGTCGGCGAGGGCGTCACCGGTACGTTGCTGCGCCATGCGCAGTTTCCCTCGCGCCATGTCGCGTCCCGGAATGTGGATGTGTGGTTGCCACCGGGCTATGACGAGGCGAAGGACGCGCGCTATCCGGTGCTCTACATGCACGATGGCCAGAACGTGTTCGATCCATCGACTTCGTACACCCGTATCGACTGGGGCGTGGATGAGGCGATGACGCGCCTGGTCGGCAACGGTCATGTGCGCCCGGCCATCATCGTGGCCGTGTGGAATACGCCCAAGCGCCTGCAGGAGTACATGCCGCGCAAGGCCATCCGGAGCGAGAGCTTCATCCCGACACCCGGCGACCCGCCGTTCCCGACGGCCGAGATCGTCGCCGACGACTATCTGGCGTTCCTGGCCGCCGAACTGAAGCCGTTCATCGATGCGCAGTACCGCACGTTGACGGGGCCTTCGGACACGTTCGTGATGGGGTCCAGCATGGGCGGGCTGATCTCGGCGTATGCGGTGATGGAGTTTCCCCACGTGTTCGGCGGTGCAGGGTGCGTCTCGACGCATTGGCCTATCGCCGGCGGCGTCGTCGAGGCGTACGTGGCGACGCATCTTCCTGCGCCCGGTCGCCATCGCTTCTATTTCGACTACGGTACCGAAGCCATCGACGCGCAGTACGAGCCGTATCAGCGGCGCGTCGATGCGGCGATGCTGGCGCACGGCTACCGGCCTGGCGTGGACATGGTGAGCCATCGCTACCTCGGCGCGACCCACAATGAGGCCGCGTGGCGCGATCGTATCGAGGTGCCGTTGGCGTTTCTGCTGCGTCCCTGAATCGCCGGCGGATCCCGGCGCTCCACCGCGCAGGGGAACGGTCTTCGCGTCCGGCGAGGATGGCGTGCGCCTGCCTGCACGTAGGGATGGATCGTGCGTTACATGATGGCGCGGAATATGCATGAATACGTATGCAGCGCAGTTTGTGCAGCTGCGTGCACCACTACCATGGCCGCACGTTCCGGGGCAGCCGCTCCGGCGTGGCAGAGCCGGGCGATCGCATCGCGCGACGCACCCGGTTCATCGCATACAACGTCCTTGGAGAGGGGAACATGCAACTCAAGCGCAACCTGCTTAGCGCGGCGTTGGCGTCCGCCATCGCGCTGACCGCGACCGGCGTACAGGCCCAGACGGCCGAAGCCACCGCAGAACAGAACCAGCAAGCCGACGCCACCGAACTGGACACCGTGGTGGTGACCGGCATCCGCCGCGGCATCGAAAGCGCCATTTCGGTCAAGCGCGATTCCACCTCCATCGTCGAGGCGATCTCCGCCGAAGACATCGGCAAGCTGCCCGATGTCAGCATTGCCGAATCGCTCGCCCGCCTGCCGGGCCTGGCCGCGCAGCGCGTCGCCGGCCGTGCGCAGGTGATCAGCGTGCGCGGTCTGTCGCCCGACTTCTCCACCACGCTGCTGAACGGCCGCGAGATGGTCAGCACCGGCGACAACCGCAGCGTCGAGTTCGACCAGTATCCGTCCGAGCTGGTCAGCGGCGTGACCGTGTACAAGACGCCCGACGCCGGCCTCGTCGGCCAGGGTCTGTCCGGTACGGTCGACATGCAGACCGTGCGTCCGCTTAGCTTCGATGCGCCGGTCGGTGCGGTCGGCATCCGCGGCCAGCGCAATTCTCTCGGCAACGCGGCCGATGCGTCTGCCTACGGCGAACGCATCAATGCCAGCTACATCACCCAGAACGAAGCGCGCACGTTCGGCTTCTCGATCGGCTATTCGCATTCGACCACGCCGGTGCAGGAAAACCAGGTGGGCCTGTACGAACCGTGGAAGACGGATGCTCGCCCTGGATTGCCGGTCGGGACGTTCGCGACTGACGGCATGAAGGCACTGCGCCGTACCGGTGAGACCAAGCGTGATGGCGTGATGGCCACCCTGCAGTTTCGCCCGTCCAATGCGTGGACTAGTACGCTGGACCTGTTCTACTCGGAAGCCGAGCAGGAGAGTACGGCCAACCAGTGGGAGGTCAACACGCAGTACAACGGCAACTTCCCGTGTAATCCAGACTGCGTCTACAGCAACGTCGAGCTGCGCAACGGTTCTTTTGCAGGGGGTACGCTGACGGGTGTTTATCCGTTGGTTCGCGGCATGTACAACTACCGCGAGGATGAGATCAGCGCGTTTGGCTGGAACAATGAGTTCAATACGGGCTCGGTGCGCTGGGTGGCCGACGTCAGCTGGTCCAAGACCAAGCGCGATGAGATAAGTCTCGAGAACAACACGCAGCTGCTGCCTAATCCGCAGCTGGATACGATCCAGCTGGCGATTCGTCGCGGTAGCTTCTCCCAGATGGCGCCGGGTCTGGATTATTCGGATTCCTCTCGGCTGTTTCTCGCCAATACCATCTACGGCTCTGGCTACGGTAAGACGCCAAAGGTGGAGGACGAACTGCGCGCAATCAGGGTGGGCGCATCGTTTCCAATGCCGGAAAGTCTGAGTTGGTTCACGGACTTGGACGTGGGCTTGAACTACGCAGATCGAGAGAAGAACAAGCGTCAGCCGGAGGGCAGCATCAATCTCGGCGCGCAGGGCATTAGCGCGATCGCCCCCGATCTGCAGTACGGGCTGGTGGACCTGCGCTTCGCCGGCATCGGCTACATTCCCTCATGGAACGTCCCGGCCGCTGTCGCCCGTTACATGACGTTCAATCCGGTGGATGACCTCGACTATCTGATTCCGAAGGCATGGGACGTCAACGAGAAGATCGGAACGGCATTTGCGCGTTTGAACATCGATACCGAGTGGGGTTCGGTGCCGGTACGCGGCAATGTCGGCCTACAGGTCCAGCACGTGGACCAGTCGTCGACGTCGCGCTACTTCGATCGGGGGCGCCCGGCAGGCCAGCAGGTCTTTCCGATCACCCGCGGCAAGACGTATACCGAGGTATTGCCCAGCCTCAACTTGGCTTTCTCGCTGCCCGCCGAACAGACGCTGCGCGTGGGGTTGGCTGAGCAGGTCGCGCGTCCGCGCGTGGATGAACTTCGCGCGTCGCTAGAATTCGGCGTTGACGAGGCCAACGGCAAACCGGGCGGCAGCGGTGGCAACCCCGAGTTGGATCCGTGGAAGGCCTACGCGTTCGACTTGTCATGGGAAAAGTACTTCGGCAACAAGGCATATGTCGCGGCGGCATTCTTCTACAAGGATCTGCGCACCTACATCTACACCGAGAAGCGCGAGGGATACGATTACAGCGGCCTGTTGGCAGACTATCCGTGGCCGGGTACTCGACCGCCGCTCCAGACCGTTGGCAGCTTCACCGCGCCGTACAATGGCAAAGGTGGCTCGCTGAAAGGCCTGGAGCTGACCGCATCGCTGCCGTTGAATCTTTTCAGTGACGTGCTGGAAGGTTTTGGCGTCATCGCGAGCGCGGGCTTCAACGATAGTGATATCACTATCCCGCCACCGCCCGGTGCGGTGAACAGCGTGGGCAGCCAAAACATCATGCTGCCGGGTCTCTCCGAGCGCGTGTATAACCTCACCGCCTACTACGAGCGCAATGGCTTCGAAGCGCGCGTCAGCCAGCGCAAGCGTTCGGACTTCATCGGCGAAATCGGCAACTTCGATGGCGATCGCACGCTGCGTTACGTGGTGGGTGAGGACATCACTGACGCGCAGGTGAGCTACTCGTTCCCCGAGGGCCACGCGCTGAACGGTCTGAGCGTCCTGTTCCAGGTCAGCAACCTGACCGACGAGGCCTACCAGACCTACGCCGGTACCAAGGATCGCCCGCTGGAGTACATCGAGTGGGGTCGCACCTATCTGTTGGGCGTCAACTACCGGTTCTGATTCACGCGATACCTTGAGTTCTCCCAGCCCGTCGGCCTCGTGCCGGCGGGCTTTTTCTTTGGCGAGGCAGCGCGAGTGGCGCAAAGAAAAAGGCCAGGCTTTCGCCTGGCCTTTCGTGTTGGATGGTGGAGCCAGGGAGGATCGAACTCCCGACCTCGTCATTGCGAACGACGCGCTCTCCCAGCTGAGCTATGGCCCCACAAGAGCGGCGCCATTCTAGCCCGCGGCAGGCGCCTGTGCCAAGCCTGGGCCGACCAGGATCGGCTCCAGCACGGGTTGCAGTTCGGCGCGTCGCCAGCCGGCGAGGGAGGCGGGCCACTGGCCGGATTCCAGCAGCGCTTCCAGGTGGCGTCGCGAGGCCAGCACGCCGTCGGGCAGGCCCAGGCCGGCGCTCCGGGTGGCCACGGCATCCTGCAGTCGCTTGAGCCGGGCCTTGTCGCCGTCGCTGGCGGCACGCGCCAGCGGCATCGCGGCCTCGTCGTCCACGGGCGTGGTGAGCGCCTGCCACAACGGATCGGCCAGCTTGCGGGGCGCCTTGGGCTGGCCGTCGAACAGGCGCAGCAGCGCCGCCTTGTCCGTCGGCGGCGTGCGCGCCAGTGTCACGGCCAGCTCGTTGTCCAGGATCCAACTGCGCGGCTTATCGCTGGCGCGGGCCTGCGCCTCGCGCCACCGGAGCAGCCGCACCAGCCGGCGTTGCGCATCCGCATCGAGGAACTGCGCACTGCGCATGCCCAGGTGCGGCCAGCGCTCGCCTTCGTCCTGTGCGGCATTGTCGACGAAGCGCGCGCAGTCCTCCTCCAGCCAGCCAAGGCGCCCCGAAGACGCCAGCGCTGTCCGCAAGGCGTCGTGCACGGCGAACAGGTAACGCACATCGTCGGCGGCATAGTGGAGTTGCGATTCGCTGAGCGGCCGTCGCAGCCAGTCCGAGCGTGTCTCGCCCTTGGGCAGCACGACGCCGGTGATGCGCTCCACCAGCTTCTGGTAACCGATGCCTGCCGCCACTCCGGCCAGGGCGGCGGCGATCTGCGTGTCGAACAGGGGGGTGGGCAACGCATCGCAGGCCACCTTGAACGCCACCAGATCCTCGCTGGCGCTGTGCATCACCTTGGTGATCGCGGGATCTGTCAGCCACGGCCGCAGGGCGTCGGTCATGCCGGGGGCCAGCGGGTCGACCAGCAGCACGTCGTCGTCCAGCGCGATCTGCACCAGCGCGAGCTGCGGCCAGAAGGTGCGTTCGCGGACGAATTCGGTATCCAGGCCGATCCGCGTGGGCCGGCGCTGCAGGTGCGCGTCCAGCGCGGCGGGGGTGTCTATCCAGTGGGGCAACGTGGTCTCCGCGTGATGCGTCGTTTGCTCAGTCAGGGGACAATAACCTATGGTCCCGGCTCAACCAGTATCGTCTGCCGGTATGGTCTGCCGGCATTCTCTCACGGGGGCCGGTCGCTCCCATCACGGAGGGTGTTTGCGCGCGATCCTTGCCGCCTTGTTGCTCACGCTGCCGTGGCTCGCCGCGTGCTCGCGCGATGCGGTGGATCCGGACGATGCGAAAGGCGCGGCCGATGCCGTACGCATGCCCAGCGTGACGGTCAGTGGCGACGACAGCAGTGTGGACGAATTGAACTGGCGCCCGCCGGCCGTGACGCTGGCGCCCGAGGGCGTCGCCGATGCGCATCGCCGTGCCGCGGCGGCCCTGTCCGACGGGCGTCTGTTCGATACGGCAGACGATGCCATTCCGCTCTACCTTGCGCTGTTGCGCCTGGATCCTGCCGACGCCCGCGCCAGGCGCGGACTCGACCGCAGCCTCGACCGGTTGCTGGAGCAGGGGCGGCAGACGCTGCGCCATGCCGAAGACCGCACCGAATCGTTGCGGCGCGCACGCCAGATCGCGGCCGTCGCACGCACCGTGGCGCCCGGCGATACCGCGGTTACGACGTATCTGGCTCGGGTGGACGAAGCCGATCAGCTCACCCGGCTGAACGTGGCCAGCGAGCGCGCGCTGCGCGAGGGGCGCTTGGGCGAAGCGGGCGGCGGTGCGCTGGCCGGCTTCCGTGAGGTACTGAAGTGGAAGCCGGGCCAGCCGCGTGCCCTGCAGGGCGTGGCGGCGGTCGAGAGCGCGATGATCCGGCGCGCCGAAGAGGCCGCCCACGCCAGCGACTTCGCCACCGCCAGGCGGTGGCTGGACCATGCCGCGCAGGTCCGCCAGGACGCGCAGACCGTGGCCGACGCGCGCGTGCGGGTGGAAGCCATCCGCCTGGCGCGCATCGTCGAACTGCGCGACGCCGGCGTGCGCGACCTGGTCACGCCACTGGGCCTGAAGGATGCGCGGATCAAGCTGGCCGAGGTCCTGCGCATCGCCGAGCCCGGCAACCGCGTGGCCGCCGATTTCCGGCAGCGCATCGACCTGGCAACTCACTACGGACTGTTCCGCCCCGGCCAGGCGTTCACCGACGCGTTGCATAACGGCGGTCGCGGGCCCGAAATGGTGGTGGTGCCGCACGGAGGTTTCCTGATGGGCGCGGGCGACGACGAGGTCGATGCCGCCGATGCCGAGAAACCTGCGCACTACGTCCGCTTCGACCGCGGCTTTGCCATGGCGCGGCATCCGGTGACGGTGGGCGAGTTCCGCCGCTTCGTCGAGGCCACCCAGTACCGGCCACGGGCCACCCGTCGTGGCCACTCCATCGTCTATGACGAACGCAGCGGCAATTTCGTCCGTCGCAGCGGGGTGGACTGGCGATCCGACTACGCCGGCCAGCCCGCCAGCGACGACATGCCCGTGCTGCACGTGAGCGTGTACGACGCCGAGGCCTATGCCGAGTGGCTGGCCGGCCAGACCGGCCACGGCTACCGGCTTCCCAGCGAGGCCGAATACGAATACGCGCTGCGCGCCGGCCAGCAGGGACGCTATCCCTGGGGCAACGGCCAGCCGCCGCGCGGCGTGGCCAACCTGACCGGCGGAAACGACCGCTCGCCCAGTGGCCGCACCTGGAACAACGCCTTCGTCGGTTATGGCGACGGTTACTGGGGACCGGCGCCGGTAGGCCGTTTCCGCGCCAATGCCTTCGGCCTGAAGGACCTGGACGGCAACACCAGTGAATGGGTCGGCGACTGCTGGCATGCCAGCTACCGGCGCGCTCCGGCGGACGGGGCCGCGTGGTTCAACCCCGGCTGCCGGTCGCGGGTCGTGCGCGGCGGTTCCTGGGCCAGTTCACCGGCGCAGGCGCGCGCGGCATGGCGTTCGTCTTCGGATTCGGATATGACTAATGCGCGGGTGGGTTTCCGCGTCGTTCGCGGCATCTAGCCGCCAGGGAGAGGGTGATGAGGCAAGATCCTTACGGTCGCTCGCAGTACGGCCAGGGCGGCGGGCGTCGCGGCGGCGGACTGGGCAACCTGCGCTGGCTGATCCTGCTGGGCTTTCTGGTGTATGGCGGGTGCTATTACCTGAACAACCGCGTCGTCGATCCGTACACCGGCGAGAAGGTGTTGATCGACAATTCGATCGGCGTGGAAGAGGAGAAGGCGCTGGGCCTGCAGGCCTACGAAGAGATCCTGCAGCAGGAGCGACCGGTCGATCCGAACTCGCAGATCGCCCAGCAGGTGCGCACCATCGCCCAGCGGCTGATCGCGAAGGTGCCCGAAGTCGAGGCCGCCATCGCGGCGGAGAAGGGCACCCAGCCCAGCGGCAACTGGAAGTCCTTCGACTGGGACGTCAACGTCATCCAGTCCGACCAGGCCAATGCCTTCTGCCTGCCTGGCGGCAAGATGGCCGTCTACACCGGCCTGATCCCGGTGGCGCAGAACGCCGATGCCGTGGCCGTGGTGATGGGTCACGAGATCGCCCACGCCCTGCTGCGCCATGGCGCGCAGCGCATGTCGCAGCAGAAGCTCACCCAGATCGGCCAGATGGCCGGCGCCATGAGCGGCATGGACCCGCAACAGCAGCAGATGGTGATGGCCGCGATGGGCTACGGCTACCTGCTGCCCTATGCACGCGAGCATGAGACGCAGGCCGATGAAGTGGGTCTGATGCTGGCCGCGGCGGCCTGCTTCAATCCGCAGGAAGCCGTACCGCTGTGGCAGCGCATGAGCGAAGCCAGTGGTGGCCAGGCCCCGCCGGAGTTCTCGTCGACCCACCCCAATCCCGGCACGCGCATCCAGAACCTCACCGCGCTGATGCCCAAGGCGATGGCCTACCGCGCGAAGTTCTGCCCGCAGGGAGCGGCGCAATGAAGACGCTGGCAGGCGTCGTGCTGCTGGGGCTCGCGGTCGCCGCGCCGGTGCAGGCGGCGGTCAAGGATGCGCAGCCTAATGGCTTCACCCTCGAGAATTCCGAATGGGTACCGGTCGCGCCGCAGGTGGCCTACGCGGCGCTGGTGAACGATGTCGGCCGCTGGTGGCCGACCGACCACACCTGGTGGGGCGACGCCTCGAAGCTGTCGATCAGCGACAAGGCCGGCGGCTGCTTCTGCGAGATCAACGGCGCGCAGCAGGCCTGGCACATGACGGTGACCTTCACCGATCCGGGCAAGCTGATGCGCATGACCGGGGGCCTCGGCCCGTTGCAGGGCATGGGGCTGCACGGCGCGCTCGAGTGGCGCTTCGCCGAAGAGAACGGCGGCACCCGCATCACCCTGTGGTACCGCGCAGGGGGTTACACGCCGGATGATGTCGGCAAGTTCGCCCCCGTCGTGGACAAGGTGCAGGGCCTGCAGCTGGGCGGCCTGGCGGCGTTCCTGCGCAAGGGCAACGAGGGTCCCCCGCGCTGAGCCAGGCGCACACGGCCATCGGGACGAAGGCTGCCCTCGGCCGCCTCATCTGATGGAACGACATCAACGCTCGGCTCGAGCCGGAGCTCGGCGCACAGGCCGCGTGACCACTTCGGTCGGCCATGCAAGAGGGGGGCTCGTGTTCAAGAGAATCGCGATCGTTGTCATGGTGCTGCTGCTGGTAGTGGCGCAGGGCTATTTCATCCATGCCATCCAGCACGGTGCTGGCAACGCATTCGCCGACACCTGGGCCGGTTTTGACGTCGTCCAGTCGGGCTACTCGCAGTTCGTATTCGGCACGATCAAGGGGTGGTGGTCCTTGCCCATGCTCTGCCTGTTCCTTGCGGCGGTCGCTGCAAAAAGCGGCCGGGCGCGCCATGCAGCGCTTGCGCTCACGGTCAGCGTCGTCGGCATCATTGCGCTGTTGGCGGCCGCGTACGCGCCGGGGTTGTTCATCTCCGTGTGAGCTATACCGACGGAGGGCCGGTGAGCCGGTTCCATCGCGCATCCGGCGCTGCACGTCGTCCGCCAGCGCTGGGCGATAGCCCGTCTGCCGGATGCCACGTTCAAGGAGCGAGATCCATGCCCCAGATCATCCCCATGCAGCCTGTTCCACAAGCCGCCGAGCAGTGCGGCGATCAGTTCCATGGCCGACTCCCGATGATCGACATCGGGAGCATAGCCCGTGGCGCTCAGAGCTTGCTTAAGAGCGTGGCCGCCACCAGCAGGCCGAAGCCGGCGACCACCAGCCAGAATGCATGCGGAGCGAGCACCGGCACGTAACCGAACTTCGCGGCGATGCCGCCGCCGCCCAGCAGCAGAGCGATCAGCCAGACACCGAAGGTGGGAGGAGTGAGTTTCATCGGGGAGTCTCTTGAGGGTTCGTGAAGAGATCGTCGTACGACCGGGAATCCGGTCAGAAGCTCATGAACAGGCCGCCATTCACCGGCAGGTTGGCGCCGGTGATGTAGCCGGCATCGTCCGCAGTGAGAAAGGCGACCGCGCGCGCGATGTCGGCTGGCTGGCCGATGCGGCCGACGGGGACCGACGCGACGGTCCGCTCGCGGACCTCGTCCGGCATGGCCCGGGTCATCGGCGTTTCCACGTAACCGGGCGAGACGCTGTTGACGGTCACGCCCTTGCGCGCGACTTCGCGGGCCAACGACATCGAGAAACCGTGCAGGCCGGCCTTGGCGGCAGCGTAGTTCACCTGGCCGAAGTTGCCGGTCTGGCCGCTCACCGAGCTGATGTTGACGATGCGGCCGAAACCGCGCGCCTGCATGCCGTCCACGGCGTGCCGGCACAGGTTGAATACGCTGTCCAGGTTCACGCCGATCACCGCGTCCCACTGCGCCTTGTCCATCTTGCGCAGGGTGGCGTCGCGGGTGATGCCGGCGTTGTTGACCAGGATGTCGAGGGCGCCGTGGCGGTCCTGGATGTCCCGCACGAAGGCCGCGCAGGCATTGAAGTCGGCCACGTCGACGACGGCGGTCTCGATGTCCAGCGAGGCGGTACGGGCCCGGAACTCGTCCAGGCGTTCGGGGGAGGCGGGCAGGTCGGCGGCGATCACCTTGCGGCCGGCGTTCGCCAAGGCCTGGCAGATCGCCAGGCCCAGACCGCCCAAGCCACCGGTCACCACGGCAATGCGTTGCGTCATGCGAAGTTCCTGAGGGTGCGGCTCAAAAAAAGGCCCGCGCAACAGGGCGCGGGCCGGGTCTCACTACGTAGAGGATCAACGCGCGCGCGTTTTCGGCGTCTCGCGCGGAGCGTCCTTCGGCTTGACCGTCGTGGGGCGGCCCATGCCGCCGGTCAGGTTGCGCTGGAATTCCTGCCACAGTTCCATGTTGCGTTCGGTCAGCTGGTTCATCATGGTCCAGGGCGTCTGGCCCAGCAGGTTGCCCATCTGGCTGCGGAACTGCTGCTGCTGCTCCATGAACAGCTGCATGCTGCGCTCCAGGTAGTTGCCCATGAAGCCCTGCAGCGAGTCGCCGTAGAAGCGGATGATCTGGCTGAGCAGCTGCGTGGACAGGACCGGCTCGCCGTCCTGTTCCTGCTCGCTGATGATCTGCAGCAGCACGGTGCGGGTCAGGTCGTCGCCGGTCTTGGCGTCGCGGACCTCGAAATCCTCGCCGTCCACGATCAGCTGGCGCACGTCCTCGATGGTGATGTAGCTGGAGATCTCCGTGTCGTACAGACGACGGTTGGGATACTTCTTGATGATGCGGATCGCAGCCATTGAGTCTTCGCTCTAAACGCGTATTGCGGCAGCATGACGCAGCGCAACAGCCCTTGCAACAGGCCGGAGGGCAGGGTGTCCCTGTTCAGGCAAAGCGGGGCGCGGAACGGGAACGACGTGATCCTTCGCCGGAGGCGGCATGGCAGGAGGCCCGCGCCCCCGACTCCCCGTTCCCCGCTGTGCCTCACCACCCCATATGGTGGCCGCCGTTGATGTCCAGGTTGGAGCCGGTGATCCAGCTGGCCTGTTCGTCGACCAGGAAGGCGACCGCGTAGGCGATTTCCTCGGGCTTGCCCAGGCGACCGGTGGGAATGTCGGCGGCGATCTTGGCGCGGACTTCCTCCGGCACCGCCATCACCATGTCGGTGGCCACGTAGCCGGGAGACACCGTGTTGACGGTGATGCCGAGCTTGGCGTTCTCGCGCGCGAGCGAAATGGTGAAGCCGTGCATGCCGGCCTTGGCGGCGGCGTAGTTGGCCTGGCCGTACTGGCCCTTCAGGCCGTTGATCGAACTGATCTGGATGATGCGGCCCCATTTGCGGTCGCGCATCCCTTCGATCACCGGACGAGTGACGTTGAACACCGAGTTGAGGTTGGTGTTGATGACATCGCCCCACTGGGTGGCGGTCATCTTGTGGAAGGTGCCGTCGCGGGTGATGCCGGCGTTGTTGATGAGGATCTCGACCGGGCCCAGCGTCCGTTCCACTTCCTTCACCATCGCCTGCGCTTCGTCCGGCGAGGTCACGTCGCCCTTCACCAGCGCGATGTCGTAGCCGTCGGCCTTCATCTGCGCCTGCCACGCGCGCGCCTTCTCCTCGTTGCGGTAATTGGTGGCGACCTTGTGGCCCATGTCGGCCAGCTTCTTGCAGATGGCGGTACCGATACCTCCGGTGCCGCCGGTGACCAGGGCGACGCGCGATGTCATGTGGGGGATCTCCGTATACCGCCGCAAGCCGACGGCGATCCGATTCTAGACAGCGCCTTCGACAGGATTGTTGTGCGCCGCAGCGAACGTCACGTGTGTCACTTTGGGCAGGCGCTCGGGCCGGAAGCCTCGGGCCGCGGCCTGCATCGCCTGGGCCACCGTCGGCAGGCCGGCGAGCAGGGCCGGCGCCTGTCCCAGTGCCTGCCAGGCGGCACGGAGGGCGGGCAGGGGTGACGCATCGTCCACCGGCAGGGCGGCCATCGACTTGGACAGCTTGTCGCCGTGGGCGTCGACGATCAGCGGCAGGTGCAGGTAGCGCGGCGTGGGCAGGCCCAGCGCGCGCTGCAGCAGGATCTGGCGGGGGGTGGAGTCGAGCAGGTCCGCCCCGCGCACGACATCGGTAATGCCCTGTTCTGCATCGTCCACGACCACCGCCAGCTGGTAGGCCCAGAAACCATCCGCTCGGCGCAGGACCACATCGCCGACGTCGCGGTCGACCGCCTGCGCGATGCGCCCCTGCAGGCCATCGATGAAGGCCACGGTGCTGCCATCGGTGACGCGCAGCCGGATGGCGGGCGACCGCGCGGGGTCGCGTGCGACGCAGCGGCGATGGATGCCGCCCGCTGACGCCAGTTCGCTGCGGCTGCAACGGCACTCGAACGCCGTGCCCGCGGCCAGCAGCCGCTCCAGCGCGCTGGCATACCGGTCATGGCGACCGCTCTGCCAGACGACGGGCAGGTCGGAGGTCATGCCGAAGGCCGCCAGCGTGGCCAGTTGGGCCCGGGCAGCGCCGGCAACTTCGCGGGGGGGGTCCAGGTCCTCCACGCGCACCAGCCATTGGCCATGGTGGTGACGCGCGAGCAACCAGCTGCCCAGGGCCGCCACCAGCGAGCCGAAATGCAGGCGGCCCGTGGGCGAGGGCGCGAAGCGTCCCCGGTAGCGGGGGTGGGGAAGCGTCTCGGTCATTCGTCGGAAGGAAAGGAAAGCTGAACCAGGCAGTCAGGCATCGGCTTGAATTCGCGCCGCCTCAGCCGCAATTCTGCGGCGTCAACCTCCGTCCTTGCACGTCATTTCTGGAGCCCCACCGTGTTCACGCGTGTCGCCCTGTTCCTCGCCACCAACCTCGCCGTGCTGGTCCTGGCCGGTATCGTCATGTCGCTGCTGGGGGTCAACCCCAACCAACTGGGAGGGCTGCTGGTCTTCGCCGCCATCTTCGGCTTCGGCGGATCGCTGATCTCGCTGTTGACCTCCAAGTGGATGGCCAAGCGCGCCACCGGCGCCCAGGTGATCGAGCAGCCGCGCAACGATGCCGAGCGCTGGCTGGTGACCACCGTGCAGCGCCAGGCCCAGGCGGCCGGTATCGGCATGCCGGAAGTCGCCGTCTACGATGCGCCGGAGATCAATGCCTTCGCCACCGGCGCCAACCGCAACAATGCCCTGGTGGCGGTGTCGACCGGCCTGCTGCGTTCGATGAACCAGGACGAGGCCGAGGCCGTGCTGGGCCATGAGGTGGCGCACATCGCCAACGGCGACATGGTGACCATGGCCCTGCTGCAGGGCGTGCTGAACACCTTCGTCATCGTGCTGGCGCGCGTGGTGGGCGGCGTGGTGGACAGCTTCCTGTCCGGCAACCGCGAGGGCGAGGGCCGTGGTTTCGGCTACTACATCATCGTGATGGTGCTGGAAGTCGTGTTCGGCCTGTTCGCCACCATGATCGCCATGTGGTTCTCGCGCCGCCGCGAATTCCGCGCCGACCACGGGGGTGCCTCGCTGGCGGGCCGGCAGAAGATGATCGCCGCGCTGGAGCGCCTGAAGCAGCAGCAGCGCCCCAGCACATTGCCGGCCCAGGTGGAAGCGTTCGGCATCGCCGGCGGCATCGGCCAGGGCATGAAGAAGCTCTTCCTCAGCCACCCGCCGCTGGAGGACCGCATCGCCGCGCTGCGCGCACAGCAGGCCACGGTCGCCTGAGCCGCGCGAGGCCGCAGGAACGAAAAACCCGCCGGAAGGCGGGTTTTTTTCAGCGTTTTTCGTAGGAGCGGGCCATGCCCGCGATGCTTTTTTGGACCAACGACGGAGAGCATCGCGGGCGTGGCCCGCTCCTGCAAGCGCGAGAGCGTGCTCAGCTGAAGTCGTAGTTCATCAGCGGTCCCGGCGCCGCCAGGAAGTTGCCTTCCACGTAATCCACATTAGCGGTGAACAGGAAGGCCATCGTCGCCGCATCCTGCACATGCTCGGCCACGGTCAGGATGCCCAGGGCCTGCGCGCGCTCTGCGATCTCGCGGATCTTCTGCTGGTGTTCGGCATTGCGGCCCAGGTCCTCGCTGAAGACGCGGTCGATCTTGAGGAAGGTGGGCTGGAAGTGCGACAGCAACTGGAACGAATCCAGGCCCGCGCCGAAATGCTCCAGGCCCACGTGGCAGCCCAGCTTGGCCGCGGCGGTCTGGAACGCCTGAGCCTGGCGCAGGTGGGTGAACACCTTGGCCTCCGGCGTCTGCAGCCACAGGCGGTCGCCGGGCACGTCGTGCGCGGCCAGCTGCCGGGCGATGAGGTCGAGCAGGCGGTTGTCGGCGAAGGACGCCGGGCTGACCTTGACCACCATGCGCGTGTCGTGGCCGTTGCGCTTGCGTTCGGCCAGGACCTCGATGGCGCGGTTCACCACCCAGCGGTCGATGGCATCGAGCAGGCCGTTGTCCTCGGCGATGCCGATGAAGGACTGCGGCTGCACGATCTCGCCGTTGGACTCCAGGCGCAGCAGCGCCTCGTAGACCTCGCCGGGCTCGGCCTGCAGGCTGACCACGGGCTGGTAATGCAGGCGGAAGCTGTCGTCCTGCAGCGCTTCGCGCAGCCGCTGGATCCAGTTCTGCACGCGCTCTTCCTCGGCGCGGTCCACGGCGCCCGGGTCGAAGATCTCGAAGCGGTTGCCGCCCAGGTTGGTGGCGGCCTGCAGGCAGTCCGTCGCGCGCGTCAGCACGGGGCCGACGCTGGCGATCTTCTCACCGATCTGCACGCCGCCCAGGCTGGCGGTCACCGAAGCCGAGCGTTCGCCCACATTGAACACGTGCGAGGCGTAGGCCGCGCGCAGCTTCTCGGCCAGCGCGGCGGTGTGCGCATGGTTGCCGCGCAGCAGCACGGCGAACGTGCGCTCGCCGAAGCGGGCCGCGATGCAGCTGTCGTCCAGCTTTTCGGACAGGCGCGCCGCCAGCGCGGCGGCCAGGTCGTCGGCCGAATCGATGCCGATGTCGGCCAGCAGGCGCTGGTAGTGGTCGGGTTCGACCAGCAGCAGGCCGTACTGGTCTTCGCCGCGCGCCACCGCGGCCACCGCCGTCTCCAGCTCGCGCAGGAAGGTGGGGCGGTTGAGCAGGCCGGTGACCATGTCGCGCTGGCGCAGGTCTTCCACCTCGCGGGCCAGTTCGGGATCGAACTCCTCGCGGCGGCGGAACACCACCTGCACGCAGGGCTCGCCCTCGTAGGTGGCGGTGGCGAATTCCAGCGTGGCCGGGAAACTGTCGCCGTCCAGGCTGCGCGCTTCCAGCTCGAAGCGCGGCGGCGGCGGTTCGCCCTTGCTGAGCTTCTTCAGCAGGGCCTTGAAGTCGCTGACGTACTGCGGACCCACCAGGTCCAGCAGCGACAGGCCTTCCACATCCTCGAACGATTCGAAGCCGAACATCTCCAGGTAGGCGTCGTTGGCGCGGATGTGCATGCCTTCGTGGATGTAGGCGATCGGGTCGCGGGAGGACGAGATCAGCGCATCGCACCGGCGCTCGGTCTCGCGCATCTGGCCTTCCAGGCGGCGCTGCGAACGGCGCGCGTCCAGATCCGCCCACTCGCGCCGCAACACCGTCAGGACATGTTCCGGACGTCCGCGCAGGGCGACTGCGCGCGCGCCGGCCGCCTGGTCGGCCAGCAGGTCGGCCTCGGTGATGGCATCGGCCAACACAATGACGGGGATGTCCTTGCCGCTGCCGTCGACCTGCGCCAGCACCGTGGCCAGCGGAATGCCCTTGGCGGTGCGGGAGGCCAGCAGCAGGTCCATGGGCTGGGACGCCACCATCTGTCCCAGTTCGCCTGCATCGAGCGGTCGCAGGGGGCGCACGGCGATGCCGCCGTTGCGCAGGGTGGACACGATGGCCTCCGCGTCCTCGGCGCTGTCGTCAACAAGGGTCAGTCGAAGGGTGGTGTCTTTGCCGATCTGCATGCAGCGGGTCCGCCGGGGGTGCGGGTTTAATACACGAAGGGGCGCAAAGCGTCCAATGCATGCGTCGCAGATGCGGCGGCGCGTCGCAGACCTGCGGTCTAGAGCGGACGCTTGCCGGTGTCGCCGGGGATCTCGCGCACCAGCCGGGGCACGAGGTAGCCGGACAGGCGTACGGCCAGGCCGGCGTGGAGCGCGCGTGCGCGCGCGTCGTCCACTTCGAAGTGGGCCACGCCGGCGACCCGGTCGAGCTGGTGCAGGTAGTAAGGCAGCACGCCGGCCGCGAAGCCGCGTTCGCTCAGTGCGGCCAGTGCGTCGATGTCGTCGTTCACACCTCGCAGCAGCACCGCCTGGTTGAGCAGGTGCACACCGGCCTCGCGCAGGCGCCCGAGCGCCGCGTCGACGGCGCCGTCGAACTCGTTGGCGTGATTGGCATGGACCACGAGGGTGGCCGGCCAGGGCAGAGCCGAAAGCCAGCCCAGCAGGCCCCCGTCGATGCGCTCGGGCAATACGATGGGCAGGCGGCTGTGGATGCGCAGGCGGCGCAGGTGGGGGATGTCCGCCAGCGCGCCGGTCAGTTCGGCCAGGTTGCCGTTGGACAGCGACAGCGGATCGCCGCCGGAAAGCAGCACCTCCTCGATCGCGGTGTCCTGGCGGATCCGGTCCACGGCCTCGCGCCAGCCGTCTCGGGCCGCGGTTTCCTCTGCGTAAGGAAAGTGGCGGCGGAAGCAGTAACGGCAGTGGATCGCGCAGCTGCCGGTGGCCACCAGCAGGGCACGGCCGCGGTACTTCTGGATGACGCCGGGCGCGGTTTTCGCCGCGCCATCGCCCACGGCGTCCAGGCCGAAGCCCGGCATGGGGCGCATCTCGTCGTCCAGGGGCAGCACCTGGCGCAGCAACGGGTCGCTCGGGTCGCCGTGACGCATGCGGGTCACGAAGCCGCGCGGTACCCGCAGCGGGAACTGGGCTGCGGCTTCGTCCGACAGGCGCGGGACCAGGCGGTCCAGCCCCAGCAGGTCCAGTAGCTCGCGTGGATCGCGCACGGCCTCCCGCAGGGCCTGCTGCCAGCGGACGGGCACCAGCGCGGCAGGCTGTCGGGGTTCGGGGGCTGCGGTTATCATATCGGGTCTGAAAACAAGCACCCGCCGGGTCCGGCGGGCTCCCCATTCTATCCGGCCGGCCGTGTCCCGCGGCGGGTTTGTCTTACCCCAAGGAGTTTATCCATGGCCAGTTACGGCATGAACGATGTCAAGAACGGGATGAAGATCCTCGTCAACAACGAGCCTTCCGTCATCACCGACACCGAATACGTGAAGCCGGGCAAGGGCCAGGCGTTCACGCGCGTGAAGTACCGCCAGATCCGTACCGGCCGCGTGCAGGAAATCACCATGAAGAGCACCGACTCGGTCGAGGCGGCGGACGTGGTGGACACCGACATGCAGTACTTGTACTCCGACGGCGAGTACTGGCACTTCATGCAGCAGGAAACCTTCGAGCAGGTGCAGGCCGACAAGGCCGGGATGGCTGGCGCCGAGAAGTGGCTCAAGGGCGAGGAGCAGTGCGTGGTCACGCTGTACAACGGCACCCCGATCCAGGTGACCCCGCCGAACTTCGTCGAACTGAAGATCGTCGAGACCGATCCGGGCGTGAAGGGCGACACCGCCGGCACCGGCGGCAAGCCGGCCACACTGGAAACCGGCGCGGTCGTGCGCGTGCCGCTGTTCGTCGGCCAGGACGAGATCATCAAGGTCGACACGCGCTCGGGCGACTACGTCAGCCGCGTGAAGTGATGGAGCATCTTGCGCTGTATCTGGGCGTCTGGGCAGTGGGCGTGCTGCTCGCCGGCCTGGGCGTGATGCTGTGCTGGAATGCGACCCTGCCGCGGCTGTTCCCCAGCGTGCCGCGACTGGGATACGGGCGCGCCCTGGCCCTGATGCTGCTGTGCTGGCTGCTGTTCGGCGCCGGCGCCATCGGGCTGACCTACACGCTGGGATTCTGAGCCGAGGCCCCATGAGCGACCGCATCCCCGAAGCCTGCGACCTGTTGATCGAAGCCGGTTTCGTGGTGCCGGTCGTCCCGCACGGGGTGGTGCTGGAACACCATGCGGTCGCCGTGACCGGCGGCCGCATCGTGGCGGTCCTGCCGGTGCCGGAGGCGCGTTTGCGCTTCGCGCCGCACGAGACGGTGTCGCGCCCGGATGCGGCGCTGATCCCGGGCCTGGTGAACGCGCATACGCACAACCCGATGACGCTGCTGCGCGGCGTCGCCGACGACCTGCCGCTGAAGGTCTGGCTGCAGCAGCACATCTGGCCGATCGAAGCGGCCGTGATCGGCCCCGACTTCGTCGCCGACGGCATCACCCTGGCGATCGCCGAGATGCTCCGTGGCGGCACCACCTGCGTCAACGAAAACTACTTCTTCCCCGACGTGCAGGCGGCCACCTACAAGCGCCACGGCTTCCGCGCGCGCGTGGGCCTGCCGGTGATCGACTTCCCCACCGCGTGGGCGGCGTCGGACGACGAGTACTTCGATAAGGCCGACGAGGTCCACGACCAGTGGCGCGACGATGCGCTGATCGCGACCGCGTTCGCCCCGCATGCGCCGTACACCGTCAACGACGCGAACTTCGAACGCGTGCGCATGCTGGCCGACCAGCTGGACATCCCCGTGCATCTGCACCTGCACGAGACCGCGCAGGAAGTCGAGCAGTCGCTGGAAAAGCATGGCCAGCGCCCGATCGCCAGGCTGGACCGGCTGGGGCTGGTCAACGAGCGGCTGATCGCCATCCACATGACCCAGCTGACCGAGGCCGAGATCCATCTGTGCGCCGAGCGTGGCGTCAGCGTGGTGCATTGCCCGGAGTCCAACCTCAAGCTCGCCTCCGGCTTCTGTCCGGCCTGCGCGCTGGAACGCGCGGGCGTGAACCTGGCCGTCGGCACCGACGGCTGCGCCAGCAACAACGATCTGGACATGTTCAGCGAAACCCGCACCGCGGCCCTGCTGGCCAAGGCGGTGGCGCAGGATGCCGCGGCACTGGATGCGTTCAGCGCGCTGCGCGCGGCCACCCTGGGCGGGGCGAAGGCGATCGGCTTCGACGACCGCGTCGGCTCCATCGAGCCGGGCAAGGAGGCCGACCTGGTGTGCGTGGACCTGTCCGCGCTGGAAACCCAACCGCTGCATCACGTGGTGTCCCAGCTCATCTACGCGACCGGCCGCCAGCAGGTCAGCGACGTCTGGATCGCAGGCCGGGCCCGGCTGCGGCAGCGCATGCTGGTGGATATCGACATCGAAGGCGTCCTGTCCAACGCGCGTCAGTGGCGCGAGCGGATCGCCGGCATCCGTCTTTCCTGAGTCACGCGTGACGGCGTCATGGCCGGCATCGTCTTACAATGACGCCATGACCACCTCGACTGCGCCCCGCGACGACAATTTCAGCCAGGCCGAACTCGACAAGTTCGGCGCATTGGCCAACCGCTGGTGGGACCCCGATGGTCCCCAGAAGGCGCTGCACGCGCTGAATCCGGTCCGCCTGCAGTACGTGCGCGACCGGGCACGCCTTGCCGGCGCGACCGCGCTGGACGTCGGCTGTGGCGGCGGATTGCTGAGCGAAGCCCTTGCGAGCGAGGGCGCTCAGGTCACCGCGATCGACCTGGCGCCGGAACTGGTGAAGGTGGCGCGACTGCACCGGCTCGAATCCGGCGTGCAGGTGGATTACCAGCTCCGTTCGGTGGAGTCGCTGGCCGAGGAGCGCCCCGGCAGCTTCGACGTGATCACCTGCATGGAAATGCTGGAGCACGTGCCCGATCCAACGTCCATCATCCGCGCCTGCCATGCGCTGCTGAAGCCGGGCGGGCAGCTGTTCCTGTCCACGCTCAACCGCACGCCGGCGGCGTTCGCGCTGGCGATCGTCGGCGCGGAATACATCGCCCGCCTGCTGCCGAAGGGCACGCACCACTACAAGGAATTCATCCGCCCGTCGGAACTGGCCGCGTGGCTGCGCGATGCGGGGTTCCAGCTGCAGGACGTGTCCGGCCTGGCCTATGAGCCGTGGCGGCAGCGCGCGCGGCTGAGTACGCGCACCGACGTGAACTACCTGGCCTGCGCGGTGAAGCCGTGACGCCGGCGGGGTTCCCGCGTGCCGCCCTGTTCGACCTGGACGGCACGCTGCTGGACAGCGCGCCGGACATGCTGGCTACCGCCAACAGGATGCGGGCCTCGCGGAGCATAGCGCCGATGACGCTGGATCTGTTGCGGCCGCACGTCTCCAAGGGCGCGCGCGCCATGCTGGCCGCGGCGTTTCCAGAGATGGAACAGGCGCCCCGCGAAGCGCTGGTGCCCGAGTTCCTGGCGATCTACCACGAAGAACTGGGCCGGCACAGCGTGCTGTTCGACGGCGTGGCCGCGATGCTGGGCGCGCTCGAAGCGGCGGGCAGTACCTGGGGCATCGTGACCAACAAGCCCGAATACCTCGCGCGCGACATTCTGCCGCAGTTCGGCTGGGATGCGCGTTGCGCGGTACTGATCGGCGGCGACACGCTGGCCGAGAAGAAGCCGCACCCGTTGCCGCTGCAGGTGGCCGCCGAACGTATCGACATCGCCATCGCCGACTGCGTCTACGTGGGCGACGACGAGCGCGACATCCAGTCCGCCCGCGCCGCCGGCATGCCGTCGGTCGCGGCGCTGTGGGGCTATCGCCAGGCGCATGAGGAGCCGGCGCTGTGGTTGGCCGACGTGATGGTGGGAGTGCCTGCTGCGCTCATCGATCCGTCGGCGTGGCCCACGCGACGGCGCGTTGTGGGAGCGACGTAAGTCGCGACCGCACGGTTGCTGTCCTCAGTTTTTCAGCCGCGAATAGAGAACGCATTGCGCCCAGTCGCCCGTGCGCGCCAGCATCACGGTCGCGACTCCAGTACCGGCATGCCGGTACTACTCCTACAAGGTTTGATGGCATGTCCGATTCCGCCGCCCTCGACAGCTTCCTGGACAAATGGCGCGCGCGCTGGCCCGAGTGGTCGGTGGGCGAGATCTTCGTCGCGCCGGAGCGCCGGGACATCGCGGTGGCGTGGTTCGCACTGCTGCAGGAATTCGATGATGCCCTGAATGTCGCCGGCGATCCGTTGCCGGCGGATGCCAAGCTGGCATGGTGGGGAGAAGAACTGCGCGGCTGGGCGGCACGGCGTTCGCGCCATCCCCTCGGCCGTCGGCTGGAACCGGTGCGGGCGGATTGGGCACAGCTTGCCGACGCCCTGCCTGTCCTGGCAGAAGGGCGCGCGCGACCGGCCGACCGCGATGCGGGGTTCTCCGCCCTGTCGCGTTATGGACAGGCCGTCACGGCCGTGGAAGCCGGTGTACTGGGCGATGCCCCTGGCTCCCACGCCATCGTCGTGCAGACGCTGGCGATGCGACTGGCGGAGGCCGGCGCGGCAGGCGTCCCGGTTGACCACCTGCAAGCCGGGAGCGACGCGGCAGCGACGCGCGCGTGGGCCGCATCGCTGCTGGCGCAGTGGCCGCCGCGTGAGGGCGCACGCGAGCGGCGTCTGGTGTCGGCCTATGCGTATGGGCGCCTGCGTCGTCTATCTCGACGTGGCGAACCCGCTCCTCTGCCGTCCCGGGCCTCGCTGCTGTTCGCCGGCTGGCGGGCCGCACGTGGCGGCTGAAGGCTCCGCCTATCGTGGTGATACATCCGGGAATCCGCTGTAACGGACTGTTTCATCGAGGGATTCGGAGGCAGGGGGTACAATGCCCCGCATCCACTCCCCCGTGCATGACGATGGCTCCCTCGCTCCCCGCGGCACCCCGCGCCGATCTTCCCGATGTCGCCCACCAGCGCGTGCCGCTGGCGCGCCCCCTGGACTGGGTGGGCATGGAGAACATCGCATTGCCGGTCCGCCTGCCGGACGGGCAGGGCGGCCAGCTGCAGGTGGCCGCCAGCATCGACCTGTCGGTGAACCTGGCCCACGCCGATGCGCGCGGCATCCACATGTCGCGTCTCTACCTGGAACTGCAGGACGGTCTGGCGCGCGAATCCGTCACGCCTGCGGGCCTGCGTCACCTGCTGCAGACCAGCGTGGACTCGCAGGCCGGGCTGGCCACGCAGGCGCGGCTGCGCATCCGCTACGAGGCGCTGCTGCAGCGGAAGGCGCTGGAAAGCGACTACGCGGGCTGGAAGCGCTACCCGGTCGAGATCGAGGCCACACTGACCGACGGTCATCTTCTGCTGGCGCTGTCGTTCGCCGTCGAATATTCCAGCACCTGCCCGGCCTCGGCCGCGCTGTCGCGCCAGGCCAACGCCGAGCGCTTCGCCGAGGATTTTGCAGCGGCACGTCCGCTGTCGGTCAACGTGGTGCACGACTGGCTGGCCTCCGAGCGCGGCTTGGCCGCCACGCCGCATGCGCAGCGCAGCCGGGCCAGTGTGCGTGTGGAGTTGCGGCCGCAGTTCGACGAGTTGCCGCTGGTGGCGCTCGTGGACGCGATCGAAGCCGCGCTGGGCACGCCGGTGCAGACCGCGGTGAAGCGGGTGGACGAACAGGCCTTCGCCCGCCTCAACGCCGACAACCTGATGTTCTGCGAAGACGCAGCCCGTCGGGTGGCGTCGGTGCTGGCCGGCGATGCGCGCATCGCCCGCTACGACGCCACCGTCGCACACTACGAAAGCCTGCACCCGCATGACGCGGTCGCCCGGGTCAGTGGTAGCAACGACTGAGGCCTCGGTTGCCGGATGTGGGAGCGACGTGAGTCGCGATCGCCCTCAAAGCAAAGCTTCGCGACTTACGTCGCTCCCACAACAGCAGGGTGGGTTACTTCCCGCGTTCGAGCACTAGCAGCGGGTCGATCCTTACGTCGAACCAGTTCATTCCCCAGTGCAGATGCGGCCCCGTCGCACGCCCCGTGGCGCCCACGGCTCCGATGACCTGTGCCGGTTCGATCCGGTCGCCCACCTTCACGTCGATGCGTGACAGGTGCAGGAAATTGGAACTGACGCCATGGCCATGGTCCAGCAGCACGGTGCCACCGGTCAGATAGAGGTCGGGCGATGCGAACGTCACCACGCCACCGGCCGGCGCTCTGACCGGCGTCCCGTCCGGCGCCGCGATGTCCATGCCCGAGTGGCCCGCGCCGGGCTGGCCATTGTAGACGCGCGCATTGCCGAAGCGGCCGCTGATGCGCCCCTGCACGGGCCACTGGAAAGGCAGTGCGAAGTCGGTGCGCTCATCGTCGCGCTCGCGCGCTGCGGTGACCAGCGCCTGCTCGCGCTGGATGCGCGCGGCGATCTCCGGCGGCGGATTGACGGTCTTCGGTGGCACGCCGTTGACATGTTCGACCGGCCAGTCGCGCGGCGTCACCACAATGCTGACCGATTCCATGCGGCCCGAGGGCAGGGTGACATCGACCTTCAGCGGGCCCGCCTCATCACGGCCGACGCCGAACGCGACGGTGCCGTAGCCCGTGGCGCGCAACAGGCGTCCGCGGTAGCGCGTCTGGCTGCCCGGTGGCACCTTGCCGAACACCAACGCACCCTGCGGCACGCTGGCGGGAAACACGACACGCTCTTCCTGTGGAACCGGGGCTGCCGGCACCAGGTCCTGCGCAACGACGAGCGGAACCCAGCCGGCACAGACAGCGGCGCACAGCGCCGCGACGAACAGTTTCAACGCGCGAACTCCAGGCGCTGGCCGTTGGGTGTGCCGACCAGATGCTGGCCGTTCCAGACCATGCGGCCATTGACCCAGGTGGCGCCGATCCGCGAACGGAAAGTGCGGCCCTCGAAGGGCGACCAGCCGACCTTGGACAGCACGTCCTCGCGCTTCACCGTGAACGGCTCGTCGTCGATCAGCACCAAGTCGGCGAAATAGCCTTCGCGCAGGTAGCCGCGCTCCTTCACGTCGAACAGCTGCGCCGGGGCATGGGCGAACTTCTGCGCCACGCGGGCGACGTCCATGCGGCCTTCGTGCACCAGTTCCAGGGCGGCCACCAGGGCGTACTGCACCAGCGGCAAGCCCGAGGGCGCCTGAACGTAGGGCTTTTCCTTCTCTTCCAGCGTGTGCGGGGCATGGTCGGTGGCCAGCACATCGACCACGTCGTCCACCAGCGCCTTGATCAGCGCTTCGCGATCGCCGGCATCCTTGATGGCCGGATTGCACTTGATCAGGTTGCCCAGCGCGGCGTAGTCGGCCCGGTCGAAGCGAAGGAAGTGGATGCAGGTCTCGGCGGTGATCTGCTTGCACTTGCCATCGGGCTGCACCAGCGGGCCCGGCGTGAACAGCGCCAGCTCGTCGGCCGTGGAGATGTGCAGCACGTGCAGACGGGTGCCGTGCCTGCGCGCCAGCGACATCGCCAGACGGGTGGACGTGATGCAGGCCTCGCGGCTGCGGATGTCGGGGTGGTGCTCGGCACTCAGCGCATCGCCGTACTTGGCCTGGAACGCGGCCAGGTTGGCGTCGATGGTCGGCGTGTCCTCGCAGTGGGTGATGATCGGCGTGGGGGCCTCGCGGAAGATCGCGTCCAGCGTGTCCGGGTTGTCGACCAGCATGTTGCCGGTGGACGCCCCCATGAACACCTTGATGCCCGGCGCGGTCTTCGGGTCGAGCGTGCGGATCGCCTCCAGGTTGTCGTTGCTGGCGCCCAGGTAGAAGCCGTAGTTGCCCCAGGCGCGTCCCTTCGCGCGCTGGTACTTGTCCTCCAGCGCGGCCGCGTCCAGCGTCGGCGGGCTGGTGTTGGGCATGTCCATGAACGTGGTCAGGCCTCCGGCAACCGCCGCGGCGGATTCGGTGGCCATGTCGCCCTTGTGTGGCATGCCCGGCTCGCGGAAGTGCACCTGGTCGTCGATCATCCCCGGCAACAGCCAGCGCCCGGCGGCATCGATCACCGTGTCATCGCCCTGGGGCCGGATTTCGGCGGCGATGCGGGCGATGCGCCCGTTCTCGATGCGCAGGTCGCCTTCGGTGACGCGACCTTCGTTGACCAGGCGGGCATTGACGATGACGGTGGCGGGCATCAGTGGTGTCCTGAACAGGAGTGGGTGGGGGAGGCGCCGTCGCGGGCAGGGACCGGGTCGTGGCCGCCGGGGTGGAGGGGATGGCAGCGACCGATCCGGCGAAGGGCCAGCCAGCCGCCCTTCAGCGGTCCAAAGCGGCCGATGGCTTCCATCGCATACTCCGAACATGACGGAACGAACCGGCAGCGTGGCCCCAGCAACGGGCTTATGAAGCGCTTGTAGCCCTTCAACAGCAGGATGAGCAGACGGGCAAGCATGTTCCGATGATACCGCGTCGGGTTGCCGCTGCCCGCCGGGTAGGCTATAAAAGCGCGCTTTCCCGATGCTCGGGAAGAACAAGGAAGCGTTGTTCGTGGCTGCGAAGAAACCTGCGAAGAAGGCCGCCAAGGCCGCCAAGAAGCCCGTTCAGGCCGTCGCCAAGAAGCCTGCCGCGAAGAAGGTTGCCGCCAAGAAACCGGCTGCCAAGCCGGTGGCCAAGAAGGCGGCGCCCAAGCCGGCTGCCAAGAAGGCGGTCGCCAAGAAGGCGACGCCGGCCAAGAAGCCGGTCGCCAAGCCGGCGGTGAAGAAGGCCGCACCCGCCAAGAAGGCGGTTGCCAAGCCTGCCGTCGCCAAGAAGCCCGCGCCGGCGCCCAAGGCGACCGCCGCCAAGGCAGCCCCGGTGAAGGCACCGGCCAAGGCCACGAAACCCGCTCCTGCCAAGCCCGCACCGAAGCCTGCCGCCAAGCCGGCTCCGGCAAAGTCCGCCCCCACCGCGGCTGCGACCAAGACTCCCGTGCCCGCGCCCGCCCCCAAGGCGGCCGCTCAGGCCCCGGCGCCCGCCGCCAAGGTTCCGTCCCCCCCGAAGCCTGTGCCAGTCCCGAAACCGAATACCAAGACCGCCAAAGCCACGTCCTCCGCCGAAGCTCCCGTGAGTCCCCGTCCCGCCGCTACCCGCCCGATCGGCAAGGTCGCGGTCGCCGTGGCCGCCCGGCCCGCGGCGCCGGTCGTGCGCGGCAAGGTGAAAGAAGTGCCCTACAAGACCGACGAAGCCACCGGCCGTCCCATCGTGCCGACCGGCTACAAGCCCTCGCCCGAAGAGGAGTACATGAGCCCGCTGCAGCTCGAGTACTTCCGTCAGCGCCTGCTGCAGTGGCGCGCCGACCTGGTGGAGGAATCCAAGCAGACCATCGAGAACCTCAAGGACGAAGTCCGCGATATCGGCGATGAAGCCGAGCGCGCGACGCGCGAGACCGAGAACTCGCTGGAACTGCGTACCCGCGACCGCTACCGCAAGCTGATCGGCAAGATCGACAGCACGCTCAAGCGCCTCGAAGGCGGCGATTACGGCTACTGCGTCGACACCGGCGAAGAGATCGGCCTGGATCGCCTGGAGGCGCGCCTGACCGCCGAGCGCACCATCGACGCCCAGGAGCGCTGGGAGCATCTGCAGAAGCAGCAGGGCGATTGAGTCCTGCGTCCAGCGCATGGAGAACCCCGCCTTGGCGGGGTTTTTCTTTTCCGGCCCGGACGATCTTGGCCTACTGCAGTTCGCGCAGGTCCAGCCGCCGCAGCCGGGGTGCCTTCCATGCCGTGATGCCGGCCACGGAGAGGATGGCGAAGCCGCCGAGGATCACCGCGGGCACCAGTCCCAGCAGCCTGGCCATCGTGCCCGCGTAGAACGCGCCCAGTTCGTTCGACGAACTGACGAAGATGCCGTTGATCGACGACACCCGGCCGCGCATCTCGTCGGGCGTGGACAGCTGCAGGATGGTCGAACGCACCACCACCGACACACCGTCGCACATGCCGTAGAACAGCAGGATGGCCGCCGACAGCCAGAAGCTGCGCGACAGGCCGAACGCGATGACCGCCAATCCGAAACCCGCCACCGCGAACAGCAGCACGCGGCCGGCGTGCTGCTGCAGCGGATGTCGCGCCAGCCATAGACCCACGCACACCGAGCCTGCTGCCGGCATCGCACGCAGGATGCCCAGGCCCTCGGGGCCGTGATGCAGGATGTCGTGGATGAACGCCGGCAGCATCGCCACCACGCCGCCCAGCAGCACCGAGAACATGTCCAGGGCCATCGCGCCCAACATGATCTGGTTGTTCCACACGAAGCGCGCACCCTGCGCGATGCTGGCGAAGACGGGCAGGCTGACCGCTGGCGGTCCGGGTTCCTCCACGCGCAGCTGGGCCAGCACGACGCCCGCGAGCAGCGCGAAGACCACCGCCATCGCATACGACAGTGTTTTGCCGCCGAAACCGACCAGCAGACCGCCCAGCGCGGGACCGGTCACCAGCGCGGCCTGGAAGATCACGCTGCCCAGGCCCGCAGCCCGTACGAAGTCCTCGCGCGGCAGCACCTTCGCGAACAGGGCGTTGTAGACAGGGCTGAGGAACGAGCGTGCCATGCCGGTCAATGCAATGGCCGCGTAGATGGGCCACGTTCCCTGGAAGGGCAGCCAGTCGGCGGACACCGCCACCAGGATCAGCGCCGTGGCCGCCAATGCGCCGCAGGCGGCCATGCCGGTGCGCCGTCGTGGCAGGTGGTCGACCAGATAACCGGCGAAGGGTGCCACGCAGAAGAACGGCAGGACCTCGGCCAGTCCGACCAGGCCCAGCGAGAACGGATCGCGGGTCAGCTCGTAGATATGCCAGCCGACGGTGACGGCGACGATCTGGTACGACAGCAGCGCACAGATGCGGTAGGCCAGCACCGCCGCATAACCGCGGTTGCGCAGCAGCGAGAAGGCGGAGCGGGACCCGGCTTCGCTCACTTCGCGTTGGCGGCCGTCTCGCGGATGAAGGCCAGCAGCGAGGCCAGGCCGTTGCTGCGGGTGGGCGAGAGATGCTTGGCCAGGCCGATGTCGGCGATGTAGTCGGGCGTGGTGTCCAGGATCTCTGCGGCGGAGCGGCCCGAATAGACGCGCAGCGCCAGGAAGATCAGCCCGGACACGATCGCCGAGTCGCTGATGGCATGGAAATCCAGCCGCGCCGCATCGCCCTTGGGCACGATCCACACCATCGACTGGCAGCCGAGCAGGCGGTGCTCCTCGCGCTTCCATTCCTCAGGGAACGGAGGCAGCTTGCGGCCCAGATCGATCAGGTACTGGTAGCGTTCGGACCAGTCGCCGAAGAAGGCGAACTCGTCCTTGATGGCCGCCTGCGCGTCGGCAGCGGTGGGTTCGAGCGGGAAGATCGTGTCGGTCATGGTGTTGTCTGTCAGGTCCGGCGTTCAGAGCCCCTCTCCTTCCGGGAGAGGGGTTCGGGTGAGGGTGCGGCGAAGTCCCTGTGGTGCCGGCATCCAGATCCCGCGGCCCCCTCATCCGGCGCTGCGCGCCACCTTCCCCCGGAAGGGGAAGGGAAAGAAGGCATCACGCCCGCTTCCAGCGCACGCCCTGCGGCGTGTCTTCCAGCAGGATGCCCTCGGCCGCCAGCTGGTCGCGGATGGCATCGGAGCGGGCGAAGTCGCGGGACTTCTTCGCCGCCGTACGCTCGTCGATGAGCGCCTGGATGCGGGCGTCGTCGTCGCTGGACGCACCGCGGCCGAACCATGCGGCGGGATCCTGCTGGAGCAGGCCCAACACGCGGCCGGCGCCGAGGAGCTCGCTTTTCAGCCGCTGCCTGTCCGCATCGGTGGAGGCTCTGCGCGCCTCGGCAGCGATGCGTGCGACTTCGGCCAGCGCCTGCGGCGTGTTGAGGTCGTCGTCCAGCGCATCCTCGATGACCGGGGGTGTCGCAGGCGTTGCGTCTACATCGCCAAGATCACGCAACGTCCCATAAAGCCGGTCCAGCGTGTTCTTCGACTGTTCCACCAGCGCGTCGGACCAGTCCAGCGGCTGCCGGTAATGGGCCGAGAGCAGCGCGTAGCGCAGCGCTTCCGGCGGGTGCTGCTGCAACAGGTCGTGGACCTTCTCGATGTTGCCCAGCGACTTGCTCATCTTGGCGCCGCCGAAGTTGAGCATGCCGTTGTGCACCCAGAAGCGCGCGAACGTCTTGTGCGAGCCGTCGGCGTGCTTGTGCGCGCATTCGCTCTGCGCCACTTCGTTCTCGTGGTGCGGGAACTGCAGGTCCACGCCACCGGCATGGATGTCGATGGTCTCGCCCAGGTGGGCGGCGGCCATCGCCGAGCATTCGATGTGCCAGCCGGGACGGCCGACGCCCCAGGGCGAGTCCCAGCCCGGCAGGTCCGGCGTGGAGGGCTTCCACAGCACGAAGTCGCCCGGGTCGCGTTTGTAAGGGGCCACGTCGACGCGGGCGCCGGCCAGCATCTCGTCGGGATCACGGCGCGAGAGCTTGCCGTAGTCCGGGAAGCTCGCCACCGAGAACAGCACGTGACCTTCGGCGGCATAGGCGTGGCCGCCGGCGATCAGCCGCTCGATCATCGCGATGATGTGGGCGATATGGTCGGTGGCGGCGGGTTCGATGTCGGGCGCGAACTCGCCGGTCACGCCCAGCCCGGCCATGTCCTCGCGATAGGCGGCGGCGTAGCGGCCCGTGATGGCCGAGATCGGCACGCCCAGTTCCCGGGCGGCGGCGTTGATCTTGTCGTCCACATCGGTGATGTTGCGTGCGTAGCGCAGGCCGCCGTAGCGCCGGCGCAGCAGCGCGGCCAGTACGCCGAACACCACCGGCCCGCGGGCATTGCCGATATGGACGTAGTTGTAGACGGTGGGCCCGCACACGTACATCGTGGGAACGGGGCCGAGCGGTTCGAAGTCCTCGACCCGACGGGTGAGGTTGTTGTGCAGGCGCAGGGTCATGGAGGCGGGGCAGGGGGAAAGCCGGTCGATTCTACCTTCTGCGTCGAAGCCAGGGGTCGGTGCGGGCTGGCGACGCCGATGTTCAGCCCCACTCAAGGCGCGGTCCCTACACTGTGACACCGGGATACCACTTTCAGGCCACATGCACCGCCTCCGCTCCGCCTTCGCCCTGTCCTGCCTGCTGCTCGCCGCGCCCGTCGTGGCGCAGGAGCGGGTGGTGCCTGCCGAAAACGTCCGCTTGGACTACGCGCAGGTGCTGAGCGTCGAGCCGGTGTACCAGACCCTTCGGGCCACCCGCACCGAGCAGCGCTGCGACGAGGTGCCTGCGCCCAAGCCGGAACGGCCTGCGCAGGAAGAAAGTCGCTGGAACAAGGTGGTCAGCTCCGTGCGGGGCTGGTTCGGCGGTGAGGACGAGGCGGATGCGCCCCCGGTGGCGCCGCCCACACCCACGGTGAAGGTCAATTGCAGGGTGGTGCCGGTCGAACGTGAATTCCAGCGACCCATCGCCTACGACGTGGACTACATCTACAAGGGCGTGAAGTACCGCTCACGCCTGGCGGAAGACCCGGGCAACCGCCTGCGCATCCGCATCTCCGTGGTGCCCTACGTGGCGCCGGCCCAGCCGACGGCCAGCGGGCCCTGATTTTCGAGCACGGTTGCACACGCAACCGAATCCGTCCTTGCGCTGCGCCGCAGCACATGCGAGCATTCGCGCCCATGAAGATGAACGCACACGCCCATGCCGACAGCGCGGCCCGCCAGGCCTCGGGCATGACCTCGCGTGCGCGTCGACCGGAATCCTGCATCTAGCTGGGTAGCCCGGACGTTTTCGCCTGTTCGCCGGAACCCAGCCAGAGGCTGGGTTTTTTCGTTTCTGAAGCCCGTTTTGCCACATTCCCGACACCAGGATGCCGTCATGAAGCACTTCTTGAACACGCAGGACTGGAGCCGCAGCGACCTCGACGCGCTGCTGACCCAGGCTGCTCTCTACAAGCAGCACAAGCTGGGCGACGCACTGAAGGGCCGGTCCATCGCGCTGGTGTTCTTCAATCCGTCCATGCGTACCCGTACCAGCTTCGAACTGGGCGCCTTCCAGCTGGGTGGTCACGCCGTGGTGCTGCAGCCGGGCAAGGACGCATGGCCCATCGAGTTCAACCTGGGCACGGTGATGGATGGCGACACCGAGGAGCACATCGCCGAGGTCGCGAAGGTGCTGGGCCGTTACGTGGACCTGATCGGCGTACGCGCGTTCCCGAAGTTCATCGACTGGGCTTACGACCGTCAGGACATCGTGCTGAAGTCCTTCGCCAAGTACTCGCCCGTGCCGGTGATCAACATGGAGACCATCACCCATCCCTGCCAGGAGCTGGCGCATGCGCTGGCGCTGCAGGAGCACTTCGGCACTTCAGACTTGCGCGGCAAGAAGTACGTGCTCACCTGGACCTACCACCCCAAGCCGCTGAACACTGCCGTGGCCAACTCCGCGCTGACCATCGCCACGCGGCTGGGCATGGACGTGACCCTGCTGTGCCCCACGCCGGACTATGTGCTGGATGAGCGCTACATGGGCTGGGCCGAGCAGAACGTGGCCGAGAGTGGCGGTTCGCTGCGCGTCAGCCACGACATCGAAAGCGCGTATCGCGGTGCCGACGTGGTCTACGCAAAGAGCTGGGGTGCGCTGCCGTTCTTCGGGAACTGGGAGCCGGAGAAGCCCATCCGCGACCAGTACAAGCACTTCATCGTCGACGAGGCGAAGATGGCTCTGACCAACAACGGCGTCTTCAGCCATTGCCTGCCGCTGCGCCGCAACGTGAAGGCCACCGATGGCGTGATGGATTCGCCGCAGTGCATCGCCATCGACGAAGCCGAGAACCGCCTGCATGTGCAGAAGGCCATCATGACCGCCCTGATGCAGCAGTGAGCGGAGAGGAGCGAGGAGTGAGCGAAAGCGCTCGCCCGCCGCTCCCCCCGCGACCCCACTTCTACTCACTCCTCACTCCTCACTCCTCTCCACTCACTCCTCCCACACCCATGAACGACTCCAAAGACATCGTCCTCGCCTTCTCCGGCGGCCTCGACACCAGTTTCTGCGTGCCCTACCTGAAGGAACGCGGCTGGAACGTCCATACCGTGTTCGCCGATACCGGCGGCGTGGATGCCGAAGAGCGCGCCTTCATCGAACAGCGCGCCGCCGAGCTGGGTGTTGCCAGCCATGTCACCGTCGATGGTGGCCCGGCGATCTGGGAGGGCTTCGTCAAGCCGTTCGTGTGGGCGGGGGAGGGCTACCAGGGCCAGTACCCGCTGTTGGTATCCGATCGTTACCTGATCGTCGACGCCGCGCTTAAGCGGGCCGCCGAGCTGGGCACCAACGCCATCGCGCACGGTTGCACCGGCATGGGCAACGACCAGGTACGTTTCGATCTGGCGGTGAAGGCCAGCGGCGACTACCGCATCGTGGCGCCGATCCGCGAGATCCAGAAGGAACACACGCAGACCCGAGCCTACGAACAGGCCTACCTGGAAGAGCGCGGCTTCGGTGTGCGCGCCAAGCAGAAGAGCTACACCATCAACGAGAACCTGCTGGGCCTGACCATGTCCGGCGGCGAGATCGACACCTGGTCGGCTCCGGGCGAGGGCGCCCGTGGCTGGTGCGCGCCCCGTGCCGAATGGCCGGTGGAACCGTTGCGGGTGACGGTCGGCTTCAGGAACGGCGAGGCGGTCAGCCTGGACGGACAGCCCGTCGCCGGCGCCGCGCTGCTGGCGAAATTGAACGCGCTGTTCGCGCCCTATGGCGTGGGCCGCGGCGTGTACACGGGCGACACCGTGATCGGCCTGAAGGGACGCATCGTGTTCGAAGCGCCGGGTCTGGTGTCGCTGCTGGCCGCGCACCGCGCGCTGGAAGAAGCCGTGCTGACCAAGCAGCAGAACCGCTTCAAGCCCGAGATCGCGCGCAAGTGGGTGGAGCTGGTGTACGAAGGCTTCTACCACGATCCGCTGAAGGCGGATCTGGAAGCCTTCCTGCAGTCCTCGCAGGCCACCGTCAACGGCGAGGTGGTGCTGGAGACCCGCGGCGGCCGCGTCGACGCAGTGGCGGTGAAGTCCCCGCATATCCTCAACGCCAAGGGCGCGACCTACGCGCAGTCGGCGGACTGGGGTGTGGAAGAGGCGGAAGGCTTCATCAAGCTGTTCGGCATGAGCTCGACCCTGTGGGCCGAGATCAATCGCTGAGTCTTTGAGAAAAGCCCTGCCGTCATTCCAGCGCAAGCTGGAATCCAGTTTGATTCTGCTTCGGACGTCCTAGAAGCAAAAACAAGATGGATCCCGGCGTACGCCGGGATGACGTTCGAAACGACGACGGTCCACGGACACACACCATGCTGCAATCCGTTCTCCAGCACCTCGAAAAGCTGGTGTCCTTCGACACCCGCAACCCGCCGCGCGACATCGGCACCGACGGGATCTTCGACTATCTGCGCACGCAGTTGCCGGATTTCCGCATCGAGATAACCGACCACGGCGCGGGTGCGGTGTCGTTCTTCGCCGTGCGCGGGCAGCCGAAGCGGGTGTTCAACGTACATCTGGACACCGTGCCGTCATCGCCCGCGTGGAGCGCCGATCCGCACGTGCTGCGCATCGAAGGCGACCGTGCCATCGGCCTGGGTGCCTGCGACATCAAGGGCGCGGCCGCGGCGCTGGTGGCCGCCGCGCAAGTGACGAAAGGCGACGCTGCGTTCCTGTTCACGACGGACGAGGAAGCGAACGATGCGCGCTGCATCGCGGCTTTCCTGGCGCGCGATCACGGCTTCGGCGAAGCCATCATCGCCGAGCCGACGCGCTGCGAAGCCGTGCTGGCGCATCGCGGCATCAGCGCCGTCCGCATGGCGTTCAAGGGGCAGGCCGGGCACGCCTCCGCCGAGAATGCGCTCTCGCTCAGTGCGCTCCACAACGCCATACGCTGGGGCACATCGGCGCTGGATTTCGTGCAGGCCCAGCACCACCTGCGCTTCGGCGGCCTGACCGGTCTGCGCTTCAACATCGGCCGGGTCGAGGGCGGCATCAAGGCGAACATGATCGCGCCCAGTGCCGAAGTCCGCTTCGGTTTCCGCCCGTTGCCGTCGCAGGACCCGGCCGAGTTGCACGCCACGTTCCGTGGCTTGGCCAATGTCGACGCGCTGGCCGAGTACGAAGAGACCTTCCGCGGCCCATCGCTGCCGTCGGGCGATGTGGCCCGTGCGGAGGAACGCCGCCTGGCCGCGCGCGACCTGGCCGACGAGCTGGGCCTGCCGATCGGCAATGCGGTGGATTTCTGGACGGAAGCGTCGCTGTTCTCCGCCGCCGGACTCACCGCGTTCGTTTTCGGCCCGGGTGACATCGCCCAAGCCCACACCGCCGACGAGTGGGTCGCGCTGGAACAACTGCAGCGCTATGCCGATAGCGTGACCCGCATCCTGGCCTGAACCGCGTACCGTCCGAACACGTACCCAGAACGAAAAGATGGAATCGAACAAGCAAACCCGCCAGACCATCATCCGGCTGCTGTCCAGCATGGCCAGCGCGAAGGAGATCTCGCAGTACGTCAAGCGCTTCTCGCAGCTGGACGCCAAGCGTTTCGCCGTGGTCAAGGTCGGCGGGGCCGTGCTGCGCGACGATTTGGAATCGCTGACGTCCTCGTTGACCTTCCTGCAGGAAGTCGGCCTGACGCCGATCGTCGTACATGGCGCGGGGCCGCAGCTCGACGAGGAAATGACTGCGGCGGGCATCGCCAAACAGACCGTCAACGGGCTGCGCGTCACCACGCCGGAAGTACTGGCCATCGTGCGCAAGGTGTTCCTGCAACAGAACCTGGCGCTGGTCGAGGCGCTGCAGCAGGTCGGTGCGCGTGCGACCTCCATCGTGTCCGGCGTGTTCGAGGCCGAGTACAAGGACCAGGCCACCTACGGTCTGGTCGGCGATGTCACCCGCATCAACCAGACCCCGATCGAGGCCAGCCTGAAGGCCGGGTCCATTCCGGTCATCGCCAGCATGGGCGAGACCGTCGGCGGGCAGATCCTCAACATCAATGCCGACTTCGCCGCCAACGAACTGGTGCAGGTGCTGCAGCCGTACAAGATCATCTTCCTGACCGGCACAGGTGGCCTGCTGGACGCGGAAGGCCGGGTGATCGATTCGATCAACCTGTCGACCGAATACGACGAGCTGATGGCGCAGCCGTGGATCAATGGCGGCATGCGGGTGAAGATCGAGCAGATCAAGGATCTGCTGGACCGCCTGCCGTTGACCTCGTCGGTCTCCATCACCAAGCCCGCCGAGCTGGCCAAGGAGCTGTTCACTCATCGCGGTTCCGGCACGCTGGTGCGGCGAGGCGAGCGCGTGCTGCGGTTCGAGGGCAGCTGGGACGGCGTGGACCTGGAGCGGCTGAAGACGCTTATCGAATCCAGCTTCGGCCGCACGCTGGTGCCGGATTACTTCCAACGCACCTCGCCCTACCGTGTCTACATCAGCGAGAACTACCGCACCGCGCTAATCCTCACGCGGGAGGAGGGCTTCGCCTATCTGGACAAGTTCGCCGTGCTGGACGATGCGCAGGGCGAGGGCCTGGGGCGCGCGGTCTGGCACGTGATGCGCGAGGAGAATCCGCAGCTGTTCTGGCGCTCGCGCCACAACAACCAGGTGAACATCTTCTACTACGCCGAGTCCGATGGCTGCTACAAGCAGGAAAAGTGGAAGGTGTTCTGGTACGGCATCGAGGATTTCGCGGACATCGAGCGCTGCGTGGCCCACTGCCGCACGCGCCAGCCGACCCTGAAGGACTGACCATGGCGATCGACGATCTGCCGGCGGCATGGCGTGAGGTGCCCACCCTGTCGGGGCGGCATGCGCACCTGGAGCCGATGGCGCACGCGCATGTCGACGGCCTGCGCGCGGCGCTGGCGGGGGACGCACTTGCCGCGTTGTGGTTCACCCAGGTGCCGACGGCGGCCCGTGTGGACGCGTATGTGGACGCGGCGCTGGCGGCGCGGGCGGATGGGCGCGTGCTGCCGTTCGTGGTGCGCGATGCGCAGGGACGCGTCGTCGGCAGCACCCGGTTCTACGGGATGGAAGTGGACGTGCCCAAGCTCAGCATCGGCTACACGTGGTATGCGCCCGACGCGCAGCGCACTGGCGTCAATACCGAAGCCAAGCTGCTGCTGCTCACGCATGCGTTCGAGACATTGGGCTGCATCAGCGTGGTGTTCGAGACCAGCTGGTTCAACCACCGCTCGCGTGCCGCCATCGCCCGGCTGGGCGCCAAGCAGGACGGCGTCCTGCGCAACCACAAGCGCCACTCCGACGGCTCCCCGCGGGACACCGTCGTCTTCTCGATCATCGACGGCGAATGGCCGGCGGTGAAACGCAACCTGCTGGCCAAGCTGGCACGGCACGAACAGGATTCCCCATGAGTATCCCCAAGACCGTCGGCATCGTCGGCGCCCGCGGCTACACCGGCGCCGAGCTGATTCGCCTGATCGCCCGCCATCCGCACGTCGAACTGGCGTTCGTGTCCTCGCGCGAGCTCGACGGGCAGAAGGTCAGCGACCATATCCCGGAATTCACCGGTGAGCTGCGCTACGAGAACCTCAGCCACGAACAGGTGGGCGGCAAGGGCGCGGATGCGGTGATCCTGGCGCTGCCCAACGGCAAGGCCGCCGAGCTTGTCGCGGCCATCGACGTGCGGGCGCCGGATACCGTCGTGGTCGACCTGTCCGCCGACTACCGTTTCGACGAGCGCTGGTACTACGGCCTGCCCGAACTGACCCGTCGGAAGTACGCGGGACAGAAACGCATCAGCAATCCGGGCTGCTACGCCACGGCCATGCAGCTGGCCATCGCTCCGCTGACGGACCGTCTGGCCGGTCCGCCGCAGTGCTTCGGCGTGTCCGGCTATTCCGGCGCGGGCACCACGCCGTCGGACAAGAACAACCTCGAGCTGCTGCGCGATAACCTGATGCCCTACGCACTGACCGACCACGTGCATGAGCGCGAGGTCAGCCGCCAGCTCGGCGTGCCGGTGGAGTTCATGCCGCACGTGGCGCCGCATTTCCGTGGCATCACCATGACGGTGAACCTGTGGCTGCAGTCGGCGATGAAGGTCGAAGATGTCCGCGCGTTGTATCGCCAGCGCTATGCGGGCGAGCCCCTGGTCCGCATCCTCGACGATGCGCCCTGGGTCAGCCGCATCGCGGGCAGGCATGGTGTCGAGATCGGCGGCTTCACCCTGGCGCCGGGCGGCAAGCGTCTGGTCGTCGTCGCGACCCTGGACAACCTGCTCAAGGGTGCGGCGACGCAGGCGATGCAGAACCTCAACCTGGCGTTCGGATTCGACGAACTGGACAGCATTCCGCAGGAGACGACGGCATGAGCGACCTGTTGTGGCAGAAGCCCGGTGTGGCGGTGGATGCGGAGATCCAGCGTTTCCTCGCCGGCGACGACGTGGTGCTGGATCGCGCGTTCTTCCTGCACGACATCCAGGCGAGCACCGCGCATGCCGAAGGACTGCAGCGCATCGGCATCCTGTCGGGCGACGAACTGGCCGGGTTGAAGCGCGAACTGGCGATCCTTGCCGAGGATTTCCAGCGCGGCGACTTCGTGCTGGATGAGCGCTTCGAAGATGGCCACTCCGCCATCGAGGCGCGGCTGACCGAACGTCTGGGCGATGCCGGCCGCAAGATCCATACCGGGCGCAGCCGCAACGACCAGATCCTGGTGGCCACGCGGCTGTGGCTGAAGGAAAAGCTGGCCCGCGTGGCGGTGCTGTCGCGCGAGATCGCCAAGGTGGCACTGGACCGTGCGCAGGCCGAACGCGACCTGCCGATTCCGGGCTACACCCATATCCAGCGCGCCGTCGTATCGTCTGCCGGCATGTGGTGGGCGGGATGGGCGGAAGCCTTCATCGACAATGCCACGCGTGCGCGCGACACGCTGAAGCTGGTGGACGCCAATCCGCTCGGCACCGCGGCCGGCTACGGCGTCAACCTCAAGCTGGACCGCGAGCACACCACCGCCGCGCTGGGCTTCGCGCGCATGCAGGTCAGCCCCATCTACGCGCAGCTCTCGCGCGGCAAGTTCGAACTGGCCGCACTGGAAGCGCTGGGCGGCGCCACGCTGGACCTGCGCCGCCTCGCCTGGGACCTGTCGCTGTTCACCAGCGCCGAGTTCGGCTTCGTCGCCCTGCCGGCCCAGTACACCACCGGCAGTTCGATCATGCCGAACAAGCGCAACCCGGACGTCATCGAGCTGATGCGCGCCACCCACGCCAGCGTCGCCGCAGCACGGACGGAGATCGAACAGCTGCTGTCGCTGCCGTCGGGATATCACCGCGACCTGCAGGCCAGCAAGGGCGCGATCTTCCACGGCTTCGGCCGCGGCCTGTCGGCGCTGGAACTGCTGCCGGCGCTGCTGGCGAACCTGGAGTGGCGCGGCGACCGGCTGCGTGCGGCGATCGATTCGGGCATGTACGCCACCGACGTCGCCGTCGAAGCGGCGGTGGCCGGGGTTCCGTTCCGCGAGGCCTACAAGTCAGCCGCCGCGTCCGCGGACAGCGCCGGGCACGGGCGCACACCGGAGGGCAGCCTGGCCGCTCGGACGTCGCCGGGCGCCGCGGCGGACCTGCGCCTGGACGCGCTGGTCGCGCGATGGGAGGCGTTGTGACGCGCTATCTGGTCATGGCGATGCGTCGGCCGTCGTTCGACGATGCGGTCATCGCGCCGCACCTCGCCTTCCTCGAAGAACTGCGCGCGATGGGGCAGTTGGAAATGACGGGCGGTTTCAGCGACAGCTCGGGCGGCGCCTACGTGCTGGTGAACGTATCCTCGCTGGACGAGGCGCGGGCGGTGGCTGCCCGCGATCCCCTGGCGCTGACCGGCACCTCCGACCTCACCGTGTACGAATGGAATACCCGCTGACCCGACCATGACGCCCGCCTCGCTGCTTCCGTTCGCAGAACAACCTTTGCCGACCTGGCGCCGTGCCGTGCTCAAGGTCGGCAGCAGCCTGCTGGCGGGCGAGGGCGAAGGGCTCAGTCCGCGCCATGCGCTGAACCTGGCGCAGTTCGTATCGTCCAGCATCGCGGCCGAGCGCGAAGTGGTGATCGTCTCGTCAGGGGCGGTGGCGGCCGGACGCGGCCTGCTGCATCGCAAGCCGCAGGCCGGCGCCGCGATGGCTGAACGGCAGGCACTGGCGGCGCTGGGGCAGGCGCAGCTGATCGCACTGTGGCAGCGCTTTTTCGATCGGCCCGTCGCGCAGGTGCTGCTGACCCACGACGACCTGCGCAACCGGCGCCGCTACCTCAACGCGCGCGCGACGTTGCAGGAACTGCTGGCGCTGGGCGCGTTGCCTGTGGTCAACGAGAACGACACGGTCTCGGTCGACGAACTCAAGCTGGGCGACAACGACAACCTCGCCGCGGTGGTCGCCGCGCTGGTGGATGCCGACGCCCTGTTCATCGCCACCGACATCGACGGTTTCTACACCGCCAACCCGCGCACGCGGGCCGATGCAGCGCCGATCCTCGACGTGGAAGCGCTGACGCCCGAGTTCTTCGCCATGGCCGGCGGCGCCGGCAGCGGTGTCGGTACCGGGGGCATGCACACCAAGCTGGAAGCCGCCGCGAAGGCGGCCGCCGCGGGCATCGAGACCTTTCTGTTTAACGGCACGCATGCGGGCACCGTGTCCGCCCTGGCGCGTGGTGCGCTGATCGGCACGCGTTTCCGCCCCGCGCAGAACCGTCTGGCCGCGCGCAAGTACTGGCTGCGCAACGTGCCGGTGGAGGCTGGCGCCATCGTGGTGGATGCCGGTGCCGCCAGCGCGATGGGACAGAGGGGCGCCTCGCTGCTGCCAGGCGGCGTGACCACGGCCGAGGGCGATTTCCGTCGCGGCGACATGGTCGAGCTCGTGCTGCGCGATGACGCCGGCGAACGGCGCATCGCGCGCGGCGTCAGCCAGTATTCGGCGGTGGACATTCGCCGCATCGCGCGGCGCCATTCGCGCGAGATCGAAGGCATACTCGGTTATACGTATGGCGAGAACGTCGTGCATCGCGACGACCTGGTGCTGTTGTGATGCGTCCGCGTCGAGAGACCATCACATCTGTAGGAGCGCCCCATGGGCGCGATGCTTTTCGGCCGGCAGTCTTGCGCAACGGCATCGCGCCCATGGGGCGCTCCTACAAGGAGGTTTCGTGTTCGATACCGAGAGGAGAGAGCGAATGACCGACATCAAGACGCTTGCGTTGCAATGCCGCGACGCGTCCGCCGCCATCGCGTCCTTGCCCACGGAAGCCAAGAACGCCCTGCTGGGCGCGATGGCGGACGCGCTGTTGGCCGACGAAGCCGTGATCCTGGCCGCCAATGCCCGCGATATCGAAGCGGCCGCCACAAAAGGCATCGGCAGCGCCATGCTGGATCGATTGCGGCTCGATACGGCACGCCTGCAGGGCATCGCCGCTGCCGTGCGCGAAGTGGCGGAGCTGCCGGACCCGGTCGGCCAGGTCACCCGTGCCTACGACCGGCCCAACGGTATCCACGTCGAGCGCGTGCGCGTGCCGCTGGGCGTGATCGCGATGATCTACGAAGCACGCCCGAACGTGACGGCCGACGCCGCCGCGCTCTGCCTGAAGGCCGGCAACGCGGTGATCCTGCGCGGCGGATCGGAAGCGATCCATTCCAACACCGCCATCGCGGCGGCGCTGAAGCGTGCCCTGCGCGATGCCGGCCTGCCGGAGGCGGTGCTGACGCTGGTCGAAGACCTGCGCCGGGAGACCATCCTGGAAATGATCCAGCTCAGCGACATCGTCGACCTGGCGATCCCGCGCGGCGGCGAGGGGCTGATCCGTTTCGTGGCCGAGCACGCGCGCGTGCCGGTGATCAAGCACTACAAGGGCGTCTGCCACCAGTACGTGGATGCCGGCGCCGACGAGGACCTGGCGCTGGCGCTGCTGGTGGACGGCAAGGTGTCCCGGCCGTCGGCCTGCAACGCACTGGAGACCCTGCTGGTCCATCGCGACATCGCGCCGAGCTTCCTGCCGAAGGCGGCCGCCGCGCTGCGCGCGCGTGGGGTGGACCTGCGCGTGGACGAGGCGGGCAGGGCATGGATACCGGATGCGGCAGCGGCGACCGAAGAGGACTTCGCCGCCGAGTTCCTCGACCTGGTCCTCGCCGTGGGCGTGGTCGACGACCTCGACGCCGCCATCGCCCACATCCGCCGCCATACGTCGGACCATACCGAAGTGATCGTCACCCGCGATCCCGCCCATGCGGAGGCATTCGTGCACGCCCTGCGTTCGGCCGTGGTCATGGTGAACGCGTCCTCCCGCTTCTCGGATGGCGGCGAACTGGGGCTGGGCGCCGAGATCGGCATCTCCACCACCCGGTTGCATTCCTACGGCCCCATGGGCCTGGAAGCGCTGACCGTGGAGCGCTTCGTGGTGCGCGGTGAAGGGCAGGTGAGGCACCCCGATCCGGGTTGAGCGCGGGTGTCAGGCGGCTTCGGCGGGCGCGCTGAAGCCTTGCGGACTCGCATCCTCGCCCATGTGCAATACGATCACCTTGCCTGTCGCGAGCGCGCGGGCGACCGCGGGCGGGGCGCCCAGTGCTTCGGCCACTTCCGGCAGCGTCGCGCTGCGCGGCTGGCTGCGGCGGTCGGTGCGCCCGAAGCGGAACCGGTTGTACTCGGCCCACGCGATCAGCAGCATCGCGCACGCGAAGGCCAGGACTGGCAACGTGAGCAGCAGGAATGGTTCGATGGTGTGCTCGCGCACGTACAGCTGGAAGAAGGCCGTACGGACGCCGAGGAGCCACAACACCAGTGTGGCCAGCGGCGTCCACAGGTAGGCGTACACCATCCAGAAGCCCAAGGTCACGAAGCCCCATGCCGCGCGCTGCAGGCGCGGTTGCTGCTTGGGTTTGCGGATCAGGCGCGAATCGAACTTCATCTTATCCCCCGGTCAGGACTGACCCATGTGGCGCGGCCGCGCCGGCGACGCAGCAGCGTCTTCGGCACCGCGACGACGGTGGTGAACAGGCTGAGCATCCAGTACGCCATCGGATACCAGATCATCCAGAAATAGTTGCGCCCCACTGCGGTCTCATAGCGGCGATCGATGACGATGCTGCTGGCGAACTGCAGCATGCAGATCATGGCCAGGATCACGCCGTGCCAGGATGGCAGCAGGGTGTGCACGTACAGCCCGGCAGGCAGCGGCACGAACTTGCCCAACGCCCACAACACGATGATGAGCAGCATGGTGTACGCCCAGACCACGCTGAGCAGGTATTCCGCCAGTACCGCCCACATCCGGCGCTTGCGCCACATGAACATGTCCAAGCTGTGCCGGATCAGGACTTCGACGCCGCCCTGTGCCCAACGCAGTCGCTGGCGCCACAGGCCCTTGAGCGTTTCCGGCATCAGGATGAAGCACAGCGCATTGGGCTCGTAACGGATGTCCCAGTGGTCGAGCTGGAGGCGCCAGCTGATGTCGATGTCTTCGGTCACCATGTCATCGGCCCAGTAGCCGATGCGGTGCAGCGCGGTCCGGCGGAACGCGCTGATCACGCCCGATACGGTGAAGATGCGTCCGTAGACCCGCTGGGCGCGCTTGATCATGCCGATGATCGAGGAGAACTCGCCCACCTGCAGGCGGCCGAGCAGTGTGGAGCGGTTGCGAATGCGCGGATTGCCCGTCACCGCGCCCACGCGGGGGGCCGACGTCAGGTGCCAGATCATCCAGTGGGTCGCGTACTCGTCGAGCAGGGCGTCGCCGTCGATGCAGACGAGGTACTCGCTGCGTGCGGCCAGCGCGCCCATCCGAAGCGCGTTGGCCTTGCCGAGGTTGCGGTCCAGGTGGATCACACGCAGGCGCGGGTGTTTGGCGGCCAGTGCATTGAGCCGTTCGCCGGTATCGTCGCGACTGCCGTCGTTGATGGCGATCACCTCGAAGTCGGGATACCGCTGCGCAAGCGCGCCGCCGATCGTGTCCTCGACGTTGTCGCCTTCGTTGTGGCAGGGGATCAGCAGCGTGGCCAACGGCATCACCGTCATCGGCGGCGGATCGTTGCGCGGTCGCGCATGCCGTTCACGGCGGAAGTAGTAGTACAGCCCGCCGGACATCCAGAAGAAGGACATCACGATGGGGTACAGGAACGCGAACTGGAACAATATCTTGAGCGGCGTGTCCATCAGCGTTCCTCGTAGGGGAAGCTGCGCGCAGAGAGGCTGCCGCGAACGTCGGGCAGGCGCGGTTGGTCGCCGATGAAGTCGTCGGGGTACCAGCCCAGATGACGTACCCCGTCAGCCTGCAGTTGGCGGACCAGCGCCTGCAAGGTGTCGCCCGGAATCGGCTCGCCGTTGCGCCAGTCGCGGGTCTGCAGTTCGAACAGGGTCTTGCTGAACGACCGATCGTGGAGGCGCACCGCATCGGCCAGCTCACGCATCCACGCCTCGGGCCGGCGATGCTCGCCTTCCATCCACGGCATGGCCATCAGAGCGGTGTAGTCGTAGGCGGCAAGGAAGGCGTCCAGCCGCTGTCCGAACCACTGCTGGCTCTCGGGTTCGAGCACGGTGCGCGCGTACAGATTGCGGACGGTGAGCAGCTTCGGCCGCCAGCGCTCGGCGGAGCGCTTGAGGTCCAGGGTGAAGTCGACCAGCAACCGCGCACGCGCAGCGGCATCGCCTGCCGCAGGCACTTCGTCGTCGCGCAGGTAGGCATCATCGTGGAACAGCAAGCCTTCGAAGTAGCTCGCAATCGCGAGGTCTTCGTAAATGTCGCTGACCATCGCCCGGGCGCGGGCATTGCTTGGATCCAGTCGGAAGATGTCGCCCTTGCGCTCCGGCAGCGCGAGTGCCTTCCGCTCGGCGGGGTCGGGCGGCTCGAAGCCCAGGACCGGCAGCCACGCCAGCACCTTGACGCCCGCGCGGGTACGCAGCTGCCACGCCACGCGGTTGAACAGGTCGGCGCGCACCGGCAGATGACGATTCGGGAAGTACAGGGCGTCCGCGGAGCCGTTGCCGTCCGGGTCGGCGAAAGCCTGCAGGAACACGTGCGTGGGCCCGATCCGCTTGACCCGTTCCAGCAACGCGTCGAGGTTGCGGTTCAGCTGCGCCGGATCGGCGTCGTAGACATAGTCCAGATCGACCTGCATCGCGCGGACGCCCGCGACGCTTTCGTCGTGGCGGAGTTCGTAGGCCAGGTCGTTGATGCTCGGATTGTCGCTCAGCAGCAGGCGCGCCAGCCCGTGCAGGTCCTGTCCGAGCAGTTGCTCGCGGCCTTCAAGATCGAACGAAACCGTCATGCCGAGCGCTTCGGCGATGCCATTGCTGATGCTGTTGTACGCGGCGTACGGCCAGACGATCGCGCGCGGCCGTATGCCAAGCTCGCGCTGCAGCAGGTCGGCGCTGGTCTGCAGGTCGGCCTGGATTCGTGCGCGATAGTCGGCTTCGCTCTCGTAACGCTGCGCCATGGGATCGTAGCGGCGGGTAATGGCCGCCGGCGTCATGTTGCCCTGGGGGTTCGATTGCACGCCGTGGTGCAGGTCGTGGCTGTGCGAAGCGATCTCGACCAGGCCGGTGGCCTGCATTTCGCGCAACTGCGCCCAGGTCAGGAAATCCTCGTGCGTGAACATGCGCGGGCCGTAGTCGACCTGACGCTCGCGGGGCAGTTCGACCCAGTCGGTCACCACCGCCACCAGCGCCGGATACCCGTATGCGCGCAGCAGCGGGAACGCATGCGTATACACGCTGCGCAGGCCATCATCGAAGGTGAGCAGCACGGCCTTGTCGGGCAGGGCGCGCTCGCCGCGGGAAGCGGCCATCACCTCGTCAAGACTTACCGGTCGATAGCCGTGGCCGGAAAGCCAGTCCAGGTGCGCGGCGAAGTTCTGCGCGCTGACGGCGTAGCCGTCGGGATCTCCCTTGCGGGCGACGTCGTCGCGGATGTCGTGATAGCTCAGGACCAGCAGGCGGTTGCCTCCCACCTGCAGGGTGCTGGAGTCCACGCCCATGACGGACGCGAAGGCCATCAGGGGCCAAGCGGCGACCAAGGTCAGAGCCAGGCATGCGCGTAGCGCAAGGGCGGACAGGATGCGTGCCATGATCATTCCCCCCACCGGTACTCGATGTCGAAGGCGAAACGCTGTTCGCGCTGCCCGTCGTAGACCGGGCGCGACCAGGAGACGCCGTAGTCAAGCCGGTGTCCGATCCCCAGCTTCCATTCGTGCCGATAGCTCGCCCGCGGCACCCAAGCGGTGCCGTATCCTTCCTGCCAGTACGTGCCGGCGGTGACCTCCAGGCGCTGGCGCAGATGATGTTCGTATCGACGCCAGGCGATGTGGTCCAGGCGCACGCCGGCGTTGAGCGCATGATCGCGGGAAGGGTTGAAGTAGGGCGCGTCGTCCCGGCTGCCGCGCGATGCGTAGGCATCGCCGATCATGTCGATCAGCAGGTGGGGACGGGTAAACCATCGGCGCTGGCCGGCGAGGCCCAGTTCCTGGCGGCGGTTGCCGTCGTCATAACGCCACTGTTTGAGGCGTAGGCCCAACTGGCCCTGTTCGGAAGGCGTCCACGTCACCGCCGCTTGCCACGCGTCCGCGCCGATACCGCTGCGGCGCGCCTGCAAGGAGGCTTCCGGGTCTGCGTTGAACGCCGCGGCGCTGGCGGACCAGGTGTCGCTGAAGCGCCAGCCCGCCTGCAGGCCGAACGCCGTTCCGTCGAGGTAGCGATCATCCGGACGCAGCGCCTGCGCCTCCAGCGAAAGGCGGTCATGCACGTAACGCAGGCCCATGCCGGCGTAACGGGCGTGGACGCGCTCGCCCTGGAAGTCCGCCCACGCGTCGCTGGCCTGTGCCGTGATACGCCAGCGATCGCCCAGCAGCGGGCTTTCCACGGCAAGGCCGTATTCACCGTCGCGGTTGCCGAGCGGCGACGCGATGTCGCCGTTGCCTTGGGCATCGCTGCGGCCGGTGGCCGCCCACGCGCGGCCGTGCCAGCCCTGGCGCGCATCCCAATAGCGTTCGAGCCGGCGGACGTGCGTATTGCCGGGGTATTGCCGGACCAGCCCGTCGCGAAGCGTCCGCGCTTCTTCGACGCGGTCGAGCGACAACAGCGACTCGGTCGCGCCAATACGCGCCTCGGTGCTGCGCGGGTCCAGGGTCATCGCCATGCGGTGCCGTTCCAGCCCGCGTTCGGTCCAGCCCCGCATGCTGAAGACCGAGCCGAGGCGCGACTGCAGGCCGGCGTTGTTGGGCGCCAGCGCGACGAGTGACTGGAGCGCCGATTCCGCTTCGCCAAGCCGGTTTCCATAGGCGGTCACCATCGCGTGGTTCGTGTCGGCCTCGAATCGCTGCCAGTTCTGATGGCCTCGCCGCGCGCCCGCAGCGCGGGGCCAGGGATCGTTCGCCTCGGCCAGGGATTGGAGCTGGGCGAGTGCCCGTTCGTGCTGTTCCGACTCCAGGTAGGCGTAGGCGAGCAGCAACTGGATGTCGAACTCGCCCGGCATGTCCGCCAGGGAGGCTTCGAGGGCTGCGGCCGCTTCCTCGGGGTGGCGCGTCGCCAGCAGCGAATCGCCGACTTTCGCCAGCGCATAGGGCGGCACGCGCACGCCGTCGGCCTGCAGGACGCGGTAGGCCGCGACCACCTCCTCGTGCTTCTCCAGCGTGTTGAGAATGATCAGCCTGTCCAGCCGCGCGCGCGTCGCTTCGCTGCGTTCGTCCGGCGTCAGGCGGGCGAGATGCTCGTCCATCATGCGTTCCGCGTACCGCATCTCGTCGAGTCGCGACGAGGTCTCCTGCGCGTAAGCGCCACCCCACACGATCAGTCGCGCCCGTCGATCGTTCTCAAGGCGATCCGCCTGGGCGGCTGTGAAGGCCTGCGGTCGTTCGCGATAGAGCTGCCATGCACGTTCGGCACTGCCCAGGTCGGCAAGCGTCAGTGCGCGCAGCCGGTACGCCTCGTCGTCATCCGACGCGTTGGACAGCAGGCGTTCGTATATCGCCAGGGCGGCGAGCCATTGACGCTGGTCGCGCAGACGCGCGGCTTCTCCCAGCGATGCTTCGCGCGCGCCATGCGCGGGCCCAGCAGGTGCGGCCAGTGAGTGAAAGGGAAGCGAAAAGCCCGTGACGCATGCCAGGGCAAGGGGGAGTGCGAGGAGTTTCAAGATCGGCCTTGATCTGCTGTGCGGGGGGAACGTGGTCCTTGTCCCGTGCCTTAAGCGAGAACCATGCCAAATCTACGGAGAGCGTCGACGGAGGACATGCATCGGCCCCTGCTGTTCATCTTTCGTAAAGATCTGTCGGCAGGTGAGGAGGCTGGCCGCATGCCTCACGCCTTTCTGAACGAAATGAGGAACTTGGCCGGGTCAGCAGGCCTGCTGCAGGTGCCGGGCCGGGGCAATTAGTGACGCATGGCGACACATTTTTGTGATCGACAACACATTTTGAGGCGATCGCTCACGGCACGGAGATGGGGCGCCGTCAGGGCTCGCCGGCAGGTGTGATCGGTACGGAGGGGAGGTACCCACCTGGCCTTGGCGGCAACGCATAACAAAAGACCCGGGAAACTTTCGTTTCCCGGGTCTCATGCATTGGTCGGGGAGACAGGATTCGAACCTGCGACCTCTACGTCCCGAACGTAGCGCTCTACCAGACTGAGCTACACCCCGTGGAGCCGCGCATTGTAGGCAGTCGCCGCGCGTGCGGCAATAGGGGCGGGCGTTTTCGTTACGCCACGCGGCCTTCCCAACTAGAATGTAGCGTTGCCGTCCGTTGGAGTGTTTTGCTTGATCAAGCCCCGTACCCCGCCCGGAGTGATGGAACTGCTCCCGCGCGAGCAGATCGCCTTCCAGCGCATGCTGGACACCATCCGCAGGAACTACGAGCGCTTCGGCTTCCTGCCCGTGGAAACGCCGGTCTTCGAGCTGTCCGAGACCCTGCTGACCAAGTCCGGCGGCGAAACCGAACGGCAGGTCTACTTCGTCCAGTCCACCGGCGCACTGGCGAAGGAAGGCGAGGGCCTGCCCGAGCTGGCGCTGCGCTTCGATCTGACGGTGCCGCTGGCCCGTTACGTGGCCGAACACGAACACGAACTGACGTTCCCGTTCCGCCGCTACCAGATCCAGCGCGTCTACCGCGGCGAGCGCCAGCAGCGCGGCCGCTTCCGCGAGTTCTACCAGTGCGACATCGACGTGATCGGCAAGGACGCACTGAGCGTGCGCTTCGATGCTGAGATCCTGGCGGTGATCCATGCCGTGTTCAGCGACCTGGGCATCGGTGACTTCACCATCCAGCTGAACAACCGCAAGCTGATGCGCGGCTTCTTCGAGGCGCAGGGCGTCACCGACGGCGAACGGCAGGCGCTGGTGCTGCGCGAAGTCGACAAGCTGGACAAGCGCGGCGCCGACTACGTGCGCGAGACGCTGACCGGCGAAGGCTTCGGCATGTCGGCCGAGGGCGTGGACCGCATCCTGGACTTCGTCGCCGTGCGCAGCGCCGGACATGCCGATGCGCTGGCGAAGCTGGACGCGTTGGGTCAGGGCAGCGACACCTTCAACCAGGGCCTGGCCGAACTGCGCGAGGTGCTGGAACTGGTGAAGGCATTGGGCGTGCCCGAGAGCGCGTACTGCCTGAACTTCTCCATCGCCCGTGGTCTGGATTACTACACCGGCACCGTCTACGAGACCCAGCTGGACGGGTACCCACAGATCGGCTCGATCTGCTCCGGCGGCCGCTACGAGGACCTCGCCAGCCACTACACCAAGTCGAAGCTGCCGGGCGTGGGCATCTCCATCGGCCTGACCCGCCTGTTCTGGCAGCTGCGCGAGGCAGGCCTGATCGCCGGCAGCGACGAGAGCAGCGTGCAGGCCATGGTCGCCCTGATGGACGAGGGTCAGCTGGCAGAGTCGCTGGATATCGCCCGCCGTCTGCGCGCGGCCGGCATCAACACCGAAGTGCAGATGGAAAGCCGCAAGCTGGCCAAGCAGTTCCAGTACGCCTCGCGCGCGGGCATCCGCTTCGTGGTGCTGGCCGGCGAGGACGAGCGCGCGCGCGGCGCGGTGACGGTGAAGGACCTGCTGCGCGAACAGCAGTTCGAAGTGAAGCGCGAGGAACTGGCCAGCAGCCTGAAGGTGGAGCTGGAACAGGCACGCGCACTGGCGGGGCGCTGACATGAAGCCGATCCTGCTGGATGGTGCTTCGCTCACCCGCGACAAGCTGGTCGAGATCGCGTTCGGCGCCAGCGTCGAGCTGGACAAGGGCGCGCTGAAGGCGGTCGCACGCGCGGCCGACTTCCTGGCCGAACAGGTCCGCCGCGAGGAACCGATCTACGGCGTGTCCACCGGCTTCGGCAGCAATGCCGACAAGCTGCTGGGCGCGCATCCGCTGCGCGACGAACTGCCAGGCGCGACGAAGTCCGGCCGCTCGCTGCACGAAGAGTTGCAGTACAACCTGATTGTCACCCATGCCGTCTGCGTGGGCGAGCCGATGGCGCCGGAGATCGTCCGCGCCATGTTGGGCATCCGCATCAACACGCTGCTGAAAGGACATTCCGGCATCCGCGTCCAGACGTTGCAGGCGCTTGCCGCGATGCTCAATGCCGGCATCGTGCCGGTGGTGCCGTCGCTGGGCTCGGTCGGCGCATCGGGCGACCTGGCGCCACTGTCGCACCTGGCCATCGTGCTGCTGGGCGGCGGCGAGGCGTTCTACGACGGCGAGCGCATGCCGGGTGCGGAAGCCCTCAAACGCGCCGGACTGTCGCCGGTCTCGCTGTCCTACAAGGAAGGCCTGGCGCTGAACAACGGCACGGCGCAGATGCTGGCGATGGGGGTGCTGGCAACCTACCGGCTGGACCAGTTGCTGGATACGGCGGACCTGGCCGCCGCGATGACCATCGATGCGTTCGCCGGCCGCCTGGGCGCCTTCGCGGAGGAAGTGCACGCACTGCGCCCGCACCCGGGCCAGGTGCATGTGGCGGCACGGCTGCGCGACCTGCTGGATGGCTCGACGCTGGCCGACATCCCGTACCACCTGGTGCCGAAGTTCCGCCCGTGGCTGCCGCGCAGCTGGGATACGGCCGAAGCGCAGGCGCTGCGCTTCGATATCGGCTGGGACTGGGTGCCGGTCGACCAACGCCACGGCCGCGAGAAGTTCTACCAGCGCTTCATGCCGTTCCGTGGCGGCAAGAAGCACCAGCCGCAGGACAGCTATTCGCTGCGCTGCATTCCGCAGGTGCATGGCGCCGTGCGCGATGCGGTGGAGCAGGCCAAGCGCGTGCTGGAGATCGAACTCAACGCGGTCACTGACAACCCGCTGGTCTTCCCCGACCGCGAGGCCGAGCATGTCGAAGAGCAGGTGATCTCCGCCGGCCACTTCCATGGCATGCCGCTGGCGCTGGCGATGAGCTACGTGAAGGCGGCCATCCCCACGCTGGCCTCGATTTCCGAGCGCCGCCTCAACAAACTGGTCGATCCGGCCACCAACGACGGCCTGCCGGCGTTCCTGATCGGCAACGAGGACGGCACCGAGTCGGGCCACATGATCGTGCAGTACACCGCCGCGGCCATCGTCAACGACCTGGCCAGCCGCGCGCATCCGGCCAGCGTGTTCTCGGTGCCGACCAGTGCCAACGCTGAAGACCATGTGTCGATGGGGGCCAACGAGGCGCGCCACGTGCTGGCGATGGTGCAGGACCTGGGCAAGGTACTGGCGCTGGAGCTTTACACCGCCGCGCAAGCGCTGGACCTGCGGCGCGACATGATCAATGCCGCGCGCGCGCTATCGGTCCGCACCGATGCGGAAGGACTGGCCACGAAAGTATCGGGCGGCCCATCGCCTGGCGCCGAGGGGCGCGACGTGTTCTTGGCCGAGGTCGACGCCCTGCGCGCAGCGCTGGCGGCCAGCGAGGCCTTCCATCCGGGTCATGCCGTGGCCGCCGCGCATGCGGCGATCCGCGCGAAGATCCCGTTCCTCGACCGCGACCGCGCGCTGGATGGCGAAGTCGCCACCGCCGTGCGCCTGGTGGAGTCGGGGGAGATCCTCGCCGCCGTTCGCAATCGCTGAGTAAGAAGCTGTAGGAGCGACGTCAGTCGCGACCGCACGAACACATCTGCCCTGATGCCAAGGCAACCAGTGACGGAGCGGTGGTTGAGGCGATAGGTTGACACGAGCTCCGTGCGCCTACGACTCACGGTCGCGACTCACGTCGCTCCTACAGTGGACACGGTCGCCTCACAACGTCCGCACGCAATCCCGCCCTTCGGCCTTGGCCGCATACAGCGCTTGGTCGGCCACCTGCAGCGCGGACTCCAGGCTGTCGCGGGCCTCCAGGTCCACGCAGTGCACGCCGATGCTGGCCGAGACGGCGATCTCCAGTTCGCCACTTCGGCACGGCGCGGCCCGTAGCGCCTGGCGCAGCTCCTCGGCCACCACGCTGGCCTCGCCCAGGCCCATGCCGGGCAGGGCGGCGATGAATTCCTCGCCGCCGAAGCGCGCCAGCAGTGCCCCGTGGGGGCGCAGCGTCTCGGCCAGCGTGTTAGAGGTGCAGCGCAGGCAGTCGTCGCCGACCAGGTGGCCGTAGGTATCGTTGATGCGCTTGAAGTGGTCCAGGTCGATCATCAGCAGCGAGATGGGCCGCCGCGAATTCCGCGACTGCGACAACAGATGCTCGAACGCTTCGCGGAAGTGGGTGCGGTTGTACAGGTCGGTCAGGCCGTCGAGGCGGCTGGATTCGCGAAGGCGGTGGTGGGCGGTCTCGAGTTCGGACATCGTCTGCCGCAATTCGGCGGTTCGCGATACCACCTGCTCCTCGAGCGAGTTCTTCGCCTCACGCACGATGCGTTCGTTCTCGTTGCGCAGCGCGGCGTAGCGGTAGCCCAGCGCCACCGACAGCAGCAGCATCTCCAGCGCCGAGCCGATCTGCACGCCGTATTCGGTCAGGAAGGTCTTGGGCAGCAGGCCGAACGCCAGCGCCACGAAGATGCCCGTGCCCAGCAGGAACATCGCCCATGCCAGCAGGAACACCTTGGCCGGCCGGTAGCCGGTCCGTACCACCATCAGCGTGATGACCGCGATCCAGATGATGCTGGGAAACACCGCGGCCGACGCGATCGGCGTGGCCACGTGGTAGGGCAGCTGGGTGGCGGCGATGCCCAGCAGCACGAAGAACGCGATGATCGCCTTGCTGATGCGGTCGCCCAGGCGCCAGCGCGTGTGGAGGTCGAGGAAGGTGCGCGAGAACTGCTGCATGCCGATCTGCGCCAGGCAGACCGAGAGCGGTACGGACTTGTCCGCCAGCCAGGTGGAATGCGGCCACAGGTATTCGAAGCCCAGTCCGTTCAGGGTGAACAGCACCAGCCCGAACGCGGTGATGTGGAACAGGTACCAGAAGTAGCTGCCGTCGCGCAGCACCAGCCACAGCACCAGGTTGTAGAAGAACAGCGCCAGCAGGATGCCGTAGTAGATGCCGATGCCCAGTTGCCCGTCGCGGGAGAGCTCGGCGAAGGCGGCGGGCGTATACAGGAACAGCGGCACCTGCATCGAACTCTGGCTCTCCACCCTGACCAGCAGTTCGACGGGCTGCCCGCTGGGCAGGTCCAGCCAGAAGTTCGGATGCCGGTAGCGGATGCTGCGCTGCTCGAACGGGAACGTGTCGCCGCCGGCATGGTGGACCATGTGGCCATCGGGGTAGCGCGCGTACACGTCGATACGGTCGCTCAGCGCGTACTGCTGTACCAGCAGCCAGCGCTGCTCGCGCGGATTGCCGTTGACGACGTTCACCCGGAACCAGAACGCGCCGGTCTGGAATCCGAACGAGGCATCGCCATCGGGCAGGGGTGCGAAACGGCCCTCGGCCAGCAGGCGCCTGGCGTCCTCGACCGTGACCGCGCCGCCGGCGTCGTGCAGGTAGGTGGTCTGCGGTGCCAGCGGCAGGTAGCTGGCGTCTTGCGCGATGTGCGCCTGCGTCGCGGCCGCGGCACCCAGTGGCCACAACGCCAGCAGCAGCAACCACTGCACCAGCCGCTGATGCCATGTGATGTCGTCCCGTCGCCCCATGCCCGTCCCCCCCGGGTGGCCGGTCAGGGCGCCGCGGCGATTACCCGCGGCGCCTTCCGGCGTCCTTGGCAGTGTACTCATCGTCCTTGCCCGCTCCAGCCCATCATCTGTCCCCTGGCGTGCCCATGCCGGAAGTAACGGAAAGCGACCCCCATTCCAGCCAGTGTCCGGGTTGACGGCCGTTCTGTTGATCATTTAATGTATTAACACGTTAATGCATTAGTGCATGCATCCCCCGTCATGAAGCGCCGCTCTCCCCAAGACGAAGTCGCCGACAACGCGCCGCTGCAGGCCCTCGCTGAGGCCTTGGCGGCGCTGTCGGAAGCGGGCGAGGTGCGTGCCTTCCTGGAAGACCTGTGTACACCCGCCGAGCTGGAGGCCATGGCCGACCGCTGGCGCGTGGTGCCGCTCCTGCTGAAGGGTGTGCCCTATCGGGAAATCCACGATCTCACCCAGGTCAGCGTGACCACCATCGGCCGCGTCGCCCGCACCCTGGAACGGGGTGCCGGTGGTTACGCCGCCGCCGTCCACCGCCAGCAGGCGGCGACGGCTTCCGCCTCCCACTGAGTCCTTCCATGAGCCCCTCCCTGACCCCCGCGACGCGCGAGCGTCTGCGCATCGCCATCCAGAAGAGCGGACGGCTGGCCGAGCCGGCGCGCACCTTGCTGGCCGCCTGCGGCCTGAGCTGGCGCGAAAGCCGCGACAAGCTGTTCTGCTACGGCGAATCCCTGCCGGTCGACCTGCTGCTGGTGCGCGACGACGACATTCCCGGCCTGATCGCCGACGGTGTGTGCGATTTCGGCATCGTCGGCCGCAACGAACTGGAGGAACAGGCCGGCGAGCGCGCCCTGATCGGGCTGCCGCAGGCCTACCGCGAACTGCGCCCGCTCGGCTTCGGCAGCTGCCGGTTGATGCTGGCCATTCCCGAGAGCTGGGAATGGGAAGGTCCGCAGCAGCTGCAGGGCCTGCGCATCGCCACCAGCTATCCCTCCGTGCTGCGCCAGTGGCTACAGGCGCGCGGGATCGACGCGGCCGTGGTCGAGCTGTCCGGGTCGGTGGAGATCGCGCCCAAGTTGGGCACGGCCGACTTGATCTGCGATCTGGTCTCCAGCGGTGCCACGCTCGCCGCCAACCAGCTGAAGCCGGTGGAAACGCTGCTCGACAGCGAGGCGGTGCTGGCCGGTCCGGCGCGCGAGTTCGACGACGCCCGCGCGGGTCTGGCCGACATGCTGTTGCGCCGCCTCGACGGTGTACTGAAACTCAAGGACAGCAAGCTGCTGATGTTCCGCGCCGAGCGCGAGACGGTCCCGGCGCTGTCGCGGTTGCTGACCGACAGCGACGGCCTGGTCACGCTGCCGGGCGGCGACGAAGGCCCCCTGTCGCTGCAGGCCATGTGCCACGGCGCGGTCACCTGGCAGCGGCTGGAGGAACTGCAGCGTGCCGGTGCGCAGGGCCTGATGGTCCTGTCGGTGGAGAGGTCGCTGGCATGAGCGCTTCGCACGCCCCGGTGTACGACTGGAATGCGCTGGATGCTGCCGCGCGCGCCGCCGTGCTCGCACGGCCCGTGCAGGCGGTCGCGCAACGCACGCGCGATGCCGTGGCCGGCCTGCTGGCCGACGTGCAGGCGCGCGGCGACGTGGCGCTGCGCGAGGTCACGGCACGCTTCGACGGCGTGGAGCTTGAAACCTTCGAGGTGCGCGAGTCGGAATTCGCTGCGGCGCACGCCGCCGTGCCCGCCGAGCTGCGCGAGGCGATGCAGCAGGCCGCGGATCGGATAGAGGCCTTCCACCGCGCCGGCATGGCGCAGCCATACGCCGTGGAAACCGCCCCCGGTGTGGTCTGCGAACGCATGATCCGGCCGATCCCGCGCGTTGGCCTGTATGTGCCCGCGGGCAGTGCGCCGTTGCCGTCGACCGCGTTGATGCTGGGCGTGCCGGCGCGCTTGGCCGGCTGCCGCGAAGTCGTGCTGTGCACGCCGCCACGCCGCGACGGCAGCGCCGATCCCGCCGTGCTGGTGGCCGCACAACTGACGGGTGTGCGTCGCGTGTTCAAGCTCGGTGGTGCGCAGGCGATCGCCGCGATGGCCTTCGGCACGCACAGCGTACCGAAGTGCGACAAGCTGTTCGGTCCCGGCAACAGTTACGTGACCGAAGCCAAGCAGCAGGTCGCGCAGGCCGGCGCCGCCGCCATCGACATGCCGGCGGGTCCCTCGGAAGTGCTGGTGATCGCCGATGCGGGCGCCGACGCAGCGTTCGTCGCGGCGGACCTGCTGTCGCAGGCCGAGCATGGCCCGGACTCGCAGGTGCTGCTGCTGTCCGATGACGACGCCCTCATCGCCCAAGTGCAGGACGAACTCGCCACGCAGCTTGCCCGGCTGGACCGGGCGGATATCGCGCAGCAGGCGTTGTCGGCCTCGCGCCTGGTCAAGGTCGCCGCGCTCGACGATGCCTTCGCCATCAGCAACCGCTACGCGCCGGAACACCTCATCCTGGCGCTGCGCGAACCGCGCGCGTGGCTGGACAAGGTGGAAGCCGCCGGCTCGGTGTTTCTCGGCGACTTCACGCCGGAAGCCTTGGGCGATTACTGCAGCGGTACCAACCATGTGCTGCCTACCGCGGGTGCGGCGCGTGCGTACAGTGGCGTCAGTGTGTCCAGCTTCCAGAACTTCGTCAGCGTGCAGTCGGCCAGCCGTAGCGGCATCGCCGCGATCGGCGAGTGCGCCTTGACGCTCGCGCGGGCCGAGGGGCTGGGTGCGCATGCCCATGCGGTCGCGCTGCGGTTGCGCAAGGCGGTCGCATGAGCAGCGTCCTGCCCCTCGTGCGTCCGGACCTGCGCGATTTCGCGGGCTACAAGTCGGCGCGCAGCGAAGCCCTGCGTGGCGAGGTGTGGTTGAACGCCAACGAATCGGCGTGGGCCAACCCGGCCGACGGACAGGGGCGCAGCCGCCGCTATCCGGATCCGCAGCCACTGGCGCTTCGTGCGCGCTTGGCACAGGTCTATGGCGTGGCGCCGGAACAACTGCTGGTCGGGCGCGGCAGCGACGAGGCCATCGACCTGCTGGTGCGCGCGCTGTGCGTGCCCGGACAGGACGCCATCGTGGTGACGCCGCCGGTGTTCGGCATGTACGTGGTCTGCGCACGCCTGCAGGGAGCACGCATCATCGAGGTGCCGCTGGTCGATGGCGACGCCGGTTTCGTCGCCGATCTCGACGCCATCCGCGAGGCGGCGCTCGGTCAGGGGGCCAAGCTGGTGTTCCTGTGCTCGCCCTCCAATCCGGCGGGTTCGACCATTCCGCTGGATGGCATCAAGGCCCTGGCGCACGCGCTGGAAGGCCACGCGCTGGTGGTGGTGGACGAGGCCTACGGCGAGTTCGCCGACGGCGCGTCTGCGACGACGCTGCTGGGTGCGCACGCCAACGTCGCCGTGTTGCGTACGTTGTCGAAAGCGCATGCACTGGCCGCCGTGCGCATCGGCATGGTGATCGGTGGGGCGGAACTGATCGCGATCCTGCAGCGCTGTCAGGCACCGTATCCGGTGCCCACGCCGTGTGCCGACCTTGCGCTGGAAGGCCTGTCCGATACGGCGCTGGAGCAGACGCGGGAACGCGTGGCGGTCGTGCGTCGTGAGCGCGAACGGCTGCTGTACGCTCTCGCGCGGATACCCGGTGTACGCCGCGTCTATCCTTCGCAGGGAAACTATCTGCTGGTGCGCTTCGACGATCCCGATGGCGCTTTCCGTACGCTGCTCGCCGCCGGCGTGGTGGTACGCGACCAGCGCGCCGCGCCCCAGCTGGACGACGCATTGCGCATCACCATCGGCTCGACGGAACAGAACGATCGCGTGCTGTCGGCCCTGAACACGAATCCCACGCCATGACACCGATCCTCTTCATCGACCGCGACGGCACCCTGATCGAGGAGCCCGAGGATTTCCAGATCGACGCCTACGAGAAGCTGCGCTTCGTCCCCGGCGTCGTTCCTGCGCTGCTCAAGCTGCGCGATGCCGGCTACCAGTTCGTGATGGTCAGCAACCAGGATGGCCTGGGTTCGGAACAGTACCCGCGTGCCTCGTTCGAAGGGCCGCACGCGCTGATGATGCAGGTCTTCGAAAGCCAGGGCATCCGCTTCCGCGACGTGCTGATCGACGAAAGCTGGCCGCACGAGAATCGTCCTACGCGCAAGCCGGGTATCGGTCTGGTGATCCCCTACCTGCAGGACCGCAGCATCGACTGGGCGCGTTCGGCGATGGTGGGCGACCGGCAGACCGACAACCAGTTCGCCGAGAACTTGAACATCCGGGCGTTCCAGCTGAAGACCGCGCAGTTCGGCGGCGAGTGGGACTGGGCCGGCATCGCGCATGAACTGGCGGATGCGCCGCGCCGTGCGGCGGTACAGCGGAACACCAAGGAGACGAAGATCCGCGTCGAAGTGGACCTCGACCGCATCGCCGAGCCGGTCGCGAAGACGGGATTGCCCTTCTTCGATCACATGCTGGAGCAGATCGGCAAACACGGCGGGTTCGCACTCGACGTGCGCGCTGAGGGCGACCTGCACATCGACGAGCACCACACCGTCGAGGACACCGGTCTGGCGCTGGGGCAGGCGCTGAAGGAAGCGCTGGGCGACAAGCGCGGCATCGGCCGCTACGGCTTCACCCTGCCGATGGACGAGACGCTGGCCAGCGCCGCGCTGGATTTCAGCGGGCGGCCATACTTCGTCTTCACGGGCGAGTTCCGGCGCGAGCGCGTCGGCGACCTGCCGACCGAACTGGTGCCGCATTTCTTCCGTTCGCTCTGCGATGCGGCCGGCCTGAACCTCAACCTGAAGGTGGAAGGCGACAACGACCACCACAAGGTCGAGGCCAGCTTCAAGGCGCTGGCGCGCGCGCTGCGCCAGGCGGTGAAGCGCGAGGGTGACGAGCTGCCGTCGACCAAGGGGGCCCTGTGACGAAGGTGGTCCTGGTCGATGCCGGCGGCTCCAACATCGGCTCGGTGCGCTATGCGCTGCAGCGTCTGGGAGTGGAGGCGGAACTGACCGGCGACGCGACGACGATCCGCGCTGCGGACCGGGTGATCCTGCCCGGCGTGGGTGCCGCCGCCGTGTGCATGGCGCGGCTGCGGCAACTGGACCTGGTCGACGTGCTGCGCACGTTGGACAAGCCGCTGCTGGGCGTCTGCGTCGGTGTGCAGCTGTTGTTCGCGCATTCCGAGGAGGACGACACCCCCTGCCTGGGCCTGCTGCCGGGACGCGTGCGCAAGCTGCCCGCCGCCCCCGGCATCCGCGTGCCGCACATGGGCTGGAACACCCTGCAGCGGCGACGCGGGGGTTCGCTGGTGGAGGGCATCGCGGACGGCGACCACGCCTACTTCGTCCACAGCTATGCCGCCGCCGTCGACGACGACTGTCTGTGCAGCAGCGAGCACGGCCAGCGCTTTGCCGCCGTCGTACAGCGCGGCAACGTCGCGGGGGCGCAATTCCATCCCGAGCGCTCGGGCGCCGTCGGCGCGCGACTGCTGAAGAACTTCATCGAGTACGGACTGCAATGACAGGTTTCACCGTGTATCCCGCCATCGACGTGCGCGATGGCCGCGTGGTCCGTCTGGCACAAGGCGACTACGCCCGCGAGACGCGTTACGAGGGCGCGCCACTGCAGGTCGCGCAGCGCTATGCCGCACAGGGAGCCGAATGGCTGCACCTGGTCGACCTGGATGCGGCGCGCGCCGGCGGCTATACGCTCGCGCCGTTGCTGGAGGAGATCGCGCGTACGACTCCGCTGAAGGTGCAGACGGGCGGTGGCGTGCGTCAGCGCGACGATGTGGCGCGCATCCTGGACGCCGGCGCGCAGCGGGTGGTGGTCGGTTCGCTGGCGGTCCGCGAGCCGGGTATGGTGCTGGCCTGGCTGGCCGAATTCGGCAGCGAGCGCATCACCGTGGCGCTGGATACGCGGCTCGATGCTGGCGGTGCGTGGCGCCTGCCGGTGCATGGCTGGACCGAGACCGCATCCGAGACCCTGGACGAACTCGCCACCCGCTACGCCGATGCCGGCCTGCGCCATCTGCTGTGCACCGACATCGCCCGCGACGGCATGCTGAGTGGGCCCAACCTCGACCTTTACGCCCACCTGCGCGCGAACGTGCAGGCGTTGGTGGTACAGGCCTCGGGCGGCGTGAGCGCGGTGGCGGATATCGTCGGAGCGCGCGAAGCGGGTTGCGCCGGCATCGTGCTCGGGCGCGCCTTGCTGGAAGGCCGCTTCGCCCTGCCGGAAGCACTGGCATGCTGAGCCGGCGCATCATTCCCTGTCTGGACGTGCGCGAAGGCCGCGTGGTCAAGGGCGTGAAATTCCGCGACCACGTCGACATGGGCGATATCGCCGATCTGGCGCTGCGCTACCGCGACGAAGGGGCCGACGAACTGGTGTTCTACGACATCAGCGCCAGTCCGGAAGACCGTTCGGTGGACTACGCCTGGATCGAGCGTATATCGCGGCTGCTGGATGTTCCGTTCTGCGTGGCAGGCGGCATCCGCGATGTGGAGACCGCCCGTCGCGTGCTGTACAGCGGGGCCGACAAGGTGTCGGTCAACACGCCTGCGCTGGAGCGCCCGGAGCTGATCGGCGAACTGGCGCAGGCCTTCGGCGTGCAGTGCGTCGTGGTCGGCGTGGACTCCATCCTGGAAGCCGATGGCGAATGGCGCGTGCGCCGTTACACCGGCGACCCGTCGAAGATGCAGGGTGCCGGCCTGCGGACGCTGGACTGGGTCGTGCAGGCGCAGCGCCTGGGCGCCGGCGAAATCGTGCTGAACTGCATGGACCAGGACGGCGTGCGGCGGGGTTACGACCTGGCGCAACTGCGCGCGGTACGCGCCGTCTGCGAAGTGCCGCTGGTCGCCTCGGGCGGCGCGGGCGAGATGGGGCATTTCATCGACGTGTTCCAGCAGGCGGATGTGGATGGCGCGCTGGCGGCCAGCGTCTTCCACAGTGGGCATATCCGCATTCCGACACTGAAGCAGGCATTGGCGCAGCAAGGCATCGAGGTGAGACGTGGCGACTGACAACCGGCGACCGGCGTTCGACGCCACCCGTCTCGACTGGGACAAGGGGGACGGCCTGCTGCCCGTCATCGTGCAGGACGCCGCGACGCTGCGGGTGCTGATGCTGGGCTACATGAACCGCGAAGCGCTGCAGGCCACGCTTGCCAGCGGGCGCGTGACCTTCTTCAGTCGCAGCAAGCAGCGGCTGTGGACCAAGGGAGAGAGCTCCGGCCACGTGCTGGAACTGGTGTCGGTAGAGGCCGACTGCGACGACGACACGCTGCTGGTCCTCGCGCATCCGCATGGCCCCACCTGCCACCTGCAGCGCGCCAGTTGCTTCCCGTCGGCACCGTCGGCATTCCTGTCGGAACTGGATGTCCTCGTTGCGCAGCGCGAGCGCGAACGGCCGGCGGACAGCTACACCACGCGGCTGTTCGAGGCCGGTGTGCGCCGCGTCGCGCAGAAGGTGGGCGAAGAGGGCGTGGAAACCGCCTTGGCCGCCGTGGCCCAGAACGAAGCCGCGCTGCTCGGCGAGAGTGCGGACCTGCTGTACCACCTGACCGTGCTGCTGCGCGCACGCGGCCTGTCGCTGGCCGATGCCGTCGAAGTCCTGCGCCAGCGCCACGCGGCCACGTAAGATAGCCACGCACTTTGTAGGAGCGACGTGAGTCGCGACCGCGGATCGTGATCGAACATGGTGATTGATCGTTCGCATCGCCTCCGATGTGTTCGCTAGCCTCCGGCCGTGCGGTCGCGACTCACGTCGCTCCTACAACGGCTATGCCGTCACCTGCGCCATAATCCTCCGGTCCTTCCGGCTGGAGTCGCCATGCGTGCTTCGTTGATTGCCCTCGTCCTGGCGTTGCTGACGGTCCCCGCCCATGCGCTTCCGCCGCCGTGCAACTGGGGTCAGGTGTACGAGGACCGCAACGGCAACGGGACCCGCGACGCGGGGGAGCCGGGCCTCCCGGGCGTCAAGGTGTCCAACGGCATCGAGATCGCGGTGACGGACGGGCAGGGCGAGTACAGCCTCGATTACGTCGACGGCCGCACGCTCTTCATCATCAAGCCGGCGGGCTACGATCTGGCGGTGCGCCCCGACGGCCTGCCGGCGCGCTGGCGCAACCTGCAGTACCACGCCGGGCCCGCGCTGAAGTACGGCGGCATCCCGGAGCGCCAGCCCGACTGCACGCACTTCGGGCTGCATCCACGGGCGGCGGCGAAGGACAGCGCACTCGACGTACTGCTGTTCGCCGACAGCCAGACTTCTTCGGTGAAGGACGTGGACTACTACTGGCGCGACATCGTGCAGCCGCTGGTCGGGAGCCATGGTGCCGCACTGGGCCTGACCCTGGGCGACGTGACCAACGACGACCTTTCGCTGTATCCGCAGATCCTGCGCACGACGATGAGCCTGCAGGTGCCCTGGCTGTTCATCCCGGGCAACCACGATCTCGATTTCGATGCCGCCGGCGATGAGGATTCGCTGCGCACGTTCCGCCATCACCTCGGCCCGGACACGTTCGCTTGGGAAGAAGAGGCCGCGACGTTCATCGGCCTGGACGACGTGATCTACCAGCCGGGCGGCACCCCTGCGTATTTCGGCGGGCTGCGCGAGGATCAGTTCGCCTTCCTGCAGGCGTACCTGCCCACGGTGCGGAAGGACCGATTGCTGGTGATCGGCGTGCACATCCCGTTCTACGAACCCGGCGCGCGCGGCTTCCGTCCCCAGGACCGCGAGCGGCTGTTCGCCATGCTGGAGGACTTCCCGCACGTGCTGCTGCTCAGCGGGCACACCCACACCCAGCGCCACTGGTACCACGACGCATCCACCGGCTGGCATGGCATGCGGCCGCTGCATGAGTACAACGTCGGTGCGGCCTGCGGCGCCTACTGGTCGGGCATCAAGGATGCCGAGGGCATTCCCGACACGACGATGGCCGACGGTACACCGAATGGTTACGCGCGGCTGCGCGTGGACGCCGGCGGCGCCTACGCGCTATCGTGGCATCCGGCGCGCGATGCGGACGACAACGGCATCGGCCTGCACGCGCCGCGCGTGCTGCGGAAGGGTGCGTATCCGGCGTGGGGCGTGTTCGCCAATGTCTACATGGGCGATGCGGAGACCCGCGTGGAGTACCGCATCGACGGCGGCGAATGGAAACCGATGAGGCGCGTGGAGCAGCCCGACCCCAGGCTGCTGGTGGAGAACATGCGCGACGACACGGCCGATGCGCTGCGCGGCTACGATCGCTCGCCCGAAGCCGAGGCGTCCCAGCACCTGTGGCGTGGCGCGCTGCCCACCGACCTGGCCGAGGGCGAGCATGCGGTCGAGGTGCGCGCCTTCGACCGGTGGCGGGGCGAACGATCGGCTCGTACTTCGTATCGCCTGCAGGTCGCGGAGCCCTGATCGTGGCCGGGACGGAACTTCCCCTCGAGCACTTCATGGATGCTGCGGCGTGGGAACGCTGGCTGGAGCAGCATCCGGAATCCACAGGCGTGTGGCTGAAGATTGCCAAGAAGGACTCGGGGGTCGCGTCGGTGAGCTACAGCGAGGCGCTGGACGTGGCGCTGTGCCACGGCTGGATCGACGGACAGAAGAAGGGGTACGACGCGCAGTGCTTCCTGCAGCGCTTCACGCCCCGGCGCGCACGCAGCACGTGGTCGAAGATCAACGTCGCCCGGATCGAAAGCCTGATCGCGGCGGGTCGCATGCGGCCCGCTGGCCTGCGCGAGGTCCAGACGGCGAAGGCCGACGGTCGCTGGGACGCGGCCTACGACGGTGCGAAGTCGATGGCGGTGCCGCCGGAACTCGCCAAGGCTCTCGCGAAGAACCGAAAGGCCAAGGCCTTCTTCGACACGCTCGACAAGACCAACCGGTACGCGATGTGCTGGCGCGTGCAGACAGCGGTGAAGCCGGAAACCCGGCAGGCACGCGTGGAAAAGCTGGTGGCCATGCTCGCGCGGGGCGAGAAGATCCACGGGGCCTGAAACGGAACGCCTCCCGGAGGAGGCGTCCTGGAACCCGGCGGGCGAGCGGAGGCGGGCGGGCGAGGTTGACGTGGCTGGCTGGCGAAGGCGGGCGGGCGACGTGGCGCGCAGTCTAGCCAGATCGGCCCACCCGTGCGGAAACGCGAATCGCTTTCAGCGCGGCGCGCTGGCGCGCACGCTGAGCCACGCCCCCGTCAGCAGCAGCGAGATGGCGATCGCGTGTATCCAGTGCGCCTGCGCGCGACCGGCCGCCACCAGCAGGAGGGTGGACAGCAGCGGCGCCAGATAGGACAGGCTGCCCAGCAGGGCGATGTCGCCACGCTTGGTGCCGTGGTCCCACAGCCAGAACGCCGCTCCCACCGGACCGATGCCCATCACGACCAGGACCTGCCACTGGATGGCATCCGGTGCGACCGTGCGCTCGAACAGCAGGTGCGCGGCGGCGCCCAGCACCGAGACGCCCGCGCAGGCCACGGTGATGGCGGCAGTGGGGACATCGGCGAAGCGGCGGTTGAGCACGGAATACGCGGCCCAGATCACCGCGGCACCCAGTGCGGCGAGGTAGCCCGGGACGTGCGCACGGTCGACCTGCAAGCCGTGTCCGCGGGTCACCAGCAGCGCCGCGGCCACCAGGCCGAGCAGCGTGCCCGCCCACTGCCCGGCACGCACCGTCACGCCGCCGACCAGGCCGGCGAAGACCACGATCAGCAGGGGCCACAGGTAATTGAGCAGGTTCGCCTCCACCGCCGGCGCGCGCTTGAGCGCGATGAAGTAGAGCGCGTGGTAGCCGAACAGCGCCAGCGTGGACAGCGCCAGCGCCACGCCGGGTTGGCGCAGCTCGCGCCAGCCCGCGGCGCCGCGCAGTGCCGCCCGCGCCAGCCCCAGCAGCGACGCGATGCCGAAACTGACCGCGAGCACCTGGAACGGGGGCAGGTTGCCGGTCGCGGTCGTCAGTACCGCCAGCGAAGCCCACAGCAGGATGGCGGCCAGCCCCGTCAGCGTAGCCGTGCGTTGCGACGCCATGGTTCGGATTCAGTCGGGCAGCGCGATGTCGGCGAACGACGCCACGCGCGCATGCCCGTGCGCGGCCTCGCCCTCGCGGGACTGCGGGTAGTCGTCCACGCGGTCGATCAGGCGCGTCTGCAGGCCGGCTTCGCGCGCGGCGTCCAGCTCTTCCACCACATCGGACAGGAACAGGATGGCATTGGCCGGCACGCCGATGCGGCCGGCGATCACGCGGTAGCTGTCGGCTTCGCGCTTGCCGCCGACTTCGGTGTCGAACCAGTCGGAAAACAGCGGCGTCAGGTCGCCGGCGTCGCTATGCCCGAAGAACAGCTTCTGCGCCGGCACCGAGCCGGACGAGTACACGTACAGCGGATAGCCGCGCGCGTGCCAGTCGCGCAGCGCGGGCGCCGCGTCGGGATAGATGTGGGCGGTGAAGTCGGCATCGCGGTAACCCGCCTGCCAGATCATGCCCTGCAGCGCCTTCAGCGCCGTGTGCTTGCGGTCCTGGTCGATCCAGCCCTGCAGCGTCTCCACGATGACGTCGTCGTTGCAGATGCTGCCGTGCTCGGTGGCCACCACGTCCAGCCAGCGGCGGACCTCCGGGTCGTCGCGGTGGTCGCGCACGAAGCCGGGCAGGGCGCGCCGTGCGTACGGGAACAGCACGTCCTTCACGAACGAGATGCTGCTGGTGGTGCCTTCGATGTCGGTCAGGATGGCGGAAACGGGCATGGCGATGTTCACGGTCACGGTAGAGCGGAGCGCGCTCCGCTGCTCTTGTTCTGGATAGGGTCGTGCCGCCGGGCAAGCCCGGGCCGGCAGGATCGATCAATGCCCGTCGGTCAGACCGTCGTAGCGCGGGAACTGCTGGGCGATGGTGGTGCCGGTGAAGTGGCCCACCCAGCCATCCGGCTCGGTGAAGAAGCGGATGGCGACGAAGCGGGGCTCCGGGCCCATGTCGAACCAGTGCAGCGCGCCGTCCGGCACGGCGATCAGGTCGTCCTGCACGCACTCGATCTCGTAGACCCTGCCATCCACGTGTAGCGTGAACAGGCCCGACCCCGCCACGAAGAAGCGCACCTCGTCTTCCTTGTGGTAGTGCTCGTCGAGGAACTTGGCGCGCATCGCCTCGCGCTGCGGGTTGTCCGGCGCGATGCTGACCACGTCGACGGTCTTGAAGCCGCGCTCGGCCACCAGGCGGTCGATGTCGGCGCGATAGGCGTCCATCACCTCTTCCGGCGAGGCGCCGGGCTCGATCGGCTTGTTCGCCTTCCAGCGTTCGAAGGTCACGCCGATCTTCTTCAGCTCGGTGGCGATGAAATCGGGGTCGTAGCTGGCGAACTCCGGGGTGGCCGGGTCGGATTCCTTGAAGATGCGCAGGCGGCTCATGGCAATGGCGTGAGGCGGCGGGGGGAACGTTAGGGTAGCAAACCCGGCCCGGACGCCCTGTGGCGGAAAGGTAACGCGGCGATAACCGGCGGTTATCAGCCGCGGCAGCCGAGCTTGCGCAACTCCAGTTCGGCCGCGAACAGGAATTCGAAGGCTTCCAGATGCCGGCGCGCCTCGGCCATGGTGCGGCCCCATGCGTACAGGCCGTGGCCGTCGATCAGGTAGCCCCATAGCGGCTGCCGGTCCAGCAGCGCATCGACCTGCGCGGCCAGGGTCGGCATGTCCTGGGTGTTGGCGAACACCGGCACGTCGATGGCCATCTCGTGGGTGTGGTTGCCGTGGAATGCCTTCAGCAGTTCGAAGCCCTCCAGCCGGACATGGCCGGCGCCGGCGAACAGGCGCGAGGCCACGGTCTGCACCAGCGAGTGCGTGTGCAGCACGCAGCCGATCTCGGGGTAACGCCGGTAGAGCTGGGTGTGCAGCAGGGTTTCCGCCGAGGGGCGATGGTCGCTGCCGACGGCCTTGCCTTCGAAGTCCACCACCATGATGTCCGCCTCCACCAGCCGGCCCTTGTCGCGGCCGGAGACGGTGATGGCCGCATGCCGTTCGTCCAGGCGCTGCGAGAAGTTGCTGCTGGTGGCTGGGGTCCAGCCCAGCTGCGACAGTTCGCGCACGTTGGAGATGATGGACTGCGCGCGGTCGCGCAGCTGGTCGGCGTCGTAGGGCAGGGCGTTCATGCCGCGCATTCTAACGGAACCCGTCCGGCGGCCCGACTGATTGATCCTGCTCAATGCGGTCGGCGGGCCGGAAGCGCGACACTGCAGCCTCCTTCCCGCAGGTGCCCAGCCAGATGAGCCACGATGCCTCCCGCCGCCGTTTCCTGACCACCACCCTGACCGCCGCCGCCGTGGCCCCGCTGGCCTGGCACGCGGTGCGTGCCGAGGCTGCCGCGCCTACCGCCCTCCCCAAGCTGGACGCCAACAACCCCACCGCCAAGGCGCTGGCCTACAGCGAGAACGCCGCCACCGTGAAGCACCCCAAGCACAAGGCGGGGGATCACTGCGCCAACTGCAACTTCTTCAAGGCGCCGGCGGGCCAGGCTTATGGCCCGTGCACGCTGTTCCCGAAGAACTCGGTCGCCGCGAAGGGCTGGTGCAGCGCCTGGGCCAAGAAGCCCTGATACATCCGGTTCACGGAAAGCGAAAAGGCGCGGTCACCCGCGCCTTTTCCATGTGCGGTCTGCGGAACCGGCTCAGCGCGGCGTGCGCAACCGGCTGTGGCGGTAGCCGTACAGGAAATAGATGAGGAAGCCGACCGCGGTCCAGACGCCCATCAGCATCCAGTTGTGCGCCGTCATCGCCGACAGCAACGCCATGCAGCTCAGCACGCCCAGCGAGCAGACCAGCCAGGCCGCGGGGATGCGGAACGGACGCGGCAGGTCCGGCTGCGTGCGGCGCAGCACCAGCACGCCCACGCAGACCGAGGCGAACGCGATCAGGGTGCCCATCGAGGTCAGTTCGCCCAGGATGTCGAGCGGGAACAGCGCCGCCAGCAGGGCGATGCCCACGCCGGTGATGACCGTATTGATGTGCGGCGTGCGGTATTCGGGATGGATCTTGGTGAACACCGGCGGCAGCAGGCCGTCGCGGCCCATGATCATGAAGATGCGCGGCTGGCCGATGATCATCACCAGCACCACCGACGACAGGCCGATCAGCGCGCCGATCTCCACGGTGATGCGCAGCCAGCCCAGCTCCGGATGGGCGGCCACCGCGGTGACCACCGGCTCGGCCGTGCCCAGCGCGGTATACGGCACTAGGCCCGTCATCACCGCCGCCATGGCGATGTAGAGGATGGTGCAGATGGCCAGCGAGGCCAGCATGCCGACGGGCAGGTCCTTCTGCGGGCGATGCGATTCCTGGGCCGCCACCGACACCGCCTCGAAGCCGATGTAGGCGAAGAACACCATCGCCGCGCCGCGCAGCACGCCGTCCCAGCCGAATTTGCCCGGGCCTTCGTTGGCGGGAATGAAGGGCTGCCAGTTGCCCGGGTCGACGTACTGCCAGCCGGCGACGATCACCAGCACGATCAGGCCGGTCTTCAGCACCACCATGGCCATGTTCATGGCCGACGACTTGCGGATGCCGACGTAGCACAGCCAGGTCAGCAACAGCACCAGCACGGCGGCCGGCACGTTGGCGATCGCGCCGGTGGGGCGCAGTTGCGCGTCCAGCGGTGCGCTGACGAAGGCTTCGGGCAGATAGATATTCGCGTGTTCGAGCAAACTCAGCAGATAGCCGGTCCAGCTGACCGCGACCGCGGACGCCGACACGCCGTACTCCAGCACCAGCATCCAGCCGATGAACCAGGCGGTCAGTTCGCCCAGCGTCGCGTAGGTGTAGGTATAGGCGCTGCCGGACACCGGCACCATCGCTGCGAATTCGGCATAGGCCAGCGCGCAGAACGTGCAGCAGATGGCGGCCAGCACGAACGACAGCATGATCGCGGGACCGGCGTGGTTGGCCGCGGCCTGGCCGGTGATCACGAAGATGCCGCCGCCGATCACCGCGCCGATGCCGAGCGCGGTCAGACCCCACGGGCCGAGCGTGCGGCGCAGGCTGAGCCCTTCGGCTTCGGTATGGGCGGCGTGGGGGTGCTTGGTGGCCAGGAGCTGTCGGAGCATCGTGCGTGGTCTCGGGACGTTATCGAGGAGTACAACCAAAAAGGCCGGCGGTGTGCCCGCCGGCCTTGAAGACGATCAGGCGCGCTGCCTGAGTTTGCTGTTCCGGAAGCCGTAGGCGAAGTAGATCACCTGCCCCAGCACCGTCCAGCCCACGAAGATCTGCCAGTGTTCCAGGAACGACTGCATGAACAGGAACAGGCAGGCCAGCACGCCCAGCGGGCAGATCAGCCAGAACATGGGCACGCGGAACGGGCGAGCGAGGTCGGGGCGGGTGAAGCGCAGCACCAGCACGCCGAGACAGACGGTGGCGAAGGCCAGCAACGTGCCCATCGAAACCAGTTCGCCCAGCACGCTCAGTGGCATGAAGCCGGCCAGCAGGCAGGCCAGTACGCCCACGATGATCGTCCCGATGTACGGCGTATGGAACTTCGGGTGCACCTTGCCGAACAGGCGCGGCAGCAGCCCGTCGCGGGACATCGAATAGAAGATGCGCGGCTGCGCCATCAGCATCACCAGGATCACCGACGACAGGCCGGCGATGGCGCCGATCTCCACCGCCGTCTTCAGCCAGCCGACGCTGGCGCCGGGATCGGCCTTCAGGACCTCTTCCAGCGCGGTGGCCACCGGCTTGGCGGTGCCCAGCAGGCTGTAGTGGGTCATGCCGGTCAGCACCGCGCAGACGGCGATGTAGATGACGGTGCAGATGGCCAGCGAACCCAGGATGCCCTTGGGCATGTCGCGCTGCGGATTCTTCGCTTCGCCGGCTGCGGTGGAGACCGCGTCGAAGCCGATGTAGGCGAAGAACACGATGGTCGCGGCGCGGAACACGCCGTCCATGCCGAACTGTCCGGGACCGGTGTTCTCCGGGATGAAGGGCGTCCAGTTGGCCGGGTCCACATACTGCACGCCGAAGCCCAGAAAGGCCGCGATCACGAGCACCTTGATCGCCACGATGATCGCGTTGACGAAGGCCGACTGGGTGATGCCGACATAGCACAGGCCGCTGACCGCCGCGACGATCAGCACCGCGGGCAGGTTGATGATGCCGTTGGTGGCGACGAACCCGCCGTCGGCCCAGGTGATGGGCGCGGTGGCCAGCTGTTCGGGGAAGGGTACGCCTAGCGTGGACGTGAGGAAGCTCACCAGGTAGCCCGACCAGCCCACGGCCACCGTGGACGAGGCGAACAGGTACTCGAGCACCAGGCACCAGCCGATGAACCACGCCACGGCTTCGCCCAGGGTCGCGTAGGAATAGGAGTACGCGCTGCCGGACACCGGCATCATCGAAGCGAATTCGGCGTAGCAGAGGCCCGCCATGGCGCAGGCGAAGCCGGCCAGCACGAAGCTCAGCATGATCGCGGGGCCGGCATGGTTGGCCGCGGCCTGGCCGGTCAGCACGAAGATGCCCGCGCCGATCACCGCGCCCACGCCCAGCATGACCAGGTGCCTGGCCGTCAGCGTCCGTTTCAGGGTGGCTTCGCCGTCCAGGCTGCCTTCGAAGGGTTCACCGGCATCGACGTGGCCTGCCGGCGCGACCGGCTTGACCCTGAACAGAGCTTTGAGCATTCGCAGCGTCCCCTGAGATGACTGAGTGCCGATGGACAGGCCCACCGGGCGGTGACAACGGTCATGGGGACGGTCCCCACGGAAGGCCGTACCTTGCCAAAGCGGGCGGGGGATCACAAGCGCAGGTGCAGCATGGCCGGCGATAATCGGCGCCGTCTTCGCCATCGCGGAAAGGAAAAGCACGTCGTGTCAGCCGCTTATGCTTCGCTACGAGAACACCTGGCCGAATACGGCCGCCGCTGGCCCGACGAACAAGCGGTCACCGCCCAGTTCCTGGCCCTGCTGGACGAGCCGGTCAATCCGTTCGTCCGCGAGCGGCTGGAAGGCCACCTGACTGGCGGCGCATGGCTCGTCAGCGGTGATGGCCGGCGCATCCTCATGACCCATCACCGCAAGCTGGACCGCTGGCTGCAACTGGGCGGGCACGCCGATGGCGACACCGACATGGCGCGCGTGGCACTGAAGGAAGCCGAAGAGGAGTCGGGCCTGTCCGACCTGGCGGTGGAGGGCGGCATCTTCGATCTGGACCGCCACTGGATCCCCGAGCGCAACGGGGTTCCCGGGCACTGGCACTACGACGTGCGCTACGTGGTGCGTGCACGCGGCAGCGAGGCCTACGTGGTCAGCGAAGAGTCGCTGGACTTGGCCTGGCGCGAGATCGCCCCCCTGGCGGAGGACGCCGATGCGTCGATCGGGCGCATGGCCCGCAAGTGGCTGGCGCGCGGCGGCGCGTAGGGCGGGCCGTGGCCCACCCGCCGACGGGCCTCAATACAGCACGCGTACCCGCAACGTACCGTCGATGGCCGCCATCGCCTCGCGCAGGCTGGTGGTCTGTTCCTCGTCGGCGGTGACGTCGATGACCACGTAGCCGACCTTGGGATCGGTACGCAGGAACTGGCCGTCGATGTTGATGCCGCGGTCGCGGAAGATGTCGTTGATCTGCGACAGCACGCCCGGCACGTTGCGGTGGATGTGCAGGATGCGACGGCTGCCGTCGTGGCCGGGCAGGGTGACCTCGGGGAAGTTCACCGCCGACAGCGTGCTGCCGTTGTCGCTGTAGCGCACCAGCTTGGCCGCCACCTCGATGCCGATGTTGTCCTGCGCTTCCAGCGTGGAGCCGCCGACATGGGGCGTGAGGATGACGTTGTCCAGCCCGCGCAGCGGCGATTCGAACGACTCGGCATTGCCCTTGGGTTCGACCGGGAACACGTCCACGGCCGCGCCGCCCACCTGGCCCGACTTCAGCGCATCGGCCAGCGCGTCGATGTCGACCACGGTGCCGCGCGAGGCGTTGATCAGGTGCGCGCCGCGCTTCATGCCGGCGATCTGCGCCGCGCCGAACATGCCCTGGGTGGCGGGCGTCTCCGGCACGTGCAGGGTGACCACATCGCTCTGCGCCAGCAGGTCGTCCAGGCCGATGGCCGGGCGCGCGTTGCCCAGCGAGAGCTTGGTCTCGATGTCGTGGAACAGCACGTGCATGCCCAGCGCTTCGGCCAGCACGCCGACCTGCGTGCCGATGTGGCCGTAGCCGATGATGCCCAGCGTCTTGCCGCGCACCTCGTGGCTGCCCGCGGCCGACTTGCTCCAGCCGCCGCGGTGGCACTCGGCGTTCTTCTGCGGAATGCCGCGCATCAGCATGATGGCCTGGGCGATCACCAGCTCGGCCACGCTGCGGGTGTTGGAGTAGGGTGCGTTGAAGACCGGAATGCCGGCCAGCTCCGCGGCATCCAGGTCCACCTGGTTGGTGCCGATGCAGAAGCAGCCCACTGCGATCAGCCGGCGCGCCTGCGCCAGCACGTCGTCGGTCAGGTGCGTGCGCGAGCGGATGCCGACGATGTGCGCCTCGGCGATGCGGCGCTTCAGTTCGTCCTCCGGCAGGGACTTCTCGTGGAACTCGATCTGCGTGTAGCCTGCCGCGCGGAAGGTCTCCACCGCGGTCTGGCTGACCCCCTCCAGCAACAGTACGCGGATGTCCTGCTTCGGGTACGAGGTCTTCTTGTTCGACATTGCCGGAAGGTCGTGCGGGGAATGGAAAGGGGTCGTCACTATGCCAGATGCGCGCCGTCGATGCTGCGGCGCGGAATGGAATGCTCGGTTGCCGATTTCCCGGCTTGGTTGCCTCTGAAACGACCTCGTCATCGGCTGGACGCCGCACGGCATCGCTGGCACCCTGAGCGCCCCTGAAAACCCACCCGTGCAATGAGCGATCCGCGCCTGCAAGCCCTGCTCGACGCCGCCCCCGGGCTGCGCCTGAAGACCGATCCCGCCGACCTCGAACACTACGGCCGCGATTGGACCCGGCGCTGGACGCCAGCGCCGCTGGCGATCGCGTTGCCGGCCACCGTCGAGGACGTTCAGGCCGTCGTGCAGTGGGCCAACGCGCATCGCGTCGCGCTCGTGCCGTCGGGCGGCCGCACCGGCCTGTCCGGCGGCGCCGTGGCGGCCAACGGCGAACTGGTGCTCAGCCTGGAGCGCATGAACCAGGCGATCGATTTCAATGCGGTCGACCGCACGCTCACCGTGCAGGCCGGCATGCCGCTGGAGGCCGTGCACAACGCGGCGCGCGAGCAGGGCCTGGTCTACCCCGTGGATTTCGCTTCGCGGGGCTCGTGCGCCATCGGCGGCACCATCGCGACCAACGCGGGCGGCATCCGCGTGATCCGCTACGGCAACACGCGCGAATGGATCGCCGGCCTGAAGGTGGTCACCGGCACCGGCGACGTGCTGGAGCTCAACAAGGCACTGATCAAGAACTCCAGCGGCTACGACCTGCGCCATCTGTTCATCGGGTCCGAAGGCACGCTGGGCGTGGTGGTGGAAGCCACCGTGCGCCTGACCGATCCGCCACCGCCGACCAACGTCATGCTGCTGGCGCTGCCGTCGTTCGAGGTGCTGATGCAGGTCTTCGCCGCATTCCGCGAGCGCCTGCAGCTGGAGGCGTTCGAGTTCTTCACCAACCGCGCGCTGCAGCATGTGCTGGCGCACGGCGCGCAGAAGCCGTTCGACGAGGTGCACCCGTACTACGTGGTCACCGAGTTCGCCATCGGCGACGAGGCGAAGGAAGCCGCCGCCATGGCCGCCTTCGAGGCCTGCATGGAGCAGGGCTGGGTCAGCGACGGCGTGATCAGCCAGTCCGACGCGCAGGCGGCGCAGCTGTGGCGCTTGCGCGAAGGCATCACCGAAGCGCTGGCCCGCTACGTGCCCTACAAGAACGACGTGTCGGTGCGCATCTCGGCCATGCCGGCGTTCCTGGCCGAGACCCAGGCCTTGCTGGGCGAGGCGTATCCGCAGTTCGAGGTGGTGTGGTTCGGCCATATCGGCGACGGCAACCTGCACATCAACGTGCTGAAACCCGATGGCATGGATAACGCAGACTTCGTCACCCAGTGCGAGCAGGTCACCAAGCTGCTGGCGGCCTCGCTGAAGCGCCACCACGGCAGCATCTCGGCCGAGCATGGCATCGGCCTGGTGAAGAAGGGCTATCTGGAGAGCACGCGCAGCGCCGACGAGATTGCGGTGATGCGGGGCATCAAGCGGGTGCTGGATCCCAATGGCCTGATGAATCCGGGCAAGCTGTTCGACGCTTGACATCCCTGCGCGCATCGCCTGCTCCTGCAGGTGCGCCGATTCAGGCGCTCGCCGGGCGTTTGCGGGTAATCTTTGCGCTCCGCGCCGGTCACGGCGTTCCCCCCCGTGTGGAAACATCCATGTCCCGAATGATCCTGGCCGGCGTGCTGCTGGCGTTCTCTGTGCCGGTGCTCGCCGGCAGTTTTGCCGGCTCATCGGCAGGCGCTTCCTCCGCCGGTTCGTCGGCTTCGTCCGGCAGCTCGTCCGGCGACGACAAGATCGTCGTGCAGGCACGCGAGGATGCCGCCAGTTTCGTCGCCAGCAATGGCCGCATCCGTGGGGCCCAGCTGGAAGCCGCGCTGCGCCGCCTGCGCGAAACGGACGAAGCCGCGCGCCGCGCCAGCGACATGCAGCTGGCGCAGGCCATCCTGGCCCGTTGATGCACCTGCGTCGGCCCCGGGGCCGGCGCATCGCCGCGCTCCTGCTGTGGGCGTGGCTGGGACCGATCGCTGCGGCGGCCGCGCTCGACATCGATCCCGCGCAGCTGACCACGGACGAACTCACCGCGACGCGGACGCTGGTGGACGATGTGCTGCCGCGTCTGCCGCAGGCGTGGCGCGATGGCCTGCCCCCGGATCTCGCCCTGCAATGGCGCGACGACCTGTCGCCGCACGTCGCGGGACGTCGGATCGGCGATCGCATCATGCTGCCGCGCCGCCTGCTGGACGCCTGGCGGGCAGGCAACCCCTTGCGGGCGGACGACGATGCCCTGCGCGCCACTCGCCATGCGCTGGTGCACGAACTGGCCCACGCCTATGACCGTGCGCAGCGCAACGTCCTGTCCGGCGATCCGCGTCTGCGCGATCTGGCAGGGTGGCAGCGCAGTGTGTTCACCGTCGCGGGGCGTCGTTCGCGCAACGATTTCGTCGTACGTACGCCCGATCCGTACGAGCTCGAGCGCCCATCCGAATTCGTGGCCGTGAACCTCGAGCATTTCGTGCTCGACCCTTTCTACGCTTGTCGGCGTCCGGCGCTGCATCGCCACTTCTCGGCCCACTTCAGCGTGCTGGCGACGGCGCATCCCTGCGCACCCGGGTTGCCGTTCCTGGACGTGGATGCCGAGGCAGGCGAGGCCTCGTTGCTGGCACTGGATCCCGCCCGCGTCTACGAAGTGGACTACTTGCTGGCCGAAGGCAACACGCAGGCGATGAGCCGCTGGGGACACAGCATGCTCAGGCTGGTGGTGTGCGCACCGGGACGCGCGCCGGGGCCGGATTGCAGGCTGGACCTGGCCCATCATCGCGTGCTGTCGTTCCGCGCCTTCGTCGGCGACGTGCAGATCTCCGGCTGGCGCGGACTGACCGGCTCGTATCCCTCACGCCTGTTCCTGTTGCCACTGGACCAGGTGATCGAGGAATACACGAGGGTCGAACTGCGTGGCCTGCAGTCGGTGCCCCTGCGCCTGCAGCGGGAAGAGATCGGCTTGCTGCTGGAGCGCGCCGCGCAACTGCACTGGAGCTACGACGGACGCTACTACTTCATCGGCAACAACTGCGCGGTGGAGACGTGGAAGCTGCTTCACGACGGTATCCCACGCCTTGCGGACGCCTCGTTGGCGAGCATCACGCCCACCGGCCTGCTGCGGAAGCTGGAGCGGGAAGGCATTGCCGATCGCCGTCCCCTTGAGGACGCTGATGAAGCCCGCCGCCTGGGGTACTACTTCGAAGCGGCAAGCGCGCGTTACGAAGCGCTGTTCTCGGTCGCGCGCGATGCGTTGGCGCTGCCGCAACGGGATGCGCATGCGTGGCTGGCGCTGCCGCCAGGCGAGCGTGCGCACTGGTTGCCGAGGGCGGACCTGAAGGCGAGCGCGGCGCTGCTGGTCCTGGAGCACGCAGCGCAGCGCCGGCAGCAGCTCCTGCTGCGCGACGAACTCAAGCGGCGCTACCTCGGGCGCGACGTGCCCGACGGTGCCGCGGCTGCGGTGGAAGCGCTGAAGGCATGGCTGGGGGATAACAGCTTCGTCAGCCGGCCCGCCGAACTCGCGGAAGAGGGGTATGGATTGCCGCAGACTGCGGAGCGCGCGCGTATCGTCGCCGAAGCGCAGGCGAGGGTGGCGCGGTTGCGGAACGAAGATGCCGCGCTGCGTCGCGACCTGGAACGTTGGCTTCCCGAGGAGCAGCGCGAGACCCTGCGCGGCATCGACGCCAACGTGGATGCCATCGGCGCGCGCCTGCGGACATTGGCCGCAGACGCACCCTGAGCGCGGATCAGTCCGCGCGGCCGCCGAACTCGCCCGTGGTCGTGTTGACCAGGATGCGCTCGCCGGTGGTGATGTACTCCGGCACCATGATCTCGATGCCGGTGCTGAGCCGGGCCGGCTTCGGGCGCTTGGTGGCCGTGCCGCCCTTCAGTTCCGGCGGCGTTTCCACCACCTCCAGGGTCACGTGCTGCGGCAGCTGCAGCGCGACCGGCAGTTCGTCGATCACCTGCACGTAGCAGCCGCTCAGGCCCTCGGTGATGTAACCGGCGTCGTCGCCGATGACGTTCGCGTCCAGCGTGTACGGCGTGTAGTCCTCGTCGTCGAGGAACACGAACGCATCGCCGTCCTTGTACGAATACGTGGCCTGGCGGCGCAGCAGTTCCACTTCGGTCAGGCTGTCGTCGGCGTCGAAGCTGGCGTCCAGCTTGTTGCCGCCCGGCACGCTGTACATGATGAAACGGAAGCGCACGTTGCCGCCGCGGCCCTGCGGCGAGCTGCGCTCGATGTCGCGGATCTGGTACACGCCGCCGTTGTGTTCGACGACGTTGCCTTTCTTGATCTCGAAAGCTTTCATATGAATGCGAGGAGTGAGTGGGGAGGAGTGAGGAGTGAGTGGAAGGGCGGAAGCGGGCTCTGGCTCACTTCTCACGTCTCTCCACTCGCCGCTGCTTTACTTAGGCGCCAGCCGCACCGCGCCGTCCAGGCGGATGGTCTCGCCGTTGAGGTAGGCGTTGCCCAGGATGTAGGCGACCAGGTCGGCGAACTCTTCCGGCTTGCCCAGGCGGGACGGGAAGGGGATCGAGGCGCTGAGCGACTGCTGCACGGCTTCGGGCATGCCATCGACCATCGGTGTCCAGAAGATGCCAGGGGCCACCGTCATCACGCGGATGCCGAAGCGCGACAGCTCGCGCGCCATCGGCAGGGTCATGCCGACCACGCCGCCCTTCGAGGCCGAGTACGCCGCCTGGCCGATCTGGCCTTCGTATGCGGCCACGCTGGCGGTGTTGACGATCACGCCGCGCTCGCCATCCGCGTTCGGCGTGTTGTGCTGCATCGTATCCGCGGCCGCTTTGGCCACGTTGAAGCTGCCCACCAGGTTCACCATCACGGTGGTCTGGAAGGTGGACAGCGGCATCGGAGCGTCCTTGCCCAGCACCCGGCCGGCGCCGAGGATGCCGGCGCAGTTGATCGCGGCGTTCAGCCCGCCCAGCGCGTCCTTCGCCGCGGCGATGTTGGCGGCCACGCCTGCCTCATCGGTCACGTCGGTGCGGAAGTAGCGGACGTTGGCCTCGCCGAGCTCGGCGACGGCCGCAGCACCCTTGTCGTCATTGACGTCGAACAATGCGGCCTTGCCGCCGTGGGCGACGAGATGGCGGGCGACGGCCAGCCCCAGGCCGGAGACGCCGCCGGTGATGACGGCACGGGTATCGGAAAGCTGCATGAGAGTACACACAAGGTTGGGGGCGCCATTCTAGCGGAGGGCGCACGGGGATGGCCCGGAACCGGGCCATCCCCGCCTTTCATTCGTCCTTGCGTGTAGCTTCGATGAAGGCGGGATCGGCAAGCAACTGCCCGATGAGCTTCTGCACCGTGGTTCCATAGTTGTCGATGCCGGCCTGGATGGCGAGGGCACCGATGAACGACGAATCCCATTCATGGTTTGCCTTGAGCGAACGGTCGTAGACGACCACCCCTTCGCGCCGCACGATGAACCGCGCTCCCACTTCGGCGCTGCCGACCTTGATCCCCGCCACATTCAGGCTATTGTGGGTGAGCTCACCGTCGATCCTCACCCGGCTGCCGGGTACGTAGCCGCCCGCTACCTGCAACTCGGCGATCACGGCATCGCGCAGGTAGGTAGCGTAAGTGCCGTCGCTCCCGCCTTGCAGCCGCGAGCCGCGCATGCTCAGTGCCCGATTCTCCACTCCGGCCGCTGCGGTGAACGGGCCGACGTCGGCGATCGGACGATGCTGCAACATCAGCGAACTGTTGGCCACGCTCGGGTTGTACCGTGGTGCCGGCGTGGAGATGCAGCCGGACAGCGCCAGGGCGATCAGCGCGAGACACGCCGGCAGAAAACGCCTGCGGGTGCGCATGGTCACGCGCCCTCGAACGCACGCTTGGCGTTGAGGTCCTTGAGCGCGTTCCACACCATCTGTTTGATGATCTGGTTGAGCGCGTCCTGAGCGGGCATGGGAGTTAGCCCTTCAGGCCCGGAATGATTGCCGATGGTGGAATGGAGGGCGTGTTTGACCGTCGTGGTAGTGGTTGTCCCCGCCTGGGTGTAAGTGACCTCGCAGGTATACCCGTCGGTCACCTGGGAGCCCGCAAGACCCAGGGTGAGTCCGGTGCCGAAGCCCTTGGCCGCCGCGTTGTCGGTCAGCGGGACGTTGTCGATGACGATCTTAAGCTGGCCCGCGCTTTCGTCGCCCGTGGCCGGCGAAATACTGGAAAAAAGGCCCGACTCGGCGACCGAGGAGACGACCTGGCCGCGCAGCTGGCTGGTGGCCGTGGCGTTGGCGCTGCCCTTGGTGCGGAACTCGAAAAGGACATGAGTCGACTGCGGCTTGGCAGGCGCCACCAGGTCGGTTCTGGCCACGACGGGCAGGGCCGGGTCGACGTAGAACTTCATCGACAGACAACCGGAAAGCATCATGCAGGCGACGACAGCGAGACCTGCGTTGCGCAGGCTGCGGAACATTGCGGACATTCCTATCCCCTTGAAAGTGTAATGCGGCGGGCACCCCACCCGACGCTGTCGCAAGCATATGGGCGACGGCCGTAGTTCGACAACGAGAATTTACGTGACTCGACGGCGCCTCAGGCGTGCAGCGCGCGCTCCAGGGGGCTGTCGGCCAGCCGCCGCGCGAATTCGTCCGGCGACAGGCCGGGCGCGAACAGGAAGCCCTGGCCCACCGGAACGCCGAGATTCAGCAGGAACTGCCGCTGGGGCTCCGATTCGACGCCTTCGGCCACCAGGCCCAGACCCAGGCTGCGGGCGATGGCCGAGACGGCTTGGCAGACGGCCACGTCCGAGCGGTTGTTGGGCACGCCCTCGGTGAACAGCGGGCTGAGCTTCAGGCCGTGGATGGGCAGCCGGCGCAGGTAGTTCAGCGCGCTGTAGCCTTCGCCGAAGTCGTCGATGGTCAGCATCACGCCCAACTGGCGCAGGTCGGCGAAGGTGCGCAGCGTGGCCGGAGCGTCCTCGATCAGCACGCGCTCGGTGAATTCCAGTTCAAGCGCCGCGCCGGGCAAGTCGAACTCGGTGAGGATCGCGCGCACGCGGTCGGCGAGGTCGTCGCCGGCGAACTGGCGGTACGACACGTTCACCGCCACCCGCACGATACCGAGTCCCAGGTCGCGCCACGCCGCCACCTGCCGGCAGGCTTCGCGCAGCACCCAGCTGCCGATGCGCACGATGTCGCCCGTCGTCTCCGCATGGCTGATGAACACGTCCGGCCGCAGTTCCCCCAGCTGGTGGTTCTGCCAGCGGATCAGCGCTTCGCCGGCGATGATGCGGCCATTGCGCAGGTCCACCTGGGGCTGGTAGACCAGCCGGAACTCCTCGTTGTCCACCGCCCGCCGCAGCTGTGTCTCGATCTGCAGGCGGTCCTGCTGGCGCTGCGCCAGTTCCTGGGTGAAGCTCTGCCAGCCGTTGCGCGCGCGATGCTTGCTGTCGTACATCGCGATGTCGGCGTTCTGGATGAGCTGTTGCGGACGCAGGCCGTCGCGGGGCGAGACGGCCAGGCCGATACTGGCGGTGATGGCGAACTCGTCCTTGCCGAAGCGGAAGGCGTCGGCGAACGCCCCCAGCACCGCATGCGCCAGCTTCTCCGGCAGCTGCGGATCCATGCCCGCATCGCAGATCACCAGGAACTCGTCGCCGCCGAAGCGCGCGATCATGCCGTCGGTGCCCACCGCGCCGCGGATGCGGTCCGAGGCCTGCACCAGCAGCTCGTCGCCGGCGTTGTGCCCCAGCACGTCGTTGACCATCTTGAAGCGGTCCAGGTCGATGTAGAGCACCGCCACCTGAGCGCGTTCGGGATCGGCCAGGCGCGCGCCCAGGTCGGTCAGCACGGCGTCGCGGTTCATCAGGCCGGTCAGCGGGTCGGTGCGCGCCTGGATGCGCAACGTTTCCTCGGCCTGCTTGTCCTGCGAGATGTTCTGCATGGTGCCGGTGATGCGCGAGGCGCCCGGATCGCCGGGTTCGGCGTCGCCGATCACCCGGATCCAGAAAGGATGTCCGTCGGCCTGCGTGCCCTGCAGCTCCAGGTCGAAGCCCTGGCCGCCGGCGGTGATCAGGTCCAGCGCGCCACGCAGGCGGCGGCGGTCGGATTCGCGCAGGCAGGACAGCACGTCGTCCAGCGTCACCAGCGGGCGCGCGGCACCGAGGATGCGCTGGGCCTCGTCGGTCAGGTAGACCCGATCGCGGCCGATGTCCCATTCCCAGCCGCCGATATGGGCCAGCGACTGCGCGCGGTCGAACAGCGCACTGTCGCGCTTGAGTTCGGTGACGTCGCTGAAGAGCGTGGTCACCTGCGACGGCTGGCTTTCGCCGGGGGCGAACTGCGGCACCGACGTGGCGGTCAGCCAGATCAGGTGCTTGCGCTCCCGGTGATACATGCCCAGCAGCACGCTTTCCACCATCTGCCCGGTGTCCAGCGCACGCTGCGCGGGCAGTTCGTGACGCTGCATTTCGCGCCCGTGCTCGTCGACGATGTGCCAGCGGTCCAGGGCCAGTTCCTGTCCCACGCGCTGGTCTTCGCGGATGCCGAAGATGCGCATGGCCGCGCCGTTGCAGTACTGCACCACCAGGTCGCGGTTGTTGACCACGATCCCTTTGTCGATGGTCTCCATCAGTTCGCGGTAGCGCATTTCCGCGAGCCGACGGGAGCTGATGTCGCGCGCGACGGCGACGATGCTCTTGCGTCCGTCGAAGCTGATGTTGGCAGAATGCACTTCCACCGGGAACCGCGTGCCGTCGCCCCGCATGTTGGTGACTTCGATGACGTAGGTCTCGCCGCGGTTCAGCGTTTCCCAGACCGGCACCAGGTGGTCGCGCGGCAGGTCCGGATTGAGCACGTTGATGTTGCGCCCGACGATCTCCTCGCGTGGCCGCTTGTAGGCCTGCATGCCGGCCTTGTTGAGGTCCAGCACGGTGCCGTCCTCGGCGATGATGCTGACCGGGTCGGGTACGGCGTCGAACAGGTTGCGGTAGCGCGAACGTTCGGTGTCGGCCTCCTGCTGCTTGGCCAGCAGGGCGTCGCGTGCCTGCCGCAGGAGCAGGGCGGTGGCGTCAGCCGGGCCGCGTTCGGCAGCGGCGCGCTCCAGCGCGGCGACGAGCGCCGGCAGGTCGAGACCTTCGCTGGGCGCGTCATGGCTCATGTGGCGGCCGCCAGCGCCTTGCCGACACGGCTGCCGGTCTCGCGGCCCAGCCGCGTCGCCAGCCAGCGCCCGGTTTCGGCCAGCAGATCCAGGTCCACGCCGGTGTGCAGGCCCTGGCCGTGCAGCAGGTACACCACGTCCTCCGTGGCGACGTTGCCGCTGGCTCCCTTCGCATAAGGGCATCCGCCCGCGCCGGAGACCGCGGCATCGACCACGCGTACGCCTGCGTCCAGGCAGGCCAGCAGGTTCGCCAGCGCCTGGCCGTAGGTGTCGTGGAAATGCACCGCCAGCGCGGGCATCGGCACCTCGGACGCGACCGCTTTCAGCATGTCGGCCGCCTTGCGTGGCGTCCCCACGCCGATGGTGTCGCCCAGCGAGATTTCATAGCAGCCCAGGCCATGCAGCCGTTTCGCCACGCGCACCACGTCCGCCAGCGGCACCTCGCCCTGGTAGGGACAGCCGAGCACGGTGGAGACATAACCACGGACTTTCACGCCATCGGCGGCGGCGCGTGCCAGCACGGGGCGGAAACGTTCGATGGAAGCGTCGATGGAGGCGTTGATGTTCTTCTGGTTGAACGCTTCGGAGGCGGCGGTGAATACCGCCACTTCCTGCACACCCACGGCGCGCGCACGGTCGTAGCCTGTCTCGTTGGGCACCAGCACCGGATACGCCGTGCCCGGTCGCCGCTGGATGGCCGAAAACACCTCGGCCGCATCGGCCAGTTGGGGCACCCATTTCGGGCTGACGAAGCTGGTGGCTTCGATGGTCAGCAGGCCGGTGCGCGACAGGCGGTCGATCAGCTCCACCTTGTCGGCGGTCGCGACCTGCGTCTTCTCGTTCTGCAGGCCGTCGCGCGGCCCCACTTCGACGATGCGGACGAAGTCGCCGTCGGGAGGAGGCGAGGGCAGCGTCATGCGCCCGCCTTCGCGCGACGCATGCGCAGGGTCTTCGAGGTGCCGTCGAAGGCGTCGAACAGGTCAGGATGCGCGCGCAGCAAATCCCGCAGCTGCGCGGGGCTGCCTTCGAACAGGTAGGTGCTGGCGTCGGTCTCGCGCGCCTTCAGGCCGCCCTGTTGGACCCGTTGCATGATGGCCACCGTGTCGAGCATCGCGATCTGCAGCGTATCGTCATGGATGCGGTATTTGAGCAACGTGACGGCACCCGCGGGCATGCCTTTGGGTATCGGCGGCGAGGCGGCCTTGCCGGTACCGAATAGGCTCTCCAGTTCCTTGAAGCCGAGGGCGAGGTAACGCTCGCCGTCCACCTCGAAACCGAGCGCATCGAAGCCGGGTTCGTCCTGGCGGTTGTTGTCGCGGAGGCGAACGTGGCAGGTCGCGTCGACATCGGCATAGTCGTCCTTGCCCAGCGGTACGCGGTCCTGCGGGCTGTCAGGCAGCGGGATCCATCGCCCGACCAGTGCCGGGTCGCAGGTCAGCGGGGCAGGCGGCTGTTCGAACATGACGCAGCCGGCCAACAGACTGGCCGCCAGCAGCACGACGGCCCACGAACGCAGCGGCGCCATGGCGGCCTTCACTCCAGCGCCACGAGGACGGTATCGGCGTCGACGAAATCCCCGGCCGCCGCACGCACGTCGGCGACCACGCCATCGCGCGACGCCTTGACGGCCAGTTCCATTTTCATCGCTTCCATCACCAGCAGCTCCTGTCCGGCCACCACCTCATCGCCGGGCCGCGCCTTCACCAGCACCACGCGTCCCGGCATCGGTGCGACGATCTTTCCGCTGCCCGACGCCTCGGCCATATCCGTGCGCCGGTAGGCCGGCACCGTCTCCACCGCCGTGCGTTGTTCCCCATCGTGCAGCGTCAGGCGGGTGCCGTGCCGCAGGATGCGGAATCGTCGCGCCTGTCCATGAATACGCAAACCGAGCAGTTCGCCGGTCAGGCGGGCATCCTCGATTTCGTGCACCTCATCGGCAAGTTCGATGCGATAGCGTCCGCCATGGCCGTGCGCCAGCGCCGTCCAGGTCTGCCCCAGGTGGGCGAAGGCGAGGGGGCGCGCGCCGGCATGGCCCAGCCGCCAGCCGTCGGCGATGGCCCAGGGCGAATCCGGTTCGTTGCCGTCCCGTGCCGCGACGCGGGCGCGGGCTTCCTGCCAGAGCAGTTCCGCGGCCATGAGGGCCACCTGCTGCGCGGTTGCCAGCGAGGGGGCGGGCATGAACTCGTCCAGGTGGCGGTCGAGGTAGCCGGTGTCGATCCAGCCCCCGGTCACGGCCGGATGCCGGACCAGCCTTTCCAGGAACGCGATGTTGGACTTGGGGCCGGCGATGTCGCAGCGCGCCAGGGCGTCGCGCAGGCGGGCGAGCGCCTCCATCCGATCGGCACCATGAACGATCAGCTTGGCGATCATCGGATCGTAGAAGATCGTTACCGTGTCGCCTTCCACCACGCCGGCGTCGATCCGCACGCCCGGGGACGCCTCGGGTAGCGCAAGCCGTTCCAGGCGACCTGACCCGGGCAGGAAACCGGCCTCCGGATCTTCAGCGTACAGGCGCACCTCGATCGCATGGCCCCGCTGGCGGATGTCGTCCTGGGCCAGGGGCAGCGCTTCGCTGGCGGCCACGCGCAGCTGCCATTCCACCAGGTCCAGCCCCGTAACCAGTTCGGTGACCGGGTGCTCCACCTGCAGGCGGGTGTTGATCTCCATGAAATAGAACTGCCCGTCGGGGTCGACGATGAACTCCACGGTGCCGGCGTTGACATAGTCGATGGCCTGCGCGGCCTTCACCGCGGCATCGCCCATCGCCGCACGCAGCGCGGGCGTCAGGAACGGGGAGGGGGATTCCTCCAGCACCTTCTGGTAGCGGCGCTGGGCCGAGCATTCGCGTTCGTTGAGGTGCAGCGTGTGGCCGTGCGCATCGGCGAACACCTGGATCTCGATGTGGCGCGGCGATGCCACGTAGCGCTCCAGCAGCACGCGGTTGCGGCCGAAGGCGTTGGCGGCCTCGCGCTGGCAGCTTTCCAGCTGGGCGATGAAGTCCTCCAGCCGGTGCACCACGCGCATGCCCTTGCCGCCGCCGCCATGGGCGGCCTTGATCATCAGCGGAAAGCCGATGCGCGCCGCTTCGCGGGCCAGCGTGTTCGGCGACTGGTCCTCGCCGGTATAGCCGGGGACGACGGGCACGCCCGCGGCCGCCATCAGTTCCTTCGCACCGGCCTTGCTGCCCATCTTGCGCATCGACGCGCCCGAGGGCCCGATGAACACCAGGCCGGCGGCGGCGACGGCATCGGCGAAGTCGGCGTTCTCCGACAGGAAGCCGTAGCCGGGATGGATGGCCTCCGCGCCGGCTTCCCTGGCCGCCGCGATGACGGCGTCGCCGCGCAGGTAGCTGTCCGCCGGACGCGGCCCGCCGATCAGGTAGGCCTCGTCGGCCTGGCGTACGTGCTGGGCATCGGCGTCCGCCTCGGAGTACACCGCGACGGTGCGGATGCCGAGCCGCCGGCAGGTACGGATGACACGGCAGGCGATCTCGCCGCGGTTGGCGATCAGGATCTTCGAGAACACGGCTTCTAGCCCTCCCCTTCAAGGGGAGGGTTGGGTGGGGATGGTGCGGCTGCCTGTGGGATCAACGAGTCGAGAATCACTTCAATCACCCCTTCGATATTGTCGAACACATCATTGTTCCAGAACCTGAGTACCTTGAACCCCGCACTTTCGAGGAGACGGCTGCGCTCAGTGTCGTAGTGCACGTCGTCGGCATGCTGGCTGCCATCCAGTTCCACCGCGATCTTCCGCTCCAGGCAGGCGAAGTCCAGGATGTAATCACCGAAGGGATGCTGCCTGCGGAACTTGCATCCCGCCACCTGCCGGCCACGCAGGTATTACCACAGCCGGTGTTCCGCTTCGGTGGGCCGATTGCGCAGCGTTCGTTGCAGCTTGCCCTTGATGATCTTCCTGTTCGTTTGTCCTTGCATGGTGATTCCGTCCTTGAACACCATCCCCACCCAACCCTCCCCTTGAAGGGGAGGGCCCTGGAGCGCGGCGGCCTGTCATGCCCGCACGTGGCACTCCGCTCAGTCCTCCACCCAGCGGGGTGTGCGCTTGTCGAGGAAGGCGGACAGGCCTTCCTGTCCCTCCGGTGACACCCGCAGGCGCGCGATGAGGTCGGCGTTGTCGCGGTCGGCGCGGTCGCGGTCGGCCGTGGCGGCCACGCGCGCGACCAGCCGTTTCGCGTGCGCCGCGGCCACGGGCCCGGCCTTCAGCAGCAACGCGATCTGTCGCTCGATGGCGGCGTCGAGCGCATCCGCTTCGACCACCGTGTGCAGCAGGCCCATCCGCAGCGCCGTGGCGGCATCGAAGATCTCGCCGGTGGCGAACCAGCGCCGCGCCTGGCGCGCGCCGATCGCGGCGATGACGTAGGGCGAGATCACCGCCGGCAACAGGCCCAGTTTGCTTTCGGTCAGACCGAACTTCGCCTCGGGCACGCCGATGGCGATGTCGCAGCAGGCCACCAAGCCCACGCCGCCGCCGAAGGCCGCGCCATGAACGCGGGCGATGGTGGGCTTGGGCAGTTCGTCCAGGGTGCGCATCAGGCGGGCGAGGGCGAGGGCGTCGTCGCGGTTCTCGGCCTCGCTGGCCGTCGCCATGCCGCGCATCCAGTTCAGGTCCGCACCGGCCGAGAACGATGTCCCGCTGCCTTCCAGCACCACCACGCGCACCGTCGGATCGCCGGCGAGCGGGTCCAGGGCGGCGGTCAGGGCCGTGATCAGGCCGGCGTCGAACGCGTTGTGGAGCGCCGGGCGGTCCAACCGCAGGCGGACCACGGCGCCGACGCGCTCGAGTACGAGAGGGTGTCCCTGCGGGGCTTCCGCCATGCCAGCCGTTCCTTGCGAAGTCGCCGAATGATACCGGCACGCTGCGTTGCAGCCTTCCTGCACTGCGGCGATGCTACAATGAGAATAGTTCGCATTTGAGAGTCCGGCGTGATCCTGACAGAACTGCCCTCGCGTATCCCCGCCATCGTCGACGCCGTGGAAGACCATGGGCCGCAGGACGCCATTGCCCGTCGCCTGCGCGAACTCGGTTTCGTCAATGGCGAGGAAGTGGAAGTGGTCGCGAAAGGTCCACTGGGTGCCGAACCGCTGCTGGTGCAGGTGGGCTTCACCCGGTTCGCACTGCGCCGTTCCGAAGCCGCGCGCATCCGCTTGCGCAACGGAGGGGCCGCATGAGCGCCGCAGACGTCTCGACGTTGCGGCTGGCGCTGGTCGGCAATCCGAACTGCGGCAAGACGGCGCTGTTCAACCAGTTGACCGGCAGTCGCCAGAAAGTGGCCAACTACGCCGGCGTTACCGTCGAGCGCAAGGAAGGACGGCTGCACTCCGCGTCGTCCGGCCGCCAGTACGCCGTGCTCGACCTGCCGGGTGCCTACAGCCTGCATGCCGCGAGTCTGGACGAAGCGGTCACCCGCGACGTCTGCCGCGGTTTCTATCCGGGCGAGCCCGCACCCGACGTGCTGGTCTGCGTGGTGGACGCCACCAACCTGCGCCTGCACCTGCGCTTCGCGCTGGAGGTGCGCGAACTCGGCAAGCCGATGATCCTGGCGGTCAACATGATGGATGCCGCGCAGCGCCGCGGCATCGCCATCGACCTGGCCGCACTTGAGCGAGAACTGGGCGTGCCGGTCGTCGAGACCGTGGCAGTGAAGCACAACGGCGCGCGCGCGCTTGTCGAACAGATCGATCGCACGGCAGCGCGCCCGCACGAACCCACCGCGCGCCTCGCCGAAGGCGCGGACCTGCACGCCGAAACGCGCCGGCTGTTGTCGCTGGCCGTGACCATGCCCACGCGCACGGCGAAGATCGATGACGCACTCGACCGCTGGCTGCTGCATCCCGTGTTCGGCCTGCTGGCGCTGGCCGTGGTGATGTTCCTGATATTCCAGGCCGTGTACGCCTGGGCGACGCCGCTGATGGACCTGATCGAAGCGGGTACGGGCGCGCTCGGCGGCTGGGCCGGCGGCGTGTTGCCTGAAGGGCCGCTCAGCAGCCTGCTGGTGGACGGCATCATCGCCGGCCTGGGCGGTGTGGTGGTGTTCCTGCCGCAGATCCTGATCCTGTTCGCCTTCATCCTGGCGCTGGAGGAAAGCGGCTACCTGCCGCGCGCGGCCTTCCTGCTGGACCGCATGATGGCGTCGGCCGGCCTGTCCGGCCGTTCGTTCATCCCGCTGCTGTCCAGCTTTGCTTGCGCCATCCCGGGCATCATGGCCACGCGCAGCATCCAGGACCCGCGCGATCGGCTTGCGACGATTCTGGTGGCGCCGCTGATGACCTGCTCGGCACGGCTGCCGGTCTACGCGCTGCTGATCGGCGCATTCATTCCGCAGAAGACGGTGTGGGGCATCTTCAACCAGCAGGGCCTGGTGCTGTTCGGCCTGTATGCCGCCGGCATCCTCAGTGCACTGGTCGTTTCGTGGGTGATGAAGAAGTGGCGTCGCGACAAGAGCGAGCATGCGCTGCTGCTGGAACTGCCTTCCTACCGCATCCCGCACCCGCGCGACCTACTGATCGGCCTGTGGGAGCGCGCGATGATCTTCCTCAAGCGCGTCGGCGGCATCATCCTGGCCCTGACCATCCTGCTGTGGTTCCTGTTGAATTTCCCGGCGCCGCCCGAGGGCGCGATCGGCCCGGCGATCGATTACAGCTTTGCCGGTCGCATTGGCCACGCGATGGCGGTGTTCTTCGCGCCGCTGGGGTTCAATTGGCAGATCTGCATTGCGCTGATCCCCGGCCTGGCCGCGCGCGAGGTCGCGGTGTCGTCGCTGGCGACCATCTACGCGTTGTCGGCCGCCGACGACGACGCGGCGATCCAGGCGCTGACCCCGGTGATCAGCGATGGCTGGTCGCTCGCTACCGCGCTGTCGCTGCTGGTGTGGTTCATCTACGCCCCGATGTGCATCTCCACGCTGGCCACGATCAAGCGCGAGACCAACTCGTGGAGGCAGATGGGCTTCGCCGCGTTCTACCTGTTCGCGCTGGCCTACCTCGCCTCGCTGGTGACCTACCAGGTCGCCAGCGCACTGGGCGCCGGTTGAGCCATGGATGCCTCGCTCGCCCTGCAGTACGGCATCATCGCCATCGCGGTGGTGGTCAGCGCGTGGGTGGTGCTCAAGAAGCAGTTCCCCGGCCCGGTGCGCAAGGCACGGATCGCGCTGGCGCTGCCGTTGTTGCGCGAGGGCAGAGCGGCGTGGCAGCAGAAGCTGGGGCGCTGGATCGCACCGGCGGGTTCCTCCGTCGACGCCGCTTGCGGCGGCTGCAGCGGTTGCGGGCCCGACAAGAGAGGCTGACCCCGAGGCTCAATGCCGCGTGCGCCGCCCTGCCGCCTTGCCGGTGGCCGGGTTCAGTTCGACTGACAGGACGAAGCTGCGCCGTTCGTGCGGCTGCATGGCGCCGACGCCGACGACCTGGCGGGTGACTTCCTCGCCCCGGTCGTTGCGGATCGACAGCACCACGCTGTACTCCCACGCCGCGCCCTCGGCGGGTGGCTGCAGCGTGCCCTCGATGCGCAAAGGGGTGAGCGCAGGCGCCGCGTTGGCGCCCGCGCCGGGTTCGAAGCGCAGGTGATGGCGGCAGCCGGGGCAGACCGCCGCACTCTCCAGGATGGTCGTCTTGCAGTGCGGGCAGGTGCGGGTGGCGCCGGCACTGCCGGGACGGGGTTGGCTCATGCGGCCGTGCCGGGCTCCGTGCCGCCGCCCTTGCCGGCCTTGGCCGGTTCGTCCCAACCGAAATCGGCCTGTCCCCGCATGCGCGAACCGGCTGCCACGGTCAGCGAGCCGGCCTTGACGTCGCCGACCAGGACCCCGGAGGCGAGCAGCTCGACGCGCGAGGCCGATTCGATGTTGCCCTCGAGTTCGCCGGCGATGGTGACCTTCTTGGCGCGGACGCCGCCGTTGAGCTTGGCGCCGGTTTCGATGGTGAGGTCGCCCTGCACGTTGACATCACCCTTGAACTTGCCGGCGATGCGGATATGGCCCGTGCCCTCGATCTTGCCCTCGATGGTCAGGTCGGCGGCGATCAGCGATTCCTTCAGCGTTTCCTGCGGCACCCGCTCGGGCGCCCTTGTGCCGGGCGGGGCGGTGACGGTCGGCGAGAAGTCCGCCACTGCGGGGGCTTCACGCATGCCGGCGGGCGTGGGTTCGGTGGGAGGCGTGACGGCCTCTTTCTTCGCGGGGCCTTGGTCTTTCCAGATGGACATGCAGGGGATGCTCCGGGTGGAAGGAGCCTCGGACTATCGCCGCCCTTCCGCGCGCGCACTGTGACCTGCGCAGCCGATTGACGGTGTGGCGCAGGCCAGGCAGGCGGGGTTCACCCGGGAGTCGGGCTTGTGCACACGGTACTCACAACAATGAAGAGGAGGTGCTTCATGATCGCGCGCCTGAGGCTACATGCGGAACACGCCGAACTTCGCCGGCTCGATCGGCGCGTTGAGCGAGGCCGAGATGCCCAGGCCCAGCACGCGCCGGGTATCGGCGGGGTCGATGATGCCGTCGTCCCACAACCGCGCGGTGGCGTACCAGGGACTGCCCTGGGTCTCGTACTGGTCGCGGATGGGCGCCTTGAAGGCCTCTTCCTCGTCCGCGCTCCAAGCCTTGCCCGCGGCTTCGATGCCGTCGCGCTTCACCGTGGCCAGTACGCTGGCGGCCTGTTCGCCGCCCATCACACTGATGCGCGCATTCGGCCACATCCACAGGAAGCGCGCGCCGTAGGCACGGCCGCACATGGCGTAGTTGCCGGCGCCGAAGCTGCCACCGATCACCACGGTGAACTTGGGCACGGACGAGCACGCCACAGCGGTGACCATCTTGGCACCGTCCTTGGCGATGCCGGCGTTCTCGTACTTGCGACCGACCATGAAGCCGGTGATGTTCTGCAGGAACACCAGCGGGATGCCGCGCTGGTTGCACAGCTCGATGAAGTGCGCGCCTTTCAGCGCGCTTTCGCCGAACAGGATGCCGTTGTTGGCGACGATGCCGACCGGGTAACCATGCAGGTGGGCGAAACCGGTCACCAGCGTCTTGCCGTAGCGCGCCTTGAACTCGTCCAGTTCACTGCCGTCGGTGATGCGGGCGATCACCTCGCGAATGTCGAATGGCCGGCGCGTGTCCTTGGGCACGATGCCGTACAGTTCTTCGGCCGCATACAGCGGCTCGCGCGCCTCGCGCAACGCGACTGGCACGGGTTTGCGGCGGTTGAGGTGGCCGACGATGCCGCGCGCGATCTCCAGCGCATGGCGGTCGTCCTCGGCGAAATGGTCGGCCACGCCGGATACGCTGGTATGCACGTCGGCGCCTCCCAATGCCTCGGCATCCACCACCTCGCCGGTGGCGGCCTTCACCAGCGGGGGGCCCCCCAGGAAGATCGTGCCCTGTTCCTTCACGATGACGCTTTCGTCGCACATCGCTGGCACGTAGGCGCCGCCGGCGGTGCAGCTGCCCATGACCACGGCGATCTGCGGGATGTTCTCCGCCGAGAGCCGCGCCTGGTTGTAGAAGATCCGGCCGAAATGTTCCCTGTCGGGGAAGACCTCGTCCTGCAGCGGCAGGAACGCGCCACCCGAATCGACCAGGTAGATGCAGGGCAGGCGGTTCTCACGCGCGATCTCCTGCGCGCGCAGGTGCTTCTTGACCGTCATGGGGAAATAGGTGCCGCCCTTGACGGTGGCATCGTTGGCCACGATCACCACCTCGTTGCCCATCACGCGGCCGATGCCGCACACCATGCCGGCCGCCGGTGCCGCCCCGTCGTACATGTCCTCGGCGGCGAGCGGGGCGATCTCGAGGAAGGGCGAACCGGGGTCGAGCAGGGCGGTGATGCGATCCCGTGCCAGCAGCTTGCCGCGCTCGGTATGCCGGTTGCGGGCCTTCTCGCCACCGCCGTCGGCCGCGCGCGCCAGCCGGCGGTCCAGTTCCTGCACCAGCACACGATGGTAGGCCGCGTTGGCGGTGAAGTCGGGCGAGCGCGGATCGAGTTGCGAGGCGATGGCAGGCATGCGGTACGGACAGGCAGGAAAGGCGGCATCAGACCATAAAGCCCGGCACGCGCCAAACCGCAGTGCAAAAGAGAAGGCCCGCTTGCGCGGGCCTTTTCCGATTCACGCGAACGCGAGTCGATTACTTCTTGATTTCTTCAGCCTTGGCGTCGGCCTTTTCGGCCACTTCGGCGGCCGTGGCGGCGTCACCGGCAGCGGCGGCGGCCTGGTCGGCGGCGGCAGCGGCATCAGCAGCGGCGGCGTCGGTGTTCTCGCTCTTCGTGCAGGCGCTCAGTGCCAGGGCGGCGGCGACCAGCAGGACGGTGCTCTTGATCTTCATGGTGGATCCCCAAATCGGTAGTGTGGAAGATGGTGTCGGGCAAGGCTCCTGCATCCGATCGCGAACAGGCGCGACACGGAAGGGAGTCCGGTCCCGGATACAGAAAAAGCCGCCAGCGAACTGGCGGCTCTCTCAGTTTAACGCCAAATCAGGCAACCGCCAGCAGATTACTGCTTGGTGGCTTCCTTGGCAGCGTCGGTCGCGGCTTCGGCGGTGTCGGCAGCCTGGGCAGCGGCGTCGGCAGCAGCGTCAGCGGCTTCCGTCGTGGTGGCGGCAGCAGCGTCGGTCGCGGCGGTGGCAGCGGCGTCGGCGGCAGCGGCAGCGGCGTCGGCCGACTGCTGGGCGGCGTCGGCGGTCGCTTCGCCGGTGGCGGCAGCGGCGTCGGCGGCAGCCTGGGCTTCGGTCGCGGTCGCGGCGGCGTCAGCGGCGGCGTCGGCAGCCTGTTCCTGGTTCGAGCACGCAGCCAGGGCGAAACCCAGAGCCAGCGCGATCAGAGCCTTGTTCATGGTCATCGTTGAATTTCCTCGTCGTTAGTTAGGCAACGCGCAATTGCGCGCCTGCAACATGATGACAAGCCCATTACGCGTGTCAAGCGCCTGGCCGGTTATCTTTGTCAATCCGTTGTTAAACCTTATGGGGCGGGCGAAGCACGGCCGCTTCGCCCCCCATGTTTGCGCAAGAACTCAGACGATCTCGACCGCGACGGCCGTGGCTTCGCCGCCGCCGATGCACAGGGTGGCGATGCCACGCTTGAGGCCGCGGACACGCAGCGCGTTGACCAGGGTGACCACCAGGCGCGCGCCGGAGGCGCCGATCGGATGGCCCAGCGCACAGGCCCCGCCGTTGACGTTGACCTTGGCGTGGGGGATGCCCAGTTCCTTGATCGGCGCCATGGCGACGACGGCGAAGGCCTCGTTGACTTCGAACAGGTCCACCTGGTCCACGGTCCAGCCGACCTGCTTGAGCAGCTTGTCGATGGCCGCGACCGGCGCGGTGGTGAACCACTCCGGCGCCTGCGAATACGTGGCATGACCGACGATCCGGGCCAGCGGCTGGATGCCGCGCCGGGCCGCCTCATCGGCGCTCAGCAGCACGGTGGCCGCGGCGCCGTCGGAGATGCTGGACGAACTGGCGGCCGTGACGCTGCCGTCCTTCTTGAAGGCGGGCTTCAGGGTGGGGATCTTGGCCACATCCGACTTGCCCGGCTGTTCGTCCGAGGCCACTTCCATCTCACCCTTGCGGGTGGCGACCTTGACCGGGACGATCTCGCCGTCGAACGCGCCCGACGCCTGCGCCGCCTGGGCGCGGGTGACCGATTCGATGGCGTAGGCGTCCTGCTCCTCGCGGGTGAAACCGAACTTGGCCACGGTGGCCTCGGCGAACACGCCCATGGCCTGGCCGTCGTAGGGATTGGTCAGACCGTCCCAGGCCATGTGGTCGACGGCCTGGAAGTTGCCGTAGCGGTTGCCGGTGCGCGAGTTGGGAATCATGTGCGGGGCATTGCTCATGGACTCCATCCCGCCGGCGACCACGATGCTGGCCGACCCGGCCTTGATCAGGTCGTGGCCCAGCATGATCGCCTTCATGCCCGAGCCGCACACCTTGTTGATGGTGGTGGCGCCTGCGGCGTCCGGGATGCCGGCGGCGCGCGAGGCCTGGCGGGCGGGGGCTTGGCCCAGGTTGGCCGGCAGCACGCATCCCATGATGACCTCGGACACGTCCGCGGCCGGAATACCCGACTGCTCCAGTGCCGCGGCGATGGCGGCGGCGCCCAGCGTCGGGGTGGGAACGCCGTTGAACTGGCCGAGGAACGAGCCGATGGCGGTGCGCTTGGCGGCGGCGATGACGATGTCGGACATGGGGGGTTCCCGCGTGGAGTGAGGCGCCGATTATCCTGCTCCCGGCCGACGGCGGGCAAATCGGCCGTTGGTACAGGGCCGCGCCGGCGTATGCTGGTGCCGGGAGGGGATCATGGCGGAACGACCATCGAAAGACCCGGCGGCGCGTCCCTTCGTCGTGCCCTGCGCTGACCTGGACGCAGGTGCGCCCTGGCGCTGGTTGCGCGCGGGCGGGCGGGACATGCGCCGCGCGCCGGCCCTGAGCCTGCTGTTCGGCGCAGTGATCGTGCTGGTCAGTGCCGGCATCTCGTGGCTGGCCTATGCGCTGGGGCGTTTCGCGCTGCTGGCGACCCTGCTGTCGGGCTTCGTGTTCGTGGCGCCGTTGATCTGCGTGGGCCTGTACTGTGTCAGTCGGGCGCTGGAGCAGGGCCGCACGCCGCGCCTGCGCGATTCGTTCGTGCTCGCGCGCCGCGTGCTGGGGCAGGCGGGGGTGTTCGCACTGGGGCAGGGAGTGATCATCCTGCTGTGGTCGCGCGCCGGCATGATGGTCGGTGCGTTCTTCCCGTTCGATGGCGGGGATCCGGGTGCGTTCTGGGAGTTCCTCGCGCTCGGGTCTGCGGTCGGCGCGGTGTTCGCCACACTCACCTTCGCCGTGACCGCCTTCTCGCTGCCGATGATCGCCGACCGCGACGTGGACATGGTGACAGCGGCCGTCTCCAGCGTGCACGCTGTGATGCGCAACAAGCGGGTGATGCTGGTGTGGGGTCTGCTGCTGGTGCTGCTGACGGCGGTCGGCTTCGCCACCGCGCTGCTGGGCCTGGGCGTGCTGATGCCCTGGCTGGCCTACGCCAGCTGGCATGGGTACCGGGAGACGCTGGATGCCTCCGCGTGGCCGGCGCTGGAGTGAAGAAGCGGGTACAGTCTTGTGGGGCGATGCAGGGGTGCATCGCCCACATCAGGGAGAACGGGGATGAAGGGATGGCATGACGTGACGCATGGCCGCATGCGCGCGGCCTCCGTGGTGGCGCTGGCATGGGCGCTCGGGGCATGTGGAGGCGGAGGCGGGGGCAGTGCGGTCCGGCCGGATCCGCCGCCGCCGACGGGCTTGGGGTTCACACCGAACGTGGTCATCGATGGCTCGTTGACCCAGGTGAACGCGCCGACGGTAGCGAACCAGAATCCTCCGGCCAGCCTGCCGCAGTACAGCCAGCATCTGCAGGTGATCCGCGCCGCCGGCGCGCTGGGCAACGGGCTGACCGGGCAGGGTGTGACCATCGGCTTTGTCGATACCGGCGTGAACCGCAATCACCCCGCCCTGAGCGGACGGGTCAACGCCAACTTCGTCAACGTCAACCCGGCGACCAACAACACCAGCGTCGACGACGTGGTGGGTCATGGCACCGTGGTGGCGCAGATCGCCGCCGGCCGCGGCATAGGCAACTGGGGCGGCGGCGTGGCACCCGGTGCGAACATCGTCTCCTCGCGCATCATCAACGACACGCGCCCGGACGACGACGGCAGCGGCGAGGGCAACGAGATCCGGGCGGGCCAGGGGTATGGCGACTTCTTCCGCAGCATCAACGGCCAGTTGGCCGGTGCGGGCGCCAGGATCATCAACAATTCGTGGGGCGGGCTTTACTGGAACGATGCGGCGCTGACGACGGAACTGGCGTCCGCCTACCGGGATTTCGTCATCGGCCGCGGCGGCCTGATCGTGTTCGCCAATGGCAATGCCGGCGACATTCCCGCGTTACGCGCCAATCCGTCCGACAACGCCGCGTTGCCCAGCCTGTCCGCCGCGGCGGCCGACCTGGAACGCGGCTGGCTGACGGTGGCGGCGCTGGACCCCGACAATCCGATCAGCCTCACCGACTACTCGCAGGCCTGCGGCATCGCCATGAACTACTGCCTGGCGGCGCCTGGCAATGTGGTGTTCATCGATCCTGATGCGCGCGTGGGCGATGCCAGCTATGACCTCTATCGGGGGGGAGGTACCTCTTACGCAGCGCCGCAGGTGTCGGGTGCAGCGGCCGTCGTCTGGTCCGCGTTCCCTTACTTCGACAACGATCTGGTGCGCCAGACCTTGCTGGGCACCGCCCGCGATCTCGGAACGCCGGGCGTGGACGCGGAATTCGGCTGGGGCCTGCTGGATGTGAGTCGCGCGGCGAACGGACCCGGCAATTTCGCATGGGGCGATGTGCGCGTTTCCTTCAGCGGCCACTCGGTCTGGCGAAACCAGATCGTGGGCGCCGGCGGTCTCATCAAATCCGGCAGCGGCGTGCTGACGCTGCTCAATTACCAGTCCTATACCGGCGACACGCGCGTACAGCAGGGGGGGCTGGATATCCGCTACGGGCTGTCTTCGAATCTCACCGTCTCCAGTGGCGCCACGGTATGGGCGCGCGGGGGCATCAACGGCAACGTGCAGAACAACGGCCTGTTCCTCAACAGCGCCGAGAATGCCGCGTCCATCGATAATGGGCACAGCTTCACCCAGTCGGCCAGCGGCAACCTGGGAATCTGGCTGGGCAGTCCACTCCGCGTCGGTGGTGCGGCCAGTCTCGCCGGCCAGGTGTCCGTACTGGGCGTCAAGGGCGGTTACGTCACCCAGGCCAGGGAAACACTGCTGACGGCATTCGGTGGCGTCAGCGGCGCGTTCAGCAGCCTGCGGGGCGCGCCCAACGTGTTTCTGGAAGCCTCGTTGGCCTACGACCCCAACAACGTGTTCCTCGACATCAAGCGCATCGATGTCTCGCGCGCGGTGTCGGCCCTGGCACTGCCAGCCCCCACGAAGGCATCCGCCGTACGCGTGGAAGCGGCCATGTCCGCCATCGATGCGCAACTGGCGGGGGCAACGGCACCCGGCATCGGGCAGGATTTCATCGACGGCGCTGGCGTGCTCCAGCGTGCCGGCAGCATCGCCGAGGCCGATGCCTCGTTGCGCAGCCTGTCCGGCGATCTGCATGCGGTCGCCGACGCGATGACTTACGACGTCATCGGCGCCGGACGCCGCGCCCTGGGTGCCCGTGCCGAAGCGCATGCAGCAGGTGCAAGCCGCGGGCAGGACTGGTACCAGGCATTGGGTGCACCGGGTCAGGGCGCGCTGGGCGTGGCGCGTTACCAGGCCGATGGCTGGCTGCTGGGCAGTGAGGGAGAGCTGGGTCGCCAAGGGTTCGCCGGCGTGGCATTCGGCCAAGCGCGCGCCGGTGGTGGTGCGCAGGCAGGACAAGACCGTGGTCGCGACCGCCAGACCCAGGCGATCGCCTACATGGGCGGCGACTGGAACGGCGCGCACGTGGTCGGCCTGCTGGGTGCGGGACGTTTCGAGCGGCAGATCGACCGTGGCCTATTGCTGGGCGAGAAGGTGCGGGGCGTCGCCACCGGTTACGCCGGCCGCTACTTCACGGCGAGCGTAGAGGCCGGTCGTCGCATGGGCCGCCACCAGGCCTGGGTCTCGCCGTACGCGGGCATGGAGTTCACCCGCATGCAGCGTGATGGCTTCATCGAACAAGGCGCGCAGGGCTTCGGGCTGACCACGCGCGACAGCCGCACCGACCGGCTGCAGGCGCTGGCCGGCGTGCGCGCGTACCGGGGTTGGAACACGTCGCGCCTGGGCACGGTATCCCTGCAGGCGTACGTCGAGTGGCAGCGCACGCTGGATGGCCGAGGCCTCGACGTGGATGCCCGCTTCGTCGGGGCGGACAGCTGGGCCCCGCTGGCGATGGCGGAGCGCGCCAGCACGCACGCAGGCGTGGCCCTGGAACTGTCGCCGTGGCGCGAAGCGCTGCTGTCGTTCGGCTACGACCTGCGCAATGGCAGCGAGGAACGCAACGACCGGCAGTGGTCGTCGCGGCTGCGCGTGGGCTTCTGAGGGCATTGCGCGACGGATGCCAACCTCAGGCGGGCCCAAGCCCGCCGTCGCGAGGGAGCTACGAGAGGGTGGGCCAAGGCCCATCCGACGGCATGGCAGGGGCGGATCAGCCCCGGCCGTCGAACAGTTCGCGGCCGATCAGCATGCGGCGGATCTCGTTGGTGCCCGCGCCGATGGCATAGAGCTTGGCGTCGCGGAGCAGGCGGCCGGCCGGATACTCGTTGATGTAGCCGTTGCCGCCCAGCGACTGGATAGCCTCCAGCGTCACCTGCACGGCCGCTTCGGAGGCGTGCAGCAGGCAGCCTGCGGCCGCCGCGCGCGAACCCTGGCCTTCGTCGAAACCGCGCGCCACCTGGTAGGCGAAGGCGCGGCTGGACTGCAGGGCGGTGTACATGTCGGCCAGCTTGCCCTGCATCAGCCCGAAGGTGCCGATGGCCGCGTCGAACTGCCTGCGTTCGCGCACGTAGGGCAGGGTGATGTCGAGGGCGGCCTGCATCAGGCCGATGGGTCCGCCGCTCAGCACCAGGCGCTCGGTGTTCAGGCCGCTCATCAGCACGCGCACGCCCTGGTTGACCTCGCCCAGCACGTTCTCGGCCGGGATCTCGCAGTTCTCGAACACCAGTTCGCAGGTGTTGCTGCCGCGCATGCCCAGCTTGTCCAGCTTCTGCGCGGTGGAGAAGCCCTTCATGCCGCGCTCGACGATGAAGGCGGTCATGCACTTGCTGCCCGCGTCCTTGCCGGCGGTGCGCATGTAGACCAGCAGCACATCGGCTTCCGGCCCGTTGGTGATCCACATCTTGTTGCCGTTGGCGACCCAGACGCCGTCCCTGAGTTCGGCGCGGCAGCTCATCGAGCCGACCACGTCCGAGCCGGCGCCCGGCTCGCTCATCGCCAGCGCACCCTTCCATTCGCCGCTGCACAGCTTCGGCAGGTACTTCGCGCGCTGGGCGACGTTGCCGTTGAGGTAGAGATTGGAGACGCACAGGTTGGAGTGGGCGCCGTAGCTCAGGCCCACCGAGCCCGAGGCGCGCGAGATTTCCTCCATCGCCACCAGATGGGCCAGGTAACCCATGCCGCTGCCGCCGAATTCGGGGTCCACGGTGATGCCCAGCAGGCCCAGTTCGCCCAGCTTGGGCCACAAGTCCTGCGGGAACGCGTTGTCGTGGTCGATCTGCGCCGCACGCGGCGCGATCTCGGTCTGCGCGAACCGCTGCACGGCCTCGCGCAGCGCATCCAGTTCTTCGCCCAGCGGAAACCCGCTGACGGTATCCGGTCGCATTCGGTCCTCCCTCCTATTGCGGCCAATCCATGTTGTCGATGGAACCTACTACGTCAGTGTTCGCCGCGCAGATGCCCCATGAAGCGCGGCGCGGTGCGGCCCAGCGGCAGCTTCAGCTTGCCGATCGCGGTCATGCGCGCCTCGGCGATGCGGTCGGCGGCGTACTGCGGGGCGATGTTCTCCTTCTCCGCCAGGTCGAAGATCCTGCCGACCGTGTGGTAGATGGTCCGCATCATGCGCATGGCGCGCTCGCGGTTGTAGCCGTCGATCTCCAGCGACACGTTCATCACGCCGCCGGCGTTCACCGCGTAATCGGGCGCATACAGGATGCCGCGCTTGGCCGCTTCCACGCCGGTGACATGCGACATCTGGTTGTTGGCGGTGCCGCAGATGACCTTGGCTTTCAACCGCGGAAGGGTCTGCTCGTTGATGGCGTACTCCAGCGCGCAGGGGCTGAACACGTCCACCGGCAGGTCGTAGATCTCGTCCGGCTTCACCGCTTCGGCGCCGTACTCCTCCACCGCGTGTTCGACCAGCGCCGGATTGAGGTCGGTGACGAACAGCTTGGCGCCGCGTTCCTTCAGCAGCTTCACGTATTCCATGCCGATGTGGCCCAGGCCCTGCACGGCGAAGCTGTACTTGCCGATCTCCTCGTTGCCGAACTTGCGGTTCAGTGTGGCCATCAGGCCCTGCAGCGCGCCGTAGGCGGTAAACGGCGCCGGGTCGCCGGAACCGCCGTGCACCTGGTGCACGCCCACCACGTATTCGGTCTCGCGGTAGACGTTCTCCATGTCATTGACGTCGGTCCCCACGTCTTCGGCGGTGATGTAGCGGCCGCCCAGCGAATCCACGTAACGGCCGAAGCTGCGGAACAGCACCTCGGTCTTGTCCACGGTGCTGTCGCCGATGATCACGGCTTTGCCGCCGCCCACGTTCAGGCCGGCCAGGGCGTTCTTGTAGGTCATCGTGCGGCTGAGCCGCAGCGCGTCGTTCAGCGCCAGCGCGCTGTCGGCATAGGGCCGCATGCGCACGCCGCCCAGCGCCGGGCCCAGCACGGTGCTGTGGATGGCGATGATGGCCTTCAGCCCGGCATCCGGGTTGTGGCAGAAGATGACCTGTTCGTGGCCGGAAGTGTCGAGGGTTTCGAAGATCATGGGTGGGCTCCGGTGCGCGGGTGGGGCCGGCGCGGGCTTGCCTTCACGGCTAACGGGTTGTCAGAAAAGAAAAAAGCGACGTTTCCGGAACACGGCCGTGGTCGTCGCAGGGCGGCAGTTTAATGCAATCGGCGGTGGGCGCCATGACCATGCCGCCACGGCACATCGGCCGCGAGGCCGGTTGTGTAAATCGAACGGTCGTGCTATTTCTGTCGGCATGACGCCGCAAGCCGCCACCCACAAGGGCAACGCCACCCGCGAGATGATCCTGGCGCGGGCCTACGACATCGCCGCCCGGCACGGTCTGGAGGGCCTGTCGATCGGTGAGCTGGCCACGGCGGCCGGCATGTCCAAGAGCGGCGTGTTCGCCCACTTCGGCTCGCGCGAGGACCTGCAGTTGACCGTGCTGGAATGGACGGCCGATCGGTACGCCCGCGCCGTGATCGTCCCGGCCATCGGCCAGCCGCGGGGCCTGCCGCGCCTGCGCGCGATCATGGAGAACTGGTTCCGCTGGGTGTGCGACAACCCGGATGGCTGCGTCATCCTGGCGGCCGCACACGAATATGACGCCCGTCCGGGCCTGCTGCACGATCGTGTCGTCGACTGGCTGCTGCAACTGCGCCAGCAGCTGGTGAAGGCGATTGGCATGTGCATCGACACCGGCGAACTGTCGCCGAAAACCGACCCGGTCCTGCTCGCGTTCGAACTGTTCGCCGTCGCCCAGGGCCTGCACGACGCCCGGCTTTACGACGCCGAACAGGCGCCGCAGCTCGCCCGCCGTTCGCTGGATCGCCTGTTGGCGTCCTACGGCGCCCCCGCTGTCTCCACCCCCGCCTAACGCTCCCGAGGTCCACCGCCATGGCCGCTGTCACCGTCCGTCAAAATAGCACGATCGTTCGCAAACCCCTCGCGCTGCACCTGCTGAGCGTCCGCCTGGCCGTCGGCAGCTGGCTCGCCCCGCGCAGCACGCTGACCCGCGCATTCCAGCTGTTCTGCACGCCCATGCCCGGTGCCCGCACGCGGGCGAGGCAGGCCGATACCGGCGGCGCGCGCGTGGGTGAACTGGTCTTCGGCCGCGAACGGCTGACCACTTATACGTGGGGCGATCCCGCCCGCCAGCCGACCGTCCTGCTGGCCCATGGCTGGTCCAGCTTCGGCTTGCGGTTCCTGCCGTGGGTGGAGCCGCTGCGCCGCGCAGGCTACGCCGTGGTGACGTTCGACCAGCCCGCCCATGGCCGCAGCAGCGGCCGCCGCGCCACGCTGCCCATGTTCGCCGACGCGATTGCCCGCGTAGGCGAACACGTCGGCCCGCTGGCCGCCGTCGTCGGCCATTCGCTGGGCGGGGCAGGGACCGCCATCGCCATGGCGCGGGGCCTGCAGGCCGAACGCGTGATCCTGCTGGCGCCCGCGGCTGATCCCTTCGACGCCGCGCGCCGCTTCGGCGGCATGGTGGGGCTGGCGCAGTTCCTCAGCCGGCGCTTGTTCGACGAGTACCAGGAACTCACCGCCCATGACGTGGGCGACCTGCAGGCCCACGCCACGGCACCGCGCATCGGCCGTCCCGGCCTGATCGTGCACGACCTGGAAGACACCGACGTGCCGTGGTGCGAAGGCGAACGCTACGCGCGCTACTGGCCGCAGGCCACACTGCTCAGCACCACCGGCCTGGGCCATCACCGCGTGACCATCGCGCCGGAAACGCTCGATGCGTCGCTGCGCTTCCTTCGTGGCGAGACCGTCGGGCAGCGCGTCGTTTCCACGCACGCGCTGCCGTTCGGGCTGGCCTGAGGTCGTCAGTACGGTGGCGCTTGCTAGACTCGGCGCTCCTCCGTACCGTCATGTCCCATGCCCATCGATCCGTTGCAGGCCTGGCAGGAAGCCGAACGCCTGATGTCCGCGGGGCAATCGGCACCTGCAGCTGAGCGCTACCAGCAGTTGATCGATCTGGACGGGTGGCAGTCCCCGGCGGCGCTTCGGCTATCCACGCTGGCCGCGCGGTCGGGGCGCATGCGCGACGCCGTGGCGTTCGCGTTGCGGGCGTCGGCACCCAGCCAGCACGAGGACGACGTCGCGCTCCTTGAGGCGCTCACCCGGCAGCTGTTCGATCTCGGTGAGATCGAGGCGGGCCTTGCATGCGCCCAGGCTCCTGCACTTTCTTCGGCGTCCGATCCGGACGTGTTGCGCGGTCTTGGTCAGGCACTGTTGTCGCAATCGTTTCCTGACCTGGCAGAGAAATTCCTGCAGCGAGCGCAACGCATCCGCGACGGTGGAGCGCCGGCGCGATACCTGTTTGGACTGGCCGCCTTCTACCAGGGGGACGAAGCGGAGGCCGAAAGAGCCTGGGAAGCTGCCCTGCAGCGCAATCCGATGATGCCGCCCGTGCACCGGTTGCTGGCCAAACTGCGCAGGCAGACGCCTGCGCGCAACCACATCGACCGTTTGCGGGCCACGGCAGCACGCATGCCCGACGGGCATCCCGAGGCGCCCTGGCTCTATTACGCACTGTTCAAGGAACTGGACGACCTGGATGACATCGAAGGCGCGTGGCAGGCGCTCGTGCAGGGCATGCAGGCCAGGCGGCGCCAGGTCGCCTACGACGCCGTGGCGGAAGCCCGCCTGTTCGACCGTCTTCAACGTCGGTCTGTTCCCGCGACCGGTGTCGCCGTGTCCACCACCGCGCCCACGCCCATCTTCATCGTCGGCATGCCGCGATCGGGCACCACGTTGCTGGAGCAGATTCTGGCGCGTCATCCTCACGTCCAGGATGCGGGCGAACTGCGCGACATGCTCTGTCAATTGCGCTGGGTGTGCGACCGTGTGGGTGGGCCGCACCTGGATGAAGCGCTGTGCGTCGCGGCCGAACAGGCCGATATGGGACTGCTCGGTCGTCGCTATCTCGAGAAGACCGCATGGCGCGCCAATGGGCGAGCATTCTTCACCGACAAGATGCCGGCCAACTTCCTGCTGGTGGACCACATCGCGCGTGCGCTGCCACAGGCCAGGATCCTGCATATGGTGCGCGACCCGATGGAAGTGTGCTTCTCCAACCTCAAGGAACTCTTCGTCGACGCCTATCCGCATACTTACGATCAGCGTGAGATGGCGGCGCACTTCATCCGCTATCGGGGCCTGATGCGGCACTGGCACTCGCGTCATCCCGGCAGGATCCTCGACATTCCCTACGAAGACCTCGTCCGCGCGCCAGAGGCGGCAGCACGTCGTGTGCTCGATTTCTGCGGCCTCGCATGGCACCCCGGCGTACTCGCTACGGAGCCCCGCACATCTTCGGTCGCGACAGCCAGCGCCGCGCAGGTGCGTGAACCCATCCACGCGCGCTACGTGGGCCAATGGCGCCGGTATGCGCACCACCTGCAGTCATTGCAGACGGCGCTCGACGAAGCAAGGGTCTGACGCATCGAGGATACGGGGGCGTATCGTGAGATGGCCCGGTCCATTGGTATGCAAAAGGTGAGGTGCTCACGCACGAGCGGCTACAATCCCGCTTCTGCATTCGTACCGTGAGTGAGCACGCGTGAGTACACCCGCCAGCCAGTTTCCCGCCGCCCAGACCGACCGTACGCCGCTGCGCTTCGTGACCGCGGCCAGCCTGTTCGACGGGCACGACGCCGCCATCAACATCATGCGGCGGCTGATCCAGGGCGAGGGTGCGGAGGTGATCCACCTGGGCCACAACCGCAGCGTCGAGGATGTCGTGCGCGCGGCGCTGCAGGAAGACGCCGACGGCATCGCGCTGTCCAGTTACCAGGGCGGACACGTCGAGTACTTCAAGTACATGGTCGACATGCTGAAGGAACGCGGCGCCGGCCATGTGCGCGTGTTCGGCGGCGGCGGCGGCACCATCACCCCGGAAGAGATCGCCGAACTGCAGGCCTACGGCGTGGAGCGCATCTACCACCCGAACGACGGCATGAAGATGGGCCTGGTGGAAATGATCCAGGACGTGGTGGCGCGTGCGCAGCATGCGCGGAAATCGGGAACGGGGAATGGGGAATGGCAGCCTTCTGCCAGGCCCGATCTCCATGACGAGGCCGCCATCGGCCGCATGATGTCCGCCATCGAGGATGGCGCTTTCAATGAGCAGGAACTGGCCAAGCTGCGCAAGCAATGGGCCGCCGCCGGTTCCGATTCCCCATTCCCCACTCCCCATTCCCGTACGGGCGGAACGCCCGTGATCGGCATCACCGGCACCGGCGGTGCGGGCAAGTCGTCGGTCACCGACGAGCTGATGAACCGCTTCCTGTCCTGCTTCCCGCAGATGCACATCGCGGTGATCTCGGTCGATCCCACCCGCCGCCGCACCGGCGGCGCGCTGCTGGGCGACCGCATCCGCATGAACGCGCTGCGCAGCGAGCGCATCTACATGCGCTCGATGGCGACCCGCCGCCAGCACGTGGCCACCAACGCCGTGCTGAAGGACTGCATCGCCTTCCTGAAGTCGCTGGGCTTCGACCTGGTGATCGTGGAGACCGCCGGCATCGGCCAGAGCGATTCCGAGATCGTCGACCTGGTCGACTTCCCCATGTACGTGATGACCAGCGACTACGGCGCGGCCAGCCAGCTGGAGAAGATCGACATGATCGACTTCGCCGAGCTGATCGTGCTGAACAAGTACGACAAGCGCGGCGCAGAAGACGCCCTGCGCGACGTGCGCAAGCAGTGGAAGCGCAACCGCGTGGCGTTCCAGACCGCGGACGCCGACGTGCCGGTGTATCCCACGATCGCCAGCCAGTTCAACGACCCCGGCGTCAGCTGGATGTTCGCCAACCTGTGCCGCCTGCTGCGCGAGAAGCTGCAACTGCCGGCGGAGAAGTGGACGCCCGCCATCGACACGGAGCTGAAGGAGCCGCGCGCCACCGTGCTGATCCCCGGCAGCCGCGTGCGCTACCTGGCCGAGATCGCCGAGCAGGGTCGCGGCATCAACCGCCGCATCGAGACCGAGGCGGAAACCGCCAGCCGCGCCCAGCATTACTGGAATGCGCTGAAGGATCTGGAAGATCCGGCCTTGCCGAAGGCGCTGGAGCTTTACCCCGCAGACGCTCTTGTAGGAGCGCCCCATGGGCGCGATGCTCTCCCGTCGAACGCGCAGGAAAGCAGCGCGGGCATGGCCCGCTCCTACAACGGCCCCGACCGTTCGCTGCTCACCCTGCGCCAGCGCTACAACGACGCGATCCAGGCGCTGTCTTCGGAGGCGCTGAAGCTGCTGCGCGAGTGGCCGGCGCGCCACAAGGCGGTGACCGATCCGGTGAACGAGTACCAGGTGCGCGGCAAGACCATCCGCATCGACAACTACACCACCTCGCTCAGCCACCAGCAGATCCCGAAGATCGCGCCGCCGCCGTACCAGGGCTGGGGCGAACTGCTGACCTTCCTGCAGAAGGAGAATCTGCCGGGCAGCTATCCGTACACCGGCGGCGTGTATCCGTACCGCCGCACCGGCGAGGATCCCATCCGCATGTTCGCGGGCGAAGGCACGCCGGAGCGCACCAACCGCCGCTTCCATTACCTGTCGGTCGGCCAGCCGGCCGCGCGCCTGTCCACCGCCTTCGACAGTGTCACCTTGTACGGTGAAGACCCGGCGCCGCGCCCGGACATCTACGGCAAGATCGGCAACTCCGGCGTCAACATCCCTACGCTGGACGACATGAAGAAGCTGTACTCCGGCTTCGACCTGTGCGCGCCCACCACCTCGGTGTCGATGACCATCAACGGCCCGGCGCCGATCATCCTGGCGATGTTCATGAACACCGCCATCGACCAGCAGGTGGAGAAGTACCTGAAGGCCGACGACGCGCGCTGGGCCGAGGCGCAGAAGAAGATCGACGCGTTCTTCGAAGGCCGCGCGCGGCCGCAGTACCACGGCGAACTGCCGCCGACCAACAACGGCCTGGGCCTGGGCCTGCTGGGCATCACCGGCGACCAGTTGGTGGACGAAGCCACCTACGCGCGCATCAAGGCCGAGACGCTGGCCACCGTGCGCGGCACCGTGCAGGCCGACATCCTGAAGGAAGACCAGGCGCAGAACACCTGCATCTTCAGCACCGAGTTCGCCCTGCGCATGATGGGCGACATCCAGCAGTACTTCGTCGACCACGGCGTGCGCAACTTCTACTCGGTGAGCATCAGTGGGTACCACATCGCCGAGGCCGGAGCGAACCCGATCAGCCAGCTCGCCTTCACCCTGTCCAACGGTTTCACCATCGTCGAGTACTACCTGGCGCGCGGCATGAAGATCGACGACTTCGCCCCCAACCTGTCGTTCTTCTTCAGCAACGGCATGGATCCGGAGTACACCGTCATCGGCCGCGTCGCCCGCCGCATCTGGGCCCGTGCGATGCGCGAGCGCTACGGCGCCAACGAGCGCAGCCAGATGATGAAGTACCACATTCAGACCTCGGGCCGCTCGCTGCACGCGCAGGAGATCCAGTTCAACGACATCCGCACCACGCTGCAGGCGCTGTATGCGCTGTTCGACAACTGCAACAGCCTGCACACGAACGCCTATGACGAGGCGATCACCACGCCCACGGAAGAGAGCGTGCGCCGCGCGGTGGCCATCCAGATGATCATCAACAAGGAGCTGGGGCTGAACTTCAACGAGAACCCCTGGCAGGGCAGCTTCGTCGTCGACCAGCTGACCGACATCGTGGAAGAGGCGGTCTACAAGGAGTTCGAGGCCATCAGCGAGCGCGGCGGCGTGCTGGGTGCGATGGACACCATGTACCAGCGCGGCAAGATCCAGGAAGAGTCGCTGTACTACGAGCACAAGAAGCACGACGGCAGCCTGCCGCTGGTTGGCGTGAACACCTTCCTGCCGCGCGAGCACGGCGGCGAGATCGCCACCGAGATCGAGCTGATCCGCTCGACCGAAGAAGAGAAGGCCCAGCAGATCGCCAACGTCCGCGCCTGGCAGGCCAGCCGCAACGGGCTGGCGCCGGAAGGCGAGACCGACCACAGCCATGCCGCGGCGCTGGAAGAACACGCTGAGCCGGAAGTCCACGACGGCCATGGCTTGGCCTATCTGCAGCGTACCGCGCGTGAGCGCCGCAACGTGTTCGAAGCCCTGGTCGAGGCGGTCAAGACCCATAGCCTGGGCCAGATCAGCCACGCGCTGTACGACGTGGGTGGGGAGTACCGGCGGAACATGTAAGCCGCAGAAAACGAAAACCCCCCTTCGGCGGGGTTCTTCTTGGCGGATCACGAAGCCGGCTACGATGCTGCCCCCCCCTCCGGGGGCCGTCTTGCATTGGTCCCAATTTGGGACTAGCATGGCGCCATGAAGGTTATCGCCGTGGGCACGTTGCGAGATTTCTGGGCGCGCCATCCGAACGCTGAACAGCCCCTCAAAGCGTGGTACGACGAAGCCAAGCACGCCGTCTGGCGTACGCCCCAGGACATCCGCCAGCGTTATGCCAGCGCCAGTTTCGTCGGTCACAACCGCGTGGTGTTCAACATCAAGGGCAACGACTATCGGCTCATCGTCGCGGTGGCTTACCGATTCCAGGCCATCTACATCAAGTTCATCGGCACCCATACCGAGTACGACCGGGTAGATGCCGCCACCGTGGAGGATCCATGAACATCCATCCCATCCGCACCGATAAGGATTACAAGGCCGCGCTGCACGAGCTGTCGGCTTACTTCGACAATGAGCCCACGCCGGGTACGGAAGACGGGGACCGTTTCGAGATTCTGGCCACGCTCGTCGAAGCCTATGAAGCGAAGCACTTTCCCATCGAGGCCCCGGACCCCATCGAGGCGATCCGCTTTCGCATGGAGCAGGGTGGCCTGACCGTGAAAGACCTGGTGCCTTCCATCGGGCAGCCCAACCGCGTCTACGAGGTGCTGAGTCGCAAGCGCGGGCTCACCCTTGAGATGATCCGTAACCTGCACCGGAACCTCGGCATCCCGGCGGAAAGCCTGATCGGCGCGTGATGCCTTAAGTTGCGCAGTCCTACGCTTGGTGCTGCCAGCGTAAGTAAGTCGACGAAAATAAAACCCCGCCTCGGCGGGGTTTTTCTTTCGGCAGAACAACCGAACCTCCCTCTCCTTGCGAAGCGGGGAGAGCAACTGTCTTGATTCAGGCGCAGTGGGAAGCGTTCAGATGGTCCCGCATGCGGGCGTTGAGGATGACCAGCAGTTTGCGCATGGATGCCACCAAGGCGATCTTGGCCGGTTTGCCGCGATCGCGGAGCGATTGGTAGAAGGACCGCAGAGTCGGTTCGTAGCGCACTGCGGTCAACGTGCCCATGTACAGCGTGGCCCGAAGGCCCGCCCGGCCGCCCCAGATGCGGCGTGTGCCGCGCAAGGTGCCACTGTCGCAGGGCAAGGGTGCAACGCCCACCAGCTTGGCGATGGCCTTGCCACTCAGGCGACCCAACTCGGGCAACTGCGTAGCCAGGGCCGAGCGCAACACCGGCCCCACGCCCTTGATCTGGCCCAGCACGGCCAGGCCGGGCTGCTCGGCCACCTGCTGGGCGATGCGGGCATCCAGCGTCTTGAGCATGGCCTGACTACGACGCAGGGCGAGCAAGGTCTGCCGACGCAGCCAAGGGTCGGTAAGCTGCTCCAGTCGCTGGCGTTCCTGCTGCACGCTTTGCTGCAGATCCAGGCGACGCTGGTGGTACTGCGCCAGACGGCGCTGCCAGGCCGGTGAGGGGCGATACGGCGTCAACTCCAGCACCGCCGCCATGTGTGCCAGGACCTGGGCATCGAGCGCATCGGTCTTGGCCAGTTGGCCGGTGGCCTTGGCAAAGTCGCGGCCCTGTCGGGGATTGACCCGCACCATCGGCACGCCTGCCGCATGCAGGTGATCCAGTGCCTGCTGCTCGTAGCCTCCGGTGGCTTCCAGCACGCATTGGCGCACCGGCACATCGGCTAACCAGTGACGCAAGGCCTCAAGCCCGGTAGCCGTGTTGGGGAATCGAGCCCGACGATCCATGCCGTACACGTGAGCGTCGATCCATGCCTTGCACACATCAAGTCCTACGCCGTATCCCATTGCCCATCTCCGGTAAGCTGCCAGGGTCGAGAGCCCTCCCTTGCGGCCCAGCCTTATCGTTACGAGCGCCTACTCGAGCAACTGTTCGGGCGTGTGCAGGGAGATTCCGGCGTGGCGAGCTTGCTCTCCCGCGGTCGTAGCACCCAAGGTGTGACGCCCGACCACGCCGGCTCTCGGCACCTAATCTGGCAGATCGTCAAGAGATAAGGGTGCCGAAGGCGGGTGAGGGGCGAGCGGAGTGGGGATGCCTCGGCGCCCGGTTCGTTACCGCGCTCTGCCCCTCATCCGCCCGCTGGGCACCTTCTCCCCGCAGGCGGGGAGAAGGAAAAGCACTAGCGGTACGCCCCCGGTCCGCGCCAGATCAGTTCGCCGCGGCGGTAGATGCGCATCACGTTGACCACGTCGCGGGCGTCGCCGATGTCGGCCAGGACGGGATCGTCGGGCTGCACAAGCCGGCAGCCGCCGGAGCCGCGGGTGGCCACGATCTCCAGGGCGCAGACCATCAGCTCGCGGCGGCCGGGCAGGGGGAAGAAGACGTCCTTCATGCCCTGGGCCTGCCAGTCGGCGACTTTCAGCTCGTTGCGCAGGTCGTAGTAGATCTGGTGGCCGTCCACTTCCATGCTGGGGGTGGCGGCGTTGCCCTGGTTGTTGCCCTGGTGTTGGCCGGTGCCGACAGTGGGGCCGTAGTTGTCGGGGGCGGTGTCCCGGGCCAGCATGCCGGGCGGCTGGCCCCATTGGGCGGAGCGGCGCCAGGCGGGTGGGCTGGACGGAGGGCGGTTCTGGTACGGGGCGATGGCCTGTTGGCTGGCCGGGGGGTGGGGCTGGGCTTCGTCGGGGGCGACGGGGTTCTCGGCTTCGGTGACGCGGGTGGTGTCGACGGGCGAGGTGACGGGGGTTGTCACCAGGGGCTTGAGGGGTTTGGGGCGTTTGCGGGGGAGCGTGGCGCCGGTGGGGGGTACGGGCGGCTGGGCGTCGTCCTGGGGGCTGTCGCCCAGGAAGTCGACTTTGACGCGGGCGCCCCCGCGGCTACTGCTTTCGGTCTGGGCCAGTTCCATCCGGGAGGAGTACAGCAGGGCCAGCACGAACAACACGTGCACCAGCAGGCTCGCCAGGGAGGCGATCAGGCGAAGGTGGGAGTCGGTGACGCGTTCGGTTCCGGTGGGGGCGCGGTGCGACGCTTCGCTCATGTCTCGATGAGGGCGTCGTCGGGGGCAGAGGGCTTCATGAGGAGTCGGCGAGGGGCATGAGCGTGACATTAGAACCGCTGCGTCGTCTGGTGGCTATCGTCCCCCCTGTCCGCTGCCTGTAGCGGTTGCAGCGCCGCTCACGGCGCTTCCTTCATGAGTCGTTGCAAAGCCGCCACAGGCAGCAGAACAAGGTGGGCGCCGATATGGGTGTCCCGTTGGAGGGGCGACTTGCGAAACCTCATCTTGTAACTCATGCGTCGCGGTTGCTCTCCGGCATTTGCGCGAATGACGTGCGATCAGGGCAACTATTCCAGTGTGGACACATGACTGCGTCGCGGCGCCTCGTTCTGTCGATGATTCCCGGGGGGCAGGGAGGGCGTTGGCGCACATCGTCGATGCGCAGACCTGCACGGCGCTATCGGGCAGGGGACCGCCGATCTACATCCCTTCATACCTATCGTCGAGTACCTGGCAGAGGCTTGAGAAATCGCGGCCTGTCGATCACCGGGCGGATGGCGATCAGGCTGCCATGCGTGGTTATGGTCCCAAGCGAGCGAACGATCCAGCAGTTCTTTCTTCTGAAAATAGCGCTGATTCTCGAGATGGCGATTTTAATGTGATTTGATAATTCTAATTTCGCTTTAACTCCTGATGGATCGTTGTTAATGGTTTGTTGACTTTGTAAAAACATTTACCTAATTATGTGCTTAAAAGCACAGTTCCGCTTCCTAAGCCGAATCCGGTTTCAGGAATGAAGGTGGTCGTATAACAGTAAGGGGGAAAGTATGGCGATTCAGCAAGGTCTTGAAGGCTACTCGGTCGTTGAATTGGCCGCTGGTGGCGTGGTCGCAGCGGTGGATGGACGGCGGGAGGCCTTCGTCATTTCGGCCGACCGGGCCGATGTCGGCAACTACGCGCGAGAAGGCAATGATCTGCTTGTGGTTTTCAAGGATGGATCGCAAATCCGTATCGCCAATTTCTTTTCTGCATCGTCCGATGGCGATGTCCTGATCTTCAGGCACGGGGGTGAGGCGTTTCGTGTCGATTTTGGCGATGCACTGACGGCGGCCGGCGATGGCGTGAACGATTCGCTTGTGCGCTATATCGCGCTGGGAAACTACGAAAGCGCTTTATATGGACTGCTTGGTCTGGTCGGCGGTCTGGGGGCCGTGGCGGCGCTGCTAGGGGGCGGTAGTGAACATGAGTCCGAGCCGGCCCCGAGGACGCCGGCGGTACCGTCAGTCAGTTCCATCCTGGATGACGTAGGGTCGCGTACCGGTCCGCTCGCGACCGGACAGGCGACGGACGATCGCCGGCCAACGTTCACGGGAACCGGCGACGCAGGGGCGACGATCACCCTGAGAGATGCTTCGGGGACCGTGTTGGGAACCGCGATCGTGGGTGCGGACGGCAGGTGGTCGCTTACCCCGACCAGCAACCTTCCGGATGGCCTCAATAACCTTCAGTTAGTGCAAACGAACGCGGCCGGCAGCAGCAGCCCGATATCCGTGACCGTGACCGTGGACACCACGCCGCCGGCCACGCCGCCAGCGCCGGCCGGGTATGCCGATGATGCCGGTGCGGTGCAGAACCCCAACAGCACGGCCAGCAGCAGCGACGACAGCACCCCGGGGATCAACATCGGCCCGGGCCTGACCGAC